>NZ_JBXWCA010000004.1:0-504699 GCF_057321085.1 Allobosea sp. RIT-PG3_2 | reverse complement strand
GGATTCGAACCTCTGACCCTCAGATTCGTAGTCTGATGCTCTATCCAGCTGAGCTACGGGCGCGTCTCAGAGCGTCAAGACGCTAGAGCGTCTGGCCTGATGGACGCCGAGATAACGGCTTCATTTCGTCTTGGCAACCCCAAAATCATCGAGGGCCCGAATTCTCCGCGACTGTGGACAGGGATGCCGTCATGCGCCGTCTCAACGCGTTTGCGCCGCGACGGCGGGCGCCTGTTGCCGGCTTCGCTTCGCGCGCTGTGCGCGGCCGCCCTTCGGCAGCTTCTCGGCGATTCCGTAAAGCCGCTCGCGCCGGTCGATCTCGCTCCAGATCTCATCCGGCTCGATCCCCATGGCGGTCCAGAGGACGATCAGGTTGTAGATGAGATCGGCGCTTTCGAGGATCGCCGCCTGTCGCTTGCCTTGCAACGCTTCAAGGCTGAGCTCGACCGCTTCCTCAGCCAGTTTCTTCGCCATCTTGGGCAGGCCGTCGGCAAAGAGTTTTGCGGTTCGCGAGCAAGCCGGGTCCCGGAATCGCGCTTCGAGGACGGCAGCGTGGAGTCTCTGCAGCGAATCGGCCATCCGACGAGCATTGGATCGCTCGATGAGAGTTTGATGACAGCCGGCAGGAGGAGGGCAAACCGGTGGCCCCATTCGCGGCTCGATCCTGCTGCGAAGGGCGGCGTGCCGAGCCGCCCCCGCCATCGATGCTGCGTCAGCGGGTGGCGCGACGGGTCGTCCGGACGACGGTCGGGGCTGTCACCGCACCTGCCGCGCCGCCGACCACGGCACCGACCGGCCCGGCCACGACGGCTCCGGTGCCGGCGCCAACTGCTGCGCCGCCGATGCGCTGCTCCGTGGTATTGCCGCAGGCGCCGAGAGCGAGGCCTGCGGCAGCGATCAAAGCCAGTGTCGAAATGCGCATGATGGGGTCCCCCCGAGGAAAGCTCAGGGGAAACGCTGCCGCGGCTACTCTGTTCCCCGGACTTTCCCGCGCTCTTTTGCGCGTGCGAGTGCGAACGCACTTGCGATCTGCGGAAAAATCCGTATACAGCCGCCATCGCATCAGTCGCACCATTGTCATGGGCGGTGAGGGCTTGGCCCCAAGTCGCAGGCTGAAGGTTTTTGACCGGCGCGTCCGCAAGGGCGGGTCGATGGAGTTGAGACGATGAAGATCCGCAATTCGCTGAAGTCGCTGCGCGCGCGCCATCGCGACAACCAGCTGGTGCGCCGCAAGGGCCGCGTCTACATCATCAACAAGGTCCAGAAGCGCTTCAAGGCGCGTCAGGGCTGAGCTTCTGCGCGGCTCTCGCCGCGCGAAAGCCCGACCGGGACTTTGCAGAGCGGGGCGCCGACCGGCGCGCCCCGCTTTTTGCGTTGCGCGCTCGCCCAGGCGTGATTTGACCTGCCTGAACACGTGGCTACAGTCGACGGCATGATGCGTTTCCATCTGGCGCCTGCTTTCGCTTTCGGATTGGCCGTGGCCGCCTCTCTCGGCACGGTCGCGGCTCCCGCTCAGGAGGCCGCGCCGCCGCGGCCCGGCACGGTCGCGCCTTCCGACAAAGCCGATAATCCCGTCACGCCCTCCGCCCCTCAACGCGGCCCGGCTGCGACGCTCGAGCGGCTGTTCGAGCGATTGCATGAGGCCAAGACGCAGGAAGAGGCCGAGGGGGTCGCGCGGCTGATCCAGCGGCGTTGGGCGCGATCCGGCTCCGATACCGCCGACCTGCTGATGACCCGCGCTCAGAAGGCCTTGCAGGAGAAGCAGACGGAAATCGCGATCGAGCTGCTGGATCGCGTCATCAGCCTGCAACCGGACTGGGCCGAGGCCTGGAACCAGCGTGCCAATGCGCTCTACCTCTCCGGCGATTCAATCCGCTCGATGATCGATATCGGCGAGACGCTGAAGCGCGAGCCGCGCCATTACGGCGCGATGATGGGGCTCGGCATGATCCTGCGCCAACAGGGCGACGACAAGGGCGCCATGATCGCCTTCCGCAAGGCGCTGACGATCTATCCGGAATTCGACGCCGTGAAGAAGGCGGTCGACGCGCTCAAGACCGAGGTCGATGGTCGCGACGCCTGAGCGTCGCAACCAGCCGCGCCCTGCCCTCCCCGCTCAGGCCTTCGCCACATGCTCCTGGGCGATGAAGGCGATCCGCACCATATTGGTCGCGCCCGGCGTCCCGAACGGCACGCCGGCGACGACGATCACCCGGTCGCCGATCTTGGCGTAATGCTCGCGTACCGCGAATTTGCAGGCGCGGAAGGCCATGTCGTCGGCGTCGCTGGCGTCCTTGGTCACTATGGCGTGGACGCCCCAGACCAAAGTGAGCCGGCGCGCCGTGGCGCGGTTCGGCGTCAGCGCGATCACCGTCGAGTTCGGGCGCTCGCGCGCGATGCGGAAGGCGGTGGAGCCGGACGAGGTCCAGGCGCAGATCGCCTTGAGGTTCAGCGTCTCGGCGATCTCGTGGGCGGCCTTGGCGATGGCGTCGGCACCGGTGGCCTCCGGCTCGTTGCGCTGCGAATCGAGGATCGAACGGTAGACCGCGTCGTTTTCGACCTCCTCGGCGATGCGGTTCATCATCGTCACCGCTTCGATAGGGTACTGGCCAGCGGCGCTCTCGGCCGAGAGCATCACCGCGTCGGCCCCTTCGAAGACGGCAGTGGCGACGTCGGAGACCTCGGCGCGGGTCGGCACCGGGCTGGTGATCATGCTCTCCAGCATCTGCGTCGCGACCACGACCGGCTTGCCCTTGAGCCGGGCCATGCGGGTCAGCCGCTTCTGCGTGCCGGGGACCTTCTCCAGCGGCATTTCGACCCCGAGATCGCCGCGCGCCACCATGATGGCGTCGGAGGCGTCGATGATCTCCTCCATCCGCACGACCGCCTGCGGCTTCTCGATCTTGGCGAGCGCCAGCGCCCGGCCGCGCACGATCTTGCGCAGCTCCGCCATATCCTCGGGGCGCTGCACGAAGGAGAGCGCGATCCAGTCGACCCCGACCTCGGCCGCGACCTCGGCATCGGCGCGGTCCTTCTCGGTCATAGCCGAGACGGCGATGGTGGTGTCGGGCAGGCTGACGCCCTTGCGCGAGGACAGCCGCCCGCCGACCGTGACGCGCGTGACCGCCTCCTTGGGCGACGCCTTCTCGACGACGAGGCGCAGCTTGCCGTCGTCGAGGATCAGGGTGTGGCCGGGCTCCAGCGCGCTCAGGATCTCTGGATGCGGCAGGTGGACGCGCTTGACGTCGCCCGGCGCCGGATCGGAATCCAGCGTGAAGCGGGCGCCGTTCTCCAGCATCACGCCGCCATCGCCGCCGAACTGGCCGACGCGCAGCTTCGGGCCCTGGAGATCGGCGAGAATCCCGACCGGACGATGAAACTTGGCCTCCAGGCCGCGCAGCATCGCGATCTTTTCGGCCAGCGTCTCGCGCTGGGTATGGCTCATATTGATGCGGAAGACGTCGACGCCCGCCTCGAAAAGCTTGGCGCACATCTCCTCGCTCGAGGAAGCCGGCCCGAGGGTGGCGATGATCTTGATCCGGCGTTCGCGCTTCATTGCTTTTCCCCTGCGGTCCGAGAGCCGGTGCGGCTTCGGTCCCATCCAGGCCCCTTCAATCGTTGCAGAGCTGCCATCGGCCAGCAATCCTGCTGCCCCGACGCGGCGTCCCCTGTTTCCCTTTGGGCAGGCCCGAATGGCCCGCCTTTTATCGTTCTCGTGCTCGCACCCGCCTCGCCGCGCCGCTCATGGTCGGGGCGACGCAGTTCCGCCCGTATCGGTGAGCTGGATCGTCCAGCTCTTCTGCTCTCCGGTGTCGACCTCGAAGAAGCCGGCGCGGTCATAGCCGCGTGCCAGACAGTCCTCGATGCCGCGAATCGTGAATTCCTTGTTGCGGACACACATGACGGATTTGCCGGTCCACTCGCCGCCTTTGTCGTAGTCAACGGCGTGAACGTAATAGAAGCGCGCCGCCAGCGTGCCGCGCAGCAGGGTTTCGCAGCCGCGCGGGCTGATGTTCCACCAGCCTTCGGTGGTCCAGCCCTGCGCGTCGCGGTAGCCGATCGCGACGCCGATCCGGCTCGACGTGGTGTTGCACATGCGCAGATCGGCCTTCGCGGGCACGGCGCCTGCGATGAAGGCTGTGGCGCAGCAGGCGGCCAGAAGGCCCGTTCGCTGATTGAAGGAGAATCTCACGGCTCGATCAGGATCACGCGGCAGTCGTTGACGTTGGTCAGCGTCGGTCCCGGCTGCAGCAAATCGCCCAGCGCTTCGAAGAAGCCGGTCGAATCGTTTTCGGCGAGGGATCGGGCGGGATCAAGGCCGATCTCGGCGGCGCGCGCCAAAGTTTGGGGATCGACCAGCGCGCCTGCCGGGTCGGTCGCCTCGCCGCCGCCGCCATCCGTGCCGTCCGTGTCGCCCGCGAGTGCGACGATGCCGGGCTCGCCGGCCAGCGCGATCGCCAGCGCCAGCGCGTATTCCTGGCTCGGGCCGCCCCGGCCGGAGCCACGCAGCGTCACCGTGAGTTCGCCGCCGGAGAGGATGGCGGCCCGCCTGCCCTCGCGCTTCAGCCGGCGTGCGAGTTCGGCATGATCTGCCGCGACCTCTCGCGCCTCGCCTTCCAGATCGGGGCCGAGATCGTGCACCTCGTAGCCCTCCGCCTCGGCGACGGCGCGGGCGGCGGCCAAGGCATCGGCCGGGCGGGCGATGATGCGGAACGCGCTGTTGGCAAAGGCGGGATGGCCGGGTTTCGGCGTCTCGTTTGCGGAGTCGTCGAGCAGCGCGCGGGCGGCGGGCGGCAGATCGAGCCCATAGCGGGCGACGATGGCGCGGGCCTCGTCCGTAGTGAACGGGTCCGCGACGGTCGGGCCCGAGGCGATGGCGGTGGGCTCGTCGCCCGGCACGTCCGAGATGGCGAGCGTCAGCAGCTTCGCCGGCGCCGCCGCAAGCGCGAGCCGGCCGCCCTTGATGCGCGACAGGCGCTTGCGGACGATGTTCATCTCACCGATTGGGGCGCCGGAGCGCAGCAGCGCCTTGTTGACGGCCTGCTTCTCGGCAAGCGTAAGCGAGCCGGCCGGGGCAACCCAATTGGCCGAGCCCCCGCCCGAAAGCAGGACCAGCACGAGATCGTCCGCGGTCGCGGAAGCCGCCAGCGCCAGCGCGTGTTCGGCGCTGTCGATGCTGCCCTGATCAGGCACGGGATGGCCGGCGGCGATCATCGGGATCCGGCGGGTCGGAGCGGTGTAGCCGTGGCGAGCTACGGCATGACCGAAAAGTCGCTCCTGCGGAAAACCGCCATCGAGATAATGCGCCTCGGCAAGGGCGGTCATGCTGCCGGCAGCCTTTCCGGCTGCAAGCAGGATCAGGCGGCCCGTTGCAGGGGCAGGCGGGAGATGTTGCGGCAGGCATTCGGCCGGATGGGCCCGGGAGACGGCGGCATCGTAGATCTTCCGCGCCGTCGCGCGCGGCTTCGCTGTCTCGCTCGCAGGACTGTGCACGTTGCCCATTTCCACCCAGCGTCGTCGCTGGCCGCGACGGTCCTCTTGATTCTTCCTAGATGGCGCGAAGGCCGGCGTCATCTGTCTTATCCAGATTAAGTCATACTTTTCATCGTCGGCCCGAAGCGGGTGATTGCGGCATCACAGCTGTTGAGGGCGAGCGGTTTCCGGCTTGACGCCCAGCCCCGATCCGGGCGAACGCTGCCGGCCGAATTTTTATACCCCGGAAGGATATCAGATGGACGATCCGGTTCAGGGCGACCAGCTCAAGAGCATCGTCGAGCGCATCGAGCGGCTCGAGGAAGAGAAGAAGACGATCGCCGACGACATCAAGGAGGTCTATGCCGAGGCCAAGGGCAACGGCTACGACGTCAAGGTGCTGCGCAAGGTGGTGGCGCTGCGCAAGCGCGATCTCGAAGAGCGCAAGGAGGAAGAGGCGATCCTCGACCTCTATCTGCAGGCGGTCGGCGAGACGGTCTGACAGCATCCTGCACGCGATTTTGCCCGGGGCAAACCGATGTCGGGGCAAACTGCGTACGCATTCGCATTTCACGCCAGCCGCGATCTGGAGGACATCCCACCAGATCGCGTATTGCCATGGCAGGCAGGACTATTGATTGCCGAATCGCGACATGGGCCTGGCCGGAAAAGGCGTGCGCGATCGCAGGCCGTGCAGGCGGAGCGGCAGGATGCGGGCGTGATCTCGCCGTCGCATCGATGTAGCTTGTTCGACTCGAGAACGCCGGCGATCAGCCCTTAGAGAACCCTTCATCCAACAGAGGCCTGTGCAGAGGACTGGCCTCGTTTGTCGTGCGCCCCGGAGTCGACCGGTCCATTGCCTCGGCAATGCCATTCCCAAAATCATGCACGATCGATGATTGACGGCCGATGATCGGCGATGGATGATCAACGCTTGGGGAGAACTCGGCATGATCGTAAAGCCCGTTCTGGCGCGCGTGGCGCTGGTCGATCAGGTCACGGCCGTTCTGATGGAACGCATCCTCGATCGGGCCTATGCGCCGGGAGAGAAGCTCAATATCGATGCGCTCACCCGCGAGTTCGAGGTCAGCTCCTCGCCGATCCGCGAGGCGCTGACACGGCTCTCCGCGCTCGGCCTCGTCGCTTCGGCATCCTTCACCGGTTTCTCCGTGGCGCCCGAACCGCCACGCGAATGGTTCGAGCAACTCCGCGATTTCCGCATACTGAACGAGGGCTGGGCCGCCAGGCAGCTCGCCCGCAGCCGCGATCCTCACGCGATCGCCCGGATGCGCGCCAGCATCGCATCGATGGAGCGCGATCCTCCGCGCGGGCAGGCGTGGGACTATGTCGGTGCCAGCCGCGCCGACGAAATCTTCCATGAGGCGATACTGGAAGCAGCCGGCAACGAGATCCTGGCCCAGGCGGTGAGAGGCCTGCATCCGCATCTGCACCACGCCCGGCTGTTCAGCCGTATTCCCCACGACATCGCGCCGATGCTCGACGAGCACCGCGCCATCCTCGGCGCGGTCCTTCGCGGCGACGAGGACGGCGCGCAGGCCGCGGTGGAGTCGCATCTGAAGACGTCATGGCATCGCTACAATGGCTGGCATGCGGACCGGCCGGAGAAACGCTGAGAGATCACCCGGGAAGGAAGCCGAGAATGGCCAAAATCGTATCCGTCGAAGTGCTGCAGGCGGACCTGAAGCCCAAGGTCAAGCGCACCGACGCCGTGCAGAGCTTCGAGCTGCAGGAGACGCCGATGGTCCGCATCACCGATGCGGATGGCGTGACCGGCACGGGCTACAGCTACACCATCGGCACCGGTGGCTCCTCGGTCTGCAAGCTGATCGACGATCATCTCGCACCCGTCTTGATCGGCCGCGAGGCCGAGGAGATCGAGGGGCTGTGGCGAGCCCTGTTCTTCCGCGTCCACGCCACGACGGTGGGCGGCATCACCTCGATCGCGCTCGCCGCGATCGACACGGCGCTGTGGGACCTGCGCGCCCGCAAGACGGGCCTGCCGCTGCACCGGCTCGCCGGCGGCGCCAAGAATGCGATCGAGCTCTATTACACCGAGGGCGGCTGGCTCCACATGGAGCAGTCCGAGCTGGTCGAGGAGGCGCTCAAGGCCAAGGAAAGCGGCTTCGGCGGTACCAAGGTCAAGGTCGGCCGGCCGCATGTCGCCGAGGATGTGAAGCGCCTTTCCGCGGTGCGCGACAAGGTCGGCTTCGGCTGGGAGATCATGACCGACGCCAATCAGGGCCTTTCCCTCGACGAGGCGATCCGGCGGGCGCGTCATTACGAGAAGCTCGACGTCGCCTGGTTCGAGGAGCCGATCCATGCCGACGATGTCGGCGCGCATCGGCGTCTCTCGCAATCGACCACCGTGCCGATCGCGGTCGGCGAGTCGATGTATTCGCTCTCGCAGTTCAAGGACTATCTCGAGGCCGGCGCCTGCTCGATCGTGCAGGTCGATGTCGGCCGGATCGGCGGCATCACGCCCTGGCTCAAGGTCGCGCATATGGCCGAGGCCTTCAACGTGCCGGTCTGCCCGCATTTCCTGATGGAGATCCATCTCGGGCTGTGCTGCGCGGTGCCCAACAGCCGCTGGCTCGAATACATTCCCCAGCTCGACCTCGTCACCTCCTCGCCGATCCGCATCGAGAACGGCAAGGCGATCCCTTCCGACAAGCCGGGCCTCGGCATCGATTGGGATTGGGAGGCGCTGGAGAAGACCATCGTCCACCGCAAGAGCCATGGCACCGCTCCCGCCCTGAAGGCGGAAGCCTGAGATGAGTCGGTCGAGAGGCGCGCCGTCGTCATGACGCCGTAAGCCGCCGGCGCGATTATCCAGGACGCTCTCGTCTGTGAAGCCCGTTCACAGATAATGTGGCAGGAGGCGTGATTATCAAGCTGGTCGCGGTGCCCTATCTCCCGGCCATGACACGGAACTCCGCATTGGACCTGATCCGGAAGCCGGATCGCCTGACGCTCGGCCTCGAGCTGCCGCTCGACAACGACTGGTCGCCCGCCGGCGAAGCCCGCCGCATCGAGCAGGGGCGTCCGCCCGGCGTCCCCGATCTCAGCCGGCAGACGGAGCTGATCCGCTGGGCGGACGATCTCGGCTTCTCGGCCGTCTGGCTGCGCGACGTGCCGGTGTTCGACCGGGTCAATATGGGCGACGCAGGCTCGGTATACGACGTCTTCACGCTGCTCGGCTTCCTCGCCGGCCAGACGCGCAATATTGCGCTCGGAACGGCTGCCGTCGTGCTGCCGATCCGCCATCCTCTGATGACGGCCAAGGCCGCGGCTTCGGTCGACGCGCTGTCCGGAGGTCGCCTGATCCTCGGCGTCGCCTCGGGCGACCGACCGGTCGAATATCCGCTGCTCGGTCTCGATTTCGAGACACGGGGCGAAGCTTTTCGCAAGGCCGTCGCCTATCTGCGCGCGGCCTGGCAGCCCGGCGGGCTGCCGGTGAACGGAGAGCGGATGGCGGGGCTCGATCTGCTGCCCCGGCCCGACCAGCCGAGCATACCGCTCGTCGTCGCCGGACAGGCGCGGCAGGACGACGCCTGGCTCGCGGCCAACATGGATGGCCGCTTCGTCTATCCCGGCAGCGTCGAGCGCATGGCGGCACAGGTCGCGCGCTGGCGGGCCGCCACCACCGGCCCGGGCGCCTTCATCAGCGCCTTCCATCTCGATCTTCTGGAGGATGCCGCCGCGCCGGCCGAGCCAATCCGCTTCGGGGCGCGCGTGGGTCGCAACGGGCTGGTCGCGCATCTGCAGGCCCTGGCGGCCGCCGGAGTCGACCACCTCGCCCTCAACCTCAGGCAGTCGGCACGGCCGCCGGTGGAGATCATCGAAGAACTGGCGTCGGACGTCATCCCGGCGCTCGCCACCAAACCCAAGGCGCAGGCCGCCTAAGCACTCAGGAGACAGACAATGGAAATCGTGAAAGCGCATGGCGCGGAGATTCCGGCGCTCGGTTTCGGCGTCTTCCGCATGTCGGACGCCGAGGTGGAGGCCGTTGTGCCCGCCGCGCTGGAAGCCGGCTTCCGCCACTTCGACACCGCCCAGATCTACGGGAACGAGGCGGCGCTAGGCCGTGCCCTTGCAAGCGCGGGAGCCCGCCGCGACGACCTGTTCCTGACCACCAAGGTCTGGGTCGAGAATTACAGCCCCGTCAAATTCGCAGCCTCGGTGGATGAGAGCCTCGACAAGCTGAAGGTCGACCGGGTCGACCTGCTGTTGCTGCACTGGCCGGCCGAGGTCGCCATCGCCGAGCAGATCGCGATGCTGGACGCGGTACAGAAGGCGGGCAAGACGCGCTTCGTCGGCGTCAGCAACCAGAACATCGCGCAGATGCGGGCGTCGGCAGCGCTGAGCACTGCGCCGATCGTCACCAATCAGGTCGAGCTGCATCCTTATCTGGACCAAAGTCGTCTCGCCGCCGCCGCGAAGCAGGCCGGCATCGCGATCACCGCCTATTACGGCATGGCCGATGGGGCCGTGCCGCGCGACCTCGTCCTGCAGAAGATCGGCGCGCAATACGGCAAGAGCGCCGCGCAGGTCGCACTGCGCTGGCTGGTCCAGCAGGGCTTCGTCGCGCTGTCGAAGACCGCGAAGCCGGAACGTGTCGCCGAGAACATCGCGATCTTCGATTTTGCGCTGTCCGATGCGGACATGACAGCAATCGCGCAACTGGCCCGACCGGACGGGCGGCTCGTCAGCCCGGCGGGCCTGGCGCCCGCCTGGGACGCGTGAAGCCGAGGCGACAATGACCGCAACCACCTGTTCGGCGACGGCCGAAGCCGCCGCCGCGCCGCATGCCCGCTGGGCGCTGCTGGCGCTCGCCGTCGGCGCCTTCGGCATCGGCACCACCGAATTCTCGCCGATGGGCCTCCTGCCCGTCATCGCCCAGGGCGTGGACGTCTCGATACCGACCGCGGGCCTGCTGATCAGCGCCTATGCGATCGGCGTGATGCTCGGCGCGCCGGTCATGACGCTCGCCTTCAGCCGTTTCGGCAAGCGCACCGCGCTGATGCTGTTGATGGGCATCTTCACCATCGGCAATCTGATGTCGGCGATGGCGCCGGGCTATTTCACCCTGCTGCTCGCCCGCCTCGTCACCAGCCTGAACCACGGCGCCTTCTTCGGGCTCGGCGCGGTGGTGGCGGCCAGCGTGGTGCCGAAGGAGAAGCAGGCGAGCGCCGTCGCGGCGATGTTCATGGGCCTGACGATCGCCAATATCGGCGGCGTGCCTGCGGCGACCTGGATCGGCCAGCAGATCGGCTGGCGCATGGCCTTCGCCGGCACGGCCGTGCTCGGGCTCGCCGCAATCGCTGCGCTATGGTTCGCGCTTCCGCGCGGTGAGGCAGGCACGCGGCCCGACCTGCGACGTGAGCTGCGCGTGCTGACCCGCCCGGCCGTGGTGCTGGCGATGGCGACGACCGTGATGGGCGCGGGCGCCATGTTCACGCTCTACACCTATGTCGCGCCCGTTCTCGCGACCCTGACCGGTGCGTCCGACGGCTTCGTCACGCTCGGACTGGTGTTGATCGGCGTCGGCTTCACCCTGGGCAATGCGCTCGGCGGGCGACTGGCCGACCGGTCGCTGGACGGCGCGACGAAGATCTTCCTCGGTGCGCTCGCCGTAATCATGTTCGCACTGCCTCTGGTCCTCACCAGCCATATCGGCGCGGCCATCGGCCTGCTGGTCTGGGGCGCGGCGGCCTTCGCAATCGTGCCGCCGGTGCAGATGCGCGTGATGGAGGCGGCGTCCGAGGCTCCCGGCCTCGCCTCCTCGATCAATGTCGGCGCCTTCAACCTCGGCAATGCCGTCGGCGCCGCGCTCGGCGCCGCCGTCATCAGCCTGGACCTCGGCTATGCCGCCATCCCGATCGCCGGCGGCCTGCTCGCTGCTTCCGGCCTCGCGCTGGTCTGGCTCGGGAACAGGCGTTCCGAGCCTTAGGCCGAGCGTTCCTCAGCGGTTGTTGGCGCGGCGCCATTCCGCGAAGTCGATCTTCGTCTGCTCCTCGGTCGCGGGGTAGAGCCCGAGGATCGAGCGGCCCTTCATCACCTCCTCGGCGACGAAATCCTCGAAGGCGGTCATCTCGACCGCCTCCTCGGCCACCTCGTCGGCGAGATGGGCGGGGATGACGACCACGCCCTCGCCGTCACCGAGCACGACATCGCCCGGCCAGACCGCGACATCGCCGCAGCCGATCGGCACGTTGATGTCGATAGCCTGATGCAAGGTCAGGTTGGTCGGCGCCGCCGGCCGGTTGTGATAGGCCGGGAACGGCAGCGCGGCGATCTCCGGAGAATCGCGGAAGCCACCATCGGTGACGACGCCGGCGACACCACGCTTCATCAGGCGCGAGACGAGAATGGCGCCCGCCGAGGCGGCCCGCGGGTCTTTGCGGCTGTCGATCACCATCACCGCATCGGGAGGACAATCCTCGACCGCCTTGCGCTGCGGATGGGCCCGGTCGAGGAAGACCGAGAGCGGATTCAGGTCTTCCCGCGCCGGGATGTAGCGCAGCGTGAAGGCCTCGCCGACCATGGTGCCGGTGTTCGGGCTCAGCGGCCGCACATCCTGGATGAACTGGTTGCGAAGACCGCGCTTGAACAGCGCGGTGCAGACCGTCGCGACCGAGACGGTGCGGAGCTTGGCGCGGATTTCCGGCTTGAGCTTGGACATCAGTTCATTCCCGAGGAGATGCGCCGCCCGCCGGCGGCTTCGAAGACATGGATGGCGGTGGGGTCGATGGCGAGCGGCATCTGCTCGCCGACGGCAAGTTTCCGGCTTTTGTCGGTGGTCGCAACCCGTGCGGCGCCGCCGAGATCGAGGCTAACGAGCCGCTCCGGGCGGTCATTTCGATCATCGTGACCGTCGCGTCGAGCGGGCTTGCGCCCAAACCGAGATGCTCCGGCCGGATACCGGCGACGACCTTCTGCCCGGCCTTCCTCACTAACCCAGCTCGATCTTCTGCGGGACCCGCGCCCCGCCGAGCCATGTAAGCATCACGCCGCATAAGTGATCCCGAGAGCTGAAATTCATCTCGTCTCTCCCAGCGAATTCTTCTTACCCAGCCCACGTCGAACGGCTGAACCGGCCCCAAGCCGGGCGGCCGCTAAAGCGAGTATAATTTGTAAAATAAGTTGTAAAGTAGTTTTTGAGACGATGCGCCGAAGCCGGCCCTGCACTAGAATGTCGGCAACTGCGATGGGGCGAAGCGGGTGACGGCAGCGACAAAGGTGGCGGCGGGCAAGCTCGGCGACCGCGTCTACGAATATATTCTGAGCCAGATCATGACCGGGGACTTCGCGGTGGCGGCGCGGCTGCCCGCCGAGAGCGAGTTCGCCGAGCGCCTTGCCGTTTCCCGCCCGATCGTGCGGGAGGCCCTCGGCCGCCTGCGCGACGACGGCCTGGTCGAATCGCGGCGCGGCTCCGGCTCCTATGTCCTGCGCCGGCCCGCCCCCGATGTCCGCAGCTTCGCCCCGATCAGCAGCATTGCGGACATCCAGCGCTGCTTCGTCTTCCGTATCGCGGTGGAAGGAGAGATCGCCGCGCTGGCGGCGAAGATGCGCGATGTGGACGGGCTTCTGAGATTGCGCCACGCCTTCAACGCGCTGGAGATCGTCAGCGAGCAGGGCCGGCTCGGCGTCGAGGAGGATATCGCCTTCCACCGTGCCGTCGCCGAGACCACCGGCAACCATTTCTTCGTGACCACGCTCAACGGGCTCCACGAGCAGATCGCGACCGGCATCAGCCTCAATCGCAACCTCTCGCTGATCCAGCCGCGCCCCCGCCTTCTGACGGTCCAGATCGAGCACAGGGCGATCCTGGACGCGATCGAGAGCGGCGACGAGACGGCGGCGCGGCGCGCCATGCAAACCCACCTTGAAAGCGCGCGCAGGCGCGTTTTCGAAGGAAGTTAGCCCGCTGCGCGGTCGCGCCGGTCGCATCGCCGCCGCGCGACAATGCATGGGAACGCCCGATGCGCCCATTCCTCATGGGAAGGCGGCAATAAAGAGTTGTTTCCGCATACCGAGCGCCACAACAAAACGATGCCGTTGCCGAATGGCTGGAGTAATATCCGCCCGCTCGATACAGATGAGCGCCGTTGGGAGGAGACGGCCTTGCGCTTTCTGCCCTTCGCCTCGACAGAGGCTCCCGGTCGCATGAGCCGACGCGACGTCCTCGTGCTTGCTGGCGGGGCGGCGGCATGGGCCGGCCCGGCCTACTCGCAGCAACCCGCGATGCCGCTGCTGGGCTATCTCGGCTCGGAAACCCCTGATCGCTACGCCAGTCGCCTCGTGGCCTTTCGTGCCGGGCTGGCCGAGACCGGCTATGCCGAGGGGCGCAACGTCGTGATCGATTATCGATGGGCGGAAGGCCAGTACCAGCGCTTGCCGGCGCTGGCGAAGGATCTGGTCCAGCGCAATGCAAGCGTGATCGTCGCTCCCGGAGGCGCAGAAGTCGCGCTCGCGGCGAAATCGGCGACGGCCACGATTCCGGTCGTATTCGAGCTGGGCGGAGACCCCGTTGCCCTCGGGCTGGTGGACAGCCTGTCCCGGCCCAGCGGCAATCTCACCGGCGTATCCAGCCTGAGCGTCGAGGTCTCGCGCAAGCGGCTGGAGTTCATGGCGGAATTGCTGCCGAGCGCGAAGCTCTTCGCGGTCGCCGTGAACCCGGCAAGCCCGACATCGAGCTCGCAGTTGGCGAACCTTCATAATGCCGCGGGCAGCCTCGGATTGACGCTGCATCTCCTCAAGGCCAGCATGGAACAGGAGTTTGGCGCGCTTTTCGCCGGGGCCGCTCAAGCCGGCGCAGGCGGCCTCATCTTCACGTCGGACCCCTATTTCGCTTACCGCAGCCCGCAGCTCGCCGCGCTCGCGGCCGCTCACGCCGTACCGGCGATCACCCAGTCCCGAGACTTCCCCGTCGCTGGCGGATTGATGAGCTATGGCGGCGATTTCGAGCAATCTCACCGTCACACCGGCGTCTACGCCGGCCGCATCCTCAAGGGCATGAAGCCGTCGGAGCTGCCGGTGCAACGCGTCACCAAGGTCGAGATGTTCATCAACCTCAAGGCTGCGAACGCTCTCCGCCTGTCCATCCCGCCTTCGCTCCTGAGCAGTGCCGACTTCGTGATCGAATAACCCGGCCGGTGAGCCGCTGAGCGAGCCTACGCGATGTCCAACATGCCAGCGGCGCCGCGACTATCGCTGTTCAGGAAGTATTTTCTCGCCCTGTTCGCGGCCGTCGTCGTGCCGCTCCTGTTCGCGGGGAGTGTCGAGGCGTGGTTCGGCTATCGCGACCAGCGCACCAGCCTGAACGATATCCTCGATGCCGAGGCGCGGGCAGCAGCAGCCAAGATTCAGGACTTCATCGAGGGCATCCGCGATCAGCTCGGATGGGCCGTCCTCTTGTCCTGGTCGGATAGCGCCGACGAGAAGCGCAGGCTCGATGCGTTTCTCGTGCTTCGGCAGGTTCCGGCCATCCAGAGCCTCAGCCTGATCGACGCCGCCGGCCGGGAACGGTTGTTCCTGTCCCGCATCGGCCTGAACAGGGTCGAAAGCGGGGATGATCAATCCGGGAACCCGGCCGTTGCGGGAGCGCGCTCGCATCGCGCCTGGTTTGGGCCGGTCACGTTTCAACGCGGCTCGGAGCCTTTCATGACGATTGCGGTCGCTGGCAACCGCCCAACCGCCGGCGTGGCGGTCGCAGAGGTCAATCTCAAATTCATCTGGGACGTGATCGCGGCGATCCGCGTCGGGCGCACGGGGGAAGCCTTCGTGCTCGACCAGCCGGGCCGCCTCGTCGCTCACCCGGACATCAGCCTGGTCCTGCGCGCCGATGAGACCGCGGTGGGGCCGTTGCGGGACTTGCGGGCATCGATCCTGGCCCAACCGGGCGAGGCGATCGCCGGCCGGGATTTGACGGGAGGCAGAGTGCTCGCGGCCATGGCGCCCATCGCTGGGGTCGACTGGACCGTCGTCGTCAAGCAGCCCATCGTGGAGGCGTTCGGCCCGATCTACGCCGCTTTATGGCGCACGGTGGCCCTGCTCGTCGCCGGTGCGGGCCTCGCTGCCGTGCTGGCCTACTGGCTCACGCAACGCATGGTCGAGCCCATCGTCCTTCTCGAAGACGGGGTGACCCGGATCGGCGCAGGGCATTTCGAGCACCGGATCCACCTCGCGACGGGCGACGAGTTCGAGCGGCTGGCGACCCGTTTCAACGAGATGGCAAGCGAACTGGCGATCTCGCAGGAGCGCTCGGAGCGCATAAGCAGGCTCAAGCGCTTCCTGGCCCCGCAGGTGGCAGAACTCGTCGAACGCACCGGGGACGAGCACCTGCTCGACGGGCGGCGTCTCGAAGTGGTCGTCCTGTTCTGCGATCTGCGAGGTTTCACCGCTTTCTCGGCGCGGGCCGAACCCGAAACCATCATCGGTATGCTCGGCGAGTACTACACCGTTCTGGAAAAGGTGGTCAGCGCCCATGGAGCGACGTTGACGAACTTCTCCGGCGACGGCGCGATGGTGCTGTTCAATGCGCCTTTCTCTTGCTCGGACCCGGCGATGCGCGCCCTGGAAATGGCGCATGACATGCAGGTCGACGTGCACAAGCTGTTGGCCGGTCAGCGCGAGCTCGACCATCGGCTGGGGTTCGGCGTGGGTCTTGCCATGGGCCTCGCGACCGTCGGCCGGATCGGCTCGGAGGGCCGCCTCGATTACACGGCGATCGGAAATGTCGTGAACCTCGCCTCGCGCCTGTGTTCGACCGCCCGCGATTTCGAGATTCTCTGCGATCGCGCGGCGGCTGACGCGATCGGTTCCCGCTTGCCGCTCGTCGAGCTGAAAGCGCGGGTCTTGAAAGGGTTCGACCAACCTGTGCCGGTCCATTCCCTCGTCGTCACCGAAAAAGCTTAGCGTCACTCAGACGCTTGTGCGGCCCGGCTTGGACATTGCGATTTTCGCAATCCGGCGGAACTCGTCGATATCGTGAATCGTCAGGCGTTCGCGGCCGAGCGAGAGAACGCCCATCCGCTTCCAGCTCTGGAGCTGGCGGTTCACCGTCTCGCGCGTGATCCCGCTGAGCGACGCCAACTCGTCCTGCGTTGCGTGCACCTCCGTCCCATAGTCGATCGCGAGCGTGAGGATGCGCCGCGCCAGCCGGGTCGCGGCAGGGAAGAAGGTGGTGTCCTCCATGCGCTGGAGCACGTCGCGCAACCGCGCACAAAGGAGCTCGATAAGCTGCAATGAAATTGCAGGGTCGCCCGAAAGCAGTTTCAGAAAATCCCGGCGCGGCAGGAAGAACATCTCGGTATCTTCCATGGCCACCGCATCGGCGGTTCGCGAACGCCCATCGAGAAGGGCGATTTCGCCGAAGATGTCGCCGCCTCCGAGCAGATTCACGGTCATCTGCTGCCCCAGATCATCTGTCGTGCCGATACGGATCAGACCGCGGCGGATGGCATAAAGGCCATCGCCCGGATCCCCCTTCAGGAACAGGACCTCGCGTGCGGCCAGATGCTGCGGCCGACAGATCAGCGCGATGTCCTCCAGCGTCCCCGGAAGCATGCCCGCGAAGAACGGATTCACCGACAGAAGGCTCGCGATGCGATGGGATCCGTCGTTCATCTGGTGCTCCCGGTATCCGGCTTTTCGGAGCAGTCTATTCCTATGTGATCCAGCGCACGGAAGGTGAAGCGTGAACGGCACAGAACTCTGCCCCGACAGGCCGCCCAGCACCGCATTCCGCGGCCGGGTGAGAGCCGATCGAGAACGGAGCTCATCGTGTACGACGCTCTGGACCGCGCTAAAGCGCCTCTGAACCTAGCAGCTCTGGCCCCGTTACGCGACGGCGCGACGGAAGCGCCGCTCATGGTGCCGCCATCGCGCAGAGCACCGCGGCTGCTTCGCTGGCTGGTGCCAGCCTACACCCTTTGGCGAGGTGCAGCGGGCCCCGGGCCCCTCGACGAGCACACCTTGAACGATATCGGGCTGACGCGAATAGAAATGCTCTATAGCGGCCCGAAGAAATAGATCGGCGGTATCCCTTGTCCGCCGGTCCCGACCACTCAGCCGTCCGTATCGCCGACCCGCAACGGAACGCAATCCGGACGGACAGCGACTCGTGGAAAGGCGAAGGCTCGCCTTTCCACGTCATGGTTCCCATACGGAAGCGCTTACAGGTAGACCCGACGAAGCTCTCATGCCAGCATTCGCGGAGGCTTGATCCATCCTTGTCGATCCCGGTCCGGACAGGACCGGGACCAGGTGCGAAAGCTCCAACGCAGATGCAGCGTCGTCCGGCCGCCATCCTTTCAGCCGACGTGGTCGGCTACATGCGCCTGAGCGAAGCGGCGGAAGAAGCGACGCACCAGCGGCTGATGAGTCTGCGCGCAGATCTGATCGATCCGTGTGTGCGCGAGCATGGCGGGCACACCGTCAAGAACACCGGCGACGGATTTCTGGCCACGTTCGAAAGCGCGCTTCAGGCGACCCTTTGTGCCCTTTCGCTGCAGCGCGCGCTGACAGCCGCGACGGCCGACCAACCGATGTCCCTGCGGATCGCGTTTCGCATGGGAATCCATCTCGCCGACGTCATTTTCGAGAGTGGCGATATTTTCGGAGATGGCGTCAACGTCGCGGCCCGGCTGCAATCCTATGCCGAACAAGACGGAGTGATCATCTCCGAGGCAGTCTTTGATCAGCTTGACGATGCGACGAGAACGCTGGGCTCCGACATGGGCGAGATCTTCCTGCGCAATCACGAACGGCCGGTGCGCGTCTTCGCCCTTCGATCCGAGCCCGGGCCCGCTCCCAGCAGCAAGATCGGCGAAAGCCATGCCGCAATCGATGCCAGAGCTTCCATCGCGGTCCTGCCGTTTCGCATGAACGGCTCCCGATCCCACAAGGTTTCCATCGCCGACGGCGTGGTCGACTCGATCATCCAGTCGCTGTCGGGGCTCAAGGAGCTGTTCGTCATCTCACGCGGCTCGACGCTGGAATACGGCCGGCAGCGGATCGACCCGGTGGCCTTCGGGCGCAAGCTCGGCGTTCGCTACGTGATGGACGGCACCGTCTCGCTGTCCGACCGTCGCGTGCGCATCAGCACCGAGCTCATCGCCAACGAGAACGGCGCCGTGGTCAGTGCAGATCACTATGACGGCAGGGTCAACGAACTGTTCGACCTGCAGGACCGCATCGCTTTGAAGCTCGTCCGGACCGTCGCGCCCCATGTCCGCGAGCGCGAGTTGCAGCGGGCCCTGCGGCAGCATCCGCAGAACATGACCGCATACGATCTACTGCTTCAGGCCCTCGACCTGCTCTACAAGATGGATGCCGACAGCTTTGCCCGGGCGCGCGGCCTCCTCCAGCAAGCGATGACGCTCGATCCGTCCTACGCTCCCCCTTTCACCTACACCGCGCTCTGGCATGTCTTCCGCGTCGGCGAACTGGGCTCGCCCGATCCCGATGGCGATGCGCAGGCGGCGGTCGATCGGGCGCGGGCGGCAATCGAGCGCGACGGCAACGACCCGCTCGCGCTCGCGATCTACGGCCATGTCCAGGCATTCTTCCTGCGCGATACGGTCACGGCTCAGCGCTTCCTCGACCGGGCGATCGAGGCCGGGCCGAGCGTCGCGATGGCCTGGACGATGAGCAGCGCCACACGTGGCTTCGTCGGCAACGGGCCCTTGGCGGTTCTGCACGGCGAGAAAGGTCAACGCCTCGCCCCGGCCGATCCCTATCGCTTCTGGCACGAAGGCATCCTGGCCCAGGCGCACTACATTAACCGCGACTATGATCAGGCGGTTGGCTGGGCACGAAGTGCAGTTGCCCATAATCCATCAATCCGCTTTACTCTACGTACGCTTGCCGCCAGCCTGATCGCTGCGGGTCGAACGAGAGAGGCTGCAAGCGCGTCTGACCGGCTTCTTTTGGTCCAGCCCGATTTTCGACTGACGCCCTACGCGCAGCGCTGCCCGTTCGCCTCGCCTATTCTTGAGCAATGGATCACGCATTTGCGGAAGGCAGGACTGCCTGACTGAGCCGAAGCCTAACGAGTTTGCCGCAACAGCAACCGTGCGGGGTTCACGCGATGACCGGCAATACTGGCAACACCGGCAATACCGGAAACACGGGAAACACGGGAAACGCCGGCATCAGCGGCGACGACGGGAGCTGGTTCGTGCCCGACAGGGCCGATTTTCCGTTCTCGATGGAATCGACGGCGACCGGCGGCCGAATCCGCGACCTTCACAAGTCGGTTCATATCCGGCTGGATCCGACACCGGGACCGGTAAAGAAAATTCTCTTCACCAATGCCGCCGGCGGCGGAGACCCTGTGACCTTCGCGGATCGCAACTGGGCTGCCCGCTGGCTTGCCTTCCGCGTGCTGACGGATTTCACGGCAACGAACTGGAACACCACCCAGCTGAACAATACCCTCGCCGACATCCTGATCGACCTGAACACCCTGGTCGGGACCGAGACCAAGCAGGCGCTGGAGATCAAGAACCTGCTCGCCGCCGCGCGTGACGAAAGGGCATCCGCCTTGGGCGAGATTCTCGGGCAGGATGGCGAGTTCATCAGCACCTTCATGGCGGCGCTGGCAATGACACCGGCTTCGCATCCGCAGACATTCCGGGTTCTGCATATCGCCAGCCTGGTCGCTTCCTTCGGCGCCCTCTACTACAAGCAGGTCTTTCAGCGGCCACGCCCTTCCTGGGAATGCCCGGCGCTGATGCCGCCGATCCCCGTGCCCGGACACTCGGCTTACCCAAGTGGCCATGCCACCCAGGCGCTTCTCATGGCCGCCTGCATGGAACATGTGCTGACGATCGTGACGCCGGCGCTGCCGCAGGCCGACCGGACCGCCCTGACCGAGACGCTCAAGGCGCTGGCGCGGCGCGTCGCGCGCAACCGCGAGATCGCCGGGCTGCATTACCCCAGCGATTCCGCGGCCGGCGCGGCACTGGCATCCGCAGCTTTCGCGAAGCTCTCGAAGCACACCGGCACCGGGCAAAGCGTGAGCCATTATACGCTCCGGTCCTTCGGCGAGGCCGTCACGAAAGCCGCCGCCGAATGGAAAGCGGGTTGAGGAGGCGGTGATGGTCATCCGCCCGCGTGACAGGACCGTATCCCTGCATCCGAACGGCGCGATCGCGCCGTATCCGCTGCCGCCGGACCATTTCGATCCCGCGGCTGCGAGCGACGAGGAATTGCGTCGCTTCGGTCTGCCCACACAGATGGCATTCAGCGGCAATCGGACGGCGGCAGCGTTTCGCCGGGCTTTCCTGCGCCGCCGTCCGGGCACCCCTCCCTTGAGCTTCCTTCTCGCGGTCGAGCCCACGGCGGGGCCCCCGCCGTCAGGGATCATCGCGATTGCCGCGCCGGTCTCCTGGCCATCCCAGAAGAGCATGAACTGGTCGGGCGGATACGTCACCCCGCGCGATGGCCGCAGCTTTGCGTCCGTGATGGCGAACTGGACGGTGCCAGAAGTCTCGGCACCCACAAGCGGAAATGCCTCGGAATATCAGAGCTCCACCTGGATCGGGCTGGACGGGCAGAAGCGCTATCTCGATTCCTCGCTCCCCCAGATCGGCACAAAACAGAGGCGCCTTACGCAGCCGACTCCACGATCCGAATATTCGAGCTGGTTCCAGTGGTGGGCGCGGGGTCGTGATCTGCCCATTCAGGATCTCGCGCTTCCGGTCGATGCCTATGACGAGATCAGCGCCATCATCACCGTGCTCAACGAAACGACCGTGCGCTGCAATCTGAAGAACGTCAGCAAGGGCATCATCCTGCAGGCCTTCGATGCGCTCGCGCCCGCTGGCCTGCGCATCAGCGGCGCGACCGCCGAATGGGTCATGGAGCGCCCGAGCCCGATGGGATCCGACGGGTGGGAACCCTATGAGCTTCCCGCCTACACGCCCTTCGCGTTCACTGCCTGCGTGGCCGAGTCCGCCCTGCCAGGTCTCCCAGACCTGCGGGAGCACGATCTCGAAGGCGCGCGGCTGATCCGCATGTACGAGATCGCCCGCGCTCCGACGAGTGTCCGAACGATCTCGACCGCCCGCCGCGAGCTGGGACCGCCGCAGCGGCTGGAACTGACCTATGTTGCGCCCTGACCGGGAGATGCCCGGAAGCGGCCGACCGCAATCTAATGCTTCAACAGCGACGAACCGAAAACCCAGGCCGGAACATGGACCGCACTTTCGTCGCTCTTGACGAAAGCGGCCGGTTGCGGCGCTGATGACCACATCTTTCACACGGGTTTTAACGCGTCATGCCGGGACCTGCCGGAGGCATGGCGCGGCCAGCGTTGACGCATATCCGCCAAGCCGGAACGATAAGAGACAAAGCGCGGGCCAATCAGACAATATGGCCTGCAAGGACCATGTTTGGCGCACAGAAGGGACATCGATATGTCATTCGTCACCACCAAGGACGGGGTCGAGATCTTCTACAAGGATTGGGGTCCGAAGGACGCCCAGCCGATCATGTTCCACCATGGCTGGCCGCTGTCTTCGGATGACTGGGACGGGCAGCTCCTCTTCTTCCTGTCGAAGGGCTATCGCGTCGTCGCCAGCGACCGGCGCGGCCATGGCCGCTCGTCGCAGGTCTGGGACGGCCATGACATGGATCACTATGCCGCCGATGCCTCGGCCGTCGTCGAGCATCTCGACCTGAAGAACGCCGTCCATATCGGCCATTCGACCGGCGGCGGCCAGGTCGCCCGCTATGTCGCGAAATTCGGCGAGCCTCAGGGCCGCGTCGCCAAGGTGGTGCTGGTCAGCGCCGTGCCGCCATTGATGGTCAAGACCGAGAAGAACCCCGGCGGCCTGCCGATCGAAGTCTTCGACAGCTTCCGCAAGGCGCTCGCCGACAACCGCGCGCAGTTCTTCCTCGATGTTCCGACCGGCCCCTTCTACGGCTACAACCGGCCGGGCGCGAAAATCGACCAGGGCGTGATCTGGAACTGGTGGCGGCAGGGCATGGCGGGCAGCGCCAAGGCCCATTACGACGGCATCAAGGCCTTCTCGGAAACCGACCAGAGCGAGGACCTGAAGGCGATCAGCGTGCCGACGCTGGTGGCCCATGGCGACGACGACCAGATCGTGCCGATCGGCGCCTCCGCGCATGAATCGATCAAGCTTCTGAAGAACGGCACGCTCAAGGTCTATCCGGGCTACCCGCACGGCATGCTCACCACCAATGCCGAGGTGCTCAACGCCGACCTGCTCGCATTCGTGAAGGGCTGACCTCAGCCTGAGCGGCCGGTTCCAAAGCCGGCCGCTGCCACTGCGAGGGAGATCATGCGAGCCGGGTGAACGGCGGCCTCATCACGTATCGGCCTTGGCGTCCTCATTCGCTGCTCTGCGGCTCCTGAAGAGCCGCCACAGCGACCTGCCGAGGCGCCTGGTTGTCATGTGTGCGCCCGCGGGGCGGCGCTCCAGCGTGATCTTCTGGTCGTGGTAGTCCTCGAGCCCCGGGCGATGGCCGACGCTGATCAGCGTGGCCTGAGAAAGTTCACTGTCGAACAAGCCCAGCAGCGATTCTTGGCTCTCCTCGTCGAGCGCGGAGGTCGCCTCGTCCATGACGATGATATCGGGCTTCTGGATCAGCAGGCGCGCAAAGGCGATGCGCTGGCGCTCGCCCCCGGAGAGGATACGATCCCAATCATCGTCCTCATCGAGCCGCTTGAAGAGATAGCCGAGGCCACAACGCTGCAGCGCGCCCGTGATCGTCTCCTCGTCGACCGCCTGGTCGGAAGCCGGATAGAGCAGGATCGAGCGCAGCGTGCCGCGCGGCAGATAGGGCTTCTGCGGGACGAAGGCGATCGACTGTCCTTCGGGGACGCGGATCGACCCGGAACCCCAGGGCCATAGCCCGGCCAGCGCGCGGATGAGCGTGCTCTTGCCCGAGCCGCTCTCCCCGGCGATCAGGACTTTCGCGCCCCGTTCGATGGCGACCGTCGCATCCGCGACGACGATGCGGCCATTGCTGTGGGCGAGCGACAGGTTCTCGATGTGGATCGCGTCGTCGTCGCTGTTTCCAAGCTCGATCCGGGTGTCGCCCTCCATGATCGTGCCGACGTCGAGGCCCTGCAGCTCCTCGACCAGTTCGTCGACACGGGTGACCGACGCGAACCATTCGGCCAGCCTGACGAAGTTGTCGACGAACCAGATCAGCGCGGCCTGGACCGCGCTGAAGGCGGCCACGACCTGCACGACCGCGCCCAGCGTCACGGCGCCGGCCAGGAACTTGGGCGCGATGAGCAGGAGCGGCACGATCGGGAACAGGGCGCCATTGGTGTTGAGCACCAGTGCGATGATGCCTTGCTGGCGGATGATCCTGAGCCAGGCCGCGACGACGCGCCCGTAATTCTCGCCCACGGCGCTCAATTCGTCAGCGTCGCCGCGAATGAGGGCGATGCTCTCGGCGTTCTCGCGCAGCCGGGTCATCTCAGCCCGGAACTGGGCCTCCATCTCGTTCTTGTGCGACACGAGGCCGACGAGCGGCCGGCCGGTGAAATAGGCCGCCACCGATGCCACGAACGCATAGAGGACGGCGGCAACCGCCATGTAGCTCGGGATCACCACCGTGACCCCTCCGAGCGTTAGTTCTGCCGAGCCCGCGACCTGCCAGAGGATGGCCGCGAAGGTCGCCGCCGTGATGAAGGCGCTGATCAGGCCGATCGCCATTTCGACCAACGGCTCGATCGAAAGGCGCACATCCTCCGCGATCCGGTATTCGGGCGCGGTGAGCTTCTTGGTGAGAAAACCCAGGCGGTAATAGCGCTGGTCGGCGATCCACCAGCCCGAGACGCGCCCTGTCAGGTTCTCGCGCCAGCGCGTCTGGAGCAGCATGCGGCTGACGACGAGGCCCGATACCGACAAGGCCGAGGCCACGACGAGAAGCGGCAGCCAGCCCGTCGCGGACCACACGCCGGCCACGTCGCGCTTTTCGAGGGCATCGAAGAACAGGCGGTTCCAGCTGTTGATGCCGACTGCAGTCGTAATTTGCGCGGCGACGAAGGCCAGCACCGCCGCGGTTATCCCCCAGGCGCGCCACCGCGTCTCCGGATCGCTCCAGAAGCGCAGGGCGACCCGGAAGAATTGACGCATGCGCGAGCGCTGCGAGGCAAGCGGAGCATCGGCCATCAGCTCTCCCGCGGCTCGGGTTGTCTTAACGAAGGTTTCTATCGGCAAGGCGAGCGAACTGCTGTCTCAAGCCCAATGCGAAAACGGAGCGTCTTCGTCGCGGCGGAGCCGCACGCCGCCGGGAAGCTCGAATGTCTCACGATCGATCTTCCTGACGCCGGTACCGTCGAGAAGCTCGTAACGCGTAGCGCCCCTCGCACCCGGCCAGGCGGCGACGACATATCTGTTTCCGTTCGAATCCTGGCATCGCTCATGCCAGGCGGGCGCTGTGAGAGCATCCGAACGGCGCAATTCCATCGCTCTTGCAGGCATTGGCAACCTCTTCCGTTACAGGCTTAAACGGGGAAGCCGGTAGCGGAGTTCCATGCCGTGACAGCGAGGTTTTCAGTCAGGGCGAGCGGCAGGAAAGGACCGGCTATAGAGTCTCAGCGCCGCGGAGCCGTTTCCAGCAGCTCGGCCATCGCCACATACCCACGAGCCCTGGCATGCTGCAGCGGCGTGATGCCCTGGCGGTCCGCGATTGTGCGGTCGGCACCGGCCGCCAGCAGAGCGCGGGCCGTCTCGACATGGCGTGGCCCGCCATCGCCGAGCACTACGGCTTCCATGAGAGCGGTCCAGCCGAGATTGTTGACATGGTCGAGCGGCGCCCCGGCCTCGATCAGTTCCCTGACGACACCATCATGGCCGAGATGGGCGGCCGCGATCAGAGCCGTGCCGTCATAGCGGCTGGTGATCAGCTTGGCCGAAGCGCCGGTTGCCAGCAGCGCCTTCACCACGGGCACGTCGTCGCGCACCGCGGCGATCGTCACCGCATCATAGCGCTGATCGTCGAGGAGTCCGGGCTTTGCGCCGATGGCGATCAGGAGACGAGCCGCCTCCCCATGCCCCTGAAAGGCCGCGACATGAAGCGGCGTTCGGCCATTGCCGTCGCGCGCATCGAGATTGTCGCCCGCCACGGCCAGCCGGCGGATGGTCGCGACATCGCCAGCCGCAGCTGCCGCATGCAGGCCGCGATAGGCGGCGAGCTCGGTAGCGCTGGGCGGCGTCTGCGCCATGGCCGGAGCCACACAGATAGCGGCTGCGAAGATCAGGGCGGCCAGCAATCCTCGCGTCATCTCATGCTCCTCGAACGGCGACGCAGGCGGCCGCGATGGCGGCCACCTGCACTGTTACGAACCAGCCCGGCTCAGCGAAGCTTGGCCTTCACCTTCTCGATGCCGGCATTGGCGCATTCCTCGTCGAGATGACCGCCCGGCGCGCCGCCGACGCCGACCGCACCGACCACCTCGTCGCCGACCTTGACCGGTACGCCGCCGGCAAGCAGCAGGAAGCCCTCGATCGAGGCGAGATGGCGTGCGGCCGGGTTTTTCTCGGCGCCGTCGGCGATGGCGCTGGTGACGTTGCGGGCCGAGGCCGCGGTGAAGGCCTTGTCACGGCTCGCCGCGACCGTATGCGGGCCGGCACGGTCAGCGCGCAACACGGCGCGGACCACGCCGGCGCGGTCGACGACCGTGGCGGTGACGTTGAAGTTCTTGGTAGCGCAGGCCTCGACCGTCGCCTGTGCGATCTCCTGCGCGATGCCGAGCGGAATGTTGCGCTCCTGCAGGACCTGGGCGCCGGCAATGGCGGGGACAAGCGCGAGCGCCGCAGCGGCGGCAAAAAGGATCCTGGACATGGTCTCTCCGGTGCGGGGCATGGGGCGAGCTCTGAGCTCGACAGGGGCCAAGCTACCGGGCGGCGTGGCGAAAAAGGATCGGTGCGGTGCCGGAGGGGGCTCCGTAGTCCTACGCAGAAAGGGCCTGGACGAGCGTCCCTACCCGTCGAGCGCGAAGCGAACCATCTCCGCCACGGAACCGGCTCCCAGCTTCTCGGCGATGTTGGCGCGGTGGGTCTCGACCGTGCGCGGCGAGAGTTCCAGCGCGCGGGCGATCTCCTTGGTCGAAAGCCCCTCGGCGACGAGGTCGAGGATCTCGCGTTCGCGCTGGGTCAGCTTCGCGAGGCGCGCATCGCGCCCGGCACGCGCAGCCTGCGTGCGGCCGCGTTCGTCCAGCAGCGCGAAGCCGGCCTCGATCGCCTCGAGCAGGACCTGTTCGTCGATCGGCTTGGTCAGGAAATCGACTGCGCCGGCCTTGAAGGCCCGCCGGCAGGCGGCGACATCGCCGTGGCCGGTGATGATGATGGTCGGCATCTGTCCCGCCTCGGCAGCCATGCGCTCGAGCAGTTGCAGGCCGGATGTTCCGGGCATGCGGATATCCGCGACGAGGCAACCGTCATGACGCGGGTTCGGCCGCTCCAGGAAGGCCTGGACACTGGCGAAGGGCTTCGCCGCAAAACCCATCGTGCGCAGCAGGAGCGCGAGAGCATCCCGGACATCGACATCGTCATCGATCAGGTAGACCGTGCGGGCAGCGGGCTTCATTCGGCCGCGATCCCCTGCCCGGCGGCAAGAGCCGGGAAACGCACCGTGAAGACGGCGCCACGGCCGGGATCGCTCCGCGCGGCGATGCGTCCGCCCGCCGCCTCGACCAGGCGCTCGCAGAGCGGCAGCCCCAGCCCCATGCCGCTGCTCTTGGTCGTGAAGAACGGCTCGAACAGCCGCGCCAAATCGGCCTCGGCGATACCCGGGCCGCTATCGCTGACGGAGATCTCGACCTCGCCGCCGGAAACACGCGTCGCAAGGACGACTTCCCGCTTCGCGCCAGGGCTGTTCTCGATGGCCTCGGCGGCGTTGCGGACGAGGTTGTGCACCACCTGCTCGATCGAGACGCGGTCGACCCGCGCCAAAGGCACCGAGGCACTCAGCTCAAGCGTGAGCGTGATCCCGCGTTCCTGCAGATCACGCTGCGTCAGCTCGACGACATTGCGCACGATCCGGTTGAGATCGTTCGGCTGGGGCTGCGGGTCGCGGCGCGTGACATAGGCCCGCAGGCGCTCGAGGATGTCGCCGGCACGCCGGGCGTGCCGCACATTCGCATCGAGAACGCCGGTCAACTCCTCGGATGTCGCCAGTCCCGAACGCGCCAGGCGCAAGCCCGCCTGGCTCTGGCTCAGGATGGCGGTCAGCGGCTGAGTGATCTCATGGGCGATGCCGGACGCCATCTCGCCGACGGTATTCACCCGCATGGCATGGGCCAGTCGCGCCTCCTGCTGATGCAGGCGCATCGCTTCGCGCGCCCGCTGGCCGGCACGCCGTTCACGCAGCATCGCGAGCAACAGGAACACGGCCAGCCAGGACGCCAGCGGCCAGCCGATCAGCAAGCCCGGCGGCAGGATCTCGGCGATCTTCGGTTGCCGCGCCCATGTCAGGACCAGCGGCTGGGACCGGCTGCTGAGGGCCTTCTCGAAGGCGAATTTCGGGATCGGAATCTTTTGCGGCACCAGCAGTCCCTGCTCGACGATCGCCGTGCCGGACGCATCGCGCAAGGTGAGGAAGGCGTCACCGGGCAATCCGCCCTCCGGCTCGGTCAGGAGCCGGGCGTCGATAACGAGCACCAGCGCGCGCGGCCCTGATCCGCTGTCCGGAACGCGCTTGACCAAGGCGTAGAACGGCGTGCCCGCGGCACTGGCGAGCGTCGCCGCCTGACCCGGCACCAGTTCGCCGATTCGTGCAGACAGCGCAGACAGGTCGAAATCCCCGAGACTTCCCGGCGCTCGACCGGTCGAGACATCCGGAGAGATTCCCGGCCCGATCAATTCGACCGCCACGATGCGGGGATAGAAGCGCTGCATCGCCTCGATGACGGCCCGGAAGGTGCCGGACTCCGCCGTCGAGCTCGCCAGCACCGCCGCGAGGCTCGTCAAATGCGCGTCATGCTGTTCGACTCGCTGCGAGATGACGCGGTGCAGCGTCGTCCCTTCCCGCTGGACGGCCTCGCGCGCCCGCATGATCTCGACGCCGGCTCCCACCCCCAGGCCGGCGAGCGCGAGGGGAACCCACAGCATCAGGAATGGGACAAGTCGGGGCTTCAAGGGGTGCGATCCGGTTCGAGCCCAGCCTATCGCGCCCGGTCGGCGGCGTCACTGCATCACGCGCCCGTCATCTCGGTGGCGAGCGGCGGCTGGCGTCGAGAGCGCGGAAAGGCCCTTGCCGCGGCAATCCCGCCTCAATAGGCTCGCTTATGACGCGCCGACGACAGGCGTGCACAAGGGGAAAGCCTATGCCAAAGATGTTCTGCAAGCTGGCCGCGCTCGGTCTCGCCGCGGCCGCTTTTTCAGTGTTTGCCGCTCCGGCCTCGGCGCAGGCGACGCTCGATGCCGTCAAGAAGCGCGGCAAGGTTCTCTGCGGCGTTTCCCCGACTTCGGCGGGCTTCTCCTACGCCGACGACAAGGGCGTCCGTCAGGGCTTCGATAGCGACGTCTGCCGCGCCGTCTCCTCCGCCGTCTTCGGCGCGCCGGACAAGGTCGAGTTCGTTCCGCTCAACACCAATATCCGCTTCCAGGGCCTGCAATCCGGCGAAGTCGACCTGCTGTCGCGCCAGACGACGATGACCTTCTCGCGCGACACCTCGCTCGGGCTCGATTTCGCGCCGATCGTCTTCTACGACGGCCAGGGCCTGATGGTTTCGACCAAGCTCGGCGTGAAGAGCGCCGGAGAGCTGTCTCAGGCGGCGATCTGCCTGCTGCCGGGCACGACGACGCTGCAGAACCTCGAGGACTACTTCAAGCCGCGGAACATCAAATACGAGGCGGTCGTCTTCGAGGACAACAACGAGTGGCGCAACGCCTTCTTCTCCGGCCGCTGCGACGTCATCACCTCGGACCGCTCCGACCTCGCCTCGGTGCGGGCCGTGGCCAATGACCCCAAGCAGTTCGTCATCCTGCCGGAGACGATCTCGAAGGAGCCGCTCGCCCCCGTCGTCCGCCAGAACGACAGCAACTGGCGCGACATCGTCTCCTGGACCGTCAACGCCCTGATCGCGGCCGAGGAGTACGGCGTCAACAAGGGCAATATCGACGAGCAGCTGAAGAGCAAGGACCCCGAGGTCCAGCGCCTGCTCGGCGTCACCGGCGATCTCGGCAAGATGCTCAACCTTGACGTCAAATGGGCCTACAACGCGATCAAGCAGAACGGCAATTACGGCGAGATCTTCGAGCGCAGCCTGGGCGAGAAGACCGCGCTTGGTCTCAGCCGCGGCCCGAACCAGCTCTGGAACAAGGGCGGTCTGATCTACTCGCCGCCCTTCCGGTGATCCCGGCCGACGTGCGTTCCCTCGATTGACCTGAAACCACCGGCCGCGCCATGCGGCCGGTGCGTCTCCAGCACGGAACAGCCCGATGGCCTCATCAACCTCCAGCCCGGTGCGGCTGCTCTACGATGTGCGCGTGCGCGCCATCCTCTATCAGGTCGTGGCGGTCGCCCTCGTCGTCGGCGTCGGCTTCTATCTGTTCGGCACCGTCTCGCGGAAGCTCGCGGACCAGAACATCGCGACCGGCTTCGACTATCTGTCGCGGCCGGCCGGCTTCGTCATCAGCCAATCCTTCATCCGCTACGAATCCAGCGACACCTATGCCCGCGCCCTGCTCGTCGGGCTGCTCAACACCGTCTGGGTCTCGATCTTCGCCGTGATGCTGTCGAGCGTGCTCGGCCTGATCGTCGGCATCGCGCGATTGTCGCGCAATCCGCTGCTGTCCTTCCTCGCCCTGATCTATGTCGAGGCCCTTCGCAACGTTCCGCTGCTGCTCTATCTCTTCCTCTGGTACGCGCTCATCGTCGCGGTCTTCCCGCCGGTGCGGGAAGCCTGGCAGATCCTGCCCGACGTCTTTCTCAGCAATGGCGGCCTGATCGTTCCCTCTCTGCAATGGTCGTCCGCGCATAGCGGCGTGCTGGCATCGGCGGTCCTCGGCATCGTGCTGGCCTTCGTCGTCGCCTCCGCCTTGCGGCGACGGCGGGTCGCCTCCGGTCAAGCCCGCCCGGCCTGGCCCTTCGTCATGCTCGCGCTGCTCGGGCCGCCGCTCCTCGCCATCCTGCTGCTGCAACCCGATCTCGTGGTGAACTGGCCGGAGAGGGGCCGCTTCCGCATCACCGGCGGCGTGCAGGTCACGCCGGAATTCACGGCGCTTCTGGTCGGGCTAGGACTGTCCGCCTCGGCCGGCGTCGCCGAGATCGTCCGGGCCGGCATCCTCTCGGTCGGGCGCGGACAATGGGAAGCCGCGCGCGCCGTCGGATTGCACGATCGCCAGACGATGCGCCTCGTCGTGCTGCCGCAGGCGTTGCGCGTGATCGTGCCGCCGCTGACTAGCTCCTATCTCTCGACCTTCAAGAACTCATCGCTCGCCATCGCGATCGGCTACCCCGATCTGGTGATGGTCTCGAACACCACCATGAACCAGACCGGGCAGGCCATCGAGGGCATCGCCATCTTCATGCTGGTCTATCTCGGCATGTCGATCACGATCTCGCTCTTCATGAACTGGTACAACGCCCGCGTCGCGTTGGTGGAGCGCTGAGATGGCCGATCTGACCAACACGGCGATGCTCGGCATCGAGCGGCCGGACCGTCCTTCGCAGGGGCGCCGGTGGCTCTCGGGGCTGAAGCCCTATGTCGGCTCGCCGCTCAACGCCGTCATCACCTTCGCCTGCCTGTGGCTGATCTATCGGCTGGTCACCGGCGTCTGGGACTGGCTCGTCACCCGCGCGGTCTTGGAAGGAGGGCCGCAGGCCTGCAAGGCCGGCAACGGCGCATGCTGGCCCTTCCTGGCAGCCAAGCTGCGCTTCATGATCTTCGGCTTCTATCCCTATGAGGAGCATTGGCGGCCGGCCCTGGCGCTGGTCCTGTTCCTCGCCGTGATGATCGTGTCGATGATCCCGCGCTTCTGGTCGAGAAACCTGCTCTGGCTCTGGCTCGCGGTCGTGCTCGGCTGCGGCGTCCTGATGTATGGCGGCGTCTTCGGCCTGCCGATCGTCACCACCACAAGCTGGGGCGGCCTGCCGCTCTCCTTCATGCTCTCCTCGGTCGGCCTCGCCTTCGGCTTCGTGCTCGGCGTCCTGCTGGCGCTGGCGCGCAGCTCGAAGCTGCCGGCGATCCAGGTCATCGCCGTCATCTTCATCGAGATGGTGCGCGGCGTGCCGCTGGTCTCGATCCTGTTCATGGCCTCGGTGATGCTGCCGCTGTTCATGCCGGACGGCGTGACCATCGACAAATTGCTGCGGGCGCAGGTCGCGATCATCATCTTCGCCGGCGCCTATATCGCCGAGACGGTCCGCGGCGGGCTGCAGGCGGTGCCGAAGGGCCAGCACGAGGCCGCCGCCTCGCTCGGCCTCGGCTACTGGCTGTCGATGCGCAAGATCGTGCTGCCGCAGGCGCTGAAGATCGTCATCCCGCCGCTGGTCAACATCTTCATCGGCTTCTTCCAGGACACGACGCTGGTCACCATCATCGGCCTGCTCGACTTCCTGGATACGGTGCGCGCCTCGCTGCGCGACCCGAACTGGCAGGGCATCGCCGTGATGGAAGGCTATGTCTTCGCCGCGCTCGTCTATGCCCTGTTCAGCTACAGCATGGGCTCCTATAGCCGCTTCATCGAGCGGCGCCTCAAGACGGACCACAGCCATGGCCGGAGCGGCTGACGCGGTCGATACCGCGCTCCAGCCCTGATTTCGCACGAAAGCGGCCTGCTGCCCTGCAGCCGCGCAATGTTCCAGCAAGCCGTGAAGCCGACCACTCCGGGTGATTCACCATGGAGATCGGATGATGCGTCCCAGCTCAGGCCAGTCCGCGGCGCTCGCCGGCCGCGCGCTGCATGCCTATATCGACCTCGTGCAGCGAACCACCCGGTTCAAGCCGGAGATCCCCGGCGCCCGCCCCTGGGAGCGCAGCCGCGAGCCCTTCATCGCGCTGACCTGGCACGGCCAGCAGATGCTGAGCCTCGCCGCGCTGCAGGGGGCCTCGCAGGTAGCCGTCCTGGCCTCCCTGCATTTCGACGGCGCGGTCGTCGCCTCGGTCGTCGAACGGGCAGGTTTCCGGACCATCCGCGGCTCGGGGACGCAGAGCCGCCCCAAGATCCAGCTCAAGCGCGCCGTTCCCGCCTTCTTCGAGATGCGCGATGCTCTGCGCGATGGAACCAGCGTCATGCTGACGGCCGATGTTCCCAAGGTCTCGCGCATCGCCGGCAAGGGGGCGGTGCAGCTCGCCCGCGCCTCCGGCAGGCCGATCTATCTCTTCGCCGCCGTCACCAGCGCGCGCTTCGATCTAGACAACTGGGATCGGGCCAGCATCGCCCTGCCTTTCGGGCGCGGCTGCGTCCTGTGGTCGGAGCCGCTCTACGTCCGCAAGGGCGCTGACGATCGCGAGGTCGGGCTGATCGCGATGGACATCTCGGCGCGCCTCGACGATCTCCATGCCACCGCCTACCGGTCCCTCGAGCGGGGGCGCTAGACGTGCTTCTCTCCTGGCATCTCAGGGGCGTCCAGATGGCGGACAATCGGCCGGGTTGCCGCAGATGTTGCCTGGCGGGCGCAACACCTCCGGCTCGCCTGCCGGCTCGATGCGAATGCGGCTGAGATCGCCCGAGAAGCGCAGGCCGAGGCCCGACGAGATGAGGACGATCCTGGCACGGGGAGAGGCGAGGATCGTCGCATTGGCACCAGCCAGGAAATGAGCGCTGCCGCCGAGGCTGGCATAGACGCCGAACACGTCCTCGCGCCGGTCGAGCCCGTAGACCAGCATGATCACCCGGCCGTAATCGGCGCCGAGCCCGATGCCGACCGACAGGGCCGACCAGATCACCGGCTCGGGCGCCCCTTCCGGGAAGCGCAGCTCGCCGCTGCCATGCCGGCCGCCAAGGACGAAGGAACCGCTCAGCTCGCCACCGACGATATAGGCGTTTGGCTCGCCGAACAGCGCCAGCGAGCGCTCGATCGGCAGGCTCACGGTCTTCGACGCCGTGTCGAAGACGCCCTCGACCATTCTCAGAATCTCGTTCCGCGAGGCCGTCGGCAGCTGGCCCGGCCTGATCTGCTCTTTCGTGACCGGCCCGCCTTGCGCAAAGGCGGATGGGAAGACGGGTGCAAAGGCCAGGAGCGCGGTCAGCGCGAAGACCGCACCGCTCCATTTCGCCAGGGCACGCAACACGGACATCAGGCCGGCAGATCCAGGAAAGAGTTGAACGGCAACGGTGATACGGTCCATGCAGGGCGAAGCAGGGCGGCAAGCCCCGTCAGACAAGCCATACCCGCACAGAGGCTCCGTGACGACCCGCAACGCTGAATCCGTGACCACGCGGCCCGGAGGGTTGCGGTGACCTCGCTTTCGCGCGCCCTCACCATCCGGCTGAGCCTGCTGGGCATCGTCCTGTTCGCGGCTTTCATCGCTGCCGTTCTGGCCTTCACCTTCATCACCGAGGATCCCGGCGTCCTGCGCAACGATGTCACCTCGCGGGTCATCCAGCAAAGCGTTCGCCAGCCGGCAGGCAGCGGGCTGCATGTCGAGAAGACGACGGGGCTGGTGCAGATCGAACGCGCCAGCCCCAAGCTCTGGTATCTCGTCTCCGACGGACGATCCGTCGTCGAGTATGCGCTAGAGTTGCGGCCGGGGCTGCCCATCGACATCCGGCTGGACGGCCCGACCATCGCCGCGCAGATGCGGGTGGGCGGCGACAACGCGCTGGCCTTCGACGTCATCGAGAAGGACGGCACCCGCATCATCGTCGCGACAGGCGGCGGGCAACCCGGCTGGGACCTGATCCTCGGCTACTTCCTGCGCGCCATCGCCGGCTCCGCGCTGGCGATCTCGGTGGTGTTCGGGATCATGATCGCCGCTGCGATCGCCATGTCCGTCTCCTATATCAGCGCGCGGCTGCGCAGCGCCGCCGAGGCCGCCGCGCGCATCGATCCCCGCGCGCCCCGTGGGTTGCTGCCGACGGAGGAGACTCCCGTCGAGCTGATGCCCTTGACCACCGCGCTCAACTCCGCGCTCGACCAGATTGCCGGAAACATGGAGGTGCAGCAGCGCTTCATGAACAATGTCGCGCATGAGCTGCGCACCCCGCTCACCGTGATGCGCAGCCGGGTGGACGCGTTGGCCGACGAGCCGGCGCGCCTTGCGCTGACGACGGATCTGAGCCGGCTGACCACCATCGTCTCGTCGATGCTCCAGCTCGCCCGCCTGCACGCCACCGATCTGCCCTTCGAGCCCCTGCAGCTCAACGCGCTCGCCCGAGCCGTGCTGGCGGACCTCGCTCCGCTGATCCTCAGCCATGGCGTCGACGTCGCACTGGAGGAGGAGGGCGAACACCATGTCATGATCGACGCCAACGAGGCGACGGTGCGTGCCGCGCTGGCCAATCTCGTCGACAACGCCCTGCGTCACTCGCAGGCCAAATCGACCATCCTGGTCCGGGTCCTCGACGGGGCCGTTCTGGAGGTCACCGATGACGGCATCGGCATCGCCGCCGTCAAGCGCGCGCAGGCGATGGAGCCGTTCAACCGGATGTCGCCGCATTCGATCGGCGCCGGCCTCGGCCTCACCATCGTGCGCGACATCATGGCAGCCCATGGCGGAACCATCGCCATTCTCGGCAACGAAGCCGGCGGCACCACGGTGCGCCTGATCTTTTCCGCTGACGGCGCGAACGGCGCGTGAGGGCGGTCAGGGAGCGGGCGCGCAGGTCTTCAGCATGTAGCCGATGCCGCGCAGCGAGGTGATCTCGACCTGGGCGCCGGCATCCCTGAGCTTGCGGCGCAATCGCGAGATCTGTGCTTCCAGCGTATTGGATTCGATCAGGTCGTCGAAGCCATAGACCGCCTCGATCAGCACGTCGCGGGTGACGACGCGGCCGACGCGCTGCACCAGCGCTTCCAGGATCAGCGTCTCGCGCCGGCGCAGGTCGAGCGGCTCCGTCCCGACGCAGGCGTTTCGCCCCTCCAGATCGATCGAGAGATTGCCGGCCGCGATGACCAGCGAGCGCTTCGGCTGGCGCCGGCGCGCGATGACGCGCAGGCGAGCCAGCAATTCGCCCGGCTCGAACGGCTTCACCAGATAGTCGTCGGCGCCGCCATTGAGGCCTTCGATGACATCCGTCTTGGCGTCGCGCGCCGTCAGGATCAGGAAGGCCGGCCGCGTCTCTTCCGCGCTGAGGGCCTTGACGATCGACAGGCCGTCGCCGTCCGGCAACCGCCGGTCGACGATGGCGATGTCGAAGGGTGCCGTCCGCAACGCCGACAGCGCGGCATCGATCGTGGTCGTGCGGTCCACGATCAGCCCGGCATTCGTGAGGAGCAGGGACAGGAAAGCCATCAGCTCCGGCTCGTCCTCGACGATCAATGCGCGCATGTCTGTCCTGTCGGAGTGCAGGGATGGAACGTGATGCCGGACAAGGGGCGGTAGTCCAGACATCGCGCTCCATCCCTACCTCGAAACGGCCAAAAGGCCGTAAGTCAGGGCCGGCTCGGCAAAGCCGGCCACGATCGCGAGATCAGAAGCGGTAGTTCAGACCCGCCTTGACGAGGTGCTCGGTGACGCCGATCCGGGTCCGGTTGCCGCCGAACTGGAAGTTCTGCTTGCCCAGGGAGACGTAATTGTACTCGAGCTTGGCGGTCAGATTGTTGGTGATGCCGTATTCGGCGCCGGCTCCGACCACATAGCCCAGCTTGCTCTTCGTCTTCGAGAGCAGGCCGTCGCTGGCTTTCATGTTGCCATAGGCCAGACCGCCCGTGCCGTAGACCAGCACGCGGTCGAAGGCGACGCCGGCGCGCGCCTTCAGGGTGCTCACATAGCGCATGTCGGCGCTGGTGCCGGCGCCTCGCCGCTTGGAGCTGCTGCTGAGGCCGTTCATCGACATGTCGCCTTCCATGCCGAAGACCATGTTGCCGAGCTGCATGTTGTAGCCGAGCTGGCCACCGAGCAGCACTTCGTTGCGGCTCTTCTTGGCGGCGCCGTCGAAGCGGTCGAACGCCGCGCCGGAGTGGATACCGGCATAGATGCCGTTCCAGTTATAGGTGCGCGGCGCGGTATAGGCCGGCCACTCCTGCACGCGCGGCAGGGGGCGATCCGCCGCCGCTGCGGGCACCGCGAACAGGGCCAGCAGGCCAAAGGCCGTCATCGGGAGGGTGCGAGACATCAACAACTCCTTGCAGCGGCTGTCATTGCCGCCGACACATCTGCCTGCATCCCTTCCCCGTGGATCGGAGCGGGTCGGCATGCGCAGATTGCGAGCGAAGATTACGGCAGTGTTGCCTACCGAAGAGGCAGGCATCCCTTATCGGGCCGGTGTCAGGCCGCCGCCACGGAGCAGCAGCGGGGAAGGTGCCCCGGCCGATGTTCCGCGCCTTGTCGAGCAGGACTCCGGGCGAGGTTCCGTCCGGAGGAAGCAGCAGTTCCGACGTGACGACCAGCGCGCCGCAATAACCGAAGATGCCGTGGTCGATCTGCGTCCGTGTGTCGAGCGTCAGAGCACGGGTTCGGCCTGCTTCCCGAGTTCCTCCACCGGAGGAATGCGGCCCCCTTCGAACCAGTAGGCCGCCGCCGCGCGCGACATCGCAGCGCCGTCATGGCCGATCCCGCCGACCGTGATCAGCTGCCAGTTGCAGGGCACACCGAGGCGCGCCGCTTCGGCTCGGGCGAAGTCGAGCATGAAATGGGCGCGGCCATAGCGATGCGGGCCCTGCGCCAGTGCCTCGGCCTGCGCCGGCAGGTTGGGATCGTCGGTGACGATGTCGCGGTCCCCGGCGAAGACGATCATCGGATAGGCGAGCCAGCGGGTGAGCGTATCACGATCGAGATCGAGCCCGCCGAGCCCTTCCGGGAAGCGACGCTCGAGCACCGGCAGCGTGTACCAACCCGGATTGGAGGCCATCGCGGCGGCAAAGAGTTCGCCGCCTTCCGTCGCCAGCATGCGATGCACGAACTGGCCCCCGGCCGAATGCCCGAAGATGCGGATGACCGGGCTTTCGATCACACCGTCGGCGCGCAGCGCGTCGAGCACGCGTTCCGGCACCGAATAGAGCCACTGCTCGCGCGGGGCGATCGCGCCGTCCTCGGACACCATCAGGCCGTTATTGTAGCCCTCGGCCTTGGGGAAGTGCTCGTCGGGAAAGGTCGGCGCCACGATCAGCAGGCCGTGCTTCTCGGCCGCATCGATCCAGAAATCGCGGTAATCGTCGCCGTTGCGCAGCATGCCGTGCTGCACGACGATGACGGGATCGTTCGGCTGGTGGCGCGCCGGGCGGTAGAAGTTGACGGCGAGCGGCCGGTCAGGATGACGGCTGTCGACGAAGGGCAGCGTGCTGCGCCCGACCGGCGGGTTGAGTGTCGTCGTGGTCATGCGGCCTCCGGAGCCGTGTGCAGGTGGCAGGCGGCGCTGCGGCCGGGCGCGATTTCGGCCAGGACAGGCCGGACCTCGCGGCAGACGTGCATCGCCTGCTCGCAGCGCGGGTGGAAAGGGCAGCCCGGCGGCGGCGCCAGCGGCGACGGCAATTCGCCCTTGAGCGGCTGGAAGGCGCGCTTGCGCCGTGACGCCGAGGGAATCGCCGCGATCAGTGCCGCGCTATAGGGGTGCGCGGGCTTTGCGAACACCTCGTTCGCCGCTCCGATCTCGACGATGCGGCCGAGATACATGATGGCAACCCGGTCGCTGATATGTCTGACGAGCCCGAGATCGTGGCTGACGAACAGATAGGTCAGGCCATGGCGCTCGCGCACATCCATGAACAGGTTGATGACCTGCGCCTGGATCGAGACGTCGAGCGCCGAGACCGGTTCGTCGCAGACCAGGAAATCCGGCTTCACGGCAAGGGCGCGCGCAATACCGATGCGCTGGCGCTGCCCGCCCGAGAACTGGTGCGGATAGCGCTCGCGATAGGCGAGATCGAGCCCGACCTCGCTCAGCGCCTGGTCCACAGCCGCATCGATCTCGGCCTTGGGCAGAAGCTTGTGGACGCTCAGCGCCTCGCCGACGATGCGGCTGACCTTCATGCGCGGATCGAGCGAGGCATAAGGGTCCTGGAAGATCATCTGGACCTTGAGCAGGAAATCCAGCCGCTCCTTGCCCTTGAGACCTGCCACCGGCTGCTGCTCGTAGACGACCTCGCCCGCGCTCGGCTTCAGGATGCCGGTGACGACGCGCGCGAGCGTCGACTTGCCGCAACCGGATTCGCCGACGAGGCCAAGCACCTCGCCGCGCTTGACGCTGAGATCGATGCCGTCGACGGCGCGCAGCACCGGCGGCGCCTTGCCCCGCCCGGTCGCCATCAGGATGCGCTCGGCAAGAGTCGGGCTGCGGCGGAAATGCTTGGTGATGCCCTTGAGCTCGATGACCGGAGCGCTCATGCCGCTTCTCCGAACGGAACCGGGTTGTGGCAGCGGAACCGATGCTCGCCCTCCCCCGTCGCTACCGGGTCCACATCGGCACAGATCGGCTGGACACGAGGGCAACGCGGCCGGAACGGACAACCGCTCGGACGCCCATCGATACGCGGCGCGACGCCGTCGATCTGGTTCAGGCGCTCGCCCGGCGCGACATTGGCGGCGGAGGAATTCAGCAGCCCGAGCGTATAGGGGTGGCGCGGCGCATCCAGCACCTCGTCGACCGGGCCGATCTCGACGACGCGGCCGGCATACATCACCGCCACCCGGTCCGCGAGCTCGGCCACGACGGCGAGATCATGGGTGATCCAGAGCACGGCCGTGCCGGTCTCGCGGGCGAGCTTCTGCACCTCGAACAGGATCTGGCTCTGAATGGTGACGTCGAGCGCCGTCGTCGGCTCGTCGGCGATGATCAGGTCGGGCTTGTTGAGCAGCGCCGTGGCGATGGCGACGCGCTGGCGCATGCCGCCGGAGAATTCGTGCGGGAACTGCTTGAGCCGCGCCTCGGGCGAGGAGATTCCGACGCGCGACAGCGCTTTGGCAGCCTCGGCCAGCGCCTCCTCCCGGCCACAGTCGCGATGCTCCAGGATCGCCTCGCTCATCTGCTCGCCGATGCTGAGCACCGGGTTCAGCGTCATCAGCGGATCCTGGAAGATCATGGCGATGCGGTCGCCGCGCAGGTCGCGCAGGCGCTCTTCGGTCGCGCCGCGCAGATCCTCGCCGTCGAAGCTGATAGTCCCGGCGACGATCTCGCCGGGCGGATCGATCAATCGCACCAACGAGAAGCCGGTCACCGACTTGCCGGAACCGGATTCGCCGACCAGCCCGAGCACCTCGCCCCGTGCGACGCTGAGATCGACGCCGTCGACGGCGGGCCAGGCGCCATCGAGCGCATGGAAGACGGTCCTGAGACCGCGGACTTCGAGCAGGGCTTCGGTCATGAGCGCACGTTGAAACTGCGGCGCAGCCGGTCGCCGACGAGGTTGAGCGAGACGATCAGCAGCACCAGCGCGATGCCGGGGAAGACCGCGATCCAGTATTCGCCCGAGAGCAGGAACTCGAAGCCGTTGGCGATGAGCAGGCCGAGCGAGGGCTGCGTCACCGGCACGCCGACGCCGAGGAAGGAGAGCGTGGCCTCAAGCGTGATCGCGCTGGCGACGCTGATCGAGGCGACGACCAGCACCGAGCCGACCGAGTTCGGCAGCAGATGCGCGATCATGATGTGCCGGGTCGGCAGGCCGAAATTCAGCGCCGCCTCGATATATTCCTTGCGCCGCTCGACCAGGGCGGAGGCGCGCATCAGCCGGGCATATTGCGCCCACTGCACCAGCACGATGGCGAGGATGACCTTGTCGACGCCGCGTCCGATCGAGGCGAGCAGCACGAGCGCGATCAGGATCGAGGGGAAGCCGAGCATGAAATCGACGACGCGCATGATGATGGCGTCGACGGCACCGCCGAACTGCGCCGCCAGAAGCCCGGCCGAAATGCCGATGAAGAGCGCGCCGAGCGTCGCTGAAAGGCCGACCATCAGGCTGGTGCGCAGGCCGTAGAGGATCGCACTCAGCATGTCGCGCCCCTGCGAATCCGTGCCGAGCCAATAGATCGTGCCGGTCATGCCGGCCTCGCCCGGCGGCAGGCGGTTGTCCATCACGCTAAGCGAGGCGAGGTCGTGGGGGTTCTGCGGCGCGATGACCGGCGCCAGCAGCGCGAGCAGCACCATGATGCCGAGCAGGATCGCAGCACCGCGCGTCGTCGGCCGGCTGCGGATGCGGCGCAACACCTTCTGGCGCAGCGGCGTGTCGGCATAGGCCGGAACGGCCGGCACTTTCGTCTCGGCGCTCATGCCATCTCTCCCGTCAGCTTCACCCGCGGATCGAGCGCGGCGTAGAGGATGTCGACGAGGAAATTCACGGTGACGAAGAGCAGCGTCGCCAGCAGGACATAGGCGACGACCACCGGCCGGTCGAGCTGGTAGACCGAGTCGATCAGCAGCTTGCCCATGCCCGGCCAGGCGAAGACCGTCTCGGTAATGGTCGAGAAGGCGACGAGGCTGCCGAACTCGATGCCGACCACGGTAACGACCGGGATCAGGATGTTGCGCAGCACGTGCCGGCCGACGATGCGACGCGGCCGCACGCCCTTGGCGCGGGCGTATTTCACGTAGTCCTGCGTCATGGTTTCGGTCGTGCCCGCCGCGACAAGGCGGATCATCAGCGCCATGTTGGGGATGGCGAGGTTCAGCGCCGGCAATGCCAGATGCTTGAGGCCGTCCAGCGTCAGCAGGCTGGTGCGGATGCCGAGCACCGAGACCGTCTCGCCGCGCCCGGCCGTCGGCAGCCAGCCGAGCACCACGGCGAAGAGCAGGATCAGCATCATGCCCTTCCAGAAGCTCGGCAGCGAATAGCCCAGCACCGTGCCGCCCATGATGATGCGCGAGGGCCGGCTCTCCGGATCGAGCCCGGCATAGAGCCCGAGCGGCACGCCGGTGAAGATCGCCAGCGTCATCGCCAGAAGCACGAGCTCGAAGGTCGCCGGCAGCCGGGCGAGGATCAGCTCGATCGCCGGCACGCCATGCACGAAGGAGCGGCCGAGATCGCCCTTCAGGGCATTGCCCATGAACACGAAATATTGCTGCCAGACCGGCAGGTCGAGGCCGAGGCGCCGGATCAGCGCCTCGCGCTCGGCCGCGCTGACCGATGGCGAGACCAGGAGCTCGATGGGATCGCCGATGCCGTAGACGGCGAAGAAGACCACGACCGAAACCGCGAGCAGCACGAGCACGCTCTGGATCAGCCGCTGCAGGACATAGGCGGTCATGAGGCTGGGCCGGCTCCGCTACGCATTCCGCATGGGCCGCCCCGACAGGGCGGCCCATCGTTTCGGGGGATTACTTGGCGACCGGCTTCACCGACATCGCCAGCATGTACTGATCGGCGCGGCCGGTGACGGCGAGATCGGATTTGAAGGCCCAGATGCCGCTCTCGAAGTGCAGCGGGATGAAGGCGTTGTCGGCGACGACGAGCTTGCCGGCTTCCTGCAGAAGCGCCGCGCGCTTGGCGTCGTCGAGGGTGGTGATCGCCTCGCGGATCAGCTTGTCGAACTGGTCGTTCTTGTAGCCGCCATAGTTCGAGCCGCCGATGGTCTTGGTCTCGTTCGGGGTCGGCGGCCACTGGCGCAGGAAGGAGGCCGCCTCGCCGGTGCCGGAGCCCCAGCCGCCGAGCGCGACGCTGAATTCCTTCTTGGCGCGGCGCGGGAAATAGATCGCCCGCGTCATCGCATCGACCTCGGTCTTGATGCCGATCTGGGTCAGGTACTGCGCGACGGCCTGAGTGATCTGGCTGTCGTTGATGTAGCGGTCGTTGGTCGTCGACAGGGTGAGCTGGAAGCCCTTGGCATAGCCGGCCTCGGCCAGCAGCTTCTTGGCCGCAGTCGGATCATAGGCGAGCTTCGGCGGGTTGGCCTGCGTGCCGAACATGCCGGTCGGCAGGTACTGATAGGCCGGCTCGGCCGCGCCATCCATGATGCGCTTGACGATGGCGTCGCGATCGATGGCGAGCGACATCGCCTGGCGCACGCGCGGGTCCTTCAACGGGTTCTTGCCGTCGTCGGACTTGACGAAGGGGCTCTGGTCGCGGGCGACGTCGAGCTGGAAATAGACCACGCGCGTCGAGGGGGTGATGACATGGCCGAAGCGCTTGTCGCCCTTGATCCGGCCGAGATCGCGCGCCGCCGGGTTCTCGATCACGTCGTAATCGCCGGCGAGCAGGCCGGCGAGGCGCGGGCCGGCATTGCTGACCGGCAGCAGGCGCACGGTCGCCCAGGGTTCGGCCTTGCCCCAATAGCTCGCGTTGCGCTCCAGCTCGATCGCCGATCCCCGCACATAGGACTTCAGCTTGTAGGGACCGGTGCCGATGGCGAGCGTGCCGTCATTGAAGCCGTTGACCGTCGGCCAAGGTCCGGTGACACCGCAATTCTTGGCGATATCGTAGCTGATCGGGCCATGCTCGACGATCGATGCCGAGAGGATGCTGAGCGCCGAGAGCAGGTTAGGCAGCAGCGGCTCGGGATTGGTGGTGTTGATCACCAGCGTCTGCGGATCGGGCGTCTCGACTGACGCGAAGTTGCCGGTGACGTCGGCGAAGGAATCCGAGACCTTGGTCTCGTTCTTCAGCGTGCGGCAGAAGGTGAAGACCACGTCCTCGGCGGTGAAGGGCTTGCCGTTCGAGAACTTCACGCCCTCGCGCAGCTTGAACGTCCAGCGGTTCTTGCCGTCGTTCTCCCAGGAGGCCGCAAGGCTGGGGTGCAGCTTCTGCTGCTCGTCCTGGCTGACGAGCGAATCGAAGATATGCTGCGCCAAAGCGTTGTTCGGCGTGAGATCGTGATAATGCGGATCGACGGCCGTCGGCTCGGAGGCCAGCGCGATGCGCAGGGTTTGCGCCGAAACCGCACTCGCGGGCAGGCAGAGGGCGGCGAGGGCCGCGGCGAACAGGGAATGACGCATGGTGGTATCCGCTCCCGAGCTGGACGCTTTTGACAGCTTTATTTTCGTCTAGTAGCAAACATGAAAATATTTGAACGTCAATCGGGTGGCGACATATGTCCCAAGGCCTGAAGCCGACGACGGACCTTTCCAACCGGATCGCGCGGATCTATCCGTCGCTGAGCAACGGCCATCGCCGCGCCGCAGATTTCGTTCTGCAGCATCCGCTCGACGTCGCGACCATGACGATCGAAGGGCTGGCAGAAGGAAGCGGGACGTCCAACGCCACGGTGACGCGTTTCGTCCGGACGCTCGGCTATGGCGGATATGGCGAGTTCCGCAGCGCGCTTTCGGCGGCGCTGAAATTCGCGCACGACCCTGTCGACAACTTTGCCGGAGCGCGCTCGGCGGCAGGCTCGACCTTCGCGACCTTCGCAGCGGCCCTCGCAGATCAGGCGGGCAATCTCCAGGCGGCGCGCGACGGGCTGACCGAACCGGCCGTGACGCGGGCGGTCGAACTCTTGCTGAAGGCGCCCCGCGTCTTCATCGCAGCCTCGGGCGCGAGCCACCACGTCGCGTCCTTCCTCGAGGATGGGCTGGCGCTCTATCTCGACGCCGACGTGATCTTCGCGTCATCGCGCACCGGGCCGGAGCGCGCCATCCGCCACATGATGTCGGCACGTCCGGACGATCTCGTCGTGGCGATCTCGGTGCCGCGCTATTCCCGCGCGACGCTCGATCTCGCCAGCTTCGCCAAGAAACGCGGCGCCGCGCTGCTGGTGCTGACGGACAGCCCGACCTCTCCGCTCGCGCCGATCGCCGATGTCACGCTGTTCGCGCCCGCGCGCAGCCGGCTGCTGCCGAACTCGCCCACGGCGGTGTTCGCGCTGGCAGACGCCCTGATCGCAGCCGTCGCGCGTGAACGGCCGGACGCGGTCGAAGCATTGAAGGAGCTGAGCGAAAGCCTGCTCTGGACGTTCCACCAATAGGCGGGCGCAGTTGCCCGCGATTTCGCGTCAGCCCGTCTCGGGCGGACCGAGATCGGATTCCAGCATCTGGCGCCAGCTGGCGTGCAGGACCGAAGGGTCCTCGCGATCGACGCCATAGGTGTTGAGCACGTGCTGGAGCTCGTTCATGCGGGCGATCAGCCCCGGCCCCTGACGCAGCCCGACCAGGATCATCAGGACCTCGATCGCGATGAGTTGGACGACATAGGCATCGGTGCCGACCAGCATGGTCGCGTCATGCGGCACATCCATCGGAATGACGATATGGCCGAGTTCGGCCAGCGGCGTGCGCGCCTGTGTCAGGACGATCACCGTCGCACCGCGCGCACGGCCGACCTCGACGGCGCGCAGCAGGGCCGGCATGCGGCCGACGAAGGAGATCGCGACCAGAACATCGGCCGAGGTCAGCGTCGCCGCGGCCACGAGCTGGAAATGCGCATCGGAGAACGCATTCGCCGTCAGGCCGAGGCGGAACAGCCGCGCCTGCAGGTCCTGCGCCAGGAAATGCGAGGTTGCGCCGGTGCCGAGGCAGTCGACACGGCGCGCCTGCTTGATCGCCGCCGCGGCGCGATCCAGCTCGGCCGGGTCGAGCCGGCGCTGCCAGTCGGCGATGACGGTCGTCATGCTGCCGGTGACGTTGCGCACCACATCGGCAGCCGTCTCTCCGACATGCACCGAGCGATGCAGGAAAGGCGCACCCAGCGCCAGCGCTCCGGCGAGCTTCAGCTTCAGGTCCCGCAGCCCCTCGCAGCCGACCGCACGGGCGAAGCGCACGATCGTCGGCGCGCTGACCCCGGCCCGCGCGGCGATGTCCTCGACATTCGCCTTCACCGCCCATTCCGGGTCGCCGATGAACAGCAGTCCGACGCGCTTCTGGCTTTCGGACATGCCCTCGAGCCCGGCGCGGATGGTGCTCAGGATATCGGAAGCCCCGACGGAATCGTCCGGCCCGCTCGGCCGTGGCATCATCGCGGAGGGCTCGAATTCGTTCGTCATGCCACGGGAGCTTCGCTGGCGCCGCGCTTGCGATCCGGTTTCGCCCCGATCCGCATCGGCCGCGAGAAACTTCCCCAGGCCAGGGCAGAAAAGGGGGCGAAAGCGGCCATCACAGTGCCTTTCTGAGCCGCGGATCGAGCATGTCGCGCAACCCGTCGCCGAGGATCTGCAACGACAATGCCACGAGCACGATCGCAAAGCCCGGAAAAGCGACGAGCCAGAAGGCATCATCTGCATATTGCTGGCCAGAAGCGATCATCGTGCCCCAGGTCGGCGTCTCCGGCGGCACGCCGGCGCCGAGGAAGGAAAGACCCGCTTCCGCCAGCACCGCATAGGCGAAGATGAAGGTCGCCTGGACCAGCACCGGCGAGGCGATGTTCGGCAGCAGATGCACCGCGAGGATGCGTGGGGTCGAGACGCCGATCGAGCGGGCCGCCTCGACGAAGGGCAGCTCGCGGACGACCAGCGTCGAGGCCCGGATCACCCGCACGACGCGCGGCGTGTAGACGATCGACAATGCGAGGATCACATTGCCGGCAGACGCGCCCAGCACCGCGACGAGAAAGATCGCGAGCAGGATGTCGGGCAGCGCCATCAGCGCGTCGACCAGGCGCATGATCGCGGCGTCGAGCCGCTTGAAATAGCCGGCGATCAATCCGAGCGCCGATCCGACGCCGACCGAGATGACCACCACGGCGAAGCCGATGCCCAGCGAGGCGCGCGCGCCCCAGATGATCCGCGAGAAGATGTCGCGGCCGAGCTCGTCGGTGCCGAACCAGTTGACCTCGCCCGGCGGACGCAGCCGCCGCACCACCCGCATCGCACCGGGATCGAAGGGCGAAACCCAGGGCGCGAGCACGGCCAGCGCGAACGCGACCAGGAGGATGATCGTCGCGATCAGGACCAGCTTGCGGCGGAACAGGCTGCGGAAGAAGGCGAAAAAGGGCGAGTTCATCGGCGCGGCCTCAGTAACGGACACGCGGATCGACGAGCGTGTAGATCACGTCGATGACGAGGTTGATCAGCACGTAGATCGCGGCGACGGCGAGCAGCGCCCCCTGGATCACCGGGTAGTCGCGCCGCAGCACGGCGGAGACGACGAGATTGCCGATGCCGGGCAGCCCGAACACGGTCTCCGTGACGATCGCGCCGCCGATCAGCAGCGCCAGTGTCAGGCCGAGCACGGTGATCACCGGAACGAGAATGTTGCGGAAGGCATGTCCCAGCAGCACGCGCCGCTCGGACAAGCCCTTCGCCCGCGCCGTGCGCAGGAAGTCGGCATCGAGGATGTCGAGCATGCTCGCGCGGGTGAAGCGCGTGATCAGGGCGGAATTGACGACGCCCAGCACGGCGGCCGGCAGCAGGAGATGCCGCAACCGCTCGGCGAAACCAGCCTCCGGCGCGCCATAGCCGGCGACCGGGAACCAGCCGAGCTTCACCGCGAAGAGCTGGATGAAGATCAGCCCGAGCCAGAAGCTCGGGATATTAGCCGCCAGCATCGCAAGGCCGCTGACGGCCTGGTCGACCGCGCGACCGCGCCAGACCGCCGAGGCGATGCCGGCGGGGATGCCGATCGCCGCCGCGATGGCGAGCGAGAACATGGCGAGGAAAAAGGTCGGCTCGGCGCGCTCGAAGAGCGCTTGCGTCACCGGCCGCTGCAGGAAGATCGACTGGCCGAGATTGCCGCTCGCGACCTCCTTCAGCCAGAGGAAGAACTGCAGCAGCAGCGGCTTGTCGAGGCCATAGGCGGCGCGCAGCCGCGCGATGTCATCGGCCGTCGCCTGATCGCCGAGCATCAGGGCCGCAGGATCGCCCGGCGCCAGCCGCGTCAGGAAGAACACCAGCGCGGCGACGATGAGGAGCACGAGCAGCAGGCCGGTGAACCGGCGCCCGATATGCGCGAGCATCGGATACGCTCCGTTTGCAGGAAGCAGGCGTGTCGGGAGTGAGTTCCGGCGCAGCGTGTGCCGCGCCGGTCTCTCTGGTGCGGGCGATGCCGAGAGCCGGTTACTTGGCCAGGCTGACGTTCCAGAAGGACGGCCAGGGCATGGCGGCGAAGTCGTTCATCTTGGCCGAGGCTCCCGACAGCGCGCCGAAATTGCCGGCACGGATATAGGGCACCTCGTCATAGACGACCTGCTGGACCTTGCCCCAGAGCGCGCCGCGCTTGGCCGGGTCGGGCTCGGCGTTGAAGGCGGCAAGCGCCGCGTCCTTCGCCGGGCTCGACCACCAGCCGGGGGCGCCTTCGCCCAGTTGCGGCGGCGACAGCATCGGCTCGGGCAGGAAGGCAGAATGGGTGATGTAGATGTCCCACAGCGCCGCGTCGCCGCGACGCTGGATCAGTGTCGCCCAATCGACGACGTCGAGCTGCACCTTGAAGCCCGCCGCCTTCATCTGCTCGGCCATCACCAGCGCCATGCGGTGATGGAAGTCGTACTGCTTCGAATTGAGGATGCGGATCGGCGTGCCGTCATACTTCGCCTCGGCCAGCAGCTTCTTGGCGCCGGCGACGTCGGCCTTGCTGTACTTGTCCTTGCCCGCTTCCGAGAAGAAGGGCGAACCCTTGGGGAAGTGCTCGGCGGCGGTCGCGAAGAATTTCGGCTCGCCGAAGCCGGCCATCAGCACCTCTTCGAGATCGAGCGCCATCTGGAAGGCCTGACGGACCTTCAGATCGGCCATCGGGCCCTGCTTGGTGTTGGTCGGGAAATAGGGGAAGCCGAAGGGCATGGTCAGCACGGCGCGCGCGGCGCTGGCCGCCGACAGCTTCTTGAAGCTCTCGACCGGGAGCTGGTCGGAGAACTGATACTGGCCGGCGATCACGCCTTCGAGGCGGGTATTGGCGTTGGGCACCGGGATGAAGCGCAACTCGTCGATCTTCGCTTCGCGCTTCCCGGCATAGCCGGAGGCCGGCTCGCTGCGCGAGGCATAGCCCTCGTGCTTGACCAGCACCACGAACTGGTCGGGCTTGCGCTCGCGGAACTTGTAGGGGCCAGTGCCCACGAATTCGGTCAGCGGATTGGCGATCGATTCCTTCGCCATGATCGCGGCAAAGCCCGATGGCAGCGCCAGATGCGCCAGCAAGGCCGGCTCGACCTTGTTCAGGACGATCTCGACCGTCGTCGACCCCTTCGCCGTCAGGCTGGCGAGGCTCTTCGCCAGCCCCTTGCCGCGCGGCGTCATGTCGAACCAGCGCTTCAGCGAGGCGACGACGTCCTCGGCATCGAGGTCGCGGCCGTTATGGAGCTTCACGCCCTTGCGCAGCTCGATCGTATAGGTCTTGCCGTCGGCCGAGACCGTGGGCAGCGCGGCAGCCAGCATGGGCTGCGTCGCCCAGTTGGCGTCGAAGGTGAACAGCGGCTCGTAGACATGCTGCATGATCGTGCCGACGAGGTCGGCGGTCGATGCCATCGGATCGAGCGACTGCGGCTCGCCGACCATGGCGAGGTTCGCGCTCGATGCGCCCTGAGCCCAGCCTGCAACCGGAGCCAGCATGGTCGAGGCCGCGAGACCGGCCGCAAGCCCACCGAGGCCACGCCGCGTCAGGGCAGCGCGAGAGAAGGAATTGGTCTGCATGGTCACTCCCCAGATGAAACCGCTCTGAGCGGCATTATGAAATTTTATTACGGATTATTTAGCCCAGCCAATTCGACGTGGCAACCTCGTGGTCGCAGTAGGCGCGCAGAATTGGCTTTAAACCAGAGATCGCGTATGTGGTGCGATGCGGCCAGCGAAGAGAATGTAATTTAATTGCAAATCTGTCGCCGATCGAAAAGATATCGGCACCCCGGCTGGGATAAATTGCCAGTTCTACCGTGGTCAGGCCGTGTCGATGCGGGCAGCCGCGAAGCGCTCGCGCAGCCAGGCCGCAGCCGGCCCACAGGGGCGCTGTTTGTGCCAGACCATCTCCAGCGCCACCGGAAGATCGAAATTGTCGAACTGCAGGTCGGGCGTGACGAGATCGGCCGCCACCGGCGAATGCTCGATGACGTAGCTGGAGACGAAGGCCCAGCCGATGCCCTGCTTCACCAGTTGCAGGATGACCCAATGGCTTTCGACCCACCAGACCTCGGCCGCGACACGCAGGCGCTGCTTCTCCGGGCCGTTGCCACGTGCCGCGACGAGGATCTGCCGATGTCGCTTGAGCTCTTCCCAGTCGACGCGGGTGCCGGCGAGCGGATGCTGCTTGCCGCAGACGAGCTTGATCGGCACCCAGCCGACGGTCTGGAAGCCGAGTTCCGGCGGCAGCACCTCCTGCCGCCACATCACCCCGATATCGGCCTGCCCCGCCAGAACGAGCTGGCTGACATCCTCCATCAGCGGGAACAGCAGCTCCAGCTCGACATGGGGGAACTGCCGCGCGAAATCCGCGAAGAGCGTACCCAGCAGATGTTCGGGATAGAGCTCGTCGATGGCGACGACGAGCCGCGTCTCGACATGGGCCTCGAAACCGCTGGCGACGCCGACCAGATGCTCGCGCCGGTCGAGGATCACCCTGGCTTCCCGCAACAGGCGCTCGCCCGCAGCCGTCAGCACAGGGTTGCGGCCCGCCCGGCTGAACAATGCGATCCCGAGATCATCCTCGAGATTGGTAACCTGCGTGCTGACCGCGGATTGCGCCTTGCGCAGAACCCGGCCGGCCGCGGAGAACGAACCATGTTCGGCCGCCGCGACGAAGGCTTCCAGCTGCTCGAAGGAAACACCCATCTATCTGATATCCAGATATCATCTAACTTGAGATACGTAGATTTGGAGATAGAAGACACGCCGTCAACAAGAACGGCAGGTTGTTTCATATGTCGATGCGCTCCTTTCCCGACCGGGTTCGCCATGCGCTCCTGTTCGAAGCGATCGGGCTGGCACTGGTGATTCCGGGTGGCGCTCAGCTTTTCGGCCTCCCCGCCACGCATATGGGCGTGATCGGCGTCGGCTCGGCGACGGTCGCGACGATCTGGAACTTCGTCTTCAATCTCGGCTTCGACCACGCCATGCACCACCTCGTCGGGCATACCCGCAAGAATGTCGCGACGCGCGTCCTGCATGTGCTGCTGTTCGAGGGCGGCCTGCTCCTGCTGCTCTTGCCGCCGATCGCCTGGTATCTCGGCATGAGCCTGTGGCAGACCTTCGTGATGGACCTCGCCATCGTCGTCTTCTACGTGGTCTACGCTTTCCTGTTCAATCTGGCCTATGACCGCGCCTTCCCGATCCCGTCACCCGCGCGGATGGCGGTCGCCTGAGCGCCCCCGGCAGCGGGCCCGCTTTTCTTCGAAGGTGGGGCTACCCATGCATCCCACCCATGGACATTCGCGGGCGATCGTATTCTGATCGGCGCCGGAAACTTTTGGCCCGTCCATCGCGGCGGCCGGGCCATCGAAGCGAATGCCGCGGCGCCAAGCCGCGCCTATGGAGGATCGATGACGCACAAGATCTATGACAGCCCTTCGGCTGCATTGGAGGGGCTGCTTTTTGACGGGATGACGATCATGTCGGGCGGCTTCGGGCTGTCGGGCAACCCCGAGAGCCTGATTCCGCAGATTCGCGATTCCGGGGTGAAGAACCTGACGGTGATCTCGAACAATGCCGGCGCCGACGGCTTCGGCCTGTGGATGCTGCTGCAGACCCGGCAGGTCAAGAAGATGATCGCGTCCTATGTCGGCGAGAACAAGCTGTTCGAGCAGCAATATCTCGCCGGCGAGCTCGAGCTCGAGCTCAATCCGCAGGGCACGCTGGCCGAGCGCATCCGCGCCGGTGGCGCCGGCATCCCGGCCTTCTACACCAAGACCGGCGTCGGCACGGTGGTCGCCGAGGGCAAGCCGGTCGAGGAGTTCGATGGCCAGCTCTATGTCCGCGAGACCTGGCTCCGTGCCGACCTCGCCATCGTCAAGGCCTGGAAGGCCGACACCGCCGGCAACCTCGTCTACCGGCGCACCGCCCGCAACTTCAACCCGAACATGGCCACGGCCGGCAAGGTGACGGTCGTCGAGGTCGAGGAGATCGTGCCGGTCGGTTCGCTCGATCCCGAGGCGATCCACACCCCCGGCATCTATGTCGACCGCATCATCAAGAGCACGATCAACGAGAAGAAGATCGAGAAGCTGACCGAGCGCAAGAGGGAGGCGGCATAATGGCCTGGACCCGCGAAGAGGTGGCCGCCCGCGCCGCCAAGGAACTGAAGGACGGCTTCTACGTCAATCTCGGCATCGGCATCCCCACGCTGGTGGCGAACTACATCCCCGATGGCGTCGACGTGACGCTGCAGTCGGAGAACGGCCTGCTCGGCATCGGCCCCTTCCCCTATGAGGGCGAGGCCGATCCCGACCTGATCAATGCCGGCAAGCAGACGATCACGGCGCTGCCGAGCTCGAGCTTCTTCTCGTCGGCCGACAGCTTCGCGATGATCCGCGGCGGCCATATCGACCTGACCATCCTCGGCGCCATGGAAGTGGCTGCCAATGGCGACATCGCCAACTGGACCATTCCCGGCAAGATGGTGAAGGGCATGGGCGGCGCGATGGATCTCGTCGCCGGCGTCAAGAAGGTCATCGTCGTGATGGATCATGCCAACAAGGCGGGCGAGTCCAAGGTGCTGGAGCGCTGCTCGCTGCCGCTGACCGGCGCGGGCGTCGTCGATCTCATCATCACCGATCTCTGCGTCATGAGCTGTGACAAGGCCAATGGCGGCGGGCTGACGCTGATCGAGCTCGCGCCGGGCGTCGACCTCGCCGAGGTCAAGGCCAAGACGGGTGCTCCCTTCGCCGTCGCGCCGTCGCTCGCCAAGGCCGCGTGAGCCAGCTCCTCCGCAGCAGGCCGGCGACAACCAAAGCGATGCTGGCCGTGTTCTCGGACACGGCTACATTGCGTCATGCGTTGGCCTTCGAGGCTGAGCTTGCGCGCGCCGAAGCCGCCGAAGGGCTTATCGGCCCGGCACAGGCCGAGGCGATCGCAAGGCTTTGCACGGACATCGCTATCGACCCCGCCGAGCTCGCCGATGAGGCGGCGCTCGCCGGCACGCTCGCGATCCCGCTGGTGGCGCGGCTGCGCGCCGCCCTGCCGGATGCGGCAGCAGCCAAGGCCCTGCACAAGGGCGCAACCAGCCAGGACGTCGCGGATACGGTTCTCGCCTGCCAGATCCGTGCCGCAAGCGAACTGCTCGACAGCGATCTCGATCGCGTCGCGACGGCGCTCGCCGCGCTGGCGCAACGCCACGCAACAACCCCGGCCATCGGCCGCACCCTGCTGCAGGACGCGCTGCCGATCGGCTTCGGCCTGCGCATCGCGCATTGGCAGGCTGGTGTCGGTGATGCCGCCGCCCGCCTGCGGCGCGAGGTGGAGACCGGAGCGACATTGCAATTCGGCGGTGCCGCGGGAAGCCGCGCCGGCCTCGATGGCAAGGGCGCCGCTGTGGCCGCGCGCCTCGCCGCTGCGCTCGGCTTGCCCGATGTGGCGCCCTGGCACGCCCGCCGCGGTGGTGTCGCCGGCATCGCGACATCCTTGGCCATCGCGATCGGGGCGCTCGGCAAGATGGCGCGCGACGTCTCGCTTCTCGCCCAGAATGGTGTCGGCGAGGCGCGCGAGCCGGCGGTTCCGGGGCGCGGCGGCTCTTCCGCGATGGCGCACAAGCGCAATCCCACCGGCTGCCAGGTCGCACTTTCGGCCGCCATGCGCGCACCCGGCCTGATCGCCGGCATCCTCGCCGGCCTTCCCGCCGAGGAAGAGCGAGGCCTCGGCGGCTGGCAGGCCGAAGGCCCAGCCCTGGCCGAGCTTTTCCTACTGGCGGCGGGCGCAGCCGAAGCCATGGCGACGGTCGCGGAAGGCCTGGAGATCGACGAAGCCGCCATCGCCCGCAATCTCGCGGCGGCGGAGGTCGGTACCGATATCGGCGAAAGCGAAACGCTTGTCGCAGCTCTGCTCGCGCCGCGCATCTGAAGGACGATTCCATGCCTTTCGCAGTCAGCAACGGCGCCCGCATCTATTGGAAACTCGAAGGTGCCGACGACAAGCCGGCGCTCGTACTGCTGAATTCGATCGGCACCGACCTCTCGCTCTGGGATGCGGCGATGCCCGCCTTGCTCGCGGCCTTCCGCGTGCTGCGGCTCGACACGCGCGGCCATGGCGCATCCGATGCCCCTGACGGCGACTACACGCTCGCCCAGCTCGCCGGCGATACCGTGGCGGCAATGGACGGCGCCGGCCTCGACAAGGCCGCGGTTGCCGGTGTCTCGCTCGGCGGCATGATCGCGATGGAGCTGGCGTTGACCCGGCCGGAACGCGTCTCGGCGCTGGCGCTGATCTGCACCTCGGCGACCATGGACCGGGCGGCATGGCAGGACCGCATCACCAAGGTCCGGGCCGGCGGCACGGCGGCGATCGCCGACCTCGCCATGCAGCGCTTCCTCTCGCCAGCCTTCACGGCAGGCCAGCCCGCCATTGCCGAAAGCGTCAGGCGCAGCCTCGTCGGAATGGCGCGCGAAGGCTATGCGGGGGCCGGAGCCGCGATCCGCGACATGGATCTGGTCGGCCGCCTGAGCCACCTCTCCTGTCCGACGCTGATCGTCGTCGGCGAGCGCGACGCCTCGACTCCCTTCGCAGGCCATGGCGAGAACCTCGTCGCCGCCATTCCCGCTGCGCGACTGGCGCGGCTCGATTGCGGCCATCTCGCCCCGCTCGAAGCGCCCGCTGCTCTGGCCGGCGCGCTGCGCGGATTCCTTTCACCCGGCCCCGATGTCGCGGACTCGGCCGAAGCCCTGTTCGAGGCCGGGCTGAAGAACCGCCGCCGCGTCCTCGGCGATGCCTGGGTCGATCGCTCGCTCGCCGGCCGCACGCCCTTCAACGCCGAATTCCAGGCAATGATCACCCGCATCGCCTGGCAGGAGATCTGGAGCCGGCCCGGTCTCGACGACCGGACGCGGCGCCTGCTCGTCATCGCGATCACCGCAAGCCTCGGCCGCTGGGAGGAGTTCCGCCTCCATGTCCGCGCCGGGCTGACTCGCGGCGGCTTCACACAGGACGACCTCAAGGAAGTGCTGATGCAGACGGCGATCTATGCCGGCGTCCCGGCCGGGAACACCGCCTTCGCCGAAGCCGCGGCGGTGATGAAGGAGATAGAAGCCGCAGGCTGACGACCTCGGAGGCTGCCTGGCCGCTCAGGTCTTCGCCCGGTAATCTGAGGGCGACACGCCCGCGCGCTTGGCGAAGAAGCGCGAGAAATAGGCCGGATCGGCGAAGCCCAGCCGGAAAGAAATCTGCGAGATCGTCATCGCGGTATAGACCAGATCGCGCCGCGCTTCGATCATCAGCCTGTCCTGGATCACGCGCGCGGCGGAATGGCCGAGCAACTCCCGACAACTGCGCGACAGATGCGGCACCGACGCGCCCAGCGCGCGCGCATAATCGGTGAGCGCATCATGCTGCTGGAAGCGGGTCTCGACGCGCTCGACGAAGCGGCGCACGAGGCCAGCGCGCGCGTCCCTCGCCGGCTCTGCGCCAGCCTTGACGCCACGCATCGCGCGCACGAACCAGGATGCAATGAGATCGGCATAGGCGCCGAGCGCGAACTCGCGCACCGGCAGGTTCGCGGAGAATTCGCTCATCGCCAGCCGCATGAGAGCCTGCAGCCCGATGAACTCCGCACCATCCGCAGGCACATGCAGCACCGCCGCGGCGCCAAGCAGGGCCCCCGCTTCCGGCTCGCTGCCGAACAGGCGTTTCAGCGAGGTCGCGGCTGCGCTGGCAACGAAGCCATCGGTCCCATCGAGGAACGCGAACTCATGGATGGTCGAAGGCGGCAACAACAGCACCGATCCCGGCGACAGAAGATGGTCGCGGCCATCGACGCGTGTCCGGCCGCCCCCTTGCGCCACGAGGAAGAACTGGAACAGGTCGTGATGCAGATGCGGCTGGATCGTCCAGCCATGCAGCGAGCTGCGCGCCATGATCGGCTCGATATGCAGCGCATCGGGGAAACGGTCGCTCAGGCGCTCGCCATAGAGCCAATAAGCGGGGACGGTTCTGCCGGGCATCCAGGCCTCAAGATCGATTAGTCCAAGACACTGCGCGAATCCTCCATTCCGTCAACTGGCTTTAATAGCTTAGCTCTGTCGTGCGGATCGAACGGTGCAAATCGGCGCTTCGCGGGAGGTCAATAACAATGCGAACGCAGGTCGCCATTATCGGCGCCGGCCCTGCCGGCCTGCTGCTCGGACAGCTTCTGTCGCGTGCCGGTATCGACAATGTCATCGTCGAGCGGCGCAGCGTCGACTACGTGCTGTCGCGCATCCGTGCCGGCGTGCTCGAACAGGGCATGGTCGATCTCCTGCACGAGGCCGGCGTCGGCAAGCGGCTCGATCAGGAGGGCCTGGTCCATGACGGCTTTTCGCTCGCCTTCGGCGGCGCGCTCCATCGCATCGATCTGAAACAGCTGAGCGGGGGCAGGACTGTCACCGTCTACGGCCAGACCGAGGTGACGCGCGACCTCGTCGAAGCCCGGCAGGCGCTCGGCCATCCGACGATCTACGAGGCCGAGGGTGTCGCCTTGCACGACATCGATACCGCTTCGCCGCGCGTGACCTTCCGGGCGAACGGGCAGGCCCAGGAATTGCGCTGCGATTTCATCGCCGGCTGCGACGGCTATCACGGGGTTTCGCGCGCCTCCATCCCGCCGGCCGCGCTGCAGGGCTTCGAGCGAATCTATCCCTTCGGCTGGCTCGGCCTGCTGGTCGACCGTCCGCCGGCGGCGCATGAGCTGGTCTATGCCAACCACGAGCGCGGCTTCGCCCTGTGCTCGATGCGCTCGGCCGAGCGCAGCCGCTACTACATCCAGGTCCCGTTGGAGGAGCGCGTCGAGAACTGGTCGGACGAGGCCTTCTTCGACGAGCTGCGCCGGCGCCTGCCGGCCAAGGTGGCCGATACGGTGACCGCCGGCCCTTCGCTCGAAAAGAGCATCGCTCCCCTGCGCAGCTTCGTCGTCGAGCCGATGCGCCACGGCCAGCTGTTCCTGGCCGGCGATGCCGCCCATATCGTGCCGCCGACCGGGGCCAAGGGCCTCAATCTGGCCGCGAGCGACGTGCGCTATCTCTTCGACGCCCTGCGCGAGCACTATCGCGACGGTTCGGATGCCGGTCTCGCAGCCTATTCGGCTCGAGCTCTCGCCCGCGTCTGGAAGGCGGAACGTTTCTCCTGGTGGATGACGAACCTGCTGCACCGCTTCCCCGAGCGTGACGGCTTCGACCAGCGCATCCAGCAGGCGGAGTTCGATTATCTGATTCACTCGCGCGCGGCTGCCACCGCCGTCGCCGAGAACTATGTCGGCCTGCCCTATTGAGAGCCTTGCGGCAGGGCGGAAAATTGCGTTGGTGATAACAAGAGGCCCGGCGCCATGGCGGCAACCGGCCCGGACAGCTAGAGCATCGATCCGCGCAAAGCGCTTGCGGGATCGCCAGCAGCATTGGGAGGAGACGTAGATGAGCAAGGGATTGTTGGGCAGGCTGCTGCCCGCGGGCGCGCTGGCTGTCGCGGCAGCGCTGACTCTGAGCGCTTCGGCCTGGGCCGATACCATCAAGGTCGGCATCATCGGGCCGTTCTCCGGCCCCTTCGCCCTGCAGGGCAAGAATTTCCAGGCCGGCGCCGAGGCCTGGCTGGCGCAGAACGGCAAGTCCGTCGCCGGCCACGACATCGAGCTGGTCTATCGCGACCTGCCGACGGCCAACCCGCAGCAGGCCCGCGCCCTGGCGCAGGAGCTGATCGTCCGCGACAAGGTCCAGTATCTCGGCGGCGTCTATTTCACGCCGGATGCGATGGCGATCACGCCGCTGCTGAAGCAGGGCAACGTCCCGCTGGTGATCTTCAACGCCGCGACCTCGGCGATCATGACCTCCTCGCCGCTGGTGGTGCGGACCTCCTTCACCACGGCGCAGACCGCGACCCCGATCGGCAAGGCCGCCGTCGAGCGCGGCATCAAGAAATTCGTCTCGGTCGTCACCGATTACGGCCCGGGCGTCGATGCCGAAGGCGCCTTCAAGAAGGCGATCGAGGCGGCCGGAGGCGAAGTCGCCGAATCGATCCGCATGCCCCTCAACACCACCGAGTTCAGCCCGATCATGCAGCGCATCCGCGATGCTGGCGCGCAGGGCGTCTTCGCCTTCCTGCCCTCCGGTCCGCCGACGCTCGGCTTCGTCAAGGCGTTCAGCGACACCGGCCTGAAGCAGGCAGGCGTCAAGCTCTTCGCCACCGGCGACCTGACGCAGGAATCCGATCTGCCGGCTCTGGGCGAAGCCGCTTCCGGCATGGTGACCTCCTTCCACTATGCCGTCTCGCACGACTCGGAGATCAACAAGCGCTTCGTCGCCGCCGCCGACAAGGCGATCGGCGCGCCCGATCTGCTCTCCTTCCCGGCCGTCGGCGCCTATGACGGCCTGTTCGTGATCTCCAAGATGATCGCGGCCACGGGCGGCAAGCAGGATGCCGAGAAGGCGGTCGAGGCGGTGAAGGGCCTCGCCTGGGAGAGCCCGCGCGGCCCGGTCAAGATCGACCCCGAGACACGCCACGTCACGCAGACCATCTATCTGCGCGAGGTCGCCAAGGATGCGCAGGGCCGCTGGATCAACCGGGAGATCGCCAGCTTCCCGGACCAGAAGGACCCCGGCCTAGCGAAGTGAGCACGTCATTTTCGCTTGAACCGCGCCGTCATTCTCGGGATTGACCCGAGAATCTCCGCCCGGAAGAGGCTCTGGCGCCTCTTCTTCATGAGAAGCTCGGGTCAAGCCCGAGCATGACGGCGGCTTTTCCCGCCATGCGCCGCGCCAGGCAGCAACGAGGCCCGCAGATGCAGACCGCGCTGAGCATCGCCATGGACGCTTTCGCCTATGGCATGGCGCTGTTCATCATCTGCATCGGCCTGTCCCTGACGATGGGGCTGATGCGGGTGGTCAACCTCGCGCATGGCGCCTTCGCCATGATCGGCGGCTACATCGCCTCCTATGCGGCGCGCGATCTCGGCCTCGGCTACGGCTTCGCCATCATCCTCGCCATGGTCGGCACGGTGCTGATCGCCGTGCCGCTGGAACGCCTGCTCTATCGCCGCATCTATGATCGCAGCGAACTTTCGCAGGTGCTGATGACCATCGGCATCACCTTCTGCGTCATCGGCATCACCAACTATTTCTTCGGCCCGACGCTGAAGACGATCCCCCTGCCGGCAGACCTCGCCCGGCCGATCGATCTCGGCTTCCGCAGCATCGCCGGCCATCGGCTCTTCGTTATCGCGAGCGGCCTCGTCGTCGCCGGAGGGTTGTGGTTCCTGATCGAACGCACCGGCTTCGGCATCCATCTGCGCGCTGCCGTCGAGAATGCGCCCATGGCGCGCGCGCTCGGCGTGCGCACCGAGATCATCTATGCGGCGAGCTTCGCGCTGGCGATCGGGCTCGCGGCCTTCGGCGGCGTGGTCGGCGCCGAATTCCTGCCGATCGAGCCCTATTACGCCCTGCGCTACATGGTGACCTTCCTCGTCGTCGTCTCGGTCGGCGGCGCGGGCTCGATCCCAGGTGCGCTCGCGGCCTGCCTGCTGCTGGGTGCAATCGACGTCACCGGCCGCTATCTCGTGCCTGAATTCGGCAATTTCTTCTTCTATCTCGCGGTGATCCTGGTGGTATACGCCTTCCCGCGCGGCCTGATGGGGCGGGCGCAGTAGAATGACGGATGTCCTGCCTCCACGCACTGCCGCGCCCCGAGCCCGCCCGCTCGGCCGGGACCTCCTTGGCCTCGGCCTGATCGCGCTCTTCGGCCTCGGCGGCTATGTGCTCTTCCCCGACAATCTCGCCTTCCTGACCCGCGTCATCTCGGTGGCGCTGCTGGTGCTCTCGCTTGACCTCATCGTCGGCTATTGCGGCATCGCCTCGCTCGGACAAGGCGCGCTCTATGGCGCGGGCGCCTACGCCGCCGGCATCGCCTGCGTCCACGGCATCACCGAGCCCTTCCTGCTCTTCCTGATCGGCGCCGCCGCGGGCGCCGTCATGGGCTTGCTCATGGGCACCGTGATGCTGCGCGCCCACGGCCTGCCGCAACTCGTGCTCTCGATCGCCATCGTCCAACTCCTGCACGAGGCCGCCAACAAGGCCTCGTCGCTCACCGGCGGCAGCGACGGCCTCTCCGGCATGGTGCCCGCCCCGCTCTTCGGCATCTTCGAATTCGATCTCTGGGGCCGCAGCGCCTATTTCTTCGGGCTCGCGCTGCTGCTCGTCGTATTCGCGGCGCTGCGCTTCATCGTGCATTCGCCCTTCGGCATGGTCTGCCGCGGCCTCAAGGAAGACCCGCTGCGCATCAGCGCGCTCGGCATCTTCGCCGTCCCCGTGCTGCTCAAGATGTTCGTGATTTCCGGCGCGGTCGCCGGCATGGGCGGCGCGCTCGCGGCGATCGCGACCCAGGTCGTCGGCCTCGACAGCGTGAGCTTCGAGATTTCGGCCAACGCTCTCGTCATGCTGGTGCTGGGCGGCATCGGCAGCCTCTACGGAGCGCTGATCGGCACGGTAATCTTCATGGCGCTCGAACATATCGTCTCCGCCATCAACCCCTTCCACTGGATGACGCTGGTCGGCGCCGTCCTGATCGCCATCGTGCTGTTCGCCCCGCGCGGGCTTTCGGGATCGCTGGACGAGCTGGCTCGGCTGCTGACGCGCCGACGCTGGGGGGCAGGCCGATGACCGCCCTGTTCGAGGTTTCGCATCTCTCGAAGCAATTCGGCGGGCTCAAGGTCAATCACGACCTCTCCCTCGCGATGGCCGCGGGCGAGCGGCTGGCGCTGATCGGCCCGAACGGGGCCGGCAAGACCACCTTCGTCAACCTCGTCACCGGTCGCATCCCGCCGAGCGCCGGCAGCGTCCGTCTCGCGGGGGAGGACATCACCGCGCTCGGCGCCGTCAAGCGCGTCAGGCGCGGGCTCGTCCGCACCTTCCAGGTCACGCGCCTCTTCCCGGACATGACGCCCGAAGAGCACGTCGTCATGACCATCCTGCAGCGGCTCGGCCGCGCGACGCGCATCTTCGCCCGCTTCCATGGCGATTCCGAAGCCCGCGACGAGGCCGCCGACATTCTCGCGACGCTCGGGCTCACCGAGGTCTCCGGCCGCAAGGTCGCCACCATCGCCTATGGCCAGCAGCGCCTGCTCGAGATCGCGATCGCGCTGGCGCAGCGCCCGAAGGTGCTGCTGCTCGACGAGCCGGCGGCCGGCGTACCCTCCGCCGACACCCCACGCATCGAGGAGGCGCTGGCCCGTCTGCCGCCCTCGCTCGCCGTGCTGATGATCGAGCACGACATGGACCTCGTCTTCCGCTTCGCGAAGCGGGTCGTGGTGCTGGCGGCGGGCGAGCTCATCTTCCAGGGCCTGCCGGCCGACGTCGCCAGGGATCCCAAGGTCCGTGAAGCCTATCTCGGGAACTACGCGCATGCCGGCAGCCACGCTTGACGTCCGCGCCCTGAGCGCCGGCTACGGCCAGACCCATGTGCTGGAGGATGTCTCGTTCTCCGTGCCCGCAGGCGGACGCCTCTCCATTCTTGGCCGCAATGGCATGGGCAAGACCACGCTGATGGCGAGCCTGATGGGGCTGGCGCGCCGCTATGCCGGCAGCATCAGCCTCGGCGGAGCCGACATCACAGCGCTTGGCACCGCCGCCCGCGCCCATAGCGGCATCGGCCTCGTCCCCCAGACCCGCGAAATCTTCAGGGGCCTGACGGTGGAGGAGAACCTCTTCGCCGGGCTCAAGGGTCGCCCCCGCAGCGCGATCGAGGAGGCCTATGCGCTGTTTCCGCGCCTGCAGGAACGCCGGCGCAATCTCGGCTCCCAACTCTCGGGCGGCGAGCAGCAGATGCTGGCGACGGCGCGCACCATCCTAGGCCAGCCCTCGGTGCTGCTGCTCGACGAGCCGCTGGAGGGCTTGGCACCGGTCATCTGCGACATGCTGATGGAGGCTTTCACCCGGCTCGCCGGCAGCGGCGCGATGACGATCCTCTTCGTCGAGCAGCGCTTGGAGAGCGCCCTCGACTTTGCCGAGGATGTCATTGTCCTCGAACGCGGACGGATCGTCTGGTCGGGCAAGCCGGCCGCGCTACGCGCCGATGCCGAGGTGCTCGAACGCTATGTGGGTGTCGGCGGGCTGCACTGAGCCGCTGAAGCCTCACACCACCAGATCGCGCTCCGGCACAGGCTCGCCGCGCGAAACGCGCGCCATGTTGTCGAACATGCGCTTCACGGTCGGCGCGAAATTATCGGCGGCCATCGCGGCGAGATGCGGCGTCACCACGAGATTGTCGAGGGTCAGAAGCTCGCTGTCGGCCGGCAGCGGCTCGATCGAGAACACGTCCATCGCCGCGCCGGCAATCTCCCGCGCCCGGAGCGCCGCGACAAGATCGGCCTCGTTGACCACGCCGCCACGCGCGACATTGACCAGCACCGCCGTCTTCTTCATCGCCTTGAACGCTGCCGCATCGATCAGATTGGTCGTCTCCGGCGTCAGCGGGCAATGCAGCGAGACCATGTCGGACTGCGCCAGAATGTCCGGCAGCGATGCATGCCGGACGCCGAGCGCCGCTTCCGCCTCGGCGTCGAGCGGCTGGCGCTTGCTGTAGAGGATCGTGCAGCCGAAGCCCTTGAGCAGCTTCGCCAGATTCTGGCCGATCGCGCCGAAGCCGACGATGCCGACCGTCTTGCCCGAGAGCATGAAGGGATCGCCCGGCAGTTTGCCGGTCGCCCAATGCCCCTGCTTCAGCTCGGCATGGCCATAGCCGATGAAGCGCAGCGCCGAGAGCGCCAGCCCGAGCGCGAATTCGGCCACCGGCACGGAATTGGAGCCGGTGGTGCGCGCCACGGTGATGCCGAGATCCTTTGCGGCGGCAATGTCGATATTGTCGTAGCCGACGCCCCATTTATGCAGCAGCTTCAGCTTCCTCGCTGCGCCCAGCACCTCCCGCGAGACGCCGACCTGGCCCGAGATCGCGTAATCGGCCTCGGCGATGATCTGCTTCATATGATCGTCGCCGCGCGCCGTGCCGTGGGTGAACACGAAGCCGGGCGGGAGCAGCGCCCGCATGCGCTCGGCGCGCTCGGGGCTGGTCATGTCGAGGAGGACGATGGTCTCGGGCATTGAATTTTCCGGGAATACGGTCAGATGGTGAAGCGTGCGCCGGCACGGGCAAGCCCGCCCGAGATGGCAACCGGCGTGCCATCGGCGCGCCAGCAGGCGGCCCCGGTCAGCGTGCCATCCGCATTGAAGGCGATGGCGTTCATGCCGCCTGCGACGCGCGGCGAGCGCACGACGCGATGGCCGCGTGCCGCGAGTTCCTGTGCCACCGCCTCGGGGATGGCTTCCTCGAGTTCAAGCACGCCGCCCTCGGTCCAGACGCGCGGCGCCTCGACCGCCTCCTGCAAGGTCATGCGATGGTCGATCAGGTTGACGATCGCCTGCAATGCGGAGGGAAAGATGCGCAGCGCCCCCGGCAGGCCGAGCGCGAAAGCGATTTTCCCGCCCTTCAGCGCCATCATCGGCGCCATCGAGGTGAAAACCCGCTTGCCTGGCGCGATCGAAAGCGCCCGGCCGGGATGCGGATCGAAGTTGAACATGTAGTTGTTGGCGATCATCCCGGTGCCGGGAATCTGGACGCAGGCGCCGAACAGCCCGTTGATCGTCTGCGTCGCGCTGACGACGTTGCCCTGTGCATCGGCCACGGTGACATGGGTCGTATCGGCGGATTCGCCGCCTGACAGTCCGGCCGTCCAGCTCTTCGCCTCGCCCACCGCGATCAGGGCGCGGCGCTCGTCGGCATAGGCCTTGTCGATCAACTTATTGACCGGGACCTTGACGAAGGCCGGATCGGCCGTCGCCACTGCCCGGTCGGCGAAGGCGATCTTCAGCGCCTCGGCCAGCAGATGCACCGCGTCCGTCGAGCCGAAGCCGAGCGCGCCGATATCGTAGCCTTCGAGGATGTTGAGCATCTGCGTGATGTGCACGCCGGAGGAGGAAGGCGGCGGCGGGCCGACGATCTCATAGCCGCGATAGGAGCCACGGATCGGCTCGCGCAATTCGATGCTGTAATTGGCGAGATCGGTCTGATCGATCAGCCCGGCATGGGCAGCCATGTAGTCGGTCAGCGCCCTTCCGAGCCGCCCGCCATAGAGTGCCTGCGGCCCTTCTGCCGCGATCAGCCTCAGGCTCGCGGCATAGTCTGACTGGACCAGCCTTGTGCCGGGCTGGAGCGGCTGGCCGCCCGGCAGCAGCATTGCCGCAAGGCCGGGATCTTCAGCGAGATCGGCGGCGTTGTCGGTGATGCAGTTCGAGAGATAGGGCGTGACGACGAAGCCCTGCTCGGCCAGCCCGATGGCCGGCTGCAGCACCTCTGCCAGCGGCAACGTGCCGAAACGGGCGAGCGCCTCGCACCACCCCTTCAACGCGCCGGGAACCGCGACCGCCTTGGCCCCGATCAAATTCTCCCGGTCGCGCGTATCGCGCTGCTTGCCGATCTCGTCTGAGAGGCAATCGTACATGTCCGCCGTCGCATGGCCCGGCGCTGTCGAGAGATTGTCGATCACGACATGGCGGCCATCGACGAGGCGGATATGGCTCAGGCCGCCGCCGAGGATGCCGACCATCATCGGTTCCACCACCGTCAACGCGAACAGCGAGGCGACCGCGGCGTCGATCGCATTGCCACCGGCTAGCAGCATCTGCGCGCCCGCCGCCGAGGCGAGCGGATGATTGGTGACGACCATCCCGCGCGAGCCGGTGGCCGGCTTCTTCTCGCAGGTGAAAGAGGCGATGCGGGGCGGCGGAGCGGAAACGTTCATGGGCGGCACATCAACGCTTTTGCGGCCCGACGTCGAGCCTCTTCTTCGGCATGCGCGCCATGTTCGGGCCACTCACCCACAATCGGCGGCCTTGTGCCGGCAACGCTTGACAAGGCAGGGGCCGAGGCCCCACCTAAACCCTGTTCCCAGGGGGGCCTCGCTAGGAGGCTGAGATTCCGCCCGCGGGGCTTTCGAGCTCGGCAACGCGGTGACCCTCCGAACCTGATCCGGATCATACCGGCGTAGGGATGCGGGACAGGCGGCCATCGAGGCCCCGATTCCAGCTGCGCATGTGGTCCTCATCGCGATCGATTCCGTCCGGGCAAGCCGGCGGGTCGGGCAGGAGCGGGCTTAAGATGACGCAAGCCGAGATCATCGACGCGCTGTTGGCGTTCATCGCGCTCCCCGATGCGTCGGATGCCGAATTCGAGGCGATGGCGCTGAAGGTCTTCGCGTATCAGTTCCGCAACAACGAGCCCTACAAGCGCTTCTGCCTGCAGCGCGGCCGCACGCCGCTCTCGGTCAGGCGCTGGCGCGACATCCCGGCCGTGCCGATCACCGCCTTCAAGGACCTGACGCTGAGCTGCAGCCCGCCGGAAGCGGCCGAGCGCGTTTTCATGACCAGCGGCACGACGCAAGGGATACGCGGCCGCAGCTACCACCCGACGCTCGCCGTCTGGAGCCGCTCGATGCTGGTGAACTTCCGTGAGCGTTTCATGCGGGGCCGCGAGCGCATCCGCATGGGCATCCTCTTCCCCGACGAAACCACCCTGCCGAACTCCTCGCTCGCGCATTATCTCGGGCTCGCCCGACGCGAATGCGGCACGCCCGATTCGGAGGTGTTCGTCGGCTCGTCGGGTCTCGACCTCGACGGCCTTTTGTCGGCGCTGGAGCAAGCGGAGAAGAGCGGCGAGCCCTATGCCCTGCTCGGGGCGAGCTATTCCTTCGTTCCGGTGCTGGACGCGCTCGCGGCGAACGGCCGGCGCTTCGCCCTGCCCGAAGGCAGCCGCATCCTCGACACCGGCGGCTTCAAGGGCCAATCGCGCGAGCCGGGACCCGACGAGTTCTATGACGGTCTTAGCCTCGCTTTTGGCGTGCCGCGCTCGGCCTGCATCAACATGTACGGGATGACCGAGCTGAGCTCCCAGCTCTATGACGACGGCAATGCCGTCTGCCCCTCGATCAAATCCGGCCCGCACTGGATTCGCAGCCGCGTCGTCGATCCGCTGACCGGCACCGACCTGCCCGAGGGCGAGCGTGGCGTGATCGTCCATCACGACCTCGCGCATTTCAACTGCGTCTCGGCGATCCTGACCGAGGACGCCGGCGAGATCGTCCCGGGCGGATTCAAGCTGCTCGGCCGGGTCGATGGCGAGGCCTCGAAGGGCTGCTCGGTCGCGGTCGCCGAATTCCTGGCCGCAGCGCGAGGCTGATAGGGTGATCGAATATGCGGGCCATCTGCCGGGCCTGAATCGCGAGGCGCTGCGCTGGCGAGAAATCAGCCACAGCGCCTGGGGCGAGAGCGCAACCATCGCGCTGCCGGAGCTGGACGAGGCTCAGGCGGCTGCTCTCTGCGACCATGTGCGCGACAACGCCCGCATGCGGCTGAGGACGATGCCGGTCGCGCGCATCGTCGCTGCGATCGACGCCGTCATCGCGCGCCTGCTCCACCGCGAGCATCCGCTGCGGCGCAAGGCCGAGCATCTCCTGCCGATCGTCACCGGTTACGACCGCGAGACGGTGCGTCTCGGCCTCACGAGTTATCTGAAAACCTTCCGGCGCCCGCAGCTCCTGCGCTTCCTGGCCGAGGATTTCGCCAATCCCGCCATGCTCGACGGCTTCCAGCCGACGCCCAAGGGCGGCTACCTGCGCGCCCGCGGCCCGGAGCTGCTGCTGCATGTCTGGGCCGGCAATGTGCCGGCGCTTTCGCTCTGGAGCCTGATTTGCGGGCTGTTGGTCAAGGCCGGCACGATCGGCAAACTCGCCTCGGCCGAGCCGCTGACGGCGGGCTGGTTCGCTAGCCTGATCGCCGAGATCGACCCCGAACTCGGCGAATGCCTCGCCATTACCTGGTGGAAGGGCGGCGAAGCACCGGCCGAACCCGTTTTTCTGCGCGCGGCCGACACCGTGATGGCCTATGGCGGCAACGATACGCTTACGGCGCTGCGCGCCAAGCTGCCGATCACCACGCGCTTCCTGCCGCATGGCCACAAGATCGGCTTCGGGGTCGTCGCGCGCGAGGCGCTCGATAGCCGCAAGGCACCCGCGCTGGCCCGCCTCGCCGCTCATGACGTCGCCCGCTACGAGCAGCAGGGCTGCTATTCCCCGCAGATGCTTTTCGTCGAGCGCGGCGGGCGGGTCAGCCCCGCAGAATTCGCTCGCCATGTCGCGCAGGAACTCGCCGCCCTCGCCCATCGCCACCCCCGTCGCGCGCTTTCGCCGGCCGAATCCGCCTCCATCACGGCTTGGCGCAGCGCGCAGGAGATGGGCGCACTGAAAGGCGCCGCAGAACTCCTTGGCGAGCCCACCGATTCGTGGAGCGTCGCCCATGTCGAGACGCCCGAGGACCTGAGTCCGACAGGCCTCAACCGCACGCTCAAACTGGTTTCGGTCGACAGCCTCGACGAGATCCCGGCCCTCATCGCGCCCTATCGCAACTTCCTGCAGACGGCCGGGGTAGCCGCCGCGCCGGAGAGGTTGTTCCGGCTCGCGGAGCAGTTGGCTGAGGTTGGCGTCACCCGCATCGCCCCGTTCGACCGCATGACCGCCCCGGAAGCCGGCTGGCATCATGACGGGCGCTTCAGCCTGCTCGACTTGATCACCCTGACCGAGATCGAGCACGGCGCGGAAACCGCGGCAGAAGGGTTCGCGCCCTATGTCGACTGACCCCGCCACCCCCGGCTTCGTCGCGATCGAGCGGGTCGCCTTCCGTTATGACGCGGGCGGCCCGGCCATCGTCGATGGCGTCGACTGGGTCATCCCGCGCGGCGAGATCCATTGCCTGCTCGGCCGCAGCGGCTGCGGCAAGACCACGCTGCTCAAGCTCGCCGCCGGCCTGCTCGTGCCAAGCGAGGGCGCCATCCGCATTGGCGGCGAGGCGCTGCATGGCCCGAGCCTCCGCGCCGGCTTCGTCTTCCAGGCCCCGACCCTGCTCGACTGGCTGAGCGCTCTCGACAATGTCCTGCTGCCGATCTCGCTGAAGCGCCGTCCGACCGTCACCGATAAGGATGCTGCGTTCGACCTGCTTGAGCGTGTCGGCCTCGCAGATTTCTCTAGCCGCCGCCCCACCGAACTCTCTGGTGGCCAGCAGAGCCGCGTCGCCGTCGCCCGCGCGCTGATCGGCGAACCGGATTTGCTGCTGCTCGACGAGCCCTTCGCGGCACTCGACGCCCTGACCCGCGAGGAATTGCAGGACGACCTGTTGCGGCTCTGCGCGCTCCATGGCACGACGGCGCTCTTCGTCACCCATGATATCGCCGAGGCCGTCTATCTCGCCGACAAGGTCGCGGTGATGGCGGCGGGCCGCCTCACCCATGCGCGCCGAATCGAGCTGCCGCGCCCGCGCCATCGCGACATGCGCTATGCACCCACATTCACGGCCGCCTGCCGCGAACTGCGCGACGCCATGGATGGCGAACCCGGGGCTATCGCAAGCCGGAGGCCGGCGGCATGACGGCGCGCCTCCCCTCCTTCCTGCTGCTTCTCGCCCTGCTCGCCGGCTGGGAAGCCTGGTGCCGGCTCGGCGGGCTCTCCGCCCTCGTCCTGCCACCACCCTCGGCCGTGCTGGCGACGCTGTGGAGCGAGATCGCCACCGGCCGGCTCTGGCCGCATCTCGCCGTGACAGCCGCAGAGATGATGCTGGGCCTGGGCATCGGCACCATCGTCGGCCTCGGCGTCGGCATCCTGCTCGCGGAAGTCCCTATGCTCGGGCGCCTGCTGCACCCCTATGTGCTGGCGAGCCAGCTCGTGCCCAAGCTCGCGCTCGGCCCTCTCTTCATCATCTGGTTCGGCTTCGGCATGACGCCGACCGTCGTCATCACCGCGCTGATCTGCTTCTTCCCGCTGATGGAGAACACGCTGACCGGGTTGACCGAGGTCGACCCGGCCCGGCGCGAACTCTTCCGCATGCTCCGCGCCAGCCGCTTGCAGACCCTGCTGCGCCTGAAGCTGCCGGCGGCGCTGCCCGTCATCATGGCGGGCCTGCGCGTCGCAGTCGTGCTGGCGCTGGTCGGCGCGGTGGTCGGCGAGTTCGTCGGCGGGCGCGTCGGGCTGGGCGCCTCCATCATCGCCGCCCAGAGCGTGATGGATTCGAGCCTGATCTTCGCGCTCTTCGTCGTGATCACCGCGCTCGGAATGCTGCTCTACGAGGCCGTGCGCGTGCTGGAGCGCCGCGTCCTGCATCGCTTCTCGAAAGGTTAGACCATGTCCATCTTCCCTGCTCTTGCTCGTATTCTCAGAACAGGGCTCGTCATCCCGGCCGCAGCGAAGCGGAGCGCCGGGATCCATCGCAGGGCTCCGCGCTCTACGATGGATCCCGGATCTGCGCGGCTGCGCCTGTCCTTGGGCCGACCGAAAGTCGGACCCGAGGGCCGCTTGTCCGGGATGACGGCGAGCCTAGCGGCAGCGGTCGCGCTCTTGCTGTCCGCTTGGACTTCGCCTCAGGCCCAACCCTTGGAGAAATTCACCGTCGCCGGCTGGAGCCAGCCGATCAGCGAGATCACCAACCTGCTCGCCGAGCCGGACAAGGGCTTCTTCAAGGCCAAGGGCATCGCGCTCGACTATGTGCCCGGCAATGGCGGCGGAGCGGCGATCCAGAACATGCTGACGGGCCAGGCCGACATCGCCTTCACCGACCCCGCCTCGCTCTATCTCGCGCTCGACAAGGGCGAGAAGCTGGTCGCGATCTACAACATCTATCCGCAGAACGTCTTCAACGTGGTTGCGCCGAAGGCGAGCGGCATCCGCTCGGCAGCCGATCTCAAGGGCAAGCGCATCGGCGTCTACAGCCTCGCCAGCGGCACCTATCAGAACCTCCTCGTACTGCTGCATCAGGTCGGGCTCGGCGAGAAGGACGTGACAGTCCAGGTCGCCGGCTTGCTCAACTTCGCGCCGCTGATGCAGGGGCAGCTCGACGCCACCGCCGCGACTGATACCGGTCTGCTCGTCGCCCGCGCCAAGGGGCTGGGCGAGGTCGACGTGATCGAGGTCCGCGACCAGCTCAACCTGCCGAGCGATCTCTTTGTCGTGACGCAGGCGACCTATGAAGCGAAGAAGCCGCTACTGAAGCGATTCCTCGCCGCCTATCGCGACTCGGCCGCCTGGATGATCGCCAAGCCCGAGGAGGCTGCCCGCCTCGCCCTCACCCGCGCCATCAACGGCCGAGATGAGGCGGTCAATCTCGAGATCATCAAGCTGCGCAACCTCTCCAGCGTCTCCCCGACGACCGAGCGCGAAGGCCTCGGCCGCTTCGATCTCGAAGCCCTGCAAAAGGGCGCCGACACCTTCCGCAGCCTCGGGCTGATCGCCCGCCCGCTCGACATGAAGGAGATCGTGAAGAGCGATCTCATCCCGCAGAAGGACGGCATGCCGTGAAATTCCGCGACCGCGCCATCCTCGTCACCGGCGCCAGCCGCGGCATCGGGGCCGCGATCGCGAAGGCCTTCGCCGCCGAGGGCGGCATCGTCATCGTCAACTACCTCCGCAACGATGAAGCCGCCGCAGCCGTCGCAGCGGAATGCCGCGCGCTCGGCGGCGAGGCGCTCGCCATCGCGGCCGACGTGACCTCTCCCGAGGCGGTCGCGGCAATGGCCGAACGCATCTCGGAGGAGGTCGGCCGGCTCGATGTCGTCGTCAACAATGCCTTTGCACCTTATCGCTTCGACCCCGACAATCGCGCCCGCTTCTGGGAGACGCCCTGGGAGGCATACGGCCAGCAATTCGACGGCGCGGTGAAGGCCGCCTACACGGTCTGCCGGGCGATGCTGCCCTTGCTCCAGCGCCGCAGCGGCGCCAGCATCGTCAACATCGCGAGCGACCTCGTGGCGCGCCCGAGCATCCCCTATCACGACTACACCACCGCCAAGGCCGCGCTGATCGGCTTCAGCCGCAATCTGGCTGTTGATCTCGGCCCGCTCGGCATCCGGGTGAACTGCGTCGCTCCCGGTCTGGTCTACCCAACCGATGCGAGCGCTTCGACCAAGGAAGAGGTCCGCGAAATTCTGATAGCGCAGACGCCGCTGCGCCGCATCGCGACGCCGGCGGATGTGGCGGGCCCCGTGCTCTTCCTCGCCAGCGACTGGAGCGGCTTCGTCACCGGCCAGACGCTGCATGTCGATGGCGGGCTGGTGATGAGCTGATTCGCAGCGCCGCTAGCTGGGAACCACACCGTCATTCCGAGGCTTCGCGTCAGCGAAGAGCCCGGAACCCCCATGACCACGACATCGCGGGGGGAATCGAAGCGGCAGCCGCCACCCTTGTCCAGCCGCGACGGTGTTCATGGGTTCCGGGCTCATGCCTGCGGCATGCCCCGGAATGACGGCCTCGTTCAAGGCGATCCCGGCGCCGACGCTGCCGGCGGCGTGCCATGCGTATGGAAGCTCTCGATCGTCTTGAGCCCCCAGGCCTGGCCCTTCTTCCGTTCGGTCTCGGTCCAGGTCACGGTCTGCCAGTCCGGATCAAGGATCAGGCGCGCGCCGGCATTGGCGATCTCGACGCGGTTGCCGGCGGGCTCGTAGACATAGAGGAAGAAGGTCTGCTGCACCGCATGCTTGTGCGGGCCGGTCTCGATGAAGACGCCGTTCTCCAGGAAGAGATCGGCCGCCTCCAGGATGTGCTCGCGCTGGTCCACCGCATAGGTGACATGGTGGAAGCGCCCCTGCGCCGGCGTGTGGTCGCGCGTATAGGCGATGTCGTAGCTCTTGTTGTTGACGGTGAACCAGCAGCCGCCGACCTCGCCCGAATCCAGCACGATCTGCTCGGTGACGCGGCTGCCCAGCGCCTTCGGCATGAAGTCGCGGATCACCGCGACATCCTGCGCGAGCAGGTTGAGATGGTCGAGCCGGCGCACCGCGCAACCGCGGCCATGGTTGCGCTGCGCCTGGTTCTTCAGCGCCGGCCGCTCCGCTTCGGGAGCGACATACTTGTTCGTCTCGAAATAGATCTCGAAGACGTGGTTGTCGGGATCGCGGAAGCGATAGGCGCGGCCATGGCCGAGATCGCCCTCGCTCCAGCCGATGCCGGCCCCCATCGCCTCGATCGCGGCGACGCGGCGCAGGAGCGCTGCCTCGCTCGAGGCGCGGTAACCGATATGACCGACCCCGGTGTTATTTGAAGCGGTGAGCTTCAGCGTGTGGAACTCGTAATCGTCCCAGGCGCGCAGATAGACGGAATCGCCCTCCCGCCCACTCTCCGTCAATCCGAAGATGTTGACGAAGAAATCGAGGCTGGCCTCGGGCTTGTTGGTGAAGAGCTCGACATGGCCGAGATGAGCGACGTCGAAACAGGGCTCGCTGCTCATCCCCAGACTTCCCTGGCGGTTTCGAGGATGCGCGAGAGCTTGGCCCATTGCTCGTCCTCGGCCAGCACATTGCCTTCCTCGGTCGAGGCGAAGCCGCATTGCGGCGACAGGCAGAGCTGTTCCAGCGGGGCGAAATTCGCGGCTTCCTCGATGCGGCGCTTGAGATTGTCCTTGCTCTCGACCGAACCGAACTTTGAGGTCACGAGGCCGAGCACGACCTGCTTGTCGCCCTTGGGCAGGAAGCGCAGCGGCTCGAAGCCGCCGGAGCGGTCGTCGTCCCATTCCATGAAATAGCCGTCGACATCGATCTGGTTGAAGACGAGATCGGCCACCGGCTCGTAGCCGCCCGAGGCGATGAAGGTCGATTTGAAATTGCCGCGGCAGGTATGGGTGGTGATCTGCATGTCGGCAGGCTTGGCCTTCAGTGCGGCGTTAAGCACGTCGCGATAGATGAAGATGAGCTTGTCCGGGTCGTCGCCGCGCTCTGCCAGCATCTTGCGCTGCTCGGGATCGCAGAAATAGGACAGGCTGGTGTCGTCGAGCTGCAGATAGCGGCAGCCGGCATCGTAGAAGGCCTTGATCGCCTTGGCGTAGGCCTTGCCCAGATCGTCGTAGTAATCCTCCATCTTGAGATAGGCGCTCGGGTCGACCGCTTTCCGTCCGCCGCGGTAGTGCAGCATCGACGGGCTCGGAATGGTCATCTTCGGCACGCGGCTGGTGACCGACGCCAGGAACTTGAAATGCTGGAGATGCGGATGGTCGGCCGGGAAATCCAGCTTGCCGGTCACGCGGATGCCATGCCCCTTGGTGGCGACGCCCTTGAACTGAATCCCTGCGTCGGTCTCGTAGGTCGTGACGCCGTCCAAGCCGTCGAGGAAGTCGAAATGCCAGAAGGCGCGGCGATACTCGCCGTCGGTCACCGCCTGCAGGCCGATCTCCTCCTGCTTCTTGACGAGCTTCCTGATCTCCTCGTCCTCGATCGTGGTGAGCTCCGGATGGCTCATCTCGCCGGCGGCGACCTTGGCGCGGGCTTCCTTGACGGGCGCGCTACGCAGCAGGCTGCCCACCATATCGCCCCGGAACGGCGGCTTCTGTCTCTGGGTCATGTCTTGTCCTCCCGGTTCTTGATGGTCAGGCCGCGGCGGCGAGGCCGAGGTGATGTTCGAGCCGCTGCGGCTCGGCGATGAGCGTAGCACTGCGTTCCGCCAGGACCACGCGGCCGCGTTCGAGGACGATGGCGTCGTCCGTCAACTCGAGGATCTTGCGCGCATGTTGCTCGATCACGATGGCGGAGAGCCCTTCGTCGCGGAACAGCGCCTTCAACGCCCGCAGCAGTTCCTCGACGATGATCGGCGCCAGCCCCTCGGTCGGCTCGTCGAGCAGCAATAGCTTAGGGTTGAGCATCAGCGCCCGGCCGATCGCCAGCATCTGCTGCTCGCCGCCGGAAAGCTGGTTGCCGAGATTGGCTTTGCGCTCGGCGAGGCGTGGAAACATCCGGAAGACGCGGGCGGTATCCCATGGCCCCGGACGCGCGACGGCGGTCAGGTTTTCCAGCACGGTCAGCGACTTGAAGATGTTGCGCTCCTGCGGCACCCAGCCGATGCCGGCCTGCGCTCGCTGTTCGGGCGAGACGCTGGTGAGATCACGCCCGGCGAGCACGATCCGCCCGCCACGCCGGCGCGTGACGCCGATGATGCTGTTGACCAGCGTCGTCTTGCCGACGCCGTTGCGGCCGAGCAGCGCAAGCGAATGCCCCTCCGCCAGCGTGAGGTCGATGTCGAACAGCACCTGCGCCTCGCCATAACCGGCGCACAGCTTCTCGATCTGCAGGAGTTCAGACATGGGCGCCCTCGCCGAGATAGGCGGCACGCACGGCCGGATCATGCGCCATCTCGTCCGGAGTTCCCTCCGCCAGAACCCGGCCATTGACCAGCACGGTGATCCGCGTCGCGAAGCGGAAGACGAGGTCCATGTCGTGCTCGATCAGCAGCACGGAGACGTCGTCGGGCAATTCGGCGACCGTCTGCATCAATTCGCGGCGCTCGGCTTCCGGCACGCCGGCCGCCGGCTCGTCGAGCAGCAGAACCGACGGCCTCGCGGCAAAGGAGGCGGCGATCTCGATCTGGCGCTGCTTGCCATAGGGCAGCGTCGCGATGCGGCTATCCATGATGTCGTCGAGCCTGAAGCGGGTCAGGATCTCGGCGGTCTCAGCCACGAGATCGGGATCGCGATCCAGCGCGCGGAAAGGATGCGTGCCCCGGCCGAGCCGCTCGGAGGTGACCAGCGCGATCATCTCCAGCGGCGTCATCGTAGCGAAGAGCTGGTTGATCTGGAAGGTGCGGGCGAGCCCGCGCTTCACCCGCGCCTCGCGCGGCAGCTTCGTGATGTCCTCGCCCATCAGTTCGACACGGCCCGATGTCGGCCGCAGCACGCCGGTGAGCTGGTTGACGAAGGTGGTCTTGCCGGCGCCGTTCGGCCCGATCAGCGCGTGGCGCGCGCCGCGCTCGAGAGTGAAGTCGACATGATCCGTGGCGGTGATGCCGCCGAAGCTCTTGTAGAGGTCGAAAGTCTGGAGCGCGATCGTCATTGCGCCCCTCCCCGCCCGAACCGGGCGAAGCGTCCGGCGATCTTCTTGATCGCCCCATGGATCATCTCGCGCCCGCCGAGCACGAACAGCACCAGGAAGAGCCCGATCCAGAACATCCAGTATTGCGGGGTGAAGCTCGCGATCACGTCCTGCAGCAGCTTGAAGGCGATCGCGCCGACCAGCCCGCCATAGAGATAGCCGGCGCCACCGATGATCAGCACGAGCATCAGATCGGCCGAGCGGTGGAAGTCGAGCACGTCGAGCGAGACGAACTGCGTGGTCTGGGCGAGCAGCGCGCCCGCCGCCCCGGCATAGGCCGCCGCGAGCGCGTAGGCCGCGGCGAGGCGCCGGCCGTTCGGCACGCCCGAGGCCGAGGCGCGCAGCGGGTTGTCCCGCACCGCGCGCAGGCTCAAGCCGAAGGGCGAATGCATCACCCGCCGCGCGATCAGGAACAGCAGGAAAAGCACCGAGAGCGAATAGAGATACGCCGTGCGGCCGAAGATATCGAAGCCGAACAGCCCGAGCACCGGCGCCATCATGATGCCCTGCAGGCCGTCCGCGCCGCCGGTCAGAGAGCCGAAGGAGTTCCCCAGCTCGTAGAGGATGAGCGCGACGCCGAGCGTGATCATCAGCCGGGTGAGATCGGTGCCGCGCAGCACGAGCGGGCTGGTGACGAGGCCGAGCAGCCCCGCCGCACCCATGCCGACGGCAAGCCCGGCCAGCGGATCGGCTGTGACGTATTTGGCAGTGAGCCCTGCCGCATAGGCGCCCATGCCGAGGAAGGCCGCGTGCCCCAGGGAAACGATGCCGGCATAGCCGAGGATCAGGTCCAGCGAGAGGGCGAACAGCGCGAGGATCGCGATCTCGTTGAGCAGCAGCAGATTGCGCGGGAACAGCAGGAAAGCCGCGAAGGCCAGCACCCAGAAGGCGATCTCCGCCGGATGCCAGCGCCGCGAGGCGTACAGAGCCTGCCGGACGCGCGTCTCGAACGTGCCGGCGCTCATGCCCGCGCCCTCGCGAAGAGCCCGTGCGGCCGGGTGATCAGCAGCACCACCATCAGCGCGTAGATGATGAAGGCGCCGACCTGCGGCACGAGGTACTTGCCGACCACATCGGCGACGCCGAGCAGCATGGCGGCGAAGAACGGCCCGGTGATGCTCGAGGTGCCGCCGACCGTCACCACGATCAGGAAATAGATCATGAACTTCAGCGGAAAGCTGGGATCGAGCCCCATCAGCTCGATGCCAAGCGCGCCACCCAATCCGGCGAGCCCCGATCCCAGCGCAAAGGTCAGCGCGAACAGCCGGTTCACGGGAATGCCCAAGCCGCGCGCCACGCGGGCGTCATCCACCGCGGCCCGCAACCGACTGCCGAAGCGGGTGCGAGTGAAGCCCCATTGCAGCGAGAACGCCAGCAGACCGCAGACCGCGATCACGAAGAGCCGGTAGCGGCCGATGCCGATGCCGGCGATCTCGAAGCGCCCCTGCAGCCAGCCCGGCAGCCGAATGAACTGCTGGGTCGAGCCCATCAGCCAGTCGGTGCCTGCCACCGCCATGAAGACCAGCCCGATCGAGAACATCACCTGGTCGAGATGGCTTTTGGCGTACATGGGCCGGTAGATCAGCCGCTCCAGCACGATCCCGACCAGCGCCGCCGCGAGGAAGGCGAGCGGCAGGCTCGCCAGGAACGGCAGGCCGAGCCGCTGCATCGCCAGCACGGCGACATAGCCGCCGAGCATCGCGAAGGCGCCATGAGCGAGGTTGACGAAGTTCATCAACCCCATCGTCACGGACAACCCGCAACCGAGGACGAAGAGCACCATCCCATAGGCGATGCCGTCGAACAGGATGGTCAGCATGCGCTTCGATCCGGGCTGGCTGTCTGGCCCGTCACTTGCGGGCCTTCACCGGGTCCTTGACGTCCTTGATCGTCGCGAACTCGACATTGTGCAGCTCGGAGCCCACCTTCTGCGTCTTGCGGACGTAGATGTTCTGGATGATGTCGCGCGTGTCGGGGTCGATCTTGATCGGCCCGCGCGGGCTTTCCCAGGCCGCGCCCTTCATCGCCGCGATCAGCTTCTCGCCATCGGAATCGCCCTTGGTCGCCTTGAGCGCCTCCGCGATGAGCCGCATGCCGTCATAGCCGCCGACCGCCATGAAATTCGGCCGCATGCCGGGATTGGCCTTCTGGAAAGCCTCGACGAAGGCCTTGTTGGCGGGGCTGTCATGGGCGACCGAGTAGTGATGCGTGGTGATCGCGCCGACAGCGACATCGCCGATGCCTTCGAGGATGTCGTCATCGACGACGTCGCCGGGGCCGATCAGCTTGACGCCGGCCTTGTCCAGCCCGCGCTCGACGAACTGCTTCATGAACTGCGCGCCGATCCCCGAGGGCACGAAGACGAAGAGCGCATCCGGCTTGGCTTCCGAGACGCGCTGCAGGAAGGGCGCGAAATCGGGGTTGCGCAGCGGCACGCGCACGCTCTCGACCGTGCCGCCCGCCGCCTTGAACTTCGCCGCGAAGGAGGTCTCGGCGTCGATGCCCGGCCCGTAATCGGTCACGACCGTGAAGACCTTCTTGATGCCGTTGGCCGCGGCCCAGTCGGCCATCGGCTCGGAGGCCTGCGGCAGGGTGAAGGATGTCCGCACGATGAAGGGCGAGGCTTCGGTGATCGACGCGGTCGCCGCGGCCATGACGACCTCCGGCACTTTCGCCTGCGTCGCGATCTGTGCCGTCGCCATGGCGAGCGGCGTCAGCCCGAAGCCGGCGAGAACCGCGACCTTGTCGTTGACGACCAGTTCCTGCGCCAGGCGGCGCGTCGCATCGGCATTGCCGGCGTCGTCCTTGAGGATCACCTCGAGCTTTCGCCCGCCATGAACCGCGCCCTCCTTGGCGAGGAAGAGCTTCACCGCCGCGTCGATCTGCCGGCCGGTCGAGGCGAAGGGCCCGGTCATCGGCAGGATCAAGCCGATTTTCACTGCCTCCTGCGCCAGCGCCGCGCCGCCGGCCGTGGCCGCCAGCGTGAAGCCGAGAATTCCACCCAGAACTGTCCTGCGATGCGTCATGTCGTTCCTCCCGAGATGCTTGTGGTCCCCTTGGCGGGGCTTTGCTTCTGTTTATTCGTCTTCGTCGTCGCGATAGACGAGGCCAGCCTTGGCGAGGCCTTCGCGCATAGCGTACATGTCCAGCCCGAGTTCGCCAGAGGCGAGGCGCCGGCGCTTCTCCTCCTCCGCTGCCTCGCGCTTGCGGCCTGCGGCGGCCACGGCCTCGGCATCGCGGCGCGGCACCACGACCACGCCATCGTCGTCCGCGACGATCACGTCGCCGGGATGGACCAGCGCCCCCGCGCAGACCACCGGCACGTTGACCGAACCCAGCGTCGCCTTGACCGTGCCCTTGGCCGAGATCGCCCGCGACCAGACCGGAAAGCCCATCTCGGTCAGCACGCGCACGTCGCGCACGCCGGCATCGATGACGAGGCCGACACCGCCGCGCGCCTTCAGCGAGGTCGCGAGCAAATCGCCGAACATGCCGTCGGTGTTGTCGGTGGTGCAGGCGACGACGAGGACGTCGCCGGGTTGCACCTGCTCGATCGCGACATGGATCATCCAGTTGTCGCCGGGCTGGGCGAGCACCGTCACCGCCCCGCCGGCGATCTGCGCGCCTGCATAGATCGGCCGCATATAGGGCTTCATCAGCCCGCTCCGGCCCATCGCCTCATGCGTGGTCGAGACGCCGAGTTCTCCGAGATCGGCCGTTGCGGCGGCAGGCGCGCGCTTCTTCGTGCGGATGACGACGGGGGTCATGCCAGCGCCTCCAGCGCTTCCGGGAAGAGCCGCTGATAGGCCTCGCCATAGGTCATCGCCTTGCCCGAGTTCCGGCCGCCCTGCATGCCGCGATTGAGCGCGACGCGGGTGTAGTATTCCCAGAGATGCTTCTGCGCGGCGAGGATCTCGAAGGCCTTGCGCTTGGTTTCCCAGACCTCGTCGATGTTGAGGATGACGTTCGGCTTGAAATTGCACTGCTCAGGCTGGTGCGGCTCGAACAGGAAGACCGGCGGGGCGGCATAGGCGCGCTCCGAATCGGGCTTGTGGCCGGCGGCCTGCGCGATGATGCGCGCCTCCTGCGCGAAGCGGGCCGCCTCGGGATGGTCGACATTGTAGGGGTCTTCGAGCGCATGGGTCAGCACGAAGCTCGGACCCAATTCGTGGAAGATGTCGATGGCGCGGTCCAGCATCTCGGGCGTGGTCCGCAGCGGATAGTCCCCGGCATCCATGAACTCGATCTCGGCGCCCAGCATCACGGCTGCAGCTTCAGCCTCCTCGCGACGCTGCGCCTTGACGTCCTCCATCCTGACGCCGGCCTTCTTCCAGGCGAACTGGCTCTCGCCGCGCTCGCCATAGGACAGGCAGAGGATCTTCACCCGCATCCCGCGCTTCGCATGCAGCGCGACCGCGCCGCCGGCCCGCCAGACGAAATCGCCCGGATGCGCCGTGATCACCAGACCCGTCTTCTGCGTGTTGACCATCGCCAGTCAGTCCTCTCGTCTCATTTGGCCGCGTGACGGGCGCTGCCCGCATGCGCCGCCATGACGCTCGCCGGCACGAAGGCGCGGCCTTCCATCAGGATGCGCGCGGTGCGCAGCAATCCGGCCCGCTCGATCGCCGGCCGCTCCGCCGTCCCGCCAACCGTCAGCGTCACCGTGAATTCGCCCGTCGGATGCTCGACCGAGAGCGAGCGCTCACGGCCTTCAGGCATCATCACGACGGAAGCCGCGGGCGAGCCCGGCAAGGCTGCGGCGGTCGCCACCGTCACCGCCGCGAAGACGCCGATCGAGGCGTGGCATTCATGCGGGATGAAGCTGCGCGTGCAGATCGAACCGCCGGCAGCCGGCGGCGCGACGAGCGCGATCTTCGGCACGACCTTCTTCGCGACGTCGCCGAGATTCATCAGTGGCCCGGCGGCGAGCCTGATGCGCTCGATCCGCGCTTTCAGCTCTATGTCCTTGTCCAGCTGCTCGCGCGGCTCATAGCCGCTGCGCCCGACATCGGCCGCCCGCATCACGATCACCGGCATGCCGTTGTCGATCAGCGTGCACGGCACGCCCTCGATCTCATCGACGACGTTGCCGGTCGGCAGCAGCGCCCCGCAGACCGAGCCCTCGGCATCGAGGAAGCCGATATCGATCGGCGCCGAGGTGCCCGGCACGCCGTCGATACGCGCACTGCCCTCAGTGCTCGCCTCGCCATCCGGCGTGTCCATCGTCAGATCGGCGATGGTGCCGGTGTTGATCGTGCGGACGCGGATGGTCGTGCGTGCGCCGTTCGCCTTCACCAGGCCGCGCGCCAGCGCGAAGGACCCGATACCGGCAAGGATGTTGCCGCAATTCGGCGTCGTATCGACTTGCGCCGTCTCGATGCCGACCTGCGCGAACAGGAAATCGATGTCGCAGCCCGGCTCGTCAGATTTCGAAACGATCGCCACCTTGCTCGTCAGAGGATGAGCCCCGCCGAGCCCGTCGACCTGCCGCTTGTCGGGCGAGCCCATCACCGCGAGCAGGAAGACATCGCGCGCGGCCACATCGGCCGGCAGGTCGTCGCGCAGGAAATAGGCCCCCTTCGAGGTGCCGCCGCGGATCAGCATGCAGGGAACGGCGATCTGGCTCATCGCCTCACTCCGATGCCTTGATGCCGGCGCGCGTGATCACGTCGCGCCACAGCGCCAGCTCCGAAGCGATCAACTTGCCGAAGCCATCCGGCGACTCGGGCCGGGCGATCGCACCGTCGCGGGCCAGGGCAGCGGCGAAATCGGGCTGGCCGAGCAGCGCATTGATCTCGCGGTTGAGCCGATCGACGATCGCACGCGGCGTCTTGGCGGGCGCCACCACGCCGTACCACTGCACCGCCTCGAAATCCGGCAGACCGCTCTCGGCCAGCGTCGGCAACTCGGGCGCGAAGCCGACGCGCTCGCGGCTGGCGACGCCGAGCACCCTGAGCTGTCCGCCCTCGGACAGCGGCAGCACGGCCGGGCCGCCGGTCAGCGTGAACTGCACATTGCCGGCGACGAGGTCGTTCACCGAAGGCGCCGTGCCGCGATAGGGCACGTGCACGGCCTCGATACCGGCGCGATAGGTCAGATAGGCCGTTGCGATATGGGCCGCGCTGCCCTGCCCGCCCGAGCTGTAGTTCAGCTTGCCGGGATTTGCCTTGGCGTAGGCCACGAACTCACCGAGCGTCTTGGCCGGCAGCTTCGGATTGATCGCCAGGATGTTCGGCACCATCGCGACAAGCGCGACCGGCTGGAAATCCTTGACCGGCTCATAGGGCACATTGGGATATAGAGCGGGCGCGAAGGCGAGCGTCCCGATATGCCCCATCATCAGCGTATGGCCATCGGGCTCGGACTTCGCGACCTGGCCCGCCGCCGTCATGCCGCCGGCCCCCGGCCGGTTCTCGATAACGAAGCCCTTGCCCGGGATCGCGCGTTCCAGCCTGGCGGCGATCAGCCGCGCCAGCACGTCGGTGCTGCCGCCGGGGGTGAAGGGCACGACGAGGCGGATGATCTGGCTCGGCCATTCGGCCCGGGCTTGCGTCGATGCCAAGCCGGAGAGCCCGGCCGTGCCGAGGCCGGCAAGAACGGAGCGGCGATCGGGCTGCATCAGGCGCCTCCCTTGCGGCGTGCCCCGCGCTGCTGCGCATCGGCGACGGCACTGGCGAGGCCGGGCTCCAGCCCGGCAGCCGTGAGCATCTCCGCCGCTTCGCGCATCTCGGCCGCACGGCGCACACCATGGGTCGCGACGCGTTCGCGCATGTCGGATGCGAGCGCATGGAAATCGATCGAGGGGAAGGTGGCGTGCAGGCTCGCGAAGACCGGGTCCTTGACGTCCCATGCCTCGCAGGAGGCGGCGCAATCGACCATCAACGCCTCCAGCCCCTTGATGACGATGCTGCGGCAGAGCTTCATCGCCGATGCGCGGCCGAAGGCCTCGGAAACCGCCGTCAGGTTCATGCCGAGCCCGTTGAGCGCCTGGGCTGCAGCCTGCGCCTTCGGGCCCCCGGCGAGGATCGAGACCGCGATGCCGGGCTTCAGCACCGGCGCCATCACCGCCGCCTCGACATAATCGGCGCCGCTGGCTTCCACCTCCTTGGCGGCGCGCTGCTTGGTCGAAGGCGCCGCCGAATTCACATCGACGAAGATCTGGCCGGGCCTGAGCCAGCGCGCGGCCTCGACAGCCACCGCCTCCGCACGATCGGCTGTCACCGCCGAGAAGACGAAGGAGGCTTGCGCGCCGGCCTCCGCCGGTGACGCACCGCAGGTCACGCCGATCTGGCTCGCCGCATCCTCCAGCCGCCGTCCCGCCCCGCTGCCGAACAGCAGATCATAGGCGCCGATGCCGGCCGCACCGTTGGCCAGCAGGCCGCGCGAAAAGCTCTGCCCGACCTCGCCGAATCCGATGAATGCGATCGTCGCCGGTGTCGAACCAGACATCGTCGCCACTCCCTGCGCGTTTCTTCCCGCAGCAAGGGTGGAACAGGCTCATTGCTTCATCAAATGATAAGAATGCAGCGATTGATTAATTTCATTCATCTCATCGCGGCGAGACCGATCGCTTCAGCGCCTGGCTCAACAGCGAGAGAAGATCGCGCGCCGCCGGGCGCAGCGGCACGGTCTTTCGGGTGATGATGCCGAGCGTGCGCGTCACCGCCGGCGCGCGCAGCGGCACGGCGACGAGTTCGCCGTCATCGACGGCGTCGAGCGCGAACTGCGGAACGATCGCATAGCCGATGCGGGAGCGCACGAGGCTGACGGCGGTGACGACCCGCTGCACCTCGTAGCGCCAGGTCAGGCTCTCGCGCCGCGCCCCCAGCGCATCGTCGATCAGGATGCGGTTGCCGGTCTCGGCGCTGATGCGCACCAACGGCTCGCCCTGCAGCTGGGCCCAGGTCAGAGACGACGCCTGTGCCAGCGGCATGCTGCGATGGCTGACCAGCACGAAAGGCTCCTTCACGACCGGCTTAAGCTCCAGGTCCCAGCGATTCGCCGCGACGATGGTGACACCGAACTCCGCCTCGCCGGACTGGACCTTGTCGGCGATCTCCGAAGCCGAATTGTCGTGGATCCTCACCCCGATGCCGGGATGGCGCTTCGCGAAGGCTGCAATCACCGGCGGCATGCAATGGACGGCGACCGTCGGCAGGCAGCCGACGGAGACCTGCTCGTCGCCCTCGCGGACATCGACCCTGACCTCGTCGAGCGCGGATCCGAGATCCTCGAAGATGCGGCGCGCCCGCGGTAGCAGCGTCGTGCCGGCGGCGGTCAGCGAGACCTGACGCGTGGTGCGCAGGAACAGCGGCGTGCCCAGCGATTCCTCGAGCTTGCGGATGCGGTGGCTGAGGGCGGTCTGCGACAGGTTCAGATGCGACGCCGCGGCGCGGAAGCTGCCGCGCTCCGCGATGCTGATGAAGGCCTGAAGCCCGAGAACATCCACGCGCATTGGATTGTCTGGCCCCTGCATGGCGACCGCTGACGGAAAAGCGATCCCCACCGGTACCAGCAAGCTCCCGGCTTACAAACACCTCGCTTTTCTAATCGCCGAGCTGTCGGATCCAGCCGATCTGCCGGTCGATGCAGCGCTCACGCTCGTAACCGGCGACGACCGTTTCGCGCGCAGCCCGTCTCAGAGACAGCGTCGACAAGGGATGGGACAGCGCCTGCTCGATGCGCTGCGCGAGCAGGCGCTCGTTGTGAAACGGCGTCAGCAACCCGTTGACCCCGTCGCGAATCACCTCCTTCACCGGGTCGGTGTCCGATCCGACGACGAGGCAGCCGCAGGCCATCGCCTCGAGCAACGACCATGACAGCACGAAGGGAACGGTGAGATAGACATGGGCTGCCGAAACCTGGAACAGCCGGATCAGGCTCTCATAAGGCAGCCAGGGAATATGGATGACCCGATCGGCCAGGCCGGTTTCCGCGCACATCGCATCGCGCCAGCTCGACCCGTCGCTGCGTGGGCGCCCATAGCCCGAGCCATCGCCGCCGACCGCCACGAATATCAGGTCCGGATAGCGCTCGGCCAGGATCGCGGCGGCACGCATGAACTGGGGATAGCCGCGATAAGGATCGAGATCGCGCGCCACGAAGGTGACGACCGGCGCACCCGATGAGAGCACGCGGCCATCGGGAAGCGTGAAGGAAGCCTGCGCATCGGGCCGGCAGAAAGCCGTGTCGACCCCGTCATGGCAGACCGCGATGCGCTTGCGATAAGCCGCCGGATATTGCTGCCGCTGCCACTGCGTCGGAGCATAGGCCGCGTCGAGCGCATCGAGAGCGAGAAGCTGAGCAGCGTTGCGCATGCGGACGCGGTGGCGCTCCTCTGCCGGAATCGGCTCGGCCGTACCGAAATCCAGATCCGACCCGACGCTGCGATAATAATATTCGCAATAACCGATCAGCGCCGCATTCGGCAGCGCGTCGCGGGCGAACAGCATCCCGCCCCAGCCGATATGTCCGAGGACGACATCGGGCGGATCGCTGTGTTTCAGGCGTTCCATCAACCCTGCAACCGCCTCGCCCGTCCGCAGATGATATTCGGTGGCGGCGAGCGCGGCATGCCGCGTCGACGTCTCCTCCACCGAATAGACGAGCTGGCTGACGCCCGGCTGCTCCTGCGCCGGGCGTTCCGTGATCAGCGTGACCTCGTCGCCCTGGGCGACGAGGCTCGCGATCAGAGCAGCGAATTGACCAGATCCTGCGCGATGAACGAATAGGACATGCATGATGCGAGCAGGACCCCGCCATAACGGAGTGCGTCGTTCCACCACTGCTCGAGCTGGCGCAGGGTTTCATGGGTGGTGTTGAGATCGGTGTCTCTATTGCTTTCGAGGCGCTGGCCGACCTGGCTGGCTTCGTCGAGCAGGCGTAGCCGCTCGCACAGCATCTGCCCTTTCAGGGAGAGGGATATCCGCGCCTGCCGGCGATCCCGCGGCGAGGCGCCACGGTCGAGATAGCCGCTTTCGACCAGCTGCTTGAGATTGTAGGACGCATTGGACCCCCCATAATGTCCGCGGTCCAGCAGATCGCGGACCGCGATCTCGCCCTGCCCGATCGTCATCAGGACCATCACCTGTGATGGCGAGATGTCGTCGATGCCGAGCTTGGTCAGCTCGAGGCGCAGATAATCCAGAAAGCGCCGGCTGACGCGTTCGACGACCCGCGCCAGGTCGAACGGGGAAATTCTGCGGTCGGGCCCCTCGTCGAGGTCGTCCGAACCGTTGGCCTGATGGTGGCCGTTCAAGGATCTGCCTAGGAATTGCTCGCCGCCATGCAATTTGAAGTGCATCCCTTACTCCGCCTGATCGAAAATTGAACAATCCACCCGTTTTGATCCCCTTCGCTCCTTAGAGCCTATAGGCAAAGCACATGCCACATACATTGGCTAACAATTAAGATTGCATCAATCCAGATATGACCGGAAACTAATTCGAAATTCAAAGTTTTGCATAGTTTTGCCCCATTTGCTTTCTTCCGACTCAATGGACTAGCGTTCTAATCTGTCATAATCTTGACACTCGTTCCGTATCACGTTTGCCTTGCTGATAGCGGGCATGCTTGCGGCGGCCGCTGTGTCGCTTCCCCGCGCCAAATTCTCACTCCTGGAGACATGCATGAAGGCGGTGAAGCCAGCGTCCGACGTTCTGATACGGAGTCTCCAGCGGTCCTTCGTCGGCGGCCTCGGCTATGCGGCGTTCCTCAGCCTCTGCGTGAATCTGCTGCTGCTGACCGTGCCGCTCTTCATGATGCAGGTTCAGGATCGGGTGATCGTCAGCCATAGCTACGACACGCTCACGATGCTGCTCGTCATCGCGGTCGGCGCGCTCGCCCTCTATGGAACGGTCGAGTTCATCCGCTCCCTGACCTTCCAGACCATGGCGAGCATTTTTGCACGCCGGCTCAATCTGCCGGCATTGCAGGCGGCCGTGAGCTCATCGCTGGAGCAGGGCTCCGGCCAGGCGACCCAGGCGATTCGCGACCTCAACGATATCCGCTTCTTCATCGCCAGTTCCGCGATCGCGACCCCGCTGGAGGCGGCCTGGTCACCGGTCTTCCTCGCCGTCCTGTTCGCGCTCCACCCGGTCTACGGGCTGGTCGGCGTGGCCTCGCTGATCATCCTGCTCCTGCTCGGCGTGATGTCGGACATGCTGACCCGCAGGGTGCTCAAGGAGGCGAACGAGGCCGGCGTCGCCAGCATCAACGAAGTCGGCGCCAGCCTGCGCCACGCCGAGACGATCGAGGCCATGGGCATGCTGCCCGCTTTGTCCCGGCGCTGGCGCGCCCAGCAGCTGGCGATGATCGAGCAGCTCGACATGGGCACGCGCCGCGGCAAGTTCATCGCTGCGTTGACCCGTTCCTCACGCATGACGATGCAGCTGGCCGTCTATGCGACAGGCGCGGTGCTGATCATCCGCAACGAAGTCACCGCGGGCACGCTGATGGCCGCCAGCATCCTGCTCGGCAGGCTGCTCGCGCCGTTTGATTCGATGATCACGGACTGGCGGCAATGGGTCCTGGCTGCGGCCGCCTGGAAGCGCGTACGCGAACTCGTTCTCTCGCGCACCTCGCAGCGCCAGACGGTGCCGACCCCGGCCTGCCAGGGCGATCTCGTGGTCGACCGCGTCGTCTTCGCGCCGTCGGGCTCGGAGCAGACGGTGATCAAGAGCGTCTCCTTCTCGCTCGAGCCGGGCGAGGTGCTCGGCATCGTCGGCCCGTCCGGCGCCGGAAAATCGACGCTGGCGCGGCTGCTCGTCGGCGTCCTCAAGCCCAATGTCGGCGGCGTCTATCTCGACGGCCACAACACCTTCCTGTGGGAGCGCGGCTCCTTCGGCGCGATGGTCGGCTATCTCCCGCAATCGGTCTCGCTGCTGAACGGCACGATCGCCGAGAACATCGCCCGCATGCGCGAGCCCGATCCCCGCGCCATTCTGGAGGCCGCCCGCATCGCCGGGGTGCACGAGCTGATCGGCCGGCTGCCGCTCGGCTACGACACCAATGTCGCCGACAGCGATTTCAATCTCTCGGGCGGCCAGCGTCAGCGGATCGGCCTGGCGCGGGCGCTCTACGGCTCGCCGCGCCTCATCGTGCTCGACGAGCCCAACGCCAATCTCGACGCCGAGGGCGAACAGAGCCTGATCCGCGCCATCGCCGCTGCTCGCGAGAGCGGCGCGATCGTCGTGCTCATCGCCCACCGCCCCTCGGTGATGCAGGTCGTCGACAAGCTCCTCGTGCTGCGCGAAGGCCGGGTGCAGCAATTCGGCCCGCGCGCCGCCATCGCCGGCATGATCACGCCCGGTGGCCGCGTCGAGATGGAGCCCGCCGCCAATGCGCCGGTCGCACCGACCCCGATTCGCGAGGTGAAGGCATGACCGGACGTTCTCTGATCAAGCGCCCCGAGCATGCGCTCGTGGCGCAGGCGGAGCCGGAGACGGAGGACGAGCGCGTCCCGAGCCTGCGCAGCCTCGTGCTGGCAGGCGTCACGGCGATCGGCGTCGGCTTCGGCGGCTTCGGCGCCTGGGCAGTGACCGCGCAGCTCGACAATGCCGCCGTCGCGACGGGAATCGTCGCGGTCGACAGCAAGCGCAAGACCGTCAGCCATCTCGAGGGCGGCATTCTCAAGACCCTGCTGAAAGCCGAGGGCGAGCGGGTCGCCAGGGACGAGCCGCTGCTGCGGCTGGAGGATGCCCGCGCCCGCGCCGAGCTGCAGCAATTGCAGGCCAAGCGCATCGGCCTGGACGTCAAGCTCGCCCGGCTGCGGGCCGAGCAGACGGAGGCGAACGAGGTCGCCTTTCCAGAGGACATCGAGCGGATGGTGACGCCGATCGCGCGCGAGGTGCTGCGGGCCGAGCGCGGATTGTTCAAGTCGCGCGCCCAGGTCCACAACGGCAAGGTTCACATCCAGCAGCGCGTCATCGAGCAGCACCAGGCCGAGGCCGAGGCGCTGAAGGCGCAGATCGACGCGACCAACCACCAGCGCTCGCTGATCGACGACGAGGTCCGCACGGTCGGCGAGCTCTATGAGAAGCGCTACGCCAAGCGCAGCCAGCTCGTCGAGCTGCAGACCAAGCAGAGCGAGCTTTCCGGCCGGGCCGGCGAATTCGCCGCGCGCAAGGCCAAGGCCGAGCAGGCCGTGGCCGGCGCCAATCTGGAGATCCTGTCGATCAGCCTGGAACGCCAGAACGATATCGCCAAGGAGATCCAGGAAGCGCAGCTGATGCTGTCGGAAGTCACCGAGCGCATCGTCCAGGCCGAGGACGTGCTCCGCCGGCTGATCGTGACCGCGCCGCAGGAAGGCATCGTCGCGAATATCCGGATGCGGACGGCCGGCAGCGTGATCGCGGCCGGCGAGGCGATCCTCGACATCGTGCCGGAGAACGAGCCCCTGATCGTCGAGGCCAAGGTCGATCCGCGCGACATCGATGCGGTTCGCGTCGGCTCCGGCACGCGCGTTCGCCTGACCGCCTTCAACTCGCGCCTGCTGCCGCCGCTGCAGGCCAAGGTGACCTATGTCGCCCCCGACCAGCTCGTCGACGAGAAGACCGGCGTGCCCTATTTCGTGGTGCGCGCCGAGATCGATCCCGAGAGCCTGCGCGCCTACAAGGTCCCGCTCCATGCCGGGATGACCGCGGAGGTCATGATCGTCAACGGCGCACGCCGGGCGGTGGACTATCTGATCTCGCCCTTCACCGACAGCTTCAATCGTGCTTTCCGCGAGGACTGACCGGGCGCGGCGCGGCATCGACCGCGGCGGCATCTCGTACGCTCGACTTCATATTTCAATTTTGGAAGTATATTCACGCAATCATCGAAAGAATAATCTTTATAAAATAAAGGCTAAACTGTGCTGCATCGCAAAATCGTCACAATAAAAGCCTTGCTGCATCGCACTCATTGAGTAATTCTTAGATCGTCGAGCGACAGCATGACTATGCGGAGCTGTCGGAACCGTTCCTGAACTTCCATTTTCGGCGGCTTCGCCGCCAAGGGGTTCGGGTTCACCAGATCGCCTAGGAGGTGCCGGATGGCGACGATCGAAGGAAGTGCATTCGACGACTTTTTGATTGGAAGTCGATTCAGCGACGTGATCCTCGCCGGAGCGGGTGATGACATCGTCAAGGGCGGGGATCAGGTCGATTCGCTCTTCGGCGAAGAGGGCAACGATCTGCTCTACGGCGACGGCGGCAACGATGCCCTGTTCGGCGGCGAGGGTGACGATATCCTCTTCGGCGGGCTCGGCGACGATGTCCTCTCGGGCGACGCAGGGAACGATTCCCTGTTCGGCGGAGAGGGCAACGACGTGCTCACCGGCGGCGCCGGTGACGACATCCTGCGCGGTAACGCCGGCGACGACGTCCTGATCGGCGGCGAAGGCGACGACATCCTGCAGGGCGGTCCGGGTGACGACATCCTGCAGGGCGGCATCGGCAACGATGTCCTCCAGGGCGGCGATGGCGCCGACGTCCTCTACGGCGGTGCCGGCGACGACATCCTGCAGGGCGGCGCGGGCGACGACCTGCTGTTCGGCGGTGCCGGCAACGACACGCTGCATGGCGGTGCCGGAAGCGACGTCTTCGTCTTCGCCGGTGGCGGCGGCAACGACGTCGTCCTCGATTTCGAGGCCGGCTCGGACATCCTGCAGATCGCGTCCGACATCAACGGCACCGGTGTGGCCTCTGCCGAGGACGTGGCTGCGCGTGCGACCTCGGTCGGCGGCAACACCGTCATCGACCTCGGCCATGGCGACACCCTGACGCTCGTCGGCGTGTCGGCCGAAGACGTCCAGGCCGATCCGAACTCGTACTTCTCGGTCGCCTGATCGATCCAGCGTTCCGTCCGCCCGGCTGGAAACGGCCGGGCGGGCAGAATCCGTGCCCGATCTCCGTTCTGGAGCAAACGCTCCCCGGGAAAGTGGCCTCCGCTTTCGCGAGGTGCGCCCCCAGGACCCTCCGTGCCGCAGGGATGCCTCCATGCTTTCACTTGCGCCCGTCACCATGGCCGTGACTGCCCCGACCCAGCTTGAGCTCCACCGCCTCGGCGGCTCGGTCTTCCTGCTCTGCTGGACGCTGGAGGCCTCGCCCTTCGGCAAGCCGTCGATTGCGCTGACGGGAGGCGGCCGTCGTCTTGCGGCGGCATCGGTCTCGCTGGGATTGCGCGATGGCCGCGAACGGCTCGCGATCGCGTTCCGCTCTTCGGGCCATGACAACATCGTGGCGACTCTGTCCGACCAGAGCCCGCAGGGCGATGTCACAGCAGCATTCGACCCGGCGCTCGTCCATGGGCTGGTCGATCCCCGCGAACTTCTGAAGGAGCTCGCGCCGCAGGCTCGGCTGACATTGGCCAATGCACTCGTGCGGGCCTGGCCGCCTCTGTTCGGCCTCTCCGCCATTCCGAATTATCTGTCCTTTCTGCGCCAGCTTCTGCTGACGCTGTTTCCGAAGCCCGCCGCGATGCAGCCGACCGCGGCGCTCGTCGAGGGCCGGTGGCTGTTCGAGACCATCGTCCCGGCCGATTTCGGCGAATTGCGCACGGCCTCGCGCCTCGACGGCGCCGGCCTCGCCCGCCTCGACCTCGGCTCACGCCTCGGCACTCCCGATCGCAGCGGCAAGCGCGAGCTTCACCTCGTGCTGGACGAGCCGCCCATTCGTGGCGGCGGGCTGCTGATCCTCCAGGGCGAACGCTCTCTCGTGGTCCGGGCTCTCCCTGGGCGGCAGGCGGCGCCGTCGCTCGGCCGCTGGTGGGCCGGCAAGGCGGCGAGCCGCGACGGCCTGCGCAACTGGGTGGTCGAGCAGCTCGCGGGTTTGTCCGAGCAGGGCCGGCTGCTGGCCGTCGAGATGCAGCGCCGGGTTCCGCTCGCCGTCCAGCATGTCCGCCGGAACGACGATCTCCCGGCCGCCGAGCTCGATATGGCGGTTTGTAACGGCGCCGGCCTGCTGATCGGCGGCTGGCTGCGCGATCCCGACGATCTGCTCGAGGAGGTGCTGCTGCATCGCGGCGCTGGCGAACCGATCGCCATGCTCGCGCGCCTGCAGCGCTTTCCGGTGCGCTTGCCGACGGGCGCGGAAGGCGAGACACGCGCCGCGACGGGCTTCGCCGCCTTCGCCTCGGACTATGCCGCCGGCGCGCCGGTGCTGCAGCCGCGCTGCGAGATCAAGCTGAAATCCGGCACGACGCTGACGCTGCGCCCGCCGGTGCAGCCGGCCGACGCGACGACGATCCGCGCCAAGGCGCTGTCGGCGATCCCGCCGCAATACCTGACATCCGCGATGCTGGAGGCGACGCTCGCCCCGATCCTCGCCGCCTGCCAGGACGAGTTGCAGGAAAACCGGCCGGAGCCAGCGGTCAAGGATTACGGGCGGGCGCCGGCAAGGCCGAAGGCCTCGGTCGTGATCCCGCTCTACCGCGTCTACGATTTCCTGCGCGTGCAGGTCTCCGCCTTCGCCGGCGATCCCTGGTTCGTCGAGAATGCCGAGCTGATCTACGTGCTCGATTCACCCGAGCACGAGGCGGAGGTCGCCCATCTCCTCGGCGGGCTGTTCCTCGCCTACGGCCTGCCGATGCGGCTCGTGGTGATGGGGCGCAACGGCGGCTTCTCGGCAGCCTGCAATGCCGGCGCCCGGCAGGGCCGCGGCGAGGCGCTCGCCTTGGTCAATTCCGATGTGATCCCCGCCGAAAACGGCTGGCTGCCGGCCCTGATCGAGAAGCTCGACCGGCGCGGCCGGGTCGGCGCCGTCGGGCCCAAGCTGCTCTATGACGACGGCTCGCTGCAGCACGCCGGGCTTTACTTCAAGCGCGACAGTAAAGGCACCTGGCTCAACCACCATTACTTCAAGGGCATGCCGGGCGGCTATGCGCCGGCCAATGTCGAGCGCCCGGTGCCCGGTGTCACCGGCGCCTGCATCGTCATCTCGCATGCGCTGTTCACCGAGCTCGGCGGTTTCGACGAGAGCTATGTGATCGGCGACTACGAGGACAGCGATCTCTGCCTCAAGGTCCGCCGCGCCGGCTTCGGCATCGTCTATGCGCCCGGTGTCGCGCTCTATCATCTCGAGCGGCAGTCCATCGCCCGCAGCGTCGACTACACGCGCGGCGCCGCCTCCCAGCACAATGCCTGGCTGCAGACGCGGCGCTGGGACGCGCAGATCGATGCGCTGATGCTGGCCTTCGAGACCTCGGCGGCGGAGCCCGCGCTCCACGAGCCGGCTCCGAGCGAGCCGAATCTCGCCCCCCGCTTCACCTTCAGGAGAGCGACCGCGGCATGACGGCAATGACGGCCTTGAGACAGATCGCGCCCGAGCCGGCGCCCGCGAGCGGCCCTGCGGGGCCGGAACTCGACTGGCTGCTGGCCTCGCTGCAGACCAACCGCTTCATGCCGCACCCGCCGCCGGATTCGATCTTCGTCGGCGACGGCGACTATCGCGCCATCGGCGCCGAATTCCTCGGCCATTTCATCCGCATCGGCCGTTTGCAGCCGCATGAGCGGGTCTTCGACATCGGCTGCGGCATCGGCCGCATGGCGGTGCCGCTGACGCAATATCTCGATCCCGCACGGGGCAGCTATGACGGCGTCGACCCGGTGATGGACGGCATTCTCTGGTGCGCCCAGACGATCACGCCGGCCTATCCGCGCTTCCGCTTCCAGCGCCTCGACATCGCCCATCCCCTCTACAACCCGCAGGGTTCGCTGCCGGGCATCGAGGTCCGTTTCGGCTTCGCCAACGGCAGCTTCGATTTCATCACGATGATCTCGGTCGCCACGCATCTGCCGCCCGACGAACTCGTGGTCTATCTGCAGGAGGCCGCGCGCCTGCTGGCGCCGGGCGGGCGCCTCTTCCTGACCGCCTTCGCCATCGATGGCAGCACGGGACTGGAACGCCTCTCGTTCAAGCGCTGGCAGGACGGGCCGGGCTGGTACGCCATCGACGAGGCGCCGCTTGCCGCTGCCGGCATCGATACGGCCTTCCTGCTGGAGCAGGCGGCGCAGGCCGGGCTCACCGTCGAGAACCTGCGGCCGGGCCATTGGCGCGGCATCAGCGCGGCGCATTACCAGGACGTGCTGATCGCGACGAAACCGGGGGGCGGCCGATGACCCGCCGCATCCTCGTCGTCGCGCATAACCACCCCGAGCTGCATCCGGGCGGGACCGAGATTTTCGCGCATGACCTCGCGGGCGCCTATCGCGAGCAGGGTTGCGAAGTGCTCTTCCTCGGCGCCACCAATGCGATCCACCGCCAGCCCCATCCCGGCACCGCGCTGCAATCCGTCGGCGAGGATGTCGTGCTGTGGAGCGGTCATTTCGACCGCTTCCACCTGAGCCAGATCGACCATTACGGCACGCTGCAGGACCTCGGAACGTTACTGAACGAGTTCCGGCCGGACGTGATCCATGTCCATCATCTCGTGCTGATCGGGGCGGAATTCCTGACGCTGGCGCGCCGGCTGCTGCCGGAGGCGACGATCGTGATGACGCTGCACGACTATTATTCGATCTGCCATCATGACGGGCTGATGGTGCGGCCCGGCGACCGGCAGCGCTGCTCGGGCGCCTCCCCCGCCGGCTGCCATGGCTGCTTTCCCGAGATCGGCTCCGACCGCTTCCTGCTGCGCGAGCGCTTCATCAAGACGCATCTCGCGGCCGTCGACCGCTTCGTCGCTCCCAGCCGCTTCCTGCGCCAGCGCTATGCCGAATGGGGCCTGCCGGCCGAGAAGATCGAGGTCATCGCCAATGCGCGCCCTGCCCAGGAGCCGGCTCCGCATCGGGACGGCGCCGAACGGCGCATTAGCTTCGGCTATTTCGGCAATGTCAACCCGTGGAAGGGCGTGTTGCCGCTGCTGCAGGCGGCGCGGCTGCTGCGCACGGCCGGGGACAAGGATTTCTCGCTGCGCATCCATGGCGGCGCCCCGTTCCAGAGCGAAGCCTTCACCACGGCGCTCGACGCCGCCCTCGCCACGACCGAAGGCGTCGTCACCCATTGCGGCCCCTATCGCCGCCACGAGGTGCCGGCACTGATGGCCGAAGTCGACTGGGTCGTGATGCCCTCGATCTGGTGGGAGAATGCGCCGCTCGTCATCCAGGAGGCGTTCCAGCATCGCCGGCCCCTGATCGTCAGCAACATCGGCGGCATGGCCGAGATGGTGCGCGACGAGATCGACGGGCTCCATGTCCGGCCGGGCGACCCGGCCGCGCTTGCCCGCGCGATGCGCCGGGCGATGGACGAGGACGGTCTCTGGCAGCGCCTCGTCGACGGCATCGCCGCGCAGCCTTCGCTCGCCGAATGCGCCGGCCGCCATCTCGCCCTCTTCGATAGCCTCAAGCTTGCGGAGGCCGCATGACCACAGCGCCCCAACAGGACAACGAAATCCGCCTGCCGCGCGTTGATTCGCCGGCCATCAACCCGGCGCGGCTGAACGGACGGGTCGACGCCCTCGACGGCAACCGCCTGCATGGCTGGATCTGGGACGAAACCCGCCCGGACCAGCCGATGACGGTGAAGCTCTATTGCGACGGCAAGCTCGCCCGCGAGATCAAGGCCGACCAGAGCCGCATCGATTTGCGCCGCAACGGCATCGGCGACGGCAAGCACGCCTTCTCGATGGAGCTCGACGACGCGCTGGTCGCGGCGCGCGCGCGCCTTACGGTCATCGGCGTCTCGCCGACGACCGGGACCCAGTTGGAGCTGCGTCTGCCGGCAGCGGACGAGCTGGCGGCGGAGGCGGCGATCGCCGTGCCGCTCGCGCGCTTCTTCGACAAGGTCGAGGTACTGATCGCGCTGAACCGGCGCGGGCAGCTCGCCCAGAAGGATCTGAGCGAGAAGCTCGATCGCATCGCCGCGCGTCTCGAAGAGAGCCACGCGCTTGCCGAGGCCGCCAAGATGGATGCCGAGACGCAGAGCGAGATCGCGCGGCGCCTCGGCGAGCTCGACGTCTTCCAGCTCCGCTTCGACGGCACGCTCCGCGCCTTCGACGAACGCCTGACCGCCATTCGCAAGGAGGCCCGCGCGCCGCTGCGGCAGGTCACCGTGATCCTCGGCTTCCTGTCGGGGCTCGCCGCCGTGATGTCCTTCGTCACGCTCGCCGTCACGATCTGGGGAGGCTGACGATGAGCGAGGTCATCGTTCCCGAAAGGACTGCCATCAGCCCGGCTCCGACCATCGCCTGGACGCCGCTCGGCGAGAACGCCATCCTCGTCCGCAGCGCCTGCGACGCGATTCCCGCGAAGGTCCCGGTCGCGGTCGACGGCAATCCGCGCAACCGCGCACAGACCATGGTCCTGAGCTGGCGCCGGCCCCAGGCCGAGTCCTCGGCGGCGACCGGCTTCCTTTGCCTCGCCCCGGCGCCGACCGTCGACAAGGATGGAAACGGCGCGCTCCTGATCGGCCGCCCCGGCCGTCCCCTGCGCCTGATCCTGGCGCCGAAGCCGCTGCCGCTGCAGGCCTTCCTGTCCGAGCTCGCCGAGGACGCCGGCCAGGCCTTTCCGAGCGTCGTCGACGGCCTGCTCGAAGTGCTGTTGACCGGCGCCGCCAATCCGCGCCGCCTGCGGGCGGTCGCCATGCTCCTGCAGACCGTCGCCCGGCCGGGCGGCTTCGTCGAGGTGATGGGTTCGCTCGATGGCGACGGCATCTTCCTGCAGGGCTGGACCTCCCATTTCGCGGCCGGGCGGATCAAGCTCCTGATCGCGCATGGCGGCCTCTCCCCCGCCAATCTGGAAGCGGGAACCTTCGAGCGCGACGATCTCGGCGAGGGCGCCCGCGGTTTCTACGGCCTGCTCGAGGATTGCCACGCTCAGCATCCCGGCGAGATCGAGCGGCTGTATTTCCGCGGCAATGACGGCTGGCGCGCGCTCGAGGTCTATGAGCGCTACGTCCTGCTCGACCCGATCACCGTCCCCGGCCATCTGCGCGACGGCTTGCAGCGCGGCACGGCCCCGCAGGCCACCGCGGACAAGCTGCGCCGCGCCTCCCAGCGCTTCGATGGCCGCGACACCGTCTGCCTGCTCGACGATCCCGTGCGCGCCGGCATCGACGCCGTGACCATCGTCGAGAACACCGGCGTCCTGATCATCGGCTGGCTCTTCGATCCCGAGCGCAGGGTCGATGCCGTCACGCTGCGCAGCGGCAGCCAGTCCTGCGCCGTCGACCGGCTCTGGACGCGCGTGCAGCGACCGGACGTGACCGCGGCCTTCATGGAGGACCCGCGCTTCGGCCCGGCCCTGGCCTCGCGGCGCAACAGCCACGGCTTCATCGTCTTCGCGCCGAAGCTCGTGCCGGAACCCGGCCAGCCGCTCCACCTCGCCTTCGAGGTTCAGGGTACCGGCCCGGCCTTCCTGCCGCTCGAACCCAATCGCGGCCAGGCGCGGCGCACGCTGGAGCGCATCCTCGGCCTGCTCGACCCGCGCTCCTCGACGGCGAGCGCCGTGGTCGAACGCCAGATCGCGCCAGCGCTGCAGGCGGCCGAGATCGCGCCGCCACGCGCCGTCGAGACCGTCGATGTCGGCGCCTTCGATCCGGAGGCTGCGCTCGGCCTCGTCGTCGGGCTCGACCACCGCCACCGCGAATTGTCGGCGCTCTTCGCGCTGATGGCGATGGACCCAGAGGTGAGGCCCCTGCCGATCGTGCTGGCGGCACCCTCCGAGAGCTTCGACCGCGTCGGCGCCGAGGCCCGCCGGCTCGCGCGCTTCTACGGGCTCTCGGTGCGCCTCGTCGCCGTCGAGGGTGTCGAGGATGCCTGCGACGCGCTGGAGGCCGGCGTCCGCGCCTGCCGCTTCCAGACGGTGGCGATGTTGTCGGGCGCCGCGCAGATCAGGATGCCCGGCTGGCTCGGCAGGCTCGAACGGGCCTATCGCGCCCGCGGCGGCCAATGCGTCGCCAGCCCGACGCTGCTCTTCGAGGACGATTCCATCCGCTGGGCCGGCGCCTGGCTGGAGGGCGAAGGCGCAAGCCGGCGCATCGCCAATCGCTTCGTCGGCTATCCGCTGGAGGCGGTCGGCAATCTCGGCCCCATGGAGGTCGCAGCGGGAGCGAGCGAATGCTGCGTGCTCTCGCGAGCCGCCTTCGTCGAGGTCGGCGGTTTCGCGCGCAATTATTTCACCACGGCGGAGAAAGGGCTCGATCTCTGCCTCAAGCTCAGGATGGCGGGATCGCCCTCGCTCTGGGTGCCGGAGGTCGAGGTCTACGCGGTCGATGACGGCGACATGGCGACGCCGCATGTCGGCACCCTCGCCCAGCTCGCCGACCGCACGAGTTTCGACCGGCGCTGGGCGCTCGCCATCTCCAACATGAAAGGCTGAGGATGCGGGTTCTCGTAATATCCCACGGCCATCCCTCGCTCTCGCTAGGCGGCGCGGAGATGGCGTCCTACAACCTGCACAAGGGTCTGCAGGCCAGCACCGACGTCGATTCCCACTACCTCGCCCGCATCGGTGCGCCGACGCCCCGCCATGCCGGCACGGCGCTGATGAGCCTGCGGCAGCGCGGCGGCGAGTTGCTCTACTACGCCGAGGATTACGACCACTTCCTGATCTCCAACCGCGCGACGGAAGAGATCGAGCGCGATTTCGTGCGCGTCCTGAACGATTTGAAGCCGGACGTCGTGCATTTCCACCATTTCATCGGGCTCGGGCTCGAATGCCTGTTCGCGGTGCGCGACACCCTGCCGGACGCCCTGATCGTCGTGACCTTCCACGAATATCTCAGCATCTGCCACCACCACGGCCAGATGGTGAAGACCGGCGCTTTCAAGCTCTGCTACCGGTCCTCGCCAACCGACTGCAACGCCTGCTTCCCGGACATCTCGCCGGCCCGCTTCCTGGCGCGCGAGACCTTCATCAAGGGCATGCTGGGCCTCGCCGACCACTTCGTCTCGCCAAGCCGCTTCCTCGCCGACCGCTTCACCGACTGGGGCCTGGCCGAGGAGCGCTTCTCGGTGATCGAGAACGGCATCGACGTCGCCGCGCCCGCCCCGCCGCGCGCCCTGCCCGAGGGCAAGACGCGGCGCTCGCGCTTCGCCTATTTCGGTCAGCTCACGCCCTACAAGGGCGCGGACGTGCTGATCGACGCGGTGACCCGCATTCCCGATTCGCTCTGGGACGACGATGCGATCCTGCTCGTCTATGGCGGCAACCTCGAACGCCAGCCGCAGGCCTATCAGGACAAGTTCGCCAAGCTGGTCGAGAGCGCCGGGCGCCGCGTCCGCTTCTGCGGCGCCTTCCAGAACCACGAGATGCCGAACCTGATGCGCTCGGTCGACTGGGTGGTGATGCCTTCGGTCTGGTGGGAGAACTCGCCGATCGTCATCCAGGAGGCGTTCTTCCACGGGCGCCCGATCCTGGCGAGCAATCTCGGCGGCATGGCCGAGAAGATCACCGACGAGGTCGACGGCCTGCATTTCCGCTCCGGCAGCCCGGAGGATCTCGTCGACTGCATGACCCGCGCGCTGACCGAGCCGAAGCTCTGGGACCGGCTGCGCGGCGGCATCAAGCGCCCGCTCAGCCATGTCGAATGCGCCGGAACGCATCTCGAGCTCTATCGCCGCCTCATCGCCGAACGGGGTCAGCCAGCGCCGGTGCGGCGCGACGCCGCCGCGATGATCGCCTGAAGCCAACAGCACCATAAAACAGGGGAGAACCGAACCATGGCCCGCATCCTCGTCATCAGCCCGTCCGGGGAGGTCTACGACCACGACAATGTGCGCTGGTATCGCTATGCCGATCTCGCCAGCCATATCGAGCACTATCACAACATCGGCGACGCCTTCGTCTTCGATTCCTCGCTCAAGCTTCTGAATTTCGAGAAGCTCGACGAGCTGCCGATCGCCCATGTCGATCCGGCCGCGATCGACCGCTTCAATGCCGAATACGACTACGTCTTCCTGCGCGGCTCGAACTACATCCACGCGCAGATGAACTGGTCGCGCACGGCCGAGGTGCTGCGCCGCCTCAAACTGCCGGTCATCGCTTTCGGCATCGGCGCGCAGGCCCCCGTCAGCGGCAAGCTCGAACTCAGCGAAGACACCAAGACCGTCCTCAAGCTGATCTCCGATTCCACCGCTTCGCTCGGGGTGCGCGGCACCTATTCGGCCGAAGTGCTCAACGATCTCGGCATCCGCAATGTCCGCATCATCGGCTGCCCGACGGCGTTCCGGAACAACAATCCCGACCTCGCCATCCGCCTGCCCCCGCTGGAACAGGTCAAGACGGCTGGTGTCACGCTGCGGCGCGAGGTCTCCAAGACCTATGCCCAGGACATCAAGCGCTACCTCACCTTCCACCGCTCGCTGGTGAAGGCGATGGCCGACCGTTTCGAGGTCACGCTGATGTCGCAGGGCGAGGTCGAGGAGAAGAAGCTCGCGCTCGGCACACCCGAGCAGAAGGCGCAAGCCATGGCGGCGCTGCGCGACAACGCTTGGGCGCGCGACTGGTATCTCGATGAGCAGGTCGAGGGGCTCTACCAGAGCCGCATGTTCTATTCCGACGTGGTCGCCGAATATGAGCGGCTGGTGCGCGGGCTCGACCTTGTCCTCGGCTACCGGCTGCACGGCAACCTGATGGCGCTCGCCAACGGCACGCCCTCGATCTACTTCACCTATGACAGCCGCACCGTCGAATTCGCGGATACCTTCAAGATCCCGAGCGTCGACGTCTTCTCGGGCCAGGACTTCAGGCTCGAGGATTATTGGGAGCAGTCACGCTTCGACCGCTTCAACGCGGCTTACGCCCAGGTCTACGGGCGGATGCGCGACTTCCTGGTCGAGAACCGCGTCGACAATAAGATGGCGGGCCGCGCGGCTGCGGAGCCGCAGCGGAAGGTGGCATGAGGACCGCCCGCAGCCTCCCACGCGCGGCGCTGCTCCTCGCGACGCTGCTGCCCGCCTCGTTCGCCGGTGCCGCGGAAGGCCCGCGCTACCGGCTGGAGATCGCCCCCGGCGCGCAGGAGGAGACGGTCTTCGACTGGTCGAAGGAGCGCTGCCAGGAATGGCACATCCCTGACGCGCCGCTGCGCGCCTTCCGGGACGACAAGGGCGAAGTCGTCGCCTTCGCCAGCCACCATCGCAACCGCGCGCTAATTGGCAACGGGCTCGACCGCATCAAGACCACCTGCGCGATCTCCTTCGAGGCGAAGAACAGCGCCGATCCCAGCCAGTTCAGCGACATGAGCTGGATCGCCGCGACCTGGACCAAGGACGGGCGCGACGTCTACGCGCTGATGCATGACGAGTATCACGCCGACCGCCACCCCGGCGCCTGCAAGTTCAAGGACGGCATGGCCTGCTGGTACAACGTCGTGACGGCGGCGCGCTCCGGCGACGGTGGCGCAAGCTTCAAGGTCGACGATCCGCCCACCGTCGTCGCCGCCCCGGCCTTCCGGCAGGAAGTCGGGCAGGGCCGTCATCGCGGCTTCTTCAACCCCTCCAACATCGTCGAGAAGGACGGCGCCTGGTATGCGCTGATCGCGACGACCGGCGGCGAGGGCCAGAAGGGCGGCACCTGCCTCTACCGCACGACCGATATCACTGATGCGAAGGCCTGGCGCGCCTTCGACGGGCAGGATTTCACCGTTCCGGCCGTCGACCCCTACCGTCAGGACACCGCGCAGGCAAAGCCCTGCCAGCCGCTGAAGGTGCTGCCGACGACGGTCGGCTCGGTGACGCGCCACGAGGCGAGCGGATTATGGCTCTCCATCTTCCATCTCGGCCCAGACGCGAAGCAGGGCGTTGCCGGCGGCCGCGTCGCCTATAGCTGGTCGAAGGACCTGAGGAACTGGTCTCCGCTGCAGACCCTGCTCACCCATCCGACGATGTGGAGCAAGGATTGCGGCGACAGCGTGCGCTACGCCTATGGCGCCGTCGCCGACCCCGCCTCGCCCTCGCGCAATTTCGAGACGACGGGCGATGAGCCCTACCTGTTCATGACCAAGATGCACGTCACCGGCTGCAAGATGGGGCCGCAGCGCGACCTCGTCCGCATCAAGGTCCGTATCGTGAAAGAGACACCATGAACGCGCCTGCTCACGATTTCACCGCCAGCCAGACCGTGCAGACCATGAAGATCCTGCGTGCGACCACCGAAGAGGTGGTCGTGCTCGTTGCCCGCGAACCGGGCGGAGGCTGGCCGTCCCTGAGGCTCCTGCTCGACGGGCAGGACTACGCCACGATCCATCCAGGCGCCCTCGTCACCGGCGACGCGACCGTCGCCGAGATCGCGATCCCGCTGCCCGCCCTGCCCGAGACGCGGCTGCGTGCCATTGCGGTCGCCGATGCGCGCACCGGCGCGCTGGCCCCCGGCTCGGAGCTGCGCCCGGTCGCGACGGCGAAGAACCTGCGGGCCCTCGTCATCTATCCCGCCGGCGAGGTCTACGAACACGACAAGGTGCGCTGGTATCGCGCCCCGCTGGAGCGGCTGCTCGCCGACTATTTCAACATCGGCGACATGATCGTCTTCGACTCCACGCTCAAGCTGCTGCGCTATGCGCATCTCGAGCCGATGAAGATCATGAACCCGACCGAGGCCGACATCGAGCGCTATGCGAGCGATTTCGATTTCGTCTTCGTGCGCGGCTCGAACTTCATCCACGAGAAGATGGAGTGGTTCAAGGCCGTCGAGGTGCTGGAGAAGGTCAAGCTGCCGGTCTACGCCATCGGCGTCGGCGCACAGGCCAGCCAGAACCGCGCAATCGAGCTGTCCGAGGCCTCGAAGCGCTTCTGGCAGATCGTAGGAGACCGCTCTGCGGCCATCGGCGTGCGCGGCGCCTTCAGCGCCGAGACGCTCCGCCGCAACGGCATCGGCAATGTCGAGGTCGTCGGCTGCCCCTCGATCTTCCGCACCCGCAACCGCGACCTGCATATCCGCGTCCCCGATCAGCGCGAGATCCGCAAGGTCGCCTTCAGCCTGCGTCGCGAGGCCGACAAGAGCTACACGGTCGATCCGGAAGCCTATCTGCGCAACCAACGCGCCGCCCTGCTCAAGGTCGACGGCCAGAGCGAGATGGTGATGTCCTCCCATGGCGAGCAGGAGGAGAAGGCCTTCTTCCTGCGCGACGAGGAAGCGAAGGAGAAGGCCATCGCCGAATTCGCCAGGACCGGCTGGTGGGACGGCCCCGACGACCGACGCATGCGCGAGATCTACGAGCGCAAGCTCTTCACCTTCTTCGACGTCGAGGATTACGACCGCTTCGCGCAGAGCGTCGACCTCGCGGTCGGCTACCGCGTCCACGGCGTGCTGCCGGCCGTCGCACACGGAGTGCCGGGCGTTCTGGTCGCCTACGACACGCGCAGCCAGGAACTGGCGGAGACGCTGAAGATCCCGGTCGTGCCCGAGGAGGCGCTGGCAGAGGGCGGTTGGCGCGCGGTCTATCGCGAGGCGGCGCTGAACGGGCTCGCGAAGTCCTATGCGGCCTCCTACGACCGGATGCGGGCCTTCCTCGACCATAACGGCGTCCCACACCGGATGTGATCGGCGGAGACCAGCGATGAAGAAGGTCGCCGTGGTGACGATGCAGTACAACGAGGCGTTCTACGTCTCGCGCTGGATCGAGTATTATTCCGGGCTCGTCGGGCGCGAGAACCTCTATGTCGTCGATCACGACAGCGACGAGGAAATCCGCGAGACCCTGCAGGGGGTCAGCGTCGTGCGCTATCCCCGCTCTGCGCTGGACGATCAGGAGCGCGCACGCTTCATCTCGAAGCTCGTCGGTGCGCTGCTCGAACTCTACGAAACCGTGATCTATTGCGATTGCGACGAGTTCATCAGCCATGATCCCCGCCGTTTCGAGAGCTTCGGCGACTGGCTGGATGCCACAGATTTCGAGCACGCGACCTGCATCGGCTTCAACGTGACGCCGATGTTGCAGGAGGAGAACGCGGCTCTGCTCGACGGCCCGGTGCTGCGCCAGCGCGGCCATGTCCGCTTCGTCTCGCCGATGTGCAAGACGCTGATCGTGCGCAAGCCTGTGCGCTGGGGCGGCGGCTTCCACCACGCCAACCGCCCGCCGCATTTCTCCGGCGCCTATCTGTTCCACCTGAAATACGCCGATCTCGGCGAGCGCGTGCACCGGCAATCCCTGACGCGCGGGCTCGACTTCGCCCAGGCCGATCAGGGCCACCACCAGCGCAATAGCGATCTCGATCTGCTCAACCTCTACCGCAGCTTCGACAGGCTGGAACGCCGGGAGTGGGAGGACGAGGCGATCGAGCGCTACTGCCAAAGCTTCATCGAGGGCATCAAGCCCTCGGAGCGCGGCGGCGAGGTCGGGACGATGTATGTCGCGCCGCTCGACATCGCCGGCGGCGAAGCCTGGCGATTGCCCGACAGCTTCCGCGGCTTGTTCTGACGCGGACGCCGCAGGCGGTATCCCGATCTCAGGCGACCGCGGGGCTTGAGGGCGGAGCGCTCTGGGCGGCCTGCGCACCATGCAGGCTGCGATAGCGCCCGTCCTTGCGGGCGAGCAGCTGGGCGTGGCTGCCCTGCTCGACGACGTGCCCGTTCTCGACCACGGCGATCCGATCGGCATTGGCGATGGTGGCGAGCCGGTGCGCGATCACCAGCGTGGTCCGGCCGCGCGAGAGTTCCGCCAGCGATTGCTGGATCGCCTTCTCGGTCTCGGTGTCGAGCGCCGAGGTCGCCTCGTCGAGGATCAGGATCGGCGGGTTCTTCAGGAAGATGCGGGCGATGGCGAGGCGCTGCTTCTGGCCGCCGGAGAGCTTGACGCCGCGCTCGCCGATCACCGTGTCGAGGCCCTGCGGCAGCGCCGCGATCACGCCGTCGAGCCGGGCGCGGCGGGCCGCCTCGACGATCTCATCCTCGGTCGCGTCCAGCCGGCCATAGGCGATGTTGTCGCGGATCGAGCCGGCGAACAGGAAGACGTCCTGCTGCACGATGCCGATATTGGAACGCAGCGACTTCAGCGTCATGTCGCGGATGTCGATGCCGTCGATCAGGATCGCGCCGCCCGAGACCTCGTAGAAGCGCGGCAGCAGCGAGCAGATCGTGGTCTTGCCCGCGCCGGAGGGACCGACGAAAGCGATCGTCTCGCCGGCGCGGATATCGAGGCTGAGATCGGCGAAGACCGGCCTCTCCGCACTGTACCCGAACCGTACGTCGCGATAGGCGATGTCGCCCTTCAGCCGCTGGATCGGATTGGCGCCGGGCCGATCGGCGACATCCGGCCGTGTTTCGAGGAAGGCGAGATAGCGCTGGAAGCCGGCGATGCCCTTCGGATAGCTCTCGATCACCGCGTTGATCTTGTCGACCGGGCGGAAGAACACGCCGACCAGCAGCAGGAAGCCGACGAAGCCACCCGCCGACAGCTCGCCGCGCACCACGAACCACCCGCCCGCCAGCATCACCACGACCTGCACGAAGCGCATCGAGAGATAGGAGAGCGAGGTCGACGCCGCCATCAGCTTGTAGGCCTGGAGCTTGGTGTCACGGTAATGGCGGTTGCTCTCGGCGAAGAGCCGGCGCTCGTGATCCTCGTTGGCGAAGGCCTGGACGACGCGGATGCCGCCGACATTCTCTTCGATGCGGGCGTTGAAGTCCCCGACCCGGCCGTAGAGCGCGTGCCAGTTCGTGGTCATGCGGCTGCCGTAGCGGATAGTGACGAACGCCGTGAGCGGCACGACGAGCGCGGTGATGATGGCGAGCGGGGCGTGCACCCACATCATCAGCGCGAAGGCGCCGATCAGCGTCATCACCGCGATGAACAGGTCTTCCGGGCCGTGATGGGCGACCTCGCCGATCTCCTCGAGATCCTTGGTCAGCCGTGCCACGAGATGGCCGGTCTTCTGGTTGTCGAAGAAGCCGAAGGAGAGCTTCTGGAGGTGGTCGAAGGCCTTGGCGCGCATCTCGGTCTCGATGCCGATGCCGAGCATGTGGCCCCAATAGGTGACCACGACCTGAAGGCCCGCGCTGGCCAGATACGCGACGAACAGGACGGCACCGGCGATGGCGATCATGCCGATCTCGCCGGTCGGCAGCAGCCGGTCGATGAACAGCGTCACCGCGACAGGAAAAGCGAGTTCGAGCAGGCCGGCCGCGACCGCGCAGCAGAAATCCAGCAGGAAAAGGCCACGATGCGGCCGATAATAGGCGGCGAACCGCTTGATCAGATCCATGTCGGTCTCCGCGGCGATCGCGCTCAGGCTGGCAGGGCGATCGGACGCTGTGTCTGCGGATGGGCGATGACGCTCATGTCGACGCCGTAGATACGGGCAAGCTGCTCGGAGGTCATCACGTCCTCGGGCGTTCCCCTGACGATCATCCTGCCGGAATGCAGCGCGATGATCTCGTCGCAGAATCGCGCCGCCATATTGACGTCGTGCAGCACGACGATGACGCCGAGCCCCCGATCAGCGGAAAGCTTGTGCACCAGAGACAGCACCTCGATCTGATGGGCGATGTCGAGGGCCGAGGTCGGCTCGTCGAGGAGCAGGCACTCGGCATCCTGGGCGACCAGCATGGCGAGCCAGACGCGCTGGCGCTCGCCGCCCGAAAGCGTGTCGACCAGCCGGTCTGCGAAGCGCTCGACATCCGTCAGCACCATGGCTTCAGCGACCTTCTCGCGATCCTTGGCGCCGAAGCGGCCGAGCGCGCCATGCCAGGGATAGCGGCCGAGCGCGACGAGTTCCTTGACCAGCAGCCCGGACGAGGGCGGCGTCTGCTGCGGCAGATAGGCGACCTTGCGCGCAAAGGCGCGGCCGTTCCAGGCATCGAGCGCCTTGCCTTCGAACCGGATCGCCCCGCCCGAGGGCGCCTGCTGGCGCGCCAGAAGCTTGAGCAGCGTCGACTTGCCCGAGCCGTTATGACCGATCAGCCCGATGACGCGCTGCGTCGGCAGCGACAATGTCAGCGGCTCCAGCAGCACGCGGCCCGGTACGCTGAACGTCAAACCCTCCAGCTCGAAGAGATCGCCCTGGCCGCCTGACAAGGAAACGCTCCCCGCCATCGACAGAGCTTGCGCTGCTAGAAGGCCGTCGCCGTGCGGAAATGCGGAAGCCTTGCTCTCCATGATCGAACTCGCCTTCGGGGGGTCGCTGGGGTTTCAGCCGTTGCGCCTCGCCCTACACCGCCGCGGCCGATGGCGGAAGTAGGGTGTTCCATTTCAGAATCGCATTGTCCGGTCCGGCCATGCGCCGGTCACCGTGTGCAGGGCTCTCGCGTACGGAACGCAAGAAAGGCCTGCGACAGATTGCCCGCCTCAGCCGAGCAGCGCCGAGCCCTGCACCGTGCCGCGCCGCCAGGCGGCCGGCGTCTCGCCGACCATGCGCCGGAAGACGCGGGTGAAATGTGCCTGGTCGGAGAAGCCGGCTTCCACCGCCACCTCCGTCAGCGACCTGTCGCCGGCAGCAAGCAGGCGCTGGCCGCGCTCGATCCTGGCCTTGAGCTGCCACTGATGCGGCGGCAGCCCGGTCGAGGCCTTGAAGGCGTGGCTGAAATGCGATTGCGACAGGCCGACGAGCTCGGCGAGGTCCTGCAGGCGGATCGTGCCCGCCGCATGCTGGGTGATGTAGTCGGTCGCCGCCTTGAGCTGCCAGCTCGTCAACGGGGTCCTGCGGCGCGGCGCGCTGCCGCGCACGCCCAGCAGATCGATCAGCACGGCCAGAACCAGCCCGTCGCCATAGAGATCGTGCCGCCCATGGGGTTCGGCGCATTCGCCCGCGATGAGCCGGGCCAGCGTCTGGATACGCTCGTTCGAGAACATGATCCGCGGCTGCGTCAGCAGGTCGGGCGACAGGGCCTCCCCGAGGCGCTCGCTCACCTCGGCCGCATCGAAATGCAGATCGAGATGGCGGATGCGCATGCGCTGCTGCGTGTGCCCCCAGACCGGCACGCCGGCCGGCATGAAGCTGATCGAATGCGCCCGCCCCCGGCTGGAGGCGCCGGGCTCCGATGCGTTCAGCCGCGTCTCGAAATTGCCCCCGACCTTGTCGAGCACCACGAACAGGCGCGGATGCTCCGAGACATACTCGCCTTTCGCCCCGGCCTGGCATTCCGCCTGCCAGAGATCGGCGACGACGCCGTTCCAGACGCGGTATTTGAGCGAGCCGATCACGCTGATGCCTTCGCGGACCGAATGCATGCGTGGCTGGAAACCCATATCTGCCTCTCCGATGGCCGGGCACTTGCGCCGCGGTGCGTGATCGAAATGCAACGCGAAGACCGCAATTGTACCTGCACGCCCAGAAACGTTCAATGCATCACAGGAACGATCAATCCAGAATTTCGCAACGATGATACGGCACATCGTGAAGCAGTGCCCCGATTTTGAATGGTTCTAAATTCAACCAATTCTGCTGAGGCACTCAATATTGGGGCTTGAACCGGTTATGTGCTATTTTACGAATATGAAGAGCCATTTTATTCTTTGCTCGACTGCATCGCTCGCAGCGCTCCTTTACGGCGGCGCGGCGCTCGCTCAAACCCCACCGGGGCCGACGGTCCAGCTCGACACCATCACGGTCGAAGGCCAGGCCGACACCGCGGCGGGGCCTGTCAACGGCTATGTCGCAACGCGCTCGGCCACGGGCTCGAAGGACAACACCCCGATCATCGCGATTCCGCAGGCCGTCTCCGTGGTCGGCCGCGAGGAGATCGACGATCGCAAGGCCCTCAAGGTCGATGAAGCCCTGCGCTACACAGCCGGCGTCGCCGCGCAGACCTTCGGGCCCGATCCCGATACCGACTGGTTCTACATCCGCGGCTTCCAGGCGACGCAGACCGGCGTCTTCATGGACGGCCTCCAGCTCTATTCCTACGGCTTCGGCGGCTTCCAGATCGACCCGTTCCTGCTCGAGCGCGTCGAGGTCCTGAAGGGCCCGGCCTCCGTGCTCTATGGCGGCGCCAATCCGGGCGGCATCATCAACCTCGTCAGCAAGCGCCCGAACGGCAAGAACTTCGGCAATGTCGAGGTCGGCATCAATAATTTCGGCAACGCCTATGTCGGCATCGATGTCGGCGTCAGCGACAAGAAGGGCATCTGGAGCACGCGCCTGACGGGCAGACTCTCGGGCGGCGACCAGTACACCGACTATTCCAAGGATTTCCGCGGCGTGATCATGCCGCAGATCACCTACCAGCCGACCGGCGCCACCCGTTTCACCGCCTACGGTATGTACGCGGCGCTCGATCAGGTCCGTGTCGGCGGCGGCTTCCTGCCCTATGTCGGCACGGTGGTGAACGCGCCCTTCGGCAAGATCCGCCGCGACGCCTTCTTCGGCGAGCCGGCGATCGACGATCAGGAGCGCACCCAGACGCTCGTCGGCTACGAGTTCCAGCACCAGTTCGCCAACAACTGGAATTTCACGCAGAACATGCGCTACGGCGTGATGACGGGCTCGCAGCTCGGCCCCTACGGCTACGGCTACTTCGCCCCGGATTCACCCTTCGGCAATCGCTTCCAGCCGGTGGGGCCGGACTACCAGCTCTACCGCATCGGCTTCCAGGAGCGGACGCGGGTCAGGACGTTCACGGTCGACAACCGCATCGACGGCAAGGTCGATAGCGGCCCGCTGCAGCATTCGCTGCTGTTCGGCGTCGACTACAAATACTTCAACATCGACCACACGCAGGCTTCGGGCGGCGCCACGCCGATCAGCGTCACCAACCCGATCTACGGCGCACCGCAGGGCGTGCCCGGCGTCTATCTCGATCAGGACCTGAAGCATCATCAGCTCGGCTTCTACGCGCAGGACCAGATCCGCTTCGGCGGCGGCTGGCTGCTGACGCTGAACGGCCGCTACGACTATGTCGACAAGAAGTCGGTCAGCGCGTCCGGGCTGCTGTTCTCGCCGAGCTACGAGAAGGAGGAGGCCGCCTGGAGCGGCCGCGCCGGCCTCGCCTATGAATTCGCCAACGGGCTGACCCCCTATGCCAGCGTCGCAACCTTCTTCAACCCGGTCTTCGACGCGAACCCGAACCTCACCGGCGGGGCAGCGCAGCCCTTCCGTCCGGAAGAGGGCCGGCAGTTCGAGGCCGGCGTGAAGTACAAGCCGACCTTCATGGACGCGCTGCTCACGGCCTCGGTCTTCCACCTCACCAAGCAGAACGTGCTGAACCCGGCGCCGACGGCGATCAATCTCTTTGCCCAGCAGCAGCTCGGCGAAGTGACGTCGCGCGGCGTCGAGTTCGAGGCCAAGGCCAACGTCACCAAGGACCTGAAGCTGCTCGCCTCCTTCACCGCCTTCGACCTGAAGACGACCAAGGACACCCGCCCGCTGCTCGTCGGCAAGACGCCGATCGTGGTACCCGAGGTCACCGCCTCCGCCTGGCTCGACTACACTGTGCCGGAGGGCTTCTTCAAAGGCGTCGGGCTCGGCGCCGGCGTGCGCTATGTCGGCCGCTCCTTCGCCGATGCCGAGAACACGCTGAAGGTGCCAGCCGCGACCCTCGTCGATGCCGCGATCCGCTACCAGATCGGCAACTGGGGCATGGCGGTCAACGTCACCAACCTCTTCGACAAGACCTATGTGAAGAGCTGCAACGGCTATTCCGGCTGCGGCTACGGCGATGCGCGCACCGTCACCGTCTCGGCGAATTACCGCTGGTAAGGGCACCATCAACCACCCAAGGCCGCAGCCACCCGCTGCGGCCTTGGGGCTGTGCTCGAACACATTGAATTTTCACGGAACCGCGCCGTCATCCCGGGCTTGACCCGGGATCCATGCCGGGTTTCTCAAGAGATCGTCAGGCATGGATCCCGGGTCTCCGCTTCGCCGTGTCCGGGATGACATGCGTTTCAATCAAAACGCAGCACGCACTAGACCCTGATAGATGATCGCCCTCCCTCCATTCCCGACACGACGCGGCGCACTCGCGCTTCTCGCGGCTGCGGGCCTGCCGCTGCCGGCCCGGGCGGCCGGCCTGCGCGTCGCAACCGTGGACTGGTCGGTGCTGGAGACATTGCTCGCGCTCGAAGCTCCCCCGGTCGCCGCACCGGAATTGCGGCAGTTCCGCGAGGTCGCGGTCGAGCCGGAGGTGCCGGCAGGGGTCACCGATCTCGGCCTGCGCGGCACCGTCAACTTCGAATTGCTGCTGCTGTCGCGACCGGAGCTGATCTACTCGTCCAGCTTCTATGTCTCGTCCGAACCACGTTTGCGTCGGATCGCGCCGGTCGAGAGCTTCTCGATCTATGCGCCGGGGCGAGCCCCCTATGAGCCGGCGGTCGCCATGACTCGCAGCATCGGCGAGCGCCTCGGCATCGCCGCCGGGGCCGAGCGCTACATCGCCGAGACCGAGGCCGAACTCGCGGCCCTGCGCGAACGGCTGAAGCCCCATGCCGCGCGCCCGGTGATCCCGGTCAATCTCGGCGACACCAGGCATTTCCGCGTCTTCGGCGCCGACAGCATGTTCGGCGAAGTGCTGAAGCGTCTCGGCCTCGCCAACGCCTGGACGGACCAGACGAGCTATTCCGCCATGGCGCCGATCGGCCTCGAGGCGCTCGTTCGCATGCCCGATGCCTTCGTCGCGCTGATCCCGCCGGTGCCGCCCGGCGCGATGCGCACGCTCGCGGCCAGCGCCTTCTGGAACGCCCTGCCCAATCTCCGCGACGGGCGATTGCTGGAGCTCGGCTCGATCAATCCCTATGGTGGCCTGCCCGCGGCACGGCGCTTCGCGCGGCTGCTGGCAGAGGCTTTGCTCAAGGCGGAGACGGCGCGTGGCTGAAGCCGTCCAGCCCGCGCGGCCGCTGCGGAAAGGCCATCCCGGCGCCTGGCTCCTGGCCGCGCTGACAGCGGCAGCGCTCCTCGCCACCGTCGTGGCCACGCGGCCGCCGCTGCCCGGCTCGCCGGAGCTCGCCCGGGCACTCGAAAACATCCTGCTCTGGCAAAGCCTGATGCCGCGCGCCGTCACGGCGCTGATATGCGGCGCCGCGCTCGGGCTCGCCGGCATGCTGCTGCAGCGCGTTTTGCGCAACCCGATCGCCGACGCCTCGACGCTAGGTGTCGCCTCCGGCGCGCAGCTCGCGCTCACCATCGCCACGGCCTATGCACCCGCATTGATCGCCTTCTCGCGCGAAGGCGTCGCGCTGGTCGGCGCCATCGTCGCGGTCGCCCTCGTCCTCGGCCTGAGCTGGCGCCGCGGTCTCGACCCGATGACCGTGGTGCTCTCGGGCATGGTGGTCTCGCTGGTCTCGGCGGCGGCAAGCGCGACCGTCATCCTCGCCAAGGGCGAATATGTGCTGTCGCTCTTCATCTGGGGCGCCGGCTCGCTCAACCAGCAGAGCTGGGATGTGGCTCTGGCGCTCGGCCCGCGCTTTCTGCTGAGCGCGCTTGCCGCCGCGCTGCTGCTTCGCCCCCTCGCCTTGCTGGGGCTCGACGAGGATATGGCCCGCAGCCTCGGCCTCGCCCTGCATGCCACCCGCCTCGCCGTGCTCGGCATCGCCATCTGGCTCGCGGCCAGCGTCACGGCCGAGGTCGGCGTGATCGGCTTCGTCGGACTGGCCGCACCGGCACTCGCCCGTGAACTCGGCGCCCGTACGCCGCGCCAGATGCTGCTCGCGGCGCCCACGCTCGGCGCGCTGCTCCTGTCGATCACCGACAGCGCCGTGCAGCTGCTGGGCTCCGGCTTCAACGACCTCGCCCCGACCGGCGCCGCGACCGCCCTGTTCGGTGGGCCTTTGCTGCTGTGGCTGATGCGGCGCGTCCCGCCTGCCCTGCCGCCTCAGGCAACCGACGCCGTGCCGGGCGCCGACCGAACCTCGAGATCGTTCCGGGCTCTCGCGCCGCTTGCCGCGCTCATCATGGCGGTCGCTGCGCTCGGCCTTGTTCTCGGGCGCGGACCTGACGGGTGGGGCCTCGCGGCCGGCCCGCTCTTCTGGGAGCTGCTGCCCTTCCGCGGCCCGCGCCTCGTCGCAGCCGGAACAGCGGGCGCATTGCTCGGCGCCGCCGGCTGCCTGATGCAGCGCCTCACCGCCAATCCGCTCGCGGGACCCGAAGTGCTCGGCGTCAGCGCCGGTGGCGGCGTCGGGTTGCTGCTTGCGCTCAGCCTATTGCCGGCGAGTCCCTTTGCGATGCTGGCCGGCATCGCGGGCGGCTCGCTCGCCGTGCTCCTGGTCATGCTGCTCTTCGCCGCGCGCCCGGGGGTCGGGCCGCAACGCCTGCTGCTCGCCGGCATCGCCATGGGCGCGCTCTGCATGGCCGTGGTCTCGACCGCGATGGCTCAGGGCGATCTGCGCGCCTACATGCTGCTGGTCTGGCTGTCGGGCTCGACCAACCGCGCCGGCGAAGTCGAGGCCTGGACCGGCCTCATCGCCTGCATCGTGCTGATCGCGCCGCTCCTGCTCGCGGTGCGCTGGCTCGACCTGCTGCCGCTGGGAGAGGCGACGAGCCGCAGCCTCGGCCTGCCGGTCGAGCGCAGCCGGCTCTATCTCGCCGCGCTGGCTGCCCTGATGACGGCGGTCGCGTCGCTTCTGGTCGGACCGTTGAGCCTGATCGGGCTCATCGCCCCGCACCTCGCCCGTCTCGCCGGTTTCGCGCGCAGCCGCGACCAGTTGCTCGCGTCGGTCCTGATCGGGTGCGGCGTGATGATCCTCGCAGATTGGCTCGCGCGGCTCGTCGCTTTCCCCTATCAGGTGCCCGTCGGGCTGTTCGCCGCGCTGATCGGCGGCCCCTATCTGGTCTGGCTGCTGAACCGCGGAGGAAGCCGGCATGGCTGATGAGATCGAGCTCCATGCGAGCGCGCGCGTCGTGCTGGCCGATCCGATGGCCGTGCTCGATCGCGTCTGCGCTCATTTCACCGAGCACGGCAGCGTGACACGCCACCCGGAGGGCGCTCGTCTCGACGGCCCCTATGGCTCGGTCGAGATCGAGGTCGCCGACGGCGCGCTGGACCTGTCCGTGACCAGCGCGAACGAGACCTATCTCTTCGTCGTCAAATCCTCGGTCGCCGAGCATCTGTTCGAGTTCGCCGCGGGAGAAGCGTTCGAGCTGAGCTGGCAGGGGGATATCCCCGCGCAGATGCAGATCCCCTATTTCCGCGAGGCGGTGGTGCGCAGCGCCCATGACATCACGCCGACGATGCGGCGCGTCGTCTTGGCCTGCGAGGACACCGCGCATTTCGAAAGCGGCGGCCTGCATGTCCGGGTCCTGATCCCACCGCCGGGGCGCGCGCCGGTCTGGCCGAGCGCGGGGGCCGACAGCCGTGTCATCTGGCCGGAAGGCGAGGACGAACTGGTGAAGCGGGTCTACACCATCCGCGCCATCGACCATCAGCGCAGGGAGTTGACCGTTGACGTCGTGCTGCACGACGATTCGCCAGGCTCGGTCTGGGCGCGCAACGCAGGGGCCGGCGACCGTGTCGGCCTGCTCGGACCGGGCGGCGGCGACGTCGCGCCGGCCGACTGGTATCTGCTCTGCGGGGACGAGACCGCCCTGCCGGCGATCGCGCGCATCGCCACCTCGCTGCCCGCCACCGCCCGCGCGGCGGTGGTGATCGAGGTCGCCGACGGGGCCGAGGAGCAGGAAATCCTGTCCGACGCCGCAATCGAGGTCATCTGGCTGCATCGCAACGGCGCATCGGCCGGCTCGACGGATCTGCTGCCTGACGCTGTCCGCTCGATCGCGCTGCCGGAGAGCGGCGACCCGTTCGTCTTCGCGGGCTGCGAGCAGGCTGCCGCGCGCGCCATCCGCAAGCATCTGCGCCAAGAGCGCAAACTGCCGAAGGACCGCCATCTCGTCGCGGCCTATTGGCGCCGCGGCCATTCCGACGTGCACGACCACGGCGATTGAGAGCCCCGCCGGCCGCGCCCCGTAACGGGTACGAGGCCGGCCAGACCCTCGGTCGGTCGAGGCGCGGATCGGAGAGAGCGGCCGTCAGGCCGCCTTTTTGCCCGCGTCGAACGGGATCTCGATGTCGACAGCCAGCGTCGAGACCTGAGCGCCGCGTTCCATGCGGACGCTGACCTTCTCGTCGTCGACCTGCATGTGCTTCGAGATCGCGCGCAGGATTTCATCCCTGAGCTTGGTGACGAGGTCGGAGTCGCCGACGGCGGCGCGCTCATGCGCCAGCAGCACCTGCAGTCGCTCGCGCGCAGCCGGGGCCGACTGGGAGCGGGAGAAAAGACGGAGCAGGTTCATGCCGCTTTCCTTCCGAAGAACTTGCCGAAGAAGCCGCGCTTCTCCCCGGGGATAGTGATCGGCAGGGCCTCGCCCTTGAGCCGGCGCGCCGCTTCGAAATAGGCGATCGCCGGCGCGCTGCGCTCGTCCGCCAGCGTGACGGGAGAACCGACGTTCGACGCCCGCAACACGTCCATGCTTTCCGGAACGATGCCGAGCAGCGGAATCGACAGGATTTCGAGGACGTCGTCCACCTTCAGCATGTCGCCGCGCTCGGCCCTGACGGGGTCGTAGCGAGTGAGCAGCAGATGCTTCTCCATGCGCTCGCCGTTCTCGGCCTTGAGCGTCTTGGAATCGAGCAGGCCGATGATCCGGTCGGAATCGCGCACCGAAGAGACTTCCGGATTGGTGACGACGATGGCGATATCGGCATGGCGCATCGCCAGCGTCGCGCCGCGCTCGATGCCGGCCGGGCTGTCGCAGATCACCCAGTCGAACGAATGCTTGAGGGCACCGATGACCGCCTCGACGCCCTGCGCCGTCAGGTTGTCCTTGTCGCGCGTCTGCGAGGCCGGCAGCAGGTAGAGCGTCTCGAGCCGCTTGTCGCGGATCAGCGCCTGGGTCAGCTTGGCTTCGCCCTGGATCACGTTGACGAGGTCGTAGACCACGCGCCGTTCGGCGCCCATGACCAGGTCCAGATTGCGCAGCCCGACGTCGAAATCGACGACCACGACCTTCTCGCCGTTCTGGGCGAGGGCTGCGCCGAGCGCCGCCGACGACGTCGTCTTGCCGACGCCACCTTTGCCCGATGTGACCACGATGACCTTGCCCATTGACCTCTCCTGTTGATGTGGACGCGCCTTAGGCGAGTGATCCGACCTTGAAACTGTCGCCTTCCAGCCAGAACTGGACGGCCTTCCCGCGCAGGTCCGTTTCCAGGTCCTCGGCCGTCTTGTAGTAGCCGTCGATAGCGACCAGCTCGGCTTCGAGCTTGCGGCAGAAGATGCGCGCCGAGGCGTTGCCCATCGTTCCGGCCATGGCCCGGCCCCGCAGCGTGCCGTAGATGTGGATCGAGCCACCCGCGATGACCTCGGCCCCCGAGGCGACCGAGCCGACGATGGTCACGTCGCCTTCGGTGAAGATCACCGACTGGCCCGAACGGACGGGTTGGGTCACGACCAGGGAAGGCGCCGCCTTCGGCACTGGGATGGACGGCGGGGCGGCGCTTTCGGACGCATGAGACTGGCCGCCCTCGTCCGCCGCGGGCACCTCGATATCCGAAGTCGGGCGGCCATCCGTCATCGCCGGCGGCAGATCCGCCCCGAGCAGCGAGGGGCGCGCGCCCTCGATGCCCATGATCCGCACATTGCGGGTGCCGAGCCTGTCGATCAGGTCACGAAGCTGCGGACGGTCGACATCCAGCCCGGTGATGTCGAGGACCACCGGCCGCCGCATGAAGAAGCCGGTCGAGCGCGAAGCCAGGTCGTCGAGCCGCGCCAGCCAGTCTTCGAAGGGAAGCTCCGGGGTCAGCGACAGCGCAAGGAAGCTGCGCCCCTTGAGACGAATGGGTCGGGGTTGGGTTAACACGCCGGTCATCTTGGTAAATTTTCGGTTTCTTCGGTGTATCGAGCGTATGGTTAACAAGCGGTAAACCGCTGGCTCGTATCCACGGGAAGAAGCCGACGGCATGCGCCGGACCGTCCGGCCGAGGCCGGGAGCAAGAGCCGCTCGTTGCGCGCGACGGCGGCCTGAGTTCCAGCCGGAATTCGCCTGGGATAACCCGCTTATTCCGCCGGAGCGGCCGTCTCCGACGCTCCCTGCGCGAGACAGTAGAACGCCAGCGAAGCAAGCCAGACGATCAGGCCGAACACGGCGGCGCCAGCCAGGACCAATCCGAACCCGCCCTGCGCATGCAGGAGCGCCAGCATCGGAACGACGAAACCGCTCACGGTGAAGCCGAGGAAATATCGCACGCTGAACGCCTTGGCGCGGTGCTGGGCCGGCACGTAGCGGGCGACCATCGCATCGTTGACGACGACCTGCCCGTAGATCGCGGCGATCGTCAGAACGAGGCCGACCAGCAGCAGCAGGCCCTGCGTCGTGGCCGCGATCACAAGGCCGAGCGGCTGGAAGAGAGCAAGGCCGACGAACAGCGAAGGCAGCGTATAACGGTCCACCAATCGGCCCATCAGCCACTGCATTCCGGCCCCGAACACGAAGACCAGTGTCGCCAGGGAGCCGATGAGCGCCAGCGGCAGGTCGAGGCCGAGCCGTTCGTCGATGACTTTCGGCAGCGCGATCGTGGTGATGTTGAAGGTCATGCCGCCGGCGATGACCGCGACGGCGAACACGGCGAGAAGCGCCAGCGGACGGCTGACCGGGATGAGCTCGGTCTTCCCGGTCCGGCTCGCATGTGGCGTCCCGTCACCGGGAACGAGCGCGATGAAGGCCGCTCCAAGCGCGAGGCAGACGAGGCCGGGCAGCACAAAGGCAGCGCGCCAGCCGAGGCTAGCCGCCAGAAGGGCGGTGACGCCGGCCGCCGAAGCCGCGCCGAGATTGCCCCAGACCGCGTTGATCCCGAGATCGCGCCCGAGCTGGCGGGCATGATTGACCAGCATCGTCGAGCCGACCGGGTGATAGATCGCCGATGCCACGCCGAGCACGAGCAGCCAGCCCGCGAACGCCGTCGGCCCGTTCGCGCTGGCGACGCCGAGGCAGGAAACGCCATAGCCGAGGAAGAAGACGGCGAGCATGTTGCGCCGGCCGAAGCGATCCGAAAGCCACCCCATCGGCAGGGAACACAGGCCGAAGGCGACGAAGGCCCCCGTCGCAAGCCCGATGAGCTCGGCATAGCCCAGGCCGGTCTGCGCCGCGATGGCGATCACGGCCGTCGGATAGATCAGCAGCACGAAGTGATCGAGCGCATGCGCGGCGTTGACGAAGAGGAGCGTTCGCTTGGACAGCGTCTCGGGGCTCATGGGCATGCTCTTGGCGGCGACGTACTCTTCTACCTTGACCCATTGCGCCCGTCGGGCCGTTATTCGGCATCCTCGGGCCAAAAGGAGCGTGCCCATGCGCAGCGAAAGCGACGCCTATCAGACGGTTCCGCGCGCAGTCGCCGTCATGCCCAAAACATATGAGGCGGGCGCGAGCACCGGCTGGCACAGTCATCCGCGCGCTCAATTGCTTTACGCCACCACCGGCTTAACGCTGGTGACGGCGGAGGACGGCACCTGGATTCTGCCCGCGCGCCATGCGCTCTGGATTCCGCCGGGACTTTCCCATGAGGTAAGAATGCACGGGCAGGTTTCGATGTGTTCGGCCTACATAGCGCCCGAGGCCGTCGGAATTCTGCCGAAGGGCTGCCGCGTGCTTGAGGTGACGCCGCTGCTTGCCTCCTCGCTGGTGGCATTGGCGGCCGAGCCTCTCCTCTATGAGGAAGGCGGGCGCGGCGGACATCTCGCCGCGCTGATCCTGGAAGAGATCGCACGCGCGCCCGAAACACCTCTGACCTTGCCTCTGCCGCGAGATCCGCGATTGCGGCGTGTCTGCGATGCATTGCTGAAGGACCCCGCCTCGAACCTCGATCTCGACGACTGGGCCCAGCGCGCGGGAGCAAGCCGGCGCACGCTGACCCGCAGTTTCCGCACGGATACCGGCATGAGCTTCGGCGAATGGCGGACACGCATGCGGGTGGTGCGCGCGCTGGCTATGGCGACGGATGGCAGCCCTCCGCACCACATCGCCCGTGCCGTCGGCTATGCCAATCTGCGGGCGCTCCGCACAGCCGCCGCGCGGGTCCTCGGCAGCGCAGACCTGTCCTGGCGGAGTGGATCAGGCGCTGATCTGCGAGAGAACTAGCCGGGCTTCTTGAGGTCGATCACCTTGATGGTTCCGCTGGGCTCGCGCTCGGGAACCTCGCCGCCTCCGATTTCGACGGTGTCGGAGTGGTGCTTCTCGGCAGCAAGGCCTTCGGAGTCGCGCGGTTCATAGGGCGCATGTGGACCGGTCGGGTGAGCCGAGCGCGGGTTTGGGCCGGCTCGATGCTCGTTCTCCTCCCCGGGTTGCCCGGGGCGCCGAGCCGTCGAGTAGCCCGCGGGCGTATCGGTTTTGCGGTCTCGATCGATGTTCATGGGTTCACTCCTCTCGGAGTCGAACCTCTGCATCCGGATCAAGTTCCAGCATAGCGGCAGCAACCCTCCGGCTTGCAACCCCACGCCCGCCATTGGCGGATGGCTGACGTCCGACGGAGAGAAGCCATTGTTTCAAATGATTATAAACTGAGCGATAATAATTGACAGCGGTGACTCATGGGAATCTAACGCCGGCCCATCTCGCAATCTGTGTTGGCAGGAGAAGGTCGCCATGAGGTCCTATTCGTCCCTCGCTCTTCGAATTGGCGTTCTCGCCATCTCCCTCGCTGCGGCGGGCGCGGTTCGGGCCCAGGATGGCATCACGGTCTACAACGCCCAGCACGCCAGCCTGACCCAGGCCTGGGCCGATGGCTTCACCAAGGAGACCGGGATCAAGGTGACGATCCGCAAGGGCTCCGACACCGAACTCGCCAACCAGATCGTCCAGGAGGGCGCCTCCTCCCCCGCCGACGTCTTCGTCACCGAAAACTCTCCGGCCATGGTGCTGGTCGAGAAGGCCGGCCTGTTCGAGGCGCTGCCCAAGGACATCCTAGATCAGGTGTCGGCCCAGTTCCGCCCCACGAGCGGTCGCTGGACGGGCGTCGCCGCGCGCAGCACCGTCTTCGCCTATGACAAGCGCAAGCTGAAGGAAGCCGACCTGCCGAAGTCGATGCTCGACCTCGCCGATGCGAAGTGGAAGGGCCGCTGGGCGGCTTCGCCGTCGGGCGCCGATTTCCAGGCGATCGTCGGCGCGCTTCTCGTCCTCAAGGGCGAGAAGGTCACCGCCGACTGGCTCAAGGCCATGAAGGAAAACTCCAGCGCCTATCGGGGCAACAGCGTCGCCATGAAGGGCGTGAACGCCGGCGAGGTCGAAGGCGCGGTGATCTATCACTACTACTTCTTCGGCGATCAGGCGAAGACGGCCGAGAACAGCGGCAACGTCGCGCTGCACTATTTCCGCAACCAGGATCCCGGCGCTTTCCTGAGCACGTCGGGCGCCGGCGTTCTCGAATCCAGCAAGCACAAGAAGGAGGCCGAAGCCTTCGTGAAATGGATGGGCGGCAAGCATGGGCAGGCCGTCCTGCGCGACGGCGATTCCTTCGAATACGCCATCGGCAACGGCGAGGCCTCCAATCCGAAGCTGGAGCCGATCGCCAAGCTCGACGCGCCGAAGGTCGAGCCTTCGCAGCTCGACAGCAAGAAGGTCACCGAGTTGATGACCGCTGCCGGCCTGCTCTGACGCAGTTGCGCCGGCTGATGGCGTGTGCGAGAGCCCCTCGCACGCGCCTTCTCCCATGACCGTTTCGCTTTCCCTCGACACGCCGGCTCTGCCGGTCTTGCCGCTCAGGCGGCAGCGCCATCTCGCCGGCCGGGCGACGCTGCTGCTCGCCGGCGCCGTCTCGCTGTGCGCGCTGCTGCCGCTCGGATTCATCGCCTGGATTGCGATCGAGACAGGCTGGCAGACGGCCTTCGCCCTGATCTGGCGCCCCCGTGTCGGCGAATTGCTCGTCGACACGCTGCTGCTCGAACTGTGCACGCTGCCACCCGCGATCCTGCTCGCGGTCGCGCTGGCCTGGCTCACCGAGCGCAGCGACATGCCGGGGGCCAAGTTTTTCTCCTGGCTCGCCGTCGCGCCGCTCGCCGTGCCCGCCTTCGTCCAGTCCTATGCCTGGTTCAGCCTGCTGCCCCGCTTTCACGGGCTGCCGGCCGCGGTGCTGGTGTCCGTCCTCGCCTATCTGCCGTTCCTTTATCTGCCCGTCGCCGCGCAACTGCGCCGGCTCGATCCTGCGCTCGAGCATGCCGCCGCCTCGCTCGGGCAGTCTCCGTCTGGCGTGTTCATGAGGGTGGTCCTGCCGCAGCTGCGGCTCGCCATCTGCGGCGGCAGCCTTCTCGTCGGGCTGCATCTGCTGGCCGAATACGGGCTCTACGCGATGATCCGCTTCGACACCTTCACCACCGCGATCATCGACCAGTTCCAGTCGAGCTATAACGGCCCGGCAGCGAACATGCTCGCGGGCGTGCTGGTTTTGAACTGCTTCGGACTGATCGGTCTCGAATGGCTGCTGCGCGGCAGCGCGCGCTACGCCCGGCTCGGTTCCGGCGCGCCGCGTCCCGCCACGCCGCAAGGGCTCGGAGCCTGGCGGGTTCTGGCGCTCGCGCTGCCGCTCGCCTTCGCCGCGCTCAGCCTCGGCGTGCCCATGCTGACGCTCTCCCGCTGGCTCATGGTGGCGGGAGCCGATGTCTGGCGGCAGGATGCGCTGGCCGCATCCCTCGCCGGGACATTGGGCTATGCCGGTCTCGGGGCGCTGGCGACCGTGGCGGCCGCACTGCCGATGGCCTGGCTGTCGGTACGCGCCCCCGGCCGCGCAACCCGTTTCCTGGAGAGCTGCCACAGCTATCTAGGTGCACTCCCGGGCGTCGTGGTGGCGCTGGCCCTCGTCACGGTGACGGTGCGCATCGCCCTGCCGCTCTACCAGACGGTCGCGACCGTGATCCTCGCCTATATCCTGATGTCCCTGCCGCGTGCGCTGGTGGGGCTGCGTGCCGGCATCGCGCAAGTGCCGGTCGAGCTGGAGCGGGCCGCGATGTCGCTTGGCCGCAGCCCGGCGCGAGCCCTTCTCGCGGTGACGCTGCCGCTAGCGGCGCCCGGAGTTGCCGCTGCGATGGCGTTGGTGGCCATGGGCGTGGCGACGGAGCTGACGGCCACGTTGCTGCTGGCGCCAAACGGCACCCGCACGCTGGCGACCGAGTTCTGGGCGCTGACCAGCGAACTCGACTATGCGAAGGCCGCGCCCTATGCCGTCCTGATGATCCTCCTGTCGCTGCCGATGACCGCGCTGCTGCACGCTCAGGCCCGCAAATCCCTCGGCTCATGACCCAGCTCGTCATTTCGGATGTCTCGAAGCGCTATGGCGCGACAGCGGCGCTGGACCGCGTGTCCCTCTCCGTGGCGGCGGGCAGCCGTGTCGCCATCGTTGGCCCTTCCGGCTCGGGCAAGACGACGCTGCTGCGCGTCATCGCCGGTTTCGAGGCTCCCGATACGGGCCGGGTGACTCTGGACGGGCAGACCCTGGCCGACGGACCGGCGATCGCACCCGCGCATCGCCGCCGGATCGGCTATGTCGCCCAGGACGGGGCGCTGTTTCCGCATCTCGACGTCGCCGGCAATCTCGGCTTCGGCATCCCGCGGACCGAGCCGGACCGGGCGACCCGGTTGCATGAATTGTTGGAGCTCGTCGAGCTCGATGCCGCGATGCTGACGCGCCGGCCGCATGAGCTCTCGGGAGGACAGCAGCAGCGTGTCGCGCTCGCCCGGGCGCTCGCCCGGAAGCCGACCCTGATGCTCCTCGACGAACCGTTTTCCGCGCTCGATACGGGGCTGCGCGAGAATGTCCGGCAGGCTGTGGCACGCGTGTTGGCCCAGGCCGGAATCACGACGATCCTGGTCACGCACGATCAGGCCGAGGCTTTGTCCTTTGCCGATCAGCTCGCGGTCATGCGTGAAGGCCGCCTGGTGCAATCGGGCAGGCCGACCGAACTCTATTGGCATCCGATGGATGTCGACACCGCGCTGTTCCTCGGCAACGCCGTCCTGCTCGAAGCCGAGATCGGAGGCGGCACCGTCACCTGCGGGCTGGGCAAGCTGTCAGCGGAGACAGGGGACCGCCGCGGAAGAGGCGTCATCATGCTCAGGCCCGAGCAGTTCCAGCTTTCGCCGGATGGCTCGGGTCCTGAAGCTCATGTCGAGAACGTCTCTTTCCAGGGTGCCCAATGCACCGTGACGCTGCGGGCACATCACGGGGCGGAGACGATCAGCTTCACCGCACAGGTTTCGAGTGTCGATCAGCCGCAGATCGGAGAGACCGTTTCGATATCGGTAAGAGGGGCAGCGTTTCTGTTGCCCCCCACCGTCTAGGGCCTCGATCGCAAACGTCCGCTCTCAGCCAGCGCAGTCAACGATGTTGGGCCGGCGTCGGTCGGTGAATTGCGGATTCAATACCGACCGCAATGTTACGATACGGCCACCGAAGCATAGGTATGCATCAGGATTTTGCCATCGCGTATGAGAAATGTATCGGTAGCGAAGGTCACGAACGGTTTCGCATTCCAGGTAATGAACGCGTATTCGCCATCACAAACCTTGCTTTCGAGGACATAGGCGTCCCAGAATGCAGGCGCCGCACTATCGATGAATCCCTGGAAAAACAAGCGCAACTCCGAAAGGCCGCGAATGGCGCCCTTCGACGTGATCACCACTGATTCATCCGTATAGTCGGCAAGGACCTCGTCCACGCCCGCAGCAAACGCGCCCATATGATGTTCCAGGACTTTCCTGGACATCGATGTCACATCAGAATGGTCTGTCGTCATCGAATACTCTCCAGTTATTCTGGTTGGGGCGACGTAAAAACACACCGAAATTTGCGAGGTAAATATGTAATTTACGGAATCGAACGAGAAACTTTTATTATAATTAAATCAATCGATGTACTTTGTTTATTTAGCAATTCCATTGCCATTTTATTACAGCGACTCGAGCTCATATTGAGAACAGATACGACGCCCCCGAAAAAAACTCTTCTGAAACTGTAGAACGCTACCCGTAAGAAGGTGTCTCAGGTCGATGCTATCTGACCTATATGCTTTGGAGAATCCGCCGGCGACGTAAGGGCGCAAGCACATTGACATCAAGCGCGCCGACAGTTGTCGCCGCCAGCGCCGCGATGCAGACCGAGAGCTTGGAGTATTCCTCCATCACCCCTTCGATCTGAATGGCGTGTATCGCGCCGGCGCCGACAACAGCCACCGCCAGTACGCTGTGAAGGATGCGCCAGAGCCGATAGCCAAACCGTAGCAAACGCCGGGTCGCCACCAGCACGGCCATAAGCACCAGACACCACAGGCTGATCACTCCGTAGAGCGAGAAGGGCGTCGGTGCGACCAGCAGCAGCGCATCGGTCACGTCGTCGGGGCTGTAGGCGTAGAGCGCACCGACATGCAATGCCACCACGGCGACGATCGCTATCCCTGTCCAGCGGTGCCAATGGACGCCGTCCTTCGCCGCCAGCAGCGGCGGTGCGGCCGCCATCAGAAGCGGCTGAACGAACAGCAGGCATAGCGCCACCACCCCGGCCATGCCGCCCATGATCCAAAGCATCTCTCGCCCGCCCTGCAGCGGATTTGCCGCGGCGGCGATGACCGGCGCTGCGGCAATGCCCACCACCACGATCCATGCTGCGATCCGGCGCGCATCAACTCCGGCGCGGCCCATTCGAAACCTCCGGCGCGAGGACGAAATCGGCCGTGATGCTCGTGTCATGCCGACTGTTCAATACGGGTCGCAGGAACAGCGTCGCAAAGCCGGGGTCGTCATAGGCAATATGAATGTGCGGCTGTCCAAACTGGGGGACTATCGGCGAAATCTCAAGCCGGTAGCCGCCATCCGGCCCCGTCATGACGCTGCCGCGGTTGCTTGCAACCCGCTCCCCGCCGCGCTCGGTGGCGGCCCAGATCTGGATCCGGACATTGGGCAGAGGCGCGCCATCACCCGCCCTGCGAACCACGCCCGACGCGACGAAGCCGGTGCCGAGATTCCGCACCACCGGCGCATTCGGAACGTAATTGTTGGAGCCGCCGGGCATCGTCTCGGTTGGGGAAAACGTGCTGCTCGCCGACGACTGCGCAATGGCGGATGTGAAGGAGCGCGGCAGCAATACCGCAGCCCCCACGGCGGCCGCGCCTGCGAGAACAGCTCTACGATCGATGATCTTGCCGGTCATTGTCTGCTCCTTCAAACGTTTTGAATGTCTGCAGCCCTCCCCTTGGCGAGAAGGTTCCCGGGCGCCTCCTGCCAGCGCACGACCAAGGCGTCGATTCCGCATTCAGCGAGAGCTGAATTGACGAAGGAATGCCTATGGATGCGGCCCGCCGGATAGCCGATCGGGGAATGATCTGACTTAAAACATCATATATCATATTTCGTTTTAAGCGGACTGCAAGCGAAAAAATTCTGTTCCTCAACGAGATCGGTTGGATGGGTCGCGTCGACGGAAAAGGTGGCAAGTCTGAGAATAGCTGCTTCGCCTGCGCTTCCACCGCAGCAGGCTTTGGATGAGCAACCATAGGCCACCTCGGCGCGCTCTATTCCCGAATTCGCTTCCCAACTGATGCGAAGCCTCGCCTGCTTCCGGGCATGATAGGGTCTCTGCAAGCTCCGGTGTGAAGGCCGTCACGTTTCGGCCCAACCGGAGATAGGAACATGCAGGTCAAGGCAGCCGTCTTGCGGCAGATGAACGTCCCAGGGCCTTATGCCCAGAGCCGGCCGATCGTGATCGAAACGATCGACCTGGCCCCGCCGGGACCCGGCGAAGTGCAGGTCCGCATCGGAGCAGCCGGCCTTTGCCATTCCGACCTTTCCGTCATCAACGGCGACCGGCCCCGTCCCATGCCGATGGCCCTGGGGCACGAGGCCGCCGGCGTGGTCGAGGCGCTGGGCGAGGGCGTCGACGATCTTGAGCCCGGCGACCACGTCGTCATGGTCTTCATGCCGAGTTGTGGCCACTGCCGTCCCTGCGCTGAGGGACGTCCAGCTCTGTGTGAACCGGGAGCCGTCGCAAACGCAGCAGGTACGTTGATGGGTGGCTCGGTCCGGTTGAGCGGGCGTGGCGACAGAATCCATCACCATCTCGGCGTTTCGGCCTTCGCCGAGCGTGCGGTCGTGTCCCGCAACTCTCTCGTGAAGATCGACCGCGACCTTCCTTTCGTCGAAGCCGCGCTGTTTGGTTGCGCGGTGCTGACCGGTGTCGGCGCGGTCGTGAACACGGCAAGAGTTCGAATGGGGTCTACGGCAGTCGTGATCGGCCTCGGTGGTGTCGGCCTCGCATCAGTCCTGGGAGCGCGGGCTGCGGGCGCCAGCAAGATCGTCGCAGTCGATCTCTCGCCCGAGAAGCTTGCGCTAGCCAAGGAGCTAGGAGCGACCGCGGTGGTCAATGGCCGCGACGAGGATGCGGTTGAACAGGTTCGCGAATGGACCGGAGGCGGAGCCGACTATGCTTTCGAGATGGCGGGTTCGATCCGCGCCCTCGACAACGCCTTCAAGATGACGAAGCGGGGTGGCACGACGGTGACGGCGGGGCTGCCGCCACCCGGTTCCGCGCTGGCGGTGAATGTGGTGCAGATGGTCGGCGAGGAACGCACCCTGAAGGGCAGCTATATTGGCACCTGCGTACCCGTTCGTGACATTCCGCGCTTCGTAGACCTTTATCGCGACGGGCGCCTCCCCGTGAACAAGTTGCTCAGCGGCAAGCTGAAACTTGAAGACATCAACGAAGGCTTCGACCGGCTGCATGATGGCAGCGCGGTGCGCCAAGTCATCGAATTCTAGCGCGATAAAAAACTCCTGCCGATCCTCGAGCATGGGCAATGCGGGAACGGCATGCGCCCGACTGCAACCGACACTCCACCAACCCCTGCGCGCTCCGGTCTTCGCCACCGGCGCCGCGAGGATGATCCTGCGCCGGGCTAGCGACTGATCATCTGTGCTTTCGGTTCTCAAATCCTGTTCGTCGCCACCTCATTCTGCCTGCGACTCGACGGGCCTAGGTTCGCTGCGGACCAGGCGCCGCTCAGCAAGGCGCCAGATGCAAAGGACTTCGCCATGGCCCCGACGCACCAACGCAAAAAGCTTGTAGAGGCGGCCCCTCACGCCGCCTTTGACCTCACTGAAATCATCACGACTTTCCCGGAGACTGCGGAATCGCTCCTCGTCGATGCGCGGCTGACCGACGAGGACGAAGCGAGCGCGCGCGTCTTCCGCGTTTATCGCCCTACGCCAGCGCATTACCACGCGACCTGCGACGAGTACCTGATCGTGCTGTCGGGCCGCGGGCGCTTCTTCATGGGCGAGCGCGAGCCCTTTGAAGTCGGCCCTGGCCAGATGCTGTTCTTCAAGAAGGGCACGGTGCACGGCATGCCCGAGATCATCGAGCACCCGCTGTTCATGGTTTCGGTGGATACGCCGCGCCGCGAACCGAGCGACATCATCTTTGTCGAACCGGCGGATGGAACGCCCGCCGGTTTCATTCAGCCGAAATCGTAAGGGGGCGATGATGAACAAGGGTCAATTGGAAACGGTCGCCATCTTTCCCGACGAGCGACCGGGCAACCCGACGGTGATGCGCGACGGGCGGGTTCTGGTCTCCATCTCGGCGATCATCGCTCCCGAATTCGCGGTTCGGGCCATCGCAAGCGACGGCAACCACACCCCCTATCCCGATGAGTTCTGGGCCGGCAAGCCACGGCCCGATGGCCGAGGGATGGCTGGCGTAATTGGCATTCGGGCGGATGCGGACGGCATCGTCTGGATGCTCGATCTCGGTGATCGCACTCACCAGCCGAAGCTCGTCGGCTGGAATGATTACGAGAACCGACTTCACAAGGTGATTGTCCTGCCGCAAAACGTCCTGCGGCCGAGTTCCTTCGCCCAGGATTTCGTCATCGATCGCCGCCGCCGGCGCATCTACATCGCCGACATGACGCTGAATCCAGGCGGGGCCAGCGACTACCCGGCGATCATCGTTGTTGATCTCGATACCGGCCTGTCCCGGCGCATGCTCGAGGCGCACCCCACGCTGATGCCCAGCGAAGACCCGGTGCGGGTCGACGGCAAGACGATATCGCTTCGAATGGCGGACGGCGAACTCGTTCCCTATCGCTACGGGCTCAACCCGATCGCGATGGATCCCCTTGGGAAATGGGTTTATTTCGGCGCGATGTCAGGAACGTCCGTCCATCGGATCCCTGCCGACGCACTGGCTGACGAAAGCGACGTCGCGGCGCTCGCGGCGCAGATGGAGTACTGGTGCGCCAAACCGCGCTGTGACGGCTTCGACGTCGACGCCCTCGGCAACATCTATGTGACCGATGTCGAGAACAGCGCGATTGGATTGGCCTCGCCCATGGGCTACTCGATCCTCGCTCAAGATCGCGACCGGCTCGCTTGGCCCGACGGGGTCGAACTCGATAGCGAAGGACGCTGGCTCTACATTACCGCCAATCAATTGCATCGCCTCCCCGTCCTCAATGGCGGTGTGGATGAAAGCTCCCCACCGTTCCGCCTGCTGCGCATCCGCGTCGATGCGCCGATGAAAGCCGAGAAGGTGGCCTGATCGTCACCTTCGACCACACGGCTTCACACGGGAAGATCGTGGCGAGCTTTGGCCGAAAGAGCGGGCGGTTCAGCCCGTTTTGAAAAGGAAAGAGCGATGATCGAGGTGAGGGTTTCCGTCGCGATTGCCGCATCCGCGGAACGCGTCTGGTCGATCATGGGCGGGTTCGACTTCCTGCCCCGCTGGCTGAATATGGTCATCAGCAGCGAGCTTAGCGACGGTGGGCGTGTTCGCCGGCTTGTAACCTCGAACGGCGCGACAATCGTCGAACGACTGCTGGAATTCAGCCAGACCGAGCACCGCTACAGCTATGCTCACCTCGACAGTCCGGACCCGGTATCGGGCTATGTCGGTGTCATGTCTGTCCGCGACGAGGAAGGCGGAGCGGTAGCAACCTGGTCGAGCAGCTTCAATCCGATAGGTATCAGTCCGACCGAAGCCGTCGCACGCTACGAAACGGTCTATCGCGAGGGCCTGGCGGCGCTGAAACAGCTTATCGAGCAGGGCTGACCGAGCCGCCGGCGGAGGCCGGAGCGCGTCCGTTCGCCATGAAGGCCTGCAGCCGCGGCACCATGAAATCGAGGAAGGCGCGCACGCGTTGCGGCACGCGCTGTCCGCCAAGATAAAGGGCGTGAACCTCTTCGAAATCGGCCGTGGCAGGATCGGCGAGCACTTCGACAAGACGTCCGGCGGCGAGGTCGGGATCGACATGGAAGTCGGCCAGCCGTGCCAACCCCACGCCTTGGAGCGCCATCTGACGGACGGTCTCCCCGTTATTGGCGAGGAGGCTGCCGCGAACCAACCGGTCAACGATACGCCCGTGTTGCCGAACGGGCCAGACCGGAGCCGCTCGCCGGAAATTGAAACCAAGGCAGTTATGCCCGTCGAGATCTTCGACCGTGAGGGGCACGCCGTGCTTTTCGAGGTAAGCTGGAGCGGCAACGATCCGCCGGGAGGCTGAGCCGATTTTGCGCGCCATCAAATTCGAGTCGGGCAGCACCCCGACACGGAATGCGATGTCAGTCCGATCGAGATAGAGATCGACGATCTCGTCCGAGAGCGAGACATCCACAATGATGTTAGGATGTGCCTCCCAGAATGCCGGCAGCAGCGGCACCAATCCGTGCACTCCGAAAGCGACCGACACGTTGACGCGCACAGTACCGCTGGCGTGACCCGCCCCCTGCGCAAGCTCGCGTTCGATATCGTTGAGCTCCGCGAGCAAGGCGCTGCTGCGCTCATAATAGAGCCGCCCCTCATCAGTCAGCGAAAGGCGCCGCGTCGAGCGTTCGACGAGACGCACGCCGAGCCGGTCCTCGATCCTGCCAATGAGCTTGCTCACCGTGGATGGCGTCGTCAGCAACTGCCGCGCAGCCTCGGAAAAGCTGCCGGCTTCAACAACCCGCAGGAAGACCTGCATCTCGCCTGCCCGGTTGTCCATGCTCTCGCCTTTGAAATTGAATCACAGATTAGATGAAGCGTGAGCGGATTATCAAGCAGGCGCCCCACCGCCATCTTGCAGGTCCAGGCGACATGGAGCCGCCATTTCCAATCCGATGAGGATTCTAGAGATGAGCAAATTGTTTGAGCCCTTCGCCATGCGCGGCCATACGCTCTCGAACCGCATCGCGATGGCCCCCATGACGCGATCGCGAAACCCGGATGGCATCGCCAACGATCTCACTGCGCAGTATTACCGCCAGCGCGCGGGCGCCGGCCTGATTGTTACCGAGGGAACCCCGATCTCGCCCTCCGCCGAGGGATTCCTCTTCATCCCCGGCATCTACACGAGCCAGCAGGTCGCCGGGTGGCACCGGGTGACCGAGGCGGTGCATGAAGAGGGTGGCACCATCTTCGCCCAGCTATGGCATGTCGGGCGGGTCAGCCATGTTTCCAATCAGCGGGGCGGCATCGCGCCGGTCAGTTCGACCACACAGATCGCGCGCAACTCGCAGGCTTGGGGTCTGACCGCCGATGGCACGCCCGGCGCTGTCGACGTATCGCAGCCGCGCGCACTGTCGACAGAGGAGGTAGGAGGCGTCATTGCGGATTTTGCCAAGGCAGCACGCAATGCGGTCGATGCGGGCTTCGACGGAGTCGAACTTCACGGTGCCAATGGTTATCTTATCGAGCAGTTTCTGAACCCGCTGGTGAATGACCGCACCGATGCCTATCGAGGTGACACGCTCGAAGGCCGCGTCCGCTTCCTGGTCGAAGCTGTCGACGCCGTCATCGAGTCGACTGGCCCCGAGCGGACGGCAATACGCCTCTCGCCCTATGGCGGCCTCTTCGACATGGGACAGTACCCGGAGATCGAAGAGACCTATCTGCACATCGCCGACGAACTCTCGAAGCGAAACATCGCCTATGTCCATTTCATGGACCAGCGCTCGCGAGGGAGCTCGCCTATCCCGGCAGGCTTTCTGCCGAAATTCCGGGCCCGCTTTCGAGGCACGCTCGTCCTCGCCGGCGGGATGACCAGGGAGCTGGCCGAACGTTACATTGCGGAGGGGCTGATCGATATCGCCGCGTTCGGCGAACCCTTTATCGCCAACCCCGATCTGGTCGAACGGCTGCGCAACGATTGGCCGCTTGTCACACCTGATCGTGAGCTCAGCTACGGCGGCGGCGCGCGCGGCTACACCGACTACCCGACCTACGAAGACGCGAAAGTCGCCTGAGCCCGTGCCGCCCCCGACGCCGGCCAGGATCGGAACTAATGCAAGGACAAATCCAGTGAAGATTTTCGTTACCGGTGCGAGCGGGTATATCGGCGGAGCGGTCGCCACATTGCTCGCCTCCCAAGGTCATCAGGTGCGCGGTCTCGTGCGGAGCGCGAGCAAGGCGGACGGCGTCCTCGCCAAGGGCATCGTGCCCGTCTTCGGTACGCTCGATGACCGCGAGCTGCTTGCGGCCGAGGCGACAGCCGCGGATGCCGTGGTCAACGCTGCCAACAGCGACCATAGGGGTGCGGTCGAAGCCTTGCTCTCGGGCCTCGCCGGATCTGACAAGCCGTTCATTCATACAAGCGGTACCAGCCTCGTCGGCGATGAGGCGATGGGCGAGCCTTCGGACGCCACCTTCACGGAGGAGACGCCGGTCAAGCCTGAGCCCGACAAGGAGCCTCGAGTCGCGCTCAACCAATTGATCGTCGATGCGGCCCCCGGGGTGCGTTCGATCGTATTGTGCAACAGTCTGATCTATGGCCACACGTTCGGCCCGCCGGCACAAAGCGTGCAGATCCCGCCCCTCGTCGCACAGGCGAAGGAAAGCGGCATCCCCCGCTACATCGGGCGCGGGCTTAACGTCTGGTCGAACGTCCATATTGCCGACATGGCAGAACTCTATGTCCTGGCGCTCGAAAAGGCGCCGGCCGGCAGTTTCTACTATGTCGAGAATGGCGAGGCAGCCTTCGGTGACCTCGTCCGCGCGATCGGAAGTACGCTCAAGCTCGCCCCGGCACAGTCCTGGTCGGCGCAGGAGGCAATCGCGAAATGGGGCCGGGAGCTTGCGGTCTTCGCGCTCGGCTCGAATAGCCGCGTCCGTGCCGCGAAGGCCCGCAAGGAACTCGGCTGGAAGCCAAGGCACGGTTCGGTGATCGAGTGGATCGAGAACGATTTCGTGCACCCCTGACCTCGCGATCACAACGAGCAACGCGTCCTCCAGCCTGCGAGCGCTCGCCCCCACGAGAAGCATAAGGTGACATAATACTCCGGCTCCCAAACTCCGCCTCTGAACGCCGGGCTGGCCGCAATTCAGGAACTCGACACCGGCAGCCTCCAGCGCGATCTGGACCTTGCGGACAGCAAACCGGGATAGCCCTGACGCTCGCTTGCACCTCCTCAACTCTCTTGCGGAACAGCAGATAGAGGGGCACCTGCGGATGGCCCTGACGATTTCGACCGATCTGAAATAACCGCTTTGCGAGCTTTGATACTGGCCGTAGCGAAACGATTCGCAGCATCAAAGCGTTCGCCGCATGATGAGTGCTAATTCTGCAATCCCAATCCCGCGACGCGCTAAAAGCGATTTCCGCGAAGGACAAGGATTTCGACGCCGAAGAAGTCCTGGACGACATCTTTATGCGCGTGGATCACGTGCTTTCCCAGGTGAGCCAGCCACGGGGGCGTTCAGTGCGTAGGGACTGAAATCCGAATGCAGCCCTATAGAGCCGTTTCCGTCCGAACTGATTTGCGTTTACTGTTGGGGTATGTTGGGTACCGCGGCCAATGACGCCGCAGCCTCAACAAGATCAGCTATTTATACGAAAGCCTTGGTGGAGCTGAGGGGATTCGAACCCCTGACCTCTGCAGTGCGATTGCAGCGCTCTCCCATCTGAGCTACAGCCCCAAGGCGCTGGCCTTCTAGGCCGTGCGCCGCGTGGATGTCAATCACCTCCGCCATCTGTTTTGGCGCCGGCGGACGATATTCCGCGACACCTTTCCGAAAAGGCCCAAGAGGAAGATCGATGCGTGCCGTTCTCGACGTGGTTCTGCTCGCCCTGCAGATCTATGTGTGGATTTTGATCGCCTCGGCGGTGCTGAGCTGGCTGATCGCCTTCAATGTCATCAACACCCGCAACCAGTTCGTCGCGACCATCTGGGACGCGCTCTACCGCGTCACGGAGCCGGCCCTGCGCCCGATCCGCGAGCGCCTGCCCAATCTCGGCGGCATCGACATCTCGCCGATCATCCTGCTGCTGATCATCTACTTCATCCAGAGCGTGATCGTCCGCTACATCTACCCGAACGTGTTCTGACGGCGTCTGCCCTGCGCGCCGCGCGGCTCCCCGGCTTCCACGACGCATTCGACGGCGCCGCGGCCGGCATGCAGTATGGCGACCTCCACAATCGATCGAGGTCGCCCGCATGGCCGCAGCCGCTCGCCCATATCGCAGCCAGAACTGGGTTCTGACCAAGCCCGCCGCCCGCGGCAGGCACGGCATCGTCGTCTCGCAGAGCCGCGAGGCGGCCGAGGCCGGAACGGCGATCCTCGAGCAGGGCGGCAATGCCGCCGACGCAGCGGTCGCGGCCTGCTTCGCGCTCGCGGCGGTCGAACCCTGGAACAGCGGCCTCGGCGGTATCGGCTTCGCGGTGGTGCTGAAGGCTGGGGAAAGCCGAGCGCAGGTCGTCGATTTCGGCCCTGTCGCGCCACGCCGCGCCGATCCCGCCGATTACCCCCTCACGGGCGAGATGAAGAAGGACCTCTTCACCTGGCCGGAGGTGGTCGGCGACCGCAACATCCACGGCCCCCTCTCCTTCTGCATCCCGTCCTCGGTCGCCGGCTATGCCAAGCTCAAGCAGGCCTTCGGCTCGGCGCTGCCGCTGGCGGATATCCTGCAGCCCGCGATCGCGCTCGCCCGGCGCGGCCTGCCGGCGGATTGGTACACGACGCTGAAGATCGCCTCCTCCGCCGCGGTGCTGCGGCTCTATCAGGAGAGCGCGCGCATCTACCTGCCGGGCGGGCTGCCGCCGGTGCCGCCCTATCAGGGCTCGCCCGGCTTCATGACGCTCGGCAAGCTGCCGGAGACCCTCGAACACCTCGCCAGAGCCGGCCTCGACGACTTCTACAGCGGCGATCTCGCCCGCCAGCTCGCGGCGGACATCGCCGCCGCCGGCGGCGTCGTGGGCGAGCAGGATCTGGCGGGCTGCAAGGCCGAGCTGCGCGAGGCGCCGACGATCGACTGGCGCGGCAGCCACGTCGTCCATACGGCCGGCGGCCTCACCGCGGCGCCGACGCTCGAGCGCGTCGTCGCCGGCATGGCCGATGCGCCGATCGATGGCGACAGCCCTTCGGCCGCCTGGTTCGCGCAGCTCTCCCGCGTCATGCGAGAGGCCTATCGCGAACGCCTCGACGGGCTTGGCGCCGCCACCACGGCCAAGGAACCGGGCGACACCTGCACCACGCACCTCACCGTGGTCGACGGCGAGGGCAATCTCGTCACCGTCACCACGACGCTGCTCTCCTCGATGGGCAGCCGCGTCGTGCTGCCGGGCACCGGCGTGCTGATGAACAACGGCATGATGTGGTTCGATCCGCGCCCCGGCAGCGCCAATGCGATCGCGCCCGGCGCCCGCCCGCTCTGCAACATGTGCCCGGTCGTGGTGACGCCCAGGGATGGCGGCTGGCCGCGTCTCGCCGCCGGCTCCTCCGGCGGGCGTCGCATCCTCGCCAGCGTCTACCAGACCCTCGCCTGGCAGCTCGATTTCGGCATGGATACCGAAGCGACGGCGCACCAGCAGCGCATCGACGTCTCCGGCCCCGACTCGACCAGCGCAGATCTGCGACTGCCCGCCGAGACGCTGGCGGCGCTGGAGCAGGCTGGCCCGACGACCCTCGTCGAGCATGCCGTGCTGCCGATCAACTTCGCCTGCCCGAACTTCATCCGGGTCTACCGTGACGGCGCCGAAGGCTCGAGCGACGCCGCCTCACCCTGGTCGGCGGCAGTCGCGGCACAGCACTGAAGCACCGAAGGCGGCACGGGATGGGACGTACCCGCCCCTGCCGCGAACCGCCCGGAGACCGTCCGGCCACTCGCTGCGGGGAGTCGAATGGCGGCGTTTTCGAGAACCGGAGCGGAGCGTACATCAGTACGTGAGCACCGGAAGCGCAGAAAACGCCGTCAGGCGACCGCCGCAGTAGAGTTGCCGGACGGTCTCAGACCCGCTTCAAGCCCCAGGGATAGGGCGCGGAGCCTGGCAGCATGCCGGTCAGGTTCTTGCGATAGGCGGTGCGGATGACGAACTGGCCGAGCGGGATCGTCCCGCATTCTTCCAGCGCCAGCCGGCCGAGATCGACCGCCGTCTTCTTTTGCGCGGCCTCATCGGGCGCATAGAGCCACTGCTCGGCCAGTTCCTCGGCCTTGTCGCTCTTCCACCAGCCGAACCAGCCCTTGTCGCCCTGGCCGCGCACAAGGTTCGACAGCGCCGGGTTGCCCCAGCCGATTGCCGCGCCGGTGGTGTGGAAGATGCTCCAGCCGCCCTTCTCGACGCCCTCGCGGCTGTTGCGGCGCTGGATCACCGTACCCCAGTCGCTCGCCGCCATCTCCACGTTCATGCCGAGTTGCTTGAGCAGTTCGTAGGTCACCTCGCCGAGCGGCCCGATATCCGGGAAGTCGGTCGGATTGATGATGACGACCTTCTCGCCATTGTAGCCGGACTCCTTCAGCGCGGCCTTGGCCTTCTCGATGCTGCCCGGCATCAGATCTTCCTGCTCGCCCGTGTAGTACGGCGTGCCGCGCCACCAGAGATTGCGGCAGACCTGCCAGGTCGAGGTATCGTCGCCCTGGGCGGCGCGCATATAGTCTTCCTGCTTCACCGCCATGCGGACGGCGGCACGCACCTTCGGGTTGTTGAAGGGTGGCTGCAGATGGTTCAGCCGGATGATGGCGCCGCGCCCGGCCTTGTCGATGATCTCGCGCTTGATGTCGGGGCTCTGGGCCAGCATCGGCTGCAGATCGGCGAGCGGACGCTCCCACCAGTCGACCTCGCCCGTCGTCAGGGCCGCGGCGGAGGTCGCCGGATCGGGCAGGATGTGCCACTCGATCCGCTTGAAGTTCGCGACCTTGCCGCCGGCATTGCGGCTCGGCGCCTCGCTGCGCGGCTTGTAGCCGTCGAACTTCTCGTAGACCACGCGGCTGCCGGTGACATATTCGCCGGGGACGAATTTGTAGGGGCCGGAGCCGACCATCTCCGTCACCTGCTTGGTGGCGTCGGTCTGGGCCAGCCGCTCCGGCATGATGAAGGGCGGGTTGTCCGCCTTGGAGAGCAGGTCCAGCATCATCGGGAAGGGCCGGGTCAGCTTGATCTCGATGGTGCGTTCGTCGGGCGCGCTCCAGGCTTCGACGACCTTGGTCAGGAGCTGCCCGTACGGATCACGCTGGCACCAGCGCTTCATGCTCTGGATGCAGTCGGCCGGCTTGACCGGGGCGCCGTCATGGAAGGCGAGCCCCTCGCGCAGCTTGATGCGCCAGGTCTTGCCATCGGCCGAGATCTCGTGGCCCTCGGCCATCTGGGGCTGCGGCTTGAGATCGAGATCGCCACCATAGAGCGTGTCGAAGACGAAATAGCCGTGGTTGTTGGTCACGGTCGCCGTCGTCCAGATCGGATCGAGCGCCGTCAGGTTGGCCTGTGGCACGAACTTCAGGGTCGTGGCGCTCTGCGCGGCGGCGGAGCGCGTCAGGCTCGGGCCGGCGATGGCCAGCGCGGCCGTCCCCGTAAGAAAATCGCGACGCTTCATGCTTGCTCTCCCCTTTTTCTGGTTGACGATCGTTGTGTCCGTTCAAGCGAAGCCCATGAAATTCGGGCTCTCGCTGATCGGCCGGGCCTTGGCGAGTCTGGCGAGGTCCGGCACCGGCCGCGCCGTCAGCGGGTCGCCCGCCAGCGCCGCCTCCAGCGCGGCGGCCACCGCCAGCACCTTGGCATCGCCGCCGCGCGGCCCGACGATCTGGAGCCCGAAGGGCATGCCGTTGCGGTCGAGCCCGACCGGCAGCGAGATCGCCGGGTGTCCGACGATGGTGACGGCATAGGCCAGCGCCAGCCAGTGGAAATAGGTCCGCGTCGCCCTGCCGTCGATCTCGGCGGGGAAGAGCTCGGTCCAGGGCCGCGGGCTCAACGTCACCGCCGGCGAGAGGATGACGTCGTAGCGCTCGAAGAACTGCTGCCAGCGCTGGTAGATCGCCGTCTGCTGCTTCAGCGCCCGCGTGACGTCGAGGGCCGAATAGCCCAGGCCTTCCTCGACATTGGCCCGCACATTAGGCCCGACCATGTCCGGCGTGTCGCGCACCTTGTCGAGATGGCCCGCAAGGAAGCCGACCGCGCGCAGGATTTCGAAGACCTCGTCGGTGCCGTCGCAATCCGGCGTGGCTTCCTCGGCAGCGTGGAAGAGATGGCTGAACGCCCCGGTCTTCTCGGCGAAGACGTCCTTGATATGCCGCTCCGTCGGGGCGAAGCCGAAATCGGGCGTCAGCGCCACCTTGAGCGAGGCGAGATCGATGGCATCGGGTCGGGCGAAATCCTGCGGCCGGCGGATCGTCTGGCCATGCACGGTCGTGGCGAGCGGATCGGCACCGTTGTCGGAGACCATGGAGGAAAGCAGCAGGCAGAGATCGGGCACATTGCGCGCCATCGGCCCGAGCACCGGAAGCGGATACCAGCCGAGCGCCCGCTTCTCGCTCGGCACGAGGCCCGGCGTCGGGCGGAAGCCGACGATGCCGTTGAAGGCCGCCGGATTGCGCAGCGAACCGCCCGTGTCGGAGCCGGTGGCGATCGGCACCATGCCCGTCGCCAGCGCCACGCCCGAGCCGCCGGAGGAGCCGGCCGCGCTCTTCGACGGATCGAAGGGGTTGCCCGTCGCGCCGTAGACGGCATTGCGGGTATTGGCCCCGGCGCCCCATTCGGGCGTGTTGGTCTTGCCGGCGATGATCGCGCCGGCCTTGCGCACCGAGGCGACGATCAGCTGGTCTTCCTTCGGTACGAAATCGCGATAGAGCGCGCTGCCATAGGTGGTGCGCAGTCCCGCGGTGTTTTCGAGATCCTTGATCCCGACCGGCAGGCCGTGCAGAGCGCCCAACGCATCGCCGCGCGCCGTCGCTTCGTCGGCCTCGGCGGCCGCCTTGCGTGCCGCCTCGTCGTCCCGCGCCACCATCGCGTTCACCGCCGGATCGACCTCGTCCATGCGGCGGATGCAGCTTTCGAGCAGTTCGCGGGCGGAAAGCTTCCGGGCGCCGATGAGGGCGCGCGCGGCGACGGCGCTGAGATCGCAAGGTTCGGTCAAGGCGGGTGTCTCCGTTGCGCAGGCGCCTTGGCAAGCGTTATGCCGCACAGGGCGCAGGCAGCCAGACTAGGCGACGCGACCGGTATGTCCATGACCCGGCGGCGCATGGCTGCTCCTTCCCGACGAGAGGGCCGAAGAGAGAGCCGATGAGCGATCCGACCAGCCGTCCCTGGCGGGAAACAGGCGAAGGCGTCAGCCTGACCGTCAGGCTGACGCCGCGCGGCGGCCGCGATGCGTTAGATGGTGTCGAGACCCTGGCCGATGGTCGCTCCGTGCTGAAGGCGCGCGTCCGGGCAGCACCGACGGAGGGTGAGGCGAACGCCGCCCTCATCCTGCTTTTGTCGGGTGAACTCAGGCTGCCGCGTTCGCAGATCGCCATCGTCGCCGGCGCCAGCGCGCGGCTGAAGACCGTGCTGCTGCGGGGTGAGCCGCGCACGCTCGTCTCCGTGCTCGAAGCGCGGATTTGCGGCGGCCGATAGGCGCTCGCCCGTATCGCACCGCAACATCGACTTGACGAAGCCCGCGCTTTCCTGTTCGAGAAGAGCCATGGAAAAGCCTGCAGAGCCGTTCCCGCAGCGCCTGACGGAAGGCTATCGGACCTTCCTCGACGACCGTTTTCTCCGCGAAAAGGGCCGATACGAAGAACTTGGCGAACACGGCCAGACGCCGAAGATCATGCTGATCGGCTGCTGCGACTCGCGCGTTTCGCCGGAAGTCATCTTCGATGCGCGGCCGGGCGAGATGTTCGTCGCCCGCAACATCGCCAATCTCGTGCCGCCCTTCCAGCCGGACAACCAGCTCCACGGCACGTCGGCCGCGCTGGAATATGCCGTGCAGGCGCTCAAGGTCCAGCATATCGTCGTGCTCGGCCATGGCCGCTGCGGCGGCATCCGCGCCTTCGCCGACGACAGCCAGGAAGCGCTCTCGCCCGGCGACTTCATCGGCAAATGGATCACCCTGATCGGCCCGGCGGCCGAGCGCACCGGCGGGCGCGGCCGCAACGAGAGCTTCGACGGCTACCTGCACCGGCTTGAACTGGCTTCGGTCCAGCAATCGCTCGACAATCTCCGCACTTTCCCTTGCGTCCAGATCCTCGAAAGCAAGGGCAGGCTGCACCTGCACGGCGCCTATTTCGCGGTCGCCACGGGTGTGCTGATGATCCTCGATCCCGCGACCGGCCAGTTCATCCCGGCCGTCGGCGAGATGCCCCGGCGCGTCCAGCAGATCCGCTGCTCTGAGGCGTGAGCGCTGTACGTCATGCGCGGGCTTGACCCGAGCATCTCGGAAACCAGCTTCTTTCGTCCTGAGATTTTCGGGTCTAGGCTTCGCTCCGCCCGAGAATGACGCGGCGACGGCCGTGCCTCACTCGCTATCCGCCAGCGGATGGAGATCGCGCACCATGCTCTTCAACCGCTCGTCGAGGACATGGGTGTAGATTTGCGTCGTCGCGATGTCGGCATGGCCCAGCAGCTCCTGCACGACCCGCAGATCGGCCCCGTTCTGCAGCAGATGGCTCGCGAAGGCATGCCGCAGCACATGCGGGCTGAGCGCCGCGGCCGAGAGCCCCGCCGCTCCGCCGAGCACCTTGAGATCGCGCGCGAAGACCTGCCGCGTCAGGTGGCCGCTCTCCCCATCCGAGGGGAAGAGCCAACGCCCATCGGTCTCGCCCGCTTCCGTCAGCGCCTCCAGCCACTCGCGTGCAGCCTGCCTCGCCGCCTCGTTCAGCGGCACCAGCCGTTCCTTGTCGCCCTTGCCGCGCACGATCAGGAAGCGCTCGCGTGTCGTCGCGGCCGATCGCGGCAGCGCGATCAGCTCGGAAACACGCAGGCCCGTGGCGTAGAGCATCTCGACGAGGCAGCGCATTCGCAACGCCTTCAGCCGGGCCGTCTTGGTCAGCCCCTCCCGCGAACATGCCGCCCGCGCAGTTTCGAGAAGCCGGTCGACATCGCCGACCGAGGCCACCTTCGGCAGCGGCCGCCCCTGGCGGGGGCCCGAGATCGCGGCGGAGGGGTCGGTCCCCGCCAACCCTTCGGTATAGAGAAAGCGATGGAACTGCCGCACGGCGGAAAGCCGCCGCGCCGCCGAGGAGGCCTTGAGCCCGCGCGCCGACAGATCGGCGAGCCAGCCGCGGATATCATCCGCCGTGGCGTCGGCCACCGGCTTGTTGGCGAGGAAGCCGAGATAATCCTCGACGTCGCGCTCATAAGCTTCGAGCGTGTTGCGCGCCGCGCCGCGCTCCGCCGCCAGCATGTCGAGGTAAGCATTCAGCCGCTGGCGCGACAAACGGCTCATTTCGGCTGAAGTTTCGAGGGCGGCACGATCTCGACCATCTCGCGCTGCACCGGCTGGACGAAGGTCACGAGCGCCACCATGCCCCCGAAGACCAGACCGGCGATGACCGCGACGAAGACGAGGAAACGGAATAACGTCGGCACTTCGGGCGAACTCTTGCAATCGCGCGATCTTGGGCCAGCCGACTATCCGCGATGCCGCCCGCGCCGCGCAAGGGCAGGCAGGCCACAGCCCCACGCAAAGCGCGGCAAAACCATGACGGAGGCATGACGCGGCCGGCGCCTGCGTGCTACAGCGTGCCGAGGAAATAAGATCGATGACTGCCGCCGCCACAATCACCGCCCCGGACACGGCCGATCTCCGCGCTGCCCTCGGCAGCCGCGCCATCGTGCTCGTCGGGATGATGGGCTCCGGCAAGAGTTCTGTCGGGCGCCGGCTCGCCAGCCGCCTCGGCATGCCCTTCGTCGACGCCGATACCGAGATCGAGACGGCCGCGGGCATGACGATTCCGGAGATCTTCGCGCAGCGCGGCGAGGCCGAGTTCCGCGATGGCGAGCGCCGCGTCATCAGCCGCATTCTCACGACCCGCGCACCGCTCGTTCTCGCGACCGGCGGCGGAGCCTTCATGAATGCCGAAACGCGCGAGCGCATCAAGCAGCTCGGCGTTTCGGTCTGGCTCAAGGCCGAGCCCGATGTGCTGATGCGCCGCGTCCGCAAGCGCTCCAACCGCCCGCTGCTCCAGACGACCGACCCCGAGGCGACCCTGCGCCGGATGCTGGCCGATCGCGAGCCCGTCTACGCGCTTGCCGACCTGACGATCCAGTCGAGCGACGAGCCTCACGAACTCGTGGTCGGCGAAACCATTGCCGCATTGGGCGGCTATCTGCGCCTGACGGCCGGAGAAGACACGCCATGAACGCCACCCTGACCGAGAAGGCCGGCGCGCGGATCACCGTCCCCGTCGCGCTGGAGGGCCGCGCCTACGACATCCATATCGGCCGCCACCAGCTCTGCGAGGCCGCCGCCCTGATCGCGGCCTTCGCGCCCGGCGCCAAGGCCGCCCTCGTCACCGATACCAGCGTGGCCGCCCTACATGGCGCCGCGTTCGAGGCCTGCCTGCACCAGGAAGGCATCACGTCGAGCCGCATCACCATACCGCCGGGAGAAGGCTCGAAATCCTATGCCCAGTTCATCGCGCTCTGCGATGCCCTGCTGGCGGCGAAGATAGAACGCAACGACCTCGTCATCGCCTTCGGCGGCGGCGTCGTCGGCGATCTCACCGGCTTCGCCGCAGCGGTGCTGCGGCGCGGCGTCCGCTTCATCCAGGTGCCGACAACGCTGCTCTCGCAGGTCGATTCCTCGGTCGGCGGCAAGACCGGCATCAACTCGCCATATGGCAAGAACCTGATCGGCGCCTTCCACCAGCCGGCGCTGGTCGTCGCCGACACCGCCCTCCTCGACACGCTGAGCGAGCGCGAGTTCAAGGCCGGCTACGCCGAGGTCGTGAAATACGGGCTGATCGACGACCCCGTCTTCTTCGACTGGTGCGAGGCGAACTGGAGCCGCGTTATCGCCGGCGGCCCGGAGCGTGACCATGCCGTCGCCGTCTCCTGCCGCGCCAAGGCGGCGATCGTGGCCCGCGACGAGCGCGAGGAGGGCGACCGCGCGCTCCTCAATCTCGGCCACACCTTCGCCCATGCGCTGGAGCGCCTGACCAACTACGATTCCGCGCGCCTTGTCCATGGCGAGGCCGTCGCCATCGGTCTGGCGCTCGCTTTCCGCTTCTCGCAGCGCCTCGGGCTCTGCCCGGGCCAGGATGCCGGGCGGGTCGCGCGTCATCTCGACCATGTCGGCCTGCCCAGCCGTTTGCAGCAGGTTCCGGGCGGGGCGGGCAGCGCCGAGGAGATCGTCAACGCCATGGCGCAGGACAAGAAGGTCAAGCGCGGCGTCCTGACCTTCATCCTCGCCCGCGGCATCGGCAAGAGCTTCATCGCGCCGGGTGTCGCGGCAGAGGAAGTGCGAGGCTTCATCGAGACCGAGCTCGCTTCGCACAGCTGATCGAAACGGATCAGGCAAGGCCGGCCTTGGCGAGGAAATCGGTCGCGCGGTAGCCGGGCTCCACGCCCTTCACGATCATCGCCATACTGAGCGAGTTCTCCGTCCTCAGCGGCAGGATCTCGCGGTAGCCGGGCGAGTCGTACCAGGCGCGCGCTTGCTCCAGATCGGGAAAGGCGATGATGACGAGATCGCCGGGCCATGGCCCCTCGATGATCTCCGGCGTCGCGCCATGGATCAGGAAACGGCCCTCATAGGGAACAAGCGTCGCATCGATGCGCCGGATGTAGTCGATGATCTCCGGACCGAGCCGGACTTCTTGGAGGTGGGCGATGGCATAGGCGGTCATGGTGCTCTCCGTCGAAGGGCCGCTCGAAAGCCGGCCGTTGCGGAGGACCATGACGTCGCAGATGGCGCGGGTCGATTACCTGCGGGGTTATCGCTTGCGCGTCAGGGGCTGAACACCAGCACGAGGAAGACGAAGAAGACGGCGAGATGCACCGCGCCCTCCAGCATGGTGGTGCGCGTGCCGGTGAAAGTCAGCGTCGAGAGCAGCAGGGTCATGGCGGCGATCACCATGTTCGTCGCCGACAGGCCGAGCACCACCGGCTGGCCGGTGAAGACACCGATCAGCAGCACAGCCGGCACCGTCATGCCCAGCGTCGAGGCGGCCGCACCCAGGCAGAGATTGACCGCGCGCTGCAGCTGATTGGCGGTGATCGCCTTGAGCGCGGCAATGCATTCCGGCGTGAACACCACCATCGCGATCAGGATGCCGCCGAGCGCGGCGGGCGCGCCGAGCTTGGCGATGCCGAAGTCGAGCACCGCCGCCAGGCTCTTCGAGAGGATGACGATCGGCAGGATATTGGCGAGCAGCAGCCCGACATGCGGCAGGATTTCGCGTGCGGAAGAAGACTCCTCCTCGACGCCGGCAGCCGCGACCGGCTTGCCGTCCTCCTCCGGCTCGCGGAAGAACATGCTGTGCCGCCCCGTCTGGAGCGCGAGGAAGGCGCCGTAGAGCGCGACCGTGAAGATCGAGAAGGCGATGGCCTGGAAGGAGGTCAGCGTGCCGTCCGGCGTCGAGGTCGTGAAGTTCGGCAGGAAGAGCGGGATCACCGTCAGCGGGATGATTACGGCCAGATAGGACGTGGCGCCCTTCAGGTTGTAGCGCTGCTGGAAATGCCTCAGGCCGCCGATCAGCAGGCCGATGCCGACCACGCCGTTGAGCACGATCATCAGCACCGCGAACATCGTGTCGCGGCCGAGCGTCGGCGCCCCCTTCGCGCCGAGCATGACGGCGCCGACCAGCGCCACCTCGATGATGACGATCGAGAGGGTCAGGATCAGTGTGCCATAGGGCTCGCCCAACCTGTCGGCCAGGTCCTCGGCCTCGTGCACGACGCCGAAGGACGACCAGATGATGACGCCGAGCAACCAGAGGAAAACGAGCAGGGACGGCAACGGCGCGCCGAGCTGACCGAGCAGAGTGTCGCCGAACAGCAGGAATACGGCAACCGAAGCCCAGGCACAGGCAAGGCGAAGGATCATCATCGTCGTCGTCACACGGAAGTTCGTTGCGGAAAGGGTGTGACCTACATAAGCGGGAAAGGCGACGCTGGTGCAACGCCTGACATCGACGCAGGGCCCTCGACGAACGATTTCTCGCGTTCAGCCCGGCAGAAGCGTCAACCCGGCAGGATCTTCTGCGCCAGCGGGCTCGCCGCCCCTTCCGCGAGCGGGGCCGGCTTGTCGCTGACGAGATACTGCGCCCGCGCCAGCGCCGCGAAGCGCCCGCCCTTGGCGACGAGCTCGTCGAAGGTGCCCATCTCCTCGACCTGCCCATGCTCGAAGACGAGGATGCGATCGGCGTTGCGGATCGTGGCGAGGCGATGCGCGATGACGAAGGTGGTGCGATCCTTCATCACCTCCTCCAGCGCCTTCTGCAGCTTGACCTCGGTGGCGGCATCGAGCGCCGAGGTGGCCTCGTCGAGGATCAGGATCGGCGGGTTCTTGAGGAGCGCGCGCGCGATCGAAAGCCGTTGGCGCTCGCCGCCTGACAGCGTCCGGCCGCGCTCGCCGACGAGCGTGTCGAGCCCATCCGTCTGGCGGGCCATCACCTCGCTCGCCTGCGCCCGGTCGAGCGCCTGCATCAGCTCGGCGTCGGTGGCGTCCGGCTTGCCCACGAGCAGGTTCTCGCGGATCGAACGGGCGAACAGCATCGGCTCCTGGAAGACGACGCCGATATTGCGCCGGAGCGACAGCAGGGAGATCTCGCGGATATCCAGACCATCGACCGTGATCCGCCCCGATTGCGGGTCGAAGGCCCGGTGCAGCAGGCCAAGCGTGGTCGACTTGCCCGAGCCGGTCGAGCCGACGACGGCGATCGTCTCGCCGGGCCTGACCGCGAAGGAGACGTCGCGGACCGCCGCGCGCTTGCCATCATAGGAGAAGGAGACGTCCTCGAAGGAGACGGCGCCCTGGAGCCGGCCGGGATCCTTGGCGCTCGGCAGGTCGCGCACGGTCGGCGGCGTGTCGAGCACCTCGAAGAACTCCCGCATCTTCGGCGCCTGCATGAAGATGAAGTTCACGAAGGCGACGATCTGCTCGAGACGCCCGACCAGCATGGTGGCGAAGCCCATGAAGGTGACGATCTCGCCGACGGTCGTCTGGCCATGCATCAGCAGCCAGGTGCCGACGACGAAGATCGCGAGCACTGTCAGCGTCGCCGAGGCCCGCGTCGCGACCGTCGCCATCGCCCACCAGGACAAAACCGGCAGCTGCGCCTCCAGCAGGCTGCTGATGGTGCTGCGCAACCCCCGCACTTCCGCCTCGATGCGAGTGAAGCTCTGGATCACCGGCACGTTGCCGAGCGCATCGGAGGCACGTTCGGCGAGGTTCGAATGATAGGCCTCGACATTGCGCTGGAGTTGGTCGGTCTTGCGCAGCACGAAGGCGGTCAGCGAGCCGAACAGCAGCACGAGGCAGATCAGCAGCAGGCCGAGCTGCCAGTTCTTCCAGACCGTGAAGGGCAAGAGCACGAACAGCGCGACGATCGAGGCGCAGTGCTCGCGGAAGAAGGAGAGCCACAGCGCCCACATCGCGCTCGTGCCGTCGAGCATCACCTTGAGCACGCGGCCGGAATGGGTCTGCGTGTGATAGGCGAGCGGCAGCGTCAGCGCGTGCTCGAAATAGCGCGCCATCACGGCAAGCCGGCTGCGATGGGCGAGCTTGTCGGCATTGAGTGCGACGAAGACCCCGACACCGATGTTGGCGAGGCCGAAGCAGGCCCAGGCGAAGATCAGCAGGTTGATGCTGCTCCAGGTCAGTGAGCCGCCCGACGTCTGGATCGTGGTCAGCCGGTCGATCAGCGCGCCGAACAGCATCGGCTCGGCGAAGGCGACCGCCGCCAGCAGGACGTTGGCCAGCGCCAGGACGATGCCCAGCCGTCTTTCCGGGCCGAGTTCGCCGAGGACACGGGCATAGAGCGTGAAGAGCGACATCGGCCGATTCTTAACGGAGCGTTTCGCCGGGGCAAGCGTCTCAACCTTAACGCTTCGTTCAAACCACACATCTTATGGTTTCCGCACTGCGAAAAGCCCCGGCTCGCGATCCCGGAGCATCGCGCGCATCAGGGTGCTGTTATGGATCTCGCCACCGGCGCAGGCATTCTGGGCGGCATCGCGACAATCGTCGCGCTGATCATGATCGATGGCGGTAATTTCGCTGCCTATTGGGACAAGCACGCCGCGATCATCATCTTCGGCGGCGCCAGTGCGGCCACCATGCTGCGCTTTCCCTTTTCGGTGATCGCGCACGGCCTGCCGATGGGCGTCCGCTTCGCCTTCACCATGCGTTCGATCCATCCGCGCGAACTGATCGACGAGATCACGCGCGTCGCCGAGATCGCCCGCAAGAGCGGCCCGGTCGCGCTCGAGAACGTCGAGGTCTCCGACCCGTTCCTCGCCCAGGGGCTGCGCTACATCGCCGACGGCTACGACAAGGACTTCATTCGCGACACGATGGAGCGCGACCGCGACAACTTCCTGCAGCGGCTCGACGAAGGTTCCAAGGTCTACCGCGCCATCGGCGACTGTGCGCCGGCCTGGGGCATGATCGGCACGATTCTCGGCATGGTCACGATGTTCGCCAACATGTCCGACCCCTCCAAGCTCGGCCCGGCCATGGCGACGGCGCTGCTGGCGACGCTCTACGGCGCCATGGTCGCCAACATGTTCACGCTGCCGATCGCCGACAAGCTGCACATCAAGCTTGAGGAGGAGGAGATCTCCCGCACGCTGATCATCGACGGCGTGCTGCAGATGCGCGACGCCAAGAGCCCGACGCTGGTGCGCGAGATGCTGCTGGCCTATCTGCCCGACCACCATCGCGCAGAGATGGCGGCAGCGGCGTGACAGGGCTCTAGGCCATGGCGAAGAAGAAACGCGGCGGCCACGGCGGCCACGGCTGGTTCGTGACCTTCGCCGACCTGATGGCGCTGCTCATGGCGTTCTTCGTCATGGTCGCCGCCTATTCGAGCCAGGACAAGCAGAAGCTCCAGATCGTCGCCGGCTCGATGCGCGAGGCTTTCGGCACGCAGAGCGACGTTCGCCTCGCCGGCATCGTCGAGCGCGACGGCATCCCGACCAAGAGCCATATCAAGAACGCCCATATCCGCCCTCTCGAGGACGCGACGGACACGCCCGGGCCCAGCCAGCACAACCAGAAGGACGACGGCTTGATGTCGGCGACCTTCGACCGCGGCTTCGCGCTGGCCGCCGCCTCGCTCAGGCAGGCGCTGCGCGACATGCCGGAGATCGCCGAGATCTCGCGCAACGTCCTCGTCGAGGTCACCGAGGCCGGCGTCGATATCCAGCTCGTCGATCAGGAGGGCCGCGCCATGTTCGCCGAGGGCTCCGCTCAGCCCAACGAGCGCATGCGCAAGGTCCTGGCCGCCGTCGCCCCGACGCTGCGGCGCATGCCGAACAAGATCGCGATCTCCGGCCACAGCGCGACGCCGCGGCCGGGTGCGGTGCCCGAGGGCGATCTCTGGGGGCTCTCGATCGGCCGCGCCAATGCAGTCCGCGAAATCCTCGCCAATGCCGGCATGCCGAGCGAGCGCTTCTCGTCCGTCACCGGCAAGGGCGACACCGAGCCGCTGATCAAGGACAATCCCTACCTGCCCTATAACCGCCGCGTCGGCATCGTGCTGAAGGCCGAAGCGCCGGCCATCCCGAACGGCTTGAAGCCCTGATAAGGCACGTCATGCTCGGGCTCGACCCGAGCATCTCATGACGAGAAGGTGCCTGTTTCCGAGATGCTCGGGTCAAGCCCGAGCATGACGAAGCGCCTCGACCAGCGCCTCCGCCGTCACCTCGGCCATGGCCATCTGCAGCTTGTAAGCCCGGGTCTTCTCACCGGGCTTCATCACCAGGATCACCGTCTCGCTGCCGGGGCAGGCAGGATCGGCGCAGATGATCTCGTTGACGGCGATCGCGGTCGCCTCGGCCAGGCCGAGCATCTCTCTGACCTGTACCTTCAAGCGCTCGGCCACAGCCTTCGCTTCGGCCTTCGCTTCGCCGCCCTTGCGGGTATCGGGCTTGCCGAAGAGACCGAAGCGCACGGGTCTCAGCTCGGCAACACGAGCACGCCCGCCGCGCCATCCTCGGCGCCGAAGGCGAGACGCTTGCCGCCTTTGTCCCAGGCGAAGGCGCTGATGCCGCTGCCGCGCTCGGCCGGCCGCACCAGCAACTCGGAGCCATCGGTCAGTCGCACCAGCAGGATGCAGCCGTCGTCATAGCCGATCGCCAGCACCAGCGCGCCGGGGTGGAAGGCGACGCGGGTGACGCGCGCATGGCGCACGCCGCATTCGCGCGGCGCCTTGCCCTGCGGCCCGTCGCCCTGGAACGGCCAGACGATCGCGCCGTCCGCGCCGCTGGAGGCGAGCCAGAGCCCGTCATGCGACCAGGAGAGCGAACGCGGCTTGGCCGGATAGCCGGTCATCCGCATATGCCCGGGCTTGTCGCCGAGCTTCCAGCCATGCAGCGCATTCTCCTGCATCGAGCTGACGACGAAGCGCCCGTCCGGGGACCAGGCGACATCGAGATGCGAACCCTTCCATTCCAGGAATTCCGGCTTCGCCTCGGTGTTGGGATACCAGAGCGAGACACCGTTCATCTGGGCGATGGCGAGGCGATAGCCCTTCGGCGCGAAGACGAGGCCCTGCGGCGTGCTCGCCGCTTCCAATGTGCGCACGCGGCCCTTCTCGTCGCGGGCATGCACGCTCTTGCCAGTGTTCCAGGCGAGATTGCCGGAGGCCGAGAGCGTGATCGCATCGATCCAGCGCCGCTTCGGGTCCTTCGCCAGCTCTTCCGGCTCGCCTTCGATGCGGGTTGCGACGACGCGCCCGTCATCGCCGCCGGTGATGAGCCGCTCGCCATCGCCCGTCGCCGACAGGATACCGCCGGCATGCGCCTCGACGCTGTCCGTCGTGCCGTCGCGCCAGCGCAGCACGCGCCCGTCGGCGAGCGCGAAGGCAAGGCCCTGCTTCAACCAGCGGATGGCGACGACATGGGTCTCGGCCGCGATGGGCGTGACATGCTCGCGCAGCGAGACGGTTTGGGCGATGGTGCTCATGCGGCCGGTCTAGCGCAGCTCGTTATCCGTGAAAACCACTGCGTCATCCCGGGTGACCGAAGGGAAACCCGGGATCCATGCCCCAGCGCTTCCGATGAAGGCTCAGGCATGGATCCCGGATCGGCGCAGCTTCGCTGCTGGTCCGGGATGACGACGGCGAGAATTGAGGCCTCAAGCCGCGCAGGCTTCAAACCCCTTGCGCAACTCATTCTCGTTGAGACCGCGCCCGATGAAGACGAGGCGGCTCTCGCGCTTCTCGCCATCCTTCCAGTCGCGCTGGAGATCGCCGTCGAGGATCATGTGCACGCCCTGGAAGACGAAGCGGCGCGGTTCGTCCTTGAAGGCGAGGATGCCCTTGGAGCGCAGGATGTTCGGTCCCTGGATCTGGGTGAGGTCATTGATCCACGGCATGAACTTCTCGGGATCGACCTCGCCCGGCACGGTCAGCGAGATCGAGCGGATATCCTCGGCATGATGATGGTGATGGCCGGATTCGAGGAAGTCAGGCTCGATGTCGAGAATGCGGTCGAGATCGAAGGCGTTGCGGTCGAGCAGTTGGTCGATCGCCACGTCGCAACGCTCGGCCTTGTGCAGCTTGGCATAGGGGTTGATCTTGCGGATTTGCGCCTCGACCTCTGCCAGTTCCTCGGCCGAGACGAGATCGGTCTTGTTGAGGATGATGACGTCGGCGAAGGCGATCTGGTTCTTGGCCTCCGGCGCGTCCTTCAGCCGGTCTTTCAGCCACTTCGCGTCGGTCACGGTGACGACGGCGTCGAGCCGGGTCGCGTCGCCGACATCCTGGTCGACGAAGAAGGTCTGGGCGACCGGCGCGGGATCGGCGAGACCGGTGGTCTCGACGATGATCGCGTCGAACTTGCCCTTGCGCTTCATCAGCCCGTCGAGAATGCGGATCAAATCGCCGCGCACGGTGCAGCAGATGCAGCCGTTGTTCATCTCGAAGATTTCCTCGTCGGCACCGACGATCAGGTCGCCATCGATGCCGGCCTCGCCGAACTCGTTGACGATGACGGCGAACTTCTTGCCGTGGTCCTCGGTCAGGATGCGGTTGAGGAGCGTGGTCTTGCCGGCGCCCAGATAGCCGGTGAGCACCGTGACGGGGATTTTCTCGGACATGGCTTGACCTGAATGGCTGCGACGCTAGCGACGGCGCCGCCCGGTCAAGCCGGGCCGGCGGTCAGCGCCTTCTCGATCTCGCTTATATTGTGCTTCATCATCCGGATGTAAGTCCCCGCCGGGCCGGACGCGTCGGACAGCGCATCCGAATAGAGCCGGCCGCCGACCTTGGCCCCGCTTTCCCGCGCGATCTGCTCGACGAGGCGGGGATTGGTGACGTTTTCGAGGAAGACGGCCGGGATCTTCTGCCCCTTTACCTGCCGGATGATGCGGGCGACATCCCTGGCCGAGGCCTCGGCTTCGGTCGAGACGCCCTGCGGCGCGATGAAGGCGATGCCGTAGGCCTTGACGAAATAGCCGAAGGCATCATGCGTGGTGATCGCCTTGCGCCGGTCGGCCGGGATGCGGGCGATAGCTGCCTTCACCTCGCCTTCCAGCGTATTGAGCGCGGCCAGATAGGCCGTGGCGTTGGCCTCGTAATCCGCCTTGCCCGCCGGATCGGCCGCGCTCAGCGCATCGCGGATATTGGCGACATAGAGCTTTGCATTGGCGATGTTCTGCCAGGCATGCGGATCGTCATGGCCATGCGCATGCGCCGGACCGCCCTTGCCCTTGTCGTCATGGTCGTCATCCGCCTCGAGCGGCGTGATGCCCTTGGTCGCTTCGAAGAGCGTGGCCTTAGTGCCCGAGGATTTGACGAGGCGCGGCAGCCAGCCCTCGAAATGCAGCCCGTTGACCACGACGAGCTTGGCGCCCGCCATCGCCTTGGCATCGCCCGGCGTCGGCGAATAGACATGGGCATCGCCGTCGGGCCCGACGAGAGTCGTCACGCTGACACGATCGCCGCCGATCTGCCGGACGAAGTCACCGAGGATCGAGAAGCTCGCCACCACCGGCAGCTTCTCCTGCGCGAAGGCGCCAAAGGGCGCGGCGGCTGCGGTCAGCCCCACGACAAGCCCGGCGATGAGGGCGCGACGGTTAGGCATCGGAGGTCTCCGCAAATGAAACGATATAACGTTTCTATCTCTGGAGATGGGCGCGAGGCAAGAGGCGGCGCGCAAGTCCGTCCTGCGATCCGAACAGGAGCGAGCCGAGATAGATCGCCCCCGCCGCCAGGATGACGGAGGGACCGGCCGGCAGGCTGGAGCCCGCCGCATAAGACAGGACGAGACCGACATAGCCGGAAACCATGCCGAAACCGGCGGCGAGCAGCAGCAGCCTGGTGATATCCGCCGTCCAGAAACGCGCAGCGGCGGCCGGCAGCATCATCATCCCGACGGCCAGCAATGTGCCCAGCGCATGGAAGCCCGCGACGAGGTTGAGCACGACAAGGGCGAGGAAGGTCAGGTGTACGATACCGCCGGAGCGGCTGACCGAGCGCAGGAAGCCGGGATCGACGCATTCCAGCACCAGCGGCCGGTAGAGCGCCGCGAGCGTCAACAGAGAGATCGTGGCGACGCTGGCGAGCAGGATCAGCACCTGGTCGTCGAGCGCCAGCACATTGCCGAACAGCACATGCAGCAGGTCGATGGCCGAGCCGCGCAGCGAGACGATGGTGACGCCGAGCGCCAGCGAGATCAGGTAGAACGCCGCGAGCGAGGCGTCCTCCTTGAGCACCGTCGCCCGCGCCACCGCGCCGGCCGCCAGCGCCACGGCGAAACCGGCCGCAAGACCGCCGATCGTCATCGCCGGCAGCGAGAACCCCGCGACGAGATAACCCAGCGCCGCGCCGGGCAGGATGGCATGCGCCATCGCATCGCCGGTCAGGCTCATCCGCCGGAGCATCAGGAAGACGCCGATCGGCGCGCCCGAGACCGACAGCGCCACGACGCCAACGAGGGCGCGGCGCATGAAGTCGAATTCGGCGAAGGGGCCGATGAGGAGATCGTAGAGCAACGCAGACAACCAATTCTCGTCATTCCGGACAAGCGGCGGAGCCGCGCCGATCCGGAATCCATCGAAGGGCGAGGCGCTCTATGATGGATTCCGGGTCTCCGCTTCGCTGCGCCCGGAATGACGGCGCGGGTTGCGGAAATCGATGAAGCCGGTCGCTACGCCGCGTCGCGCTGGCAGGGTGCGGCGTGGCTGTCGAAGGATTCGACCATGCGCCGCGCCCTCAGCAGGTTCTCCGCCGTCAGCACCGCGCCGGTCTCGCCCCAGGCGACGGCCTCGCGCGCCAGCAACAAGGTCCGCGGAAAGGCCTGCCGCACCGTCTCGATATCGTGCAGCACCGCCACGACCGTGCGGTTCTCGCCATGCCAGCGCCTCACCAGATCGAGCAGATCGGCGGTGGTGCGCGCATCGATGGCGGTGAAGGGTTCGTCGAGCAGGATGACGTCGGCATCCTGCAGCAGCAGGCGTGCGAACAGCGCGCGCTGCATCTGGCCGCCCGACAGCGTGCCGATCGGCCGGCGCTCGAAGCCGGTCAGACCCACCGCCGCGATGGCATCGTCGATCTTCTGAGCCGCCCCGGCGCCGATGCGCCCGAAGATGCCGGCGCGGTTCCACAGCCCCATGGCGACGAGGTCGTAGACATGGATCGGGAAGGAGCGGTCGAGATCGGCCGATTGCGGCAGATAGGCGAGGCGCTTGCCCTTGGCGAGCGCGATGCCGCCGGACAGCGGCGCGAGCGCGCCCGCGATGCCTTTGAGCAGCGTCGATTTGCCGGCCCCGTTCGGCCCGACGATGGCGGTGAGGCTGCCGGTTTCGATCTCGCCCGAAAGGTGATGCACCGCCGGGTGACGGTCATACCCCAGCGTCAGATCTGTCAGGCGGATGGCGGACATCGAACGCAACTCGATCAGAGGATGACGGCCAGCGTCGCCAGCCACAGCACGGCGACGATGAGCGCGGCGAAACCAACCCGCGCCGGCGCGGAAAGCCGCAGCAGCGAGAAACCGGGCTCGATCGCAACGGCATGCGAGTGATTGTGACTCTGCGACGGCATATGCACTGCTATAATATTACATTCGCCGCCGCGCAATGGCGGTCTGCCCGGCTGCTACGACATCACAGCGAAAACGCTTGCATCAAGCAAGATTTTGTACTCTATCTGTTCTAGTTGGCCGGGGGGCTTATCATGACGTTGCCGGTGCTTGCGGTCGCGGGCGCGACCTTGCGCGATCTCGGGCGCTTTCTGCTGCGCCATCCCTTGATGGTTCTGGTCGTGACGATATGCACGATCCCGATCCACCATCGGCTCGTGCTGGTGGAACGGGCGGGGCAAGACGTGCCATCGCTCGAAAGCTTCGCGACATCGTGGCTTCTGAACGTCTCGTCGACGATCCTCTGGCTGCCGCTCTGCGTCCTTGCAGTACGGGAGGTCATCCTGGGACGGAACGTGGATTTCCGGATCGGCCGGCCTTCATTCGCGGCTTTGCGGTACGGCGCCTATAACGTCGTGGCGCTCTCGGCCATGCTGGCGATTTCAAGCGACGTTCCGGCATCTTCGGTCATCATGGCTGCGAAGTTGGTTTTCGCGATAGCGTTGGCCTGGGTCCTGCTGAGGACGACGCTGGCATTCAGCGCCCTGGCGCTCGGCAGGCAGGATCTCAGCCTCGCCCAGTCCATCGCGAGAACGGGTGGGCTGACATGGCAGCTCCTGGCCATCGTCGTCTTGCCGGTGGCCGCGACGATGGCGTGCATCTTCGCGATCATGATCACCATGACGGACGTCTTGGATGCCGTCGACGGCGACGCCTATATCTACCTGCTCGCCTTAGCGGGTGTCGCAAGCGAACTCGGCGTTCTCGGAATCGCGATCGCCGGGGCGCATGTCTATCGCCTGCTCGAAGCTGGCGTTCCTCAGAACGGCAGGTACTGATAAAGCCAGGTCTCGGTGAGCACCGTATCGCCCGCCTTGAGATAGCAGCGCATCTCGACCGGGTCGTTGCCCTCGACGGTGAGGTCGAACTGGGCGCGCCAGTGGCCGGGGACATCGTCCGGCACGGCCTCGGCGAAGATGTAGGAGAACGAGCCGCGCGAGGCCGAGAGCACCACCTCGGGCTTCACGCCGAAGGGAATGCTTTCCAGCGCCGGTCCCAGGAACTCGACCATGAATTTGCGTACGCCCTTGGGGCGCGTCGTGCCGGGCTGGCCGCCATTGCCCAGGCGCGTCGCCACGACCCGGCCGAGCGTGGTCGGGAACGGCTCGTCCGCCATCCAGTGCAGCTTGTAGCGGTAATTATAGGCGCTCCCGGTCCTGGCAGGAGCCTCCGGCACCCACATCGCGACGATATTGTCGTGGATCTCGTCGTCGGTCGGAATCTCGATGAGCTGGACCGCGCCCCTGCCCCATTCCCCTTGCGTCTCGACCCAGAGGCTGGGGCGGCGCTCGTAGAACACACCGTCGAGGTAGTGGCCGACTTCGCGATCGCGCTGCATCAGGCCGAAACCGCGCGGATTATTGTCGACGAAGGCCGAGGCCGTCGTGCGCGAGGGGTTGTTGAGCGGTCGCCAGGCGCGCTCGCCGGAACCGGTCCAGAGCGCGAGCCCGTCGGAATCATGCACCTCCGGGCGCCAGTCGACGGCGGTGCTCTTCGCCGTCTCGGAATACCAGTACATCGAGGTCAGGGGGGAGATGCCGAGGCGCTCGACATCCTTGCGCAGGTTCAGCGCGACCTCGATCTCCATTGTGACGCCCTTGCCGCGATGCATGCGGAAGCGATAGGCGCCGGCCACGCTCGGCCCCGAGAGCAGCGCATAAACCACGACATATTCGGCGCCGTCCTGCGGCGTTTCCAGCCAGATATGGGTGAAGTCGGGGAACTCCTCGTTCCTGCCACCGACTGCCGGATCGATGGCGAGCCCCCGCGCCGAGAGCCCATACTGGTAGAGCTCGCCGATCGCCCGGAAATATGAGGCGCCGAGGAAGGCGACCCAGTCGTTCTTCTTCCAGTCCAGCGTCTCGCCCTTGCGCCCGGGATGGCCGCTGCGGCTTTCCTGGAAGCGGAAGCCGGCAAATCCGGCGCCGGTCGGCAATTCACGCGCCGGCGAGTCGGCCGGCATCTCGAAATAGCTTTCGTCGTAGACGATCTCGCGCGCTTTGCCGCCCTCGACGACATGCATGCGCACCGGCTTCTGGAAGTAGCGGCCGAGATGGAAGAAGGTCACCGGCCAGGGCGACGGGCCGTTCGCCCACAGCGCCATCTCGGGCTTGAACCTGATCTTGCCGTGCGCATCATAATCGATCCGCTGGAGCACGTCCGGGCGCGGGCTCGGCGGCGCCTCATAGGGCTGCGCGGCCATCTGCTTTGCCCGCGCCTTCAGTGCCTCGAAGGTGAAATCCTGTGCCTGCCCGAGCTTCAGCCCCTGCTGCGCCAGCGCCTCCGGCGAGAAACCAAGCGCGGCCAGCGTCGCTGTCGCGCTCGCGCCGGCGAGAAGAGTCCGTCGATCGAGGCGAAACCTCTGGCTGCTGCCCTGCCCGGCGCGGTCCTGCATGTCGATCCTGATCTCTCTCGGTTCCAATGCCCGGCTAGCCTGTCCCAGGGGCAAGGGCAACCGCGCGAGGCCAGAGATAGTCAGCCAATCATGGCGAAACCAGTCCGGCCGTTGGGCTAAAGACGGAAAGCTCGGGTTGCCCGAACGCTTTCCCTTTCCCTGGCAGCATGCTCTAAAAATGCGACAACCGGCCGCATGAGCCGGAACGCATCTAGGGAGTCATCATGAGAATGCTGTTTCGCGGCCGGCACCTCGCCGGCCTTGCTGCCGCCGTCGCGCTCGCTGCCGCCCCGGTCGCCGCAAGCGCCCAGGAATTCATCAACATCCTGACCGGCGGCACCTCGGGCGTGTATTATCCGATGGGCGTCGCGCTCTCTAAGATCTACGGCGAGAAGATCCAGAACGTCCGGCCGACCGTCCAGGCGACCAAGGCCTCGGTCGAGAACCTCGTGCTGCTCCAGCAGGGCCGTGGCGAGATCGCCTTCACGCTGGGCGATTCGCTCGACGCCGCGTGGAAGGGCGATGAGGAAGCCGGCTTCAAGACGCCGCTGAAGAAGCTGCGCGGCATCACCGCAATCTATCCGAATTTCGTCCAGATCGTCGCCTCGAAGGAGAGCGGCATCAAGACGCTGGCGGACCTCAAGGGCAAGCGCCTCTCGGTCGGCGCGCCGAAATCGGGCACCGAGCTCAATGCCCGCGCCATCCTCGCCGCCGCCGGCATCACCTACAAGGATCTCGGCAAGATCGAATATCTGCCCTTCGCCGAATCGGTGGAGCTGATGAAGAACCGCCAGCTCGACGCCACCCTGCAATCGGCCGGCCTCGGCGTCGCGTCGCTGCGCGACCTCGCGACCTCGGTCGAGATCAACGTCGTCGAGGTGCCGAAGGCGGTCATAGACAAGGCCGGCCCGCCCTTCATCAGCGCCCCGATCCCGGCCAACACCTATACCGGCCAGACCAGCGACGTGAACACGGCCGCCGTGGTCAACTACCTCGTCACCCATGAGGGCGTGAAGGAAGAGCTGGTCTACCAGCTGACGAAGAACGTCTTCGAGAATCTGGGCGATCTCGCCGCCTCGCACTCGGCCGGCAAGGACATCAAGCTGGAGAAGGCGCTGGACGGCATGCCGATCCCGCTCCACCCCGGCGCAGCCCGCTATCTCAAGGAAAAGGGCCTGAAGGTCGGTTCGTAAGACGCGTCATCCCGTGCGCGCAGCAGCGTGCAACGCTGCCGCGCGGAAACGGGACCGTGTGACCGGAAGGCACCTCGTCTCAAAGACGATCCCGCATCTGCGCCGCGGCACTGACGTGCCGCAGCGCGTGCGGGATGACACAATGACACCGCCAGGACTTCGAACATGGCCACCGCCGATACCGACCAGTTGGAAGCCCTCTCCGGCGCCACCCCGGTCCCGATCGAGCATCCCGATCTCGACAATTTCGAGCATGGCTTCCCGCCCGGCTTCGGCCCGGGCGGCTGGGGGCTGCTTGCTTACGGCCTCGCCCTCGCCTTCGCCGCCTTCCAGATCGCGATCTCGGCCTGGAATTTCCTGCCGAGCCAGGCGGCGCGCGGCGTCCATGTCGGCTTCCTGCTGCTGCTCTCCTTCGGCCTCGTCGCCAATTTCCGGGCGAAGGACACGCCCGGCCGGCTGCTCGGCTGGGCGCTCGGCATCGTCGGCTTCGGCATCGGCCTCTATCAGTGGATCTTCTACGCCGACCTGATCCTGCGCGACGGCGATCCCTCGACGCTGGACCTCGTCGTCGGCACGCTGCTGATCATCCTGATCTTCGAGGCGGCGCGCCGGCTGATGGGCAACGCCCTGCCGATCATGTGCGGCGTCTGCCTGCTCTACTGGTTCTTCGGCCAGTATCTGCCGGCGCCGTTCAACCATCGCGGCTACGGCTTTGACCAGATCATCGGCCACCTCTCCTTCGGCACCGAGGGCTTCTACGGCACGCCGATCTACGTCTCCGCGACCTATATCTTCCTCTTCATCGTCTTCGGCTCCTTCCTCGAGAAGGCCGGCATGATCCATCTCTTCAACGATGTCTCGCTCGGCATCTTCGGCGGCACGCGCGGCGGTCCCGCCAAGGTGGCGGTGTTCTCGTCGGGCCTGATGGGCATGATCTCCGGCTCCGGCGTCGCCAATGTCGTCACCGTCGGCCAGTTCACCATTCCGCTGATGATCAAGTTCGGCTACCGGCGCGCCTTCGCCGCCGGCGTGGAGGCCACAGCCTCGATGGGCGGCCAGATCATGCCGCCGGTGATGGGAGCCGTCGCCTTCATCATGGCCGAGACGCTTGGCGTCCCCTATGCCGAGATCGTCAAGGCGGCGGCGATCCCCGCCGTGCTCTATTTCGCCTCGGCGTTCTGGATGGTGCATCTCGAAGCCGGCAAGTATGGCCTCAGGGGCATCGAGCGCGCGCTGCTGCCGAGCCCGCTCAAGGCCCTGCGCGAGCGCTGGTATCTCGCCTTGCCGCTCGCCGTGCTGATTTTCATGCTGTTCCACGGCTTCACGCCGCTCTTCGCCGGCACGATGGGCCTGGCGCTGACGGTCGGCCTGCTCCTCGGCGCCGGCATCACCGCCGGCTTCAGCACGCAGACGCTGCGCATCATCTTCTGGGTCGGACTCGGGCTGATCGCCGCCGCGCTCTTCCGCGACGGCATGGACATCCGCATCGTCGCCGGGCTGATCGCGGTGCTGATCCTGCTGAACGCCTTCACCCTCGGCGGACGCGCGACGCTGGCGATCAGCCGCGACGCGCTCGCCGACAGCGCCAAGACCGCTTTGCCGGTCGGCATCGCCTGCGCCATCGTCGGCACCATCATCGGCCTGATGACGCAGACCGGCATCGGCACCACCTTCGGCGCCTGGATCATCGGGCTCGGCCAGCACAGCCTGTTCCTCGCGCTGATCCTGACCATGATCCTGTCGATCCTGCTCGGCACCGGCATCCCGACGATCCCGACCTACATCATCGTCGCGGCGCTCGCGGCTCCCGCGCTGGAAAAGCTCGGCGTGCCGCTGATTGTCAGCCACATGTTCGCCTTCTACTACGGCATCATGGCCGATCTCTCGCCGCCGGTGGCGCTGGCTGCGCTGGCCGCCGCGCCGATCGCCAAGGAGAACCCCGACAAGATCGGCTGGGAGGCGATGCGCGTCGCGCTCGCGGGCTACGTCATCCCCTTCATCGCCGTCTATTCGCCGGCGCTGATGCTGCAGAACGGAGACCCGATGGCGGCCGTGATCGGTTTCTGGCCTGCGGTCGTCTACGCCACCTTCAAGGCGACGGTCGCCATCGGGCTCTTCGGCATGGTCGCGATCGGCTACCTGTTCGGGCGGCTGAGCCTGATCGAGCGGGTGCTGTCCTTCGGCGCGGCGGTGCTGCTGTTCGGCGAGTTCAGCTATAGCGACCCGCTCGGCTATGCGCTGGGAGCTGCCATCGTGCTGCGGCACTGGTTCGCGGCGCGCAAGGCCGAGACCGCCGCCGCATGAGCCTGTGCCTCGCGGCCGGCGCGCTCGTGGTCGTGCTCGGACGCGGCGAGATCACGCTCGGCTGGCGCCATTCGGTGCAGAAGACGCTGTGGGAAGAGGTCTGGCGCGAGACACCGGCCGGTCTCGAACTCGCGGAAGCGCGCATCGAAGGCTCGGGTGCCGGCATGGACCCGCCGGAGGGCGCCCGCCTGATCCACGGTTTCTGGCGCTGGCATCCGGCTTTGCCGCCGCTCAAGGAGGTGGTGATGCGCCGCTCAGGCGCCACGGCCGACTGGCGCATCTGCATCGCCGGCCAGTGCCGCCCGATGGGCGATTACCTGCCGGCGGACGCTGACCCGGTCACGCTGAAGCTCTGCGAGTAGAGGCCGTCATTCTCGGGCGAAGCGAAGCGCAGACCCGAGAATCTCAGGACGAGAAGAAGCTGGTTTCCGAGATGCTCGGGTCAAGCCCGAGCATGACGCAAGCTCAGTCGACGTCCGTCAGATGCTCGATCTTGAGCATGCGGCGCATCAGATTGAGCATCCCATAGGCCGCGAAGACCGAGAAGATCGCCATCATGATGTATTCGAAGATGGTGCCGAGATCGAACAGGCCTGCCAGCGCCCAGCCGGCCGCCAGGGCCACGCCGAACAATTCGACGGCGATCAGGATCCCGAACGAGGTCACCATGACCAGGTTGCGCCAGTTCGTGTGCCGTCCGGCCATGCTGTCCTTCCTTCGAGCGCGAGCACCTCAAGCGGTCATGCGCTGCACGCACCTAGCGGAGCTTGCCGCGCCATGCAACAAAATCGCGCCAGCCGACCAGATGGGCATGGCTTCGGAGATTGAAAAGCCCTGATGCTCGAAACGCCAGTCTTCGCTTCGGCCGCGGTCGCCGCGCCTCACCGCCTCGCCTCGGAGGCCGGGCGCGCCATTTTGACCGAAGGCGGCAACGCCATCGAGGCCATGGTCGCGATGGCCGCCACGATCGCCGTGGTCTACCCGCATATGAACGGCATCGGCGGCGACGGTTTCTGGCTGGTCCATGAGCCCGGCGGCCGGATGCACGGCATCGAGGCCTGCGGCCCGGCGGGCTCCCTCGCCACGATCGAGCATTATCGCCGCCGTGACTACGACGTCATCCCCTCGCGGGGGCCGGAAGCGGCTCTCACGGTCGCCGGAGCCATCGGCGGCTGGCAGCTCGCGCTCGACCTTTCCCGCTCGCTGGGCGGGCGCCTGCCCCTGCGCGACCTGCTCCTCGATGCCATCGGCCATGGCCGCGAGGGCTATGAGATCTCCGGCTCCGAACTCGGCAACCAGCCCAACGAGCTGGACGCGCTGAAGGCCGCGCCCGGCTTCTTGCCCGCCTTCTGGATCGACGGCGCGCCGCCGAAGCCCGGCGCCCGCCGCAAACCGGAGACCCTGGCCGCGATGCTGCAGCAGTTGGCCGATGCCGGCCTCGACGATTTCTACCGCGGCGATGTCGGCCATGAGATCGCCGCCGATCTCGCGCGCATCGGTGCACCGATCGCCCGCGCCGATCTCGATCGCTACCGCGCCCGGAGCGTCGCGCCACTGGCGCTGAAGCTGCCCGGCCTCATGGTCTACAACCTGCCGCCGCCGACGCAGGGACTGGCCTCCCTGCTCATCCTCGGCATCTTCGAGCGGCTCGGCCCGGTGAAGCTCGACAGCTTCGAGCATCATCACGGGCTGATCGAGGCGACGAAGCGCGCCTTCGCCATCCGCGACCGCTACGTCACCGACCCGACCCAGCTCGATCATCCCCCAGCCGATTTCCTGAGCGACGCCGCTCTGGCGCGCGAGGCGGCCGCCATCGACAGGAAGCGGGCGGCGAAACTGCCGCTGCGCAATGGCGACGGCGATACGGTCTGGATGGGCGCCATCGACGCCAACGGCCTCGCCGTCTCCTACATCCAGTCGATCTATTGGGAGTACGGCTCCGGCTGCGTCCTGCCGCGCACCGGCATCCATTGGCAGAACCGCGGCGTCTCCTTCTCGCTGGACAAGAAGGCGGCCAATCCGCTGGCGCCCGGCCGCAAGCCCTTCCACACGTTGAACCCCGCCCTTGCCGGCTTCGCCGACGGGCGCATCCTGCCCTATGGCTCGATGGGCGGCGACGGCCAGCCGCAGTTCCAGGCGCAGATCCTGACGCGCTACCGCGCCGGCCAGAACCTCGCCACGGCTGTGGACGCGCCGCGCTGGCTCTTCGGCAAGACCTGGGGCGCCAGCTCGACCAGCCTCAAATTCGAGAGCCGCTTCGAATCGTCGCTGCTGGAGCGGCTCGACGCGGCCGGCCATCCGATCACCGAGACCGGCCAGGCCTATTCAGAAGGCTTCGGCCATGCCGGCATGCTGGTGAAGCACGCCAAGGGCCATGTCGAGGCGGTGCATGATCCGCGCTCCGACGGCGATTCCAGGGGGATCTGACGCCAGATGACTTTCGACGATCCGTTCCGCTGTTTCGTCCCTTATCCCGACGCGCCGGTGAAGCATGCCGTCGCCGGGCCCCTCGCCGGGCTGACTCTGGCGGTGAAGGATCTCTTCGACGTCAAGGGCTATCCGACCGGGGCCGGCTCGCCGCTCGTGCTGGCGCAATCCGGCATCAAGACGAAGACCGCGCCGATCGTGAAAGACCTGCTCCAGGCCGGCGCCCGCTTCGTCGGCAAGACCCATACGGACGAGCTCGCCTTCTCGCTCAACGGCCAGAACGCGCATTTCGGTTCGCCGATCAATCCGGCCGCGCCGGAGCGCATCACCGGCGGCTCCTCCTGCGGCTCGATGGCGGCCGTGGCGGGGCGCCTCGCCGATGTCGGGCTGGGCTCGGACACCGGCGGCTCGGTGCGTGCGCCGGCGAGCTATGGCGGCCTCTTCGGCATCCGCCCCACTCATGGCCGGCTCTCGCTGAAGCGAAGCTGGCCGCTGGCTGAAAGCCTCGACACGCCCGGCTGGTTCGCCCGTGACGGTGACGTTTTCGCCCGCGTCGCCAACGTGCTGCTTGGCCTGGACCGGACCGAACTGCCGGAAGCCCCGCGCCTGCTGCTCGCCGACGACATGTTCGCCCAGGCGGTGCCTGAAGCGGAGACGATCCTGCGCAACGTCGTGCAGCGGGCGATTCCCGCGCTCGGCCAGCCCGAGGGCGTCAAGCTCGTCCGCGACCTCGACCCGCTCTACTGGGCCTTCCGCTGGATCCAGGGCCGCGAGGCCTGGATCGCCGACGGCGCCATGATCGAGCGCTTCGCCCCGCCGCTCGGGCCGGGCGTGAAGGAGCGCTTCGCCTTCTCGAAGGCGGTGACCGACGCCGAATATGCCAGGGGCGAGGCCACTCGCAAGACCTTCCGCGCCAAGCTCTCGCGGCTGCTGGCGCAGGACGGCGTGCTGATCCTGCCGACCATGCCGGACGTCGCGCCGCTGATCGGTGCGAAGGAGTCGGAGCTTGAGGATTTCCGCAACCGGGCGCTGCGGCTGCTCTGTCTCTCCGGCCTTTCAGGCTTTCCGCAGGTCACCATCCCCGTAGCGCAGCGCGAGGGTGCCCCGCTCGGCCTGTCGCTGATAGGCCCGAAGGGCTCCGACCGGTCGCTCGTCGCCTTCGCCGTGCGCTACGAGCAAGCCGCCCGCATCCGGATCGCCTGAGAGGAGGTCGCCATGAGCGGACACCACCATGATCACGACCACAGCCACGACAACCACTTCACCGCCATCGAGGCGCGGGTGAAGGCGTTGGAGACGCTGATGGTCGAGAAGGGCTATGTCGATCCCGCCGCGCTCGACGCCATCATCGAGACCTACGAGACCAAGGTCGGCCCGCGCGACGGGGCCCGCATCGTCGCCAGGGCCTGGACGGACCTGGCCTATGCCGATCGCCTCAAGGCTGATGGCACGGCGGCGGCCGCCGAACTCGGCTATGGCGGGCGCGGCGGCGAGCACATCGTCGCCTGCTTCAACACCCCCGAGCAGCACAACCTGATCGTCTGCACCCTCTGCTCCTGCTATCCTTGGCCGGTGCTGGGGCTGCCGCCGGTCTGGTACAAATCCCCGCCCTATCGCGCCAAGGCAGTGATCGACCCGCGCGGCACCATCGCCGATTTCGGCGTGACGTTGCCGGAGAACCAGCGCATCCGCGTCTGGGATTCGACCGCCGAAACCCGCTTCATCGTCATCCCCATGCGCCCGGCCGGCACCGAGGGCTGGAGCGAGGAAAAGCTGGCGAGCATCGTCAGCCGCGATTCGATGATCGGCACTGGCCTGCCCCACCTGGAGGATGCGGCGGAGGGCACAGCATGAACAGCGCCCATGACCTCGGCGGCCAGATGGCCTTCGGCCCTGTCGTGCCGGAGCCGAACGAGCCGGTCTTCCACGGCGACTGGGAAAAGCGCGTCCTTGCGATCAACGTCGCGGCCGGCGCCATGGGCGCCTGGTCGATCGACGAGATCCGCCACGCCCGCGAGAGCCTGCCGCCGGCGCAGTATCTCTCCTCGACCTATTACGAGATCTGGCTCGCCGCGCTCGACAAGGTGCTGGTCAAGCACGGCTTCCTCACAGCCAAAGAGCTCGCCTCCGGCAAGCCTGCGCCAGAGCGCCGCGAGCCGAAGCGCGTGCTCAAGGGCGAGGAGGTCGCTGGCGTGCTCCGCCGCGGCTTCCCCTATGAGCGCGAACCCAAGGCACCTGCGCGTTTCGCCGTCGGCGACAAGGTCCGCACCATCGTGATGCACCCGCAGCACCACACCCGCCTGCCGCGCTATGCCCGCGGCAAGGAAGGCCTGATCGAGCGCGTCACCGGCTGCCATGTCTTCCCGGATACGGGCGCCCAAGGGCAACCCGAGACGGCGCAGTGGCTCTACACCGTCGTCTTCGACGGCCGCGCACTCTGGGGCCGCGACGCCGATCCCACCTCCACCGTCAGCATCGAGGCCTGGGAGAGCTATCTTGAGCCGGCCTGAGACCGATCTGGCGCAGGCATTGGCCGCCGATACGCCGATCCCGCGCGATGCCGAGGGTCCGATCTTCGCCGAGCCCTGGCAGGCCCAGGCCTTCGCTCTTGTCGTCGCGCTCCAGAACAGGGGCGTCTTCACCGCCGATGAATGGGCGCAGGCTCTCGGTGCCGAAATCCGCGAGGCGCTCGCTGCCGGCGGCTGCCGCGACGGCTCGGATTATTACGAGCGCTGGTGCGAGGCGCTGGAGCATCTGCTGATCGAGAAGGGCCTCGCCTCGCATGACGGCGTCGATGCGCTCGCTGCCTCCTGGGCCCGCGCCGCCGAGGCGACGCCGCACGGCAAGCCGATCCTGCTGGAAAATGATCCGCAGCGTCAGACGGAAGCGCCATCGATCAGGTAAAGCGTTATAATCGGAGAGAACGCCGACAGGGCGTCGTCACAACCTGGGAGAACCCCGATGAAGACGCGCCTTGCCGCCGGGCTGCTCGCCGCCGCCCTCATGTCCTGGGGCTCCGCTCTGGCCGCCGATCCCGCACTCAACGACGCGATCCCGAAGCTGACTCGCGCGACGCCATGGCAGCAGAAGGCGGCGATAACCCTGCAGTTCCCGACCTTCCACCCGCAGGGCATGGTCAAGATCGGCGACGCCTTCTTCGTCTCCTCCGTCGACATCCGCAAGCCGACGACGCGCTTCCCGACTCCGCAGGGCGGCTATGACCGCGACACCGGCGAAGGCGTGGGCCATCTCTTCAAGGTCGATGCCGAAGGCCGCCTTCTGGCCGATCTCACGCTTGGCGAGGGCTCGATCTACCACCCCGGCGGAATCGACTTCGACGGCCAGCATATCTGGGTGCCCGTCGCCGAGTACCGGCCCAATAGCCAGTCGATCATCTACAAGGTCGACCCGGCGACGATGAAGGCCACCGAGGTGTTCCGCTTCAAGGACCATATCGGCGGCATCGTCCACAACACCGACGACAAATCGCTGCACGGCGTCAGCTGGGGCTCGCGTCGCTTCTACAAATGGCCGCTCGACACCGAGGACAAGGTGACCAATGCCGGAACGCCGCCGGAGCAGCTGCGCGTGCCCAACCCCGCGCTCTATATCGACTATCAGGATTGCCACTTCCTCGGTCGCAGCAGGATGCTCTGCGCCGGCCTCAACACCTACCGGACAGCACCGGATGCCCCGGTCTTCCGGCTTGGCGGGTTCGAGATCGTCGATTTGCGCGACAACCGACCGGTCTACCAGCTCCCGATCGAGCTCTGGTCGCCATCCGGGTTGCCGATGACGCAGAATCCGTTCTGGGTCGAGCCCGCCGGTCAGGGCGTGCGCGCCTACTTCATGCCGGATGACGACAAGTCGACGCTCTTCGTTTACGAGGCGGCGCCGTAGCGCTCAGCCTCCCATCCCGCCGACCCACAGGCCGGTGAAGAGCGCCGTGCCCAGCACGGCGACGAAGGCGGCGGCGAGGAGTTCGAGTCCGGCAATCAATCGCGCCGAGCGCAGGCTGCCGCCGCCGGCGAATTTCAGCGCCGCGAACTTGAAGAAGACGGCGAAGGCGGCAAGCGCCCCTGTGGTGATCGCCGTGCCCAGCGCCATTGCGAAAGTCGCGGCGACACCAGCCCAGAACAACCCCTGCGAGGCTGCGAAGACGAGGATGATCAGCGCCCCCGCGCAAGGGCGCGAACCCGCCGCCAGCACGACGCCGGCCATGTCGCGCCAGCCCGCGAGCCGCGCGACCGCATCGGCGTCCGGCATATGGACGTGGTCGCAGGCCGCCGGATCATGCGCGGACGCACCGGCTTCGAGCCCGACCAAGGCTCCCGCCTTCCGCCAGAGCATCAGGAACCCGACCAGCGCAACCAGCAGGAAGCTGCCCTGCTCGATCATGCTCGTCGCCGCGTTCATCTGCATGGCCGTGGTCCTCAGCAGAAGCGTCGCCACGGCCACGATCGCGATCGCGACGACAGCCTGCAGCAGCGCCGCGGCGAAGCTCAGGCCGAGCCCCCGCTTCAGGCTGCGATTGTCGGCGACGATATAGCCGGAGATCACCGCCTTGCCGTGACCCGGCCCGGCCGCGTGGAAGACGCCGTAACCGAAGGAGAGCCCGAGCAGCCCCCATAACGCCCCCGGCGCCGTCGCGATCGCCTTCAGCGTCGCCGTCAGCTCGCGATAGAAGCTCGATTGCCAGGCGATGAGCAAAGCGCCGAAGCCGGTCGTCGAGGGCAGTGCCTCGCGCGGCAGGGCCGTGCCGAAAGGATTGCGCGGCGGAGGTGGAGGCGGCGGGCTCACCGCCGCTATCGCCATCGCCAAGGCGGTCAGCACACCGGCGACCAGCAGCAGCGCCAGCACGCAGGCGATCAGCCTGCGCGGCAGCAGAGCGCCGGCAGGGCGAGCGGTTTCGGCCGGCGTCAGGGACATGCAACCAGCGCCCGCGTCGTCACCTCAAGCCCGCTGACATCCGGCGTCGCGGTGATATCGGCCTCGGCGAGGCGCTTCTGGGTGGCATCGTCGAGCTTGGGCGGCCGGTTGACGCGCACCACGCAGCCCTGCGGCGCGTCCTTGGTGACGACCGCATCCGGGGCATCCACGATGGTGAAGGCAACGAAATAGGTGGGGTCGCCGATCTCGATGCCGAAGGAGCGCGCCTTCGACGGACTTTTCAGCGGCAGCGTGTAGACCAGCGTCAGGATCTTGTTTTCATAGGACATCACCTGCTCGCCCGGCGCGCCGAACTCCTGTTTCCGGCCGTTGAGCTTGGCGGCCGTGAAGAACTCGACATCCGGCAGCGATTCGACATTGATCTTGGCGAGTTCGGAGAGTTCGTCCGAGGTCAGCTTGCCATCGCCGTTCTTGTCGAGACCCTGGGTGATATAGGCCGAATAGGCCTCGTCGAAGCTCCAGTGATGCCGGATCGCCCGAACAGAGCCGTCCGGAGCAAAGACGATCTCGGCCTTGGCATTGACGAAGACATGCGGATGCGCCGCCGCCGGCCCCGCCATGGCGGCCAGCAGGAGCCCGGTCAGGGCTGTCAGATAGGCGCGTCGCATCATGGGCGAACCCCTCCAAGCTCCGGCACGCCGGGCGGATCATGACCGATCGTCAACGGCCACGACGACAGGCGTGCGACCGCGCGAACAGCCATCCCCGCCAAACGGGGCCAAATCGCGGCGCCTTCCGCATGACGCGCTTCGGCCGTTCCCGCAAGCCTCTGGACGCAGCCCCGAAAACTGGAATGATACCAAGTTGATTGACCGCCTCCGGCCGATATATCAGCGTTGCTGACATATTTGCCGCGATGACGGCAGAGCACGAGGCCGGAACAACCGGCCCGTCGGCGGGAACGACGATCCGGGAGGCCGATCATGGCCGAGACACCGCGGAAATCCGGCACCGAGGCGGGCGCGCTGCGCCAGATCGGACTGCGCGAAGTCGCGCTCGACGACAAATACGACCTCGACAAGCGCGAAGTCTTCCTCACCGGCACCCAGGCGGTCGCCCGCATGCTGCTGATGCAGCGCGAGCGGGACCGGCGCGCCGGGCTCGATACCGCCGGCTTCGTCTCGGGCTATCGCGGCTCCCCGCTCGGCGGCCTCGACCAGCAGTTGATGCGCGCGGCCAAGCCGCTCAAGGCGGCCAACATCGTCTTCCAGCCCGGCCTGAACGAGGACCTCGCCGCCACCGCCATCTGGGGCACGCAGCAGGCCGGCTTGAGCGGCGAAGGCAAGCATGACGGCGTCTTCGCGCTCTGGTACGGCAAGGGCCCGGGCGTCGACCGCTCCGGCGACGTCCTGCGCCATGGCAACATGGCCGGCACCGACCCCCATGGCGGCGTGATCTGCCTGATGGGCGACGACCATACCGCCGAATCCTCGACCAACGCCCACCAGACCGAATTCGTCCTCGTCGACCGGATGATGCCGATCCTCAACCCGGCCGGGGTGCAGGAGATCATCGACTACAGCCTGCACGGCATCGCGCTCTCACGCTTCGCCTCGGTCTGGGTCGGCATCAAATGCGTCAAGGACAACATCGAATCGACGGCCTCGATCGATGGCTCGCTCGACCGCGTCACGATCGTCGCGCCGACGGATTTCGTCCCGCCGCCGGGCGGCCTCGCCATCCGCCGCGAGCTCGATTTCGTCGAGCAGGAGCGCCGGCTCCATCTCTACAAGCGCGACGCGATGCTGGCCTATCTGCGCGCCAACAAGCTGAACCGCATCGTCACCCATGGCGGGAAAAAGCCCCGCATCGGCATCGCCACGGTCGGCAAATCCTATCTCGACGTGCGCCAGGCCATGGAGGATCTCGGCATCGACGAGGTCCGCGCCAACGATCTCGGCATCCGCTTGTTCAAGCTCGCCTGCCCCTGGCCGATCGACCCGGCCGAGCTGAAGGCCTTCGCCAAAGGCCTGGACCTCATCATGGTGGTCGAGGAGAAGCGCTCGCTGATCGAGGTGCAGGTCCGCGAAGAGCTTTACGGCGCCAGGCACCAGCCGATGGTGATCGGCAAGAAGGACGAGAAGGGCGACTGGCTCTTCCCCATCCATGGCGCACTCGACCCGAACGACATCGCCATCGCGCTCGGTGGTCGCATCCTGCAATACCGCGACGATCCCGCCCTGCGCGCCCGGCTGGAGGAGATCGCCCAGGCGCAAGGCCGCCTCGCCGAGGCGCAGGAGATCGCGAAGCGCACGCCCTATTTCTGCTCGGGCTGCCCGCACAACTCCTCGACCGTCGTGCCCGAGGGCTCGCGCGCCTATGCCGGCATCGGCTGCCACTACATGGTGCAGTGGATGGACCGCGACACCGCCGGCTTCACCCAGATGGGCGGCGAAGGCGCGAACTGGGTCGGCGAAGCCCCGTTCTCGACCCGCAGCCATGTCTTCCAGAATCTCGGCGACGGCACCTATACCCATTCCGGCTCGCTCGCGATCCGCTGGGCGGTCGCGAGCGGCGTCACCATCACCTACAAGCTGCTCTACAACGACGCCGTCGCCATGACCGGCGGCCAGCAGGCCGAAGGCCATCTCTCTCCCGACCAGATGGCGCGGCAGGTCGCGGCCGAGGGCGTGCAGCGCATCGCCGTCGTCAGCGACGACCCCGGCAAATACCCGCCCGGCACGCAATGGCCGGCCGGCACGACGCTGCACCACCGCGACGAGCTCGACGCCGTCCAGCGCGAATTGGCGGCGACGTCTGGCGTCTCGCTTTTGCTCTACGACCAGACCTGCGCCACCGAGAAGCGGCGGCGGCGCAAGCGCGGCGCCTATCCCGATCCCGACAAGCGCGTCCTCATCAACGAGCTGGTCTGCGAAGGCTGTGGCGATTGCGGCGTGCAGTCGAACTGCGTCTCGGTGCAGCCGCTCGAGACCGAGTTCGGCCGCAAGCGCCAGATCGACCAGTCGAACTGCAACAAGGATTTCTCCTGCCTCAAGGGCTTCTGCCCGTCCTTCGTGACTGTGCACGGCGCGCGGCCGAAGAAGGCCGATCCGCTCAAGCTCGATGCCGGCATGCTCGGCCAGGACGATCTGCCGGAACCCGTCGTGCCGGCGCTCGACCGCAGCTTCGCGGTGATCGTCACCGGCGTCGGCGGCACCGGCGTCGTCACCATCGGCGCCATCCTCGGCATGGCCGCGCATCTCGAAGGCAAGGGCTGCGGCATGATCGACATGGCCGGCCTCGCCCAGAAAGGCGGCGCCGTCTTCAGCCACGTCAAGCTAGCGCCCCGGCCGGAAGACATTCATGCGATCCGCGTCGCCGCCGGGCAGGCCGACCTCGTCCTAGGCTGCGACCTCACCGTCACCGGCTCGAAGAAGGTGCTCGGCGCGATCCGGCCGGAGCGCGGCATGGTCATCGTCAACACCGCCGAGAGCCTGCCCGGCGATTTCACCCGCAACGCCGATTTCTCGTTGCCGACCGAACGGCTGAAACGCGCCATCCTCTCGGCAGCCGGGCGCGACCGGACCCATTTCCTCGATGCCACGGCAGCTGCAGTCGCGTTCCTCGGCAATGCCATCGCCGCCAACATGTTCATGCTCGGCCATGCCTGGCAGCTCGGTACGGTCCCCCTCTCCCGCGAGTCGTTGCTTAGGGCGATCGAACTCAACGGCGAGGCCGTCGCCATGAACCGGCAGGCCTTCGAGCTCGGCCGCCGCGCCGCGCATGATCCGGACGCGCTGATGGAATTGCTGGCGCCGAACCGGGCGGCGACGCCCGCCCGCGAGCTTTCGCACACGCTCGAAGAGATCATCGCCCGCCGCGTCGCCCATCTCACCGCCTATCAGAATCCCGCCTATGCGGCGCGCTACCGCCATCTCGTCGCCCGCGTGCAGACGCGGGAGGCTGCGATGGCGCCCGGCCAGTCCGCGCTCGGCGAAACGGTCGCGCGCTACCTCTTCAAGCTGATGGCCTACAAGGACGAGTACGAAGTCGCCCGCCTCTACAGCGACGGCGCCTTCCGTAGGCAGGTCGCAGCGACCTTCGAGGCCGATGGCGCGGACGGCAAGCCGCTGCGCTACGAGTTCCATCTCGCGCCGCCGCTGCTGGGCAGGCGCGATCCGAACACCGGCCTGCCGCGCAAGATCAGCTTCGGCCCGTGGATGATGGGCGCCTTCGGGCTTCTGGCAAGGCTCAAGGGCCTGCGCGGCACCGCCCTGGATCCCTTCGGCTACACGCAGGAGCGCCGCACGGAACGCAGCCTGATCACGGACTACGAAACCCTGCTGAGCGAGCTGCTGACACGGCTTTCCCCGGAGAACCATGCCCTCTGCGTCGCGCTCGCCGCGATCCCGGAGAAGATCCGCGGCTTCGGCTACGTCAAGGAGCGGCATCTGAACGCCGCGAAGGCCGAGGAGGCGGAGTTGCTGACCCAGTTGCGCGAGGGAAACAGCACATTGGCCCTGCCGCAGGCTGCGGAATAGCCCCGCCGTTCCGCATCGTCATGCTCGGACTTGACCCGAGCATCTCGTGACAAGGAGGCTCCGGAGCCTCTTCCTGAATCCGGAGCCTCTTCCTGAAGGAGATTCTCGAGTCTACGCTCCGCTTCGCCCGAGAATGACGCCACGCCGCCCGAAGCCTGCCCCTTGCAAACCCGGACAGCCGCCATCTTGATCACCCCCGAGGAACTGCGCGCCATCGCCTCCTGGTCCCGCGACCTGTCCGACGACGAGTTCGAGGAGGCGCGGCGCGGCATTTCCTTCAAGAGCTACGGCAAGGGCGCCTCGATCTGCCATGTCGGCGACCGGTTGGAATCCTGGACCGGCGTCGCCGAGGGGCTGGTCAAGATGGCGACCACGTCCAAGGCCGGGAAATCGGCAACGCTCGCCGGCCTGCGCGCCGGCGCCTGGTTCGGCGAGGGCACCGTGATCAAGGCCGAGCCGCGACGCTACGAATTGGTGGCGCTGCGCGAGTCGCGGATCGCCCTGATGCGCCGCTCGACCTTCCTCTGGCTGTTCGAGCATTCGGCGGCCTTCAACCGCTTCCTCGTCCACCAGTTCAACGAGCGCCTCGCCCAGTTCATCTCGCTCGCCGAGACCGAGCGCACGCTCGATTCCACCGGCCGCCTCGCCCGCAATCTCGCCTGGCTGTTCAACCCGACCCTCTACCCCGATCTCGGCCGCACCCTGGCGATATCGCAGGAGGAGCTCGGCATGCTCGCCGGCATCTCCAGGCAGATGGCCAATCAGGGTCTGGCGAAGCTCGCCGATCTCGGCATGATCGAGATCGGCCATGGCAGCATCACCATCCGCGACCTCAACAAGCTGACCCGCTACGAAGGTTGAGACGTCCTTCACGGCACCAATCCGCACTTCGCGCGTTGCCTTTCTCGAACAGCCCCGAGCTGAGTAAAGGAACGACGCGATGTTTGGCTTCTTCGACACGCTCATGAAACGGGTCAACGACCAGGCCGCCGAATACGCCGCCGCCCAGTCGAAGGTCGCGAGCCGCGCATGGGAAGGTTGGTTCGACCCCTTCCATGTCCTTCAACCGGCAAAGGTCACTGCCGAGCGCCCGATGCGTGGCAAGGCATCCCGCAGCGAACCCGCAGCGCGGGGCGGCCGGTCTTTCTGAACGGCAGCCAACCCAGCCGTTCAGGCTTTGTTGGGCCGAGGACTGGTCTGATCGGGTTCATCAACCGAAGGAGACGACCATGCGTAGCTTCCTGATGGCCGCCGGCCTCGCCCTCGCCGCGATCGCGGCAACGCCAGCCGGCGCGACGACCCCGTCCATTGCACAGACCGAAGCGCTGGACAGGCTGCCCGCCGAATATACTCGCCACACCCGCGAGCACCGCGAGTGGGAAATCCAGCACAACATGGAGCGGCAGCAGCGCCGTGACTACTATCGTCAAGGCCGTGGCTATGACCGCGGCTACGGCTATGAGCGCCGCTATGGCGGTCCGCCGCCGCATGCTCCGGCCTATGGCTACCGCCGGAACTATTACGAGCGTTACTGACCCTCGCCGCCGTCCCGGCCCGCCCGCAGTTCGTCCGAGCTGCGGGCGGTTTTTTTGCGTAAGACTTTCGTTGCACGCAATAGCGACGTGCCGCCGCCCTGCCGGCAGCGCCAGAAATCACGGTAAATTGAACGAGATCTGGGGCGAAACTCGTGGCAGCAGTCGCTGAGCAGACTTCGGCGGGACAATAGTCACCAAAAGACGAATTGTCTGTCAAGCGGGTCCTTGCGAAGATGATGGCCGCCTGCAAGTCTTGCATGACAACGAGACCGGAAACCGGCTCACAGGAAGCTGCCACGACGCATGGCGGCTCGTCAGGGGAGAACGCAATCGTGGCAAGCGGCACCGCCGGCCAGGCGGATACCTTTCCGAAATTGCTGTTGCGCAATGCCAGGGAGCGCGCCTCGCGGGTCGCGTTTCGTCACAAGGATCTCGGGATCTGGCAGTCCTGGAACTGGGCCGAGGTGGCTGAGCACGTCCGCAATTTCGCCAAGGGGCTGCAGGATCTCGGGCTGAAGCGCGGCGAGAAGGTCGCGATCATCGGCTACAACCGGCCGCGGCTGTACTGGTCGATGTGCGCGGCGCAGTGGATCGGCGCCATCCCCGTGCCGGTCTACGCCGATGGCGTCGCCGAGGAGATGGCCTATGTCCTCGACCATGCCGAGGCCGTCTTCGCCGTGGTGCAGGACCAGGAGCAGGTCGACAAGCTGCTCTCCATCGCCGACCGGCTGCCGCATCTCAGGCACATGCTCTATGACGAGCCGCGCGGCCTGCGCGACTACGACCACACCAAGCTTCACGCCATCGAGATGGTGATCCAGGCCGGCGCGAAGGCGCTTCAGGACCAGCAGGCCGAGGCCACGCTCGCCCGCGAGATGGAGCAGGGCAAGGGCTCCGACCTCGGCATCATCCTCTACACCTCCGGCACCACCGGGCGCCCCAAGGGCGTGATGCTCAGCCACTACAACGTCATCGTCGCCGCCGAGATCGGCTGCGGCTTCGATGGGCTGAACGAGAGCGACGAGGTCATCGCCTATCTGCCGATCGCCTGGGTCGGCGACCACATCTTCTCCTACGCGCAGGCGATGCTGGCCGGTTTCTGCGTCAACTGCCCGGAAAGCCCGGACACCGTCATCGACGACCGCCGCGAGGTCGGCACCACCTATGCCTTCGCCCCACCGCGCGTCTTCGAGAACATGCTGACCCTCACCATGGTGCGTATGGAGGATGCGAGCGCCCTGAAGCGCAAGGCGTTCCACTACTTCCTCGGCGTCGCCAAGCAATACGGCGAAAAGATCCTGAACGGCGAGAGCGTGCCGCTGAAGGGCCGGCTGCTCTACAAGCTCGGCGACATGCTGGTCTACGGCCCGCTGCGCAATCGCTTCGGCCTGACCAACATCAAGGTCGGCTACACGGCCGGCGAGGCGATCGGCCCCGAACTCTTCCGCTTCTACCGCTCGATCGGCGTCAACCTGAAACAGCTCTACGGCCAGACCGAGGCCGGGGTGTACATCACCATGCAGCCCAACGGCGAGATCAAGGCCGACACGGTCGGCAAGCCGGCGCCGCTGGTCGAGATCCGCATCGACGACAATGGCGAGGTGCTCTACCGCTCGCCCTCGATCTTCGGCGGCTACTACAAGGACCCGGACAAGACCGCCGAGACGATGACGGCCGACGGCTATGTCCGCTCCGGCGATGCCGGCTTCTTCGACGAGGGCGGCCACCTCAAGATCATCGACCGCGCCAAGGATGTCGGCAAGCTCAACAGCGGCGACCTCTTCCCGCCGAAATACATCGAGAACAAGCTGAAGTTCTATCCGAACATCAAGGAGGTCGTGGCCTTCGGCCAGGGCCGCGACTATGCCACCGTCGCGCTCAACATCGACCTCACCGCCGTCGGCAACTGGGCCGAGCGCAACAACGTGGTCTATGCCTCCTATCAGGAATTGGCCGGCCACGATCTCGTCTACGACATGATCGCCAAGCACGTCGACGAGGTGAACCGCTCGCTTGCCGGCGAGCCGATGATGGGCGGCGCTCAGATCAAGCGCTTCCTCATCCTGCACAAGGAACTCGATGCCGACGACGGCGAATTGACCCGCACCCAGAAGGTCCGCCGCGGCTTCATCGCCGAGCGCTACGCGCCGCTGGTTGCCGCGCTCTATGACGGATCGGAAGCGGCGGATATCTCGACGGAAGTGACCTTCGAGGACGGCCGCAAGGGTGCCATCTCGGCCCGCGTCAAGGTGCGCGACGCCACTCTCTATCCGGTGGCTCCGCAGGAGGCGCCGGCAGCGGCGAAGGCGGCATGAACGCGGAGCCGATGAACGTGACGGGCACCCCCATCAGCGCCAAGGGCGAAACCCTGCTCTCGGTCGAGAACATCTCGCTGCGCTTCGGCGGCGTGAAGGCGATCACCGACGTCTCCTTCGACATCCGCAAGGGCGAGATCCGGGCCATCATCGGCCCCAACGGCGCCGGCAAGACCTCGATGCTCAACTGCATCAACGGCTTCTACCAGCCGCAGGAAGGCCAGATCGTCTTCAAGGGCGAGCGCCGTGCCAAGATGCGCCCGCATCGCGCCGCCGCCGGCGGCATCGCCCGCACCTTCCAGAACGTCGCGCTGTTCAAGGGCATGTCGACGCTCGACAACATCATGACCGGCCGCACCCTCAAGATGAAGAAGGGCTTCTTCTGGCAGGCTTTGCGCCACGGCCCGGCGATGCAGGAGGAGATCGAGCATCGCCGCGTCGTCGAGGACATCATCGACTTCCTGCAGATCGAGCACATCCGCAAGCTGCCGGTCGGCAAGCTGCCCTACGGCCTGCAGAAGCGCGTCGAGCTCGGCCGCGCGCTGGCGATGGAGCCCGAGTTGCTTCTGCTCGACGAGCCGATGGCCGGCATGAACCTCGAGGAGAAGGAGGACATGTGCCGCTTCATCCTCGACGTGAACAACCAGTTCGGCACGACGATTGCGCTGATCGAGCACGATATGGGCGTGGTCATGGACCTCTCCGACCGCGTCGTCGTGCTCGAATACGGCCGCAAGATCGCCGACGGCACACCCGACGAGGTCAAGGCCAACCAGCGCGTCATCGACGCCTATCTGGGAGTGGCGCACTGATGACAGCTCTCCCCCTCTTTCTCAGCCCTCATCCTGAGGAGCGCTCCGCAGGAGCGCGTCTCGAAGGATGCTCCAGTGGGCTCTTCCCGCGCGAGCTGAACCATCCTTCGAGACGCCGCTTCGCGGCTCCTCAGGATGAGGGCTCGTTTGTGTTGCCGATAATCTGGAAGGCGCAGCCATGAGCGACGTCGCCACCCGCCCCGCGCCGAGCCTTCTTGCCAATCCCTGGATCAAGGCCGGCCTGATCCTCGCCGCCATCGTGATCGCCGCGATCGTCGGCGCGCGGCTCGACGGCTCCGGCACGCTTCATGCCATCTTCGTCGATCCGTTCCAGCAGATGGCGCAGGCGCCCGACCTGCTCGTGCAGACGATCTGGGAGGGCCTCGTCTCCGGCGTGCTCTACGCCCTGATCGCGCTCGGCTTCGTCCTGATCTTCAAGGCGTCGGGCGTGTTCAACTTCGCCCAGGGCATCATGGTGGTGTTCGCGGCGCTGACGCTGGTCGGCCTCTACGAGAAGGGCGTGCCGGCCTTCCTTGCCGTCATCATCACGCTCGGCGTCATGTTCGCGCTGGCCGTCACCATCGAGCGCGTGGTGCTGCGGCCCCTGGTCAACCAGCCCGACATCATCCTGTTCATGGCGACCTTCGGCATCACCTATTTCCTGATCGGCTTCGGCGAAGCCCTGTTTGGCGGCAATCCCAAGCAGATGATCGCCGACCAGCTTTATCTGCCCAAGGGCGCGCTCGATCTGCAGATTCTGGGCGGACTGGTCTCGCTGCAGAAGATCGACATCGCCGCCGCGATCATCGCCTCGCTGATGATCGCTGCGCTTGCCGCCTTCTTCCAGTACACCCGCATCGGGCGCGCGCTGCGGGCCGTCGCCGACAGCCACAAGGCGGCGCTCTCGGTCGGCATTTCGCTCAACCAGATCTGGGTCATCGTCTGGTTCACCGCCGGCATCGTGGCGCTGATCACCGGCATCATGTGGGGCGCGCGCTCGGACGTCTCCTTCGCGCTCGAGATCGTCGCGCTGAAGGCGCTGCCGGTGCTGATCCTCGGCGGCTTCACCTCAATCCCGGGCGCCATCGTCGGCGGGCTCATCATCGGCATCGGCGAGAAGCTCGGCGAGTTCTACTGGGGCCCGCTGATCGGCGGCGGCATCGAGAGCTGGCTCGCCTATTTCATTGCGCTGGGCTTCCTGCTGTTCAGGCCTCAGGGCCTGTTCGGCGACAAGATCATCGAGAGGATCTGACGGCGATGCGGACGAACCTCTCCGTCATTCCAGGGCGATCCGCAGGATCGAGCCCGGAACCCATAAACGCAGGTGGCGCCGGCAAAGGCGCGACCTCCTCGCAGCCGACAATGTTCATGGATTCCAGGCTCGGCGCTTCGCGTCGCCCCGGAATGACGGTGTAACCATGCTCTACCGCGAGGCCGGCCAGTACAAATCGACCTATTCCGCCGACATGGCCGTCTTCCCCCTGCGGGAAGACCGGATCGGGCTCGGCATCATCCTGGCGATCGCGCTCGTCGCGATCCCCTTCTTCGGCAGCGACTTCTTCATCGCCTCGGTGATGATCCCCTTCCTGGTCTTCTCGCTCGCCGCGATCGGGCTCAACATCCTCACCGGCTATACCGGGCTGATCTCGCTCGGCACCGCCGCCTTCATGGGTGTCGGCGCCTATGCCTGCTACAAGCTGACGACCGTCTTCCCGAACGTGAACATCATCGTCCTGATTCTCGTCTCCGGGCTGTTCTCTGCCGGCATCGGCGTGCTCTTCGGCCTGCCCTCGCTGCGCATCAAGGGCTTCTATCTCGCCGTCGCGACGCTCGCCGCGCAGTTCTTCCTGCAATGGGCCTTCGTGCGCGTGCCCTGGCTGTTCAACTACAATGCCTCCGGCGCCATCGAGGTGCCGCAGCGCACGCTCTTCGGCATCCCGCTCACCGGCGCCTCCGCCACGCCCGAGACGCGCTATTTCGTCTGCCTCGGCCTCGTCGTGGTGCTGACCTGGTTCGCCTCGAACCTGGTGCATGGCAAGCTGGGCCGGTCATGGATGGCCGTGCGCGACATGGACATCGCCGCCGAGCTGATGGGCATCAAGCTGCTCAACGCCAAGCTGATGGCCTTCGCCGTCTCGTCCTATTTCGCCGGCGTCGCCGGGGCGATGATGATCTTCCTCTGGTACGGCGGCGGCGAGGCGGCGGACGTGTTCTCGATCCGCCTCTCCTTCAACATCCTGTTCATGGTCATCATCGGCGGCCTGGGCTCGCTGATCGGCTCCTTCTTCGGCGCGGCCTTCCTCTCGATCCTGCCGACGGCGCTGAAATTCGGCCTGCCGGCGCTCGGTGTCCCGATCGCGGGCGCCGCCGCCGAGCATGTCACCTTCATGGTGGTCGGCGCGCTGATCATCCTCTTCCTGATCGTCGAGCCGCACGGCCTCGCCCGGCTCTGGCAGATCGGGAAGCAGAAATCGCGCACATGGCCCTTCCCTTACTGAATCGGCCCTTGCCCTATTGAGGCTCAAGGGAAGGCCCAAGAAACGACCGGCGACATCGAAGCGCCGGCGCATAAAGACCGATCCGACAGCAGTCTGGTCGGGAGGAAACGAACGGAGGAAGTCCATGAAGACCAGCAATCTGATGAAGGGCGCGGCATTCGGAGCCCTGCTCGCGGCGGCCGGCGCGGTCGCCCCGGCTGCGGCGCAGGACAGCGTCTACTTCGCCAACAACGCCTATCGCACCGGCCCCTTCTCGGGTTCCGGCATCCCGATCGGCGACGGCATGCGTGACTACATCACCATGATCAATGAGCGCGACGGCGGCGTGAACGGCGTCAAGATCGTCTACGAGGAGTGCGAGACCGGCTACGACACCAAGAAGTCGATCGAGTGCTACGAGCAGGCCAAATCGAAGAACACGATCGTCTACTCGCCCTGGTCGACCGGGGCTACGCTCGCCGCGATCCCGCGCGCCCATGTCGACAAGATCCCGATCCTGTCGATGGCCTATGGCCTTTCGGCTTCGGCGGATGGTACCGCCTTCCCCTGGGTGTTCATTCCGCCCTTCACTTATTGGGACGGCGCTTCGCTGATGGTGAAGCACATGGCCGCCGAACTCGGCGGCATGGACAAGCTCAAGGGCAAGAAGCTCGGCCTGATCCATCTCGATGCGCCCTTCGGCAAGGAGCCTATCCCGGTGCTCGAGAACCTCGCCAAGAAGTACGGGTTCGAGGTCAAGCTCTATCCGGTTGCCGCCGCCGACATGCAGAACCAGGGCTCGCTTTGGCTCTCGATCCGCCGCGACCGGCCCGACTACCTCTACAACCAGGGCTGGGGCGCGATGAACCCGACCGCGGTCAAGGAGGCGATCAAAAACAACTTCCCGATCAACAAGCTGGTCGGCGTCTGGTGGGCCGGCGGTGACGACGACGCGCGCGCCGGCGGGCCGGAGGCGAAGGGCTACAAGTCGCTCAACCTGAATGCGGCCGGCACCAATTTCCCGGTGATTCAGGACATCCAGAAGTATGTCGTGGAGAAGGGCAAGAGCCTCGCGCCGAAGGATAAGGTCGGCGAGAACCTCTATAACCGCGGCGTCTACAACTCGATGCTCGTGGTCGAGGCGATGCGCAATGCCCAGAAGCTGACCGGCAAGAAGGTCGTCACCTCAGAGGACATGCGCCGCGGCCTGGAAACCCTCAACATCACCGAGGCCAGGCTGAAGGAAATCGGCATGGAAGGCTTCGCCACGCCGACCACGATCTCCTGCACCGACCATTCCGGCCACAGCAAGGCCTATGTCGCGGAGTGGGACGGTACGAAATGGACCAAGAAGGGCGACTGGCTCGAACCCCTCAAGGAGGAGGTCCGGCCGCTGATCGAGGCCAACGCCAAGGACTACACCGAAAAGGCCGGCACCTGGCCGAAGCGGACCGAGTCCTGCGAGAAGTCATCCTGATCTGACGAGGCGCCGCGGCTCCCTTCTCCCCTTGCGGGAGAAGAGAGCTCGGCGAAGCCGAGACGGATGAGGGGTCGCGCGTCCTTGGACGTTTGCGACTCTCCACGAGAAATCCCGACGCGCAGCGCGACCCCTCATCCGGCGCTGCGCGCCACCTTCTCCCGCAAGGGAAGAAGGGGAGGAGCTGCGATGTCCACCGCCACCCTCGAAAAACCCGCCGCTGCGACCGCGAGCGACACCATCCTGTCGCTCAACAATATCGAGGTCATCTACGACCATGTCGTGCTGGTGCTGAAGGGCGTCTCGCTCACCGTGCCGCGCCAGGGCATCGTCGCGATCCTCGGTGCCAACGGCGCCGGCAAGACCACGACGCTGAAGGCAATCTCCAACCTGCTCAAGGCCGAGCGCGGCGAGGTCACCAAGGGCTCAATCGTGTTCGACGGCGAGCGCGTCGACAAGCTGTCGCCGAACGAGCTCGTCAAGCGAGGCTGCATCCAGGTGATGGAAGGCCGGCACTGCTTCGGCCATCTCTCGATCGAGGAAAACCTGCTGACCGGCGCCTTCACACGCCGCGACGGCAACGCCGCGATCAAGCGCGACCTCGAGAAGATCTACGAGCTGTTCCCGCGCCTCAAGCAGCGGCGCAATTCGCAGGCCGGCTACACCTCCGGCGGCGAGCAGCAGATGTGCGCGGTCGGCCGCGCCATGATGTCGAAGCCGAAGATGATCCTGCTCGACGAGCCCTCGATGGGGCTCGCCCCGCAGATCGTCGAGGAGATCTTCGAGATCGTGCGCCGCCTCAACGCCGAGGACGGCGTCTCCTTTCTCGTCGCCGAGCAGAACACCAACATGGCGCTGCGCTACGCCACCTATGGCTACATCATGGAGACCGGCCGCGTCGTCATGGACGGCGAGGCCAAGATGCTGCGCGAGAACGAGGACGTGAAGGAATTCTACCTTGGCGTCGCCGAGGGCAACAAGAAGTCCTTCCGCGAGGTGAAGAGCTACAAGCGCCGCAAGCGCTGGCTCTCGTGACCGGCCGCATGTCTCCTGGACCATGTCATCCCGGACAAGCGGCGAAGCCGCGCCGATCCGGGATCCATGCCGGAGCATTGCTGAAAAGAGTTCAGGCATGGATCCCAGGTTTACGCTTCGCTTCGCCCGGGATGACCACGCTGGTTCATAGTTGATCTGAGGACGCTTCGATGACCGAGCATTACGACGCGCTCGAAACCCGCTCGGCGGACGAACGCGAGGCCGATCTCTTCGCGCGGCTGCCGAAGCTGATCGCCGCCGCCATCGACGCTCCGGCCTATGCCGAGCGCCTGCGCGGCGTCGACCCCTCCTCCATCACCGACCGCAAGGCACTGGCGCGCCTGCCCGTGCTGCGCAAGTCCGATCTGCCCGCGCTTCAGAAGGAGGCGCTGCCTTTCGGCGGCCTCGTCGCGGCCTCGCCCGGCTCCTTCGGCCGGCTCTTCACCTCGCCCGGCCCGATCTTCGAGCCCGAGGGCACTGCCGCCGACGCCTGGAATGCCGCGCGCGGTCTCCATGCCGCCGGGTTCCGGCCGGGCGACATCGTGTTGAACACGCTGAGCTATCACCTGACGCCGGGCGGATTCATCATGGATTCCGCCGCCCGCGCCGTCGGCTGCGCCGTGATCCCGGCCGGGCCCGGCAACACCGAGCAGCAGGTGGAAGTGATCTCCGCCTACCGCCCGAGCGCTTATACCGGCACGCCCGACTTCCTCAAGATCCTGATCGAGGCGGCGGATGCGCGCGGCGTCGACATCTCCTCGATCAGGCGCGCCGTCGTCTCAGGCGCCGCCTTCCCGCCCTCGCTGCAGGCCTGGGTCAGGGAGCGTGGCATCGAAGCCTATCAGATCTATGCCACCGCCGATGTCGGCGTCATCGCCTACGAAACCCCGGCACGCGAAGGCATGGTGCTGAACGAGAACCTGATCGTCGAGATCGTCCGCCCCGGCACCGGCGATCCGGTTCCGGAGGGCGAGGTCGGCGAGGTCGTCATCACCAATCTCGACCCGCATCACCCGCAGATCAGGCTCGCCGTCGGTGACCTCACTGCCGTCCTGCCCGGGCTGAGCGCATGCGGGCGTAGCAACACGCGCATCAAGGGCTGGATGGGCCGCGCCGACCAGACCGCCAAGATCAAGGGCATGTTCGTGCGCCCCGAGCAGGTCGCCGAAATCGCCAAGCGCCACGCCGAGATCGCCAAGCTCAGGCTCGTCGTCGGCCGCGCCAACGAAGTCGACACCATGACCCTCAAGGCCGAGATCTACGCCGAGCCGAAAGGTTTGATCGACGCGGTCTCGTCGACGCTGCAGCAGGTCACCAAACTGAAGGGAACTGTGGAAGTCCTGCCGCTCGGCGCCCTGCCGAACGACGGCAAGGTCATCGCCGATGAGCGCCCGGTGGGGTGAACTCGGCCGTCATTCTCGGGCGAAGCGCAGGTTCGACCCGAGAATCTCTCGCCGGACGAGGCGCCTTTTCTTGCACGAGATGCTCGGGTCAAGCCCGAGCATGACGGCAAGTCACTCACCAAGCGATCGCCTTTTCCCCCTGCCCTTCGAGCCACGCATTAGCTCGGCTGAACGGTTTCGATCCGAAGAAGCCGCGCCTTGCCGAAAGCGGCGAGGGATGCACGCTGGCAATGACGAGATGCCGGCTCTCGTCGATCAAGTTTCGCTTGGCCTGCGCCGGGTTGCCCCACAGCAGGAAGACGACGTGCTCTTGCTCGCGCGACACCGCTGCGATGATCGCATCCGTGATCGCCCCCCAGCCCAGCGAGAGATGCGAGCCGGCCTTGCTCGCCCCCTCCCGCACCGTCAGCGCCGTGTTGAGCAGCAGCACGCCCTGTTTCGCCCAGCGCGTCAGGTCGCCATCGACAGGCGCGGGTTGGCCCAGATCCTCGGCTCGCTCCTTGTAGATGTTGACGAGCGAGCGCGGCAGCGGCGGCGGGCCGACATAGGAAAAGGCGAGCCCGTTGGCATGGCCCGGCGTCGGATAGGGGTCCTGCCCGAGGATGACGGCACGGACCGCATCGAGCGGCGTCAGCGCGAGCGCCGCGAAGACCCGCTCCGGCACAGGGGCCACGACATGCCCGGCCGCCCGCTCGGCATCGACCGCGGCGCAGGCGCGAGCAGCGGCTCCACCCGCGGCAAAGACCGGCAGGCCGCGCCAGCCGGTGGAAGTCCCGCTCGCCAGGAAGGCCGCGAGCGCGTCGGTGCAGCTCACTTCAGGACAGCCCTGCCCTCGACCTTGGCGTCCACCGTACCGAGCCGGCGGACATAGACCATCACCTCGTTCGCCATCAGCTTGCCGTCGGTGAGGCCGATCAGCGTCCGGCCGCGGCCGAGCGCCGTGTAGCCGTCGCCGCCTTCCAGCATGAAATTGTTGGAGGCGACCGTGTATTTGCCGGCCGGGTCGATCGGCTTGCCGTCGACCGTGACCGCAGTGACGCGCGAGCCCTGTAGCTGCTTGAGGTCTGCCTCGAAGCTCAGGCCGGAGACCACGGGGAAGCGGCCGGCGCCCTGCGGCGCGTCGCGCAAACCGTTCTCGATCGCGTCCTTCACGTCCTTGCCGGTGATCTCGACCATGACGGTGGCATTGCCGAAGGGCAGTTCGCTCAGCACGTCACGGCGCGTCAGCTTCTGCCCGGCGGTATATTGCTTGTTGGCGCGAATGCCGCCGGCATTGGTGATCGCAAGCTGCGCGCCGGTCGCGGCGCGGATCGCGTCGGCGATCAGGTTGCCGATCGCCGTCTCCTGCGTGCGGATGACGCCGGTGCGGGAATCGAGCGGCGCGGCGAGCGTGGCGATGTCGACGTCGAGTTCCTTCGACAGCTCCGACTCGTAGCCCTTCACGATCGCAGCGACGTCAGGGTCCGGCGTGGCCGAGCGGGAATCGTTGACGCGGAAGGTCGGCGTCCACGTCACCTGCCGCGCGGCGCCCTCGCCCCGAACGCTGACGGCGATGTCGATGGCGGTGACGTAGTTGCCCTCCTCGTTCGACTCGACCATCACGACCTTGCCGTCATAGGCGATGGCGAGATCGTGGTCGTGGCCGGTGAGCACGATGTCGACCACGCGCGAGCGCACGATCTCGTAGTCCGTGGCGCGGTCGGCATGGACGACGGCGACGAGGATGTCGGCGCCCTGCCCCTTCAGCGCCCTCGCCTCCCGACGCAGCGCCTCCATCGTCGAGGAGAACTTCAGATCGCCGGGATTGGAGAGCTGCGGGGTCGGATCGAAGGTCGTGCCGATGACGCCGACCTTGATGCCACCGAGCTCGAAGATCTGCGAATCCTTGTGGTGCGCCAGGGTGTTGCCGGCGGCGTCGCGCAGGTTCGCCGCGAAAGTCGGGTAGTTCTGGGCTGCGGTCAGCTTGAGATAGTTCTCCTTGCCGAAGTCGAACTCGTGATTGCCGGGCACGAAGACGTCGATGCCCATCTTGTTCTGCATCGCGACGATATGCGCGCCCTGGTCGAAGCCCGACATCAGCGAGGGCGAGTAGCAGTCGCCGGCATGGCAGAACAGCACCGGCACGCCCTTGGCCCGCTCGGCCTTGGCGATGCCGGCCGCGCGCGCGAAGCCGCCACGCCCCTTGTCGTCGCTCATCTTGTAGATGTCGTTGAGCAGCAGCAGCGTGAAGCTCGGCGCCGGCTGCTGCGCCATGGCGACCGGCGCTGTTGCGGCGAGCGTCGCCGGCGCCGCCAGGACCCCGAGAGCCTTGCGGCGGGTGAGCTTCGTCATGGCGGGTGCCCTTCACGTCTTGAGAACGGCTCCAGACTAGCAAAGGTCGGGCCGCGCTGACCAGAGCATCTCCATCGCAAGGTCAGCAGTGTCGCACCCGGGTTTTCGAGAAGCTTCAAGGCTGGACGAAAGCGCGAACTCGTCTAAATCACGGGGGCAAGGAGAGCATGCGCTCATGACTGCTGACATCGCCGCTGCGCCGGGCCGCGAGGCCGCCGCCCTGCCGCCCGATCATCCCAAGGTGCAATATGGGCGCATCGGCGTCCTCCTGATGAATCTCGGCACGCCCGAGGGCACCGGCTATTGGCCGATGCGCGCCTATCTCAAGGAATTCCTCTCCGACCAGCGCGTCATCGAGGAGCCCCGCTGGAAATGGTGGCCGATCCTCAACCTCATCATCCTGTCGACGCGCCCCGGCCGGAAGGGCAAGGACTACGCCTCCATCTGGAACAACCAGCGCAACGAGGGCCCGCTCAAGACCATCACCCGTTCGCAGACCGAGCAGCTCGCCGAGCGGCTGAAGCCTCTGGCGGGCGAGCGCGTCGTCTTCGACTGGGCGATGCGCTACGGCTTTCCCGATGTGCAGAGCCGGCTGAAGGCCTTGCTCGACCAGGGCTGCGACCGCATCCTGCTGGTGCCGCTCTACCCGCAATATGCCGCGCCGACCTCGGCCACCGCCTGCGACCAGGCCTTTCGCGCCCTGATGCAGATGCGCTGGCAGCCCTCGGTGCGCGTCGCCCCGCCCTATCACGACGATCCCGTCTATATCGGCGCGCTCGCCCGCTCGATGCGCGCCTCGCTGGCGAAGCTCGATTTCGAGCCGGAGGTCATCCTCTGCTCCTTGCACGGCATGCCGAAGGAGTATCTGCTAAAGGGCGACCCCTATTATTGCCAGTGCGTCAAGACCTGGCGCCTGCTGCGCGCCGAGCTCGGATTGTCCGAAGAGCGCTTCCCGCTGACCTTCCAGTCGCGCTTCGGCCCGGATGAATGGCTGCAGCCCTATACCGACGAGACGGTGAAGGCCCTGGCGCTGGCCGGCAGGAAGTCGATGGCCATCGTCGCGCCGGGCTTCTCGGCCGATTGCCTTGAGACGCTGGAAGAGCTCGACGGCGAGAACCGCGAGATCTTCCTGCACAATGGCGGCGAGAAATTCGCTTATCTGCCCTGCCTGAACGACTCCGCCGAAGGCATCGACGTCATCGCCGAAGTCGTGCAGCGCGAATTGATGGGCTGGCTCTGAGCTAAGCTCAGGCTGCGGTTCAAAAAAGGCGCGCCGTCATTCCGGGGCAGGCCGCAGGCCTGAGCCCGGAACCTAGAACCGATGCCGACATGAAGCCAGGCCTCAGCTCGCCCCCGCGCCTTTCGTGGAAAAGCCTTCAGTTCTGGGTTCCGGGCTCTTCGCTACGCGAAGCCCCGGAATGACGGCGCGTTACCCTGCCCCAGCAACGAAGCGCGCGACGCTCTCCGCCACCGGCCGCGCCTTCAGAATGCGGCGGTGGCCGAGCCCCTCCGTCACCTCCAGCGTGACGAAGGGACCGGCCTCCGCCAGCGCCTGCGCATGCTGGAAGCCGAGCTCGCGATCCTCCCGGTCGTGAATCACCAGCGTCCGCAAGCCGATCGCCGCCAGTTGCGCCGGCCCCTCGAAGACCTCGATCGGATTGCCCGCGACGATGTGGATGCGCCGCTCCAGCGCCGCCTGCCCACGGCGGCCGAGGCCGAAGGCCGTGCCGAACTGGCGAGTGATCTCGGTGATCGAGGACGGCGCCGAGATCAGCACGAGCCGGTCGGCGCTGACCAGGGGGTGCGCCCTGACCGAGCCCGCCAACGCGGCGAGCGCGATCGCGCCCCCGAAGGAGTGGGTGACGATCGCATGCAGCGGCTCGAAGACCCGTGCCACCGCCGCGAGGCTGGCCACGCCGAGCGGGATGTTCAGTTCCCGCCCGGTCGAGGCGCCATGGCCCGGTAGGTCGAAGGCGACGACGCGGAAACCTGCCGCCAGCAGCGGATCGACGAAGCCGGCCATCGAGGCCGCCTCTCCCGTCCAGCCATGGATCAGCAGAACCGTCCGCGCCGGGCCAGTCGTTTCAGGCTCGAAGACATAGGCCTGCACGCTCCCGCAAGGGAATGGAATGGCGCGCTGGGCGGCGTGCTGCAGCTTGATGCTGGCGGCGGACGCAGCCGGCTTGCCGTTTCCGCTTCGCCTCGGCGGCCTTGGCGGGGTACAGAACAATCTGAAGGCCAGTCGACCGGCTGCCGAAGGAGCCACGAAGCTCGCGGCCCGGACCAGCGGGCGCATGTAACGGAGCGCGGAAGCGGCCATGGGAACGTCTCGATTTTGTTCAACGATGAACAAGTATGTTCAGCCATGAACAAAAAGCAAGACCTTTCCGCTGCGACACAAGCGCAGCTCCTACCCTGGGATCTTCCGCGCTTCCGCAACTGGCTCGCCGTCGCCCGCGTGCACAGCGTCTGGGAGAAGGTCTTCACCGAAGCGCTGGCACCGCTGGACATCCAGCTCGCGCATTACGACGTGCTGGCCAACATCTTCCACACGCCGGGCCTGACCCAGCAGGCCCTCGCCGAGAAGCTCCTGGTCGGGCGCAGCGCCATGAGCATGCTGCTGCCCGTGCTGGAGCGGCGCGGCCTGATCGAACGACGCAACGACGAGGCCGACCGGCGCCTGCGCCGGCTCTGGCTGACAGCCCAGGGCGAGGCATTGACGCGCAAGGCCATGGCGATCCATGTCGCCGAGATCGAGGCCATGATGACGGTGCTGAGCGACGAAGAGTGCAGTGCCGTCGGCGAGTCGATGCGCCGTGTCGCCAAGGCTCTCGAGGCCCGCACCGGCGCGGGCCGCTGACCGGCTGACCTCGACGGCCTGAAACCGACGCCCCGCTCAGAGCGCGAGGATCACGCCTGCGACGGCATCCAGTGCCGCCTCCGCATCGGAGCAGGCCAGCGCGCCGTCGACGGTGGGCGCGCCGTCCAGCAGGAAGACCGGCCGCTTGAACTGCAAGGCGAAGGCGATCTCGGACAACGTCCCGTAGCCGCCGCCGATCGCGACGAGGCAGCAGGCCGCCCGGGCGATCAGGGCATTCCGCGCCACGCCGATGCCGGTCGCGAGGGGAACGGTGACATAAGGGTTGGCCGCCTCGGGCTCGTCATCGGGAAGCAGGCCGATCGACAGCCCGCCCGCCTGCGCGACGCCGCGGCAGACCTCTTCCATCACGCCGGAGCGGCCGCCGCAGAGCACGGTGACGCCATGCTCCGCGAGCAGCCGGCCCATCCTCTCCGCCGCAACGGATTGGGAAGGGGTCGGCGTGCGCGTCCCGATCACGGCGACAGGCGTGCGCAGCGGCGTCCCGCTTTCGCGTTGCAGCCAGCGCAAGGCGCGGGCAGCCGAGACCGGCTCTCCGCCCGGGCTATCCGCCGCGTCGCGCCATTGCCGCATGGCCAGGTCGAACGCCCGGCCATCAGCATCGCGCAGCCGCCCACCCTCGATATCGAGGCGCAGTTGCGGAAGCTGCAGCACCGGCTCAGGCCGGCTTTTCTTCGCCGAAGGCCGAGATGCCGCCATGCTTGGCCGACCAGCTAGCCGGATCGTTCAGGAAGCTCTCGACCTCGGCGAGCACCTTCGGCTCGAAATGGCCGCTGTCCTTCGCGACCGCCAGCACATCCCACCACGTCGTGAGATAGTGCAGGTTGATGCCGATCTCGGTCATCAGCTCGCGGCTCTTGGGGAAGATGTCGTAGTAGAACAGCACGAAGCAGTGCTGGACGTCGGCGCCCGCATTGCGCAGGGCCTCGCAGAAATTCACCTTGCTGCGCCCGTCCGTCGCGAGATCCTCGACCAGAAGCGTGCGCGCGCCCTCGACGACAGAGCCCTCGATCTGGGCGTTGCGGCCGAAGCCCTTCGGCTTCTTGCGGACATACTGCATCGGCAGCGAAAGACGGTCGGAAATCCAGGCCGCGAAGGGGATGCCCGCCGTCTCGCCGCCTGCGATGGTGTCGAGCGACTCGTAGCCGATGTCGCGCACGATCGTGGTGGCGGCGAAATCGATCAGCGTCGAGCGCAGGCGCGGATAGGAGATGATCTTGCGGCAGTCGATATAGACCGGGCTCGCCCAGCCCGAGGTGAAGAAGAACGGCTTGTCGCTGTAGAAATGGACCGCCTTGATCTCGAGCAGCATCTTGGCCGCTTCGCGCGCGATCACGGTCCTGTCGGTGGGGGTGAACAGGTTGGGCATGGCGCGGTCTCTCCAGGCTGAGCGACGCCGCTCGCCGGGGACGGCAAGGGCGCAGGGGCAGGTCGAATTGGCAAACGGCCCCTTCTGATCGCCCGCGCCCGGCAGGTCAATCCCCGCGCCGTCATTTCCACCGCGACGCGCGAGGCGGCGCCTTTCTTCCTCGGTGGCCAGGAAATGCGGGCCCGAGCGCCGCGGCTCGGACGGCGAACGACGCGGCTTGAACAGCCATTTCCGGACACATCCACAGGCAGAAACCGTATCGATCGTTGCGCCGGCTCCGGCAGCGTGACAAGGCGGGCCGGTATCGCAAATTTGCGCGCGCCCCGACTTGGGCATGCGACTCGGCATCGCTTCGGCGTAACGGGAACGAGAGGCTGAAGTCATGAACGATCGTCTGGTGGCATCTGCGGCTGCACCATCGGCGCCGATCAGCGTCGACTCTAAAGCTCGCAAGGCGCTGTGGGGCGCGGCCATCGGTTATGCGATGGACGGCTTCGATCTCCTGATCCTCGGCTTCATGCTCCGGGCGATCTCGGCCGATCTCCAGCTCAGCCAGGCACAGGCCGCCTCGCTGGTGACGGCGACGTTGATCGGCGCCGTGCTCGGCGGCATCGGCTTCGGCATGCTCTCGGACCGCATCGGCCGCGTCCGCGTGTTGACCTGGACCATCGTGCTCTTCGCCGTCTTCACCGGGATGTGCGCGCTGGCCCAGGGCTATTGGGACCTGCTGGTCTACCGCACCATCGCCGGCCTCGGCCTCGGCGGCGAGTTCGGCATCGGCATGGCCCTGGTCGCCGAGGCCTGGCCGGCCTCGAAGCGGGCGCGCGCCTCGTCCTATGTCGGCCTCGGCTGGCAGGTCGGCGTGCTCGCCGCCGCCATCGCCACGCCGATCCTGCTGCCGACGATCGGCTGGCGCGGCATGTTCGCCATCGGCATCCTGCCGGCAGTCGCCGCCTATTTCATCCGCCATTCCCTGCACGAGCCCGAGGTCTTCGTCGCCCGCAGCAAGGACCGCCCGAAGGAATCGGCGCTGCGCCTGCTGGTCAAGGACTGGGAGACCACCAAGCTCAGCCTCGGCATGGTCGTCCTCTGCTCGGTCCAGAACTTCGGCTATTATGGCGTGATGATCTGGTTGCCGAATTATCTGGCGACCCGCTTCGGCTTCGCGCTCACCCAATCGGCGGTGTGGACGGCCGTCACCATCGCCGGCATGGCGCTCGGCATCTTCGCCTTCGGCCATATCGCCGACCGCATCGGCCGGCGCCCGGCCTTCTTCGGCTACATGCTCGGCGCGGCCGTGATGGTCGTCGTCTATTCGCGCCTGACCGACCCGATGCAGCTCCTGGTCGCGGGTGCGGTGATGGGCTTCTTCGTCAATGGCATGCTCGGCGGCTACGGCGCGCTGATCAGCGAGCTCTTTCCGACATCCGCTCGTGCCACGGCCCAGAACGTCCTGTTCAACATCGGTCGCGGCGTCGGCGGCTTCGGGCCCGTCGTCGTCGGCGCCATCGCTGCGGCCTACGGCTTTCAGACCGCGATCGCGCTGCTGGCGACCCTCTATCTGCTCGACATCGTCGCCATGTGGTTCCTGATTCCGGAGCGACGCGGCGAGGAATTGCAGTAGGCGTTGGCCTCACGTCTGGAGACCCTGCCAACCAAGGCAGGCAAGTTGGCTTCGCCTCAATAATACATTTGTGTCATCAAACATTCATTTGTATGATCCATGGCAAAACCGCTGCCCCGCACGTCACGGAGGCAGAACGTTGCCCGCTCGGGCAGCGTGTTCCGGAGGGAAGCCATGCAGCGGGTCGTGCAGATTTCCGACACCCATCTCAGCCCGGCCAAGCGGCATTTCGCCTGCAACTGGGAGCCGCTGACAGCATGGCTGACGGCGCAAGCGCCTGATCTCGTCATCCACACCGGCGATGTGACGGTCGACGGCGCGGATGTCGAAGAGGACATGCGCCATTGCCGTACGCTGCTCGACACGCTTGGCGTGCCGGTGCTCAGCATCCCCGGCAACCACGATATCGGCGAAGCACATCACCCGCACCAGCCGGTCAACGACCGGAGGCTCGCCCGCTGGCGCGACCATATCGGCGAGGATTTCTGGGTTCATGACCTCGAAAACTGGCGGCTGATCGGCCTCAACTCCATGCTGTTCGGCAGCGACGAGGCGGAGGAGCAGCGCCAGCTCGCCTGGCTCGACCGCCAGATTGCCGAGGCCCAAGGACGCAGGCTTGGCTGGTTCCTGCATCGCCCGCTCTTCGTCGAGGCGCCGGACGAGGGCGACCGGGGCTATTGGAGCGTGCCGCCGCAGCCGCGCGCGCATCTGCTCGATCTCGTTCGTCGCCACGACGTCGCCTTCGTCGCCAGCGGCCATCTGCACCGCGCCCATGATTTCACGGTCGAAGGCACGCGTTACATCTGGGGGCCTTCCTCCGGCTTCGTCGTCGGCCCGGAGCTGCAGCCCGGCATGGCCGGAACGACCACCCTCGGCGCAGTCTCCTATGATTTCGACGGCCGGGATTTCTCCGCCGAGATTCACGAGATCGCCGCGCTGAAGACGCTCTGGATCGATGATGTGATCCAGGAGGTCTACCCGCCCCGCGCCGCCTGACGCTCCGCCCGGCCGCCTCCAGCGGCCGAGCACGACACGCCCACCGAAGAGCCCTAGGGCCCAAAAAGAGGCGAAACGAGATGGCCAAAGTCGCACTGTCCTCCATCGCGAAATCCTTCGGCTCGACGAAGGTTCTCGGCGGCGTCGATCTCGACATCGCCGATGGCGAGTTCCTGACGCTGGTCGGCCCCTCCGGCTGCGGGAAATCGACCCTGATCCGGATCATCGCCGGGCTCGAGCATCAGGACGGCGGCAGCGTCGCCATCGGCGGCAATCGCGTCGACCATTTGCGGCCGCATGAGCGGCGCGTGGCGATGGTGTTCCAGTCCTACGCGCTCTATCCGCATATGAGCGTGCGGGCGAACATCGCGCTGCCGCTGACGATGTCGCGGCTGAAGCTCAGGCAGCGCCTGCCGCTCCTTAAATGGCTGTCGCCGCGACGGCGCGAGGTCATGCGCGGCATCGAGGCCGATGTCGGGGCGGTTGCGGCGCAGCTCCAGCTCGAGCATCTGCTCGACCGCAAGCCGGCGCAGCTTTCCGGCGGCCAGCGCCAGCGCGTCGCGCTCGGCCGCGCGATGGTGCGCAGCCCCGACGTCTTCCTGATGGACGAGCCGCTTTCCAATCTCGACGCCAAGCTACGCGTCCATATGCGCACCGAGCTGGCCGAGCTGCACAAGCGGCTGGGCGCCACCTTCATCTACGTCACCCACGACCAGGTCGAGGCGATGACGATGTCGGACCGCGTCGCCATGATGGATTCGGGCTCGATCCTGCAGCTCGGCACGCCCTCGCAGCTCTATGAGAAACCGGCCTCGCTGAAGGTCGCGCAATTCATCGGCAGCCCGGCGATCAACCTCCTGCCCGCGACCGTCGGAACCTCCGGGCGCCTCGAGCTCTTCGGCCGGCCGATGTCGCTCGCGGTCACCGAGGCGCAGGGTCAGGCGATCACGCTCGGCATCCGCTCGGAGGCGCTGACGCTCGTCCATGGCGAGCCCGGGCCTGGACGCGCCTGGTTCTCGGCGCGGCTGCGGCGCAAGGAGAATCTCGGCTCCGAATACATCCTGCATTTCGATCTCGCCGGGCGCGATGCCGAGGGCGTGACCATGCGCACCTCGCCCGCGATCGCAGCCGGCGTGAACGAGGCCAGCGAAGTCACGCTCGGTTTCGACGAGGCCGCGGCCCATATCTTCGGAGCCGATGGCGATCGCATCGAGCCGCGCGGCCAGGGCGTCGCCACCGGCTCCGTCATCCCGCTGAGGGCCTGAGCATGACGCTCGCCCTCGCATCCCCCGCAGACTTTGCCCCGGTCGCCCGCCGCAGGCTTCGTATCGAGCGCTTCACCGGGCTCGGCTTCGCCCTGCCGGCCTTCGTCCTGCTGTTGCTGACCATCCTGATCCCGCTCGCGGTCCTGCTGCTGCTCAGCCTCACGAACTACGAATTCGGCGGCGTCGACATGGATTGGGTCGGCCTCGCCAACTTCCAGAAGGCGCTGGCCGATCCGATCATCCGGCGCTCGCTCGTCAACACGCTGCTCTATGTCGCGATCGTCGTGCCCGGCGGGGTGTTCGGTGCCTTGCTGATCGCGGTGCTCGTGCATCGGCGCCATCGCAGCCGCTCCTTCTACGAGGTGATCTACTTCCTGCCGGTGACCTCGACCCTGATCGCCATGGCGACCGTCTGGCAGTTCCTGCTCCATCCCTCGCTCGGCCCGGTCAACGGCTTGCTGAAATGGCTGGGCTTCAGTCCGGTCGCCTTCCTCAGCGAGCCCTCGACGGCGCTGGCGACGCTCGCCGTGATCGGGATCTGGCAGTTGCTCGGCTTCAACATGATCCTGTTCCTCGCCGGGCTGACCGCGATCCCGCGCGATCTCTACGAAGCCGCCGATATCGACGGCTGCTCCAGCGGCATCGACCGCTTCCTGACCATCACCTGGCCGCTGCTCGGCCCGACGACGATGTTCGTGCTGGTCACCACGATGATCACCGCCTTCAAGATCTTCGACACGGTGGCGGTGATGACGCGCGGCGGTCCGGTCGGCTCGACCGAGGTGCTGCTCTACAACATCTATCTCGAAGGCTTTCAGTACTTCCACACCGGCTACGCCGCAGCGCTGACCTTCATCTTCCTCGCCTTCATCCTCGTCTTCTCGGCCGCGCAGACCTTCGCCCTCGACAAGAAGGTGCATTACTGATGGCCGATCTCACGCTCGCTGCCGCCGGCCCGGTCACGCCCGCCCATTCGGTGCTGCGTCGCTTCCTCTCGCTCGTGCTGATCCATGGCGTCCTGATCGCCGGGGCGATCTTCATGCTGGCGCCCTTCATCTGGATGCTGGTGACCTCGATCAAGCCGCCGGCCGAGATCTTCAACGCCGAGATCTCGCTCTGGCCGAAGCAGTTCTACGGCATACAGAATTACGGCTTCGCCCTGGAGAAAGCGCCGCTGCTGCGCTTCGCGCTGAACGGTGTCATCCTCTGCGGCGGCATCCTGGTCGTGCAGCTCCTGGTCGCCATCCCCTGCGCCTACGCGCTGGCGAAGCTGAACTTCCCCGGCCGCAACGCGCTGTTCGTGCTGGTGCTGCTCGGGCTCTGCATCCCCGTGCAGGTGCCGGCGATGCCGCTTTATATCGCGCTCGCCCAGCTCGGCCTGCTCAACACCTATTTCGCGATGATGGTGCCATTCTTCCTCTCGGTCTTCGCCATCTTCCTGTTCCGCCAGTTCTTTCGCAGCTTCCCCGACGACATCATCAACGCCGCCCGGCTCGACGGCATGAGCGAGTTCGAGATCGTCTGGCGCATCGTGACGCCAAGCGCCTGGCCCGCCATCGCCGCCTTCTCGGTGTTCTCGGCAGTGGCACACTGGAACGACCTCTACTGGCCGCTGATCGTCATCTCCGACACCAGGCTCGCGCCGCCGCCGCTCGGCATGATGTTCTTCGCCGATGCCGAGACCGGATCGAACTACGGCGCGCTCACGGCGGCGGCGACGATCCTGACCGCGCCGCTCGTCATCGCCTTCCTCGTCGCCAGGCGCCGGTTCATCGACGGCATCACCATGACCGGGGTGAAGTAGCCGGCGCCGCATGACCCGGCCGCGCCCCCCGCAAGACGTTCAGGCCTGAAGCATCGTCCAACCCCGACAGCACCGCTGTCATGCCAAGGAGATCACGCATGAAACCTCTCGGCAAAGCATTTGCCGCGGCAGCACTCGCCCTCCTCGCCTCGACGGCGGCCAGGGCCGAGCAAGTCACGCTCGACGTGCTCTACGCCTTCCCGGCCTTCGCCAAGTTCCATGAGCCGATCGCCGCGGAATTCATGAAGAAGAACCCGGACATCAAGATCAATTTCCGGGCGCCTGCGGCGAGCTATGACGAGGGGCATCAGGCGATGCTCCGTCAGTCCGTCACCAACCAGTTGCCAGACGTCTATTATTCCGGCTTCCACCTGCTGACCGAGCTGGTCGAATCCCTCGACAAGCGCAAGCAGATCGTCGATCTCGGCCCCCTGCTCAAGGCCGAGCCCGAAGCCTGGCGCAAGGCCAACTATTCCGACGCGCTGCTCTCGCTCGGCCAGGTCGCCGGCAAGCAGGCCGGCCTCGCCTTCAATGCCTCGACGCCGCTGATGTATTTCAACGCCGAGCTGGTGAAGAAGGCCGGCGGCGATCCCGAGAAGATGCCTGACAACTGGGCCGATCTCGTCGCGCTCGCCAAGAAGATCCGCAGCGGCGACACCGCCGGCCTCGCCTACAACATCCATGACTGGCCGGATGACTGGCTCTGGCGCGGCATCATCCTGCAGGGCGGGCATTCCATGCTGTCGGCCGATGGCAAGAAGGTCGCCTTCGGCGGCGATGTCGGCGAGAAGACGCTGGCGACGCTGCGCAGCTTCGTCACGGAAGGCGGCATGCCGCTGATCGACTGGGACCAGTCACGCCAGCAGTTCATCGCCGGCAAGATCGGCATCTTCTTCGACACCCCCGCCCGGCTGCGCCAGGTCACCGACCTGATCGGCGACCGCTTCACGCTGAAGACCGCGCTCTTCCCGGTCGACGACAAGGCCAAGGGCAAGCTGCCGACCGGCGGCAACGCCGCGCTGATCACCGCCAAGGACGCTGCCAAGCAGAAGGCGGCCTGGGAGTTCATCAAGTTCGTGACCGGACCTGAGGCCCAGAAGATCGTGGTCGAGACCGCCGGCTACATGCCGACCAATCTGCGCGCCGGCGACGATGCGTTCCTCGGCCCGTTCTACAAGGAGAACGCCAATTTCCGCACGATCAACGGCCAGGTTTCGCGCGCTGCGCCGTGGGAAGGCTATCCGGGCGGCAATTCGGTGCGCATCTGGCGCCAGCAGCGCGAGGTCGTCGCCGGCGTGATGCGCGGCGAGATCCAGCCCAAGGCCGGCATCGAGCGCATCGTCTCCGAGACCGAAGCCCTGATGAAGTGAGCCGCGATTTCGGCTGACGATACGACCGCTCGGCTTCGGGCCGGGCGGTCACGCTCTCTTCCATATGCGGGACGCCTTCCGATGATCATCGCCCAGCTCAGCGACTTCCATGCCCGGCCGCATGGCCGGCCCGCCTACGGCGTCGTCGATACCAATGCGGCGATCCGGGAGGCCATCGACGCCGTGCTGGCGATGGAGCCCCGGCCGGATTGCGTGCTGGTGACCGGCGACCTGTCGGATTGCGGCCTGGCGGAGGAATACGGCATCGTTCGCGAGCAGCTCGCCCGGCTGCCGATGCCGGTCTATGTCGTGCCCGGCAATCACGATCGGCGGGAAAGCTTCGCGGCGGAGCTCGGGCAGGACCTTCCCTATCTGCCGAAGAGCGGATTTCTGCATTACACGGTCGAGGACTTCCCGGTCCGGCTGATCGGGCTCGACACCGTGATCGCCGGCGAGGATGGCGGCGAGATCTGCGCCGGGCGCGAAGCCTGGCTGGCCGAGCGCCTCGCCGAGGGCCGGGGGCGCCCGACCCTGATCTTCACGCACCATCCGCCCTTCGCCGTCGGCGTCGACGGCATGGACATCATGCCCTGCCGCGTCTCGCCCGGCTTCGTCGAGCTGATCGCCCGCCACCCGGAGATCGAGCGCATTCTCTGCGGGCATTATCACCGGCCGATCCAGCTGCGCTTCGCCGGCACGATCGGCTATGTCGTGCCGGGAACGGCCCATCAGGTGGCGCTGGATCTGCGCGCCGGCACCGAGAACATGTTCGTCATGGAGCCGCCCGCCATCGCAATCCATGTCTGGAAGCCCGGGACGGGCATCGTCAGCCATCTCCAGCCGATCGGGGATTACGGCCCGCGCCGGCCCTTCCTGCTCGACCCCGCCTATCCCGGCAAGCAGCAGGCGGCTCCTGCGGATGCCTGACACCCGCCTTCTCTCATTGCTGGATGAAGCCGGCGCCCTCGCGCGGCAGGCGGCCGAGCTGCTCGTCCGCATGCAAGGCGAACAGCTCGCCATCAGCCGCAAGGAATTTCGGGATGTCGTCACTGCCGCGGACCTCGCGGCCGAACGACTCGTCATCGACGGCCTGACGCGATTGACGCCTGGAGCAGCGATCCTGTCGGAGGAAGCCGGCTTCTCCGGTGCACACGACGCGCCGCGCTGGATCGTCGACCCGCTCGACGGCACGGTGAATTACGCCAGCGGCCTGCCCTGGTTTTCCGTGACCATGGCCTATCAGGAACAGGGGCGCACCCTGCTCGGCCTGACGCATGCGCCGCTCGCCGGCCTCGTAGCGCGCTATGTCGAGGGCGGCCCGTCAACCGTCAACGAGCGCCCGGTCGCGGTCTCCGGAACGACGAGCCTCGCCGACGCCGTCATCTCGATCTGCCTGACCTCGCATTATTCGCCCGAGGATTCGGAACGGACCTGCGCCGTGATCCGGCGGCTGGCAGGGCTGTGCCGCGGCGTGCGGGTGATCGTCTCCGGGGGCTTGGAGATGTCGCTGGTGGCGGCGGGCCAGCTCGATGCCTTCATCGGGCTCAAGGCCGACATCGTCTCGCACGCCGCCGCCATGCCGCTGGTTCGCGCAGCGGGCGGCAGGGTGACGACGGTTGCGGGCATCGATTCACGCGACGAAGACCTGGAGAAGATCGTCTCGAACGGCTTGATCCACGAGGAGCTTCTGGAGGCGATCCGAAGCGCTTGACCGAAACCCTCGGCCCACGGTCTCTGGCCGGGTCTCGCGCGAACCTCGCAGCTTCAGCCCCGATGCAGCGCCAGCGCTGCTGCTGCGGCGTCTTCATCCGTGACCAGGACCGAAGCCAGTCTGGCGCGCAGCGCCGCCGCGATCACCGCGGCCTTGTTCTTGCCGCCGGAGGCCAGGATCACGGTGGGAATGCGGCGCAGCCCCTCGAGCGGCAGTGCGATGGCCCGGCGGTTGATCGAATGGTCGATCGGATCGCCGCGGCTGTCGATGAATTGCCCGAGCATGTCCCCGACGGCGCCATGCGCCGCCAAGTCCGCCGGGCTGACGTCGCGCGGAAGCCCGTAGCGCACGAGAAAGGAACGCTCGCTCAGGTCGCCGGCGCTGAGGATGGCGACGTCGGTGGCCCGGATGCGCGCGAAAGCGGCTTCGAACACGTCCTGCGCCAGGATGGTGTCGCGCGATTGCGGCGTGCCCGCATAGATCGGTGCCGCGAGGTAGTGGCATTCCGCCTGCCAAAGCTGGGCGAAGCGGCCGGCGATCTCGAAGGTGTTGAGCTCGATGCCGTAGGTCAGCCCGCCCATCATCGAGCTGACCGTGAGATCTCGATACTGTCCGGCCCTGACATGCCGGGTGGTCTCGCGCAGGGTCCCGCCCCAGCCGACGCCGACGATGCCGGAAGGCTTCTCCTCGACGATGCGCGAAAGGAGCTCGCCCGCAGCCTTGCCGATCTGCGCCGCGACTTGCTCGACATCATCGGGAGCGGGCAAGACGATCGCCTCCTTGAGACCGAAAGTCTCGACCAGGGCGTGCTCCAGCCGCACGCAGCTTTCCAGCCGCGAATTAATCGTGATGTTGACGAGGCCGCTGCTGCGCGCCTCGACCAGCAGGCGGTTGACCCTGAGCCGCGTCATCTTCAGGCGAGCGGCGATCTCCGCCTGGGTCAGACCCTCCCTGTAATAGAGCCAGGCTGCTCTGACCTGGGTCTGCGAATCCTCCGGCATCACGGCATCCTGTCGGCTGTCCGCGGCATGCGAACACAACCAATGTAACTATGATTGATACATCTGTTGCAACGTCGCGGCACCCGGACTTGCCGTTTGCGGCGCATGCCCGATCCGCCTTCCCGCTCCGCGGGCGCCAGAAAGCATAACACCGGCTTATAGCTGCTCCCAAACAAAGCATATGAAGAATGGAAGGCGACGCTTTAAGGCTGGGCATGGTCCAACAATCAAAGGTCCGCCTTGGCAAAAGCCACGCTCGAATGCGACGCATCGGCCTTCGCGGGCCTGGCTTGAGACCCATCGGGCGATCCGCAACCATCATCTGATCGGGGAACGCCTCGTGCCACGTCTCGTCACCGTCGCTGCCGCTCAACTGGGTCCGATTCAACGGGCCGAAAGCCGCAGGCAAGTCGTCGACCGGATGGTCGCGCTGATGGAAGCGGCCAAGGCGCAGGGCGCGACCTTCATCGTCTATCCCGAGCTGGCGCTGACGACCTTCTTCCCGCGCTGGTACAGCGAGGACCGCGCCGAGGCCGATCACTGGTTCGAGCGTGCGATGCCGGGTGCGGAGACGCAGCCGCTCTTCGACAAGGCGAAGCAGCTGGGGCTGGCCATGAGCTTCGGTTATGCCGAGCTCACCCCGGAGGGGCGCCACTTCAACAGCTCGATCCTGGTCGACCGGACGGGGCTCATCGTCGGCAAGTACCGGAAGATCCATCTGCCGGGCCATGTCGAATTCGATCCGGAGCGGGCGCATCAGCATCTCGAGAAGCGCTATTTCGAGCCCGGCGATCTCGGCTTCCCCGTCTGGGAGTTCGAGGGCGGTCTGTTCGGCATGGCGATCTGCAACGACCGGCGCTGGCCGGAGACCTACCGGGTCATGGGGTTGCAGGGCGTCGAGATGGTCGTGCTCGGCTACAACACCCCGTCAGTCAACTCGCAATCCCCGAACGAGACGGCGGCCGATCGCCTCTTCCACCACCGCCTGTCGGTGCAGGCCGGCGCCTATCAGAACTCGACCTGGGTCGTGGCCGTCGCCAAGGCCGGTAGCGAGGATGGTCACCATCTCTTCGGCGGCACGCTGATCGCGGCGCCCGACGGCAAGATCGTCGGCGAGCTCGCTCATGAGGAGGACGGCGTGCTCGTCCATGCCTGCGACCTCGACGACACCCGTTTCGGCAAGGCGACGATCTTCGATTTCGCCCGCCATCGCCGCGTCGAGCACTATGGCCTGCTCACCGAGCGCACCGGCGTCGGCGCCCCGCTCGGAAGGCCGGAGGGCGCCTGAGCGCCCTCCTTGGCCGCCTCAGCGGAACGGATCGAAAGGCGTCGGGAAACGGCCCGTCGGCACGATCTCGGCATAGGGGCCGCGCGCCAGCAACTGCCCCTGCCCCGGCTGCGCCAGTACGCGCTTGCCGTCGAAGACGAGGCGGCCACGCTGGTAGGTGGCGGCCGGATAGCCCTGCAGCTCCATGCCTTCATAGGGCGTGTAATCGCTGCCGTGATGCTGCATGTCGTTGGTGAGCGTGACGCGGCGGTTCGGATCGAACAGCACGATATCGGCGTCCGCCCCGACGGCGATGGCGCCTTTGCGCGGCGCCAGCCCGAAACGCCGGGCCGGATTGGTCGCGACGAGATCGACGAAGCGGCGCAGGTCGATGCGGCCCTTTGCGACGCCCTCCGAATAGAGAATGGGCAACCGGGCCGCGAGACCGGGCACGCCGTTCGGGATCTTGTTGAAGGGCGCGTTCTCGCCGTGCTGCTTCTTGCCGCGCGGATCGTCGTAGCGCAGCGGCGAATGGTCGGACGAGACGATGTCGATGACGCCGTCACGGAGGAACTGCCAGAGCGCCTCGCGATCGGCACCCGAGCGCAGCGCCGGCGAGATCATGAATTTCGCGCCCTCGAAGCCCGGCCGGTCCATGTCGGCCTCGTCCAGTACGAGATATTGCGTGCAGGTCTCGGCCCAGGCCTTCTGCCCGCGCATTTGGGCCCGCTCGACCTCCTCGCCCGATTGCGCGCCCGAGACGTGGAAGATCTGGATCGGCATATCCAGCGCCTCGGCCAGCGCCAGGATGCGATGCGTCGCCTCGCGCTCGACCACCATGGGCTTGGCCCAGGCGAGATGGCGCGGCGCCGTCAGGCCGGCCGCAAGCAGCGCCTGCGTCAGCCAGCCGATCAGTTCGTGATGCTCGGCATGCACGCAGACGAGCGCGCCGGCACGACGCGCGGCGGCGAGCGTCTGCAGTATCTGCGCATCGCCGAGGCGGTTGCTGTCATAGGTCATGAAGATCTTGACCGAGCGGTGCCCCGCCTCGACCAGCGCCGGCAGCTCGCGCTCCAGCACCTCCGGCGTCGGGTCGTTGACCAGCAGATGGAAGGCATGGTCGATCCGCGCCTGCTTCGCCTTCTCGGCATAGGCGACGACCGCACCGGCCAGCGAGCCGCCGCGGATTTGCGGCGCATGGCAGACGACCGTGGTCGTCCCGCCCGCTGCGGCCGAGGCCGTGCCGCTGTCGAAACCATCGGCGATCTCCGCCCCCGACGAGAACGGCTGGTCGAGATGGACGTGGGCATCGACGCCGCCAGGCAGGACGAGCAGATCCCGCGCGTCCACCTCTTCCCGGCCGCGCGGCAGACCCGCGCCGATCGCTGCGATGACGCCATTGGCAATGCCGATATCGAACGGCCCGATATCGGAAGCGGTCACCGCGGTTCCACCGCGGATGACGAGATCGAAATCGCTCATGGTCTTACTCCCGGGGCGGCCGGGCCATCGAGGCGATGGCAGCTCACAGCACGCGAAACGGCGACGAGGTCAGGATGAAAACGGAATTGCGCGTTGCGCTCGGCGACAGACTGTTCGGCATCGAGCGACCCTGGGGCGCCCTGCCCTCGACGCCGGGCCGGATCACCGATCTCGCAATCGACGAGGCCGGCTTCGTGCATGTCCTGCTGCGCCGCGACAGCGCCGTCGATCCGGAGGGGCCTTGCGTCGTCACGCTCGCGGCCGATGGCAGCTTTCGCCGGAGCTGGGGCGAGGCACTCTGCCTCGATGCCCACAAGATCGCGGCGATACCCGGCGGCGGCCTCGCCATCGTCGATCGCGATGCGCATCGCATCCTGTTCTGCGATGTCGAAGGCCAGGTGCGGCGACAGATCGGCGAGAGCCGCCGTCCTGGCCAGCCCTTCAACCATCCCAGCGACATCGCCTTCGCGCCCGATGGGGGCTTCTACGTCGCGGACGGCTATGGCAATGGCCGCATCCATCGCTTCGACGCCGATGGCGCCCCGATCACGAGCTGGGGCTCGGTCGGCACGGCGCCGGGCGCCTTCCTGACGCCGCACGGCATCTGCGTGCTCAGCGACGGGCGCGTCATCGTCGCCGATCGCGAGAACAGCCGCGTGCAGAGCTTCACGGCGGACGGTGAATTGCTGGCGGTGTGGGACGCCTTCCTGCGTCCCCAGGATGTCGTTGCCGATGCAGAAGACCGGATTCATGTCTGCGATTCGATCCCGACGCTGAGCCTGCTCTCGGCGGATGGCACCCTGCTCGGCCGCTGCCGCCCGGTCCTCAACGGCGCCCATGGCCTCTGGCTCGGGCCGTCCGGCGACATCTTCCTCGCGGAGACCAACCCGAACCGCATCACGCGGCTTTTCCCGATGACGGCTTAAGCAGCCTAACATTGGGCGCCGCGACCTTGTCGCACAGCCGCCGCCATTGCGGGCGCGCTTAACCGTCATGCTCGGGCTTGACCCGAGCATCTCTCCCAGGAGATTCTCGGGTCTGCGCTTCGCTCCGCCCGAGAATGACGCTCCCGGGTCAAGCCCGGCGCCAATTCAGCGGCCACTCACGCAGCCGACATGGCCGTGCGGTTCTGCAGCCGCGAGACCAGCCGCACGAAGGGCCAGAACATCAGGAAGTAGACGATCGCTACCGCGATCAATGGCGTCGGGTTGTAGAGCAGGCCCTGGGCAAGCTGGGCCGAACGCAGCAGCTCCTGCAGCGCGACCGCCGAGGCGATCGAGGTCTGCTTCACCAGCTCGACCGTGTTGCTGATCAGGTCCGGCAGCACGTTGCGTGTGCCCTGCGGCACCACGACATGGACCATGCTCTGGTACCAGCTCAGCCCGGTCGAGCGCGCCGCCTCGCGCTGGCCCTTCGGCACGGATTCGATGCCGGCGCGGAAGATCTCGGCGAAGTAGCTGGAGCCGTTCAGCGTCAGCGCCAGCACGGCCGCCGTGAATTCGTTGAGCTTCAGGCCGAGGAAAGGCAGGCCGAAGAAGATGAAGATCAGCAGCACCAGGGGCGGGATGGCGCGCATCACATCGACATAGGCGATCAGCAGGAAGCGCAGCAGCTTGCTCGGCACGTCCTGCGCCATGGCGATGGCGATGCCTGAGAGCACCGAGAGCGGCACGGCGACCACGGCCAGTGCCAGCGTCATCCAGAAGCCCTGCAGCAGCAGCGGCCAGACTTGGCGGAGAACGTCGAAGTTGAAGAAGGTCGTGACGAGCTCGTCCATCATGACCTCGGATGCGCGTAGACATGTTCCAGCCAGCGCGTGAAGCGCACGAAGGGCAGGAACAGCAGCAGGAAGAGCAGCGCGCCGACGGTCAGCGCGGTCGGATTGGCGACGTTGGACTGGATGCTGGAGGTCACGTTGAGCAATTCGGGCACGGCCACGACCGAGCCCAGCGTCGTGCCCTTGCTGATCCCAATGGCGCGGTTGGTCAGCGGCGGGATCGACATCCGCACCACCTGCGGCAGGATGATGTAGGCAAGCGTCTGGGTGAAGCCGAGGCCCGTCGAGCGCCCCGCTTCCCACTGCCCCTTCGAGACCGCGTTGATGCCGGCCCAGAAGATCTCCTCGGCGAAGGCCGAGAGCACGATCGCGAGCGCCAGCACCGTCGCCGTGAACGGCTCCAGCACCAGCCCGAAATAGGGCAGCGCGAAATAGGCGAGCACGATCAGCACGAGCTGCGGGATCGAGCGGAAGAAGTCGATGTAGAAGATGATCAGCCAGTTCAACGGCCGGATGCCGTAGAGCCGCAGCACCGCCAGCGCGAGGCCGAGCGGGATGCCGATCAGCACCGTCAGGATCGACATTTCGACGGTGATGAGGAAGCCGCGCAGGATGTCGGGCCAATAGGCCGACAACAGCCCGAAATCGAAGAAGTAGCGGACGATCTGGTCCATGGGTGCCCGTCAGCCGTGCGAGCGCATCACGAAGTCGCGGATGCGCTGGTGCTGCGGGTTGATCAGGATCTCCTGCGGCGTGCCCTCGGCCAGGATCGCGCCATGGTCCATGAAGACGACGCGGTCGGCGACATCGCGCGCGAACTTCATCTCATGCGTCACCACGATCATGGTCATGCCCATTTCCTTGGTGCGGACCATGACGTTGAGCACCTCGCCCACGAGCTCGGGGTCGAGCGCCGAGGTCGGCTCGTCGAAGAGCATGACCTGCGGCTCCAGCGCCATGGCGCGGGCGATGCCGACGCGCTGCTGCTGGCCGCCGGACAGCTCGGCCGGATAGGCATCGGCCTTGTGGGCGAGGCCGACGACCTCGAGATGGTGCCGTGCCTTGCGCTCCGCCTCCTCCTTGCTTAAGCCCACGACCTTGCGCAGCGCCAGCATCACGTTCCCCAGCGCCGTCTTGTGCGGATAGAGGTGGATGCCCTGGAAGACCATGCCGATCCGGCGGCGCAGGAGGTTGAGGTCCACCTTCGGACCGGTGATCTCCTGCCCGCCGACGCGGATCGCGCCCGCCGTCGGTTCCTCCAGCCGGTTGATGCAGCGCAGGCAGGTGCTCTTGCCCGAACCGGAGGAGCCGACGATCACGACGGCCTCGCCCTTGCCGACCTTGAGATCGACACCGCACAAGACCTCGACATTGCCGAAGCTCTTGCGCAGCCCCTCGATCGAAACGATCGTCTCGGGCGGCGCGGCCGTCATGGCGGGCTGCGAGGTCACTTGCAGGCGGCCTTGTGCTCGGTCGTGTCGTAGCCCTCGAAGCCCGGCGCGCCCGTGCCCGGATAGACCGTCGCGGTCGAGGAGGCCGTCTCCGGCTTCACGCCGAACCATTTCTCATGGATCTTGGCCAGCGTCCCATCGGTCTTGATGCATTCCAGCGCGACCTCGACCTGGGCGCGGAAAGCGGCATCCTCCTTGCGGAAGGCGATGCCGAAATTGCGGCCGCCGTCGAGCACGAAGGGCACTTCCGCCATCGGCGTCTGCGTCGCGACATAGCGTGAGACCGGCGCATCGGCGACATTGGCGAAGGCACGGCCGATCATGACCGCCTGCACGGCGTCTGCGTTCTTGTTGTAGCGCTGGATCGTGTAGCCGTACTTCGCCTCGTTGTCGGTCAGCCACTTGTCCGAGATCGAGCCGTTGTTGACGGACAGGGCCTTGCCCTTCAGGTCGTCGAGATTGGCGATCTTGCCGCCCTTCTTGACGAGGAAGCCGAGGCCCGTCGGCATATAGGGCTCGCTGAACAGCATCTGCGCGGCGCGCTCGGGCGTGATGTTGGTCGGCGCCGGGATCATCTCGTAGCGCTTGGAGAACAGCCCGGCGAAGATCGCCGAGAAGTTCGAATCCGTCACCTCGACGCCCGGGCGGCCGAGCTTCTCGGCCAGCGCCACCGACATGTCGTAGGTGAAGCCGGTGGTCTCGCCCGTCGGCGTCTTGAAGCAGAACGGCGCGAAGCCGAGATCGCAGGCCACCTTCAGCTTCTCGTTCTGCGGATGGTCGGCATCGTCAGCCATGGCCGGCATGGCGATGAGCGCGGCCAGCGCCACGCCCCTGATGGCGGCGCGCGCCATCCTGATCGAATTCAGCTTCATGCTTCCCGCTCCCGTTGTGCGACGGCCATGCCGCGATCGTTGCGCCCCTGTTCTTGCAACAATCCGGCCACGTCTGGAGCGAAGCTAACAGGGCGAAATCATGCCCTGCCAATCATTTGTTGTCGGGTTTCCATAACATGATGTTAAGCGCTTTCGATCGTGTCCGCCTCCTTGTCCTTCGGCGGGGGCGGCACCAATCCGCGCAGGATATCGACGAAAGCGTTCGCCGTCCGCGAGAGCGGCTCGAAGCGCGGTGTCAGCAGATGCGCGCGCACCCGCGTCTTGGGCGCGAGCGGGCGTGAGACCAGCTCCGGCCAGGTGCGCCCGCGCAGCACGAACTCGTCGACGACCGCGATGCCGGCCCCGGCCCGCACCATCGCGCAGGCGACCGGCGTGAAGCGCACGACGGTGCTGATCCTGAGCGGCGCCGATTTCAGCGCGAGTGCGCGCCCGACGACATCGCCATAGGGCGTCTGCGGCCCGAAGCCGATCAGCGGATAGGGCGCGAGATCGGCCGGCCGGATGACGCGCAGCCGCGCGAGGACATGGTCGCGCGGCATGATGACCATCAGGCGCCCTTCGGTCAGGATTTCCATGTCGAGCGTGGGCTCGTCGATCGGCAGGATGGAGACGCCGAGATCGGCCCGGCCGCTGACGATCTTGGCGACGATCTCGAGCAGCGTCAGCACCTCGAACTCGACGCGCAGATCCGGGAAGCGTTCGCGCAGCCGGGCGATGGCGTCGGGCACCAATGCCTGCCCGACGCTCGGGCTCGCGACGATCCGCACCGAGCCCGTGCCGCGCTCGCGAAGTTCCTCGGCCAGTTCGTTGACCCGGACCACGCCCTGGTGGACCTGGTCGACTTCCTGGAACAGTCGGCGGGCCTCCGGGGTCGGCTGCACCCGGCCGCGCACGCGCTCGAACAGGCGCAGCGCCAGCCTGTCCTCGGTATAGGCCAGCAGGCGGCTGATCGCCGGTTGCGAGACCGCAAGCAGCCGGGCCGCGCCACTGATCGAGCCGGTGATCATGATGGCCCGGAAGACTTCGATCTGCCTGAGGTTGAGGCGCATGGCGATAACATCCGATTATGGTCTGCCGCATAATAAGCATGATTCATTTCGCGCAATAGCGCTCTAAGCTCGGCCCGCGCCGGCAACGACCGGCAATGTCACGGGACGAGGCCGGCCGATGAGACGCTTTCTGACGACGAGGGATGTCGAGGCCGCCGTGGCCGGCGGTTCGGTCTTCGCGGCGGGTGGTGGCGGCTGGGCCGATCACGGCCGCATGCTCGGCACCGCAGCCGTCAACACCGGCAAGCCCGAGCTCGTCACCATGGACGAAATCCCCGACGACGCGATCATCGCGACGGCCGCCGCCATCGGCGCTCCCGCCGGCACGACCGAATGGGAGATGTGGGGCATCGACTACGTCAAGGCCGTCCAGCTGCTGCAGGAGGCGCTGGGCAAGCCGATCTACGGCCTGATCATCGGCCAGAACGGCATGTCGAGCACGCTGAACGCCTGGCTGCCCAGCGCCATCCTCGGCGTCAAGGTGGTCGACGCGGTCGGCGACATCCGCGCCCATCCCACCGGCGACATGGGGTCGATCGGCCTCGCCAACAGCCCGGAAGCGACGATCCAGGTCGCCGTCGGCGGCAATCGCGCCAAGAACCAGTATATCGAGCTGGTGACGCGCGGCGCCACGGCCAAGGTTTCGCCGATCCTGCGGACGGCCTCGGACATGTCGGGCGGCTTCATCGCCTCCTGCCGCAACCCGGTCTCGGCCGCCTATGTCCGCAAGAACGCGGCGCTCGGCGGCATCTCGATGGCGCTGGCACTGGGCGAGCGCATCCTCGACGCCAAGCCGAAGGGCGGCACGGCCGTGATCGACGCGATCTGCGACCAGACCGGCGGCTCGATCATCGCGCGCGGCACAGTCGCCAAGAAGGATGTCCGCTACACCAACGAGGCCTTCGATATCGGCACGATCCAGGTCGGGACCGGCAAGGCCGCGCGCGTCATCCACGTCATGAACGAGTACATGGCCGTCACCGATCTCGACGGCGCCCGCCACGCCTGTTTCCCGGATGTGATCACCACGCTCGACACCGACGGCCAGCCGGTCAGCGCCGGCCATATCCGCGAAGGCATGGAGCTTTCGGTACTGCGCGTACCCAAGAGCAAGATTCCGCTGAGCTCCAGCGTGACCGATCCGAGCGTCTATCCGATCGTCGAGAAGGCGCTCGGCATGAACTTCACCGAATACGCGCTCGGCCGCGAAGACTAGTCCGCGCCCGCCCTAACGCCCCCGCAGGATCAACCGGATACCCCGACCATGAGCGATTTCGATCTCGTCCTCCGCGGCAACATCGTGTTGTCCGACCGGATCATCGAGGACGGCTATGTCGCCGTCACCGGCGGCAAGGTCGGCAAGGTCGGCCAGGGCACGCCACCTTCGGCCCGGGAGACGCAGGATTTCCGTGGCCAATGGATCATTCCGGGCGTCATCGACGGGCAGGTCCATTCCGGCAGCCAGGCCAATCACGAGGGCATCGGCATGTGCTCGCGCGCCGCGGCGGCCGGTGGCGTCACCGTCATGGTCGACATGCCCTATGACGAGCCGGAGCCCGTCACCAGCGCCGAGCTCTTCAACGAGAAGGTCGCGGTGGTCGAACGCGACGCCCATGTCGATGTCGCGCTCTATGCCACGATCACGATCGAGAACGGGCTTCATGCCATTCCGGGCCTCGTCGAGGCCGGCGCCTGCGCCTTCAAGTTCTCGACCTTCGAGGCCAATCCGACGCGCTTTCCGCGCATCGGCGACGACACGCTCTACGAAGCCTTCAAGCTGATCGAGCCGACCGGCCTGCTTTGCGGCGTCCATAACCAGGACCAGGAGATGACCCGGCGCAATATCGCCAGGCTGATCGAAGCCGGCGATACCGGCCCGGACGCCTTCCTGCGCGCCCACACCCCGCTGATCGAGAACCTCGCCACCGCCCGCATCTACGAGATCGGCGCCGAGACGGGCGCACGTGCCCATGCCGTCCACGTCTCGACCTCGCGCGGCTTCGAGATCTGCAACATGTACAAGCGCGCCGGCTACAAGGCGACGGTCGAGAGCTGCGTGCAGTACTTCATGCTCAACGCCGAGGAGCATGTGCCGCGCTTCGGCGCGAAGGTGAAGCACTACCCGCCGATCCGCCCGAAGGCCGAGAGCGACCTGCTCTGGAGCCATCTCGCCGCCGGCCATTGCGACTTCATCTCGTCCGATCACGTCTCCTGGGGGTTGGAGAAGAAGGGCGATCCGATGGTCTTCAAGAACACCTCGGGCGGGCCGGGCATCGAGACGCTGCTGCCGGCGCTCTGGACCGGCTGCGAGGAGCACGGGCTGTCGCCGACCATCGTGGTGAAGCAGCTCTGCGAGGGGCCGGCCAAGGCCTTCCTGCTTGCCGACAAGGGCCGGCTCGAAGCCGGCGCCGATGCCGACATCACCGTGCTGGAACCCGGCCGCTTCATCCACGACCCCAGCAAGAGCCTGTCGGCCGTGAAGTGGAGCTCGATGGAAGGGCGCGAGTTCCGGGTCCGCGTCGCGGCCACTTACGTCCGCGGCCAGCTCGCCTGGGACGGCACCGAGATCCGCAACAAGGCGGGCGACGGCCGCTTCCTGCGTCCGGCGGCGTAAGCGCATCATGTCGATCGATCAGGACCGGCTCTGGCGGAGGATCGAGGCGCTCTCCGGGATCACCGACCCGGAGCGCCCGTGGACGCGCCGCTCCTTCACGCCGCGCTTCCTCGAAGGCCGCGAATGGCTGGCGGCGCAGTTTCGCGACGCCGGGCTTGAAACGGAACTCGACGCGGCCGGCAACCTGATCGGCCGTCTCGCCGGGGCCGATCAGGCGCTGAAGCCGATCCTCATCGGCTCGCATTCCGACACCGTGCCTTCCGGCGGCCGCTATGACGGCATCCTCGGCGTGCTCGCCGCACTGGAAGTCGCGCAGAGCTTCAGCGAGCGCGGCGACCGTTTGCGCCATACGCTTGAGGTCGTCGACTTCCTCGCCGAAGAGCCGAGCGAGTTCGGTCTCTCCTGCATCGGCAGCCGCGCTCTCGCCGGAGCCCTGGGCGAGCATCACCTTGCGCTGACCCGCCCCGACGGCATGACGCTGCGCGAAGGCATCGCCTTCGTCGGCGGCCGGCCCGAGGAGCTGGCTGCGGTCAAGCGCCCCGCCGGAAGCGTCGCTGCTTATGTCGAGGTCCATATCGAGCAGGGTCGCGTGCTCGAGAACGAGCGCATCCCGATCGGCATCGTCACCGACATCGTCGGCATCCGCCGCGAGCGCATCACCGTGACCGGTCGCGCCGACCATGCCGGCGCAACACCGATGCCGCTGCGCGCCGATGCGCTGGTCGGCGCCGCGAAGCTGGTCGAGGCCGCCTACAAGCGGGCACTCGCGACCGCCCGTGACAACCAGCCCCTGGTCGCCACCTTCGGCCGCATCGAGGTCAGCCCCAACGCGGCCAATGCCGTGCCGGGCGAGGCCGTGCTGACGCTCGAGGTGCGCTCCGGCAACGAGGCCGCGGTCAAAGCCTTCGGCGAAGCTCTGGTGCGCGATCTGCGCCCCGCGCTCGAAGACCTCAGGCTCTCCATCGCCGTCGAGCCGATCAGCCATGTCGCGCCGACGGCCTGCGCGCCGGAAATCCGATCGGCGATCGCCAATGCGTCCACCTCGCTCGGCCTCGCCACGCGCGACCTGCCGAGCGGCGCCGGCCATGACGGCGTCTTCGTCGCGCAGACCGGCCCGATCGGCATGATCTTCGTGCCATGCCTCGACGGGCGCAGCCATGCGCCGGAGGAATCGATCACGTCCGAGCAAGCCGGAGACGGCGCCCGCGTGCTGGCTGAGACCGTTCGCCTGCTCGATGTGAGCCTGGGCTGAGCCGATGGATTGGGCAGCGGGCGACCTTCCGGAACGCGACCTCTACAAGCTCCTCGTCAACACCGTGCTGCCGCGCCCGATCGCGCTCGTCACCACGGTTGATGCGCAGGGGCGCGCGAACGCCGCACCCTTCAGCTTCTTCAACGTCTTCAGCCATGCACCGCCACTGGTCGTGCTGGGCATCGAAGGACGCGACAAGGCGCCTTCGCCGCTGAAGGACACGATGCGCAACATCCGCGAGACCGGCGGCTTCGTCGTCAATCTCGTCGACCGGGCGCTGGTCGAGGCGATGCAGGTCTGCGCGATCGATTTCCCCGGCGACATCGACGAGATCGAGGCGGCCGGACTTGAGACGGCTGCGAGTGTTTCGATCGCGGCGCCGAGGCTCGCCGCTTCCCCCGTCCAGCTCGAATGCCGCGAGACGGTCTCGCTCTCGCTCGGCACCCGGCATCGCAATCTCGTCGTCGGCGAAATCCAGCACATCCATATCCGCGACGGCATAGTCGACGAGCGCCTGCACGTTGATATCGACAAGCTCGATCTCGTCGGCCGCCTGCACGGCGCCGACTGGTACGTCACATTGCGCGACCGCTTCCAGGCGCCGCGCCAGACGCTCGATGGCTGGCGCGAGCGCCAAAAGGCGGCTGCTGCGGCTGAAGGAGAGGCATCGTGAGCGGTACGATCTACGTCATCAATCCCAACTCGACCGAGCGCGTGACCAAGGAGATCGATGTCGCGGTCGCGCCGCTGCGCATGGCCGGCGGCCCCGCGATCGAATGCCTGACGCTGGCCGATGGCCCGCCCGGGATCCAGTCGCAACGCGATGTCGACGGGCTGATCCCGGCCCTGCTGAAGCGCGCGGCCGGCCTCGAAAATGAAGCCGCAGCCTTCGTCATCGCCTGCTTCTCGGACCCCGGCATGCACTCCCTGCGCGAGCAGAGCAAGAAGCCCGTGCTCGGCATCGCCGAAACCGGCGCGCTGACGGCGCTGACGCTGGGCCATCGCTTCGGCATCGTCGCGATGCTGCAGAACTCGATCCCGCGCCATCTGCGCTATCTCGGCGCGATGGGAATGATGGATCGCTTCGCCGGCGACCTGCCGGTGAATCTCACCATCGCCGAGATGGCCGACGATGAACTGACACTGGGCCGCATGATCGGCGTCGGCCGCACGCTGCGCGACACGCACCATGCCGATGTGCTGGTCATGGGCTGCGCCGGCATGGCGCGCTTCCGCGAGCCGCTGGAACGGGAACTCGGCATCCCGATCGTGGAACCGACGCAGGCTGCCGTGACGATGGCGATCGGGCGCGTCCGGCTGGGCTGGGGCGGGCGCCCCCTCCGCAAAGGCTGAACCATGGATGATCTGATCGCCGAACTCGCCGGGGCTCTCGGCGAGGCAAATGTCCTCGTCTCCGGGCAGGACCAGGCCCCCTTCCTGACCGACTGGCTCGGCAAGTATCGCGGTGCCGCGCGAGCCGTCGTCCGGCCGGGTTCGACCACGGAGGTCGCGGCCGTGATGCGGATCTGCGCGCGTCACAGAATTCCTGTCGTCCCGCAGGGCGGCAACACCAGCATGTCCGGCGGTGCAACACCGGATAAGACCGGCGATGCCATCGTCTTGTCGCTTATGAGACTGAATAGCATTCGCAATATCGACATCATCGGCAACACCATCGCCGTGGATGCGGGCGTCGTGCTCGCGAAGGTGCAACAAGCCGCGCAGCAGGCCGGACGCTTCTTCCCGCTCAGCCTCGGCGCCGAAGGCAGCTGCACCATCGGCGGCAATCTCGCGGCCAATGCCGGCGGCGTCGCGGTGCTTCGCTACGGCACCATGCGCGAACTCACCCTCGGCCTCGAGGTCGTGCTCGCCGATGGGCGCATCTGGGACGGGCTGACGGCGCTGCGCAAGGACAATACCGGCTACGCCCTGCGCGACCTTTTCATCGGCTCGGAAGGCACGCTCGGCATCATCACCGGCGCGGTGCTCAAGCTCTTCGCCCGGCCCCATGCCCGCGCCACCGCCTTCGTCGCGGTTCAGGATGCGGCGGCCGCGCTCGCCCTGCTCTCGGCGGTCCGTGATCGTTGCGGCGACCGGCTGACCGCCTTCGAGTTCATGACGGGCGAGTGCCTGGCGCTGATCCTGCGCCATATCGGCGACGCCCGCCTGCCGCTTGCCGCGATGCCGCCCGCCGCGGTTCTGATCGAGCTGTCGGACCAGGACGACGAACCCGGACTGCGCGAGCGCCTCGAAGCCGGGCTGATCGATAGCGTCGAAGCCGGCCTCGTGCTCGACGCGGCCGTCGCGCAGGACGGGACCCAGGCCAAGGCCTTCTGGCGCATCCGCGAAGGCGTCTCCGAGGCGCTGGTGCGGGAGGGCAAGGCGGCCAAGCACGACGTCTCGATGCCGGTCTCGGCCATGGCCGATTTCGTCACGGCGACCGACGCGGCCGTACGGGCTGCAGCGCCCGGCATCAGGCCGATCGTCTTCGGCCATCTCGGCGACGGCAACCTGCATTACAACCTGCTGCCGGCTGAGGGACAGGCCCCGGCCGATTTCGCGGCGATCGCGCCGGGCCTCACCCGCATCGTCCATGACGAGATCGGCCGCCGGCGCGGCTCGATCAGCGCCGAGCACGGCATCGGCCAGTTGCGCGTCGGCGAGATGCCCCTGCGCAAGGCGCCGCTCGAACTCGAACTGATGCACCAGCTCAAGCACCTGCTCGATCCGGCAGGCCTGCTGAACCCGGGCAAGCTCCTGCCCGCTTCCCCCACCAACTGAGGACGATCATGGCTCTGCTCGATGAAACCGCTGAGGGTGTCTACGTCATCGCGGTGACACCCTTCACCGAGACCGGCGCGCTCGATCTCGAAAGCACCGACCGGATGGTCGATTTCTATCTGGAGAAGGGCGCGACCGGCCTCACCGTGCTCGGCATGATGGGCGAGGCGCCCAAGCTGACGGCGGATGAATCCCGCATCTTCGTACGCCGCGTGCTGGCGCGCGTGCAGGGCCGCGTTCCGGTCGTTGCCGGCGTCTCCGCAGCCGGCTTCGCCGCTATGCGCGAGCTCAGCGAGAGCGTGATGGGCGACGGCGCCGCCGGCGTCATGGTCGCGCCGCCCTCCAACCTGCGCACCGACGACCAGATCACCTCCTACTACGCGATGGTGGCCGAGACGCTGGGCCCGAAGACGCCGTTCGTGCTGCAGGATTTCCCATTGGTCACGCAGGTGCAGATCACCCCGGCCGTGATCCTCAAGATCGTCGCCGCCCATCCGAGCTGCGTCATGCTCAAGCATGAGGACTGGCCGGGACTCGCCAAGATCTCGGCGCTGCGCGCGGCAAGTGACCAGGGCGGCCGCCGCATCTCGATCCTCGTCGGCAATGGCGGCATGTTCCTGCCGGAAGAGCTCTCGCGCGGCGCCGATGGCGCCATGACCGGCTTCGCCTATCCCGAGATGATGGTGGATGTCTGGAAGGCCCATGCCGCCGGCAATGTCGAGCGCGCGCATAACCTGTTCGACGCCTATCTGCCGCTCGCCCGCTACGAGCAGCAGCCCGGCCTCGGCCTCGCCATCCGCAAGCATATCCTGGCGAAGCGCGGCGCCATCGCCTCCGGCGCTTTGCGCAAGCCGGGCGGAGCATTGTCCAAGGCGGATATCGCCGATATCGAACGGCTCATCGCGCGGCAGGAACAGCGCCTGAAGGAGATCGGCTGATGGATCTGGGACTTGTTGGAAAGCGCGCGCTCGTATTGGGCGCGAGCCGCGGGCTCGGCGCGGCGATCGCGCAGGCGCTCGCCACGGAGGGCGCGACCGTCATCGCCGCCGCCCGCAGCACCGATGTCACGGAAAGCTGGATCGCCGCCCTGCCTGCGGAGCAGCGCGCCCGCGTCAGCGCCGCGAAGCTCGACCTTGCCGATCTCGCCTCGGTCGATGCGCTCGCGGAGCGTCTCGTCGCGGAAGGCGGCGTCGACATCCTCATCGGCAACTCCGGCGGCCCGCCGCCCGGCGAGGCCCGTGACGCCAAGCGGGCCGACTGGCTCGTTCATTTCGAGGGCATGGCCGCCAATCTCTTCCATCTGGCGCAGCAGCTCCTGCCCGGCATGACGCAGCGTGGCTTCGGCCGCATCGTTACCATCGCCTCCTCCGGCGTCGAGCAGCCGATTCCGCGCCTCGCCCTCTCCAACGGCATCCGCGCCGCCGTCATCGGCTGGTCGAAGACGCTGGCCTCGGAGGTCGCGGGCAGCGGCGTGACGGTCAATGTCGTCCTGCCCGGCCGCATCCACACCGACCGCGTCGACCAGCTCGACGACGCCGCGGCGGCCCGCAGCGGCGGCACGCGCGACGCGGTGGCGAAAGCCTCGATGGCGGCGATCCCGGCCGGCCGCTACGGCAAGCCGCAGGAATTCGCCGATGTCGTCGCCTTCCTCGCCAGCGAGCGGGCGAGCTATGTGACGGGCGCCAAGATCCGGATCGACGGCGGTCTGATCAGGGGCATCTGAGCGCAAATCCGCCTGCGCCAGCTCGCTCGCGGTTGGCGCAGGCATTCCGCCAGCTTGATCGAGACTGGAAGCGGCGAGGAAGTAACGGCGTAAGGCAGCGCCTCCGAGAAGCGCCGATGGCGCCCCTCGCCGCTGCCTGTCACTCTGACTTCCCGGATTGTCCTCGATCGCGTTCTTCGCCGCATCGTCCTGCGCGCTTACGACGAACGCTGCGCGATATAAAGCCGATCAGTGGCGGCGGGGCTGAAGTCGCTGCAGCTCACATCCGTCCCTGGCACCGAGAGAAATGCTTCAAACAGTGAGCTGTGTGAATCGCGCCGGAGAGAACTTGTAACCCGCGGGTAACCACGGGCTTTCTGGCACTTTCAGAAATGGCGGCGAATTATCCGAGCCGAAAAAGCAAAAAGCGCCGGGAAACCCGACGCTTGCATGCTTCTCAAGCCTTGAGATTGTCTGGAGCGGGCGAAGGGATTCGAACCCTCGACCCCAACCTTGGCAAGGTTGTGCTCTACCCCTGAGCTACACCCGCATCCGAGACAGTCGCGCCGTGCGGCGCGGTCGGGTTATTGCCCCAAAGCGCGTCGGAGTGCAAGCGCCTGTCGAAAGTTTTTTGCCGGCGGTTGATGAAACCGCAGCCTCGGCGACACCTTGCCGCCGGCTTTGCGGGAAGCTAGGCATTGGGGGTGGCATGCATGCGGGCCCGATCAGCCGATCGAGGCCGGGCATCGCGCCATGCTGACCGACCCCACCGTTTGCCGCCCCTCCGCGATCATCGACCGTCTCGCCATGAACACCCCCGTGACCCCCGAAGCGCTCTGCGATCATCTCACCGCGCAGGGTATCGCCTTCCATCGCATCGATCATCCGGCGGTCTTCACCGTCGCCGAATCGACAGCCCATCGCGAGCCGCTGCAGGGGCTGCACACCAAGAACCTCTTCCTGAAGGACAAGAAGGGCCGGCTGTTCCTCGTCTCCGCCGAAGCCGACGCGCGGATCGACCTCAAGCGCCTGCACGAGCGCATCGGCGCCAGCGGCAGGCTGTCCTTCGGCTCTGCCGAGCTGCTGATGGAAAGGCTCGGCGTGACGCCGGGCTCCGTCACCGCCTTCGCCGTCATCAACGATCGGGAGAAGGCCGTGACCATGATCCTCGACGCCAATCTGGCGACGGGCGAGGACGTCAATTTCCACCCGCTGATCAACACCGCGACGCTGCGGGTCAGCCGCGACGATCTCCTCGCCTTCTTCCGGGGGACCGGCCATGAGCCGCTGATCGTCGATTTGCCGGTCCCGCCCGATGGACAGAACGGCTGAAGCATCCCATCTATGACGCGACTGCGCCGGCGGCCACATGGCACGCGGGCGTCACAGCGAGCATCACGAAGGACGACCCATGCTGGTCAATGGCGAGGCAGCCGGGCAACCCGGCCTGATCAAGGACACCACGACGCAGGGGTTCCGCGACGACGTGGTGGCTGAATCGATGAAGCAGCCGGTGCTGGTCGATTTCTGGGCGCCCTGGTGCGGCCCGTGCAAGCAGCTCACGCCGGTCATCGAGAAGGTGGTCAAGGCGGCCGGCGGCAAGGTCAAGCTCGTCAAGATGAACATCGACGATCACCCGCAGATTCCCGGCCAGCTCGGCATCCAGTCGATTCCGGCCGTCATCGCCTTCAAGCAGGGCCAGCCGATCGACGGCTTCATGGGCGCCCAGCCGGAAAGCCAGGTGAAGGCCTTCATCGAGCGCCTGGTCGGGCCGATGGGGCCGGGCGCCACCGAGGAGCTGATCGCGGAGGCGCAGGCCGCCGCCGAGGCGGGCGACGCAGCCGGCGCCAGCGAGCTCTATGCCGGCGTGCTCCAGCTGGAGCCCGAAAATCTCGCCGCCATCGCCGGGCTGGCGCGGCTGCATCTCGATACCGGCGATATCGAGGGCGCCAAGGGCATTCTCGCCATGGTGCCGGAGGACAAGGCCGGCGATCCGACGATCGCGGCCGTGCGCGCCGCGATCGATCTGGCCGAGCAGGCCGCCTCGCTCGGCGACACCGCCGAACTGGAAGCGAAGGTCGCCGCCGACCCGAAGGATCATCAGGCCCGCTTTGATCTCGCGCTGGCGCTCAATGCCCGCGACCGGCGCGACGAGGCGGTCGACCATCTGATCGCCATCATCAGGGCCGACAGGACGTGGAACGACGACGGCGCGCGCAAGCAGCTCCTGCAGTTCTTCGAAGCCTGGGGCCCGATGGACGAGGCGAGCGTCGCCGGCCGCCGCAAGCTGTCGACCCTGTTGTTCTCCTGACCACCGAGAGGACGGAAGCGCTGATGGGCATGAACGCCGTCTATGGAAGCGCCAAGGATTGCCCCGAGGTGATCCCGCTCTTCCCCTTGAGCGGCGCCCTGCTCCTGCCGCGCGGCCAGATGCCGCTGAACATCTTCGAGCCGCGCTATCTCGCCATGATCGACGACGCGCTGAAGACGGAGCGCGTCATCGGCATGATCCAGCCCGAACCGGAGACCGGCCGCCAGCCGGAGATCCCGCCGCTGCTGAAGGTCGGCTGCCTCGGGCGCATCACCCAGTTCTCGGAGACCGGCGATGGCCGCTACATCGTCACCCTGACCGGGATCAGCCGGTTTCGGCTGCTCGATGAGCTTTCGGCGATGACGGCCTATCGGCAGGCCCGGGTCGATTACGAGGTTTTCGCGACGGATTTCGTCGCCCGCACCGGCGAGGATGAGGTCGACCGCAAGGGCCTGCTCAAGGCGCTCCGCGACTTCGCCAAGGCCAACGATCTCAAGATCGACTGGAAGGGCGTCAACGAGGCGCCCAACGAGGCTCTGGTCAACGCGCTCTCGATGATGTGCCCGTTCGGGCCGCGCGAGAAGCAGGCCCTGCTGGAGGCGCAGACGCTGAAGGATCGCGCCGAGGTTCTGGTCGCGATCACCGAGATCGAGCTCGCCCGCGGTGGCGGCGATCCGGATACGACGCTCCAGTGAATTCCGCCGCTCCCGCCATTGCGCCGGCGGCCCCATCCGCCGGCTATCCGCCGCGCCGTGCGGTCACGGCCTGGCTGTTCTTCGACTGGGCGGCGCAGCCCTTCTTCACGCTGATCACCACCTTCGTCTTCGCCCCCTTCTTCGCCTCGGCGCTGGCGCGGGACGCGACCGAGGGCCAGGCGCTCTGGGGCTATGCCACCGGCTTTGCGGGCTTGTGCATCGCGCTGCTCTCGCCATTGCTCGGCGGCATCGCCGACCGGACAGGGCCGCGCAAGCCATGGATCGCCGCGTTCGGAGCGCTGCTCGTCATCGGCTCGGGGCTGCTCTGGTTTTCCGTGCCGGGTTCCACGCTGGCCGTGCCTATCGCACTGGCCGGCTTCATCATCGCGACGATCGGCGCCGAATTCGCCACCACCTTCAACAACGCCATGATGACGCGGCTCGTGCCGCCCGAGCGGCTCGGCTGGCTCTCTGGCACCGGCTGGGCGATCGGCTATCTCGGCGGACTGCTCTCGCTGGCGATCACGCTGGGCCTGCTGGCGGCCGACCCGCAGACCGGCAGGACGCTGGCGGGCATCGCGCCGATCTTCGGGCTCGATGCCGCCGCACGCGAGGGCGACCGCTTCTCCGGCCCGCTCACGGCGCTCTGGTTCATCGTCTTCGTGACGCCGATGTTCCTGTTCACGCCGGATTCGACCCCGACCGGCATGCGCCTCGCCGAGGCTGCCAAGGGCGGCGTCGGGCGGCTGAAGGACACGCTGGCCGAATTGCCGAAGCTGCCGTCGCTCGGCCGCTTCCTGCTCGCCAACATGATCTATCAGGATGCGCTGGTCGCGCTCTTCGCCTTCGGCGGCATCTATGCGGCCGGCGTCTTCGGCTGGCAGACCATCGAGCTCGGCGTCTTCGGCATCCTGCTCACCGTCACCGGCACGCTCGGCGCCTGGCTCGGCGGCAAGCTCGACGATGCCATCGGCGGCAAGCCGGTGGTGCTCGGCTCGATCGCCTGCCTGCTCTTCGCCTGCCTCGGCATCCTCTCGCTCGGTGCCGACCATGTGTTCTTCTTTATCCCCGCGACGCCGGCCACACCCGGCGACGGGCTGTTCGCCTCGATGCCGGAGCGGGTCTATCTCGGGCTCGGCCTTCTGATCGGCCTCGTCGCCGGCCCGTTGCAGGCGGCCTCGCGCAGCCTGATGGCGCGGCTGGCGCCGGAGGGACGCATCGGCGAGTTCTTCGGGCTGTTCGCCCTGTCGGGGAAGGTGACGTCGTTCATGGGCCCGACGCTGGTCGCGCTGGCGACGACCGCTTTCGCCAGCCAGCGCGCGGGGCTCGCGGTGCTGATCGTCTTCTTCCTGGCCGGGGCGTGGCTGCTGGCGGGCGTGAAGGTCGTCCGCCGGATGTAGCGTGTCACCCCGCACGCGCCGCGGCATTGCATGCCGCAGCGCGCACGGGATGACGCCCTCGTTCACCGCACCAGAATGTTCCGGAACTGCCAGGGATCGCTGGTGTCGATGTCTTCCGGGAACAGCCCCGGGCGACCGTCGAGCGGCGTCCAGTCGGTGTAGTAGCCCTTCACCGGCCCGAGATAGGGCTGCTGGATTTCGAGGCAGCGGTTGAAGTCGATCTCCTCGACCTCGACGATGCCGGCGCGCGGGTTCTCCAGCGCCCAGACCATGCCGGCGAGCACGGAAGACGTCACCTGCAGGCCGGTCGCGCTCTGATAGGGCGCGAGCTGGCGCGCTTCCTCGATCGAGAGCTGCGAGCCGTACCAGTAGGCGCCCTTCTCGTGGCCGTAGAGCAGCACGCCGAGCTCGTCGATGCCGTCGACGATCTCGCCCTCCTCGAGGATGTGATGCTCGCTTTGCGGGCGGCCGACATTGCCGAACATCTCGTGCAGCGAGAGCACCGCATCGTTCGTCGGATGATAGGCGTAGTGGCAGGTCGGGCGATAGACCGCCTTGCCGCTCTCGTCGCGCACGGTGAAGTAGTCGGCGAGCGAGATCGACTCGTTATGCGTCACCAGGAAGCCGTATTGGGGTCCCGGCGTCGGGCACCAGCTGCGCACCTTGGTCTCGGCGCCGGCCTGCATCAGATAGATCGCGGCCTGCGAGCCCACCTCATGCGTATGGGCATTCGCCGGCATCCAGCGTTCATGCGTGCCCCAGCCGAGCTCGGCAGGCTGCACGGCTTCGGCGATGAAGCCCTCGACCGACCAGGTGTTGACGAAGACGCCCGGCGGCTTGGGGTTGCGCGAGCGCTGCGTGTCCCGCTCGGCGATATGGATGCCCTTGACGCCGACGCGCTGCATCAGCCCCGCCCATTCGGCGCGGGTGGTCGGCTCCGGCGCGTTGAGGCGCATCTCGCCGGCGATGTTCATCAGCGCCTGCTTCACCAGCCAGGAGGCCATGCCGGGATTGGCGCCGCAGCAGGAGATGGCCGTCGGCGAGCCCGGCGCACGAGCGCGCTTGGCCGCCAGCGTCATCTCGCGCAGCGCGTAGTTCGAACGCTCGGCCGCGCCCTTGCTGTCGTCGAAATAGAAGCCGAGCCAGGGCTCGTTGACCGTGTCGATATAGAGGGCACCGAGGCTGGAGACGAATTCCATCAGGTCGCGCGAGCCGGTGTCGCAGGACAGGTTCACGCAGAAGCCCTGCCCGCCGCCGGCGGTCAGCAACGGCTCCAAGATGTCCTTGTAGTTTGCCGGCGTCAGCGCTTCCTGGACGAAGCGGATGCCGCGTTCGTCGAGCAGGTGGCGATTGGAATCATCTGGAGCAATGACGACGAAGCGGCTCTTGTCGAACTTGAAGTGCCGTTCGAGCAGCGGCAGCGTACCGCGGCCGATCGAGCCGAAACCGATCATCACGATCGGGCCGGTGATCTCGCCGTAGACGGGCCAATTCGTCATTCTTCCAAACTCCTGGGTTCGTGGGGAAAGCGGTAAAAAGGGTCGTATGGGCGCAAAATCGCGCCGTCAATCGCCGCGGCGCTCTCCACGCGGCCATCGCATGGAAAGCGCCGGGCGATGACGGCGCGATGACGGGTCGTGAATGTCAGGCGGCCTGCGCCACCTCCGCCGCCTCGGCGGTGGCCGGGATCGGCGCGCCGGCGGCGGCCAGCACGCCCTCAGCGCCGTCGAGCGCGCCATCGCGCAGCTCGATGGCGAGGAAGCGTTCGCGCTCGACCGGGCCGGGCATGGCGAGATCGCGCGTCAGCGCCGGATCGAAACCGAAGCGGGCATAGTAAGGCGCATCGCCGACGAGGATGACGGCACCATGGCCGCGGCAGGCGGCGCGCCAGAGCGCCTCGCGCATCATCGCCTTGCCGAGGCCCTCGCCCTGCAGCTCGGGCTTGACCGCCAGCGGGCCGAGCAGCAGCGCGGGCACCCCGTTCGCCTCGACATGCCAGAGACGAACCGTCGCCAGCACGTCGCCGTCACGCTCGGCCGTGAGCGCCAGGCCTTCGGCCGGGATCCGGCCCTCGCGCAGGCGCTCGCTCGACTTCGCGGTGCGGCGCTCGCCGAGGCAACGGTCGAGCAGCGCCTCGCGGGCGGGGATATCGGTGGCGATCTCGTCGCGGATCGTGATCATGACGTACCTCCTGCCGGAGCGTTCGCCTCGCGCTTTCCGCCGGCCGGAACGGCCGGCGATCAGAATTCGCGCAAGAAACCGACGAACCTTCCCGGCGCCGCGCAAGCGCGGCCACAAGCGGATGGGTTGTGTGGAAGGGGGTCCGGCGGGAGCCACGCCCGCATGCTCCATTCTTGGAGATGCGCACGCTCCGCCCGGATTTCGCCGGGCAGCCTGCCGAATTCTGGCAGGGCGCTTCGCCGGACCCGATGGGTTGGGAAGGGGCTCTCGCCCCTTCCGACGTCAGATGACGTACTGCTTCAGCGGCGGGAAGCCGTTGAAGGCGACGGCCGAATAGGTCGTCGTATAGGCGCCCGTGCCCTCGATCAGCACCTTGTCGCCGATCTCCAGCGAGAAGGGCAGCATGTACGGGGTCTTCTCGTACATGACGTCGACCGAGTCGCAGGTCGGGCCGGCGAGCACGCACGGGACGGTCGCATCGCCATCATGGGCGGTGCGGATGGGATAGCGGATCGCCTCGTCCATGGTCTCGGCGAGACCGTTGAACTTGCCGATGTCGAGATAGACCCAGCGCACCTCGTCGCTCTCGGCCTTCTTCGAGATCAGCACGACCTCGGCCTCGATCAGGCCGGCCTCGCCGACCATGCCGCGGCCCGGCTCGATGATCGTCTCGGGCAGCTGGTTGCCGAAATGCTTCGACAGCGCCCGGAAGATCGCGTCGCCATAGGACGGCACGCCCGGAATCGGCTTCAGGTAGCGCGCCGGGAAGCCGCCGCCGAGATTGACCATCGATAGCGAGATGCCGCGGGTGGCGCACTCCTTGAAGATCGCCGAAGCCGAAGCGAGCGCCGAATCCCAGGCGTTCACGTTCGCCTGCTGCGAACCGACATGGAACGAGATGCCATAGGCGGTCAGCCCCAGGCGATAGCCGTGCTCGAGCACGTCCGCGGCCATCTCGGGCACGCAGCCGAACTTGCGCGAAAGCGGCCAGTCGGCGCCGGCGCCGTCGCAGAGGATGCGGCAGAAGATGCGCGCGTCCTTCGTGCCGGTCTTGTCCGCCGAGCGGGCGACCTTCTCGACCTCGGCCGTGCAGTCGACGGCGAAGAGGCGCACGCCGAGCTCCATGGCGCGCACGACGTCGCGCTCCTTCTTGATGGTGTTGCCGAAGGAGATGCGGTCGGCAGTGGCGCCGGCAGCGAGCGCGAGCTCGATCTCGACGACCGAGGCGCAATCGAAGCAGGAGCCGAGCTTGGCCAGCAGCGCGAGCACCTCCGGCGCCGGGTTCGCCTTCACCGCGTAGAACACGCGGGTGTCGGGCAGAGCGCGGGCGAAGGCATGATAGTTCTCGCGCACGACATCGGTGTCGATGACGACGCAGGGCCCGTCCTCGCGGCGGGTACGAAGAAACTCACGGATGCGGTCGGTCATGAGACGCGACTCCCCTTCGACGCAAGCGGCGTCGATGCGATGTATCGCCGGAATGAATCGTCGCAGTCGCGAGGCGCTTTGGAGACGCCTGCTCCAGCGGACGAACCGTCCGGACCCGAAACACCGTTCGATTGGGGAAGACCCCGCACGGCCGGCAATGAAGGACAAGCCTCTTCGGTGCCGGCCTGTGGAAAGCCGGCGAGACCAAAAAAGCCCGCTCCGTCGTTGCTTTAAGCTGCGTCCCCCGTGGAGATTCGGGGTTCGCCGGTTTTGCCTCCGGCTGCTGGTCTGTGTCGGGGAACAATCTCCTTGCGGAGACTGGGAGGCGTGATTTGAGGGATGTCCATCCCCTCCATCCGTCCTCCAACCCCTGGCGGCTGTCCGGCCTCTTGTCCGGATGCCCACCGACCAGCACGCGGCCACAGGCACGTGCGAATTGGGTGAACGCGATATACGGATGCAGACCCCGGACCACAAGTGTTTTGTGAGTCCGGAGCCGCATTTTTTTGCAGGGCCGATCTGCGCTTATCCGGAAGCGGGTTGACGGCGGAAAGCGCTTCGCCGGCTATGGGTTAGCTGCGCTTCTCGCAGAAGCGAATCCGGTTGCCGAACGGGTCGGGAACCTCGAGTGTCCGCCCGCCCGGCCCCTCCTCCTGGATGCCGGGTTTCGAATAGGTATAGCGCTTGCCGATGAGCTCGGCGCGGAAGGCGTCGACCCCCTGCATCCAGACGAAGACGGTCGAGCCCGGGCTGGCGTCGCCATGATGCTCCGAGAGATGAAGCTGCAGGCCCGACCGCGAAACCTGCATGTAGAGCGGCATGTTCGGCCCGAAGCGGTGGTCCCAGTCCATCGTGAAGCCGAGGAAATCGAGATAGAACTCCTTCGCCTTGGCCTCGTCGAAGATCCTGAGGATCGGAATGCCCATCTGAAGCCGGACGGCTTCATTGGGCTGATCCTCCGGTGCTCCTAGCCCGGACTCGCCGATCTTCGCCGCCAGCACGTTCCAGTCGTCATAGCCGAACTGGCGGGCGACGATCTCGAGGGTTTCGGAGTGGGACAGCGGAACCTGCCTTGCGGCCATGGTCTCGCGCAGGCTTTTCGCCATCTGCTTCGCATCGCGGAAGCTACGCATCGTCGTGATCCTTCTCGCTCGGACGGGATCGATCGGGGCTCGCCTTGCCGATATCCGTCCACGAGTCGATCGGGATCAGGACAGGGACTTGTCTGGATGCGTTCACCTTACCCTTGCGGGCGCGAGCGGCTGGCCGCATCCGGCCGGTCGCGAAGGTTGCGGCATCTTCATCTCCTGTCAATGGCAGATGCCCTAGACCGGCCCCATTTGATGGCCTTAAGTCACGGCTGCCGCGCATGTTTCGCCGCCGGCCCGACGGGAACACGGACCACGCATGACAACGACAGACCGCCGCCGGGTATTGGGTGGACTCTCAGCCGCGCTCTGCCTCTCGGCAGCGCCTTCCGTCCTGCTCGCGCAGCAGCCTCAGCCCCAGGGCGCGCCCCAGCCGACGCCGCCCGCCGCGCCGCCGCAGCCGCGCTTCGCCTTCGAGGATGTCCAGCGCCGGGCCCGCGAGATAGCCGCCGTTCCCTATGAGCCGAGCCCGGCCCTGCCCGAGGCGCTGGCCAGGCTCGACTACGATTCCTGGCGCGACATCCGCTTCCGGCCCGAGCGGGCGCTGCTGGCGCAGAACGGCTCGCCCTTCCGCATGCAGATGTTCCATCCGGGCTTCCTCTTCACCCGGCCCGTCACGGTCAACGTCGTGCGCGACGGCGTGCCGACGCCCGTGCCCTACGCGGCCAACCTGTTCGATTACGGCAAGGTCAAGTTCGACAAGCCGCTGCCGGTCAATCTCGGCTTCGCCGGCTTCCGCCTGCACTTCGCGCTGAACGACCCACGCATCCTCGACGAACTCATCTCCTTCATCGGCGCGAGCTATTTCCGCGTGCTCGGGCGCGGCCAGCGCTACGGCCTCTCGGCGCGCGGGCTGTCGATCGGCGCCGGCACGGCGAGCGAGGAATTCCCGGTCTTCCGCGAGTTCTGGATCGAGTCGCCCACCGCCGATGCGGAGCGCGTCATCGTCCACGCCCTGCTCGATTCACCCTCGGTGACCGGCGCCTACCGCTTCACCATCTACCCCGATCTCGACACGGTGATCGACGTCGCGGCGACGTTGTTCCCGCGCAAGCCCGTCGAGAAGCTCGGGCTAGCACCGCTGACCTCCATGTTCTTCACTGGCGAGAACGACCGCCGCTTCTTCGACGATTTCCGCACCGAGCTGCATGATTCCGACGGGCTGATGATCCATTCCGGCAGCGGCGAATGGATCTGGCGTCCGCTCCGCAATCCGAAGCAGCAGGCGGTCTCCTCCTTCGTCGAGCGCAATGTCCGCGGCTTCGGCCTGATGCAGCGCGACCGCACCTTCGAGCATTACCAGGACCTCGATCTCGCCTATGAGCTCAGGCCCTCCTACTGGATCGAGCCGCAGGGCGATTGGGGCGAAGGCGTCGTCGAGCTGATCGAGCTGCCGACCACCGACGAGACCAACGACAACATCGTCGCGCTCTGGGCGCCGAAGACGCCGCTGGAGCCGGGCCGCGAATTCTCCTTCGGCTACAAGCTCATCGCCATGATGGATTCCAGCGAGCTGCATCCGGGCGGGCGCGTGATCAACACCTATCAGGCGCGGCCCAAGGCGCTCGGCTCCGGCGAGCCGGTGACGGACGGAGCGCGGCGCTTCATCATCGACTTCGCCGGCGGCGATCTCGACTACTTCCTGAAACAGCCGGAGAAGGTCGAGATCGTGCCCTCGATCGCCTATGGCCGCATCGACCGCGCCTTCATCGTGCCGAACCCGAAGACCGACGGCTTCCGCGCCTTCATCGACGTCGTGGTCGAGCCCGGCCAGCTCGCCGAGATGCGGGCCTTCCTCAGGAGCGGCAACAAGACGCTGACGGAAACCTGGAGCTATCCGTGGCGTTCGGAAGCGCAAGGCTGAGCCGAAGGAGCTGAACATGGATGTCGTCGAGAAGCCCGAGCAGAACCGCTTCGAACTGACGCTCGACGGCGGCACGGCCCTCGTCGCTTATCGGCGCGACGGCAACCGGCTGGTACTGCTCCATACCGAAGTCCCCGAGCAGTTCGCCGGGCAGGGCATCGGCTCGCGGCTGGCGAAGGGCGTCTTCGAGCTGATCCGGGCGAGCGGGCGCAAGGCCGTGATCCGCTGCGAGTTCCTAAAGGGCTGGATCGCGAAACATCGCGAATACGACGACATCGTCGACGGCTGAAGCAGCTGCGAAGACGGGAAGTCTGGAGCACGCCGGTTTAACACGGAACCACGCCGTCATTCCGGAGCGGGCCGCAGGCCCGAGCCCGGAACCCATGAACACGACAGCCCGTCAAAAGGGCTCCCGATCCACCGCGCCTCTCGTCTGATCCCGCGTTCATGGATTCCGGGCTCTTCGCTGACGCGAAGCCCCGGAATGACGGCGTGGTTCCGTCAAAACCCAGCAGGCGCTAGCTGCGCTTGCGCGGCGACGATTTTCTCACCGGCTGCTTCTTGCGGCCGTAGAGCTCGAGCCTGTGACGAACCAGCTCGTAGCCGAGCTCGGCCGCGATGCGCCGCTGCAGCTCCTCGATCGCATCCGAGGAGAACTCGATCACCTGGCCCGACTCGATATCGATCAGGTGGTCGTGATGCTCCTGGTCGGCATGCTCATAGCGCGAGACGCCATCTTCGAAGGCATGGCGCTCGATCGCGCCCTGCGATTCCAGAACCTTCATCGTGCGATAGACGGTCGAGAGCGACAGCGTCGGATCGAGCGCGAAGGCGCGGGTGAAGATGCCCTTGGCGTCCGGGTGGTCGTCGGCCTCCGCCAGCACGCGCAGGATCAGCCGCCGCTGCTGCGTCATGCGCAGCCCGGCCCCTTTGAGCTGGCTCTCGAACACGGCAATGCGCCGATCCACTTCGGTCATGTCACGGAGATACCGCGAACGCGCGGTTTTGCAAATTCCCCTATCTGATAATCACTCTCATTTGCATTTTTATTGCAAATGCATCTTCATCGCAGAAGCAAACATGTTGCGCGTGTTGCGCAACATAATGCGGTCCGACGACTGGCTGCGCAGCCTCAGGCTGCCCCGCGCACCCTGCCGAACTCCGACGCGATTCCCGCCACGAGTTCGAAGGAGCGCTTGCGCTTCTCATGGTCGAAGATCGGCGCCGTGATCATGATCTCGTCGGCGCCTGTCTCGCGCACGAAGGCCCCGAGCGAGCGCTTCAACGTTTCGGGTGAGCCGATGAAAGCGTAGCGCAGCATCTGCGAGACATGCGCCTTCTCTGCCGGCGACCAGTATTGCTCGATATCGTCGATCGGCGGCTGGAGCTTGCCGCGCGCACCGCGGACCATGCCGACGAAGCGTTGCTGCAGCGAGGTCGCCAGATGGCGCGCCTCCTCGTCGGTCTCGGCGGCGACGACATTGATGCCGGGCATCGCATAGGAGCTTTGCAGCTGCTCCGAGGGCTTGAAGCGCTCGCGATAGACCGCGAGCGCCTGCATCAGCGCATCCGGCGCGAAATGCGAAGCGAAGCTGTAGGGCAGGCCGAGTTCCGCCGCGAGCTGCGCACCGAACAGGCTCGAACCGAGAATCCAGAGCGGCACGTTGAGCCCCTCCCCCGGCACCGCGCGAATCGCCTGGTTCGGCCCCGCCGGCGCAAACAGCGCCTGCAGCTCCAGCACGTCCTGCGGGAAGCTGTCGGAGGACATCGGGCTGCGGCGCAGCGCGCGCAATGTCAGCTGGTCGGTGCCGGGCGCCCGGCCGAGGCCGAGATCGATGCGGCCGGGGAAAAGCGCCTCCAGCGTGCCGAACTGCTCGGCGATGACGAGCGGGGCGTGGTTCGGCAGCATGATGCCGCCGGCGCCGATCCGCATCGTGCTGGTGGCGGCTGCGAGCTGGCCGATCACCACCGAGGTCGCGGCGCTGGCGATGCCGACCATGTTGTGGTGCTCGGCCACCCAGTAACGGTTGTAGCCGAGCTTCTCGGCATGGCGGGCGAGATCGATCGACTTCAGCAGGGCCTCGCGCGGTCCCTCCCCTTCGACGACGGGAACGAGATCGAGGACGGAGATCGCGACCATGGCGGGTCCTGCTGGCTGGCGCCGGGAGGAAAGCCGGCGGGAAGACGTGGCTTCACCAGATGGGAAGGCTGCATGCCCGGGTCCAGAGGCACGCCCGCTTCCTCATGGCGCGCCTGCGCTGGCGTTCTGGCGGAACGGGCTCGGCTCTGCCGCGTTGCTCCTACAAGCCATCCACGCCGAAGGAGACCGACCATGACGACAACGGCCAATCCCGCCAAGGAAAGCCTGCGTCAGGAGCAGAAAGAGCAGCGCAAATACGCGCGCGAGCACGGCAAGGATGCCGAACTCAACCGGGCCTTGAAGGACACCTTCCCCGCCAGCGACCCCGTCGCGATACAGACGCCGATCAAGCCCGGCGCCAAGGCGAAGAAGACCTGACGCTCAATCGCGCTGGTAAAGCAGGCGGGCGCGGATCGTGCCGTCGAGGGCGCGAAGCTCGCGGAGGATGTCGCGCGCCTCGTCGATCGACACCCCGTCCGCTTCCATCACGACATAGCCGACCTCGCCGTCCGTCTGGTAATTCTGCGCGGCGATGTTGACCTGGCGGCTGGCGAAGACGTCGTTTAGGCGCCGCAGCATGCCCGGCACATTGCGCTGGACATGGATGAAGCGCGTGCCGATGGCGCGCGCGGGCAACTGCACCTGCGGGAAATTGACCGCGCCGACCGTCGATCCGACATCGGAATAATCGACGAGCTTGCGCGCAACCTCCGCGCCGATGCGCTCCTGCGCCTCCTCGGTCGAGCCGCCGATATGCGGCGTCAGGATCACGTTCGACAAGCCCTGCAGCGGCGAGACGAAGCGCTCGGCATTGGAGGCGGGCTCGACCGGGAAGACGTCAACCGCCGCGCCGGCGAGGTGCCCGCTCTTCAGCGCCGCCGCGACCGCGTCGAGATCGACGACGGTGCCGCGCGAATTGTTGATGAGATAGGCGCCCTTCTTCATCGCCGCGACCTGGGCCGCGCCGATCATGCCCGCCGTCTGCGGCGTCTCCGGCACGTGCAGCGAGACGATGTCGGCGACCTCGAGCAGGGCGTTCAGGCTCGTCGTCGGCTCGGTGTTGCCGTGGCGCAGCCGGTCGGTGTGATCGTGATAGACCACGCGCATGCCCATCGCCTCGGCCAGCGTCGAGAGCTGGCTGCCGATATTGCCGTAGCCGACGATGCCGAGCGTCTTGCCGCGCACCTCGAAGGAGCCGTTGGCCGATTTGTCCCAGCCGCCCTCATGCGCCGAACGCGAGCGATCGGGAATCCGCCGGAGCAGCATGACGATCTCGCCGATCGTCAGCTCGGCGACGCTGCGTGTGTTGGAAAAGGGCGCGTTGAAGATCGGCACGCCGCGCTGGCGCGCCGCCTCCAGATCGACCTGATTGGTGCCGACCGAGAAGCAGCCGACGGCGAAGAGCCGGTCGGCGGCGGCGAAGATTTCCGGGGTGAGCTGCGTGCGCGAACGGATGCCGAGGACATGCACGCCCTGGATCGCCTTGAGCAGCGCATCGCGATCGAGCGCCTTCGGCAGCCGCTCCAGATTGGCATATCCGGCCTGCTGCAGCAGCTCGACGGCGGAATCATTGATGCCTTCCAGCATCAGGACCTTGATGCGGTCCTTCGGAAGGGAAAGGCGTTCGCTGGGGCTGGTCATGGCTGCTGCGCTCGTGGAGGAGCGGTTGCTATAGTCCTCATGGCGCGGGAGGCAAACGCTTTCGGTTCGAATGCGCCGCGAAAGCGCAGCGCGGCGTCACGCCTTTTCGACCACGAGCGTCGCGCCGTCGACGCGCACCACCTTGACCTCGCTGCCCGCGAGCAGCTCCGGCCCGATGACGCGCCAGGAGGAATCGCCGACGCGGATGCGCCCCTCTCCGCCGGTCATCGTCGCCTCCAGCCGGAAGACCTTGCCGATGAGCTGGCGGCCGCGATCGTTGAGACCGGTCGCGGCGTCGGGCTCCTCGCTCCGGCGGCGTGTCAGCACGCGCCCCGCGGCGACGCAGGCGACCGCAAGGATCGCGAAGACGATTCCCGCCGCCTGCCAGCCGAGGCCGGCAATGCCGACGATCGCGCCGGTAATGAGCGCGGCGAGGCCGAGCCAGATCAGGAAGACGCCGGGCGCCAGCATCTCCCCGCCGATAAGGAGGAGGCCGAGGATCGCCCAGAGCCAGCCGCTATGGGTCATGAGCCAGTCGGGCATGATAGCCTCAGCCGCTTGTCCGGCCCGAGGCCGGAACCGTCCCCGGACCGCGGCGGGCAGCGGCGGCATCCTCGCCGAAGACGGCCTTGGTGAGCTGCGCGATGCCGCCGACCGTGCCGGCGAGCGCCGCGGCCTCGATCGGCACGATCACCACCTTGCTGTTGTTGCTGCTGGCGATCGCCTTCAGCGCATCGGTATAACGCTCCGCGATCAGGAAGTTGGCGGCCTGGATGTCGCCCTTGCTGATCGCCTCCGAGACCATGGCGGTGGCCGCGGCTTCCGCCTGCGCCAGCCGTTCCCGGGCCTCGGCATCGCGCAGCGCCGCCTCCTTGCGGCCCTCGGCGGCGAGGATCTGCGATTGCTTCTGGCCCTCGGCCTTGAGGATTTCGGCCTGCCGGAGGCCTTCGGCCTCGAGCACGGCAGCGCGCTTCTCGCGCTCGGCCTTCATCTGCCGGTTCATCGCGCCGGCGATATCGGCGGGCGGGAGGATATCCCGGATCTCGATACGCGTGACCTTGACGCCCCAGGGCGAAGCGGCGGCGTCCATGACGCGTAGCAGCCGCTCGTTGATCTCGTCGCGATGCGAGAGAAGCTGGTCGAGATCCATCGAACCGACCACCGTGCGGATATTGGTCATCGTCAGGACCATCAGCGCGTCGTTCAGCGAGGAGACCTCGTAGCAGGCCTTGGCAGCGTCGAGCACCTGATAGAAGGCGGCGGCATCGATACGCACGCCGGCATTGTCCTTGGTGATCGCCTCCTGCGAGGGAATGTCGAGGACCTGCTCCATCACATTCACCTTGTGCCCGATCCGGTCGATATAGGGCACGATCAGGCCCAAACCCGCGCTGAGCGTGCGGGAATAGCGACCGAAGCGCTCGACGGTATAGTTGTAGCCCTGCGGAACGGTGCGGACGCCGCGCGCGATCGTCAGGACGACCAGGGCAACGACGACGATGACGGCGATATTGTAGCCCGACAGATCCATTCCGCTTCCCCCGCGGCGCCCTTGCGCAGCCTCGTATCCAGACGGCGCCCAAACTGGCCGTTGCAGCCGGCGGATGCAAGCCGCAGACGGAACCGCCTCGTATCAGCCGTCATCCCTGGGTGACCCCGGGTCAACCCGGGAATCTGGGGCCGAATGGGGTTCCCGAGTTCGCGAGTTCTCTGTCGGGGTTCACGCATGCGTCTTCACCCGCCCGCGCTGCCGCACGAGCGTTTCGAAATATCGAGGGGCAGCGGAGCGCCGCGAGGCGCGGGGGTATCGGGCCGCTTCCATTGAGCCAGGATGCGGCGCGGAAGGATTGAGCCACCTTCCGCACGCCCCGTGGCGCTCCGCCTATCGGCGTTCTCATCTAGACTCCGGGCCGCGCTTCTTCAGCTCTCCGGTTCCGGTCCCGCTCGCCTCGACGCCAGTTCGGCACGGAACGCGCTGCGCTCCGCTTTGTCTCGTGCATCGGATGATCCCGAAAAGTGGTTCGCACTTCCCGGTCCGATGCCGGCCTCGTCGCGTCTCGGGTTGCAGAACCTTTCCCTTCGAGCCTCCCAGCGAGCTCCTCGCGCAGGGGCCGTAGTACCCCCAGAGCGGTGCCCCGAAGCCTCCCGGGACTGGCGTGCAAGGCCAGCCGCAGGCGCCGACCCCATCCCGCCACACGACATGCCTCCGGATGGCTGCCCCTCGGGGATGAGGTGGGCCGAGAATAGGCTTGGGTTGAAAGGGCGGGGATAAGTTTTGTGAGGGCGACGCAGCATCGCCGGCGTAGCAGGGCACGATCCAGCCCAGACGCGCCGGTCGGTGCGCGAGTATCACGACACTCGACGAGGTGGCCTGGGGCGCGGCCGGCGAAACGAAGCCGGAGTTTGTGGCACGTTCCGATCCGGCGGCGCGATGGACGGGAGCCCTGAAGGACCGTGCCTCCTTCGCCTATGCAACCACGGAGCCGTTTGGCAATTGTGCCCGCAGGGCGTCGACCAGCTCCGTCGTCCCATGGCGAAGCTCTCCGGCATTCGGCTCGATCTCTATCAGATTGCCCCTGCTGTGGGCGTCGTAAAGCTTGAACAGGAGTTCCGCAGTGCTCGCGCTCACGAGGCGCTCCAAGCTCTCCTCCCGTTGAGAGCGAGGGACGGCCCGAGCCTCGATCGGCCGGCCCAATAGCAGGCTCAGCGCGGCCGCCACATCATTGGGACTGTAGCGGCGCGCTCCTTCGGCATGGATGACCTCCAGCGCTTTCGGGGTCACACGCCTCGACAACAAATCTGCCGCGATTCGGCCGAGATCCCGGGCAGAGATCATCGGAAGCGGCTTGTCGACCGGCTCGTGAAAGCTGGGCAGGATGCCGGACGCCATGGCCATTGGGACCACGCGCGCCCAGCCTTCCATATGTTCGGCAGAACGCAGGAACAGCTTCTGGCCGGCGAATTGGCCGAGGCGCTCCTCGAAGGTCCGGAACATCGAGGGCATTCCGATGTCCTCGGCGACGTGAGCGCCATAATCCGAGATTGCCAGCACCCGTTGTGGACGCGCCTGCTTCAGGGCGGCGACGAGGCGTTCGATCGATCGTCGCATATCTCCGGCCGTGTCCATCGCTTGCGGCGACACCGGAAGGATGATCTGTACGGCTTCCGCCTCGGCAATCGCACCGGCAAGGGCTGTGGAATCCTGCAGATCGGCCAGCGCAACGTCGCAGCCGATCTCTGCGAGCCGCGCCGCCTTTGCCGGATCACGCAGGATCGCCCTGACCGGAAGGCCCGCCTCGCGTAGCGCCAATGAGGTTGAATAGCCGACCTTTCCGGCCGCGCCGACGATTGCGAACATGCTCGATTCCCTGATTGCGATGCGCAACGCTAGGCGATCGAGCAGGCGGCATCGCGCAGATTCAGGCCGATCCTTGCAATTTCGGCCGGAATTTGCGCGAGGGGCCAGCGATCTCGCCGGGAGTCTGGCCAAGAACGCGACGCATCGTCGAGGCCATATGGCTCTGATGCGCAAAACCGGTGGCCAGGGCGATCTCGCTGATCGGCATGGCCGTCGTGGCGATCAGCCCACGTGCATATTCAATGCGACGACGGATCACGTACTGATGCACAGACGATCCGGTGCTGTTTCGAAACAGGGACTTGAGACGCGTCGAGCTGATCCCCGTCGTTGCCGCCAGATCGGCGAGAAAAAGCTTCTGATCGAGATTCGCCTCGATGAACTCGGTCAGCATGCTCAGTTGGCGCGCGGACAACCTCGGCCCATCCGAGCCTTCCGCCTGGTGGCGACGGGCAGTGGCGATTTCGATCAGCCGGACCGCCAGCGCATTGGCGAGAAGATCGACGTAGAGCGGATCGGATGGCGTATCAGCGTCGAGATCCGCCTTGATGGCCCAACCTATCGCTTCGATCCGCGCATCACGAATCTGAAGCCGCGGAAGGAACTCGATCTTTGCGGAATCCTTTCCGAGTTCCCCCGCGACCTGCTCCAGCAGCGATGCATGAAAGCCCAAGCGCAGAATCCGGCAATCCCCGTCGTCCTCCCAGACGCCGTCGACTCCCGCCGGAACGAAATCGATATCGCCATGCTTCTGCAGGCGCCGCATTCGCAGGCCGCCGACAGAGCATTCCGCGTTTACCGGTGGACCAAAATGGATACCTATTCGGTGACGTTCGCTGGCGGGCGCTCGCGACACCCCGCGTGGGACATGGACGAGCGCGGCTTCGAGCGTGTGCCGCGCTCCTCCAGCACTCGAACCGAGAATCAGAGGCGACGGCTGCGGGGCGGAAAGGTTCATAGGGATAAGTTCGGATCTAGAGGTCGAGAATGCTACCCCCCTCAAGCTCCTTCGCGCTTGAAGACGGTGCGCCCCGGGGCGACACGAAGTTCCATGCCGGCGGCCGGAGATTCGTTATCGCGCCGGCAGGCGGCATGATCTACGCTGGCGGAATATGACCCCGCGCCTGCTCCAGACTTTCCTTGCCGTCGCGCGTTGCCGGACGGCGACTCGGGCGGCCGGCGAGCTCAACCTTGCCCAATCCAGCGTAAGCGACCAGATCCAGATCCTCGAGGATGAACTGGGGGTGCGCCTGTTCCAGCGCTCCAGGCAGGGCTTTCGGCTCACGACCGCGGGCGAGGCGCTGGTGCCTTATGCCCAGGACATTCTGACCACGACGGATGACGCATTGGCCGCGGTGAAGAGCGCGAGCCTCTCGGGCGATCGATCGCTGGTCATAGGCGCGCTGGAAACCGTTGCCCGGGAGGTTCTGCCGGCGCTGCTCGCGGACCTTCGGCAACACCGGCCCGAACTCCGGATACGCGTCGAGGTGGCGGGCAGCGATCATCTGTTGCAACGCCTTCTCGACGGCTCGAACGACATCGCTTTTTGCTTTCGCAAGGGCGCGCTGGATCAGCGTCTCGCCCGGCGGGAATTTGCTCGGGAGCCGCTGGTCATGATTGGACCGCCGGCCGCAGGAAGCGTGTTCGATCCTGCATCGGGGCCGGACGCGCTCGCTGCCCAGCCGTTCATCACGACCGAGCCCGGCTGCGTCTACCGGCATCTGTTCGATCAGGCCTGGCGCCGGGCCGGTCTGACGCCACCAAGGCCTGTCGCCGAAGTCGGCAGCATCGAGGCCATCGTGCGTCTGGTTGCGGCCGGCAGCGGCTATGCCCTCGCGCCCCGGATCGCGGCGCGGGAAGCGCTGGAGCGCGGTGCTGTCGTCGCGCTCCCATCGCCTGGATTCGAGCTTGCGGCGACGCTCGACATGGTATGGCGCCGCCGGCGCGTTCAGCCGCCCGGCCTCACGCTTCTCCTGGCCCGGGCGGGGCAGGCGCGGCGTTTTCTCAAACGAGACGATGACCGCCTTCGACGTGAAGAACCGTGCCTGTCGTGAAGCCATTGCCGATGAGAAAGGCCACGGCATCGGCGATATCGTCCGGCTGACCGACGCGACCGACCGGCAGACGTTCCGCCATCCCGGCGAGAACCTCGGCCTTGCGTTCGCCCGCCACGGCTTGCCAGATCGGCGTGTCGACCCAGCCCGGCGATACGGCATTCACACGGATCGGCGCCAGTTCGACAGCCAGGGCCCGGACGAGACCTTCCAGTGCCGCATTGATGGTCGCGATCACCGTTCCCCGGGCCATCGGCCGGTAGGCCGCGATGCCGGAGGTGAAGGTCAGCGATCCCTTGGGAGCGAGCTTCGGACTGCCGTATTTGGCAAGCAGGATGGGGCCGATGATCTTGCTGTCGATGGCGCGCCTCGCTGCATCCAGGTCCAGCGCGGGCAGCCTTTCGTAGGCGCCCGTAAAATCCGCGGCCGTACAGACGATATGATCGAGCGGCTCGCCGTTCGCGAACAATGCCCGCACCTCTCCTTCCGACGTGATGTCGGCCATCCGTGCCGCGAGCAGCGGCGAGGCCCGGAGGTCATCCTGCGCGCGCCTGAGCCGGGAAGCGTCCCTGCCGACGATCGTCACATGGTCGCCGGCCGCTATCAGCCGCCGCGCCAGGGCGAAGCCCATGCCGGAGCTTCCTCCCGCGATAAGGATGCGGCGCGGATTCGTGTCGCGATTGGTCATCTCGGTCTCCATTTCCGATCTCGCGGCTGTGTTCCAGCTTTCCGCGCTCGTTGGGAAACGGAAGGATCCGATGGTGTTATCGGCGATGCCGATCGAAGACGAAGGGGCTGGCGCCCTGAATGCCACCGGCAGCTCTTCTGTGGGACTGACGGTCAAGGCGGGCAACACGGCATGCGCCGGCTTCAATACCCGGCGGTTTTTTGATCGCATCGAGCGATCTCCACCGACACCGTCCGGGCGCCCCGTATCATCAGCGTTCCCGGACGATCTCTACGAAGCGGGCGGCCAATCGAGAAAGCGGCCTGCTGCGCACGGTCATGAGGCAGATCGTTATGGGAATATGAGGCTCGACGGAAAGCTGAACCAGCCCGTCGAAACGCTGCGCCTGCGTCAGCAGGCTGTCGATCAACGTCACGTCGCCAGGTCCGGCCAGGAGATGCGCCGCCGAGATGCTGTAGGGAACCGTCATGAAAGGTGCATATTCGAGCCCCTCCCTCTCATAGGCCTGTGCGATCAGCCAACCCAGCGGCGACTTCTCGCGATCGAAGCAGATCAGGCGACGCGCCCTGAGGTCATGCAGGCTGACCGTGCCCTGCTTTGCAAGGGCATCGCCCGTCCGGACCAAAGCGATGATCTCTCCTCCGGCAAGAGGTGTCAGCGCGATGTCATCGGTCACGCGCGGGGAGAACATCAAGCCGAGATCGGCCGTTCCGAGCGCTAGTTCCGTGGGCGCGTCGCCCATGATTAGCTCGACACGCGCCTGCGGGTATTCGCTCGTCAGCCGGCCCAGAGCGCGCGCAATGACGCCATGGCCGATACTGGGTGTCGAGGCGATGCGCAGCGGCGTCTCCTGGCCGGCACGCAGCCGCACTGCGACGTTCCGCAAGCCCAGCCATTCCTGCTCGACGGAATCGAGGGCCGCCATCAGGGCGCTGGCCTCGGCGCGCAGGGTCAGACGGCCATCGCGTCGCTCGAAGACGAGGACGCCCAGGCTCGCCTCGCTCCGCGCGACGATCTTGCTGATGGCCGACTGCGTAAGGTTGAGCTGGCGTGCGGCCTCCACCGTCGTGCCGCACCGATGGACGGCGCGCAAAACGGCGGCGTGTGCGGGCGTGAATTGCGTCATTGCTGCGGATTCTCCTGCAGATGGGCCAGCAGCACCCGCGCCGCGCGGTCGAGCGCAACGCCCTGCCGATGATGGGCATAGGCTGTCACCAGAGGACTCGCCTCGAGCGGGCGCACGGCGAGCCCTTCGACGAGATTGCTGCTGATGACGAAGCCATCGACGAGCGCGATGCCAACGCCTTCGCGCGCCAGATGGCAGGCCGTGTCGGTATGGCGGACCGTGATCGCGATGCGATCCGCCAGCCCTATCCCGCTGAGAGCCTCCTGGAAGCTGTCGCGGGCGCTCACGCCATCCGGGCCGTAGCTGATCAGCCGGGCGCCATCGAGATCACCGCGCGAAATGGTTGCGCGGGCAATAAGCGGATGTTCGGGCGACAGGACACAGACCAGGGGACTGCGCCGCAGCGCCACATCCGCGATCGTCTCGCGCGACATCGGTCCATAGGAGATGCCGAGATCGGCTTCCCCCGCATCGAGATGCTCGCGGACGTGATCGAACATGATCTCGACGGCCGCGGCCTCGTCGAGGCTGCGTCGGGTCTGCTTGATTGCCGGCGGCAAGATGCTGTGAGCAAGGCCCGGCACCGTCGCCACCCGCAAGCGATCGGCCATGCCGACCCGGATCATGTCCGCCTCGTGCCGCGCGCGCTTGAGCACGCCGAACAGGGATTTCGCATGCCTCACCAGGAGCTGCGCCTCCGGCGTCGGCACGAGCCGGCCCTGGATAGTCGTGGCGAGGCTGAGCTCCAGCTCCTGCTCGGCCTGCTTGAGCGACTTGATCACCGCCGACTGGCTGATGCCGAGGCCCTGCGCCGCCTCGCCCGTTCCGCCGAGCCGCACGAACGCATCGATTGCGAGCAGCGAGCCGAGTTTCATCTCTATTCCGCCTGGTTGGTAAACCTGCCGAATGTTTCATTGGCAGGAATAGGATGGCTCATGGAAGGATGCAAACCGCCGACGCAGAGCGGCCAAGGAATCAGGGGATCGGTATGACCAAGCTTCGTTCGATGATTTCGGCTGGCGCGCTCGCGCTGGCGCTCAGCGCCCCGGCTCTCATGGCCGCGCCCTCCGCCGTTCTCGCCAAGGGCACGTTGCGGCTGGCGCAGACGCAGGATCTGGTTTCGCTCGATCCCATCGCAACCAGTGACAACGCCTCGATCTACGCACAGCTCCTGATCTTCGACACGCTGCTGCGACCGAGCAAGGACGCGACGAAGCTCGAACCCGGTCTGGCCGAGAGCTGGAAGGTCAGCGACGACGGGATGACCTACAGCTTCAAGCTGCGCCAGGCGAAATTCTCGGACGGCACACCGGTAACGGCCGGCGACGTCGCCTTTTCATTGAAGCGCGCCGGAAGCGACGCCTCGAGCTGGAAGCGCTTCTTCTCCGGCATCGACGTGATCGAGACGCCGGACGATCGCACCGTCGTGCTGAAGCTCAAGAAGGTGTTCACGCCGCTCCTCAACAACCTCGCGCTGTTCTCTTCCGCGATCCTGCCGCAGAAGGCGTTCGAGGCGGCAGGCGACAAGTTCTTCGAGAAGCCGATCGGCAGCGGCCCCTTTACCGTGGCAGCCTGGAACAAGGGCCAGGGCCTGTCGCTGAAGAAGAATGCGAATTACTGGCAAGCCGGCAAGCCCGACCTCGACGGTGCCGAGCTGATGGTCATCCCGGAAGGCAACAGCCGCGTCCTGAAGCTGCAGGCCGGCGAGGTCGACGCCGCCATCGACATTCCGCTCAACCAGCTCCAGGCGCTCGGGCGCGACGGCAAGATCAAGACGGCGGTCGCGAATGTCTTCCGCACCGATTTCATGCTGATGAACACCAGGAAGAAGCCGTTCGACGATCTTCGCGTGCGGCAGGCGCTGAACTACGCGATCGACAAGGACGGCTTGGTCAAGGCGCTGCTCTACGGCACCGGCAAGGTCTCGAATTCGCCGATGCCGCCGATGGCCTATGCCGATGCCGGCCTGAAGCCCTACGCGCACGACCTCGCCAAGGCCAAGGCCCTGCTGGCCGAAGCCGGCTACAAGGACGGTTTCAAGACCTCGCTGCTGGTCGATTCCAGCCGTCCGCTGCACCGCCAGCTCGGCCAGGCCCTGCAGGCTGCGTTGAAGCAGATCGGTATCACCGCCGATATCCGCCTCGTCGAGGGCGGCACGCACTGGACCACGACCAAGGCGGGCGACTACGAGATGGCCGTCGCCTATGCGACCAGCGACACGATCGACCCTGACCAGCTCGTCGGCTTCCTGCTCGTCAATCCCGAGCGCGCGAACGCCTATCACACCGAATGGAAGAGCGAGCGGGTCAACGAGCTCTACGACAAGGAGCGCGTGACGGGGGACGGGCCGGAGCGCGGCAAGATGTTCCAGGAGATCATCAAGCTCGCCCATGACGGCGCGCCCTCGGTCTTCCTGTTCTATCCCGGCACCTCCTATGCCTATCGCAGCAATGTCGAGGGCTTCGAGGTTCTGCCGACCTCGAACTTCCGCCTCGAGGACGTCAAGCTGAAGTAAGGGAAGGGCATCTGCGCGCCCGCCTTCCTGCCCGCCATGCTCATCTATATCGTCAAGCGCCTCGTCCAGCTGGTGCCGGTTCTCTTCGGCATCACGCTGGCCTGCTTCCTGCTGCTGCGCGCCCTTCCCGGCGACCCCGCGACGCTGCTTCTCGGCGCGCGCGGCGGCGCCGAGGAGATCGCGCTGATGAAGCAGCGGCTCGGCCTCGACCTGCCGCTATGGCGGCAATACCTGCTCTTCCTTGCCGATATCGGCTCGGGCAGTCTCGGCCGCTCGGTCGTGCATGCCCGGCCTGTGATGCAGCTCGTGCTCGAGCGGCTGCCGGCAACGCTGTGGCTCGTCGCCTACTCGACGACGCTTGCCGTGCTGATGACCGTGCCGCTGGCCCTCTGGTCGGCGATGCGGCGTGGCGGGCCCGTCGATCTGGCGATCAAGCTCGCCTTCACCATCGTGATCGCGATGCCGTCCTTCTGGCTCGGGCTGATCTTCGTCATCCTGTTCGCGATCTGGCTGCCCTTGTTCCCGACCTCGGGCTATGGCGACGACCTGCTCTCTCGTCTGCATCACACGACTTTGCCAGCGCTCGTTATCGCGCTTGCCACGGCCTCCCTGACCATCCGCAGCCTGCGCAGCGCCATCCTCGGCGTGCTCGGCTCCGACTACGTCACCACCGCGCGCGCCAAGGGCGCGGGCACGGGCCGGCTGATGGGCGTCCATGTGCTGCCCAATGCGCTGATCAGCTCGATCTCCGTGCTCGGCGCCCATACGAGCTGGGTGATCGGCGGCACTGTGGTGATCGAGACCGTCTTCGCGCTGCCCGGCCTCGGCTCGCTGTTCGTCGAGTCGATCTTCGCCCGCGATTATCCGCTGATCCAGGGGCTCACCATCGTCTTCGCCGTCCTCGTGGTGCTGATCAATCTGGCGACCGATCTCGCCTATGCGCTCGCCGATCCGCGCATCAGGCTGGAGTGAGCCGATGAATCGCCTCCGCTCCAATCCGAGCCTGTCGGTCGGGCTCGCCATGCTGGCGTTGCTGGCCGGTTTCGTCGCGCTCGGCCAGATCTGGACGCCGCACGATCCCTTCGAGATCGACTACGGCAACACGCTGCAGCAGCCCTCCCTCGCCAACTGGTTCGGCACCGACGATCTCGGCCGCGACGTTGCCTCGCGCGTGCTGGCCGGCGGCTATGTCGATCTCAAGGTCGCGCTGATCTGCGTCATTGCGCCGGCAATTCTCGGCGTCGTGATCGGCGCGATCTCGGGCTTCATCGGCGGACGCGTCGACACCTTCATCATGCGCATCACCGACATCTTCTGGGCCTTCCCGTTCTATGTCCTCGTCATCGCCATCGTCGGCGTGCTCGGGCCGGGCGAGGCCAATCTCTATCTCGCCTTCCTCCTGGTGAACTGGATCTCCTTCGCCCGCATCGTGCGGGGCGAAGTTCTGGTGCTGCGCAATCTCGAATTCGTGCAGGCGGCGCGCAGCCTCGGCTGCTCGACCCCGCGGATCGTCACCGCCCATATCCTCCCTAATGCGGTCAACCCTGCCATCGTCTATGCGATGGCGGATGTGGTGCTCACCATCCTCGCGGTTACCTCGCTCAGTTTCCTCGGCCTCGGCATCCAGCCGCCGACGCCGGAATGGGGGCTGATGATCTCGGATGGCCGGCAGTTCCTGTTCGACGCCTGGTGGATCGCGACCTTCCCCGGGCTCGCCATCATCTACACCGGCGTTACCTTCGCGTTGATCGGCGAGGGCCTCGACACCGCGCTGCGGCCCAAGGGCTGAACCCTCCTTGTCTCCATCGGCCTTTCACAGGTGGTCCATGAGCTTCTTCGACGACGATCCGGAATTGCAGCGCATTGGATCGCTGATCACCGACAAGGCCGAGATCGCCTTCGGAGCGCGGGGCGTCCCAAGCGAGCAGTTCGGCTACGTCCTGCTGCAGCCGGGTCGGGATGGCGAGCGGCCGAAAGGCGCCGCCTTGCGCCCTGAATGGCGCAGCTATCCCTGCTCGCTCGTGAAAGTCTTCTTTGTCGTCGCAGCGCAAGCCGCACTGGAATCGGGACAACTCAGCGCCCACGAGGAACTCGATCGCGCCATGCGCGACATGATCCTGTGGTCGTCCAATTCGGCAACGAATTACATCATCGACCTGTTCACGCAGACGACGGGTGACACCCTGCTCGACGAACAGGACATTGCCGCGTGGTGCGAGCGTCGCGAAGCGGTCAATCGCTTCTTCGCCCAGCTCGGCTGGCCCGAGCTGAAAGACATCAACCTCAACCAGAAGCTGATGGACGATCTCCGCTATGGCCGCGAGAAGATCGGCCTCGACCGCTCTCCAGGCGGCCACAATGCGCTGACGCCGATTGCCATGGCCCGGCTGATGCACGAGATCTTCCATGGCTCGGTGCTGAGCGAGGCCGGGCGGAACAAGGTCCGCGGCCTGCTCGCACGCGACCTCGCGAGTTCGTTCGTCAGCCGCGGCGCCTATCAGGTTCAAGGTTATCTCGCCGGCGGCATGCCCGAAGGCACGCAGATCTGGTCGAAGGCCGGGCGCACACGCTGGCTCGGCGACGAGCGCGCCGATTTCCGCCGCCATGATGCCCTGCGCGCCATTCTGCCGGGCGGGCAGGAATTCATCCTCACAGTCTTCGCCAAGGGAGAGGCGATCGCCGAGGATGACGGCTTCCTGCCGGCACTCGGCGCGATCGTTGCAGGCGAGATGAAGTCAAAGGCTCGAGTCCGCGTCGCGCCATGAGCGGACGCCGGCCCGTCGCCCGGACGCAGTGCCAAGATTCCGCCTGACTTCGGTTAGCGACCTGTAGGCGGTCTTCTTGTCTCAAAGCTGTGCTGCTGGTGACGACCCTTGGCGGATGCCTGCACCGGCACGGTGAGGACGGCGTCGTTTATGCCGAGGCCGCTGCTACGCCTGCCCAGGGACTGGTCGGATGCGCCATGCCTATGAAACCGCCTTCGGCGGCCATCACGGCCGAGGGGATCGAGAAATTCACGGGATACAACGTGTCCTCGACGAGCTCGACGGGGAAGGCGCCGGCGACGGTCGCCGCCACGTCAGCCTCGGCACGGGCGTCGATCTTGATGCGTGGCGTCGAGGCGTCGAGGCGCGGGCGGTGAAAAACCTCCTCCAGCGACAGGCCGAAATCAACCATGCCGGAGATCAACTGCAGGATCGTCGGGAAAATGGTGCGGCCGCCGGCCGCGCCGATCGAAAGCACGGGGCGGCCAGCCCGGCTCAGAATGAGCGGGCACATATTGGCGAGCGGCTTCTTGCCGGCCGCGACGGCGTTGGGCTGGCCCGGGCGCGGGTCGAACCACATCATGCCGTTGTTCATGATGATGCCGGCCCGAGGCAGGGCGACCTTGGCGCCGAAGCGCGAGAGCAGCGTGTTGGTCAGCGAAACCATCGTGCCCGTGCGGTCGACCACGCTGACATGCGAGGTGCATCCGGCCTGCGGCGTCGCGGCATGGCCGAGCGTGGTCAGGCGCGTTTCATAGGCCTGGCGGATGGCTGTTGCATAGAGAAGGGCCGTCCGGGCCGGTGGCGTTTCGCGGGACAGTGGGCCGCTGGCAAGTCGTTCCGCTGCGTCGAAGAAAGTCGGCCCGCCGCTCAGGCCAGGCACCGCCGCGATGTCGAAGTCGCGATAGCGCCCGGTCAGCGCCGGGGCCCAGACCACCTCATAGGAGGCAAGGTCGCCGGCGCGCAGCGGCGAACCGCCAGCTTCGAGATCGCCTGCGATCAACGCGGCGCTCTCGCCTTCATAGAAATCGCGCGCCCCCGCCTTGGCGAGCCGGCGCAACAACTTGGCCTTCAGCGTCATCGGCTTGAAGCGTCTTGTGTCGGCGCCGGCCTTCGGGCCGTGGCCCTGGTCGAGCAGGATAGCCGAGAGCGTGGGGTCGCGCGCAAGGCCCGGCGCCTCGATCGCGATGCAAAGCGCGGCATACCAGTCGATTTCCAGGCCGCGCTCGGCATGCTCGATCGCAGGCTGGAGCGCTTCCTCCCAGGAGATCGAGCCATGGCGCTCCAGCGCGGCGGCAAGCCCGGCGATCGCGCCGGGTACGCAGATCGAGCTGTAGCCGGAGACGTTGCGGTCTCCGACGACCGAGGGCCAGCTGAACCAGTTCCCTGCCTGGGCATCGGCAAGCGGATAATCGGCCGGGTCGAGCCCGGCGGCAGAGCGGACATTGAAGTCGAGCGTCTCGGTCGCTCCCGTCGCGCCATCGGCATGGACCAGAAAGCCGCCGCCGCCGACGCCCGAGAGCCAGGGTTCGACGGTGCTCAGCACCAGCGCAGCGACGACAGCCGCATCCATGGCATTGCCACCGCGCGACAGCACATCGGCGCCGGCCTGCGCCGCGTGACGGTTCTGGGCCGCGACGAGGCCGTGAGCCGAATGCACGGCAGGCCGCTGGATGGCGAAGGTCTGCATCAGCGCGGCGCCTTGAAGCGATGGGGCGCGCTCGCCTCGGGCAGACGCAACGGCACGCTGAAGCGCTCGGCATTGGCGCTGACGGCATGATGCGCCGCGAGTTCGCCGACCGTCGCGATCCAGGTTCCCGGCGAGGTGGTGATCACATCGAGCAGCTTTTCCAGCATGCGGACGCGGCCGGCGCGGCCCGAGATCCAGTCATGGATCGTCAGCATCATCATACGGCCCTCGCGATGCAGCACATGCCACTCGTCGAGCCAGGCTTCGAGGATGCCGCCCTGCGGCGAGGGCGGTGCCTTGTCCGTGGGGCTGCCGGTGAAGCGGAAATAGATGGCATCATCGACGGCCCAGAGCACCGGCACCTGCGTGACGCCATCGATGCTGTAGGGGTGATCGAAACCCATCAACGAGGAATCGTAGAGGCCGCGCCGCTTGACCTCGGCCAGCATGAAGGGCGTCATCTCCCAGGCCGGCGAACGAAAGCCGGTCGGGACGATACCGGCCTGGCTCTTGAACAACGCCAAGGATTCATCGAGCGCGCGGGCGAATTCCTCCGGACCGGCCTCGGTCGCGAGCTCGTGGAAATAGCCGTGCAGGCCGATCTCGTGCCCGCGCGCGACGAAGGCCGGCAGCAATTCGGGATGGTTTTTCGCGACCAGCCCCGGCACGAACATCGTCGCCTTGATGCCGTAGCGGTCGAGCAGGTCGAGGATGCGCCAGATGCCGATGCGGGGGCCGAACAGGCGCTGCTCGATCTGGCCGAGCGTCTGCGGGGCATCCGTCGGCAGGCTCCATTGATAGGGGCTCTCGGCGTCGACATCGACGGTGAAGCAGAAGGCACTGCTCTTGCCCTGCGGCCATTCATAACCGGCGTTGGGGAAGGTTGCCGGTGACAAGGTGGTCGGGTTCATCACAGCGCGCTCTTCTTGTCCTGATGGACTGCGAGCGTACCGGCCGAGCCACCGCCATCGACCGTCAGCGTCGCGCCGGTGACATAGGACGACGCGTCGCTGGCGAGATACAGCAGGGCGTTGCCGACATCCTCGCGCGAGGACGGGCGGCCGAGCGGGATCTGCGCGATGGTATTGCGGATATGCGCCTCGGAGAGATTGCTGACCGTGCTTCCGGCGGCAAAACCAGGCTCGAGCGCGTTCGAGCGGATGCCGTATTCGGCGAGCTCGACGGCAAAACCCTTGGTCAGACGGTCGAGCGCTGTCTTCGAGGTGGAATAGACGGTGGCCGTCCGCCGCATCTTGCGCGAGGCGCCGGACGAAATGTTGATGATCGATCCCTTGACGCCCTTGCGCACCATTTGCGTCGCCAGCTCGCGGCTCAGGATGAAGGGCGCGCGCAGGTTGATCGAGAAGATGCGATCGAACTCTTCGGTCGACGTATCCAGCAGGAAGGCGCTGGGGTAGATTCCGGCGTTGTTGACGAGGATGTCGGCGGCGCCCCAGCGCGTTCCGATCTCGTCCGCCAGCGCCTTGATCGAAGCTTCGTCGGTGAGATCGGCCGCCTTGCAGAAGCTCTCGCCGCTCAGACCCAGCGTCTCGGCGAAAGCCGAGAGCCCATCACCCTTGGCGTCAGTCAACGCCAGGGTCGCACCGGCTTGGTGAAGCGTCTCCGCAATCCATTGGCCGATCACGCCGCAGGCCCCGGTGACGAGTGCGCGCTTGCCCTTGATGTCCTCGAACATGGTCCGGTCCTCAGCGAAAATGGGGGTCTAGACGGTCGCGCACGGCGTCGCCGGTCAGGTTGACGGTGAGCACCAGCACGAACAGACAAAGCCCGGGCAGAGTGGCGGCCCACCAGGCGGTTGCGACGTAGTTGCGGCCAGTGGAAAGCATGGAACCCCAACTCGCGGTCGGGGGCTGCACGCCGAGGCCGAGGAAGGAAAGGCCGGCCTCGAACAGGACCATCAGGCCGAATTCCAGGGTCGCCACGACGATCAGCGTGCCCGCGATGTTGGGCAGAATGTGCCGAAAGAGAATACGCGGCGTGCCGGCACCCGCCAGCACGGCATTCTCGACATAAGCCATGCCGGCCGTGGCCAGTGTCTGCGCATGCGCCACGCGGGCATAGCGCGGCCAGCGCGTGAGGGCGAGCACCAGGACGACGTTGACCAGGCCGGGGCCGAGCACCGCGACCGTGATGATGGCGAGAAGCACTGCCGGGATGGACAGGAAGACGTCGGCGATGCGCATGACCGCCGTTTCGACCCAGCCGCGCCGATAGCCGGCGACAAGCCCGAGCGCAGTTCCGACGACCCCTGAAAGCAAGACCGACAGCACCGCGACGAGCAGCGAAACGCGCGTGCCATAGATGATCCGGCTGAGGAGATCGCGCCCGAGTTCGTCCGACCCCAGCCAGTAATGGAAACTGCGCGAGACGGTCCCCGGAGGCTTCAGCCGCCCGACCAGGTTCTGAACATTGGGGTCATAGGGTGCGAGCAGAGGCGCGCAGAGCGCGGCCATGACGAACAGCGCGAGGACGGCGATCGGCCACCAGCGTTTCAGCGGGAAACGGCGGCGGGGCTGCGGAAGAGCCGGGTCGCTCATCGCCCGGCCCCCAGGGCGATGCGCGGATCGACGATGCTGTAGAGAAAGTCCGAAAGCAGGTTGAGCCCAACCGTGACGAGGGCTCCCAGCATGACGACGCCCTGCACCACCAGGAAGTCGCGGGCGAGGATGGCCTGCACCGTGACCTGGCCGAGACCGGGCCAGGCAAAAACCGTCTCGACGATGACGGCGCCGGCAAGCAGGTTCGAAATCTCGAGCGCGGCGACGGTGATGATCGGGATTGCCGCGTTGCGCGCGACATGGCGCAGAAGCAGGCGCGTAGGCCCGACGCCGCGGGCGCGCGCGGTGCGGACATAGTCGCGGGTCAGTTCCTCCATCAACGCCGCCCGCGTGATCCGCGCGAATGTCGCCATCGAAAGCAGCCCGAGCGCGACGGAAGGCATGACGAGATGGGAAAAGCCGCCCGTCGAGGAGGGCGGCAGCCAGCCCAGGGTGACGGCGAAGAGCAGGATGAGGAGGATGCCGCTCCAGAAGGTCGGCATGCTCTGTGCGGCGAGCACGAGGCCCGCGGCGACCTTCGCGGCGGCGCTGTCCCGGAACAGCGCGAGCAGGATTCCGACGGGTATTCCGATGCCGCAGGCGACCGTCAGCGCTCCGCCCGCCAGCATCAGCGTATAGGGCAGGCGCGAGGCGATGATGTCGATCACCGGCACACGCTGCACCACCGACTGGCCGAGATCGAAACGGGCGAGATCGGCGAGGAAGCCGAGATACTGGACGAAGAGCGGCCGATCGAAGCCCAGCGAGTGGCGGAGGGCGTCGATATCGGCCTTGGTCGCCGTCTCCGGCACCAGGAGATAGGTCGGATCCCCCGTCAGCCGCTGGATGAAGAAGATCAGCGTCGCCACGCCCAGGATCGTGACGAGCGCCTGTCCGGCGCGCTGCAGGAGGAAGCCGGGCACCTAGGCTCAGTCCTTCCAGCTCATGCGATTGACGAAGATGCTTTCATTGGGCGTCGGCGTCCAGACGAGGTTCCTGGCGGTGCCGTACATCTGCGCCGCCTGATAGAGCGGGATCACGTAATTCTCGCTTGCGATGCGCTCATGCACGATCTTGTACGCGGCCAGCCGCCTGGCCGGGTCGAGCGTCTGGCGGCCGGCCTCGAGCGCGTCCTCGATCGTCTTGTCCTTGGCATTGGCCCAGCCGCTGGCGCTGTGCAGGATCGGGAAGAGCACACCGTCGGCATCCTGGCAGCCGCAGGACCAGCGGCTGAAGGCGAGAACCGGAATGGAATCGGGCCCGCTCTGCATGCGCTTCAGCCAGGAGCCCATGTCGGTCATCTCGATCTTCACGTTGAGACCGGCATCGACGAGCATCTGCTGCAACGCCTGCACGACGCGCTGGTCGTAGACCGGCGCGGTCACCAGCGCGATCTCCTGCCTGGCTTTCGGGCCGACCGCAGCAAGCTCCGCCTTGGCCTTGGCGACATCGAACGGCAGATCCTTGATGCCCTCGACGAATCCCTCATGGGCCGGCGAAAGCATCTGCGCCAGCGGCTTCTCGGTGCCGCCGAGCACGCCATCGGTGATCGCCTGCTTGTCGATCGCCTGGGCGATGGCGCGGCGCACGCGCGGATCGTTCAGCGGTTCCTTCTGGACGTTCATCGCGAGATAAGCGACGCGCTCGGTCAGCACCGGCACGGGCATCGCGCGCTGCGAGGTCTTGAGCTGGGCCGCGAGATCGCCATCGAGATTGGCAGCGAGATCCGATGTCCCCGCCATCAGATTGGCGACGCGGGTCGCGGCATCGGGAATGGCGCGGAAGACCACGCTCGGGAACGGCGCCTTGGTGCCCCAATAGGCGTCGTTGCGCGCAAGCGTCACCGCGACGCCGCGCTGCCATGCACCGAATTTGTAAGGGCCGCTGCCGACGGGTGCGAGATTGAAGGCATCCTTGCCTACTGTTTCGACGACCTTCTTGGGTACGATCGAAAGCTTGGCCAGTTGCGCCAGCAGGGCCGGATAGGCGCCGTTGGTTGTGAGCGTCACTGTCTTGGCGTCGTTGGCGACGGCGTCGGTGATCTTGTCGAACTGGCCCAGCTGCGGGCTGGCGAATTTGGGATCGGTGATGCGCTTGACGCTGAAGACGACATCTTCGGCGGTCAGCTTCGAGCCGTCGTGAAAGACGATGTCGTCGCGCAGCTGGAACTGGATCTGCGTGTCGGAGAGCTGCTTCCACGCGGTCGCGACCTGTGGCGCGATCAGGCCCTTGTCGTCGCGGGTGACGAGATTGTCGAAGATGTTGCGGTAGACGTAGTAGCTGTCCGGGTTCCATTGGACATGCGGATCAAGCGAATTCGGCTCGCCCACGAGATCGATCGTCAGGCGCTCCTTGGCGGCAAAGGCTGCGCCGCCCGGCAGAACCAGGCAGGTGGCGAGCAGCGCGCCAGCGAGAATTGTGCGTGTTCTCTTCATGACACCGTCCCCTCTTTCATGTTCGCGGCGCCGGTCTCCTTCCGGCGTTGGCAGCTGCGGCATGCTCGGCTGCCGCTCTCTGTCGTCAGTCGCTCCAGCTCATGCGGTTCAGGAACAGGCTCTCATTCGGGGTCGGTTGCCATTTCAGGCTCTTGGTTGCCCCATAGATGACGGCGGCCTGATAGAGCGGCACGAAGGGCGCGTCGGCCGCGATGATCTCCTGGACCTGCTTGTAGGCGGAGAGTCGCTTCTCCTTGTCGAGGGTCTGGCGGGCTTCCTCGAGCAGCGCATCGGCCTTCGGGTTGCGATAAGCCGACCAGCCACTGCTCTTGTGGATCAGCGGGAAGAGCGTGCCGTCGGCATCCTGGCAGGCGCAGGACCAGCGCCCGAAGCTCAGCGTCGACGTGCCTTCGGGGCCGGCCTGCGAGCGCTTGAGATAGCTCGCCATGTCCGACATCGCGATCTTCACGGTGAAGCCGGCATCGCCGAGTTGCTGCTGGATCGCCTGCACGATGCGCTGGTCGAAGACCGGCGCGGTCGCAAGCTCGATCTCTGCCTTGGCGGCGGGGCCGGCTTCCGCCACCAGCGCCTTGGCCTTGGCGAGGTCATAGTTCGGGCCCGTCAGACCTTCGATCCAACCGAAGCTTGCCGGTGTTCCCAATTGCGAGACAGGCTTGTCGTAGCCGCCGAGCAGGCCGTCGACGAGCCCCTCCTTGTCGATCGCATAAGCCGCGGCCAGGCGCAGCTTGACGTTGTCGAAGGGCGGCTTCGACGCGTTGAGCCTGAGATAGGCGACGCGTTCGGTCAGACCGATCAGCGCCTGCGCCTTGGCAGAGGATTTGAGCTGGCCGGCCTGGTCGGCATCGAGGGTGACGCCGAAATCGCTGGTGCCGGACTGGAGGTTGGCAAGCCGCGTCGCTCCGTCGGGCACGGCGCGGAAGACCACGGTCGGGAACGGGCCCTTGGCGCCCCAATAGGCATCGTTGCGGACAAGCGTCACGGCAACGCCGCGCTGCCAACTCTCCAACTTGTAGGGCCCGCTGCCGACCGGCTTCAGGTTGAAGGCGTCCTTGCCGACAGCCTCGACGATCGCCTTGGGCACGATCGAGAGTTTCACGAGCTGGGCGAGCAGCGCCGGATAGGCGCCGTCCGTGGTCAACTTGACCTTGGTCGGCGAGAGTGCCGCCGCATTGATGATCTTGTCGAACTGCCCGAGCTGGGGACTGCCGAATTTGGGATCGGTGATGCGCTTGACGCTGTAGACGACGTCGTCGGCCGTCAGCTTCGAGCCGTCGTGAAAAGCGATATCGGGGCGGAGCTCGAACTCGATCTCGGTGTCCGACAGATATTTCCAGGAGGTCGCGACCTGCGGGACGATCTCGCCCTTGTCGTCGCGGGTGACGAGATTGTCGAAGATGTTGCGGTAGACGTAGTAGCTGTCGGGGTTCCACTGGACCTGCGGATCGAGCGAGGACGGCTCGTTCACGAGGTCGACCACGAAGCGCTCCTTCGAGGCTTGCGCCGGAGCAACGCTTCCCAGAGCAAGCATCGCGGCACAGGCTGCCGCGAGAGGATAGGTCCGCCAGGCAACGGTCATGACTGCTTCTCCTTCGGTGAAGGGATCGGCTGATCGGCTGCGACGAGCGGCTGATGGCGCGCGCCGCGTCGGCGGGCAGAACGCGCTTGCGGCCGAGGCGGCTGCGCCGACATCGCAAGAAAGCCGTGGGCAATCGCGTCAGCGAAAAGCCTATGGTCTCGCTCGATCGCCTGTGCAGCAAGATTGGCATCACCCGCCCTGAGCGCCGCGACCAGTTCACCGAGGTCGGCCGGCGGGATGGCATGACCGCGGAGATCGAGCATCCGCACGATCCGGTCTGCATGATCCCAAATCCCACCGAGCCAGTCTCGGGCGAAGGCGCCTGCTGCGGCAGCGAGCAGATCGCGCAGCTGGCGCTCTGAGGCGCGGGCGGTCGCAATCGCTGCAGGCTCGGTCCGCCCGGAGACGGATTGGATCGTCCCCAGGAGGGTCGTCGCCGTCGAGAGCGCGGGTTCTGCCAGCTTGTGCACAGCCAGCGAAGGCTCGAGCCTGCGGCGTCCATCCAGCACTGCGGCGATCAGCGCTCCGTCGATCGGCGCGATCCGCCACCCCTGGCGCGCATGCCTGCTGACGAAGCGAGCCGCTGCGAGTTCGGTCAGTGCGACACGAACGCTCGCGCGGCCCAGCCCGAAGCGATCGGCGAGCGCCGCCTCATGGACAAAGTCGCCCGGAGCGATCTCACAGGTGACGATGGCTCGACGCAGCCGCCGCGTGGCGACGTCGAGCCGGGGTTCTGCGGTCGGGGCAGACGCAAATGGAGAGGCGGTATCCAGCATGCTGCGAAGTCTGAAACGTCTTGTGAGATTTCACAAGACGTTTGTGGGGCTTTACGCGCGATCGGCAGTTTGCCCTACGGTGACCTCCCCGGGCGAGAGCCTGACGTTCTCGGCTGCCCAGCGCAGGAGCGAAGTCACTCGGGATACCGAGGTTCGATTAGGCCGATCGGGGACAAGCTCTCGCCGCTTTCACCTCAGAGCTTTTCCCCCCAACGCCCGGTAGAGCGCCTCCACCCCGTCGCTGTAACTCGAAGAAGGGCGATTTTTGCAGAACGAGCGCATGAAGTTCATCTGCGCCGCGATCGGAAACCCCTCAGGAATAAGAAGAAGATTATCATCGACGTTCGGTGGCGCGCCAATCAGAACACCGCTCATATAGCCCTGAGCCCAGGCGAAATACTCGCGCTCTTCCTCTACTCGAACCACGATGGAATCATTGAACTGCGAACATTTCGCCGTGCCTGTTCCAACCACGGCGACGAGCTGAGCTTGCGCGCCCGACACCCCCGCGAGATACGCAGACGCCACAAGGATTGCCCGGAGGGCACTCGCGAATGCTCTCGTCGAAACTCGAAATTCTCTCTTGGTCGAGACGTTTTCAGACATAGACCCTCAGGACGGCTCGTTGAATCTGGCAACACTAGTTGAATTCGACCCAATAAGAATCAAAAGTTTGCACTCAGGACGATTATTCGGCTATTCAATGCAAAGAATTGTATTTTGAAAAACAAATGTTTCAGTATTTGCGATCGTAAATTGCAAAATCTGAACTTATAGAAAAAAGGAGAGGCCGGATCACAGACCCGGTCCTCTCCAAAGTATGGGTCTCTTTTGGAGGTCGACGCCCATTGTAGGGCCTCAACCCAAATCTATGCTGACATTTCGATCGGCAATCTGTCTGTGACCATTTTCACCGGTCCTGAATTATCGAACCGAAGGCATCCCGGAGCACAGCGTTTGAGTTCCGCAGGCGGCAGGCGCCCGCATTCGCTAGCAATGGCGCTGCGGGCGATGGCTCACGCAGGGAAGGTCACCCAGAAAACCGCTGACGCGGTGCCGCAACTCGTCGATGCGTTCGATAATCATCTTGTTTCCGGATTGGCGCAGGATGCCGTCCTTCGCCAGCGCGCTTATCTGTTTCGTCACGGTCTCACGTTGAGAAGCAATTCTACGGGCAAGTTCAGCGTGGGTCGGGGGCGGCGAAATGGAAATCTCACCATCGTCCGAGCTCGAACTCAGACGAATCAGCTCGGCGTAGAGCCTCGCCTTCATCGGTAGAACGCGGTTTTCGATATAGAGCCTGTTCAAGGTCCTAAGCCGCTCGCACAAGCGCCTGGCCACATCCCAAGCGAAATCCGGCGAGTTTTTCAGGATTTCGAGAAACTGGTTTCGGCGCAGAACGAAAACCGTCGTCTCAGTGATCGCCTCGAAATATATGTCCAGGCTCTGGCCGTCGATCGCGGTCAGATCGCCAACGAAGTCGCCTGAAGACAGATCGGCGAAAAGCGCATCGAGGCCATGGGGACTTGTGAAAAAGGGCCTGACCGTACCGGTATCGATCAGATAAACCGTATCCGGTGTCTCGTCCGGGCGCCGCAGAATCGCACCCTGTGCGAATGAGCGACGAGGTAGTCGGTCAAGCTCCAATCCGACAGTGAATCGGAGTTGGGCAACTTTGTTCAAGCTAGTCATATCGATCACCGCTAGGCGCTGCGAGGCGGTCTGGTCACGCTATGGCAGCCGACATCGACCGCCGCCGCTTGGAAGCGGGCACGACATGAATTGTGCGACCAGACAACGAAAGAAGGGCGCGAGGACGCTCACACGACCCGCGCAGAGCGCGAGCCGATCACTTTAAGATCGCGGCGGTCGCTTCAACTTGAAGAGGTGGCGCGACGGTCCGCGCTCCGGAACAAGCTCGAAAACGTCGCCGCCCATGTAGGCTGCGGCCCACTCCCCGAGGCCTGAGGCCCAGGCCGCGTGACAGACCAGATCGCAGCACGCATCGTTCGTGGGGGCAAGCTGGCAGTCGCTCGCAACCTCACTGCAGCTCAAAGGCGCATCAAGGCGGGACAGTTCGGACTGAACATGGGAGCGAGGGGAGACGTTCGCGGTTTGCCCGAACACGGAGCGTACGGGAAACTCCGACGCAACAAAGGGCGCGGCTACGCTGAGAGTGGCGCTGAGTAAGGCTACCAAGACGAGGCATGCCTTCAGCAGCCGTGAGATGCGCTGAAATACCGCGCCTCCCAACTCAGCCAAAAGCGTGCCGCGATGCATTCGCGCCTCAATTCGAAAATATGAAATCTATTGTCGGTATAAGTAGTCGATATCGGGAATTCAAGTGGAAGAATTCACCTGTGACGCTGTTGACACATAGCAATAACATTGATCTCGCTATGTGAATATTACCACACGCTCCCATAATTTCATTCTGTAACCGTAGCTTTGGCGATGCTCATCGCATCGGCCAAATAATCCAATTGTGTTGGAGGCTATGGTGAAGAATCTCACTTTCATTCTTCGCTGTGCCGGTGCTCTGATTGTGAGCGTCGGCGCCGCGAGCGCTGCTGATCTGCCGGCGCGCAAAAGCGCGCCGGTCGAGTATGTCCGCGTCTGCTCGGCATATGGTGCCGGCTTCTTCTACATTCCGGGGACCGAGACGTGCCTTCGTATCGGCGGCCGCGTCCGCGCCGAGACCCGGTATTTACAGACCTTTAACCGCGCTCAGGACGCGACAGGGTTCCGTGGCCGCGCTCATTTGAACATCGATGCCCGCACCGCGACGGCCTACGGTACGTTGCGCGCCTTTGCCCGTTACGAGCTTACGCGTAACGGCGGCAACTACGCGGGCCTGGCTACGGGCCAGACCGTATTCACACCCATTTTAACTCAGGGCTTCACCCAGGCGGTCGATCTCAACAAAGCGTTCGTACAGTTCGGACCCATCACAGCCGGACGAGCGACATCGTTCTTCGACTTCTACGCCAACGCTCTCAACTGGAGCGGCGCGATGGGCTCGGATAGCTACGGTTTCGATCCGGTCGTGTTCGCCTATACCGCCAACTTCGGCAGCGGGCTCAGCTTGACCCTCAGCGCAGAAGAACCAACGGCGCGCCGGTTGGCGGGAACTGGCGTGTTCCCTGCCGGCACATCCGCGATCTCCTATGGCGGCTCGCGCATGCCGGACATCGTTGGTAACCTGAACGTGACGCAAGGCTGGGGCTCGGCGCAGCTCTCGGGCGCGCTCCATGAGCTGAACAAGCCACTCAGCTCCGCCAATCAAGACACCGAGTATGGCTTCGCCATCCAGGGCGGCCTCTCGCTCAATCTGCCAGTCCTGGCGGCCGGCGACGTACTTTGGTTGCAGGCAGCCTATGCCGAGGGCGCGCTCTCGTATCTCGGCATCACCAATTCGGCCGCCGCTCGTCAGCTTGGTGGCCTCGGCATCCTGCAGACCGATGCGGCAGTCGACGCCTTCGGACGCGTGAAGACGACGACGGGGTACTCGCTGACCGCAGCCCTGCGCCACTATTGGACGAGCACGGTGCGTCAAGCGATCTTCGCCAACTACACCAAGATCGACTACGCCCCGACGGTGGAATCGCCGCTCATCGGCGGCGCGCGCGGTACGCTGGCCGGCTACTCGGTCGATACCTCGCTCATCCAGGTCGGCTCGAATGTCATCTGGTCGCCGGTCAAGGACCTCGATCTGGGTGTTGAGGTACTTTACCGCCGGGTCGATCCCCGGGGCCGCGTCGTCGACTTCAATCGCAGCACGCCTGGCCTGACTTTCGTCAAGGGATCTCAGGACGTCTTCGAGGGCCGCCTTCGGGTGCAGCGCGACTTCTAACCCATGCCGGAGCGAAGCCCTCGGTGGTCCCGAGGGCTTTTCGCGCCGGGATCTTTTTTCGCCATTCGGAGTAACGCACGATGAACAGCGAACAGTGCAGACTTGCCCGAAATCTTCTCGGCTGGACGGCAAAAGACCTCAGCCGCAGGACCGGGGCCGGACTAAGAACGATCCTTGAATTCGAGGGCAATAAACGTCGAATTCGGCCAAAAACCAATAAGCTCCTGCGCTCGATTTTCGTTACAAACGGGATAGAATTCCTCGATGATTTGAACGGAATCGGCTTGAGGCGACGGCTTTCCCTCAGCGAATATTCTTCCAGATCTGAAGCCGTCGATCCACCGCGCTTCGGATTCAGTTATTTCTATCGAGTCTCCATCGAATACAGTCGCCAACCGATGGAAGAACTTACGCCTCTGAATTAGATTAACTGCCGTTCGGCAGCCGTCTCGTTATCCTGCAACCGCCACCACCTGCCGCTGTTTCCAGCGGTGCATTCGCGAGTCGGAGTGACATATTCCACCGACGCCGGGCTTTTGTTCAATTATAAAACGGGCAGAAAATGAGCGGCAATAAACGCCGCAGCTTTGGTAGATATAGATCACGCAACGGATAATATCCTCTGCAATTTTCCGCGTGAGCTGCAGGGCGAATATCATGAAGAGATGCCCAATTTCGTTGGATCCAGGAAGAAGGACAATTTGGGCTATGTCGATGTTCTCGATTTATCTTGCCGCCCTGGCGATCAGTGCGGTGATTCCGACACTCGCAGCAGCGCAGAGCCACTCTCATGCGGCCAATGGCGGACAAACCCAGCAGATCGGATCCTATGAGGTCGAACTTGTGGTGAAGGGCTATGAGGCCCGTTTGTATGTCCTCGATGCCAACGAGCGCCCAGCCAAGATCTCCGAATTCAGCGCCAGCGCGGAGGTCCTGATCGAAGACAGCGCGACGAAAAACGTTCAGTTCAGCCCCGGGCAAGGAGATTTTCTGGCCTCGAGCGTTGACTTCCCGTTCCGCGACAAATTCAGGGCCGCCATCACTCTCAAGCACAATGGGATCGAGATAGGAAAGGGTCGGTACAATCTGACCGTGAAAAACGTTGAACGCATCCGCCGGTAACAAATACCGAAAAATGGGTCGCAGAAGGACTCGTTCGGGCTGCGCGGGTCGGATCTACTCCACGATTCTGTTATTCGCCGTTTGCCTGATCGTCGGCCTGGCGTCCCCAGTCTCCGCACGCTTTTCTTGGACACTGCAACCGACACCAGAGGTATCTTTGATTGATGCCAACGATTGCGGCTGTCCACGCAGCAACACACTCGATGCTGTGGCGATGCAGGATGGGCACTGCGGATCTCATACCTCGATCGCTCGTCCCATGATGACCGTTCATTCTGAAGTATACTCCAGATCAATAGCCTTTGCCGCCGGCAATTACTCGTCCAGGCAGGCGCCCCCAGCGGCTCTACCTTTCAAGCCACCGCGCGCCTGACGGAGCAAGAGCCGTTGCCCGGGACGTTGCAGCTGATGATGGGTCCCGCGACGCCCTAGCACCTGAATAGGCGGGAATGTCGGCCGAGGCAGGCACCGTTCACGCCGGTGGAACTCCAAGAGCGCTTTGCTGGAGATAGGTCATGCTTTTGAAACTCACATATGTTGTTGCAGGGGTCGCGGTAGGCGTTTCCGCAGCCAGCATGCAGCCACAGATTTCGGACGCAACCAGATCGGCTCTTGCGGCCGTCGTTCCGTTTTCGAGCCTGGGCAAGGCAAACGAGGCGGAGCCGTTCTCGCCTAAAATGGCGAAGGACGATCGGGCAGAGGTCGAAGGGGGGCACGAGGAAGCGGAAAGCCGCGAAGGTGGACTGAGGCTTACGGCCGAGCAGATTTCTGCCGCGCGGATTCAGGTAGCGAAGACGTCAGGCGGTGGGTTGGTTCGACACCTGAGCGTCCCTGGCACAATTGTTCCTGCAGCAGATCGAATTGGCCGGGTAGCCGCGAAGGTCGTGGGAACGGTCGCCGAAGTGTATAAGCAGCTCGGCGATGAAGTCGCGGCGGGGGAGGCGGTCGCTGCAATCGATAGCCGAGAAGTGGCCGAGGCAAAAAGCGAATATCTCGCCGCAAACGTCAATTTCGATCTTCAGAAGACGCTTTTCGAGCGTGAGCAGTCTCTTTTTCAGAAGAGCATCAGTGCGGAACAGCAGTTTTTGCGGGCGCGGACCGGCTTCGCGGAAGTTCAGCTTCGCGTTGACCTCGCGCGTCAGAAGTTGACTGCGCTTGGAGTGCCCGCGAACGAGATCGCCGGCCTGAACCGACAATCGACGGCTCTGCAGCGATATGAGCTCCGCGCGCCCATTGGGGGGCGGATCGTCGAGCGGTTGGTCAATCTTGGTGCCGCGGTGGGTGGCGAGGGGCAGCCAAAGGAACTCTACGGCATCGCGGAATTGTCGATGCTTTGGGTGGAACTGGCGGTGTCGCCTCGTGATCTGAGGAGCGTGACGGAAGGTCAGGCGATCCAGGTCTCGACGAGCGGCTCGACCGAGCGGGTCTCGGGAAAAATCGTATTCAAGAGCCCGATCCTTAACCAGGAGAGCCGTACGGCTCGAGTTGTCGCCGAGATTCCGAACAAGGCGGCCTTTCTGCAGCCCGGTGCCTTCGTCACAGCCGACATCATCCTGGACGAGCAGAAGGCCGACATACTCGTGCCGAAGGCGGCGCTTCAGACGATCGGCAAAGATCAGGTCGTCTTTGTGCGCGTGCCCAGCGGATTTGAAAAGCGCGAGGTCGTGATCGGCCGAAGCGACGCGCGTTCGAGCGAGATCGTTTTCGGCCTCGATGCTGGCGAAGAGATTGCGGTCATCAATACGTTTACGCTCAAGGCTGAACTCGGCAAGGCCGAGGCATCCCACGCGCACTGAGAGGTTGGCAGATGATCTCTCGGGTTCTTGAGCTGTCGGTTCATCACCGCTGGCTGGTCGTTCTCTTCACCCTCATCGCGGCGGCCATCGGTGGGTACTCCCTCACCCGGCTGCCGGTCGATGCGGTCCCTGACATCACCAACAACCAGGTTCAAATCAACACGGCCGCGGCGGCGCTCTCGCCGTTCGATATCGAAAAGCAGATTACGTTTCCGCTCGAAACCACGCTCGCCGGCATCGCGGGGCTCGAATATACCCGCTCGCTCTCGCGAAACGGCTTCTCGCAGGTGACCGCGGTTTTCAGCCCCAAGACCGACATCTATTTTGCACGCCAGCAGGTCGCTGAGCGCCTCTCCGACATCAAGAGCACCCTGCCTCCGGGCGCCGAATCGAAAATGGGTCCGATCTCGACCGGGCTCGGTGAAATCTACATGTATACGGTTGAATTCGCCGTGAAGGCCGATCGCAAACCGGTCGAGGCAGGACAGCCTGGCTGGCAAATTGACGGCACCTATCTGACGCCGGAAGGGCAACGCCTGGTCAGCGACTTCGAGCGCGCGGCATATTTGCGCACGGTCCAAGATTGGATTGTCATCCCGCAACTTCGAGGGGTGAAAGGTGTCGCGGGCGTCGACTCGATCGGCGGTTACAAGAAGCAGTATCAGGTGCAGCCCGACCCTGCGAAGCTGATCGGTTATGGGCTTTCATTCACGGACATCGCCAACGCTATAGAGACCAACAACCTCAACCGAGGCGCCGGCTATGTCGAGCGTAACGGCGAAGGTTTCGTCGTCCGATCGGCCGGCCGGATCGAACGCAGCGAGGAGATTGGCCTTGTTGTCGTCGCCACCCGTGGTGGGGTGCCGATCCGCGTCCGCGACGTCGCCGACGTCCTGATCGGAAAGGAACTGCGAACCGGCTCGGCCAGCGAGAACGGGCAAGAGGTGGTTGTAGGCACGGCCCTGATGCTCCTCGGTGAGAACAGCCGCATCGTATCGGCTGCCGTGGATGCCAAGATACAGACGATCAACCAGTCCCTACCGCCCGGCATTCATGCCAAGACGGTTCTCGATCGCACCGTGCTCGTCAACGCGACGGTCAAGACGGTTGCACGGAACCTGGCAGAAGGCGCCCTGCTGGTCATTGCGGTGCTCTTCCTGCTTCTGGGCAACATACGAGCAGCGGTTATCACAGCCCTGGTCATCCCCGTCGTGATGCTCATGACGATGACCGGAATGGTGAGCTGGAAGATCAGCGCGAACCTGATGAGCCTCGGCGCCCTCGACTTCGGGCTTATCGTGGACGGCGCCGTCATCATTGCCGAGAACAGTTTGCGACATCTGGCGGATAAGCAGCACAGGCTTGGCCGGCAGCTTCAGCTCCAGGAGCGCTTGAGGACGGTCATCGAATCGGCGGAAGAAATGATCAAGCCCTCGGTCTATGGCCAGGCAATCATCATTCTCGTTTACGTGCCTCTTCTGACCTTCACAGGCGTGGAAGGAAAGATGTTCGAGCCGATGGCCTTGACGGTGATAATCGCGCTTGCCGCGGCTTTCGTCCTTTCTCTTACCTTCGTCCCGGCGATGATCGCGATCGTCATCACCGGCCGGGTGCAGGAGAAGGAGAACGTCATTATCCGTGTACTGAAGGCTGCGTATGCTCCTCTGCTGCGCAGCGCTCTTCGCGCACCGATAGTGGTCATTCTTGGCGCTGTTCTCCTCTTTGCCCTATCCGGGGCTGTTTTTGGTCGCCTCGGGCAGGAATTCATTCCCCAATTGGACGAGAAGAACATCGCAATGCAGGCGTTGCGAATCCCATCGACCTCATTGTCGCAAAGTCAGGAGATGCAATTCGAAGTCGAAAAGGCAATCAACAGCTTCCCTCAGGTCGCCTTTGTGTTTTCCAAGACGGGCACGGCTGAAGTCGCGGCCGATCCCATGCCGCCGAACGCGTCGGACACCTTCATCATCCTGAAGCCGCAGGAGGAATGGCCCGATCCGCGCCTGCCAAAGGCCGATCTGATCAAGGAGATGGAAACCGTCGTCGGAAAAATTCCGGGCAACAATCTCTCCTTCACGCAGCCGATTCAGATGCGTTTCAACGAGCTCTTGGCGGGGACGCGCGGAGATCTCGCAATCAAGGTGTTTGGCGACGAATTCGGCCCCATGCTTGAGGCAGCGAACAAGATCGCGGGAACATTGCGTACGCTTCCCGGCGCCGCGGACGTCAGTGTCGAGCAGGCTGCCGGCTTGCCGTTCCAGGACATCCAGATCGACCGTCGGGAAATCGAAAGGCGCGGTCTGAGCCTGGCCGCGGTCCAGGATGTCATCGGCACGGCGATCGGCGGCCGCGAAGCCGGTATCCTGTTCGAAGGGGATAGGAGGTTCGACGTCGTGGTCCGCCTCCCGGACTCGATCCGCGCCGACCCCGACGCGCTTCTCAACTTGCCGATCCCACTGCCGCAGGCTGGCGGTCAAGGAGTTCCAGGAGCGAGCGTCCCGTTGCGGGATGTTGCCTCTATCACAACCTCGGAAGGCCCAAATCAGATCAGCCGAGAGAACGGCAAACGGCGCGTGGTGGTGTCGGCGAATGTCAGGGGGCGCGACATCGCCTCGCTCGTGGCTGAGGCCCAGACAAGAATTGCCCGGGAGGTGTCGCTTCCTGCCGGCTACTACATTACTTGGGGTGGCCAATTCGAGAACCTCGCAGCGGCACGTCAGCGCCTGATGATCGTGGTGCCCGTCTGCTTCCTGTTGATTTTCCTACTGCTTTTTGGGGCGCTGGGATCTGCGCGCGATGCGATTTTGGTGTTTAGCGCCGTGCCTCTGGCGCTGACCGGCGGTATCTTCGCGCTCTGGCTGAGGGAGATGCCGTTCTCCGTTCCCGCGGCCGTTGGCTTCATCGCTCTCTCCGGCGTCGCGGTCCTGAACGGCCTGGTCATGTTGAGTTTCATCAAGCAACTCGTCGAGGAGGGAATGGCGAAGCACGACGCCATCCGGGCAGGCGCTCTCGTGCGTTTGCGCCCGGTCGTCATGACGGCGCTCGTCGCGGCACTGGGTTTTATCCCGATGGCTTTGGCAACCGGGACCGGAGCCGAGGTTCAAAGGCCGCTTGCGACTGTTGTAATTGGCGGGTTGGCCAGCGCGACCTTGCTGACACTCCTGGTGCTTCCCGCGCTCTACTCGTTGTGCTCGGGGCAAAAGAGCCGCAGCCCATCAGAGCCGGCGCGTGGCGGCGTAGCGACGCTCCAACTCGGGCACCAAACAGCCGAGTAGCTGAAAAACCACCACGCGAGCGCACCAGGGTTTCGGTGCGCTCCTATCAAAACATGAGCGCAAATTGCGGCCCGGCCGCCGGGCGCCCGCCGCACCTATCCATGGGAAGGCCGTGCGCAAAACTAAGCGAACAATACGCTGAGCTTTCTCTGAGAACACGCTCGCCGTCGTGCATATATCTCTACCGAAGAGCGAAGAAAGAGCATCGAAGCCAGAAATATATATTATATATTCACCGCGCACCGCATTCATTAGCCATCAAATATGTATTTCTATAATAATAGAGCAAAATGTCGCATCATGAATAAATGCACATCGCTCCGAACCATTCGACGATAACTTACAACGGGCGATCCATTTAACGGCATCGCATTTGACATGTTAGACTTGGAGATAACTGTGATTCAATCGAAAAACTTTAAGGCGACGATGGCCAGGCGTGCTCGCTCTGCGGCCGCGATCGCGGTGCTGGCGGGGGTGTCGCTTTGCTATCTGGGTTCGACGCCCGCTGCGGCCCGCCAGGCAAGCTGGGAAGAGGAATGCGCCCGACGCGTAGTTGCTCCCGGCAATGGAGAATTGCTGAGGGAAATGAACTGCAGCCGGCAGCGGGATTGCCAGTCGCTTGCCAATCAGCAGGGAAACAAGACCTTCGGTAACGGCTGCTTCGGTGTTTCGCCGTCCAGAACGACAACGGCGGCGAATGAATAGGCCGGCAATACCAGCGGTGATCCTTTGAATCCAAAGGCGTGCCGCACGGCATAAAAGTGCGGCGCGACTTCTGCGGGAAGCGCATCCCAACGCGGCCGAAGTTGCTGCCGAAATAGTCTGGCCGGCACAGCATCCGCAGCTTGGCATCAGCACCAATGCCGACGGCAGCAATGATCGACGCGCTCGCGTGCGACGATGCGAAGATGACGCCGATGATTTTTGGTGAGCCCCCCGCTTCGAGGAAATCCTGGCCTTGATGGAATGATCGAACGAGCGGCGGGCGGAGCACGTTAGCAGGGGCATGCGAAGCGTCCGCCACGCCCTGCCTCTCGGAGAAGGATTCGTATCGGGCAGCTTGCCCAGCTTTCGATCTTTTTCGTGAACAACCGTCCACAGCTGGGCTTTCGATCGCTTGCGGTGCATCGGTCCCTGTTGGATCGTTCGCTCAGCCAGCACCTGAGGCCTGCCCTGGAGGGGCAGCCCTGCTGGCCAAGGAAAACGTACTGATGGATGCCACACTTCGTGAGCGACTTGTCATTGTCGAGGACGATCCCGTCACCCGCGCCGTCATTGCAGGCTATTTCGTCGATCAGGGGTTTCAGGTCCAGGAGGCGGAGACGATTGCCCAGGCACGGCTGACGGTCCGGCGCTTCAAGCCGGAGCTGATCTTCATCGACGTCGTGTTGCCTGACGGGGACGGGTTCGAACTTGCCAGGGAACTTCAATCGGTGTCCGATGCTGGCATCATCTTTGTGACACATCGCGATGCCGACATCGATCGGATCGTCGGGCTCGAACTCGCTGGCGACCACTATGTCAGCAAGCCCGTCGACCTGCGAGATCTTCTCGCCAGAACCCGTTCGCTGCTGCGGCGGCGCAAGATCGAGCGCGACACGGCGCGTCGCAGCACCACTGCCGTCTTCGGCCCCTTCATCATGGATTTGCTGCGCCGCGAACTCGCGACCGTCAATGGCGATCCCATCCGCCTGACGCGAGGCGAGTTCGACTTGCTTGCGGCACTCGTCGAGAGTGATGGCCTCCCCCTGAGCCGCGACTATCTGATCGAGGTCGTCAGCAATCGGTATGGCGATGTCGACGCCCGAAGTGTCGATGCGTTGGTCGCTCGCTTGCGCAGGAAGCTGGCAGACGCAGGAACGTCGGGCGTCATCGTGACCCTCAGCGGGATCGGCTACAAGCTCGGCATGGTTATAGAACGCGACCCCTGAGGGGCTGCTGTGGCAGCTGTCTCGCCCTCGAATGCTGCGAGGGCTTCGAAGGCGTCGCTGCGGGCAAGTTCGAGCGTCTCGACCGCAAGCGCAAGCGCCTCGGGCTCTGCGGCGATGGCGCCGCGTTCGAGGGCAGTAGCCAGGGCGAAGACACGCCCGAGGCCGACTGCCCCCGCTGAACTCGCGAGCTGGTGAGCGAGTCGTCCCAGCTCGGCCCGGTCTGGCGCCGGCAGGGCCGCCCGCATCCCCTTCAGGATTTTCTCGGACACGCTCGCGAAGAGCGACACGAGTTGCCGCGTACGTTCGTTTCCAATCAGCCGGCTCTGTGTCTGGAAGAAGTCTGCATCGACAGGCAGGTCCATCGAGAGGGTCACAGCCGGGCCTTGGCCGCCGTGACTGCCCGAGCGCCCTATCACCTGGAGGACGGCTGCAGAGGTGATCGGCTTGGACAGGATCGTCGTCAGCCCTGCCGCCCGCATTCGCCGCATCGTCTCCGGGGAAACGTCGGCCGTCAGAGCGACGATCCGGGGCTGCGTGATGTCCGGCAGTTCGCGGACGGCCAAAGCGGTTTCGATTCCGTCGATTCCGCTCATATGCATATCGAGCAGCACGAGGTCGAAGGCGCGATTGCGCAGCGTTGCCAGGGCCGCTTCGCCGGAGGCCACGGCCCGCACCTTGTGGCCGGCCTTGCCGACCATGACCCGAGCGACTTCCCGCGTCACAGGGTCATCGTCGACCACGAGAATCCGTTGCGGCTGACCTATCGCCACGTCCCCGGACCGTGCCGCGGCCTTGGCAGCCACCATCGGCAGCTTTATGGCAAAGGTGCTGCCTTGCCCCCTGGCGCTGACGACGGAGATCGAGCCGCCCATCAGCTCCGTCAGCTTGTTGCAGATCGCCAGCCCGAGCCCGACCCCTCCGTTACGCCGGCCCGTTTCCGGGTCGACCTGCACAAAATCCTGGAAGATGCGGCGCTGCATTGCCGGGTCGATGCCTATGCCTGTGTCACGAACCATGAGCGTCAGCTCGGTGCCCTCCCCCGACGACGCGGGCTGCAGCTCGGCGCCGAACTCGATCTCACCCTGCTCGGTGAAGCTGATCGCGTTGCGCAACAGGTTGATCAGGACGCGGTGGATCTTGCCGGGGTCGCCGTGCAGGCGCAGGCCGCTGGGCGGCAGCTGGCGCAGCTTCAGAACAAGGCCCTTTTGCTCGGCCAAGGGACGCATCAGTGCGGCGACCGCAATCAGCAGGGCGCCAAGCTCGAAATCGCGCAGATCCAGGCTTTCGGTTCCTGCTTCCAGCCGGGACAGATCAAGCGTCGCATTGGCCAGATCGACCAGGGCCTCGCCCGAAGTCGCAGCCATGGCGACGAGACGGCGATCGCGCTGGCTCAAGCGGCCACGGTCGAGAAGCTCCAGAACTCCGAGCACCCCCGAAAGCGGCGTGCGGATATCGTGCCCGACCACGGCCAAAAACCGGGATTTTGCCCTCGTGGCTTCCTCCGCCGCCCTTTGCCCGGCAGAAGCAAGCTCCAGCGCCGACTCGAGAGCCGCGGTGCGCTCGGCGACCTTGTCTTCAAGAACGGCGCGGCTCTCCTCGAGGCTTTGAGCCATCAGGTTGAACTGCTCGCCGAGTTCCTGCAGCTCGTCGCCCGTGCGGATGTCGATCCGCTCGTGCAACTGACCTTGACCAATCCGCGCAGCGCCCTCGCCGAGGGCCTTGATCGGGGCGGCGAGTCTCCGGCTCAAGGCGATGCCGGCCAGTACCGCGACAGAAAGCGCGAGGACCAGAAGCGCCAGCGAGCGCAGGAAAGACGCACGGATCGATGCGAAGGCCTCACTCTCCGGCAGGTCGATCACCACGTTCCAGTCGAGATCCGGGACCGCAGCCATGACGGACAGAACTCTCCGGCCCTCGATATCCGTCATCGAAAGTCCAGCAGCCGGCACGCCGGCCGCCTCATGCGCGCTCACCAGCCCGGCGAGATTGGTATTTCGGAGCACGAAGCGCAGATCGGGATGGGCGATCAGCCGTCCGGCGCGCGTGACGATATAAGCGCGACCCGCATCGCCAACCTTGAGCCGGGACACCAGATCACGGATGAAGACGAGGTTGACGGTCGCTCGCGCAACCCAGTTTGGAGCAGATGCTGCTCGCCTGAGCAGTACCATATAGGGTTCTGAACCGCGCCAGAACTGGACATCGCTGTGAAAGCTGCCCTGCGCGAGTGCCGTCTGGAAACCCGGGTCAGCCGACCAGTCGCTGTCGTTACCGGTTCGGTCTCGCGCAAAACGCGAGAGCGAGAGCTGTTCGCGTCCGGCTGGATCGATCTGGCGCAGTTCGAGAATGGCGGGAACCTGCCGCAACAATCTCAGGCCCTCGAGTCGACGTTCCTCAGGCGGGTCGTTGCCTGGACCGCTCCCGGAAACCCAATCAAGCTGGTTCATGATGTCGGCCACGAAGGCGCCGATCCTCTGCGCCGCGGCCTGGGCTTGCTCCTGCTGAACGCGCACCACGAGCGCTTTCTGATCCAGGACAGCGAAGAACGTTGCGATTGCCGTATTGAGCCCGAGCGCGAGGCAGATCGCGACACCGACGAAAACCGCGTATCGACGCGTGAGACCGCCGCGCGGGCGCGCAGACCCATTCTGCCGTGTCGCGTCGGGCTGCGTCACGAAACGATCCGCGCTGCGCGAATCCGTAGCGAAAGCGGCAAGCTCAGCCCCAGAGCTGCAGCAGCCGTTTGGTTGATGACCAGTTCGAAGCTGCGCGAGAACTGCACCGGCAGTTCGGCGACATTCGCACCGCGCAGGATGAGGTCGATATAGGACGCGATCAGTTCGCCGGCCTCCTCGCGCCCGCCGGTATAGGACATCAGCCCGCCCTGCTGCGTGAAAGCGTCGAACGGGTAGATGGCAGGCAGTCCCTGCCGCGCGGCAACAGCTGCGCAATGCGCCGCATTGCGGAATGTGAAGCTGTCGGGCAGGAACACCAGGCTGCCTCCGGAGCCTTGCGTAGCGAAGCTGGCGATCTCGCGTGCGATCGCGGCTGTCTCGCTCACGTGAACTGTTGCGAGACCGAGCCGCTCGCCCGAAATGCCAGCCCGCAAGCGCGCGAGATAGGTCTCGCCCGCAGCCGGCGTGGTGTGAGGATTGAAGACCACGCCGATGCGGCGCGTCGCCGGCGCGATCTCGGTCAGCAGCTCGACCCATTTCTCCGACATGGCCGGATCATTGTTGCTGAACCCCGTGGCGCTGCCGTCCGGACGTTCGAGGGAGCGCACGAAACCGCTCCCGACGGGATCGGACGCTGTGCTGAACAGCACGGGAATGTACCGGGTCTCGGCCAAGACGGCCGCGGTCTCGGCACTGGAACCGACCACGATGATATCGGGCTTTTCTCGGACCGTCTCAGCGGCGGCCCGAGCCAGTTCAGCCTCGCTCGGGCCGGAGAACCGCCAGACCAAGCGCAGGTTGCGGCCCTCAACCCATCCCCGGTCGGCAAGCCGCTTCCGGAGCTCCGTCATCCGGACGCGCAGGACAGGGTGATCGAGTGGCAATCCGGTTACGACCGAAAGCAGCCTTACGGGCTCCGTCGATCGCGCCGGGCGATCAGGGATCGCGAGACCGCATGTTGCCAGGGCAACCAGAAGGGAGCGACGACGCATGCAGCGAACCAGAACGAGGAGGGACGCCAAAGCCGCGCCCCTTGAAGGAAGTTTCGCATGGTCCGCCCTGATGCGTCGAGAGACGACGCCCGGGTTACATAGAGCCCCCGGTTCAGAACCTGACGGCGAGGCTTCCCTTGACGCTCTGCTCGATCGCATCGGCGCTGAACTGGCCACCATAGGTCAGGCTGAGCGTCGCATTGGGTGCGATTGCCAGGTCAAGCCCCGCGTCGAGAACAGCCGCGTTCTTCGCGATCGGGATACCCGCAATGCCGAAAGGGCCGCCGCTGGAGAACGAAAGAATCGACGTGGGCGTGATGTCGCCGAAAGCGTGCCGCCAGGCGAGCGCGCCGCGCAACGCCAGCCCCACGCCATTCACGGTCACATTCGTCGATGCTCTCAGACCCAGCGTCGTGAATGCGGTGCCCATGTCGGAGCTGCGACCGGTCAGTGCCGCCGCCCCGCCCCGTTCCTGGAAGCCGTCGCTCTGCAGGTTGACATAGGCTAGCCCGGCGAAGGGCTCGAAGGCGACGCGGCCGGCATCGATGCGATAACCCAGTTCGCCGAATACCTGCGCCGTCGCAGCGTTGTAGCCGCTGCTCAGCCGGTCCGAGAAACCGCTGAAGGAGACGGTGCGATCGATCGACAGATCGTGCCAGCTATAGGCCGCGCCGGCGCGCAGTCCCAAGGCGCCCCATTGGCCGCCGCCATATAGGCCGAGATGGTAGTTGTCGCTGTTGCCGGAGGAAATCCTGCCCTTCGCTTCGAAGGTCGAACGGCTGTAGCCGCTGTAGAGGCCAACGCGCCAGTTGTCGAAGACGGAGGCATCGGCGCCGAGCAGGAAGCCGCCGCTTGAGCGGGTCAGTTTCGACATGCCACCCTGGGCATCATTGCGGCCCCAGGAGCCTAAACCCTGCCCCCAGACCGCGAAGCTGTCGCTGGGGGTGAGCCGTGGCATCGGCCCGGTGACAGGCGCCGCCAGATCCGCCGTGAAGCCGTAGGTCATGACCGGCTGCTGCGCCGCCGCGACGCTCCCGAACGCCGACCTCAGGCGATCAATCGCCGCTCCGCGGACCACAGTGCTCTCCTCGACCAGGATACCCTGTTCGGAGGCATGCACCTCGCCTGACAGGGCATCGAAGGCCTGGCGGGCCGACGAGGCATCAAGCTTGACGATAGCGTCATAGACGGAATTGCCGGTGCCCAATTGCTCGCCCGCCCTGCCCAGGCTCGTCTGGTTTGGGGTCTGGCCGACGCTGCCGAAGGACACGTCATTGCGCGCGATCGTCAGATAGGTCTGCGCGGCATCATAGCTCAGGCCTGGCGTCAAGAACGCGAAATTGCTCGTCACGGAGGTGAACTGGCCGGAAACGCCGCCCGTCGCGTCGAAGAGCTTGAAACGCGCCGACGGCGGCATCGAGCCTGAGATGGCCGCGATCGCAAGCGTGGCGCCGGACACCGTGATGGTGCCGGTCGAGATGATCTGGTCCGACTGGCCGGCGCCATTCACCTCGACCTGATAGATCGAACCCGGCGCGAAGATCACGTTGCCGTTGACGGTCAGGGTGCCGATCGAGTTCCCCGGGGCGACAATGCCCCCGGCGAGCACGTTCAGTAGACCAACCGTGCCATTGCCGCCCAGCGTCGCGCCGCTTTCCACGGTCACGGCGGAATTGGCGAGCGAACCGTTCACAGCCAGGCGCCCGGCCGCGATCGTGGTGGGACCCGACAACGTGCTGGCGCCGGTCAGGTTGAGCGAGCCTGTGCCCGTTTTGGTGAAGCGGCCATTGCCGTTGATGGCATTGGCGAACTGCGCGTCACTGCTCTGGTCGATCACCAGGGCGGCATTGTTCAGGATCGCGCCGCTGCCGAAGCTGGTCGCGTTGCCGCGTAGCGTGCCGGCGGCGATCGTGGTGCCGCCGGAATAGCTGTTGACGCCGGTCAGGTTGAGCGTGCCGGTACCGGACTGCTTGAGCGCTCCCGTCCCCGAAATCTCACCGGAGAAGGCGAGCAGGTCGGATCGGTTGAAGGCCAGTGTGCCGTTGTTGGCGACATTGCCGCTGATCGCTCCTGTGGAGCCGCCATTGCCGATCTGCAGGGTTCCGGCACTGATCGTGGTGCCGCCGCTATAGCTGTTGGCGCCTGTCAAGATCAGCGTGCCCGCCCCCATCTGGGTCAGAGCGCCCGAGCCGGATATGGCTCCCGAGAAGGTCGCGCTGTCCGAACGATTGAAGGCAATCCTGCTGTTGTTGACGACCGCGCCTGCGATCTCTCCCGTCGTGCCGCCAGCGCCGAGCTGCAACGTGCCGGACGAGATCGTCGTGCCGCCGCTATAGCTGTTCGCGCCGGTCAGGATCAGCGTGCCGGCGCCGAGCTTGGTGAAGCCGCCGGTGCCGCCGAGTGCCTGGCTCAGGGTGAAGCTGTTGGCCGCATTTGCGATGTCGAAGCCACCACCATTGCTGTCCCAGGTCACGGCCCGGCTGGTCGAGGTGAAGCTCGTGCCGGTCACGCGCAGCACGCCGCCATTGAAGACCAGGCCACCGGCAGCCTGGCCGAGATTGTCGTCGGACGAGACCGAGAGCGTGCCGCTGTTCAGCACCGTGTTGCCGGTGTAGCTGTTGGTGCCGCTGAGGACGAGCGTACCGAGATCGGTCTTCACAAGGTCGCTCGCCCCGGTGAGGTTCGACGCGATGGTGGCGACATAGGAAGCTCCGCCCGAGGTGCCGTCGCCGACGCGGATGATCGCCTGGGCGCCGCTGAGAGCAACAGCGCCTCCCTCGATCCTGTAGCCGTCCGCCGCGAACTGCATGCCCGTCGCCGAGACCGCGCCAAAGCCGGTGTCGACCGTGACGATGCCGCCCGTGCCCTGGAACACCACGAAGCCCGGCGCCGGCGCCGCTGGGCCGTTGATGCTGCCGTTCTGGTCGGTCCAGTTGCCGCTCGTCGCGCTCCAGACGCCGGCGCCGCCATCGATCACGCCGTTATTGGCGTTGCCGGCCGCACCGCCATCCCAGAATTTCAAGGTGAGGCCGTTGCTGTTGACGAGGTTGACCTGGCTCGCGACGGCGGTCTGCACAGAGAGATCGCCCGCGGAAACGCCTCCCGGCAGCGTGCCGAGCGTCAGGCCGTTATTCGTCAGCGTGCCGCCATAGTTGAAAAGGCGATAGATGCCGCCGCCGAAGCCGCCGGCATTCGCGACGTTGAGCGTGCCGGCCAGCGTGAGATTGCCGGTCACGTCGACGCGATCGCTGCCGGTCCCTGTCGGGAGATTGGGCTGGCCGAGATCGAAATCGAGCTGCGAACCGGAGGACAATGTCAGCGTGCCGACGCTCAGTACGCCGGTGGTCAGGGTGCCGGGATTGGCGCCTGGAGCGAGGCGCGCGCCGTTGGCGATGGTGACCGCGCCTGCGATCGCGCCCCCGCCGGCCAGCGTCGCGCCGCTCTGGACCGTGACCGCGGTATTGCCGAGCGAGCCGGACACCTCCAGCGTGCCGCCGCTAACCGTGGTCGTGCCAGTATAGGTGCTGGCGCCCGAGAGTTTGGTGACGCCTGTACCGCCGGTGCCGCCGGTCGTCTCGAAACTGCCGGTGCCGCTGATGGCGCCGCTGATCGTGATCGTGTTGTTCTTGTCGATGACGAGCGCACCGGCATTGGCGATGTCGCCGGTGCCAAGCGATCCCTGGGCGCCGCCGCTGCCGACCTTGAGCGTGCCGGCCTCGATCAAGGTGCCGCCGCTATAGGTCATGCCGTCGCCGAGGACCGTCGTGCCGCTGCCGCGCTGGGCGAAGCTGCCGGCGCCGCTGACGGCATTGGGCAGCACATAGCTGTCCGAGCGCTTGACGGCGAATTCGGCTCCGGATCCAACCGTGACCGAGCCCGCGATCGAGCCCTCCGCAAGACCGTTGCCGATCTGCAGAGCGCCGGAATTGACGGTCGTGCCGCCCGTATACGTGTTTGCGCCTGTGAGGATCGTCCGTCCGGAGCCGTTCTGCTCGACTGCGCCGGCACCGACGCCATCGGCGATGACATGGCTGAAAATGTATTCGTTCGTGCGGTTGAAGGCGAGGACGCCGCTATTGCTGACATCGGTCGCAAGCGAGCCCGTCGCGCCGTCATTGCCGAGTTGCAGCGTGCCGGCAGCGATCGTCGTGCTGCCGGTATAGGTATTGTCGCCGGCAAGGGTCAGCCGACCCGCGCCCGTCTTGGTCAGAGAACCCGAGCCGCTGACGAGGCCCGTGAAGGTGGAGTTGGTGGCCTTGCCCGCGCTCAGGGCGCCGCCCGAGCCGAGCTTGACCTCGCCAGCGCCGGAAAGCTCGCCGATGCTCTGCGTGTAGCCGCCGAGGTCGAAAATTGCCCCCGAAGCGACCGAGACATTGCCGCTGTTGTTCAGCCGGCCGTTGCCGCCGAGCAGCAAGGTGCCGGCGGTGATGAAGGTTGGACCGGAATAGGTGTTGGCGCCGGACAGCGTCAGCGTGTTGCCGCCAAGCTTGCGCAGCGCGCCGGAGCCGGAAATCGCGCCGGCGAAGCTGGCGGTGTTCAGATTGTCGAATTCGAGCATGCCGTCATTGGCGATGGCGCCGCTGAGCGAGCCGTCATTCGTGCCGTCATTGCCGACCCGCAGCGTCCCGGCGCTGTTGATGGTCGTGCCACCGGAATAGCTGTTCGTGCCGGTCAGGGTCAGCGTGCCACTGCCGGCCTGGGTCAGCGAGCCGCTGCCGCTGATGACGCCGGCATAGCTCAGATCGTTCGCGCGCTTGAAGCTGAGCGCGCCGTTATTGAGGATGTTGCCGGCGAGCGAGCCGGTCGAGCCATTGTCGCCGACCTGCAGCGCGCCGCCACTGATCGTGGTGCCGCCGGAATGGCTGGCCGCGCCGGTCAGAATGAGCGTGCCGGAGCCATTCTTGGTCAGCGCGCCTGTGCCGGAGACGTCGCCGGCGAAGGTCAGGCTTCCCGTGCGGTCGAAGGCGAGCGTGGCGTTATTGGTGACATTGCCGACGAGCGAGCCGGTACCGCCACCATCGCCGATCTGCAACGTGCCGCCGCCGATCGTCGTGCCGCCCGTGAAGCTGTTGGCGCCGGTCAGCGTGAACGTGCCCGTCCCCGCCTTGGTCAGCGACCCGGCGCCGGCTATCTCGCCGGCAAAATTCGACGAGGCATTGCCGTTGCCGACCGTCAGCGCGCCACCGGTTCCGAGCTGGACAAGACCGGAACCCGCGAACGCACCAACGCCTTGCGCATAGCCGGCCAGATTGAAGGTCGCCCCCGCGTCGACCGTCACGGCGCCATCGCCCAACAGCCGGCCGTGGTTGCCCAGCGCCAGCGTGCCGGCGCTCACGGTCGTGCCACCGCGATAGGTGTTCGCGCCGGTCAGCGTCAGCGTCCCCGCGCCTGTCTTGGTCAGGGTGCCGGCAGGGCCGCTGGTATCGTAGATGGTGCCGCCATAGCTGCTGCTGCCGGTGGTGTTGAAGGTAACGCTGGCAATGTTGAAGATATTCCCGGCGAGGGAACCATCCGTGATGCCGTCGCCGATCTGCAGCGTGCCCCCGCTGACGTTGGTCTCGCCGGTAAAGGTGTTGGTCCCGGTCAGCGTCAGGATGCCGCCGGACGTCTTATACAGGGCGCCTGAGCCCGAAATATTGCCCGCGAAGGTATAATTGTTCGAACGGCTGAAACTGAGATCAGCGTTGTTGACGACATCGCCCACGATGGAGCCCGTGGTTCCGCCATTGCCGATCTGCAGCATGCCGGAGCTGATCGTCGTGCCGCCGCTATAGGTGTTTTCACCCGTCAGAATCTGCAAGCCGCTACCGCTTTTGGTCAGCGAGCCGGCGCCTGAGATGATGCCAGCGAAGGTATTGCCCCCGCCGCCGATCGTCAGCGCACCATTGTTGCCGAGCTTGACCTCGCCGAAGGAACCGGCGAGCCCAGCGATCGTCTGAGCATTGCCATCGAGGTCGAGGACGCTGTTTGACGCGTTGAGCGAGACCACGCCGGTGCTGTTCAGGCTGCCGCCTGTACCGAGTGCCAGCGTGCCGCCATTGATCGTCGTCGCGCCGGTGCTGCCGATCGCGCCGGTCAGGGTCAGGGTGCCGCTGCCCGACTTGGTCAAGCCGCCCGTACCGGTGACCGTGCCGCCATAGCTGACGCTGCCGAAGGTGTTGAAGGCAAGCGTGCCGTTGTTGAGAATGCTGCCGACGATCGAACCGTCGATGGTGCCGTTGCCGAGCTGCAAGGTGCCCGCGGAGATGGTGGTGCCGCCGGTGTAGGTGTTCGCGCCGGTCAGGATCAGCGTCCCCGCGCCGGTCTTGGCCAGGGCGCCTGCGCCTGCAAGACTGGCACCGATCGTGCCGGCCGAGAGGTTGAACGCGGTCGTGGCCGAGATCTTGCCCGTGCCGGTGACGCTGCCGCCGGTCATCGTGAACGTCCCGACACCGAGATTATAGCCCCCGGCAACGTTGACGGTCGCGGTACCGCTATTGGTCAGCGTCCCGATGCCCGCCATGTTGCCGCCGGTCAGCGAGAGTGTGCCGTTGTTCTGGTTGCTGAGGTCGCCGGTGACGGCGACATCGCCGCCCATCACCTTGATCTGCCCGTCATTGTTGATGCCCTGGCCGGCGGACAGCACCGCCGTCCCGGTCGGGCCATTGAAATTGATCGTGCCGCCGCCCTGATTGTTGATCGCGCCGGCATCGATGACGCTGCCGCCCACGCCGACATTGATGATCGCGTTGTTGTTGAGCGTATTGCCGATGCCCTTCAGCGTGGCCCCAGTGCCGATGCTGATCGAACCCCCGGCGTTGTTGATGGTCTGCGCGCTGAGCGTGCGCCCGGCGCCGATCGTGGTCGTGCCGTGATTTGCGAAAGTCGTGATGCCCGTCACGTCGTCGGCGGCTGTCGAGCCCGTAACCGACATGGCGACGCCGCCATTGACCTGGATTGTGTTGTTGAAGACACCCGCCAGCGTCGTGGTGCCGCCGAGCTCGATCGCGCCGATCGAGCTGCCGGCAAGCGCTCTGATGCTGTTGGTGCCACCGGTGATGATGATGGCCGCCGACGCCGCGCCGTTCAGGCCTCCGGCACCGCCCAAGGCGCCACCCGCGATCGTACCGCTATTGATGATCGTCAGGTTCTGCCCGATGATTCCGTAGCCGCCGGCCTGCGGCCGGTAGGGCTGGAAGTTCTGGAAATCGGTACCGCCGCCGCCGCCCTTGATGGTGCCTGTATTCGTAATCGTCAGACCGGCCGAGCCGGTCGCGGTGATGCCATTGCCGCCTCTGCCGCCCACGCCGTTCCCCGAAGGGTCGCTGAACGGATTGATATTTCCATTGGATGAGCCGCCGCCACCGCCGTTGCCGCCGGTGATCGTGCCGGAATTGGTGAGGTTCGCACCGGCTCCCGCGATGACGCCGGACCCGCCGCCGCCGCCGCCACCACCGCCACCATAGGAACCCGGCGGATTTTGATTATAGCCGCCGATACCGCCGCTGCCGCCATTGCCGCCGGTAATGGCGGCAGCATTGTTCAGATCGGTGCCAAGCACCAGACCGGCACCACCGGCGCCACCGCCGCCGCCGCCAGCGCCGGCGATGTAGCCACCGCCGCCGCCACCTGCACCATCCGAGCCGCCACCGCCGCCACCGCGGTTCCCTGATCCTGACGTCGAGCCGCCGCCGCCGGCGCCGGCAGTCGCGCTGCCATCTCCGTAAGCACCGCCTGCTCCGCCGCCGCCCGGGGTGGACCCGTTGGGCGCGCTGGAGCCATTGCCGCCATTGCCTCCGGTGTACTGTGCCAGCGCAGGCTGTTGTGTCGCCGCCACCATGACCGGCATGACCATCGCCGTGCAGGCGAGCAGCACTGCGCGGCGCCTGCGGCTGTGGCGCATTGGTGCGGCAACTCGATCCGTCTGGTTGCCCTCGAGGGCAGGCTCGTCATCCACGCCTGTTCCGGCCAGCCAAACCTGCTGTCTCATCTCGATCTTTACGGTCATGGCGAAGCCCGAATCCCCCAGGCGCCAAGCGCCCTAGTCCGTGATGCGACCCTTATTGCGAGGTCGCTTGCGTGTTCTGAATCAGCGCCTTCGCGGGCGCCTTTGGCCAAAAATCACATCAAATAAGCAGCGAGCGGCGCCGCAGGCGCGGAACGCCGACCAAATGTCCGGAAATCACGGCAGCCTCGCCCGTATGTCCTCGCGAATGAAACCTTCGCTCGGATGAGTATTGTTCGGTACGCCAGGCAAGCAACGTTCCCTCCCCGGGGCTCCGCTACTCCAGCGGAACCTGCATGACCATCGCCGCCGCAGGCGTGAAGCAGGGCTCTGCCGCAGCGGCATCCGGTCTTACCAGAACGTCCGGACAGGGCCAGACGGGTGCGGCCGCGCCATGTGAACGGTCGTTAGCATTTGAACGAATCGATGATTTTCTGCCTGCGAGCCGTTCGTTACCCGCAGTTGGACAGGACATGCTTGAGGCGCGCGGTGTGTGCTGCACCTCACCTGAACCTGCTCATCGAGATATCCCGTTCCGCGCCTGGGCGGTTGGTCCCGGCATTTAATGGAGCGGACTGAGCTTGAATCGTTCGGGCTCGGTTGTCTCTGCTTTGCAGATGAACTCTTGGGGTGGAGGAAATCACCGGGCCCGCCGCCGAATTCTTCGACGCGCCGAGGACGTTCATCGCAGCACGGTGCGGTTGGCTGCAGCCGAGAAGGGATCGCGGAATTGACGGCTGCCGACGAACGCACAGCCACCAGGCAGAACGAGGCGGCTATCGACCCGGTTCAGAATTTCATTGTGCCCGCGGCCTCGGTTTGCAGAGCGCCACAACCGGACATTGGCTCTTGCCCAAAACCGGTCATTGGTGGGCTGTGAAGCGAAGGTCGGCTAACAATCCCAAATTGCGGAAGAGGCAGACACCTGCCTCTTCCAGCGTCAATTCGCGAGACTTGCGGTTCCAACGTCCGCTTGGGTAGTTGCCATCTCGTCTTAACACGTCGTTTTCAACGCTCGAATGTATCGATCCCGGCGAGGAAACCAACGAGCTCAGCCTGGCGGCATGCCCGATTTCTGAAGTATCGGCCGGATTTGCGACCTGACGGTCTCAACGGATACGCCGCATGTCCTGGCGATCTCGGCCGCGCTCTGTCCCGATGTCAGCAGGCGCGTGACGCGTGCCTCGCCCGGCGCGAGATCGAAGAGAGCATGTCGGGATCGAGGTCGCCGCTTCGGCCGTCGCCGATGGCCTACTGAATGGGATCCCCTTTCGCCATTGCCGCACTAGCCGTCGTTCGAAGAGTTCAGCTCGTCGGGCATGACCGCTTCATCTCCACCGATGCCAGCGGCCTGCCGCAGCGCGTTGTTGATACGATACTGCCAGCCTGGTCCGCCACTCTGAAAATGGTCAAGCACACTGCGATCGATCCGGAGCGAAACGAGTTCTTTCGCTCCGGGAACGCTCGGCCGCGTGTCGGCAGGCGTCGGTGCTTTCGGCGCGGCGGGCTTGAACAGCGCCTCGGCCTTGTCCCGGGCGCTGGTGGGCCTGCGAGTTCTGTCGCTGTTCATGGAGCCTCTTTGTCGTTGGTCGCCGTGTCGGCCGGTGTCGCTCTATCGAGCAAGCGTCTCGGTCAGGCCTTGGCCTTCACACGCCGTGGGCTCTTGGCAATTGGAGCCTTGCCGAGAGCGGTCGCAGCCTTCCGACCAAGACCCATCGACTTGGCCAAGGCGGAGCGCGCTTCGGCATAGTTGGGTGCCACCATCGGGTAATCGGAAGGCAGGCCCCATTTCGCTCGGTACTGGTCAGGCGTCATATCGTACTTGCTGCTGAGATGGCGCTTCAGCGATTTGAACGCCTTGCCGTCCTCGAGGCAGATGATCGCATCCGGGGTAACCGACTTCCTGATCGAAACGGCTGGGACAAGCGGCTGGGCAGCAGGCGCGGCAGCTTCAGCTCCCAAGCCAGCCAGTGCTGCATGAGTCTTCGCGATAAGCTCGGGCAGATCGGCGCGGGTGACATTGTTATGTGCCACGTAGGCCGCAACGACCATCGCTGACAGATCGATAAGCTGGTTGTTGTCTTCAGACATTGGTCTTTGTGATCCCAGGAGATGATCGGAATGGATGGCGACGCAGACGTTGTCCTCGCCGAGGTTGGGGGTGAGCTAGCCGCTACGCCGAGCGGCTCGCAACAATTTTCGGGGCTGCCTCTGAATATATCATACTGAGCTAGAAGCCTGCAGCCTGTCGATTTCTTCCAATCGCCCGCGAAATAAGTGGCACTCGTCAGTGCCACGGGCGTGCCCCGGGGCACTGCGCGCAGCGCTCGCGAGACGGCAAGTAAGGCCGACTACGCGTCGACAGGTCATCATCCAGTTTGGCTGAAGTCAGCACGATTTGCGCCAGAAGCGATAGTTGGGCCACTGCCCGAAAGCGGACGTGCCCCATGTTAGGGGGAACGTCCATTCCCGACCCATAGCAGAGATTGCACAGCTCTGCTTTCGGGCTCCAACAATTCCGTAAGCCAGCGCCCAAACAAGAACTTCCGGAATATGTGCCGCTATCAAGAAAGATACGGTAGCAATCATAACGACTATCAATGGGAGCGTGTGGCGATAATTTGCGTTGGCGACAGTGATTCTCGCCGCTACATGACAGTAGCGATCAAAAAAACGCATGGAGGGCGATATTGCACGCGCTGACTAAAGCGCCCACAAGAACCTGGCGAAGCATCGAGAACGCTTCGGCGGGGGGCGATCACACGACCGGAGGCGGCAACAGGTAAAGGGTGATCGCGAAGATCAGGTACACCAACAGCAGGAGCACTCCGACAAACCAGGCCGAGCGTCCGCTGTTGGTCACCAGGGACACGGTCATGGTCGCGATGATCATCATGATGACGACACCCGGCCAGAACTGCAGGCTCATCGGCGCCGGCCCGATGACATAACTGAGCAGAACCAGCACTGGCGCGACGAAAAGCGCGATCTGAGCCGCGCTCCCCAGCGCGATGCCCACGCTGAGATCCAACCGGTCTTTGCGCGCGCCGGAAAACGCCGAGGCCATCTCCGCTGCGCCCCCCACCAGCGCCACGATGACGAAGCCCACAAATGCCTGGCTCATCCCGAACGATAACGCCGCCTGTTGAACCGACTCGACGAAGACCTCGCTCACCAGCGCGACCAATACCGTGACTGCGGCCAGCGTGGTCAGAGCCAACCCCATCGGCCACGGCACCTCGCCGGCTTCCGCGTGTTCCACCCCGCCGAAGAGTTCACGATGTGTCTTGAGCGAGAACAAGAGGCCCAATCCGTAGGCCGCAATGAGCAACACAGATAGACACACGCTCAATTTCGCGGTGAAGACGGACCCCGCCGTGGAATCGGCTCCAGAGACCGCCGACGGAACGAGCAACGCGACCGTTGCCAGAAAAAGCAAGCACGCCTGGAGGCGGGCGCTGCCCCGATTGTATTCCTGCACATGGTGCTTGAGTCCACCGAGCAGAAACGACGCCCCCAGCATGAACAACGTATTGGTGACAATGGCTCCCGCGATGGATGCCTTGACCAGCGCGTATTGCCCGGCACGCAACGCGGCCAGTGCGATGATAAGCTCAGTCAAGTTTCCCAGAGTGGCGTTGAGCAGTCCTCCGACCGTATCACCGGTCTTGGCCGCTACGGATTCGGTGGCGTGGCTCAGAAGGACAGCCAGCGGCACTATTGCCAGGACGGACAGGATGAAAAGCAGAGTATGAGCTTCAGGCTTGAGCTTCTGCGCGGCAAATACGACCGGTACGATGGCTAAAAGCCAGAGTATGGGATTATGACGAATTTCTTTTAGCAAGAGGTTCATAGGGGCCACCTTGCAAGTAACGGTGCGGTTGATATCGCCCGACCAGATTGGCAGAACAGGATATGCGAATAGGAGAGTCAAGTTTCTTGAACAGACACACGCGCAAAGCACAGCTCCTCCCGTTAGGAGAGCAAAGATCATCGAGCGCGATCGGCCGCTGAACCCCTTGCATGGAGCTGGCCGCACGCCGGCTGTCACCCATCGCGGCCCCCCGGCGCTGGCGCCGCACCGCCTCTTGAATCCGCATCGGGCACCGCGCGCCCCGGCCACGCAAGGCGCGGACAGGGCCCGAGTTCGACCGTGACGCTCGCCCCCTTGCTGAAAGCTTACCGGCGACCGATCCTGTCCGACGGCGATCCTAACCCGGTGCTAAGCCGAGTATGCGAGGCTCCGGTCGGAGGAATCGGCATCATGGCTGAAACGACTGCACCAGCTCATCGCCCGGCCGCGCGCATCGGCTGGGTCGATACGGGCAAGGGCATCTGCATCATCCTGGTCGTGCTGATGCATGTGGCCGGCGGACTCGAACTCACCGACGGGGAAGGCAGCTGGATCGATCCGCTGATCGCCTGGGCGAAACAGTTCCGCATGCCCGGGCTGTTCCTACTCTCGGGGCTGTTCGTACCGCGCCTCGTCGGCCTCGGCTGGAGCGCCTTCCTCGATCGCAAGGTCGTGCCGCTCGCCTATTTCTACCTGCTCTGGTTCAGCATCAACCTGCTGATGCGCGTTCCGCCCTGGGGCGAAGCCGGCCTCACCGGCTTCGCCCAGAACTATGCGCTCGGCCTCGTCGACCCCTTCGGCGTGCTCTGGTTCATCTATCTGCTCACCATCTTCTTCGTCGTCGCCAAGGCGGTTTGGCCCTGGCGCCGTGCCGCGCTGGCCGCCGCCGCGCTGCTGGCCCTCGCCCCGCTGAGCACCGGCTGGATGGTGCCCGACCAGTTCACCGCCTATTTCGTCTTCTTCCTCGCGGGGGCAGTGTTCTCCGCCGGGATTCGCGCCGCCGCCGATCGGTCTGCTGCTCATCGCAGCAGAACCCTCCTGCTCTGGGGCGGCTGGTTTGCGCTCAGCGCGCTGGCGACGCCCTTCCTCGGCCACGACATCCTGACGGCCGCGCCGGGGGTGCATCTGCTGCTGGGCATCGCCGGAGTGGTCGGCATCCTGCTCGGCTCGGTGCTGCTGGCCGGGCACCTGCCCTGGCTCGACTATTGCGGGCGCAACTCGCTGCCGATCTACCTCGCCTTCTTCCTGCCGATGGCGGCCGGACGGATGGTGCTGCTGCGCTCCGGCGTTCAGCTCGATCTCGGTGTCGCCGCGCTGCTGCTGACGGCGGTCTCCGTTGCCGTGCCGCTGCTGCTGCATCGGCTGGTCAGGCACACGCCGCTATCCTTCCTCTTCGCGCGGCCGGCCTGGCTCGGCACCCGCGCCCACGCCGCAGGCCAGCGGGAACTCGGCTCGTCGATCTGAGCGGCCGACCGTCACTGCCACTGCGTATGCGGGTGTTCAGAACGCATGACGCCCGGCGCAGGGCCGGGCGTGAGGCAGGGAACCAAAGAGCGCTGCGTCAGACGAACTGGCCGTGGCAGTGCTTGAACTTCTTGCCCGAGCCGCAGGGGCAGGGCTCGTTGCGACCGACCTTGCCCCAGGTGTCGGGATCGGTCGGGTTGCGGTCGAGCACGGTGGTGTCGGCATCCGGGGCGGCGAATTGCAGCCCCGTCCCGCCATAATCGCCGCCGAAGCCCGAGCCGGAACCGTCCTGCATCTGGAGCGGCGCCTGCTCTTCCGGCTGATCGAAGCGCACCTCGACGCGCGAGAGGTGCCCGGTGACCTGCTGGCGGAGCTGGCCGATCAGCCCATCGAACAGCTCGAACGCCTCCTGCTTGTATTCCTGCAACGGGTCGCGCTGGGCGAGGCCGCGCCAGCCGATGACCTGGCGGAGATGATCGAGCGTGACGAGATGCTCACGCCAGAGATGATCCAACGACTGCAGCAGCACCTGCTTCTCGACATAGGTCATGACCTCGTCGGTGTTGCGCTCGATGCGGCCGGCATAGTCTTCGTCGGCGAGCTTGCGGATGCGCTCGCGGATCTCGCTGTCGGCGATGCCCTCTTCCTTGGCCCAGTCCTCGATGGGGAGATCGAGGTTGAAGGACTGGATCACCTCCTGCTTGAGGCCGGCGGTGTCCCACTGCTCGGGATAGGCCTCCTCGGGGATGTGCCGGGCGACGACGTCCTCGACGACGCCATGGCGCATGTCGTCGATCGTCTCGCGCACGCTCGCCTGGCGCATGAAGTCGCGGCGCTGCTCGAAGACGACCTTGCGCTGGTCGTTCATCACGTCGTCGTATTTCAGGATGTTCTTGCGGATGTCGAAGTTGCGCGCCTCGACCTTGCCCTGCGCCTTCTCCACCGCCTTGTTGATCCAGGGATGGACGATGGCCTCGTCCTCCTTGAGGCCGAGCTTCTGCAGCATGCCGTCCATCCGGTCGGAGCCGAAGATGCGCATCAGGTCGTCCTGCAGCGACAGGAAGAACTTCGAGCGGCCGGGATCGCCCTGGCGGCCGGCGCGGCCGCGCAGCTGGTTGTCGATGCGCCGGCTCTCATGGCGCTCGGTGCCGACGATGTAGAGGCCGCCGGCCTTCAGCACGCGCTGCTTGAAATCGGCGACCTCGGCGCGGATGGCGGCGGCCTTCGCGTCACGCTCCGGGCCCTCCTCCACGCCGGCGAGATCATGGGAAATCCGCATGTCGGCATTGCCACCGAGCTGGATGTCGGTGCCGCGGCCGGCCATGTTGGTGGCGATGGTGATCGCGCCGGGCACGCCGGCCTGCGCGACGATATAGGCCTCCTGCTCGTGGAAGCGGGCGTTCAGCACGGCGAAGGCCTTGACCGTCCGGCCCTCGCGCGCGGCCTGGTAGACCGGCTCCAGCGCGGTGGGATCGGTGAAGTCGAGCAGCTTGTAGCCCTCCTTCTGCAGCATCTCGGCGACGAGCTCGGAGCGCTCGATCGAGGTGGTGCCGACGAGCAGCGGCTGGCCGTTCTCCTGCGCCACCTTGATCTCGCGGATGACGCCGCGGACCTTCTCCTCGAAGGTGCGGTAGACCTCGTCATCCTCGTCCCTGCGCGCGACCGGCACGTTGGTCGGGATCTCGACGACCTCGAGCTTGTAGATCTGGAAGAACTCGTCGGCCTCGGTCGCGGCCGTGCCGGTCATGCCGGCGAGCTTCTTGTAGAGCCGGAAATAGTTCTGGAAGGTGATCGAGGCGAGCGTCGCGTTCTCGGGCTGGACGGTGACGCCTTCCTTGGCCTCGAGCGCCTGGTGCAGGCCCTCCGAATAGCGTCGGCCCGGCATCATGCGGCCGGTGAACTCGTCGATGATGACGACCTCATCGTTGCGGACGATGTAGTCCTTGTCGCGGGTGAACAGGGCGTGCGCCCTGAGCGCCTGATTGACGTGGTGGACGAGGGTGACGTTGTGCGCGTCGTAGAGGTCGCCCTCCGTCAGCAGGCCGGCCTCGCGCAGCAGCTCCTCGATATGCTCGTTGCCGGCCTCGGTCAGCGCGACCGTGCGCTGCTTCTCGTCGACCTCGTAATCGCTGGCGATCAACCCCGGCAGCACCTTGTCGATCGAGACGTACAGATCCGACTTGTCGTCGAGCGGGCCGGAGATGATCAGCGGCGTGCGGGCTTCGTCGACCAGGATCGAGTCGACCTCGTCGACGATGGCGAAGTGGTGGCCGCGCTGGCTCATCTGCGCGACCTCGTACTTCATGTTGTCGCGCAGATAGTCGAAGCCGAATTCGTTGTTCGTGCCGTAGGTGATGTCGCAGGCATAAGCGCTCTGGCGCTCCTCGTCGTCGATGCCGTGGACGATGATGCCGACGCTGAGGCCGAGGAAGTTGTAGAGCTTCGCCATCCATTCGGCGTCGCGGCGGGCGAGATAGTCGTTGACGGTGACGACATGGACGCCCTTGCCTTCGAGCGCATTGAGATAGGTCGGCAGGGTCGCGACCAGCGTCTTGCCTTCGCCGGTCTTCATCTCGGCGATCGCGCCCTCGTGCAGCACCATGCCGCCGACGAGCTGGACGTCGTAGGGGCGCTGGCCGAGCACGCGCTTGGCCGCCTCTCGCACCGTGGCGAAGGCCGGCACCAGGAGGTCGTCGAGCTTGGCGCCGTTGGCGACCTGCTGCTTGAACTCCTCGGTGCGCGCCTTCAGCGCGTCGTCGCTCAGCGCCGCTATCTCGTTCTCGAGAGCGTTGATCGCGGCGACGCGGGGCTGATAGCCCTTGACGCGGCGGTCGTTCGACGAGCCGAAGAGTTTCTTTGCGAGCGCGCCAAGCATGTTGGGCCTTTCAGGTGATGCTGGTCCTCCGGCCGGCGCGGCTGTGGTTTCGCGCCCGGGTCGGAGGTCCGGTATTCTCGAATGCGACCGCGTGTTTAGACGCGTGCGCGGGCAGGGTCCAGCGTGCGTTTCGTCCAATCGGCAGCGAAACGGCAAGCGAATTCGGCTCCGGATGTGGGGTTTTGCCCGGCCTCTTCCAAGATGCGCGACGGCAGATGGTGCGACACTGCGGCAGCTTCGGCCTCCCGGACGGTGCAAAGCTGCGTGATCGGACCCGCAATCGCCTGATCTGCCTTGCCTTTGCCGCGTTCAACTGGCAGTGCAGCCGCCAAAGCGTCTCGGGTTTCCGACGAAAGGCCGTCACCCATGAACTCAGCCCGTTTCATCGCCGTCCTCGGCTTCACGCTGCTCGCGGCGCCGGCCTTCGCCCAGGCCGACAAGGTCGTTGCCAAGGTCGACGGCATCGCCATCACCGAGAAGGACATCCAGCTCGCATCCGAGGATCTCGGCGAGCGCTTGGCCCAGCTCCCCGAGGATCGCAAGCGCGACGAGGTCATCAACTATCTCGTCGACCTCAAGCTCGGCGCCAAGGCGGCCGTCGACGCCAAGATCACCGATACGCCCGATTTCACGGCCCGCCTCGCCTATTACCGCGAGAAGGTACTGCTCGACGAATATCTGACGCGCGAGAGCAAGAAGGCCGTCACCGCCGACGCCGCCAAGAAGCTCTACGACGAGACCACCAAGGCGATGGCTCCCGAGGAGGAGGCCCATGCCCGCCACATCCTCGTCGAGGATGAGGCGCAGGCGAAGGCCGTGGTCGAGCGCCTTAAGAGGGGCGAGGATTTCGCCAAGATCGCCGGAGAGATCTCGAAGGATCCGGGTTCCGGCAAGGAGGGCGGCGATCTCGGCTGGTTCAGCAAGGACCGCATGGTGCCGGAATTCGCCGAGGCCGCCTTCAAGCTGAAGAAGGGCGAGGTCTCCGAGCCGGTCAAAAGCCAGTTCGGCTGGCACGTCATCAAGCTCGAGGACAAGCGCTCCAAGCCGCTGCCGGACTTCGCCGCCGTGAAGCCGCAGATCGACCAGTATCTCGAACGCAAGGCCCAGCAGGACCTCGTCATCGCCATGCGCGAGAAGGCCAAGGTCGAGCGCCTCGACAAGCCGGCGGAGGCCCCCGCGGCCAAGCCCGACGCTGCGAAGCCGGCCGAGCCGAAGAAGAACTGATCGGCCACGTCATTCTCGGGCGAAGCGAAGCGCAGACCCGAGAATCTCCGGGAAGAAATGCCCGGGACGAGCCGAGCATGACGTAGACCCTCGATTTCGTGGGCGGCCCTTGCGGCCGCCCTTCTTGTTTTCGTCATCGGCCTGCGGCAGAGGGACTCTCGAACGAGACGCACTGCCCGGCCAACGAACGATTCGCCGGTCTTCCAGCAGTGTTCCGCAGGAGGAAGTCGCGATGGCCGGCAAGGATGTCCCCGTTTCCCCGCTCGCGCCGAAGCGCCAGCCCAAGGTTCCGCCGATCCCGGGCGTGCGCTTCGCCACCGCCGAGGCCGGCATCCGCTACAAGGGCCGCCAGGACGTCTGGTTCGCGCTGCTCGACGAGGGCACCCAGGTCGCCGGCGTCTTCACCCGCTCGAAATGCCCGTCGGCCCCGGTCGACTGGTGCCGCGAGAACCTGAAGCAGGGCTACGCGCGCGCCGTCGTCGTCAATTCCGGTAACGCCAACGCCTTCACCGGGCTGAAGGGTCGCGACGCGGTCAAGCTCACCGCCGAGATCGCCGCCAAGGCTGCGGCTTGCAAGCCGGAGGAGGTCTTCATCGCCTCGACCGGCGTGATCGGCGAGCCGCTCGACGCGACCAAGTTCAAGGGCGTTCTCGACGAATGCGCCAAACGCGCCGCTGACGGCCCCTGGCTCGACGCCGCCAGGGCGATCATGACCACCGACACCTTCCCGAAGGCCCTGACCCGCAAGGCGAAGATCGACGGCAAGGAGGTCGTCATCGCCGGCATCGCCAAGGGCGCCGGCATGATCGCGCCGGACATGGCGACGATGCTCTCCTTCGTCTTCACCGATGCGCCGATCGCCGCGCCCGTACTGCAGGCCCTGCTCTCCAAGGGCGTGAAGGGCTCCTTCAACGCGGTCACGGTTGACAGCGACACCTCGACCTCGGACACGCTGATGCTGTTCGCCACCGGCAAGGCGGCGGCCCGCGGCGTGCTGGCGATCACCGAGGTCAACGACATCAGACTCTCCGGCTTCAAGCGCGCCCTGAACGCGATCCTGCTCGAACTCGCCCATCTCGTCTGCAAGGACGGCGAAGGCGCCCGCAAGTTCGTCGAGATCCGCGTCAGCGGCGCGACTTCGGCCCGCTCGGCCAAGCGCGTCGCGCTCTCGATCGCCAATTCGCCCCTGGTCAAGACCGCGATTGCCGGCGAGGACGCCAATTGGGGCCGCGTCGTCATGGCCGTCGGCAAGGCCGGCGAGCCGGCCGATCGCGACAAGCTCGACATCGGCTTCGGCGACATCCTCGTGGCGAAGCAGGGCGCCCGCGCCCCGTCCTACGACGAAGAGGCGGTATCGAACTACATGAAGGGCGACACCGTCGTCATCACCGCCGATCTCGGCATCGGGCGCGGCAAGGCCACGGTCTGGACCTGTGACCTGACCAAGGCCTATGTCGAGATCAATGGCGATTATCGCTCCTGAGGCCGCGCCACCGCAGGAGCCAAGCCGCAGCTTCATCGCCGTCAACCTCGCGATCTGCTCCCTGCTCTGGGGGTCGAGCTACCTGTTCATCAAACTGATGAGCGGCGAGGTTTCGGCGCTTGCGATCGCCGCGAGCCGCGGCGTAATCGGCGCGGCCGTGCTGTCGCTCTGGAGCCTCGGACGCGGGCGCAATCCGCTGCCGCGCCGGGCAGAGATCGCGCCCTGGATCATGCTCGGCACCACCAATGGCTGGCTGCCGAACGTGCTCGTCGGCTATGCGCTGGTCCAGCTCGCCAGCGGCCCCGCGGCGATGATTCAGGCCGCCGGCCCGCTCGTCACCGCGCTCGTCGCTCATCTCGTCTTTTCCGAGGAACGGCTGAACCGGCGCCGCCTCGGCGGCATTCTGCTCGGGACGATCGGCGTCGCCCTGCTGATCGGGCCGCGTCTGTTCGAGGGTGGCGGCACCGCGCTGAGCGTGCTCGCAATGATCGGAGCAACGCTCAGCTACACCGTCGCCAACCTCTATGTCCGCACCGTGCCCGCCGCGACCGGCGACCCCGCCCGGCTGGCGCTGGGCCAGCAGATGTTCTCCGGCTCGATCGCGACAATCCTGACGCTCGCCGTCGTCGGCCCGACGGCCTTCGCGCCGCTGCGCGACCATCTGCCGGCCATGCTGGCGCTCGGCATCTTCGCCACCGCAATCCCCGTCACGGTCTTCATGCGTCTGATTCGAGCCGCGGGCCCGACGCGCGCCGCGATGACCGGCTATCTCGTACCGACGGTTGCGGTGATCCTCGGCATTCTCGTCCTGCATGAAGACTTGGAGTTGCGGCAAGTCCTTGGCGGTTGCATCATCCTCGCTGGCGTCTTCCTGGTTACGACGGCGCCGCGCAGGCTGGGGGAGACATGAAGATCGGATTGTTCGCGGCGGCGGCTCTGGCCGGCGTCATCATGGCTGGTTGCGTCGAGCGCAAACCGGCAACGGTCGCTTTCTCCACGGAGGAGGCGGCTTTCATCAAGAAGCACGGAACCGGCGTCGTCACCGGCCATGCCTTCCGCACCAAGCCGAGCGGCGTCGTGGTCAATGCCGCCGGCCAGGTCGTACACCTCGTCCCGGCCACCGCCTTCGCCCGGGAGCGTTTCGCCAACCTCTACGGCCAGGGCAAATACGTCCCGCATCGCAATTATCCGGCCAATGACACGGTCGATCCCGCCTATGCCGAATACACCCGTGCGACTAAGGCCGAGGCGAATGGCCGCTTCGTCTTCGAGCATGTCGCACCCGGCAGCTATTTCATCACCACCCAGGTGATCTGGGGCGATGAGAGCGCCTTCACGCGAGAGGGCGGCTTGGTCTATGACAGCGTCGCGCTGACGGGCAAGGAAACCGAGCCCGTCCAGGTCATCCTCTCCGGCAACTGAGACACCCCGTGAAGCTGCTTCTCGTCGTCGCCTGCGCCCTGATCGATGCCGACAACCGCGTCCTGGTCACGCAGCGCCCCGAGGGCAAGGCGCTCGCCGGGCTCTGGGAATTCCCGGGCGGCAAGCTCGAGGCCGGCGAGCGGCCGGAGCCCGCGCTGATCCGGGAGCTGTCCGAGGAGCTCGGCATCACCGTGAAGGAGGATTGCCTGGCACCGCTGACCTTCGCCAGCTACGCCTATCCGGAATTCCACCTGCTGATGCCGCTCTATATCTGCCGGCGCTGGGAGGGGACGGCGATCTCCGGCGAAGGGCAGGCGCTGAAATGGGTGCGGCCCGGCAAGCTGCGGGAGCTGGCCATGCCGCCGGCCGACGAGCCGCTGATCCCGCCGCTGATCGACCTGCTCGGCGCCTGACCTCAGTGGACGGCCGGCAGGCCGAGCGCCTGCCAGCGCGCTGACGGAATGGGATCGCCGACATGGAAGGCGAAGGCCGTGACGCGCTTGAGATCGGTCGAAACCGTGCATTCGAAGCGCAGCGCATACCAGCGCCGCCTGCTGCGGAAGGCCGCTCCCTCCGCCCGCAGAATGTGATCGGCGAGCCGGATATCGGCCATCGCATAAGCGCTCACCCGGTCGGGCTCGAAATCCTGGCGCCAGGCATGGATCTGCCCCATCGCCTCCAGCCCGCAGAGTTGTTCGATACGTTCGTCCGGCGCCAGGCGCGGGAGCATGGCCAGCGTGTCGCGGCTGCGCGCATTGGCCAGGACATCGGCCGATAGCAGGCGCCGGGGCCGCACGAGACCATCGGCTTCAGGCTGAACGGGCGTTGGCGGTGGCTCGACCGGAGGCCGCTCGATGGGGGCGGGAACCGGGATGATCGGAGGCGGCGCTGGCGGCGGCCGCGTCATGGCCTCGAATTGCTCAGGCGTCTGCAACTCGACCTCGACGCTCTGCTCCGTAACGGCCGGCAGATCGGCGAGCTGCTGGACACCGAGGGACGCCAGCCATGCCAGAAGCGCCGCATGAATCAGCGATGCGGCCGGGAGGCCGGGATCGGGCAGTAGCCGCCGCGTTCCTGTCGCCGGGCGCATGCTTCAGGCCGACGATGCCGGGCGCGCCGGCGCATCGGGCCGGAAATTCGGTGCCATCCGCCTGCTCGCGCCCCGGTTGCGACGAGCGGCAACAGCGCCGATCAAGCCGGCATTTTTGTGGTCGTCTCTTCCACGACCGGCTCGATCTCCCCCTGTCCCAGCTGGAAACGCTCGAAGCGCTGAAGCTCGTCCTCGATGGCGCGCTTCAGCTCGGGGGTTTCGTGGCCGTCGAGCCAGGTCCATTGCTGCATCAGAAGCTTGCCCGCCGCCCGGTCGGTCTTGAGGTCGAGCACGGCGACGACCCGGTCTCCCGCCAGCACCGGCAGGCCGAAATAGCCGTAGAGGCGCTTTTCCTTCGGCAGATAGGCCTCGAAGACGTGGCCATAGTCGAAGAAGAGCTTCGCCCGCTTGCGCTGGATGGCGAGGGGATCGAAGGGCGACAGGATGTGGATCAGCGTCCCGTCCGGTTCGGATATTGGCTCCAGCATCGCTGGCGCCGCCCAGTGCTGCGTCTTGCCGGCGCCTTCCACCGCGACGGGCACCAGTTCCTTGCGCCGGACACGCGCGGCCACCAGCTCCGCCACCGCCTTCTTGCTCGGCGCATCGAGATGGCAGACGGAATCGAGGCTGACGAGCCCCTGCGAACGCAACCCCCGGTCCAGCTTGTAGGCCGTGATCTGCCGTTCGCTCGCCGGCGTCGGCTTCTTCTCCCACTGGAAGTGCCGGTCGAAGAGCTCGTAGGTCTTGAGCATCCCCGCGCGCGCCGCGATCGCGAGCTCACCATCATAGAAGGCACGCTCCAGCAGGCCTTTGGACGGCTTCTTGCTGGCCCAGAGATGCGCCTTCTCGATCAGCTCCTCGTCGATGTCGCGGATCGTCAACGCTCCGTCCTTGCGGATGCGGCGCAGCAGCTTGCGCGTCTCCTCGCGCGCCCCGACGGCCGACCAGCGCTTCGGCTCCTCGCGATGCGCCTTCATCTCCGGCAGGAAATAGCGGATGTCACGGGTCGCCACATAGGCCAGCGCATGCGTCCAGTACTCGAAGACGCTCTTCTCGACCGACTGCAGATGCGCGAGATCGCTGCGGCGATAGCCGGGAATCCGGGCATAGAGGATGTGGTGGTGACAGCGCTCGATCACGTTGATCGTGTCGATCTGGACATAGCCGAGATGCTCGATCGCCGCCCGCGCCGCGTCAGGCCCGGAGCCAAACGGCTCGCGCGTATCGAGCCGCTGGGCATGCAGCCAGATGCGGCGGGCCTGTTCGGTCGTCAGGGAGAGCGGCTTGCGGGGGCGCGGAGGCATGATCCGCAGGCTAGCTTCGTCTGCTCCCGGCGGTAAGGGGGCCGCGGCGGCACCGCTGACAGGATGTGGCGGGAGCCGCCGCAAGCCGTTCCGGGTTCGGAACGCTCCGGCGCTCTGTCAGAACTCCCCGCTCAACCCGAAGCGCGCGCCGCCAAAGCTGTTGCCCGCGAGGCTGACGCCGGCATTGATCGCGACGAGGATCGCGACATCGAGGCGATGCGCCACCGCGAAGCCAGCCGCCCATTCGCACGCGCGACAGACCGGGCGGCCCTAGGGTGCGACGACCAGCGCCCAGTAGACCTGATATTTCGAGCCCGGCGCATAGGCCGTCGCGATGCCCATGCGCTTGGCCTTCGCATCCTTCATGACGCGATCATGCTGGGGCGAATCCCGCCAGCCGGAGAAGGCCTCGGCGAGGCGGCGGTATCCGGCCGAGAGATTGGCCTCTGCGCCGGGCTGGCCCTCCTTTGCGAGACGCGCCTTGACCGCGTCGGCCTGCGCCGGCTTGTCGGAAGCCGCCATGTTTGCCGCTTCGCGCTGCGCCGCCTCGACCAGAGCGGGGTCGAGCGTGAGCGCCCCGAGGCCTGCATTGAGCCGATAGGCCGAGATCATCGCGCGCGCCTGCTCGGCATCGACCTGGGCGGATGCGGAGCCGAGGTCGCGATAGAAGGCCGGCTGGCCCTGCCGCTGAGGCTCGGTGCAGCCGGCGACGCCGAGCAGGGCGAGCGCGCCCGCCAGCGCGGCCGGGCAGGTCATCGCGCGCGAACCGGCGGCGCGGCGCAGAAAGCTGGGCATGCGATCATTCCTTGCTGTCTTCCTTGGCGGGCTCGGGCGCTGGAGCAGGCGCGGGCTTCGTCGCCCCGGCCTCTTCCTCCTCATCCTCCTCCACCACAACCGGCTTGCGCGACCGGCGCGTTGCAGCGGGCGATGCCACCGGCTTCGCGGGCTCCCAGCCGGTACTGCTGCGCGCGCCCCCGCCCCGACCGACAGCCACTGCGATGCTTTCGAGTGAATACTCGACGCCTTCCAACCCGCGCACCACCAGTTCCGGCGTGCCGGCGGCAGGTTCCATATCGGCGAGGCGCTTGTGGATGGCGAAGTTCATGTCACTGGTGACGCGCCCAACGATCTCGACATCGGCCACGACGCAGACCAGCTCAAAATCCATGGTCGTGGTGCCGAGCTTCTTGAACTGCACCACCGGTGGCGGCTTCTGCATGACGTCGCCATGGTTCGAAGCCACTTCGGAGAGCATTGCCCGCACCTGCCCGGCCTCGAGCGTGCGTGGCACCGATAGCGCGATCAGCACGCGGCCCGTCCGGTCGCTGCGGACGCGGTTGCGCACCACGCCGGAGATCAGGTTCGAGTTCGGTACGATCACCGTCGAGCGGTCGAAGGTCGCGATCTCCGTCGAGCGGACATTGATGCGCTTGACGATGCCTTCGGTGTCGCCGACCACCACCTGGTCGCCGACGCGGATCGGCCGCTCCCAGAGAAGGATCAGGCCCGAGACGAAGTTGGACACCACCGACTGCAGGCCGAAACCGATACCGACCGACAGGGCCGAGGCGACGAGGGTGAGACGTTCGAGGCTGAGGCCCACAGCCGAAACCGCGATCGCCACCGCGCCGATATAGCCGACATAGCCCGCCGCTGTGGTGATCGAGTTGCGCAGCCCCGGATCGAGGGCGGTCGTCGGCAGGAACTGGTTGTCGAGCCAGCGCTGCATCGCCCGCGTCGCCGCGATGCCGAGGCCGAAGACCAAGGCGAAGACGACGATGGTCGAAATCGAGATCGTGACGCCGCCGACCTGGAAGCCGAAGAAAGCCGCGCTCAGCGAGACCAGGAAATCGGTCGATTCCAGCCCCCATGGCGCGAGCACCATCAGGACCGTGATGATGATCAGCAGCAGCTTCAACGCGCCGACGCTGATCACCGCGACCTTGTCGAGCGTTGTGCTGCGCAACCCCATGCCGGCCTTCAGCGTCAGCGCGAAGCGGCCCTTGCCGGTCAGGAGCCGCGGAAGGCCGAGATCGATGAACTGGAAGGCCAGCAGGAACAGGCAGGCGACGATGCCGATCCAGAGCGTCTGCTCGGCCAGGAAGGCCGCGAAGATCACATAGCCGGTGAGTGTCGACAGAATGATCAGGAAGCCGATGATCCAGCCGAATATCCGAACCGGGCCGAGGCTCGCCCCGTCCACCGGCACGTAAGGACCAAGGCAGGCTTCCTGCTCGACCTCGTCGTCATCGCGTATCTGAAAAAGGCCGGCGATCAGTGTCAGGGCGAAGAGGATGGCGAAGAAGGCCTTGACGATGATCGAGACCGCAAGGCCTGCGGCGATCGCCTGGAGCCAGGCCTCGAAGACCTTGCCCACCGCCATCACCAGCGCGAGCGAAGAGGCGATCCACACGACACTGCGGGCCGTCGGATCCATGACGCTGACCAGGCGCCGCTGCGGGCTGGACGGTGCGAACAGGGCGTCGGCCAGAGCCTGAACGAAGGCGAAGAAGGCGAGCCCGGCGACCAGCGCCCAGATCACCGGCTGAATGCGCGGCGGCAGAAGCCCCGTGGTGCTCAGCGCCTGGTAGATCAGCCAGCTCGCCAGCACCGGCGGCGCCGCGCCGGCGACGATATGGGCGAGCGCCACATAAAGGCAGTGCAGATTGCCGGTATCCTGCGTGTTGCCGTAGCGCGCCTTGAAACGCGGCAGATAGCGGGCGCGGGCGACGTAAAGCAGGATGGCGCCGATCAGGGCGAGCGCCACGACGGCACCCCGCGATCCGGAGAACGCATCGCGCACCCCCTCCAGCCAGCCGCCGAAGATGTATCCGGACGCCCGCAGATCCTCCGGAGCCGTGGTGATGGCGTTGCTCCAGACTTCGGGATTGGCGACCGAAGGCCCGGCGGCGAAAAGCGCCTTGGCGAAGATTTCACGCCGCTTGTCGCCGATGCGGCTCTGAAGCTGCTCGGCTTGAAGCAACGACGCCTTGGCGATCTTCAGCGTCTCGTCGGCATCGGCATAAGCCTTGGCCCGGGCCTCGCGATCACGCGCGATCTCGGCGCTCTCGGCCGGAGCGCTGGCCTCGGGTTTTGGGCCGAGCTGGTCGAGCCGGAGCTTGGCCTGGTCGACGCGCGGCGTCTGCTCGTCGACGATGACGCGCAGCTGGTCGAGCGAAGGTTGAAGGCGGATCCGCTGCCTCTGCAGCTCGGCATCGGTGGCATCGGGCGAGGCCAGCGTCGTTTCGATCTGCGCCAGTTCGCTGCGGACGGCATCGAGCCGCGCCCGCGCGCTGCCTGGATCGGGCGATGCCGCCGCCGTCTGGGCGAACGAGGAGGTTGCAGCCGCCATCGCCAGCACGAGCCAGAGCAGGCACGTCGCCAAAAGCCCTCTGAGGCTTTGGAAAGGCGTCTGCGCCACGCGTGCTGCCATGGTGGTGCGACCCTGTCCCACGTGATTCGGCTGAGGCTCGACCCTCGGCACAGCCGTGCCCGCAAGGCAAGATGGAAAGCGGAATTCGGCGGCCGGCAAAACGGTGCTCCTCGGATCGCGGACGGGCGTCTCTGATGAGCCGGTCGGCGGCTCGGGGTCAGCTCATCGCCGCAAAACACGACCTGAAGATGGCACCGCGGTCGGTTCTGGCGCCTCAGCGCTTATCGGAAGCCCTGCTTTTCAACCGGTTGCGATAGCTCGCATTGCCCAATCCGGTCCCGATCGTCAGCACCGCCCAGTTCTCGACATCCTGCATCGCCGGCATCTCGCTCAGGCCCTGGATGACGGCATCGTTGTGCATCACGACCTCCGTCTCATGCCTGCCGATCTCGGGAACGAGCTGGCGGATGCTGTCGACGAGGTTGAAGCGGCTGCTTTCCCAGTTGCCCGGGAGATTCTGGGCTCCGCGCTCGATCGCGCCGTCCGGCTCAATCAGGCCGGGGCAGCCGACACCGATGAATGGCGCGACCTTCAGGCCCTCCTTCTCCGCGTTCTGGATCTGATCGCGCAGCATCTTTCCCATTCGCTTGATCGCCTCGTCGCGGCTCGGCTCCTCATCGGCATGGCGCCAGAGATCCGACTTCCAGACGCGCGCCCGGCTCAGATCCGGCGCCTTCGCCTGCCGGAGTTCGACGATCCCCGCGCGAATGTTGGAGCCCCCGATATCGACGGCGACCAGGCTGTCATAAGCCTCGAAGATCCATTTCGGCGCGAGATGGGCGCTGCCGACGAGCCCGGCCTCGTCCGGATGATGACTGACGGGCACGAGATCGAGATCGCGGCCATCGGTGCGCAGGATGATGGCGGCGCGCGCAATGGCGAGTTCGCCGACGCGGCTCTCACGGAAACCACCCCCGACGACGATGCGCTCGACCGCGGCCCAGCTCTTCAGGCGCGCGAATCTGCGGATGACGAAGGCGAGGGACTGCGCGAAGCCCTCGACCGCGCTGAGCACCAGCGCAGCCTCCTTGGCGGCGCCCTCCTTCAGCAGCGTGTCGAGTTCCTTCTTGCTGATCTCGGCGGTCTTGCCCTTCAGCGGGTCGTCGCCGTTGCGCTTGAGATGGCTGCGCAGCGCGTCGAGATGCTCGACGAAGGCGCGGCGGCTCGCCTTGTCCCCGACGAAGCCGTCATCGTCCCGAACCTCCAGATTATAGCTGGTGACGACGACGGACGGCAGTTCGGCCGCGCCATGCGGCCCGGTTCCGGCATTGCGTGGTTTGTCGGCAGTCGCCGTGGCCATGATGGATCTCCCCCGCGGATTCGCGAAGGCAACCCCTCAGGGGCGCGCGGGGTTCCGCGGCAGAGGCGATGCGCCGCATGCAGCGCGCCTCTGCGCGATCCGGCCGGCCAGGCTGTTGACCGCCGTCGCAATCGCCGCTCCAACGGACGGGAAGCCGCCGTGAAGCGGGCTGGGGGAACGAAACGTGTCGGATCTGATCTTTCGCATGGTCGTCATCGGCGTCGGCGCGACCGCGCTGTCCGATCTCTGGGCGCAGTTCCTGCGGCTTTTCGGCCTGCCGAAGCCGAACTGGGCGATGCCGGGCCGCTGGTTCGCCCATCTGCCGCGCGGGCGCCTGTGGCATGACGACATCGCCAAATCCGAGCCCGTGGCGGGCGAGCTCGCGATCGGCTGGATCTGCCACTATCTGGTCGGCATCCTCTTCGCCGGCATCGTGCTTGCCATCTGGGGCGCGGACTGGGCGCGCAATCCGACCTTGCTGCCGGCATTGCTCGTCGGCTGGGCTACGGTCGGCTGCGGCTGGTTCATCCTGCAGCCCGGCATGGGCATGGGCGTCGCTGCCTCGCGCCGGCCGAACGCCGGCCAGATCCGGCTGCTCAACATCGTCAGCCACACCATCTTCGGCCTGGGACTCTACGGCACGGCGCTGCTGACGCGGTAATTCACCCTCGTCATGCCCGGGCTTGACCCGCGCATCGCGTGACGCAGGGGCGCCGGGGCCTCTTCCGGCCTGAGATTCTCAAGCGCGAGAATGACGCCGTCAATCGAGAATGCGCGTCTCGTACTGGTAAAGCTGGCGGAAGCCGAGGCTGCCGTAGAGGTTGATCGCGACCGCATTGCCTTGTTCCACCTGCAGGAAGGCGTCGGCGCAGCCCATCGCGCCGGCCCAGCCCATCAGCCCCTGCACGATCCTGCGGCCATAACCATGGCCGCGATGGTCGGGATCGACGCAGATCAGACCGATCTCCGCCATACCGCGCTCGGCCACGCCCATGCCGAAGGCCACCGCCTCGCCCTCGACCAGCCAGGTGGCGAAGGCTGCGGGAAGCCTGACCTTCTCGACGATCGCCGCCAGATTGGCGACATGGGTCTTGTTGCCGCTCTGCAGCGCCGCGACGCCCGTCAGCCACTCCAGGCTCGGCCGCGCCTCGATCTGCAGTTCGGCCTCTTCGGAAGGCGCGACAGCGGCAAGCGGCGCGATCTGGCCGAAGGACTTGTCCTTGACGCGATAGCCGCGCTCCAGAACGGCGGCGCGCGTGGCCTCGGAAACGAGCGGCGTCAGCCTGATGCTCGGCACCAGCCCGTCGGCCCGATAGAGCTCTTCGATGAGATCGAGCATGTCGGCATCGAGTTCGGCGCCATAGACGAGAGGCGTCGCCGCGTTGGCACGGCCGGAATAGCCGTTGGCGAAGCGCAGCACCCAGTCGCCGACGATGAGCGTCGACAGCGCCGGCCAGGCATTGATGATCCGCCGCTCGCATCCGAGCACGAGCGCGCTGTCGGTCTTCATCAGCATGTCATTCCCCCATCGGCTTGCGCGGCGTCGGCCGCCAGCCCGGCGGCGCCATCTCGAAGCCCTTGAATTCGAAACCCGGCGCGACCGTGCAACCCACCAGCGTCCAGGCGCCGAGCGAGGTCGCGCTCTGCCACCAGCCGGCCGGCACCACGAATTGCGGCCGCTGCCCGGCGGCGAGATCGGTCCCGACATGATGAGCCGCGGCGTCATGGCCATTGGGCGATACGGTGATGACCAGCGGCGCGCCGGCATAATGATGCCAGATCTCGGCGGCATCGACGCGATGCCACTCCGAGGTCTCGCCGGTGTCGAGCAGGTAGTAGATCGCGGTCGAGAAACCCCGGCCCTCCGGCCCGGCCGGATCGCGGAAGGTCTCACGGTAGTGGCCGCCCTCGGGATGGGGCTTGAGCTCGAGCAGCCGGATCACCTCGGCCGCCGTCAGGCCGTCGAGCCGCATCGTCATAGTCAGAACCGGTTCTTAGCTTCGCGCAACGCCGTGAAGACCTTGTCGGCCGGGGCGCCGACGAGCCCCACCGCTGCGGCCAACGCGCCCTCTCCGGCACGGAAGAACGGATTGGTCGCCTGCTCTTCCCCGACCGTGGTCAGGGCCCAGAAGCGGCCTTCCGCCTTGGCCTTCTCGGCTTCGGCGAAGCGGGCGGCGAGCGCGGCGTTGGCGGGATCGACTGAGCGGGCGAAGCGGGCATTGGCGAGGGTGTAGTCATGGCCGCCGAGCAGGCGGGTGTCGCCCGGCAGCGCCATCAGCCGCGACAGCGAGGTCCACATCCGCCCCATCTGGCCCGGCTGGACGCGCCCGCAGCCCATGACGAAGACGACGTCGCCGACAAGCGCGAGCTTCGCTCCACGCCCGACATAGCTGAGATGGCCGTCGGAATGGCCGGGCGTATGCCAGATCTCGAAGCGTTCGCCACCGAGCGAGACGCTGTCGCCCTCGCCGATCACCTTGTCGAGCGGCGCGCTGGAGCGGGCATCAGCCGGCCCGACGACAGTGGCTCCGGTCGCCTGTTTCACCTCATCGACGCCCTGGGTGTGGTCGTGATGGGCATGGGTGATGAAGATGTCGCTGATCGTCCAGCCCTTCTCCCGGGCGGCGGCCAGCATCTCGCTGGCATCGGGCACGTCGATCGCCGCGCAGGCTCCCGTCGCGGGATCGTGGAGCAGCGCCCCAGCGTTGTCGCTGAGCGTGCGAAAGACGTGAAGGTCGAGCGGCATGGCTTCCTCCGGTGGGGTCGACCCCATCGGGCCGAACGGACGATCGGCCCCCTGCATGGGCCATGCCCGGCGCTCGATCAACCCACCGCAGGCGCAGCCGGTGGTTGCGGCAAGAGCGGGCGGCAAGTGCGGGCGGTCTGTGCGGACATTCCCTTGCGTTCGGCGCTTCAGCGCTCCATGTGAGGCGCCATGCCTCTCGACGTCGTCGACCTGCGCGCCTTCTATGCCAGCCCGCTCGGCCATGTGGCCCGGCGCTTCATCGGCCGGGCGATGCTTCGTTTCTGGCCCGATTGCTCGCGCCAACGCCTGCTCGGCCTTGGCTATTCGACGCCCTATCTCTCCGTGCTCGGCCTGCAGGCCGAGCGCACCATCGCCTTCATGCCAGCCGCGCAGGGCGTGGTGAACTGGCCCTCTCCCGGCCTCACGGCCTCGGCGCTGGTCGAGCCCACCCTGCTGCCGCTGCCGACGGCCTCGATCGACCGGGTCGTGCTCGTGCACGCACTGGAGGAGACCGAAAGCCCCGACGACCTGCTTGAGGAGGTCTCGCGCGTCCTCAACCCCGGCGGGCGCATGATCCTCGTCGTGCCGAACCGGCGCGGGCTCTGGGCCCGGATGGACGGCACGCCCTTCGGGCAGGGCCGGCCCTTCAGCCGCCGCCAGCTCGGCGCCCTCATGCGCGCCGCCGAGTTCTCGCCGGAGCACTGGGTCGAGGCGCTCTACGTCCCGCCGCTGCACAGGCGTCTGCTGATGCGCTCCGCCCCGATCTGGGAGCAGATCGGTGCCGGCCTGTCGCTGCCTTTCGCCGGCGTCCATGTCATCGATGCCACCAAGCAGTTCTACCGGCGCGCGCCCTTGCGCGCGACGCGGCGCAGCTTCGCATTGAGACCGGTCCTGCTGCCGCAACCGACGCCGACGCCGCGCGCGTCAAACCCGCCGGAGACGGCGCGGACGGGTTGACAATTTCGCCGGCGCGCGGCCAAGGTCCGCCGCCTTTCATGCCGGTTTTGCCCTAAACCGCCGTTCCGCCCGATTTTCGCGCGGATTCTGAACTGGATCACGATGCGTAGCTATCTGGATTTCGAGAAACCGGTCGCCGAGCTGGAGGCGAAGTCGGATGAATTGCGGGCCCTCGAGGCCCGCGGCGACGGCATTTCCCTGTCGGAAGAGATCGGCAAGCTCGACGCCAAGGCCAGCCAGACGCTGAAGGACATCTATGCGGCGCTGACGCCCTGGCAGAAGACGCTCGTGGCGCGCCATCCGCAGCGTCCGCATTTCAAGGATTACTGCGCCGGGCTGATCGCGGAATTCACCCCGCTCGCCGGCGACCGCGCCTTCGGCGAGGACGAGGCCATCATCGGCGGCTTCGGCCGCTTTCGCGGCGAGCCGGTCTGCGTCATCGGCCAGGAGAAGGGCGATTCGACCGAGACCCGCATCCGGCACAATTTCGGCATGCCCAAGCCCGAGGGCTACCGCAAGGCCGTGCGCCTCGCGGAGCTGGCCGACCGCTTCGGCCTGCCGGTCCTGAGCTTCGTCGATACCGCCGGCGCCTATCCCGGCATCGAAGCCGAGGAGCGTGGCCAGGCCGAGGCTATCGCCCGCTCGACGGAGGCCTGGCTCGGGCTGCGGAGCCCCAGCGTCGCGCTCGTCATCGGCGAGGGCGGCTCCGGCGGCGCCATCGCCATCGCCGCGGCCAGCCGCGTGCTGATGCTGGAGCATGCGATCTATTCGGTGATCTCGCCCGAAGGCGCGGCATCCATCCTCTGGCGCGACACGGCGCGGGCGCAGGACGCGGCCACCGGCATGAAGATCACGGCGCAGGACCTGCTGAAGTTCGGGGTCATCGACCGGATCGTGCAGGAGCCGACCGGCGGCGCCCACCGCGACGCCCAGGCCGCGATCAGCCGCGCGGGCGATGCCATCGCCGCCGCGCTCGGCGATCTCGCCGGTCTCGGAGCCGAGGATATCGTCGCCAAGCGGGCGGAGAAATTCCTCGCGATCGGGCGCAATCTCTAGGCAATATCGTTGCGAGATATCTCGCACCAGCGAAGGCGAGGCTTCTTTACCGGCCGTTGACCATGTGGCCAGACTCACCCTGCCTATGGTAAGGAACCCTCAAGCCTAACGCTTCTACAACGAGTCGACGGGCACAATTTGGCCGTCTTGCGAAGTCACAGGTCGCACCCCGGCCTGCCGTTCGAGGGATTGACGACGTGGCACTCAAGCAACTCGCACTCGTGGCTTTTGTTGCATTGACCGTGGCGGCCTGCGAGGAGGACCGCTATCGCGGCTCCGCGCGCCACAACATTCCGATTCCGAGCGCGACCTATGCGCTGATGTCCGAGAAGGGCATGAGCAAGGACCAGCCGATCCTGATCCGCTCCTACAAGAAGGAGTCGGAGCTCGAGGTCTGGAAGCGCAAGGCCGACGGCCAGTACACCCTGCTCAAGACCTTCCCGATGTGCCGCTGGTCCGGCCAGCTCGGCCCGAAGGTCCGCGAGGGAGATCGCATGGCGCCGGAAGGCTTCTATGCCATCGCTCCCCAGCAGATGAACCCGAACTCGTCCTATTACGTCTCGTTCAACATGGGCTATCCCAACGCCTATGACCGGGCGCATAACCGCACGGGCGCCCATCTGATGGTCCATGGCGCCTGCTCCTCGGCCGGCTGCTATTCGATGACCGACGACCAGATCGGCGAGATCTATGCGCTGGTGCGCGAGGCCCAGAATGCCGGCCAGCGCGCCGTGCAGATGCAGGCCCTCCCGTTCCGGATGACGCCGGAGAACCTGGCCAAGCACCGCCTCGACCCGAACATCGCCTTCTGGAAGAACCTGAAGGAAGGCACCGACTATTTCGAGGTCGCCAAGGACGAGCCCGCGGTCTCCGTCGTCGGCGGCCGCTATGTCTTCAACGGCGGCTCGACGCCGGCAGCCGTCGCCGAGAAGCGCCAGAGGGACGAGATCCAGGTCGCTTCGCTCGTCGCCAAGGGCACACCGGCGATCAAGCTGATCTATGACGACGGCGACCAGCACGCCTCCTTCAAGCAGGCGCTGATGACCGGCGGCTCCGACGCGCTCAACCGCTCGGCTTCCTGGGCCTCGAAGGATGTCGGCGTCAGCCGTGCCGATGCCCTGTCGGTCGGTCCTCGGGTCGTCGTCCTCGACGACAAGGGCAAGGCGAAGGCGACCGTCCGCGCCGCTTCGGCCGATAACGACGCCGTTCTCGCCGCGATCGCCGCAGCCCCTGCGGAAGAAGCTGCAAAGCCCGACGCTGCCAAGGTCGAGGCGAAGCCGGCCGCCGCACCGCGCCCGGCGGCAGCCCCGGCCGCTACCCAGCTCGCCAAGGTCGCACCCGGCAACGCCCTGCAGGCGCCGGTGCTCGCGAGCGCGGCCTCGAACCCGGTCGCGCCGACCGAGGAGAAGCCTCTGCTGCAGCGCGCCCTCAGCTTCATGCCGGTCTTCGGCGGCGGCTCCAGCGCCACGGCCGATCAAGGCGTGGCCAGCGCTCCGGTCGCGTCCGTCGCGCCCGCGACACCGGCCGCCACCAGCCCGCCGCTGCCGCCCCGCCGCGCCAACGGGCTGAAAACGTCGAGCCTCGACCAGTCGACGGCGGGCTATGCGAGCCAGCCGGCGATGCGTTGAGGCCCTGCCCGGCCGCCGTCACGTCGTGACGCAAATGCAACAGCCGGACAGATAATCGAGACTGCCTGTTTTGCAGGCGCGAAGACCTCCCCCTGGGAGGTCTTTTGCTTTTTCCGTGAGCGGAGCGCCCAAAACCTCGTCTTGCTGCCAAGCCGGGCTCGCCCGTTTCATGGTGCGACAGCGCAAATCAACGCGCGGCGAGGGGTTTCCGTAGATGTCCGATCTTTTCCGTTCCTCGATTATGGGACTGGCTTTGGCTGCCGCCGTCGGCGCGGCGCAGGCCTCCGACCTGCCGAGCAAGAAAGGGCCGCCGCCCGCGCCCGTCGTCCCCGCGATCACCTGGTTCGATATCGCGGTCAGCGTGAAGGGCATGACCGATTATAATTTCCGCGGCATCTCGCAAACGGACCGCAAGCCGGCGATTCAGGGCGGCGCCGAGCTGCAGATCTACAACAACATGTTCTATCTCGGCGTCTACGGATCGAGCGTCGACCTGGCCACCAGGCCCGATGCCGAGATCGACTTTTATGCCGGTGTCCGCCCGAAATTCGGCGATCTCGCCTTCGATTTCGGTGTCTGGCAGTACTACTACCCCAGCGAGAAGCAGCTGATCGACGCTGCCGGCGTGTTCTGGACACCGAAGAACACTGACTTCACCGAGGTCTACGGCAAGGTCTCCTACACCTTCGCCGAAAGCCTGACGGTGGGCGGCAACGTCTTCTACGCCTGGGACTGGCTCGGCACCGGCGCGAGCGGCACCTACGCCTCGGTGACGGCGAAGTACAACCTGCCCTTCCTGGAAGGTCTCTCGGTCTCCGGTGAGTTCGGCCACTACTGGCTCGGCACCACCAACCTCGCCATCTGGTCGACCGTGCCGCCGACCAATCTGCCCGATTACAGCTACTGGAACGCCGGCGTCTCCTACACCTGGAAGAACGTCACCGCCGACCTGCGCTACCACGACACCACCCTGTCGAAGAGCGAGTGCTTCCTGCTGACCGCCGATCCGCGCGGAATCTCCAACGGCACGGGTCGTTCGAACTGGTGCGGTGCGGCTGTCGTCGGAACGCTCTCCTTCGACATCACCGCCAGCAGCGTCGGCATCTTCGCGCCGAAATAAACCCCGCTCCATCCGAACAAGCACAAAGGCCGCCTCACGGGCGGCCTTTTTTCGTTTGTGGCGGATGCAGCCCGCCGTCAGACGATCTCGGAAACCAGCTTCGCGATCATGCTGTTGGAGAGGATGACCGGCAGGCCGGCTTCCGCCGCCTCGCGGCGATGCCGCTCGACGAAGCCCATGCAGTCCATCAGCAGGATCTGTGCGCCGCGTCCGGCCAGCTCCCGCGCGGCCTCCGCGATCGAAACGCCCGCACCACCATAGGGCGACGCGGCGGCATAGAGCGGCCGGCGGCCGAGCGGCGCCCATTTGCCGGCCTCCGAGGAAATCTGCTCGGCCAGCGGCACGATGATGCCGAGCTGCGCGCCCTGCGTCAGCGCCGCCACGGCCGGCGGCAGGATGCGGTCGGGTTCGACGAGGCGCGCCTTCTCGGTCGACAGGCTCGCGAAATGGCCGGTGCAGAGCATCAGGATGGTGCCGCAGCCCTCGGCCTCGATCACGGCGAGCTTGTGCTGTGCCGCAGCTTCCGTCCGGGCGCGGTCGATGACGACCGCGCTGCCGTCGAGGAGCTTGGTGATCAGCACCGGCTGGCCCGGCTCCGTTGCGAAATCCCGTTCGATCTCGATGCGGCTCAGGCCGTCGAGAACGCCGGCATGGCGCTGTGGCACACTGGCGCCGATCACCGCGTCGAGGATCGGCGTGATGTCGGCGCGCGGCGCCTGGCCGATGGTCAGGGTTCCCAGCATGCTCATTGTCCGCCCTCCATGAAGCGAAGGACCCGGGTGGCTTTCCGCCCAGGTCCAACTTGTTCAGCGCTTCCAGAAGTTCTTGGAGACGGAGTCGAAGAACGAGAAGATCGCATCGCCGGCGATGACGCCGGCGGCGAAGACCTCCATGTCGCCCTCGCCGCTCGCGCCGCGCAGCTTCTCCCAGATGATCCGGCAGAGGATGCCGGCCAGCACCGCCCAGCCTGCCATCGGGAAGTTGATCAGCAGGCCGGTGGCGAAGAGCACGCCGATCTGCCGCTTCGGCCCCCCGATGAATTGCAGGATCGCGCCGGGGATCGCCCAGAGGAAGAGCTGCCAGGCGACGCCGGGCGCCACGCCGGCCTTGATCGTCGCGGCATAGACCTTGTTCACGGGGGCGACGAGGTTCTGGTCGAAGAAGGACTGGTAGGAGAACAGGACGACCGCACCGGCGATGACGAAGGCGAACATCGCGGCGAAGAGCTGCTGGCGGCGGCCTTCGCGCTCGAAGGCGGGATCGGCGCCGTTGCCGCGCAGCAGGTAGCCGGCCTTGAGATCATAGCCCATATCGGCGAAGGCGGGCCCGGTCGCGGCAGAGAAGCCGACCAGCAGCGCCAGCGCCGGCATCGGAAAGCCGATCAGCATGCCGATGATCAGCGTGATCAGCGCGACCGCGAAAGCCGGGAACCAGCCGGAATGCATCGCGGCGAGGCCGACGATCAGCTCATGCACATAGGCGGCGAAGGCGGCATAGAGCACGAACAGGATGAGCATGCCGATCGACATGTCGCTCATCAGTCCGCCGACCAGCGCGATGAACACCGCGATGACGAGATAGCCGACTGTGCCCAGCCCGAGCGCCCGCTTCACTTCGGCGTCGGAGACGCCTGCGCCCACCTCGCCGGGCTTGGTCGGTTCCGCCCGCCGGAACAGCAGCAGCGCGACCTGCAGCAGCGCAACGAGGCCGGCGCCGATCATGAAGCCGTGCGGGATATAGGCGGCCATCAGGTCGCCCTTGGGAATGACGGTCTCGAAGAGTGGCCCGCCGAAGAGCTGGCCGGAATAGCCGCGCAGCAGGAGGCCGATGCCGAACATCAGCAGCGCCCAGATATTGCCGATGAAGGCGACGCCGAAGGCCGACATCGGGATGCCCGAGACGGCGGCCGAGCCGGCGAAGCCGATCCAGGCCAGCGGGATCTTGACGAAGGAGACGAGGATGCCGGTGCCGAACCCTACGCCCATCAGCACTGCCTTGCGTCCACCCTCGTCGCCGGCCTTGATCGCCTCGGCGGCAGCGACGCCCGGCGGCCAGGCGCCCGTCGCGGGGAAGACGCGGGAATCGAACATCCGGTAGAGCAGATAGGCGTCGAGCAGCATCGCGAAGAAGGCGCCCGCCAGCATCGGCAGCACGAGGTCCGGCCGCCCGAGCAGCCAGGGAATGCCGACTGGTAGGAGCAGGCTGTTCGCCGCGCCGAAGGTGGCCGAGGAGATCGCGCTCTGGGCCAGGTTCTGCACATGGATCGAGCGGTAGCGCGTGAAGGCGGCAAGCGGCACGCGCGCCAGCGCCATGGCAGCAAGTGCGCCGATCAGCGAGGTGTTCGCGGTGATGCCGAGCGACACCAGCAGCTGCATGCCGATGATCGCACCGAAGACGCAGAGAATCGCGATGAGCAGCAGCGTCGCCGGTTCGAACAGGCTGGGGTGCCGCTGAGGCACCCCTTCAGTCGGATTGTTCATGCCTCAGTCCCCTATTCGCCCCTTACGGGCTGTTTGCGTTTCGATCCTTGCCGTCAGGCAACCAGGATGCCGGCCTTGGCCTCGCCCACGTCCTGCGTGGCATGCGCCCCCTGCACGCCGTAGTCGCGCTTGGCGGCTTCCGGCGAAACGAGACCGAGCGCGATGTCGCGGGCGATCGCCTCTCGTGAGCGCTCTGAAGCGGCCCCGTAACCGGCACCACCGGCGAGCACGAGCTCGACGATCTCATGCGGCTGCTTGACCTGGACCAGCTCGCCGGTGCCGACGTCCTTCAGCACATGGCCCTGCTCGTCGATGACCCGGCCCGAGGCGCTGCCTCCGGCCTTGCCGCCGAACAGGCCCGGGATCGGGTTGTTGACGCCTTCCGGATAGAGCGAGACCAGCGTCGGCAGGCCGTCATCGGAAAGCTTGCGCAAACGCACGCGCTGGCCGAGGCCGCCGCGATGCTGACCGGCGCCGCCTGAGTCGGTGAGATAGGTCTTCTCGACCACCAGCACCGGCACGCGTGATTCGAAGGTCTCGATCGAGGTGTTGGCCGCCGAGGTCGGGTAGAGCAGGCCCGACTTGCCGTCGCCATGGGCCGAGCCGCCCTGGCCGCCGCCGACGAAGAGCATGTCGGAATAGGTGTCGCCGGCCTGGTCGCGGCCATAGACGCTTGCTGCCACCGGCAGGCCGGTGAAGGCCTGCACCTGCTTCGGCGCCGCCTTCGACAAGGCGCGGAAGATGTTCGGCGCCAGATACCAGCCGGTCCGGGTGCGCAGGTTCACCGCCAATGGCTTGTCGCAATTCAGGATCGAGCCCTTCGGCGCATCGATCGAGAAGGCGCGATAGCAGCCGGCATTGCCGCGCACGCCCGGCGTCAGCATGCATTTCAACGGGTAGGTCGCATGCGCCATCGTATAGTTGAGCGTGCAGTTCAGCCCGCCCTGCGGCAGCTGGGGCGGCGCGCCCGCGAAGTCGAGATGGATGGTGTCGCCCTTCACCGTCAGCGCCAGCGGATAGGTCATCGGCGTGCCCAGCGGGTTGTTCGAGACCGTGCCGTGATAGGTGCCGTCAGGCAGCGCGCGAATGGCCTCGCGCATCGCCTTCTCGGAACGGCTCTGCACGACATGGGCGAGCGCCCGCAGATCCTGCATGCCGTAGTCGCCGAGGAAGGACTGCAGACGCTCGGCGCCGATGGCATTGGCCGCGACGAAGGAGTGGAGATCGCCGAGCACCTGCTCGGAATTGCGCACGTTCTCGGCCAGCAGGCGCACCAGCGTCTCGTTGATCTTCCCGGCTTCGTAGAGCTTCATCGGCGGGATCTGGAAGCCTTCCTCGTAGATCTCGCGGGCCCGCAGCGAATCCTTGGTGCCGCCAATGTCGGAGACATGGCCGACGGTGCCCATCAGCCCGACGACGCGGTCGCCGAGGAAGACCGGCGTCACCACCGCGATGTCGAAGAGATGGCCGGCGCAGAGCCAGGGATCGTTGGTGATCAGCACGTCGCCGGGCTTCAGCGTCTCGGCCGGATAGCGCTCCAGCAGCGCCTTCACCGCGCGGGGCAGGGTCAGGTTGAACACCGGCATGGCACGGGGCGAATGCGCCAGCGTCTCGCCCTCGGGATCGAGCAGTTCGCAGGCGAAATCCTGCGCTTCCGAGATCACCAGCGAGAAGGCGGTGCGGCAGACGGTCAGCCACATCTCCTCGACGACGTTGATCATCCGGCTCCACATGATCTCCAGCGAGATCGGATCGGCCTCGATCCGGCGCGCGGCTTCGGCCAGCGGCATGTCCGCGGTGATCGAGGTCTCGACCGCATTGGCCTGACCGACATGGACGATGAGGTTCAGCACATCGTCGATGGCGACGCTATCGCCCGGCGGCACGATCGTGGTCGCCTCGCGCTCCTCGATGATCGCCGGGCCCTTGACGGTGTCGCCAGAGCGGAGCGCATAGCGGTCATAGACGGTGGCCTCGCTCCAGCCGCCCTCGAACCAGGCCTTGCGGGTGCCCTTGACCTTGGCGGCCGCGTCGCCGCCGCCGGCAGCGCCGGAAAGCGACAGGGTCGGCACCGGGCCGGCACAGCGGACCCGGAAGTTGATCGCCTCCAGCCGCGCGCCCTCATAGACCGAGGTGTAGCGGGCCGAATAGGCCTTGCCGAAGGCGGCGCGGATGGCTTCGAGGCTCGACGCATCGATGGTGCCGGCCGGCAGCGGCACGGCGATGTCGTGCATCTGGCCGACGAGGCGCATATCGGCCGAGCGCTCGACCGTGACATCGGCGAGCTTCACCCCGGCCTCGATCAGGTGCTTGCGGCCTTCTTCCTCGAGCTGGCCGAGCATCGCATTGACAGCGGCGGCGTCGAAGCCTTCGGAGAATTCGACCGGCAGCGAGCGCACCATGTCGAAGGAGAGCGGCGCGGCGAGGAAGCCGAGCGCCGAAGCCGCGCCCGAGGCCGGCGGGATGATGACCTGCTTGACGCCGAGCACGCGTGCGACGTCGACGGCATGCGCAGGTCCGGCACCGCCGAAGCCGACCATGGCGTAATGGCGGGGGTCCTTGCCCTTCTCGACGAGATGGACGCGGGCGGCCGCGCCCATGCTCTCGACCACGACCTTGTGGATGCCCCAGGCGGCTTCCTCGACCGAAAGGCCGAGCGGCTCGGCGACCGTGGCGACGGCCTTGCGCGCCGCCTCCAGATCGAGCGCCATGCGCCCGCCGAGGAAGAAGCTCGGATCGTAATAACCGAGCACGAGATTGGCGTCGGTCACGGTCGGCTTGGTGCCGCCCATGCCGTAGCAGGCCGGGCCCGGATCGGAGCCGGCCGAGTGAGGGCCGACCTTGAGCAGGCCGACCTCGTCGATCGCGGCGATCGAGCCGCCGCCGGCGCCGATTTCGATCATGTCGATGACGGGCGCCTTGATCGGCAGGCCGGAGCCCTTGGCGAAGCGGTTGACGCGGCCGGCCTCCAGCATGGGCGCGATCTCGGCGCGGCCATCCTCGATCATGCAGGCCTTGGCGGTGGTGCCGCCCATGTCGAAGGAAATCACGTCCTTGTGGCCGGCGAGTTCGCCGAACAGGGCCGTGGCGAGGCCGCCACCGGCCGGGCCGCTTTCGAGCAGGCGGATCGGGAAGGTTCGCGCCGTCTCGGGCGAGACGAGGCCACCAGCCGAATGCATCAACCTGAGCGCGCCCGTGAAGGAGCGGGCCGCAAGCTCGCGCTCCAGCCGCTGGAGATAGCGGCGCATCAGCGGCTGGACATAGGCATTGGCCGCCGTGGTGACGAAGCGCTGGTATTCCCAGATCTCGGCGACGACCTCGCTCGACAGCGAGACGGTGAGCTCGGGGCAGGTCTCGCGGACGATGCGGCCGGCTTCCTGCTCATGCGCCGGATTGCGGTAGCTGTTGAGGAAACAGACCGCGATCGCCTCGCAACCGGCGGCGGCGAGTTCGCGGGCTGCTTTGCGGACGGCCTCCGCATCGAGTGCGGTCACGACCTTGCCGTCGCGGTCGATACGCTCGGCTACTTCGAGGCGCAGTTCGCGCGAGACCAGCGGGTCGGGGAAGGTCAGGAACAGGTCGTAGATGTCGTAGCGCTGCTCGGTCCCCATTTCGAGGATGTCGCGGAAGCCCTTGGTGGTGATCAGCCCGAGCTTCGAGCCCTTGCGCTCGATCACGGCATTGGTGACCAGCGTCGTGCCGTGGACGATGTCGCCGACATCGGCGAGCGTGATGCCGGCCATCTCGACGAGTTCGCCGAGGCCGATCAGCGCGGCCTCCGAGGGATCGTGCGGCGTGGTCAGGCGCTTATGGAGCCGAACCGAGCGCTCCTGCCCGTCATAGAGGATGAAATCGGTGAAGGTGCCGCCGATGTCGAAGCCGATGCGCCAGCGATTGCTCATGGAGCGGTCTCCGCGGTTGAGAGATTCAAGGGTGTGAAGCGCTTGTCCTGGGTCAGGGCCGCGATCTCGGCGGCGCCTTCCCCCAGCGAACGGATGATGGCGAGGCGCTCGGCCGGCTCGACGGTCGCGGCCGGGAAGGAAATGCAGATCGCCACCTCGTCGCCGGTGGCGGGATCACCGACCGCGACCGAGATCGCGCGCACCCCGCGCACGGCCTCGTCATGGGATTCGGCGAAGCCGGCACTCCGAACAATCGCGAGGCGGGCCAGCAGTTCGTCGATGTCCTGCGGCGCGGTCTCGGACGGCGCGGTGAGGCCGTCTGGATAAAGCGCGCGGACCTCGCCATCCGTGAGCCGCGCGAGGAGGGCACGACCGGTACTGGAGGCGAAGGCGGGGAGACGATCGCCGATCGCGGTGACGACCCTGAGCGCGTGGCGCCCCGGATGGGCGGTGACGCCGACGATCTCGTTGCCGCGCCGGACGCTGATATAGCCGGTATGGCCGATCTGGTCTGAGATCCGCCCGACGACGGTGTCCGCCCGGTCGATCAGCGATGCGGCGAAGCGGTAGAGATGGCCGACCTGGTTGAGCAGCAGCGACGGCCGGTAGCGCTTGCTGTCGCCGACTGTCTCCAGAAGCCCCTCGTCGCGCATCGCCCGCAGCAGGCGGGACGCGTTGCTCTTCGGCATGCCCAGAAGCGAAACGAGATCGGTCACGGTCACGTCGTGACGCATGCTGGAGAAGCAACGGAGAACATCCACGGCCGACGACAGGATGGACATCGCGGCTACCGGTAAAGTTCCATTCAATGGAACTTGAGTTGCAATAAAAGGAACAATACGCAGGTTAATGAAGATGTCAATCCTGTGACCGGCTCGGCTGCGTGCCTGCCTGCGGAGTGTCAGCATGCCTCGACGCCAGCCGGGCTTGGCTGTATCCCGGCCTCCTCGCCAGTCCCGGGCGCACACGCCTGCCTTGCCGCCACGGAGTTCACCGGATGAGCGATACGCTGTTCTACCTCTCGCGCGGCGACATCCGGGCGCTGGCCATTTCGCCCGGCGAGGCGCGCGAGGCCGTGCTGCAGGGCTTTCGCGACCATGCCGCCGGGCTGAACCGCAGCCTGCCGAAGAACACGCTCTCGCTCGGGCCGGGCCATGGCTTCCAGGCGATGACGGCGGCGTCCTCCGCTCAGGGGATCGCCGCGATGAAATGGGTGGCGATGGCGCCGGTGGCCGCCGGCTCGCCGCTTCCGGCCGTCAGCGCGCTGATCTGCGTCAGCGACTATGCGACGGGCCTGCCGATGGCCGTGATGGACGGCGACGAGATCACCCTGATCCGCACGGCGGCGATCAGCGCCGCTGCCGCCTCGCGCCTGGCGCCTGCCGCGCCGCAGACCATCGGCTTCGTCGGTTGCGGCTTGCAGGCCCACGCCCATCTCGCCGCCTTCCGCGATCTCTATCCCGGCCTGACGACCGCCCTGATGCTCAGCCGCAGCCGCGCCTCGGCAGAGCGACTCGCCGAAGCCGCACAGGCCGCCGGACTCTCGGCGCAGGTCCTGGATGATGCCGAGGCGCTGCTGTCGCGCAGCGACATCGTAATCTCGATGGTGCCGGGTATGGCGGGCATGGCGCCCTTCCTCGATGCAAACAGCATGAAGCCTGTGGCCTTCGCGGCGGCTGTCGACACCGGCCGGAGCTGGAAGCCCGAGGCGCTGCCGGCCTTCGACGTGCTCGCCACCGACAGCCTCGAACAGTCTCATGCGCCCTATGGCGCCGACGGCAACCCGGTCACGACGGTCGCCTTCCAGTACGATCTGATCGAGCTGGCCGCAGGCCCGCATCCGACGGCCTCGGGCGGCCGCTCCTTCTTCGCCTTCCGCGGCGTCGCTCTCGCCGATCTCGCCCTTGCCCATCTCGTCGTCACGAAGGCCCGTGCTCAGGGTTTCGGGACGAAGCTGCCGCGCTGAGGGGCTAGTCTTTCCCGATCAGCTCCAGCGTGCGTGGATCGGGCACACCGTCGAAGAAACCCCGCAGCACCGCGCGATACAGGTTGTCGCCTTCTGCGCTCGCGGCATCAAAGAGCGTCATCGAGGAGCGCAGCTTCATATCATCGGGCGAACCGAAGATGGCATGGGCGCCTCGCCCTTCATGGGCCAGCACCGCCTCGGTGCAGCGCGCCAGCCTCGCGCCGAGAACCGGATGCGCCAGATAGGCCCGCGCCTCGTCGAGCGAAACCACGCCATAAAACTCCGAGGTCGGTGACAGGCCCAGCCCGCGCATCTGCGGGAAGACGAACCAGATCCAATGCGTGCGCTTGAGACCGTCCTTCAGCTCCGCCAGCGCGGTCTGCCAGACATCCTCCTGCGCATCGAGGAAGCGCTGCAACGGGAACGGATCGGGCATGGCGCACTCCCTGGTCGGGTGTCGGCTACGAGCTGGCGCTCATCACTCTCCAAACGCGCATGGAGCTTCGGCGTTCGATGAGCTCTGCGCCCCGCGCTTGTGCCGGCAGGCGTGCATGCTATTCCCGCCGCACGCTCATCGAGACCCCGCACCATGACTCAGCGCCTGCGCGACTTCGGCATCACCTGCGGCATCATGCAGCCCGGCCCGCTCAACGCGATCACCGATGTGCCCGACGTGAAGATCGGCCACCGCACCTTGCATGAGGGCGATATCCTCACCGGCTTCACCGCCCTGCTGCCGCATGACGGCAACCTCTTCCGCCGCAAGGTCCGCGCTGCGGTCGATGTCATCAACGGCTTCGGCAAGAGCGCCGGGCTGATGCAGCTCGCCGAGCTCGGCCAGATCGAAACGCCGCTCCTGCTCTGCAACACGCTGGCGGTCGGCACGGGCTTCGACGCGCTGGTGACACGCGCACTCGCCGCCAATCCCGACATCGGTCGCGAGACCGGCACGGTCAATCCGCTCGTGCTCGAATGCAATGACGGCTATCTCTCCGATATCCGCGCCCGCGCGCTGACCGAGGCCCACGCCTTCGCCGCGCTCGATGCCGCCACATCAGGCTCCGTCGCGGAGGGCGCCGTCGGCGCCGGCACCGGCATGAGCGCCTTCGGCTTCAAAGGCGGCATCGGCACGGCCTCGCGCCGCTTTACTCTGGACAGCACCGATCACACGCTCGGCGTGCTGGCGCTGGCGAATTTCGGCAATGCCGGCGACCTCGTCCTGCCCGATGGCCGCCGCCCAGTTCCGCCGGAGGTGAAACTGCAAGCCGAGCGTGGCTCGGTGATCCTGGTCATCGCGACCGACGTGCCGTTGGAATCACGACAGCTTCAACGAATTGCAAGGCGCGGTAGCGCCGGCCTCGCCCGGCTCGGCGCCTTCTGGGGCAATGGCAGCGGCGACATCGCCGTCGCCTTCACCACCGCCGATCCGATCGACCACGACCAGCCGGGCGATCTCGTATCGCTCCGCGCCCTCAACGAGAACCGCATCGACACTCTCTTCCGCGCCGCGACCGAGGCGACGCAGGAAGCCGTGCTCAACGCGATGGCGGCCGCACCCGCCACCACCGGGCGGGCCGGGCATTATCGTCCGTCGCTGGGCGACTGGTTGCACGCCAATCCGGCCTGAGCCGAAAACCTTCGACGTCATTCTCGGGCGAGGCGAAGCGCAGAACTGAGAATCTCATGCCGGAAAAGGCGCCTTCTGGTCCTGAGATGCCCGGGTCAAGCCCGGGCATGACGGCTCGGGCGGCTCAGGCCCATTCACCCTTGCGGAACACCGGCACGCGGCGCCCGTCGGCATGGACGCCATCGATATCGACCTCGCCCGAGCCAATCATCCAGTCGATATGGATCAGGCTCTTGTTGCCGCCCTGCGCCGCGATCTGCTCCGGCGTCAGGTTGGCGCCGTCGACGAAGCATTTCGAATAGCACTGGCCGAGCGCGATGTGGCAGGAGGCGTTCTCGTCGAAGAGCGTGTTGTAGAACAGGATGCCGCTCTTCGAGATCGGCGAGGAATGCGGCACCAGCGCGACTTCGCCGAGCCGGCGCGAGCCCTCGTCGGTGTCGAGCACCTTGTTCAGCACGGCTTCGCCGCGCGAGGCCTTGGCCTCGACGATCCGTCCGCCCTCGAAGCGCACCTGAATCTGGTCGATCAGCGAGCCCTGATAGGAAAGCGGCTTGGTGCTTGAGACGTGGCCGTCGACCCGGCGCGCATGCGGCGTGGTGAAGACCTCTTCGGTCGGGATATTGGGATTGCAGACGACGCCGTTCTTGGCCGGCGAGGCGCCGCCCTGCCAGTCATGCCCATCTGCCAACCCGACCGTGAGATCGGTGCCCGGCCCGGTGAAGTGCAGCGAGGCGAAGCGCTGGCCGTTCAGCCAGTCGCGGCGTGTGCGCAACGCCGCATTATGCGCCGCCCAGGCCGCGACCGGGTCGGCCTCGTTGATGCGCGACGCCGCAAAGATCGCCTCGGCCAGCTTGCCGACAGCGACCTCCTCGGCATCATCCGGGAACACCTGCTTCGCCCAGGCCGCGCTGGGATAGGCGAGGATGTTCCAGTTGATGTCGAAGCCCGCGATCTTCTCCAGCGCCGGCTGGTAGGCCACCGAATTGGCCTTGCTGGCGCGCCCGACCTTGGCCGGGTCCTCGTTCGCCAGCAGCATCGGATTGTCGCCGACCACGGCGAGACGGGCGGTATTGGCGGAGAAGGCCTTGGCGACGCCCTCATAGAGCCAGCCCGGCGCCTTGTCGAAGCTCGCATCGGGGGCATAGCGATAGCGGGCGAGCGTGATCTCCTCGTCGGCGAGCATCGGCGTCACGATGCCGGCGCCGGCCTTGTAGGCGTGCTCGGCGATGCGCCGGACCAACGGCAGCGCCGCGACCGGCGCCGTCAGGAACAGGTCCTGCCCCGGCTGGAGGTTCAAGCCCACGCGGATGGCGACCTCGGCCAGCTTGTCGAGCTTAGCGGGATCAATGGCTTGCGGGCGCTGATGAGCAGTCATGGCATTCGACCTGTCGGATTCGGGATATCAGCCATTGCTCGCCCAAATCGCCGCCGGGTCAACCGTCGCGGTGGCAGGGCAGCCATCCGGTGATCGGGCGACGCGCTTTCACGCGGTCGGTTCAGCCGGCTTAGTGCCGAGCCTGAGCTTGCTTGCCCGCAGCAGATGGCTGCGCATCAGAGCCGAGGCGACCTCGTTCTCGCCGGCTTCCAAATGGTCGAGCATTCCCAAATGCTCCGTGCAATTGACCTGCACGCGCTCGAAGCCGAGGCCCCAGTCGTAGTTCGAGAGGCGCCTGAGCTGGTTCTGGCGCCTCACGGCCGAATGGAAATAGCGGTTGCCCGTAGCGGCGGCCAAGCCCTCGTGAAAATCGGCGTTCATTTCGTAGAAAGCGATGCTGGAGGATTCGCGCCAGGGCCGTTGCAGCGCTTCGGCGTGCCGCGCCCTCATCTCGGCGATCCAGCCGGGATCGAGGTGGAATCCTGGTTCGAGCATCGCCATCGGCTCGACGATCATGCGGAAGCGATAGCTCTCGTCGCGCAGGCGCTTGTCGCGCGGCTCGTGCAGGAAGCGCCAGCCATAGCCCGCCTTGCGCTCGACCATGTCGAGATCGGCGAGCCGGGCGAGCAGCTTCTGCGCCTCCGGCCGGCCGAGCTCGTAGCGCCGCATCACTTCCAGTTCGGAAACCTCGTCCGGCAGGAGCCCGTTCTCCCGCTCATGCGCCAGCCGCACCATCGCCAGCTCGATCGCCTCCGGCGGCAGCGCGCTGTCGGCGGCGACGGGCAGCTTCAGGATCTCGATGCCCTTGTTGAGTTGGCGGCGCACGATGCCCTGCTCGGCGAGATGGTCGAGCGCGGCGCGCACCGGCGTGCGCGAAACGCCGAGGCGCCGCGCCGTCGCGTTCTCGTTCAGCCAGGCGCCGGCACTGAGCGCATCGTCGCGCACCAGTTGCAGGATGCGCTCGGCGATCTCCTGCTGAAGCCGAGTCGGCATCGCCATCGGGAGAGCCCTTGATTGTTTTAGTTAGCAATGAAATACATTAGAGAACAGTCTCACGCCAGCATATCGGAAAGTTGTGCGCCATGGTCCAGCCCTGCCCCTTCGTCGACGTTTCGGGCTCGCCCTATGAGCGCGGCCGCCAGCATGGCGCGGCCGTGCCGCAGCGCGTGAAACGCTCGATCGAGCTCTATGGCGGCCAACTCGGCGATCTCGGCTACGACGCCAAGGCGAAATCCGCCCTGATCGGCGAGTTCGCCCGCGAGATCGAGGCCTTCGGTGCCCATTACGTCGAGGAGATGCGCGGCATTGCCGACGGCGCCGGCGTCGCGCTCGAAGACGTCATCATGATCAATGCCCGCACCGAGGTCATCGCCAAGGCGCGGATGGTCAAGAACAAGCCGGTCGAGGCGACCGAAGAACTCGACGACGGCTGCACCGGCGCGATCATCCTGCCGGAGCGCAGCGCCACCGGCGAGCTCATCCATGGCCAGAACTGGGATTGGCGCGCCGAATGCGCGGAGACGGCGATCGTGCTGCGCGTGCGCCGTGACGACGGCCCGGATTTCCTGACCTTCGTCGAGGCCGGCGGCCTCGCCCGCTGCGGCATGAACGCGGCCGGCGTCTCGATCACCGCCAACTATCTGGAATGCGAGCGCGACTTCACCCAGACCGGCGTGCCGCTCGCGCTGATCCGCCGCAAGGTGCTGGAGCAGGAGCATCTAGCCTTCGCAATCAAGGCGGTGGCGGCCACGCCGAAGGCCTGCTCCAACAACATGATGCTCTCGACCGTGAAGGGCTTCGGCATCGATTTCGAATGCGCGCCGGACGAGGCCTTCCCGATCTATCCCGAAGACGGCCTGATCGTGCATGCCAATCACTGGGTGGGCCAGATCGCGCTGACCAAGGTGAAGAACACCAGCATCCCCCGCGTGCCCGAAAGCTTCTACCGCGACTGGCGGGTGAAGAAGCTGCTCGACGAGGCCGGCCGCAAGCTCACTGTCGACGACCTCAAGCAGGCCTTCTTCGACGATTTCCTCTCGCCCTACTCGGTCTGCCGCCCCGCCCGCCCCAACGAGGCCGGCAATCTCTCGGCGACGGTCGCGATGGTGATCATGCAGCCGGTGAAGGGGATCATGGAGGTGGCGCCGCTGCCGGCCGAGAACCGCGTCTTCACCCGCTACAGCCTGACAGAGGATCCGATCCTGCTCGCCGAAGCGGCCGAATAACCCGCCCCGGCCCCGCGTCACAACCGAAAAAACAACAGGGGAACATGATGCGCCGACCGATCCTGAACGCCACCGCCCTCGCCGCCGCACTGCTGTGCGGCGGTCTGGTCCAGTTGGCCGAGGCAAGCACGCTGCGTATCCAGCTGCGCGCCGACATCCGTTCGATCAATCCGGGCGTCAATCGCGACGCCAATACCGATGGCGTCGTCCTGCAGATGGTCGAAGGCCTCGTCGCTTATGGCGAGGACGCGCTGCCCAAGCCGCTGCTGGCCGAGAAGATCGACATCTCCCAGGACGGCAAGAGCTACAGCTTCACGCTGCGCCCGGGCGTGAAGTTCCACAACGGTGCGCCCCTGACCGCGGCCGACGTGCTGTGGAGCTGGAACCGCTACATGGATCCGAAGACCGACTGGCGCTGCCTCTCGGAATTCGACGGCCGCGGCCAGGTCAAGGTTGAGAAGGTCTCCGCGCCGGACGAGAAGACGGTCGTGTTCGAGCTGGAGAAGCCGAGCGCGCTCTTCCTCTCCTCGCTCGCCCGCACCGACTGCGCCATGACCGGCATCCTCCATAAGGATTCGCTCAAGGCCGATGGCAGCTTCGACAAGCCGATCGGCACCGGCCCCTTCAAGCTCGGCGAATGGAAGCGCGGCGAATACATCAAGCTGGAGCGCTTCGCGGGCTACGCCTCGCTGCCCGGCAAGATCGACGGGCTGACCGGGGCCAAGCGACCGCTGGTCGACGAAGTCCGCTTCCTCGTCATTCCCGACAACGCGACCGCCAAGGCGGCCCTGCTGCGTGGCGACATCGACATCGTCCCCGACATCGCCAACACCGACATCGCGGAGCTCAAGAAGAACGACAGGGTCAAGACCTCCGTCGTCACCAGCATGGGCCTCGTCGGCCTGATCATCCAGACCCGGGATCCGCTGCTGCAGAACGTCAAGCTGCGCCAGGCGATCGCCGCCGCGATCGACTCCAAGGAGCTGGTCGCCGCCGTCAGCGACGGCATCGGCACGGCCAACAATTCGATCGTCCCGGCGCTCTCCGCCTATTACGGCACGGTGCAGAAGGAAGGCTGGAAATACGATCCCGCAGCCGCCAAGAAGCTCGTCGCCGAGGCCGGCTACAAGGGCGAGAAGCTCGTGATGCTCGCCAACAAGCGCTATCCCGAGAGCTTCGACGCCGCGGTCGTCGCGCAGCAGATGCTGCAGGCGGTCGGCCTCAATGTCGAGATCGAGGTTCTGGAATGGGCGACGCAGCTCGACCGCTACTCCAAGGGCAACTACCAGATCCAGGCTTTCCCCTATTCGGGCCGCATGGATCCGGCGCTGAGCTTCGAGTCGATGACCGGGCCGAAGGACAAGCAGCCGCGCAAGCTCTGGGACGATCCGCAGGTCCAGGCCCAGCTCGACAAGTCGATGGTGGTGACCGACCGGGCCGAGCGCCAGAAGATCTTCGACGATCTGCACAAGCGCTTCCTCGCCGATGTGCCGATGGTGATGCTCTATAACGGCATCGTCGGCGGCGCGATGGGCGCCAAGACCAAGGGCTACGTCTCGACCGTCAGCTCGCTGCCGCGCTCCTGGGAAGTCACGGTCGGCGAATAGCGGCCCTTCCCTCGCCTTCGGGCTTTCGCGCAACGGCATGCCCTTTCCGGGCATGCCGGACGACAGAACAACAAGGGGAACGGGAATGATCCGCATTTCGGCTTCTGCCCTGGCGCTCGCGCTGATCGGCAGCGCGGCGCAGGCGCAGACGATCAATGTCGCGCTCAACGCCGACATCCGCTCGACCAATCCGGGCGTCAACCGCGACGACAACACCGACGCCGTCGTGCTGCACATGGTCGAGGGTCTCGTCGGCTATCGCGAGAACGGCGCGGTCGCGCCGCTGCTCGCCGAGACGATCGACATCGCGCCGGACGGCCTCACCTACACCTTCCATCTCCGCAAGGGCGTGAAGTTCCACAACGGCGCCGAGATGACCTCGGCCGACGTGCTGTGGAGCTGGAACCGCTACATGGATGCGAAGACCGACTGGCGCTGCAAGGCGGAGTTCGACGGCGCCATCGGGCTCAAGGTCACGGAGGCGACCGCCCCGGACGCCTCGACCTTCGTGATGAAGCTCGCGAAGCCGAGCGCGCTGTTCCTCGACACGATGGCGCGCACCGACTGCGCGATGGTCGCGATCCTGCACAAGGATTCGGTCAAGGCCGATGGCAGCTGGGACAAGCCGATCGGCACCGGCCCGTTCCAGCTCGCCGACTGGCGTCGTGGCGAATATGTCCTGCTGAAGCGCTTCGATGCCTACGCGTCGCCGCCCGGCGACAAGCGCGACGGCTATGTCGGCTCCAAGCGCCCGCTGGTGCCGGAGGTCAAGTTCCTGTCGATCGCCGATGGCGCGACCGTCAAGGCCGGCATGATGTCGGGCGCGCTCGATGTCGCCGACGTGCCGGATCAGGACGTGCCGGAGATGAAGAAGACCGGCCTTCAGGTGCTGACCGCGCCGAGCGCGACCAAGCACACGATCTTGCTCCAGACCCGCGACCCGCTGCTGAGCGATGTGCGCATGCGGCAGGCGATCGCTTCCGCGCTCGACCTCGACGAGATCGTCGGCGCCGTCTCGAACGATCTCGGCAAGACCAACAACTCCGCGGTCTACATCACCTCGCCCTTCTATGACGAGGTCCAGAAGAAGCGCTATGCGCACGATCCCGCCCGGACGAAGAAGCTGCTGGCCGAGGCCGGCTACAAGGGCGAGACGATCAAGCTGATCGCCAACAAGCGCTCGACCGTGCCGAGCTACCCCGTCGCGATCATGGCGCAGGCGATGCTGCAGGCCGCCGGCATCAAGGCCGATATCGAGATCCTGGAATGGGCGACGCAGCTCGACCGGTTCTCGAAGGGCAACTACCAGATGATGTCCTTCAGCTATTCAGCCCGGATCGACCCCGCCCAGAGCTACAACCAGTTCTCCGGCCCCAAGGACAAGCTGCCCTCCAAGGTCTGGGACAACCGCGAGGCCGATGCCCTCATCGAGAAGGCGACCCTGATCAACGACGAGGCCGAGCGGAAGAAGATCTTCGACCAGCTCCACGTCATGATGCTGGCCGATGCGCCGCTGATCTTCCTCTACAATCAGGTCGATACGGCCGTCGTTTCCAAGCGCCTGCAGGGCTTCGCCCCCTGGGTGGCCTCGAAGCCGCGCCTCTGGGAGGTCAGCGTCGCCAAGTGACCTTCGCGGCTATGTGCCGGTCAGGCGACCCCGGTCGCCGCCGGCGCGCGCGTACCGCCCGTCACGATATGCTCCGCGATCACCTTGGCGAGACGCGGAGCATCCCCGGCCTGCAGGGCCTCGATCATCGCATAGTGCTCGCGATCGCTGCGCAGCAGCGATTCATGCGAGCTCCAGACCGTCATCTGCGTACCGCGCTCCCTGTCGCGCAGTCCCCAGATCATCTCCACCAGCACGGCATTGCCGCAGAAGGAATAAAGCAGCTGATGAAAGACGCGGTTGATCTCGCTTTGCTCGGTACGGCTGCCGGTCAGCACCACGGCCGAGAACTGCTCCGCGACCGCCGTCAGCCGAGCGACCGCCGCCGCGTCGATATGCGCGACGATGCCGTGCGCCGCCGCCGTCTCGAGGATGACCCGCGTCGCCTGGATCTCCTTGTAGGTCTTCATGTCGATCTCGGCGACGCGATAGCCCCGGTTCGGAACATGCTCGATCGTCTTGCGCACGGCGAGTTCGTCGAGGGCGCTGCGCACATCGAAACGCGTCGCCTGGAAACGCTCCTCGAGGTCGATCTGGCGCAGCCATTCGCCGGGCCTGAACATGCGCAGCCGGATCGCCTGCGCGATCTCGTTGGCGAGGATGGCCCGCCGCGGGCTGGTGTTTTTGCGTTTCCGCTCGGACGTCATGGAAGGCTCTCTAGCAGGATTCGGACGGCGCGACAGAAGTTGGTTGCGGATCGAACCATAACATGCGACATAATTGGCGCCAATAAATTCGCCAGAGGAGAGAGACCGTGAGCGCCGTGGCAGAACAGACCGGCAAGCCCGAGATCGAGGCGGCAGCGCGTGCCAAGGCGCTCTACGAATACGGCCCGACCTCGATTTATGCGTCAAAACACGATCCCCGCTTCGCTTACTGCCTGTATGTGCCCCCTGGCCTCGGCAAGACCGGCGAGGCGCCCGAGCTGGTCGTGGCGATGCACGGCACCGGCCGCGGCTTCACCGGCTATCGCGACGCCTTCTCGTCCTTCGCCCGTTGGAACAACTGCATCATCCTGGCGCCGCTCTTCCCGATCGGCGTGATGGGCGACGGCTATCGCGACGGCTTCAAATACATGCGCGAGGGCAATCTCCGTTACGACCATGTGCTGCTCGCCATCGTCGAGGAGATCTCCGAACGCTACGGCATCGCCTTCGACCGCTTCGGCCTCTTCGGCTATTCCGGCGGCGGCCATTTCGCCCATCGCTTCCTGATGCTGCAGCCGCATAAGCTCTGGGGCGTCTCGATCGGCGCGCCGGGCTCGGTGACCCTGCTCGATCCGACTCGCGACTGGTGGGTCGGTACGCGCAATTTCGCCGAGCTCTTCGGCCAGCAGCTCGACATCCCCGCCATGAAGAAGGTGCCGGTGCAGATGGTCGTCGGCGCCGCCGATCTCGAGACCTGGGAGATCACCCACAAGCCGGGCGGCCGCAACTGGATGCCGGACGCCAACCATGCCGGCGCCACGCGGCCCGAGCGGCTGGCGAGCTTGCGCGATTCCTTCAAGGAGAACGGCATTGCCGCGCGGTTCGACCTGGTGCCGAACACGCCGCATGACGGGGTGAAGGTCGTGCCGGTCGTCGAGGACTTCTTCGCCGCCGAGCTCATCCGCCTCCGCGCCGCCCGCAAGGCGGCCTGACGATCGGCGCCGGCACGAACGCCTAACGAGAATGTCGCCCACGACAACAGGGGAATGACCATGAACCGCCTGCTCGCTTCCGCCCTCGCGCTCGCCTTCTCGGCGGGCGCGGTGCACGCGCAAACGCTGACAGCCGTGCTCAATGCCGATATCCGCTCGACCAATCCCGGCGTGAACCGGGACGGCAACACCGACGCGGTCGTGCTGCACTTCGTCGAGGGGCTCGTCGGCTATGCCGAAGACGGTTCGGTCGGCCCGCTGCTCGCCGAGAAGGTCGACATCTCCGCGGACGGCAAGACCTATACCTTCCGCCTGCGCAAGGGCGTGAAGTTCCACAACGGCGCCACGATGACCTCGGCGGACGCGCTGTGGAGCTGGACCCGCTACATGGACCCGAAGACCGATTGGCGCTGTCTCTCCGATTTCGACGGTCGCAACGGCCTCAAGGTCGTCTCGGCCACCGCTCCGGATGCCGACACGTTCGTTATGGAGATCAACGAGCCGAACGGTCTTTTCCTCGACTCGCTCGCCCGCGCCGACTGCGGTGGCACGGCCGTCATCCACAAGGACTCTGTGAAGGCCGACGGCAGCTGGGACAAGCCCATCGGCACCGGTCCCTTCATGCTCGGCGAATGGAAGCGCGCCCAGTCGGTCCAGCTCCTCGCCTTCGACCAGTACACATCGCCCAAGGGCGACAAGCGCGACGGCTATATCGGCTCCAAGCGCCCGCTGGTGAAGGAAGCCCGCTTCATGGTCATCCCCGACGCCGCGACGGTGAAGGCAGGCCTGCTCGCAGGCTCGCTCGACATGGCGCTGATGCCGGAATCGGACGTGCCCGACCTCAAGGGCGCGCCCAACGTCGCGCTCGCGATCGCCCCTAATCCGGTCCGGCACAGCCTCATCATCCAGACCCGCGATCCGCTCCTGAAGAACCAGGCCCTGCGTCAGGCGATCGCCGCGTCGATCGATTTCCCCGAGCTCGTCGCCAATGTCAGCAACGGCCTCGGCAAGCCCAACAACTCGCCGGTCTACACGACCTCGAAATATTACGGCGAGGCAGAGAAGCAGGGCTTCAAATACGACCCCGCCGCGGCCAAGGCCCTGCTGCAGAAGGCCGGCTACAAGGGCGAGAAGATCGTGATCCTCGCCAACAAGCGCTCGAGCGTGCCGAGCTTCAACACCGCCGTCATCGCGCAGGCGATGATGCAGGCGGCCGGCATCAACGCCGAGATCGAGGTGCTGGAATGGGCGACGCAGCTCGACCGCTACAACAAGGGCAACTACCAGATCCAGGCATTCTCCTATTCGAGCCGCTTCGACCCTGCGCTGGGCTTCGAGCAGATCGCCGGCCCGAAGGACAAGCAGCCGCGCAAGGTCTGGGAGGATCCCGAAGCGCTCGACCTGATCCAGAAGTCGATGGTGGTGACCGACACGGCCGAGCGCCAGAAGATCTTCGACGAGCTGCACAAGCGCTTCATCGATCAGGTGCCGACCATCTTCACCCATAACGACCTCGACATCATCGCCCATTCGAAGCGCGTGACCGGCGTGACGCCGTGGGCGTCGCAGCTGCGGCTCTGGGAAGTCGGCGTCGCGAAGTAAGGCGGCGCAGCCGGCCGCGGCATCGGACGGGGCCGGCAACAAGGCTTGGGAGGGTCTTCGATGTTTCGATTTGCGTTGACGCGGATCGCGATGGCGTTGCCGACACTGCTGATCGTGTCGGTCTCGGTTTTCGTCCTGATCCGGCTGATTCCCGGCGATCCCGCCCAGCTGATGCTGGGCGACCTGGCGACGCCCGCGAGCCTGGCCGACCTGCGCGCCCGGCTCGGCCTCGACCAGAGCCTGCCGGCGCAGTTCGGCATCTGGTTCGGCAAGGTATTGACCGGTGATTTCGGCCAGTCGATCTCGTCGCAGCAGGCCGTGCTGCCGCTCATCCTGCAGCGCTTCTGGATATCAGCGCAGATCGTGCTCGTCGCCGTGCTGCTGGCAAGCTTCGTCGCCGTGCCGGCCGGCGTGATCGCCGCCTGGAAGCAGGACACGCCGATCGATCTCGGCCTCGTCGCCACGGCGACGCTGCTGCTTTCGATCCCGACCTTCTGGCTCGGCCTGCTGCTCCTGCTCTTCTTCGGCCTCAAGCTCGAATGGCTGCCCGTCGTCGGCTATGTCTCGATCGCCGAGAACCCCTGGGCCGGCATTCTCTACCTCGTCATGCCGATCATGACGCTGTTCCTGCACGAGATCGGCGTGATCCTGCGCATGGCGCGCGCCTCGACGCTGGAAGTGCTCAGGCTCGACTACATCACCCATGCCCGCGCCAAGGGCCTCTCCGAGAGCGCGGTGCTGTGGCGCCATGCCTTCAAGAACGCCTTCGGCCCGACCTGGACGCTGATCGGCCTCGTGCTCGGCAACCTGCTCGGCGGCATCGCGGTGGTCGAGACGGTCTTCACCATCCCCGGCCTCGGACGCCTCCTGGTCGATGCGATTTTCGCGCGCGACTACCCCGTGATCCAGGGCTGCATGCTCTTCGTCGCCTTCACCTATGTGCTGGTGAACCTCGTCATCGACCTCTGCTATCCGGTCTTCGATCCAAGGGTGGCTGCGCAATGAGCAGCGACAGCACAACGAGCGGTGGCGGCACCATGAAGAAGCCCGGCCGAATGAAACTCCCCGCCCCCAATGCGATCGTCGGCGGCACGCTGATCGGCATCCTTCTCGCCGCCGCCGGCACCGGCGCGCTCTGGACGCCCTACGATCCGCTCAAGCTCTCCTTCCGCGAGAAGCTCGTGGCGCCCGGCGCCGCCCATTGGCTCGGCACCGACGAATTCGGCCGCGACGTGCTCTCGCGCCTGATGGCGGGCGCCGCGACCTCGGTCTGGATCAGCCTGCTCACCGTCTCGCTCGCCGTCGTCTTCGGCACGCTGATCGGCCTGTTCTCCGGCTATATGCGCGGCTGGATCGACCGGGTGATCATGGCCTTCAACGATGCGCTGCTCGCCTTCCCCGGCATCCTGCTGGCGCTCGGCCTGCTCGCGGTCGTCGGGGCCAACAAATACGGCATCATCGTCGCGCTCGGCATCGCCTACACGCCCTCGGTCGCCCGCGTCGTGCGCGGCACGGTGCTCTCGCTGCGCGAGCGCGAGTTCATCGCCGCCTCCCGCGTCATGGGCAACTCCGAGGCCTTCACCATGGCCCGCCATATCCTGCCGAACTGCATCGCGCCGCTGACCGTGCTGGCGACCTCGATGTTCGGCTATGTGCTGCTGGCCGAGAGCGCGCTCTCCTTCCTCGGCCTCGGCGTGCCGCCGCCGGCCCCGACCTGGGGCAACATGCTCGCCGGCTCCAGGCCCTATATCGGCCAGGCCGTCTGGCTCGGCATCTTCCCGGGCCTGTGCATCTCGCTGACCCTGCTCGGCATCAACCTGCTCGGCGACGCCGTGCGCGACAGGCTCGACCCGCGGATGAGGGGCTCGCGATGACACAAGCGTTTTCAAGCGAAGTGGGCATCGGTTCGCGTCAAGACAACGCGGTGAACAAGAGCGCCGCTCCCCTCCTCGACGTCTCCGGGCTGACGCTCAAGATCGGCGCCTCCGGCCGCAGCGTCGTCAACGACGTCTCCTTCCAGGTCTTCCCCGGCGAGATCGTCGGCATCGTCGGCGAATCCGGCTCGGGCAAGACGCTCGCCGCCCGCGCCGTGATGGGCTTCATCCCGCCGGCAGTCGCGCTCACCTCCGGCACCATCCGCTTCGACGGGCAGGATGTCATGGCGATGAGCGGCAAGGACCTGCGCGCCATGCGCGGCTCCCGCGTCGGCATGGTCTTCCAGGAGCCGATGACCTCGCTCAACCCGTCGATGCTGATCGGCCGCCAGCTCGACGAGGGCCTGGCGCTGCACCGCAAGCTCGACGCGGCCCAGCGCCGCGCGCTGATCCTCGACATGCTCCGCCGCGTCGGCCTGCGCGATCCGGAAGGAGCGCTCACCGCCTATCCGCACCAGTTCTCCGGCGGCATGCGCCAGCGCATCATGCTGGCCTCGGTGATGCTGCTGAAGCCGGCGCTGCTGCTTGCCGACGAGCCGACCACGGCCCTCGACGCCGTCGTCCAGCGCGACGTGATGGAGCTGATGGTCGACCTGACCAAGGCCAACGACACCGCCGTGCTGCTGATCTCGCATGATCTCGGCATGGTCGCGCGCTATTGCAGCCGCATCGTCGTGATGTGCCAGGGCGACGTGGTCGAGCAGGGCAAGGCCGAGGACCTGCTCGCCCGGCCGCAGCACCCCTATACGCGCAAGCTGCTCTCGGCGATGCCGCATCGGCTGCCGGCGCGACTCCTGCCGCAGGCAAAGACGCCGATCGTCTCGGTGCGCGACCTCGTCGTCGAATATCCCGGCCGGCAGGGCTTCTTCCGCAAGGAGGCAGCCAAGCGCGCGCTTCACGGCATCAGCCTCGACGTCCAGCCGGGCGAGGTCGTCGCCGTGGTCGGCGGCTCGGGCTCGGGCAAGACCACGCTCGGCCAGTCGATCGCCGGGCTGGTGAAGCCGGCCGGCGGCGAGATCCGCTTCAATGGCAAACCGATCACCCGGAGCGAGACGGCCTATTGGGACTATCGGCTGAACTGCCAGATGGTCTTCCAGGACCCCTATTCCTCGCTCGACCCGCGCATGACCATCGGCCAGCTCGTCGCCGAGCCGCTGCGCCTCGTACCGGACATGACTCCGGCCGACAGGAAGGCGCGCGTCGCCGAGGTTCTCACCGAGGTCGGTCTGAAGGACGGCTTCGCTGACCGCTATCCGCACGAGCTCTCCGGCGGCCAGCGCCAGCGCATCGCGATCGCGCGTGCCATCGTGCGCCGGCCGGGCTTCGTGATCGCCGACGAGCCGGTCTCGGCGCTCGACGTCACCGTCCGCGCGCAGGTGCTCGAGCTCTTCGACGAATTGCAGAAGAAGCACGGCTTCTCCTGCCTGTTCATCAGCCATGATCTCGGCGTGGTCGAGCAGGTCGCCGACCGCGTCATCGTCATGCAGGACGGCCGCATCGTCGAGGAAGGTCCCCGCGACGACATCTTCGACAATCCGCAGCACGCCTATACGCGCAAGCTGCTTGCCGCCGTTCCCGGCCTCGAAAGCACCGAAGACGGCGGCGTCAGGCTGTTCTGGCGGCTGGGCGAGGCCGAGGCGCCGGCCTCAGCCTGAATTGCGCGATGCTCGGGCCAGACCTGAGCATCTCATGCCGGAGGAGGCTCCAGCCTTCTCGCCCGAAAATTCCCGGGTCGCCGCTGATGCGACGCCCGGGAACGACGGCGTAGAATAACTCAGCGCTTGCGCTTGGCGCCGACCAGCTCGTCCCATTTGCGGAACGCGACGACCATCTTGTCGGGCTTCAGCGGCAGCTCGATCGGGTTCTTGGCGATCAGATCGGCATATTCGGGCCGGCCGAACTCCGCGATCACGTCCTGGCTGCGCTTCGGCGCCAGTGAGAGCGGCACGTCCTTCACCGCCGGGCCCGGATAGAGATAGCCCTCGTCATAGGAATAGGCCTGCATCTTCGGCGTCAGCACATGCGCCATGATGTCGAGCACGACGGCGAGGCGATCGTTCGGAATGCCCTTCGGTACGCACATGAAGAATGCGTCCGAGACCCAGTGGAAGCCCTTCAGCGTCTGGATCTTCGCTTCCTTCGGCACGATGCCGAGCGCGCGCGGGTTGATGTCCCAGCCCGTCGTCGAGATGATGATGTCGCGCGAGCCGTCGCCGAACTCCTTCATCGTCGCGCCGGTGCCGGCCGGATAATACTCGATGTGCTCGCCGAGTTCCTGCAGATAAGCCCAGGTCTTGTCCCAGCCATTGACCGGATCCTGCGGGTCCTTGTCGCCAAGCAGATAGGGCAGGCCCATCATGAAGGTGCGGCCCGGGCCGGAATTGGTCGGGCGCGCATACATGAACTTGTTGGGGTTGGCCTTGGCCCAGGCCAGCAGCTCTTCCGCCGTGGTCGGCACCTGCTTGACGCGGTCCGGCATGTATTCGAGCAGCGGGCCGGAGGGGTAGTAGTTCACCACCGTGCCGAAGCCCGCGCCCTGCGCCTTGTGCAGATTGAGCGCCGCCGGCTCGTAATTCTCCTCGATCTTCGGGAATTTGTCGGCGAAATCCGGGAAGATCTTGAGCCAGAGATTCTGCTCCAGCCCGGCAGCGAGACCGTCGGAGCCGGTCAGGATGAGGTCGAGATCGGCGCGGCCCGCATCCTGTTGCGCCTTGATCTTGCTCGCCAGCTCGGGCGCCGGCGCCTTCACATAGGTGATGCGCGAGACCAGCTTGGGATTGGCGCTGCGATAATCGTCGAAGGCCTGCTGCATCAGCGCCAGCGCGCCGCCGACATCGATGATGTTGATGCCGACCGGTGCCGAAGGCAGCGGCGGCGAGGCGGCGAAGGCGCCGCTGCCGCCGACGGTCAACGCGCCGAGCCCGCCCAGAACGGTGCGGCGATCCACGCCCTTGGAAAATTCAGTCATTGTTCTCCCCTTCTTGCTTTGGATGGTGACGTCTTCAGGCTGCCGCATGGGCGGCGAAGTCGCGGGTGAGGTCGCCGATCCGCGCGCTGCGGACGTGCAGCTCCGGCGACCATTCGATCTCGCTCTTCGGCAGGGCGACGCCCGCCGCTTGGAGCGCTGCGGCGATGCAGGCCAGCGCATGGGTCGAGGCCATGGCGACCGCCTCCTCCGGCGTCGCGAGGCCCCAGGACACGACGTTGCGCACGGCATCGTCGAGCTTCAGCGCCGAGCCCGCCAGCGAAGCGCCGCCCGGCTGGCGCACCGAGCCATCGGCAGCGAGGTCGACCGGCATGCCGGCGAAGCTGTAGCGCCCCGGCACGGCGCCCGCTGCGACCACCGCATCGGTGACGAGGATCGAGCGTTCGAACCCCTTGGCCCGGATCAGGCTCTTGAGGGCTTTCGGGTGGATATGGATGCCATCCGCGATGAAGCCCGCCATGAGCCGATCTTCCGCGAGCTGCGCGAAAAGCGGATTGACGAGCTTGTGCAATTGCTGCGGCAGGCCGTTGCCGAGATGGGTCGAGAGCGTCGCGCCTGCATCGGCAGCGGCCGCGACGGTCTCGAAATCCGCGGCGGAATGCCCGATGGCGACAACCTTGCCCATTCCCGCCAGCTTGCCGGCAAGCGCGACGCCGCCCTCGACCTCCGGCGCCAGCGTCACCATCAGGATCGGCCGCGACAGCAAGGTTTCGAGATGCGCGACCAGTTTGGCGGTTGCGGCCGTCATCGCCTCCGGCGGATGGCAGCCCGCATAGCCGGCGGACGGGTTCAGGAACGGCCCTTCGAGGTGATAGCCCGGGCACATCAGCCGCCCGAGCCGGCTCTCGCTGACCGCCCTGTCGAGCGCTCGGAAGCGCTCTTCCAGCTCCTGCGGATGCGCGGTGATGATCGTCGGCAGGCAGATGGTGACGCCCGTCGCCAGCATCGCCTCCAGCGCCCGGTCCAGTTCGGCGGCCGTGATCGTGCCGGAGTTGAAGTCCACTCCGGCAAAGCCGTTGACCTGCAGATCGACGAGACCGGGCGTGCGCATCGTCAGCCCTTCCGGCTCAGCAGAGACGCGGCGGCCGGATCGATGAACAGCACGGTACGCTTATGCGTCTGCAGGATCGAGGCGGGCGCCAGATTGCTCACCGGCCCTTCCAGCGCGGCCTTGGCGGCCTCGGCCTTGCGCGTGTCGGACACCGCCAGGATGATCAATTCGCTCTTCAGGATCTGGCGGATGCTCATCGAGATCGCCTGTTGCGGCACGGCCTCGAAGCTCGGGAACCAGCCCTCGCCGAATTGCTGTTGCCGGCAGGCCTCGTCCAGCGTCACCACCAGATAGGGTTGCTCGGTCTCGAAATCGGCCGGCGGGTCGTTGAAGGCAAGGTGGCAGTTCTCGCCGATCCCGGCGAAGCAGACGGCGATGCGCCGGCCAGCGATCAGCGTATTGAGCTGCTCCACCGCCGCCTGCGGGTCGCCCTCGCCGTCGACGGGGATGAAGCGCGGCGCGTCGTTGAGCGGCGCCATGAAACGCTCGCGCAGATAGCGGCGGAAGCTTGCCGGATGGCTCTCGCTCAGGCCGACATATTCGTCGAGATGGAACGCCGTGACTTTGGACCAGTCGATGCCCTCGGCCGCCACGAGGTGCTGCAGCATCTCGAACTGGCTCGCGCCGGTCGCCACGATGATCGTCGCCTCGCCGTGGCGGGCAAGCTCATCCCGGATCGCCTGCGCTCCGAGCGCCGCTGCCTGCCGGCCGAGCGTCTCCTTGTCGGAGGCGAGATGCATCTCGATCATCGATTTTTGAACCTTTTACGTCAGGAAATTTTCGATATTCTAGCAACGAGCTTATGAAGCTCAGCCCGAAACGCAATGATTAATTTTGAACGCAACCGTTCTTAATAGAGCCTGCCGTGTCGCTGCTGACCCTCGACGAGAACCGCCTGTCCCTCGCCCATGATCGGGACTGCGCGCGCATCTACCGGCTGATCCTGAACGGCCAGGCCCATTCGCGCACCGATATCGGCCGCATGCTCGAACTGCGCTCGACCAGCGTCTCCCGCGTCGTCGGCGATCTCATCGCGCGCCGCCTCGTCATCGAGACCGTCGGCGAGGCCGCCGGACGCGGGCGGCCGCCGGCGATCCTCGTCGCCCATACCCGCCGCATCGGCGCTTCCGTCATCTATGTCTCCAGCCAGTCCCTCTCGGGCGCATTGGTCGATCTCAACGGCCATCTCGTCGCCGAACGCCGCCGCGCCATCGCCGGCCAAGCCGACAATGCCGCGATCGCCGAGGCCATGGCGGAGCTGGCGCGCGACCTGCTCGACGCGATGCCACCCGGCATGAGCCATGCCGGCACCGCCGTTTCGCTATCCGGCCTGATCGATCTGAAGCGCGGCCAATGGCTGCTGGCCTCGCGCTGGCCACGCATGCGCGGGCTCGATATCGGCGCGGTGCTCGCGCCGGTTGCCGGTCCGGTCGAGATCTGCCGCAACCTCGACGCCGAATTGCGGGCCCGCGCCGCGCGCGAGCCCGAGCAATTCGCGGGTGGGACCATCCTGCTGCACTGGGGCTGGGGCATCGGCCTCAGCTTTGCGGTCGACGGCGAGCCCTTCGCGCCGGCCGGTTCCTTCGGCGAGATCGGGCATTGGCGCTTGGCGGCTCTGGACGGGCGCCCCTGCGGCTGCGGCAACACCGCCTGCCTCGAGACCGGCGCCGCGCTCTGGTCGCTGCTGCCGGCGCTGCGGCGCCATTGGCCCGACCTCGACCAGGACGAGATCCGCCTCGCCCGGCAGCTCGCCGGTCTCGATCTGCTGGCCCTGCCGGAGATCGAGACGGCGGCACAACTCCTCGCCCGCGCGCTCGCCAATGCCTGCCGCCTGCTCTTCCCCACGCGGATCGCGGTGAGCGGCCCGTTCTCCGCCAATCCCCAGCTCTGGGCCCGGTTCAACACGCTGTTCCGCGCCGAAGGCACGATGGACGGCTTCGCGGTACCGGACCTCGCAGGCGTGCCAGCCAGCCATCTCTACGAGATTCACGGCGCCGCCGCGCCCTTGCTCAGCCGCGCGACCGAGGCGTTGCTGCTGGAAAGGGGCTGATCCACCCGCGCCATATTCTCCAATCCGATGCCCGCCATGCCGCGGAATGCGCTGGCGCACGCACGAGTGGTGCACTAGTATCCCAGACTAGAGCTCCCGATGCCGCGGACGGCATCGACACAAGAGAGCCGTGAACCCAGGGAGAGAACATGACTTATCCGACACGCCGTACCGTCATGGCCGGAGCAGCCGGCCTCGCCGCCTTGAAAGCCGGCGGAGCGCTGGCGCAGAGCGCCCCCGTGGCACTCAACATCATCGACGTAGCCGGCAACCTGCAGCTGACGCAGGCGGCCATCGAGAAGTTCGCCAAGGACAATCCGAAGCTGATCTCGCGGCTGAACTTCTCGCGCGCGCCTTCCCCGGAGCTGCCCGCCAAACTCAAAGCCCAGCAGCAGGCCAACCGCGTCGACATCGACCTCGTGCTCACCGGCCCCGGCGCCATGTCGGACGGCATCCAGCAGGGGCTCTGGGTCGACGTGTGGAAGTCCCACGCCAAGGACCTGCCGAAGCCGGAGGAGGTCTATCACGAGCAGGCGCTGATGATGCAGCGCAACTTCGGCCAGAACGAAGGCGTCGCCGTCGTGTATTCCCCGTCGGGCCCGCTCTTCGAATATGCGCCCGAGCGCCTCAAGAGCGTGCCGAAGACGGCCGAGGACCTGCTCGCCTACGTCAAGCAGAACCCGAAGCGCTTCACCTATGCCCGCCCCGTCAATTCAGGCCCCGGCTGGACCTGGCTCATGGGCCTGCCCTACATCCTCGGCGATGCCGACCCGACCGACCCGATCAAGGGCTGGGACAAGAGCTGGGCCTATCTCAAGGAGCTCGGCACCGGCGTCGACTACTATCCGGGCGGCACCGCCGCGACGATGAAGGAGCTCGGCGAAGGCACGCGCGACGTCATCGTCTCGACCTTGGGCTGGGACATCAATCCCCGCGTCCTCGGCATCGTGCCGAAGGAGGCCAAGGTCTTCGTCCTCGCCAACACGCACTGGATTCCCGACACCCAGTTCATGTGCATCCCCAGGGGCGTGGGAGCCGACAAGATGCCGGCCCTCGTCGCGCTGATGGCCCATATGCTCAAGCCCGAGGCGCAGGCCGTGACCTACGACAAGGGCTATTTCTATCCTGGCCCGGCCGTGAAGGGCGTGACGCTCGCCATGGCGCCGCAGGAAAGCCGCGACATCCTCGCCGAATATGGCCGGCCGGAATATGACGGGCTGATCACCAGCCTGCCGACCCGCCCGCCGCTGACGCCCGAGCGCCTCGTCGCCGCCTTCCGGCGCTGGGACCAGGAGATCGGCATCGGCCACGGAGCTCCCCAGTAGCCATGCGCTTTGCCGCCATCGGCCTCGACCACCGCCATATCTACCATATGGTCGGTGGTCTCCTCGAAGCCGGCGCGACCTGCGTCGGCTTCGACCCCGCGACCAGCGATGAACGCGTCCTCACCGGCTTCCGCGAGCGCTTTCCCGATCTGGCGGAGAGCACGGCCGACCGGCTGATCGAGGACGCGTCCATCGACCTGATCGTCTGTGCCGCCATTCCGGCGGGGCGCGCCGACATCGCCATCCGCGCCATGCGGGCTGGCAAGGACGTGATGGTCGACAAGCCCGGCGTCACCAGCTTCGATCAGCTTGTCGCGGTGGAGAAAGCCGTCGCAGAGACCGGGCGGATCTTCTCGATCTGCTTCTCCGAGCGCTTCATCGTTCCCGCCACGATCATAGCCGGCAAATTGATTTCCGATGGCGCGATCGGCCGCGTCGTACAGACGCTTGGTGTGGGCCCCCACCGCCTCAACCGCGCGATCCGGCCGGATTGGTTCTTCGACAAGCGCCATTATGGCGGCATCCTCACCGACATCGCCTCGCACCAGATCGACCAGTTCCTGCATTTCACCGGCTCGGAGGGCGCCGAGATCATCGCCTCCGGCGTCGGCCATTTCGGCATCCCCGATCTGCCCGACTTCGAGGATTTCGGCGAGGTTCTGCTGCGCAGCGACAGGGCCGGCGGCTATGTCCGCGTCGACTGGTTCACCGCCGACGGGCTGTCGACCTGGGGCGACGGGCGCCTGACCATTTTGGGCACCGAAGGCACGATCGAGCTGCGCAAATATGTCGATATCGCCGGCCGCGCCGGCACCGACCACGTCTTCCTGGTCGACAAGGCCGGCACCCGCCACATCAACGCTTCCAGCGAGCCGCTGACTTACTTCCGCAATCTGGTCGCCGATATCGGCGCGCGGACCGAAACCGCGATGAGCCAGCGCCACGCCTTCACCGTCTGTCGGCTCGCGCTGGAGGCGCAGGAGAGGGCGGCCTGGCTGCCGGCTCGACCGAATAACGCATGAATGTCATCCCGGGTCGCAGCGCAGCGGAGACCCGGGATCCACGCCTGAACCTTTGCCGGAAGCGCTCCGGCATGGATCCCGGATCAGCGCGGCTTCGCCGCTTGTCCGGGATGACCGCGGTTGAACGATTTAACGAGGACGGGGATCGCCTGACATGACACGCAAGCTCGGCATCGCCGTGATCGGGCTCGGCCCGGCTTCCCTGCCGCACTCCAAAAGCCTGCTCGACCTCGCCGATCGTGCGGATGTCCGCTGGGCGGTGAGCCGGACGCCGGATCGCGCCGAAGCCTATGCCAGACAATTCCCCTTCCCGACGACCACCGATTTCGATGCCGTGCTGACAGACCCTGCCGTCGATGCCGCCATCGTCCTGACCCCGCCGAGCAGCCATCTCGACGTCTCCGCATTCTGCCTTGAAGCCGGCAAACATGTTCTCGTCGAGAAGCCGCTGGAATTGACCAGCGAGCGCGGCCAGCGCCTCGTCGACACCGCGCGCCGCACCGGCAAGACCTTCGGCGTCGTGCTGCAGCACCGCTTCCGCCCGGCAAGTTTGCGCCTGAAGGCCGCCCTGCAATCGGGCGAACTCGGCACGATCGAAGCCGCCTTCCTCTCCGTCCCGTGGTGGCGCCCGCAGAGCTATTACGACGAGCCCGGACGGGGCACGCTCGCACGCGATGGTGGCGGTGTGCTGCTGACGCAGGCGATCCACTCGCTCGACCTGTTTCGCTCGCTCGTCGGCGTCTCCACGGTCGTCGCGGCACAGGCTCGCACCACCGCGCTCCATCGTATGGAGACCGAGGACTACGTCTCGGCGTTGCTGGAAACCGGCAATGGTGCGCCCGCCACGCTGGTGACGACGACCGCCGCCTATCCCGGCTATCCCGAGCGTATCGAGATCACCGGCACCAAAGGCTTCGCAGCCCTGATCGGCGGGCGCTTGCGCCTCGCTTTCCTCGACGGAAGCGAGGAGATCGTCGAGGCCGAGGGCTCGACCGGAAGCGGCGCCAACATCATGGACTTCCCGCATGATGCCCACCGGGCCGTCATCGCCGACTTCATCGACGCGATCGCGCAAGGCCGCGACCCCGTCGTCACCGGTGAGGAGGCGCTGAGCTCGCAAAGGCTCGTCGACGATATTTTGCAGGCAGCGCGCCGCAGCGCTTGACTTGTATCTGATTTGTATCTTCCTATACGGCATCCCGCCGGGAGTGCCGCATGGTTCGCTATCAGGAGATCGCCCACAGTCTCGAACTCGGCCTTGCGGCCGGGGGGGACGCTGCCCGGGCGATTCCCTCGGAGCATGAGCTCTGCGAACGCTACGGCGCCAGCCGCACGACGATCCGCGCGGCACTGAAGCAATTGCAGGACCAGGGGCTGATCGAGCGCCGGCAGGGCAAGGGCACCTTCTACCGGCCGCGCCACATCACCAAGCATCTCGGCAGCATCGTCGACTTCCACAGCGAGGCCCGCATGGCGGGCCGCGTGCCGAAGACGCAGGTTCTCGCTCTAACCTCCCGCGGGGCGACGCCGGCCGAATTCGCGCTGTTCGGCGGCGATATCGCCAAAGACGGCATCGTCGAGCTCCTGCGCCTGCGCAGCCTCGACGATCAGCCGGCCGTGCTGCAGCGCTCGCGCCTCGGTGCCGCCGTGCTCGGCGAGGCGAAGGCGGACGCGCTGATGAACGCCTCGCTCTATCGCTATCTCGCCGAATGCCGCGGCATCCATGTCGCCACGGTCGAGGAAACGCTGGAGCCCCTCGCTGCGGGCGTCGAGGATGCCGGCCATCTCGGCATCCCCGCCGGCACGGCGATCTTCCGCTCGCAGCGCGTCGCCCGCGATGGGATCGGAGCCGTCGTCGAGGTCAGCGACAACCTGATCCGCGGCGACATCTACCGCTTCACCATCCGCCGGCAGGTCGGGAGCGCCGCATCATGAGTGTGGTTCTTGCCTGCGACCTCGGCGGCACCAGCTTCCGCGCCGCGCTCGTCGACGCGCAGGGCCGTACGCTTGCGGAAAGCGTCATCATCGGCCCGACGCTGATCGACCGCATGGGCTGGTCGGAGGTCGATGCCGAAGCCTGGTGGACGATCTTCAGCGAAGCGGCCGACCAACTCGCCGAGGCCGAACCGGAGCTGTTCGGCGCGGTCGAGGGCATCGCCATCTGCGGCGTCACGCGCACACAGGTCTTCCTCGGCCGTGACGGGCGCCAGCTCCGGCCGGCCATCACCTGGAAAGATACCCGTTCGGAAGCCGCGGCGGCGCGGCTGCGTGGCCGGCTCGGCAGCCATCCCGAGGCCGAGCGCATCAACGCCTTCCACCCGCTGGCTCGCCTCGCCTGGCTGGCCGAGGAAGAAAGCGCGTGCTTCAGAGCCCTGGCCAGCGTGCTGGAGCCGAAGGATTGGCTCAATTTCCGCCTCACCGGCAAGCAAGGGGGAGACCCCGTCTCGATGGCCCGGCTCATGGCCTGCACCGAAGGGACGGAAAGCGGCGCCCCCCTTGCGGCCATCGGGCTGACGGCCTCCGTCATCCCGCCAGTGCTGGAGCCCTGTGCGGTGCTGGCACCGGTTCAGCCCGGTCTGCCGGGTGCGCTCGGCCGGCTGGCGGGCGTCCCCGTCTTCTGCTCGTCGAGCGACACATGGGTCGCCGTCACCGGGCTCGGCGCGATGCGGGCCGGATTCGCCTACAACATCTCCGGCACCACCGAAGTCCTCGGCGTCGTCGGCGAGAACGCCGCTGCCGCGGAAGGCCTGCTGACGGTCGACTGGCGCGGCCTCTGGCAGCTTGGCGGCCCCAGCCAGAACGGTGCCGATACCGCCGCCTGGCTGGTCTCGCTGCTCCACGGCACGGAACCCGGTTTCGCCAGCGTCGGCGACGGCATCGGCAGGCTCCTCGCCGGGCGCCGGCATCCGCAGCCGCTCGTCTTCCTGCCCTATCTCCAGGGTGAGCGCGTACCCTATTGGAATCCGGCTTTGCGCGGCGCCTTCCTCGGCCTCGGCCGCCAGCACGGCGCGACCGATCTCGCTTACGCCGTGCTGGAGGGCGTCGCCTTCCTCAACCGCATCGTGCTCGAACGGGCCGAAGCCGCCCTCAGTGGCCCGGTCGGCGAAATCCGCTTCGGCGGCGGCGCTGCTTCCAACCCGGTCTGGGCGCAGATCAAGGCGGATATCTGCAACCGCCCGGTCGTGGTCGGCGCGGCGAAGGAACCCGGCCTGCTCGGCGCCGCCATCATCGCCTGGACCGGCCTCGGCCGCTTCCCCTCGCTCGCGGCAGCGCAGGAGGCACTCGTCGCTCCTGCCCGCCGCTATGAGCCAAGCCCCGCCCGCCGCGACGCCTACGACGCCCTCTTTTCCGTCTTCCGGCGCGCCGAAGCCGCGCTCGCTCCCGTCTCGGCAGATCTCGCCGGGCTCTCGCGCAGCGCCGGCAGCCTGCCCGGCATCCATACCCCGCCATCGCTTCCGTAAGGACCCGACGCCATGAAGACCCTCGTTCAGACCGAATATGGCCGCGACCACCTGCTGGTCGGCTGCGTCCATACGCTCGCCTTGCCCGGCACGCCGCTCTACGACCGCAGCGGCGGCATGCGGAAGATCATCAACCAGGCGAAGGAAGAAGCCAGGATCCTGGAGGAGGCCGGCTTCCACGCTCTGCTCTACACCAACGAATCCGACATGCCCTATGAGTCGAACATGCCGGTCGAGGTCGTCGCGGCGATGACCGAGGTGATCGCCGAATGCCAGGCGCGGACGAAGCTGCCGCACGGCGTCAACATGCTGATCGACCCGCCAGCCTCCATCGCCGTCGCCCATGCCACGGGCGGGCGCTTCGTGCGCGCCTTCCTGACCGGGCTGCTCGCCGGCGATATCGGCATGATGACGCCGGATGGCGCCCGCGCCCTGCGCCTGCGCGCCAATCTCGGCGCCGAGAACATCCGCATCATCTGCAACGTCACGCCGGGCTTCTCGATCAACCTCGACAATCGCCCGGTCGAGCAGCTCGCCTCCGGCGCGGTCTTCATCGGGCTTGCGGATATCGTCTGCGTCGGCGGGCCCGCTGCCGGCAAGGAGGCCGATATCGCGGTGATCGAGCGCGTCGCGAAGCAAGTCTCGGACACGCCCGTCGCGGTCGGCACCGGCGTCGCCGAGGAGAATATCGCACGGCTCGCGGAGGTCGCCGAGATCTTCATCATCGGCACCTCGATCAAGAAGGACCGCCAGACCCTGAATCCGGTCGACCCGAAGCGCGCCGAGGCGCTGGTGCGCGCCTATGAAGCCCGCAAGGCCGCCTGAGATGGACAGGCCCGCACCCGCAAAGCCCGTCACCCTCGTCACCGGCGCCTCCGGCGGCATCGGCTCGGCGCTTGCCTTGGCGCTTGCAGCGGCAGGCCATCGCCTCGTGCTCTGCGGGCTCGATCCGGCCGGGCTCGACGCTGTGGCCGCCGAGGTCGCGGCCGCAGGGGGCGAAACGGCGACGCTGGCCGGCGATGTCCGCGAGCGCGACTTCGCGCAGGCCGCCGTCGATCTCGCCACCTCCCGCTTCGGCCGGCTCGACCATCTCGTCACGGGTGCCGGCGCCTCGCGCCCGGTGCCATTGGTCGAGATGGAGGATGACGAGTGGGACAGGCTCGTCGACATCAACCTCTCGGCCGTCTTCCGCATCTCGAAGGCCGCCGCCAGGCAGATGATCGATCAAGGCGAAGGCGGCGCGATCGTCCACATCTCCTCGATCGCTCATGCCAATGGCGGCGCCAATCTCGCCTATGGCTCGGCCAAGGGCGGCGTCGCGACACTGACCTACGGCATGGCCCAGCAGCTCGGCCGGCACGGCATCCGCGTGAATGCAGTTGCGCCCGGCATCATCGATACGCCAATGGTGAGGAACGGATTCGCCCAGCAGTTCAACGCGCTGGTCGAGGGCGCGGCGCTGCGTACGCCGCTGGGGAGATTAGGACGGCCCGAGGATGTCGCCAACGTGATCGCTTTCCTGCTCTCGCCGGGCGCCGCCTTCGTCACCGGGGCGCTGATCCCGATCACCGGCGGCATCGAGATTCTCTCGCCGATCTCCACCATCGCGAAGGGGGCCTGAATTGGGCCGCATCGACCCGCGTGAGGTGATCGGGCGCTACGGCACGGCTCTCGCCGGGCTGGCGCTGATCCTGTTCTTCCTGATCTTCGCGCCGAACTTCGCAAGCGCCACCAACATCATCAACGTGCTGAAGGATACGAGCTTCCTCGCCATCCTGGCACTCGGCTTCGCGCTCGCCTTCACCGTGGCGGAGCTCGATCTCTCCGTGGCGGAGATGGCGAGCCTGGCCGCGGTCGTCTGCGGCTGGCTGGTGCAATTGCAATATCCGCCCATCGTCGCCGTCGCGGCGGCACTTGGCGTCGGCATCGTGCTCGGCTCGCTCAACGGCTACGGCGTCACCGTGCTGCGCATCCCCTCGCTGATCATGACGCTCGGCACCGCGGCGATCGCCAAGGGCCTCGCCTTCATGATCACCCAGGGCGTCGCCTTCGTCGGGCGCTGGCCGGTCGGCTTCACCGGGCTGGCGCGCGGCTACAGCTTCGGCATCCCAAATCTCGTGCTCTGGATGGCCGGCGCCACGCTCTTCGCCTGGGGCCTCGTCAAATGGACCAGAACCGGCGCCCATATGGTCGCAACCGGCGAGGCCGACGAAGCCGCACGGCTCGCCGGCATCGCAACGGCGCGGATGAAGCGCATCGGACTGCTGCTCGCCGGGGTCTTCGCCAGCATCATGGCGGTCCTGCTGGCGGCCAACCTGTCCTCGGCCGCGCCGAACATGGCCGGCGACTACCTGCTCTACGCCATCGCCGCCGTTCTGCTCGGCATGACCATGTTCGATCCGGGCAAGCCCAACATACCGGGCACGGTCTTCGCGGCGCTGGTGCTGAAGGTGCTCGGCAACGGCTTGGTGCTGCTCGGCGCGCCCTATTACATTCAGGACATCGTGCTCGGCGCGATCATCATCGGTTCGGTCGCCTTCTCGGCCAGCGCGATGAAGAAGGCGGCGTTCAAGGTCTAGTGCGGATATAAACGATCCATAACGAGGGGAGTGGTTTCGATGTTCGGCAGGAGTGGTCTTGGTTTGAGGAAGATGCTGGTGGCCGCCGCCGCGCTCGTCGCGCTCGGGCAACCGGCCGGGGCCTTCGAGGTCGGCATCATCGGCTTCCAGTTCTCGTCGGAGACGCATGCCCGCGTCGCCAACGCCGCGGCCGCCGCCGCCAAGGCCAAGGGCTGGGGCGTCACGCTGCTGAACTCGGAAGGCGCGCTGCCGAAGCACGCCGAGCAGTTCGACGCGCTGATCGCCAAGAAGGTCGACGCCATCATCATCGCCATGGGCAAGCCGGTGGAGGCCGACGCCCAGTTCAAGGCGGCCAAGGACGCCAAGATCCCCGTCATCACGGTCCAGTCCGGTTCGAGCCCGCACGCGCTCTTCGACATCCAGACCAACGAATACAAGGTCGGCGCCGAGGCCGCGCTCTATCTGCTCGGCCAGCTCGGCTATCAGGGCAACATCGTCAGCGCCCGCTTCGACCTCAACGTCGCCTCGCGTATTCGCGGCCGTCTGCTCGACGCCGTGCTCGCCGAGAACCAGGCGGTGAAGGAACTCGGCAAATTCTCGATGGCGCGCACCCAGAGCTGGCGCGACGACGTCCGCGCCGGCATGCAGGCACTGCTGCTGCAGAACCAGGGCAAGATCAACGGCATCTGGGCGTCCTTCGACGGACAGGCCTACATCATCGACGACCTGCTGCAGGCGCAGGGCGTGAAGAAGGGCCAGATACCGCTGATCTCGGTCGACGGCGGCAAGGAGAGCTACGAGCGCATCGCCGATCCCGCCTCGACCTTCGTCGCCACGGTTGCGATCCCGTTCGAGGAGATGGGCAAGCAGGCCGTCGACGCGATCCAGACGATCGTCGTCGAGAAGAAGCCGAAGGAAACCATCGCGTCGGGCCCCTATCTCTTCACGGAAGCCGTGCTGGTCGACAAGAACAACGTCCAGCAGTTCCTGAAGAAGTGAGGACGGGAACCGTCATGCTCGGGCTTGCCCCGAGCATCTCGGAAACCAGCGCCCTCTCGTACTGAGCTTCCCGGGTCGAAGCCTGCTTCGCCCGGGAATGACGGCAGCCGTTCCGCAATCCCGGATGATCCATCCATGACCCCCACCCCCCTCCTCTCGCTGCGCGGCATCGGCAAGAGCTACGGCCCGGTCGTCGCTGTCAGCGACGTTGATCTCGACATCTTCCCTGGCGAGGTCGTGGCCTTGTGCGGCGACAACGGCGCCGGCAAGTCGAGCCTGATCAAGGTGATTTCCGGCGCGGAGGAGGCGTCGGCCGGCACGATCAGCCTGCGCGGCAAGCCCGTCACCTTCGCCTCGCCGCATGATGCGCTCGAGAACGGTGTCGCGACCATCTATCAGGACCTCGCGCTCGCCCCGCGCCTCTCCATCGCCCAGAACGTCTTCATGGGCTCGGAGCTGACCAAGCCGGTGCTGCTGCCCTTCCTGCGCATCCTCGACAAGAAGCGGATGATCGCGGAATCGCAGCGCTACCTGTCGCAGCTCTCCGCCGCCGTCACAGACATGACCCGCCCCGTCGAGCGGCTCTCCGGCGGGCAGCGTCAGGCGGTCGCGATCTCGCGGGCGCTGCGCTGGAACGCCGAGATCATCATCATGGACGAGCCGACCGCCGCGCTCGGCGTCAAGGAAAGCGCGCTCGTGCTCGACCTCATCCGCAAGCTCAAGGCCGACGGGCGCACCGTCATCCTGATCAGCCACAACATGCGCGATGTCGTGGCGCTCGCCGACCGCGTCGTCATCATGGGCGCCGGGCGCAAATACGTCGACCGCCCGCTTGGAGACCTCACCGCCGACGACATCGCCCATCTGATCATGGCCGGCAACGCCAAGGCGGCCTGAGACCATGCGCGAGACGATCATCGTCGACACCGATCCGGGGCAGGACGACGCCGTCGCGCTGCTGCTCGCCTTCGCCAGCCGGGATCAGCTCGATGTCAAGGCGATCACGACGGTCGCCGGCAACGTCCCGGTCGCTCAGACCACGGCGAATGCGCTGCGCATCCGCGACCTGGGCGAACGCGCCGACATCCCCGTCCATCGCGGCGCCGAAGGCCCCCTCGTCTTCCCGCTTGAAACGGCCGAATTCGTCTGCGGTCCGGATGGGCTCGCGGGGGCGGGGCTTCCTGCGCCTGCAAGCGAAGCCGCACCCGGCCATGCCGTGCAGACGATCATCGACATCTGCCGTGCGGCCCCGGAGGGTGAAATCACGCTCTGCCCGCTCGGGCCGCTGACCAATCTGGCGCTCGCCTTCCGGCTCGCGCCGGACATCCTACCGAAGGTCAAGCGCATCGTGGTGATGGGCGGCGCCATCGGGCTCGGCAACATCACGCCCGCGGCCGAGTTCAACACCTATGTCGATCCGCACGCCGCCGCGGTCGTCTTCGGCTGCGACCGCCCGATCGTGATGTTCGGCCTCGGCGTCACGCTCCAGGCGATTGCCAGTCACGCGCAGATCGCCCGCATCGGCACGCTCGGCACCAAAACGGGCGCGGCGATACACGGGATGCTCAACCGCCCACGCCCCGGCGGACTCGGCTCCGACGGCCATCCGATGCACGACCCCTGCGTCATCGCCTTTCTGCTCTGGCCGGAGCTGTTCGACGGGCGTGATTGCTTCGTCACGGTCGAGACCGGCGATAACCCCTTGCGCGGCCGCACCACGATCGACTGGAACGGACGGCGGAAACAGGTGCCCAACGCACATGTCGTCTCGGCCGTGAAGGCCCATGAGCTGTTCGAGCGCCTGATCGAGCGCCTCGCCACCTTGCCCTGAGAGATAAAAACCATGCCGCATTTCGTCGAAGCGCTGCAGCTGGAGGCCGCTGAGGCCATCGCGCAGATGCAGGAGGCCGCATTGCGGGCGCGGCATGCCCATGCCCGCGCCGAGCTGATGCGGCACATGCTGACCACCGCCCGAAAGGTCAGGGACAAGCCGAAGGCGGAAGCTGTCGAGACTGTCGTGCGCGAATGGATGGACGCCTGGAACCTCGGCCGCGCCGAGTGGCCGCACATCGCCCGCGAGATGGAGGCCTTCACCGAGGCCTTCCATGACTACGCCAACGATCCCGGCGAGGCGCATGACACGCGCTTGCGCGAAACCTGCGCCACGCTCGACGCCGTCCTCGAACAAGAAGGCACCTCGATCTCCGACCAGATGGCCTTCCGCTCGCAATGCGCCCATGGCTGGTGGGAGCTGGTGAAGCCGGTCCCGGACGATCTGCCCGGCCGCAAGGCGCGGCCCTCGATCCCCCCGCTTGAATCCGGCAAAGCATTCTGGGAAGCCGGCTGCGCCGAGTTCTGCAAGTAGGCTGCGTTCTCACGGAAGCGCGGGTCATCCCGGCCGGAGCGAAGCGCAGAGCCGGGATCCATGCCTGAACCTTGCTCGGAAACGCTCCAGCATGGATCCCGGGTCAAGCCCGGGATGACCGCGTATTTCCGCGACAGAACAGCGAGCCCGGTGCTCAGCTCTCCAGGAACTGCATCCTGTACAGCCGGGCATAGGCTCCGTCGCGGGCCAGAAGCTCGTCATGGCTGCCGGTCTCGACGACTTTGCCCTCGTCCATCACAACGATCAGGTCGGCCTCGCGAATGGTCGAGAGCCGGTGCGCGATGACGATGGTGGTGCGCCCCTTCATCAACTTCGCCAGCGCCTGCTGGACGAGGCGTTCGGATTCGGTGTCGAGCGCGCTCGTGGCTTCGTCGAGCAGCAGGATCGGCGCATCCTTTAGGATGGCGCGTGCGATGGCGATGCGCTGGCGTTCGCCGCCGGAGAGCTTGTGGCCGCGCTCGCCGACCGAGGCGCCGTAGCCGCCCGGCATCGCCATGATGAAGTCATGTGCGGCCGCGGCCTGGGCGGCGGCGACGATCTCCTCCTGTGTGGCATCGGGGCGGCCGAAGGCGATGTTGGCGCGCACCGTGTCGTCGAACAGCACCACGTCCTGGCTGACCACGCCGATCCGATGGCGCAGGCTCTCGAGCGTCACGCTGCGCAGGTCCTGACCATCGATCTCGATGCGCCCCCCACTCGGATCGTAGAGGCGCGGCACCAAGGCGAGCAAGGTCGACTTGCCCGAGCCGGAGCGGCCGACCAGCGCCGTCATCTTGCCGCCCTGGGCGACGAGTTCGATTCCCTCCAGCGCGCGCTGATCCTCGCGATAACGGAAGCGCAGATGCCGGAAGGCGACCTCGCCGGTCTCGATCGCCAGGGGCTTGGCGCCCGGTCTTTCGACGATCTGCGGCTTCTCGTCGATCAGAGCGTAATAGCGCTTCAGAGAGGCGCCGGCTTCCTGGACGATGGCGTTGAGGTTGCCCAGCGAACGCATCGGCTGCGCCGCGAGCAGCAGCGCCGAGACATAGCCGGTGAAATCACCCACAGTCGATGAGCCCGAAGTGATGCGCACCCCGATCGCGGCGAGCACGCCCGCGACCGCGATGCCGCCGCCGACCTCGAGCAGCGGGTCGAGACGGCCGCGCGCGTTGGCGGCCTTCATCTTCAGGGTCCTGATCGTCTCGAAGGCGCTGCCCGCGCGCTGCTTCAGATAGGGTTCGAGCGAATCCGTCTTGGCGACGCGGGCTCCCTGCAGGCTCTCGGTGACGAGGCTTGCCATGATGCCGGTCTGCTCCTGCTGCGAACTCGCCATGCGCCTGAGCTTGCGGCCGATACGGCCGATCGGATGAGCCACCACCGGCGCGATCAGCAGGACCACCAGCGTCATCTGCCAGTCGATCCAGAACAGCGCGCCGACGAGCGCGATCGCCGTCACGACGTCGCGGATGGCGATGTTCACGATCCGCGTCAGAGCCTCCTTCACGAAGGTGAAGTCGGTGGTGAAGCGCTGGGTCAGCGAGGCCGGGTTCTCCTTCTGCAACTGCGCGAGGTCGGCATCGATCAGATGGCCGTAGAGCGCGGTCTGCATGTCGGCTTCGATGCGGCTGACGACATTGTTGGTCATCACCGTCTGGGCGAGCAGCGAGAAGCCCTTGATGGCGGTGACGATGACGACCACCGTCGCGATCGCGTTCACCACGCCGATCTCGTAGTTGATCGACTTCGAGACCAACCGCTCCATGCGCCTGACGAAGCCGGTCGATTCGGCCGTCAGCGGATCGGCGAAAGCGTCGAAGGCCGCCTTGATCAGGAGCGGATAGAAGCTCGTCGTCGCGGCGATGATCACCACGAGCGCGAGGATCATTGCCATCTGTGGCAGGTAGGATTTGATCTGCTCGCGCCAGACACGGGCGAAGAGCGCGAGGGTATCGTCGGTAACGCGTCCGATCTTCATGGGCCGCGCCTATCACGGCGGGGCGGCAAGCGCCACTGGGCGCATGCCCGCATGGAGGCCGGAGGCCTTGCTACGGACACGAAGCTGTCTTCCCATGGCCACAACCGATTCAGGAGACTCCATGCCGCTATCGCCGCCGGCCCAGCCCGGCCAAAGCCTCGCCGAAATCGAAACGCCGTCCCTCGTCCTCGATCTCGATGCCTTCGAGCGCAACCTCGTCGCCATGGCTGCCTTCACCCAGGCTCACGGCGTCCGGCTTCGGCCCCATTCGAAGACCCATAAGAGCCCCGAGATCGCCCTGCGCCAGATCGCAAACGGGGCGGTGGGGCAATGCTGCCAGAAGGTCTCGGAGGCCGAAATCCTGGTCGCGGGCGGCGTCGGCGACGTGCTGGTGACCAACGAGATCGCGAGCCCCGCCAAGCTCGACCGGCTGGCCCGGCTGGCCCGCAGCGCCCGCGTGGGCTTGTGCGTCGATCACCCCGACGGCGTGCGCGAGGCGGCGGAGGCGGCAGCCCGCCAGGATGTCACGCTCGACGTCTATGTCGAGATCGATGTCGGCGGCCGGCGCTGCGGCGTCGCGCCCGGCGAAGGCGCCGTCAGGCTCGCGGAAGCGATCGCCCGCTCCAACACGCTGCGCTTCGCGGGCATTCAGGCCTATCATGGCTCCGCCCAGCATATGCGCTCCATCGACGAGCGGCGCGAGGCGATCGAGCGATCGGGGCTCGCCGCGCGCAACACCGTCGAGCGTCTCGCCCATGCCGGGCTGAACTGCGAGATCGTCAGCGGTGCCGGCACCGGCACGCACGAGCTGGAGACGCAATCCGGCATCTGGAACGAAATCCAGGCCGGCTCCTACATCTTCATGGACGCCGATTACGCCCGCAACCGCCAAGCCGATGGCACGCCGTTCCGCAGCTTCGAGCATGCGCTCTTCATCCTCGCCGGGGTGATGAGCAAGCCGGTGCCGGACCGCGCCATCGTCGATGCCGGCCACAAGGCCGCCGCCATCGATTCCGGCATGCCGACCGCGTTCCGTCGCGACGGCGTCATCTACACCAAGCCCTCCGATGAGCACGGCATCCTGACCGGCGATCCGATCGCGCTGCCCCATCGCGGCGACAGGCTGCTGCTCGTACCCGGCCATTGCGACCCGACGGTCAACCTGCACGACTGGTATGTCTGCGTCCGCGGCCTGCACGGGCCGGACGCCCATGTCGAGGCGCTCTGGCCGGTGGCGGCGCGCGGCGCCCTGACCTGACGCATCGGCCCGCAAAGTGGGAACCGGCTTTCGGAAGCGGCCGATGCGAAACGCAAGCGCATAGCCATGCTCGCGGAACTCGCCCTGCGGCTGGCGACGCCGGCCGCGCGGATGACGCGCAAGCTCGGCCTGGTGACCGAGAGCGTCGCGCTCTGGTCGCGCGGCCTCCGGCAGCGCCGCGCCTGGGCCGAGCATCACGCTCGCTGCCGGGCCGTAGTGGCGCAAGCAATCGCCGAACTGCCCGAGCGGCGGACCGCCGTCATCCTCGGCTCCGGCCTGCTGCGCGACATCCCGCTCGGCCTGCTCTGCGCGAATTTCGAGCGTGTCCTGCTGGTCGATGCCGTCCATCTCCCTCAGATCAGGTTACGCATGCGCTTCCGGCGCAATGTCACGCTGTTGACCCGCGACCTGACCGGCATCATGGGCTGGCTCGCCGGCGAGGGCGACGGCCGCAGCGATCCGCTGGCCGACCTCGTCGCCGATTCGAAGCTGGACCTCGTTGTCTCAGCCAATCTGCTTTCGCAGCTCGCCTGGCCCATCGAGGACTGGCTTGCCGACAACCCGGCCCGCGCGGCGACGCTGCCACCCGATCTGCCGGCACGCTGCATCGCCTGGCACATCGCCGATCTCGGCCGCTTCCGCGGCCGCGTGATCCTGCTGAGCGATGTCGAGATGATAGAGCGCGATCGCTCAGGCGCGATCGTCGACCGGCTCGATCTCACGCGTGGCGTCGAACTGCCTGCGCCGGACGAAAGCTGGGACTGGCCCGTCGCGCCCTTCGGCGAAGCGGCTCGCGACCGCGAGAGCATCCACCGCGTCGGCGCCTGGCCGGATTTCCGCTAGAGTGCGCTGTCGTCCGACGCTTTCAGGATGCATGCGAAACCGCGCCGTCATCCCGGGCTTGACCCGGAATCCATCGAAGGACACCGGAGCTCTATGATGGATCCCGGATCAGCGCCGCTGACGCGGCTTGTCCGGGATGACGAGGCGGTTCCACAGGATACTAGACCTTACGGCCGCCAACCGGTTTCCTCGACAGGAGCGCTCTCGCGCTCCTCCTGGCGGCGCGCCTCCTCGACGATGGCGAAGAGCGCCCGCAACGACGCATCGACGCCCTCGCCCGAGGCGGAAGACAGAATGATCGGCATGCGCTTCGCCGCCCGTTTCAGCCGTGCGACCTGCTCCTTGAGCAGCTCCGGCGTCAGCGCGTCGACCTTTGAGAGCGCGACGATCTCCGGCTTGTCGGCCAGCCCCTCGCCATAGGCCTCGAGCTCTTCGCGCACGGTCTTGTAGGCCTTGCCGGCGTGTTCGCTCGTGCCCTCGACCAGATGCAGCAGCACGCGGCAGCGCTCGATATGGCCGAGGAAGCGGTCGCCGAGGCCGTGCCCCTCATGCGCGCCCTCGATCAGCCCGGGAATGTCGGCCAGCACCATCTCGCGCCCGTCGACCCGTACCACGCCGAGGCCGGGATGGAGCGTGGTGAAGGGATAGTCGGCGATCTTGGGCTTCGCCGCCGTGACGGTGGCGAGGAATGTCGACTTGCCGGCGTTGGGCAGGCCGACGAGCCCGGCATCGGCGATCAGCTTCAGCCTCAGCCAGACCCAGCGCTCCTCGCCGGGCAGGCCGGGATTGGCGTGGCGCGGCGCTTGGTTCGTCGAGGTCTTGAAATAGGCATTGCCGAAGCCGCCATTGCCGCCCTTGCACAGCACCAAGCGCTGGCCCGGCTCAGTCAGGTCCGCGATCTTGGTCTCGCCGTCCTCTTCGAGGATCTCGGTGCCCGGCGGCACCTTCAGCACGATCGCCTGCGAATTCGCGCCATGGCGATCCTTGCCCATGCCGTGCTCGCCGATCTTCGCCTTGAAATGCTGCTGGAAGCGGAAATCGATCAGCGTGTTCAGCCCCTGCACGCATTCGACGACGATATCGCCGCCGCGCCCGCCGTCGCCGCCATTGGGCCCGCCGAACTCGATGAACTTTTCGCGGCGGAAGGAGACGCAGCCCGCGCCGCCGTCACCGGCCTTCACATAGATCTTGGCTTGGTCGAGGAATTTCATGCCGTTTCAGTAGTGATGACAGAAGGAAAGGGCAATGCCGCCTTTCCTTCTCGCCCCTCGCGTCAGGAGGAATGATGTCAAGCCGCAAGCCGCAGCATGCTCATTTCCTCGCGAAGCGCGTCGGCGAAACGCCGCGCCGCGAGATCGGGATGCGGCGCCATGATCAGCCCGACGGAGAGCTCGAACAGGGGCGGCAGGCCCTCGGCCGGGCCGAGCCGGCGGAGCGAGGGCGGCATCGCGCTTTCGGTGATCGCCGCCACGCAGAAGCCGGCTTCCACTGCCGACAGCACGCCCGACGTATGCGAGCAGGAAAAGACGAGCCGATGCGCCTTGCCGGCCGTGTTGAGCGCAGCAAGGATGCGCGGCCGCGCCCGGCATCCCTCGGCAAAGAGCGCGAGCGGCAGAGTCTCCTGTAGTTCCGGCCGGTGGCCGCGCGCCGCCACCCAGACCAGCGGCTCGCGCCGCAGCATCTCGCCCATCGGCTTGTTCGGATCCTGCGTGACCACGGCGATGTCGAACTCTCCGGCCAGCAGCGCCGGCTCGATGCGCTTCGACAGATCGCAGCGCACTTCGAGCTCGACCTTCGGATGCTCGGCGGCGAAACGCGCGATCAGCGGCCTGAGGTAGGCATCCATGTAGTCGTCGGGAATGCCGATGCGCAGCCGGCCGGACGGGGTGTCGCCACTGAGATCGGCCAGCGCCTCGCGCTCCACTGCAAGCAGGCGCCGCGCATGGGCGATCAGCCGTTCGCCGGCATCGGTCGGCGTGACGCCGCGCCGGGAGCGCTCCAGCAGCTTGTGGCCGAGCTGGTTCTCGAGATCCTGAATCCGCACCGAGATCGCCGACTGGGTGCGGCCGAGCCTGGCGCTCGCAGCGGTGAAGCCGCCGGTTTCGGCCACGGCCACCAGCATGCCGAGCGCGGCAAGGTCGAAATGAACGGTCATGACGTGCCTCCCTGGAACGAGGGCCTTCGATCGATTTTAAGAATGGTTAAATCAGAATAATCCGTTTTTCCGATGGAAGGAAGCGCCCTATATCCACGCCTGAACGAGGCTCAGCCCGCCGCATCGTCGCGACCGAAGCTGGCTTCAACTCAGTCAGAAACACCATGTCAGCTCCCGCCATTTCCGTCCGGCCTGCCTCGCCCGCGCTCGCGATGTTCCTCACGCTGCTCGCCGGCGCGACGTTCATCGGCTTCTCCGGCATCTTCGTGCGACTGGCCGATGTCGGCCCCGCCGCGGCCGGGTTCTGGCGCATGGTGTTCGCCCTGCCGGTCCTCGCCGCCTGGACGGCGCTGGAGCAGCGCAAGCCTGCGGGCGACAAGGTGCGCGGCGGCGCTTTCGGCGCGGTCGCGCTGGCAGGCCTGACCTTCGGCATCGACGTCACGCTCTACAACGCGGCGCTCGGCCACACCACGATCGCCAATGCCTCGCTGCTCGGCAATCTCGCCCCGGTCGGCGTCGTGCTGGGCGGCTGGCTGCTGCTCGGCGAGCGCCCGTCCCGGCGCATTCTCGGCGCGCTGATGCTCGCGATCGCCGGCGCGCTGCTGCTCGTCCTGCCGAAATTCACCGGTGCCGCCCAGGTTTCGGGCAATCTGCTGGGCGACAGCCTCGCCGTCGGTGCGGCGATGTCCTACGCCACCTATATCCTCGCCGTGCGCCGTGCCCGCGACCGGGCGGATGCCGGATATGTCAGCCTCGTCTCCAGCGTGGTCTGCGCCGTCTTCTGCCTTGCGGCAGCGCTGGCGCTTGATGAGGCCATCATTCCGTCGAGCCTGCAGGGTTGGCTCGCCGTCGCCGCGCTCGGCCTCGTCTCGCATGCGCTCGGCCAAGGGCTGATCACGCTCTCGCTCGGCAGCTATGGCGCCAGCGCCGCCTCGCTCGTCATGGTCTGGCCGGCGCTGGTCAGCGTGCTCGCCGCCTGGGCGCTCTTCGGCGAGCAGCCGACGCCCGTCCAGGCTTTCGGCGGCGTCGCCATCCTCGCCGCCGTGCTGATGGTCCGGCGCGGCTGAACCGCAAGGCTCACGCCGTTGCCTTGACGCCGTAGTGCAGGATCACGGTGCCGTTCTTCAGCGGACGGGCCGCGATCAGCGAGAAGCCGCGTTTGTCGGTGCCTTGCTTGAAGAAAGGCGTGCCCCGGCCGATCGTGACCGGCGCGACCCCGAGCATGATCTCGTCGACCAGCCCGGCGGCCAGCAGCGATTCCGTCAGCTCGGCGCTGCCGAAGACATAGATATCCTTCCCCGGCATGGCCTTGCGACGGACGATCTCGCCGGCGATGTCGGCCGTCACCGTCGTGTTGTTCCAGTCCGAGCCCGTCAGGCTGCGCGAGGCGACGAGCTTCGGCAGGCTGTTCATGAAGGCCTTGGTCTCGCCCTCCTCCTCCGCGCTCGTCCAATAGGCCTTCATGCCCTCATAGGTGACCCGGCCGAAGACCAGCAGCCCGGCCTTGTCTCCGAACTCGCTGCTCATCTCGTTCAGTTCCTCGCCCCAGGCATCGCTGTGGAAGGCCAGATCCCATTTTTCCGGCCCTTCGAAGAAGCCCTCCAGCGTCATCAGATTCCAGACCATCAGCTTGGCCATCTCACCTCTCCTGCTGCGCTCGGATAAACCGGTTGTGAATTGCAATTGGTTGATGATTATCCAAACCGATCCTACATTGCAATCAGTTTGGAGACGAGCATGCGCGAGACCGGCCGTTCGGGCTGTCCGATCAATCGGACACTGGAAATCCTGGGCGATCGCTGGAGCCTGATCGTCCTGCGCGACATCATGTTCGGCAATCGCCGCCATTTTCGCGAGCTGCTGTCGAAATCGGACGAGGGCATCGCCTCGAACATCCTCGCCGATCGACTGAAGCGTCTGGTCGAGAAGGGCCTGCTCTCGCGCCGCGACGATGCCAGCCACAAGCAGAAGGCGATCTACAGCCTGACCGAAATGGGCATCGCGCTCGTTCCCGTCTTCGCCGCGATGGGCGAATGGGGCCGCCGCTTCCTGCCGGTGACGGAGGAACTCTCGATCCGCGCCGAACTCCTGAGCGAAGGCGGCCCGGCCCTGTGGGAGCGCTTCATGCAGGAACTCAGGCACCTGCATCTCGATGCAAACAAGCCCGAGCACTCCGTGCTCGGCGAGCTGACGCAGGCCTATCAAGCAGCGCTGGCGCGGCGGAAGGCTCTGGCAGGCTGAGCCGCACGGACACCGGCCGACTTATCCCCGGTGGCCAGGACTACCGGACAATAGGGCTCCTCTCAGGAGCCCGTCATGCCAGCCCACCATCGCTTTTCTGACCGCGGGAGCGAGCTTCGCACCCTGCGCATGCGCCTGCTTCGCCTGCGAGACGAACTCGGTCTGATCCGGCGCGATCACTGGCTTCGCAAATACAATCCTTCCCAACCCCGCGTTCCTGCCGGCGGCCCTGGCGGTGGACAGTGGACCAGCGGCGCGGGAGGTGGCGGCGGTTCAGGCGGCGGAAACCCGGATTTTCCCGACGGCACATCGCTCGACGCAGATACCGGCTGGTCCTCGCTCGGCGAGGGCTGGAACGAGGACGGCTCGGTCTTCGAGCAGGCCGTCACGGACGGCCAGGGCACGACGATCCAGTCGGAATACGCCGCCTCGCGCGCCGCCGGCTTCGACGAGCGCCAGACCGTCACCCGACCCGATGGCAACACGGTAAGCTTCGAAACGACAGACAAGGTCCAGTCGCTTCGCGACGGCGGCCCAGACGGAGAAATAGTCAGCCAATCGGTCTGGGGAGAAAATGGACCAGACGTGGTCGAGGCGAGATGGCGACGCGGCGGAGGATCAGGAGGTTCTCGGTCGCAAGCGGCCGGCAAATTGTTCGACTGGTTCAATAGCCTGGGAGAAAGCAGCGGCGCTCTACCCGTTCTAGGGTTTCGTGCCCACGATTATGCACCTGGGAAGGCCGATTCTTTCAGCACGTCATGGGTCGGCAAGGTTGATCGTGCCGAAGTCGAACAAGCCTGCCCTTACCTCCCAAAAATCCAGGAAATGTTGGATGATGCGGCACGCGAGGCCGGACCGCCGAGCAATTTCTCAACGATGCAGAAATACGGCACAGACGTTCATCTCCGACTCAAGAATCGCGTCGATGTCTGGAACAATCCTGCCGTCGTCGCAGAACGGTCCTACTTCAAAGAATTGCGCGAATTGGGGGAGCAGCCTTATGGAACAGCCGGAACCAAACGTTTTGATGTCTTTGAAAGAGGAATCAATGGGACCCGTTGCCTTTACGATATCAAGACGGGCCGCGAGCTCTCACGTTCTGAGGCGGACATTACCGCCGATGCCGCTATGCGCATTCGCGGATCAGTGAATCGACTTCTCGTAATCGAGTTGAGGCCTCGACTTTGACAACGCGGCGACAGATCGACGAGCTTCTTCATCCCTATCGGCAGCGCAAAGACCTTCATGTCCGTGGGCATGAGATTTATCTCGTGCCTATCCATCATGTCACCCGCGGCCTCAGAATATATCGGACGGGTGAGGCCGATCGTTTTGACATCGCCTTGTTCGTCGGCCTCAGCTTTGACCCGGCGTTGGGGACCCCACGTGCGGTGTCCCAGGTTTTCAGATGCGAGAACTGGCTGGCCCGCTGGACGGAGCCGAATCTTCAGCAGCATTTCGAACGCATTATCCGAGAATACGTCTTGCCGTCGCTGAGGCCCCTGAACTTAGCAACTTTTGCCATTGAACAGGACCCACTTCGTCAAGGGCCGGAACTCCCGCTCGAAGATGCGTTCGAGCTCGTGCATATGAAGGCCTTGCTCCATACCGCTCGGGGCGATTTCAAAGCTGCAGCCGCAAGCCTTGAAGTTCTAACTGAAATCCCGCGCGGTCACCGCGTGATGGAGCCGGTCCTGAGTGCCCTTCTGGACCATCTCCGGCCACTGATCTTGGCCAATGACCGCACCGCGGTGGCTGCCATGTTGCACGATTGGGAAGCGGACTCGATAGGGCGCTGGGAATTGTCCGCGCATCACGAACGCACGCCCTTCCCGCTCGAACTCCAGTCCTGAATCCTCACTCCGCCGCCAGCCGCGGCGGCGCCGGCTTCGACATCGCCTCGGCCGTCGCGATCGCGGGGGCCGCGTGCTCGTCGATCGGCTCCCAGTTGCTCTCGTCCTCGGCCTTGCTGAAGAAGCGGCCGAAGAGCCAGCCCGTCGCCCGCGAGAGATCGTCCATCACCATGTAGAAGGATGGCACGAAGACGAGCGACAGCACCGTCGAGACGAGGAGGCCGCCGATGACCGCGATCGCCATCGGCGCGCGAAACTCGCCGCCGTCGCCGACGCCATAGGCCGAGGGCAGCATGCCCGCAGCCATGGCGATGGTGGTCATCAGGATCGGCCGCGCGCGCTTGCGCCCGGCCTCGATCAGCGCCGTCAGCCGATCCTTTCCGCGCCCAACCTCCTCGACCGCGAAATCGACCAGCATGATCGCGTTCTTGGTGACGATGCCCATCAGCATGAGCAGGCCGATATAGACCGGCATCGACACGGCATTGCCGGTCGCCAGCAGCGCGATCACGACGCCGCCGAAGGAGAGCGGCAGCGAGAGCAGGATCGTGATCGGCTGGAAGACCGACCCGAACAGCAGGATCAGCACGGCCAGCACCAGCATCAGCCCGGTCGTCATCGCCGTGATGAAGCCTTCGACGACCTCGCCCTGGATCTCGGCATCGCCGGTTGCGGCGATCCAGACGCCGGACGGCAGGCCGACCTCCTTGACGATCTGCTGGAACTTCTCCTGCGCCGTGCCGAGTTCGAAGCCGCGCTTGAGATCGGCGCCGATCTGTGCCCGGCGGACCCGATCGTAGCGGTCGATCGAGCTCGGCCCCTCGCCGAAGCCGATATCGGCGACGGCGGTGAGCGGAATCGAGACGCCGCTCGTGTTGGTCACGCGCAGCGCGGCGATGTTGCGGATATCGGTGCGGGCATCCTCTTCGAGCTGCACGCGGATCGGCACCAGCCGGTCGCCGGCGTTGAACTTGGCGAGATTGGCGCCGACATCGCCGATCGTCGCGACGCGCACGGCTTCCGAGATCGCTTCGGGCGTGACGCCGAGATTGGCGGCCTCCTCCAGCTTCGGCGTGACGCGCAGCTCCGGGCGGCTCAGCGAGCCGGCGGTGGCGACGTTGAGATAGCCGTCGACCTGGCGCATCCGCGCCTCGATCTTGGCGACGGCGGCATCGAGCGCATCGCCATCCTTCGACATGATCGAGAAGGCCATCTCGCGTTCGCCGCGCTCATTGACGTACCAGGCGCGCACGTCCGGCACGCTGGCGAGCTTCTCGGCGATCGTGACTTTCAGCTCCTTCTGCCTGATGTCGCGCTCGGCCTTGGGCTTGAGCAGGATAAAAACGGCGGCGCGGCGGACCTCGCGCTGGCCGGTCGGCGATGCCCCGCCCAGCACGAAGACGTTGGTGACCTCGGGAATCGCCTTCAGCGCGTCGACGAGATGGTCGGTGGTGACGCGCGTATCCTCGAGCGTCGAGCCGGGCGGCAGCTCGACCGAGGCCACGACGCGGGAGGTGTCCTCGTCTGGGATGAAGCCGGTCGGCAGCAATTGCGTCGCCTGGATCGAGCCGACGAGGAAGAGGAAGCCGACCACCAGCGTCGCATAGGCGGTGTTGAACGGCATGGTCCGCCAGTGCCCCGAGCCGTCGAAGCGCGGGAAGAACGGGATGCGCCGCTTCTTCAGCGTGCCGTTCAGTAGGCCGACATAGGCCCGCATGATCCACCCGTCCTTCGGATCGGCATGCTTCACGGGGCGCATCAGATAGGCGGCCATCATCGGCGTGATCAATCGCGCGACGAGCAGCGAGAACAGCACCGCAACCGCCACGGTCAGGCCGAACTGACGGAAATACTGCCCGGCAACGCCGCCCATGAACGAGACCGGCGCGAAGATCGCGACGATGGTAAGCGTGATCGCGATGACGGCGAGACCGATCTCGTCGGCCGCCTCCATCGCGGCACGATAGGGCGATTTGCCCATCTTCATGTGCCGGACGATGTTCTCGATCTCGACGATGGCGTCGTCGACGAGGATGCCAGTCACCAGCGTGATGCCGAGCAGGCTGACGAGGTTGAGCGAGAAGCCCATCAGTTCCATCGCCCAGAAGGTGGGGATGGCCGAAAGCGGCAGGGCGATCGCCGTGATCAGCGTCGCGCGCCAATTGCGCAGGAAAAGGAAGACGACGACGACGGCGAGCGCGGCACCCTCGATCAGCGTCTCCATCGCCGCCTTGTAGTTGCCGTGCGTATAGGCGACGGCATCGTCGATCGGGGTGATCTTGATGTCGGGGAAGCGCTTGTTCAGCTCCGCCACCCGCTGCGCGACGACATCCTTGACGGAGAGTTCGCTCGAGCCCTTCGAGCGGAACACCGCGAAGGTCACGACCGGGCTCTTGTTCAGCCGGCCGAAGGCGCGCGGCTCGGAATTCGAATCCTCGACGCGGCCGAGCTCCTTGAGGCGCACCTCGCGCCCGCCGGTCAGCGTGATCTTGGTCTCGGCGAGCTCGGCGACCGTGCGCGCGCCCGCCAGCGTGCGGATCGCCTGCTCCTGCCCGCCGACCTCGCCGCGCCCGCCGGCCAGATCGACATTGGTGGCGCGGATCTGGCGGTTGACCTCACCCGCGGTGATGCCGAGCGCCAGCAGCCGGTCGGGATCGAGCGAGATGCGGATCTCGCGGTCGACGCCGCCATAGCGCTCGACGCGCCCGACACCCTTGAGGCCCTGCAGCTCGCGCGCCACGACATCGTCGACATGCCAGGAAATCTGCTCCAGCGTCATCCCGGCCGAGGCCGCGCCATAGGTCAGGATCGACTGGCCCTCGACGTCGATGCGCTGGATGATCGGCTCGTCGATCGTCCGCGGCAGATCGGCCCGGATCTTGGCGATCGCGTCCTTGACGTCGTTGACGGCCCGGTCCGTGTTGGTCTCGAGCCGGAACTCGATGATGGTCTGCGACTGCCCGTCGGTCAGCGTCGACATCACATGCTTCACGCCCGTGATGTTCGCGACCGAATCCTCGACGCGCTTGCTGACCTGACTTTCGAGCTCGGCCGGTGCGGCGCCCGATTGCGTCACGGTGACGGAAACCAGCGGCACGTCGATGTTCGGGAAGCGCGTGACCGGCAACTTCGAGAAGGAGAGCAGCCCGAGCACGCAGAGCACGACGAAGAGCAGGATCGCCGGAACCGGCTTTCGGATCGACCAGGCGGAGAAATTCACATTCATGGCCGAATCCGTCAGTTGGTCGCGACAGGCGTGACGAGATCGCCGTCGCGCACGAAGGTGCCGGCGCGAGCCACCACGGTCTCCCCCTCCGCGAGTCCGGTCGCGATCTCGGCCCGTCCACCGCCGGCCAGGCCGATCGTCACCGGCTTGGTCGTGACCTTGCCGCCCTTGACGGTCTGCACGGTCGCGCCCGAGCGGCTGTAGGTGATCGCCGAAAGCGGCAGGGTCACGGCCCGCTTGCGGCCTGTCTCGATGATGCCGCGGGCGAAGCTGCCGAGCGACACGGGCGGGTTGCCGTTGAGCGCGACGCGGACGCGGCCGAGGCGCGAGGCCTTGTCGACCTCAGGCGAGATCAGCCGGATCGTGCCCGCGAGCGCGTCCCTGGCCCCCGCGGGCAAGACGGAGACGCCCTGACCGACCCTCAATCCCGGCAGCTCGACCTCGGCGACCTGCGCTTCCAGCTCGACCGCCCCGTCGGCAATGATCCGGAAAAGCGGCTCGGCTCCGGCGCCCATGCCGGCCGTGGCGCCGAGACGCGCGGTGCGGCGGCTGACGATGCCTGCATGCGGCGCCTTGATATCGGTCCGCGCGAGCTTGACGGTGATGTCCTTGCCCTGCGCCTGAGCGAGCGCCAGATCGGCCGTGGCGATGGCGAGCGCCTGCCGGGCCGAGTTCGCCCGCGCCTGACCCGAGCGCGCGGCGGCCGCACGTTGGTCGAACGTCTCGATGCTGGCATTGCCGGTGTCGCGCAGCGCCTTGGTCCGGTCGAAGGCGTTGTTGGCCTGGACGAGATTGGCGTCGGCCTCGGCGATCTGGGCATTAGCCTGAGCGACCAATGCTTCCGCGCGGGCGATCTGCGCGTCGTTCTGCACCTTCTGAACGTCGAGCGTCACGCGGTTCAGCCGCGCCAGCACCTGCCCTTGCGCGACCTTGTCGCCCTCCTCGGCCAGAAGCTCGACGATCGACAGCCCGTCGACCTCCGGTGCCACCAGGATCTCGTCGCGCGCGACCATCGAGCCCGAGACGACCACGCTCTGGACGATCTCGGTCATCTGCGCCTGCGTCACGGTGACGGACGGCCCGGCAGCAGCCGCGGCCGGGGCCGGCGTCTGCGCGACGAGCGGCAACGGGATCGCCAGGAGAGCCGCTGCCAGCGCCATCGGGGCGACCAAGCGAGAAACGGTCATGCGAACGGGCATCGGGTGTGGTCCTGTTGCGGCCTTGAAGCCGGAGGAAAAGGCGAGAAGCCCGGCGGGTGCAGACATCATGGCTGCACGTCCGCTTCGGGCAGGAGCATGGTCTGCGCGAGCTGGCGCATGCTGGCGAAAAGCGTGTCGGCGGCAGTTGCCTCGTCGAAGGCCGGATCCATCCCGCGCCGACAGAAGAAGCCATCGGCCATCATCGAGACCGCCAGCAGGAAGCGGTGTTCGTCGAGCCGCGGCGGCAGCTCGCCGTTGCGCTTGGCCTCGCCGATCGCCGCCGCAAGCCCTTGGGCCACCGTGCCTTCGATATCCGCACACATGCGCGCCATCTCCGGGTTGCGCGCCGCCTCTGCCCATATCTGCAAGGCGATGACCGCCTTCTCGCGCGGTTGGCGGACGAGATGCTTGCGGCCGAGCTCCTCAAGCTGATCGAGCAGCGCGCCGTTGTCGGGGCAGAGCTCGCCGAAATCGGCCGCGATCAGGGAACGGTCGCGCTCGGCCATGCCGGCGATGATGGCGTCCTTGGAGCTGAAATAGCGATAGAGATTGCCAGGGCTCATGCCCGCCTCGGCCGCGACATCCTGCATCGTCGCCGCGTGGAACCCGGCGCGCGCGAAGACGCGCTCCGCCGCGTCGAGGATGCGGATATGCCGCTCCGACAGGGCGGGATCGGGCTGCGACGTGGAAACCAGAGGTGGCATCAGAACTCGGAAAATGAGAATGAACGTTCATTCTCATCTCAGAAAGCGGAAACGCGGTCAAGCGATTTGCCATCGGGGGTTGCGATGCCGCCGGGCATACCGCCCGAAGCTTGCCGGATCATTGCAGCGATCCCGGCGCACAAATTGCTTGCGTCGTCCCGTGTGGAACCTCATGTTTAGGGGCGATCTGGCATGGCTTTGCGCGCATCTACCCCGTCCGCCGAAGCGCGAGCGACCTTGAAGTCCGTGATGAACGACCACGCCTTCCCTTTCCGCGCGGCCCGCAGAACCCGCTCGCCGCTATCCACCCGGCCCGTCCGCCCCGTCCCGAAACCGGTCCTGATCGTGCTGCATCAGGAGCATTCGACCGCCGGCCGCGTCGGCCGGCTGCTGCAGGCGCGCGGCCACGCTCTCGACATCCGCAAGCCGCGCTTCGGCGATCCGCTGCCGCAGACGATGCGCGATCACGCCGGCGCCGTGATCTTCGGCGGCCCGATGGGCGCCAACGATCCCGAGGACTTCGTCAAGGCCGAGATCGACTGGATCGGCACCTGCCTGAGGGAGGATGCACCGTTCCTCGGCATCTGCCTGGGCGCGCAGATGCTGGCGAAGCATATGGGCGCGCGCGTCTACACCCATGGCGAGGGCCGCGCCGAGGTCGGTTATTATCCCCTCGCCATCACCGAGGCCGGCGCCGCCCATGCCGGCATGGCGGGATTCGCCTGGCCGGGCACCGTCTATCAATGGCATCGAGACGGCTTCGACTGCCCGAATGGCGCCGAATGCCTCGCCACGGGCGGGGATTTTCCGGTGCAGGCCATTCGCGCGGGATCGAAGGCCTACGGCATCCAGTTCCATCCCGAGGTCACACCAGCAATGATGCATCGCTGGTCGGTGCGCGGCTATGAGCGCACGCTGATGCCCGGCGCCCAGCTCGGCCACACCCATGTTCCCGGCTGGTTCCAGCACGATCCGGCGATCCGGCTCTGGCTCGACGCCTTCCTCGACCACTGGCTGAAGGAACCGGCCGAAGCCGGAACGACATCCGCGTGACCAAATCAGCACTCGTCCTCGGCGCCGGCATGGTCGGCGTCTCCTGCGCGCTCGCGCTGCAGAAGCGCGGCATCGCCGTCACCCTGATCGACCGCCGGGAGCCCGGCCGCGAAACCTCCTACGGCAATGCCGGGGTGCTGGCACTCTCCTCGATCGTGCCGCTCAACAATCCCTCGCTCTTCCCCCGGATCCCCGGCTATCTCGGCAACCGCCACCCGGCGCTCAATCTGAGCTGGCGCCGCGCCCTGACCCGGCCCGGCTGGTTGCTGCGCTTCCTCTGGGAAGCCCGACCCTCGCAAGCCGCGGCCCGCATCGCCGCCCTCGAATCCCTGACCGCCTGCACCGTCGAGCGGCATCGCGCCCTGATGACGGAGGCCGGCGTCGCGCATCGCCTGCGCGAGACCGGCACGCTGAAGCTCTGGCGCACCGACGCCGGCCATGCCGCGGCCAAGGCCGAGCATGATTTCCTGAAGAGCCACGGCATCGAATCCCAGATACTCGACCGGCAGGGCATCTCCGCCGTCGAGCCGAACCTGAACCCGATCTTCCCGGCCGGGCTGCTGATCCCCGCCGTCGGCTCGGTCGATTCCCCCGGCGCCGTCACCGCGGCCTATGCCGCTCTCTTCGCTGATCGCGGCGGGCGCATCGAACAGGCCGAGGTCACGGACCTCGCCCGCCAGGGCACCGGCTGGCGCGCGAGCACCGCGACGGGCGCCTTTGACGCCGACATCGCCGTGGTCGCACTGGGTCCCTGGAGCGGCGACCTGCTGAAGCCCCTCGGCCTCGACCCGAAGCTCGATGTCGAGCGCGGCTATCATCGCCACCTGAAGGCCCGGGCCGGCGCCCGCCTGTCGCGGCCGGTCTATGACGCCGACGCCGCCTATTACATGGCGCCGATGGAGCAGGGTTACCGCGTCACCAGCGGCGTCGATCTCAGCGATCGCGACGCACCCGACGACCACCGCCAGATCGATGGCGTCACCAAGGCCGCCCACGAAGCCTTCCCGTTCGACGGCGTGATCGGCGAAACCTGGCGCGGCGCACGGCCGACCCTGCCGGATTCACTGCCGATGATCGGCGAAGCGCCTGGTAATCCCGGCCTCTGGCTCGCCTTCGGCAACCAGCATATCGGCTTCTCGACGGGGCCGATCACGGGAGAGATGATCGCGGCGATGATTTGCGGCGAGACGCCGCCGGCCGATCCGAAGCCGTTTCGTCCAGGGCGCTATATCGGCTGAAAGCCGTCCCGCCTGCCGTCATGGTCGGGCTTGACCCGACCATCTCTGGCCGAATGGGGCTCCAGCGCTTTCCTTCACGAGATTCTCGGGTCTGCGCTTCGCTCCGCCCGAGAATGACGCCCTGACCGAGCCGAGCGCGCTGGCGTGAGTCGGCTGGCGTGATGGCCGAGAACCGGAGCGGAGCGTACATCAGTACGTGAGCACCGGAAGCGCCGGCCGTCGCGTCAGACGGCCGCGCCAGTAGCATTCGCGCCGTCTCAGACCTGCCGCGCGACCATCATCTTCTTGACCTCCGCGATCGCCTTGGCCGGGTTCAGCCCCTTCGGGCAGGCATTCGCGCAGTTCATGATGGTGTGGCAGCGATAGAGCCGGAAGGGGTCTTCCAGATTGTCGAGGCGGTCGCCGGTCGCCTCGTCGCGCGAGTCGATCAGCCAGCGATAGGCCTGCAGCAGCGCGGCCGGGCCGAGATAGCGGTCGCCGTTCCACCAGTAGCTCGGGCAGGAGGTCGAGCAGCAGGCGCAGAGGATGCACTCGTAGAGGCCGTCGAGCTTCTCGCGGTCGTCCTTGGCCTGGCGCCACTCCTTCTCGGGCGCCGGCGTCGTGGTCTGCAGCCAGGGCTCGATCGAGGCGTGCTGGGCGTAGAAGCGGGTCAGGTCCGGCACGAGGTCCTTGACCACCGGCATATGCGGCAGCGGGTAGATCGCGACCCGGCCCGCATTCTTGCCGGTGCCGCCGCACTCGTCGATGCCGGTGGTGCAGGCGAGCCCGTTCTTGCCGTCCAGGTTCATGGCGCAGGAACCGCAGATGCCCTCGCGGCAGGAGCGGCGGAAGGTCAGGGTCGGGTCGACCTTGTTCTTGATCCAGATCAGCGCGTCCAGCACCATCGGCCCGCAATCGTCGCGGTCGACATAATAGGTGTCGGTGCGCGGATTGGCGGTGTCGTCCGGGTTCCAGCGATAGATCTTGAACTCGGTGACGTGCTTGGCATTGGCCGGCTTCGGCCACGCCTTGCCCTCGGTCAGACGGGAGTTCTTCGGGAGATTGAATTCAGCCATCGGAAGAGTCCCTCAGTACACCCGCGCCTTGGGCTTGATGTACTCGATGTCGTTGGACATCGTGTAAGTGTGCACCGGCCGGTCATCGAGCGTGACCGAACGCTTTTCGTCGTCGATCCAGGCCAGGGTGTGCTTCATCCAGTCCTTGTCGTCGCGGTTCGGATAATCCTCGCGGGCATGCGCGCCGCGGCTTTCCGGGCGGTTCAGCGCCGAATCCATGGTGACGACCGCCTGGGTGATCAGGTTGTCGAACTCCAGCGTCTCGATGAGATCGGAGTTCCAGATCAGCGAGCGGTCCTTGGTGCCGATGTCGGTGATGCCGCCCCAGACCTCGTGGATGAGCTTGTGGCCCTCTTCCAGCGTCTCGCCGGTGCGGTAGACGGCGCAGTTATCCTGCATCGTCCGCTGCATCCGGTCGCGCAGATCGGCCGTCGGCGTGCCGCCCGACGCGTTGCGGTACTTATCGAGGCGGGTCAGCGCGAGATCGGCCGAATTCTTCGGCAGCTCCGGCTGCTTCTCGCCGGCCGTGACCGTCTCGGCGCAGCGCAGGCCAGCCGCGCGGCCGAAGACGACGAGGTCGATCAGCGAGTTGGAGCCGAGGCGGTTGGCGCCGTGCACGGAGACGCAGGCCGCCTCGCCGATGGCCATCAGGCCGGGCACCACCGTATCCGGATCACCGCCGACCTTGGTCAGCACCTCGCCGTGGAAGTTCGTCGGGATGCCACCCATGTTGTAGTGCACCGTCGGCAGCACCGGGATCGGCTCGCGCGTCACGTCGACACCGGCGAAGATCTTGGCGCTCTCGGAGATGCCCGGCAGGCGCTCGTGCAGGATCTTCGGGTCGAGATGGTCGAGGTGCAGATAGATGTGGTCCTTGTTCTTGCCGACGCCGCGACCGGCCCGGATCTCCATCGTCATCGAGCGCGAGACGACGTCGCGCGAGGCGAGGTCCTTGGCCGAGGGCGCATAGCGCTCCATGAAGCGCTCGCCCTCGGAGTTGGTGAGGTAGCCGCCCTCGCCGCGCGCGCCCTCGGTGATCAGGCAGCCCGAGCCGTAGATGCCGGTCGGGTGGAACTGCACGAACTCCATGTCCTGCATCGGCAGGCCGGCGCGCAGCACCATGCCGCCGCCGTCGCCGGTGCAGGTATGGGCCGAGGTCGCCGAGAAATAGGCGCGGCCATAGCCGCCGGTCGCCAGGATCGTCTGCTGCGAGCGGAAGCGGTGCAGCGTGCCATCATCGAGCTTGAGCGCGATCACGCCGCGGCAATGGCCGTCTTCGTCCATGATCAGGTCGATGGCGAAGTATTCGATGAAGAACTCGGTATTGTAGCGCAGCGCCTGGCCATAGAGCGTGTGAAGCATGGCGTGGCCGGTGCGGTCGGCCGCGGCGCAGGTGCGCTGGGCCGGCGGGCCCTCGCCGAACTCGGTGGTCATGCCGCCGAAGGGGCGCTGGTAGATCCTGCCGTCCTCGGTGCGCGAGAAGGGTACGCCCCAGTGCTCGAGCTCGTAGACGGCGGCCGGCGCGTTGCGCACGAGATATTCGATGGCGTCCTGGTCGCCGAGCCAGTCCGACCCCTTCACGGTGTCGAACATGTGCCACTGCCAGGTGTCCTTGCCCATGTTGCCGAGCGAGGCCGCGACGCCGCCCTGCGCCGCGACGGTGTGCGAGCGGGTCGGGAACACCTTGGTGATGCAGGCGGTGCGCAGGCCGGCCTGCGAGCAGCCGACCGTGGCGCGAAGGCCGGCGCCGCCGGCGCCGACGACGACGACGTCGAAGGTGTGATCGGTGATCGGATAGGCAGCGCCGGCATAGGCCGGGACCGGGCGGGACTTGGTGATCGCCATCGGATCAGCCTCCAAAAGACAGCTTCAGCACCGCGTAGACGCTGGCCGCGCCGATCGCGAGGGCGAAGAAGGTGTTGCCCATCACGGCGAGGATCTTGAGACCTTCGTTCGTGATGTAATCCTCGATGATGACCTGCATGCCCAACCGCATATGGACGCAGGCCGAGAGGATGAAGAGCAGCATCAGGATCGCGACGAGCGGATGCGACAGCAGCGCCACCGCCGCCGGGTAGGGACGGCCGACCAGCGCGATGACGATTCCGATGAAGATGACCGTCAGGATGACGTTGGCGACCGCGGTGACGCGCTGCAGCCAGAAATGCCCGGTGCCCGACTTCGCCGAACCGAGGCCGCGGACACGGCCGAGCGGGGTGCGCATGGAGGAGTTGGATTGCATGGTTTCAGCTCCTCAGCGCAGGACGAGGGCGACGATCCAGACCAGGACCGTCAGACTCGCCGAGGCGACGAGGGAGAACTTCGCCATGTTCATCCGCGTCTGCGGGTCATAGCCATGGCCCATGTCCCAGACGAAATGCCTGAGACCGCCGACCATGTGGTGGATCAGCGAGAAGCTGTAGAGGAACAGCACCAGACGGCCGAGGAGCGAGCCGGCGATCCACTGCGCCGTGTCGAAAGCGGCGGGACCCGAGGCGGCAGCGACCAGCCAGGCGGCGATCAGCACCGTGCCGAGATAGAGCCCCGTGCCGGTGACGCGATGGGCGACGGACATCGCCATCGTCCAGGACCAGCGGTAGATCTGCAGATGCGGCGAAAGCGGGCGAGCCGCGGGCTTGACCTCGGCCAATATCATTCTCCGATCAAGCGGCCCGCCGGAAGGCGGACCCATTTGGGATCATTCTAGAGTGGTTGGTTCTGTAGCGAAACCGCCCCTGCGCTGCAATGCGGCATGCACGGAACGAAGTTACAGATTCTGAAATTCGTCATTTTGTTACGAAAACCTTAGCGCGGCAGCAGCGCCCAATAGTCGAAATCGAGGATCACGCTCGGGTCGTATTGATCGCCGAACTTCAGCGGAAAGCCGCTGCAGGGCTGGTTCCTGGTCGCGACGAGCCGGAGCCGGAGCGCGCCGACATCGCCGCGTCCGGGCAGCTCTGCGCTCGCCAGCACCTCGCTCCAGGCATAGACCGTATCACCCGCGAAGAGCGGCGCGACATGTCGCCCGCCATTGATCGCCGCAATGTGAAAGGCGTTGCCGAGCCCGTTGAACGACAGCGACCGCGCAAGGCTGATGACGTGGCCGCCATAGATCAGCCGCTTGCCGAATCGGCTGCCCTGCGCGGCATGCGCGTCGAAATGGACCCTGGCCGTGTTCTGATAGAGGCGGGTCGCGAGCTGATGCTCGGCTTCCTCGACCGTCATGCCGTCGACATGGTCGATCCGCTCGCCCGGCGTATAATCTCCCCAGCGGAACGCCGAGCCGGCCAACGCATCGTCATAGGCCGCAAGCTCGATCGCCGGGCAGCCTTCGCCGAGCTGCTCCGGCAGGACGCCCTTGGCCAGTTCCGGCACCTGCTCGGCATGGGCCGGCGTACCGGGGATGCGCTTGCGGACCAGCACCCAGCGCGCATAGCTCAGCACGATCTCGCCATGCTGGTTGCGGCCGATGGACCTGACATAGACGATGCCGGCATCGCCCGACGACGCCTGCTTGAGCCCGATGACCTCCGAGGTCGTCGAGAGCGTGTCGCCAGGGAAGACCGGCTTCAGGAAGCGGCCATCGGCATAGCCGAGATTGGCCACGGCATTTAGCGAAATATCCGGCACGGTCTTGCCGAAGACGATGTGAAAAACCAGCAGATCGTCGACCGGTGCGGCGGGATAGCCGACCGCCCTGGCGAAGGCATCCGACGACTGCACGGCGAAGCGCGGGCCGTAGAGGGCGGTATAGAGCGCGACGTCGCCGGCCGTTACGGTTCGCGGCGTCGCATGCACGATGGCGTCGCCGAGATGAAAATCCTCGAAGAAGCGGCCCGGATTCGTCTTGCTCGTGCTGATCGACATGAGGGCCATCCATCCGGCTTCGCTGGGGCGAGCATGCGCAGCCGCGCGCGATATCGTCCAGCCCCGACGGCAGCGACCAAGGGGCGGAGGATCAGCCGACGATGGCCGCGAGCTTGCCCAGATCGACATTGGCGCCGCAGACCAGCACGCCGAGCCGCTCGCCTTGCGCCGGCTTGTAGGCGCCGCAGAGAAGCGCGCCCAGCGCCGCGGCCCCGCCCGGCTCCACCGCCAGGCGGAAATCGCGCCAGAGCACGCCCTGCGCCTCGGTAATCGCGGAATCCGGAACCAGCACGACGTGATCCACGCTGTCCTTCGTCGCATCGAAGACGAGTTGGCCGACATTGCGGGCGCCCAGCGAATCAGCCGCGACCGATGCGACCTTGACCTCGACCGGCCCCTTAGCCTCGAAGGCCGCCTGCAGCGCGCGCGAGCCCTCTGGCTCGACGCCGACGACCTTCACCTTGCTGCCGGCAAACCAGCTGGCGATGCCCGAGATCAGGCCGCCGCCGCCGACCGCGACGAGCACGGTATCGAGATCGGGCTCCTGCAAATCCCACTCGCGACCCAGCGTTCCCTGTCCGGCGATGGTCTCCAAAGCCGCGAAGGGATGGATCTTGAGCGCGCCGGTCTCGGCGACGAAGCGATCGCAGGCCGCCTGGGCGTCATCATATTGGGCGCCGCCGACGACGACTTCGGCGCCGAAGCGCTTGATCGCCTCGATCTTCGCGGCCGGCGAGATCTCCGGCACGAAGATCGTCGCCTTCACGCCGCGTGCCCGCGCCGCATAGGCTACCGCAGCACCATGGTTGCCGCCCGAGGCCGCCGCCACGCCGGCAGCCGGAATCGGCAACGAGAGCAGGTTGTTGAAGGCGCCGCGCGTCTTGAACGAGCCCGCATGCTGCAGGCATTCGAGCTTGAGCGAAATGTCCCCCACCGAGCCGAAGGCGCCTGCCCCGAGCCGCATCACCGGCGTGATCCGGGCATGACCGGCGATGCGCCCGGCCGCTTCCTCGATCATCGGACGGGAGACGGGCGAGGCGCTCATGACGGTATCCTGTAGGGGCTGGCGCGGGGACGAAAACGTCCAGATCGCGATGGGCAGCCCGTGGCTATCGCGTCCCGGCGGATCGGGGAAGGGCTTCCCGCGCCCGGCAGCAATGTGCCGGGCGACGACCAGGGCCGCCAGCGCGTCGAGCAGATCGTCGCACGCCGCACCGCGCGGGGGGCGTGCCGCGGCGGTCTCGGCCGGAATCCCCGCCTCAACCAGCAGACCGCGTCGTTCCGCCAGTCCCGATGGATTGATCACGCCCTTGATCTTCTTGGGGTGGGAGAGTGGCGCGCCCTTCATCGTGCGGAACGCCAGCTCGGGATGGACCTCGAAGACACGCTCGCACAGCGCGGCTTCGGAGCGCAGCAGCCCGTCGATCTCGCGGATCTTCGGGAAGAGGTGAAACCCCTGCTTCGAGACCTTGCGCGGCGGTTCGGAAGCCGCGAGCGCGAGCCTGCAGGCTTCGGCATAGTCCAAGGCGGCCACGGCAGCGCGCGCCGGAATCGCGAAGACGGAGGATTGCCGCTCGCCGAGCAACGGCCGCACCAGCCGCTCCGGCCCGCGACCGGAGCCCTTCACCCGATCCGGCAAGCCGATTGGCATGTCGACCGCCACGATGTCGGGCAGGATTTCGCCCGAGAACAGATCCCCGAAACGAGAAAGGACCCGCACCACCGGGGCGTGGTCCGGCTTCTGCGTATCGGTGAAAGCCGCGATCCAGCCGCCACGGCAGCCATCGACGCCTGCCACCCACGCCATCCCTGTTCTCCTCCGCCTTTCGCAGCGCTGGCATTGCATCTGCGTTGCTCTACTGTGCAGCGCAGCACAAGCCGGCCGTGTCAGGAGAGACAATGACGACGATCCGCCCCCGCCGCAGCGCCCTCTATATGCCAGGCTCGAACGCGCGTGCGCTCGAAAAGGCGCGCGACATCGCGGCCGACGTCCTGATTCTCGATCTGGAGGACGCCGTCGCTCCAGATGCCAAGGCCGCTGCGCGCGAGCAGGTCTGTGCCGCGGTGAAGGCCGGCGGCTATGGCCGGCGCGAGCTGGTGATACGCGTCAACGGCGTCGGGACGCCCTGGTTCGCCGATGATCTCGCAGCCGCCACGGAAGCGAAGCCCGATGCGATCCTGATCCCCAAGGTTTCCGCGCCCGAGACCCTGGGGGAGATCGGGGCACAGCTGACCGGCCTATGGGCCGACCCCGCGATCGCGATCTGGGCGATGATCGAGACGCCGCTCGCCATCCTCGATGTCGAGCGCATCGCACGCGCCGCAAGCGATCCGGCGACGCGCCTGTCCTGCTTCGTGATGGGCACGAACGATCTCGCAAAGGAGACACGTGCCCGCTTCGTGCCGGGCCGGGCGCCGATGCTACCTTGGCTGACGAGCGCCCTGCTGGCCGCCCGCGCCCATGGCATCGACATCCTCGATGGCGTCTACAACGACATCAAGGACGAGGCTGGCTTCCGGGCCGAATGCGAGCAGGGGCGCGACCTCGGCTTCGACGGCAGGACGCTGATCCACCCGTCGCAGGTCGACGTCGCCAACGCGGTCTTCGCGCCCGACGAGACGGAGCTGGCGCGGGCGCGAGCCGTCATCGCCGCCTTCGACCTGCCGGATAACGCCGGAAAGGGCGCGATCCAGCTCGACGGCCGCATGGTCGAGCTGCTTCATGCCGAGATCGCGCGCCGGACGGTGGCGCTGGCCGAGGCGATCGCGGCCTGACCACCTGCGTCATTCTCGGGCCGCGCCTTGCGCGGACCCGAGAATCTCATGACGAGAAGGCGCTGGTCTCCGAGATGCTCGGGACAAGCCCGAGCATGACGCTTCCCGCAGCCCGGCTCAGGCCTTCGCAGCGTTGGCCCGCTCGATCGCCTCGACGATCAGCTTCTTGGCCATGACGGCATCGCCCCAGCCCTTGAGCTTCACCCATTTGCCGGGCTCGAGATCCTTGTAGTGCTCGAAGAAGTGCTGGATCTGGTCGAGGGTGATCTGCGGCAGATCGGTATAATTGTGGACGTTCTCGTAGCGCTTGGTCAGCTTCGGCACGGGAACGGCGATGATCTTCTCGTCGCCGCCGCCCTCGTCCTCCATCAGCATCACGCCGATCGGCCGGACCGCGATATAGGAGCCCGGCACCAGCGGGCGCGTATTGGCGACGAGCACGTCGCAGGGGTCGCCATCTTCCGACAAGGTATGCGGGATGAAGCCGTAGTTTCCGGGATAGCGCATCGGCGTATAGAGGAAGCGATCGACGAAGAGCGTCCCGGCTTCCTTGTCCATCTCGTACTTGATCGGCTCGCCTCCGATCGCCACTTCGATCAGGACGTTGACTTCGTCAGGCGGATTCTTGCCGATGGAGATGGCGTCGATGCGCATGGGGAACCTGTCGTTGCGAAATTTGCCCGGCCTTATGCAAGTTCGGTGCGAAAAGTCCAACCCCTTACTTGGTTTTCGGTTTCGCAATGATTTGCGCTGCCGGAGTCACGCTGGTATCGGGCGCTGCATGAAATCGACCGAAGCCCTCCCATGCTGACCCGGCTGCGCTCCGACGAAGAGCGCTATGCCCGCCGCATGGCACGCATCGCACGCTGGGACCGGCCGATCGAGGGCCGAGGCCAGCGCCTGCGCGCCTGGGCCAACATGCTGCTCGTCGACCACGGCATCTTCCGCATTGCCTATCTCAACGCGCATCGCGTGACGCCGGGCCTGTGGCGCTCGGCGCAGCCTGCCCCGCATCAGATCGCCCGCTTCGCCCGCCAGGGCCTCAAGACGATCGTCAACCTGCGCGGCGGCCGCGAGCACGGCTCGTGGCCCCTGCAGAAGGAAGCCAGCGAGCAGCACGGCATCGCTCTCGTCGATTTCGTGCTGCGCTCGCGCGGCGCGCCCGACCGCGAGACCATCCTGAGTGCGAAAAGCTTCTTCGAGAACCTGCAGGAGCCGGCGCTCGTGCACTGCAAGTCGGGCGCGGACCGGGCCGGCTTCTTTTCTGCGCTCTATCTGCTGATCCACGAAAAACGGCCGCTGGATGAAGCCACGCGCCAGCTTGCGCTGCGCTACGGCCATTTCCGCTTCGCCAAGACCGGAATCCTGGATGCGTTCTTCGATGCTTATCGCCGGGAAGGCGACGCGAAGGGTATCGGCTTCCTGACCTGGGTCGAAACGATCTACGATCCCGCCAGGCTCGAGCGCGAATTCAAGCCGAGCCTGTTTTCGTCGATGATTGCTGACCGGCTGCTTCGCCGGGAGTAGGCCGGCCAGCTGTCAGCGGTGGAGGCGGCTTCCTTCAGCGAGCCGCGCTCCCAGCGGCGAAGCCGTCCATCGTCGTCGTCTCGTCCTCTCCGAGATGCAGCCAGATGAAGAGGGTGTGCGCTAGGGCGCGCAGCATCGAGATCGCGCCGATCGCCTGCAGCAGTCCGGCGGAGAGCGAGCCGAACCAGATCATGGTCGCTATGATCGCGGCCAGCGCCGCCGCATTGACCAGCACCTGCCAGAATGGCTGGCGCGACAACGTGGCCATGTCCTGAAGCGGCGTCAGAATGGCGATGCCGGCATAGAAGGGCGCGAGAAGCGCGATCACCGTGCCGAGCTGCTCCCAATGAGTCCCTTCAAGGAAAGGCTCGATCACATCGGCGGCAACGGCAATCGCCCCGAACAGCGCAGCCGCAACGGCGATCAGCCCCAGCGCCATGATCCGCGCCGCGAAGCGTCGGCGCGATCCGGCATAGGAACGGAGCCGGTTCAAGGCGATGGGTGTCGAGACCGTGCCGAACATCTGCGCGGGCATATCGAGGAGCCGCATCGACAGTGCGACATGGGCGGCCAGCAGCGTGTTCGCGGCGTAGGGCAGCGCCAGCACCGGCGCGATCGCGAAACCATAGGCGAGCAAGGCGCTCGGCAGCAGCGTCACGGGCACGGCGCGCCAGCGGTAAGCCCCCTCGAACAGGCTGCGCCGTGACCAGAGCCGCGGTTCGACAAGCGCGGAGACCGCCCCCCGGCGCCGCCACAGCAGATAGCCGGCCGCGAGCATATGGCCTAGCGCGTCGGCCATGAACAGGGCGAGAGCCTTCGGCCCGAAGAGGCCGATCAGGATCAGCATGATCGCGGGCTGGAGCATCGCCTGCACGACGTTGCTGCTGCCGATCGCGCGGAAATCCCCTTCAGCCGTCGCCTCGGTCCAGAGCAATCTGAGGACAGCGCGGGCGGCCAAAGAACAGAGAAAGAGCACGGCGACAGCCGGAGCGACCCAGCCGGATATGGCCAGCCCGGCCAATGCGACGGCCGTTGCGCCGCAGAATGCCAGACCGACGGCGATGGCGAGCCGGAAGGCCAGACCGAGCCGGGCGCGATCCCCATTCCGGAAGAACACGGCTTCCAGCCGCAGCAGCGCGGCCATCGAAACGAAATTCACCACGGAGGAGAAGACGGCGAAGGCGGCGAAGACGAAAGGCGGGCAGAGCGCGGCCGCGATCAGCAGGCCCCAGACCGAGATCATTCGTGCCTGGATGAAACGCAGGCCAAGGAGCACCGCGGAACCCAGGCTCGAGCGCAGCATCGGCTTGCGCGCAGCCACGAAGCGCCGCCCCGCCGCAACAGCCAGGGCGGGCCGGCTGGGCGGAAGCAGCGCCCGTTCCATCGCGACACGAGCGGCCATATCGACATCCACGACTGAGCCATCGGGCAGCCGATCGCCGACCGGACCTATATTCCCCTTCAAAGGGAGCTCAGGCGAGGCGGTCACGGGCGACGGGCCTTCTGTCGCGAAGGCTGCGCCCGAATGGTTAATGATCCGTAAATCTCAGTCATGGTCAGCCGTGGGCGGGGCGACGGCCCCGCGGACACGGCGCATTAACTGCACCATGTCGCCTTTTTTGCGGCTAGACGAACGTCGTCTTGAGCGCCTCGAAGCGTCCTAGCTGATCCGCCAGGAGTTCGCGCGCGGCATCGCGCCGCACGAAGATCTTGAACATCACCTCGCCGGCGCCGTTGAAGAACTGCACCGAGCAAGCGCGCCGGCCCTGCGCCGTGCTGCGGTCCACGAGGTAGATCGCACGGCAGTTCTCGGCCTTGATGTGACCGCCGATCGGGCTGTCGCCATGGATGTTGTAATAGCCGTGCCCGAAGCTGCCGACCGGCAGCGAGCCTTCGCATTCCAGCACGATGTCGGGCGTGTGCATCAGGAAGAGCACGGTGCCCCAGGTCGCGAGATCCTTCCAGATATCCTCGAAGCGCTCCGGCGCCACGAAGAGCCGCTGCTCGGCTGGCAAGAGCTCGAGCACCGCACGCGTCGAGACGTTCGCCTCACGCGCCACGGACTCAATGAGACCGTCGGGCTTGGCGGCGAGCAGCGCGCGAGCGTGCTCGATCGGGTCGCGGGTCGCGACATCGGCAGTCGTCATGGTCACTGCCTCACTCGGCCGCCTGGCGGGGCAGATGGGGATTGGTTTCGCTCAGCACCGTCTCGAACCCCTCGAATTCGGGATGGCCGAGATAGATCGGCGTCGGACGCGGCTGACCGGCATTCCGGTGGGACTCGCGGAACTGCTCAGACTTGGTCCAGGCGGTGAAGTCGTCCTTCGAGGCCCAGCTCGTATGCGACGAATAGAGCGTGTGATCCTCCTTCTCCGGACCCTTCAGCAGGTGGAAGGAGAGAAAGCCGGGCATTTCGTCGAGCCGGCTCTTGCGCGAAGACCAGACTGTCTCGAAGGCGGCTTCCTCGCCCTTGACGACCTTGAAGCGATTCATGGCGATGAACATCGACAAATCCTGCAGTGAGAAGCCGCGAGACGGCTGAAACGAACGGTGCCGCGACGCGGCCGGTCATCGCCGGTTCCGGATGAGCGCCTTGCGAAGCGTTGTATCCGTAGGAGCGCACGCCGGAGGCGGCCGCACGGCAATGCGTCGCGACCGAAGCCAGCCGCGCTCAGGCGCTGCCCTTGACCCCTTGTAGTAAAGGCGAATATCACCGTCAACAATACGTAAGAGCAATTCTTGTTTTGAATAATTAAAAACAGGAATTACTTGGCGTTGAATCATTCTAAACACAACCGATCTTAGACGATCGGGCCGATCTGCGGTGGCCGCGGCCCATCGCCTGCGCCCGAATGGAGTGGCAACATGTCTGGCTCGCGCGACCAAACGGCATATTCCGGCCTCATGCGGCCGAACCGGCGCGAACTGACCGCCACGGCTCTGGCATTGCTCGGCCTCGGCGGGCTTGCTCCCCTCGCCCCCGCTTCGGCCCAGACATCCGAGCGCATCGTCGTCGCCGGCGGCGTCATCACCGAGGTCATCTATGCGCTTGGCCTGCAGGACCGGGTCGTCGGCGTCGATTCGACGAGTCAGTTTCCGGCCGATGCCCTGAAGGACAAGGCCAATATCGGCTATGTCCGGGCTCTCTCCGCCGAGGGCGTTCTGTCACTCAAGCCCACGCTCGTCATGCTGATCGAGGGCGCCGGCCCGCCGGACGCGGTCTCCCTGCTCAACGAATCCGGCGTGAAGCTCGCCCGCATCTCCGATGGGCTGACGCCGGACGGCGTTGCCACCAAGATTGCCGCGATCGGTGCGGCCATCGGCGCCGCCGCCCCGGCGGAGCGCCTCGCGGCGCAGACGCGGGCGCGCTTCGACGAGCTGGCGGCGCTGCGCTCCGGTATCACCAAGAAGCGCCGCGTGCTCTTCGTGCTCTCGCTTCAGAACGGCCGCGCCCTCGTCGGCGGCCGCAACAGCTCGGCCGATGGGATCATCGCGCTCGCCGGCGGCAGCAATGTCGCCGACGCGATCGAGGGCTACAAGCCGATGACGGATGAGGCGATCGCCGCCGCCGCGCCGGAGATGGTGCTGATGATGCGCAACAGCAGCGCCCACAACACCACGCCCGAAGAGCTCTTCGCCATGCCGTCCTTCTCCCAGACGCCCGCCGCCAACGGCAAGCGCCTGGTCCACATGGACGGCCTCTATCTGCTCGGCTTCGGCCCGCGCACACCGATGGCCGCGCGCGATCTCATGGCCGCGATCTACCCGGAAGCCGCCATCCCCGCATTGAAGACGGCCGCCGCCCCGTGACGCTCGTGGCTCCAGCCCCGTCGATGACCTCCACCGCCCTGACGACGCTGATCGCCGGCCGGCGCCGCATCGGCCTGCTCGCCGTTATCGGCCTCTCCCTGGCCTGCCTGCTGCTAGCCATCGTCGCGATCGGCCAGGGCGCGATTTCGATCCCGCCCGGCCGCGTCGCCGAAATCCTGATGGCGAGGCTCTCCGGCGATACGACCCTGCTGGAAGGGCGCGACGTCCTCGTCGTCCTCAACATACGCCTGCCGCGCGTCCTGCTCGGCCTGCTCGTCGGCGCGGGCCTCGCCGTCTCCGGTGCGTTGATGCAGGGGCTGTTCCGCAATCCGCTGGCCGATCCCGGCCTCGTCGGCGTCTCGAGCGGCGCGGCCCTCGCAGCGGCCGCCACGATCGTGCTCGGAGACCGGTCCCTTGCCGGGACCATGATGAAGCTGCCCTTCGCGGCCCTTCCCATGGGCGCCTTCTGCGGCGGGCTGGTCGCGACGCTGGCTCTTTACCTCATCGCCACGCGCGGCGGCCGCACCTCGGTCGCCACCATGCTTCTCGCCGGTGTCGCGCTCGGCGCGCTGGCGAGCGCGCTGACGGGCCTCCTCGCCTTCATCTCGGATGACCGCCAGTTGCGCGACCTGACCTTCTGGTCGCTCGGCAGTCTCGGCGGCGCAAGCTGGACCAAGCTTTCAGCGGTCGCGCCGATCATCCTGCCGATGCTCCTGCTGATGCCGCTTCTGGCCCGCGGGCTGAACGGGCTGATGCTGGGCGAGGCCGAGGCCTACCATCTCGGCATACCCGTCCAGCGCATCAAGGCGCTGGCGATCCTGTTCGTTGCCCTGGCGGTCGGTGCGAGCGTCGCCTCGGCGGGGCTGGTCGGCTTCGTCGGCATCGTCGTGCCGCATCTGATCCGGCTCTCCGTCGGCCCCGATCACCGGCTGCTGCTGCCGCTATCTGCGCTCGGTGGCGCGATGCTGCTCGTCGGTGCCGATATCGTCGCGCGTTTGATCGTCGCCCCGGCCGAGCTGCCGATCGGCATCGTCACGGCCACGATCGGCGCGCCCTTCTTCCTCTGGCTGCTGCTGCGTCGTTCGAGCGTCCTCGATGTCTGAGTCCGTACCGATCCTCTCCTGTCGGGAGCTGAGCTTCGTCGCCGGCGGGCGCCGGCTCGTTGCCGACGCCACGCTCGAACTCACCGGCGGCACGACGACGATCCTGATCGGGCCGAACGGGGCCGGCAAGTCGACGCTCCTCAAGCTGCTGACCGGCGAGATCAAGCCGGCAGGCGGCGGGATCCGCATCGCCGGCGAGCCGCTCGCGGCGGTGCCGGCCTGGCGCATGGCCTGCCTGCGCGCAGTCATGGCCCAGCATGCCCGCATCGCCTTCCCCTTCAGCGTCTACGAGGTCGCGAGCCTCGGCGTCGACGGCATCGGCCGGGCACTGACGCGCCAGCGACGCGAGGCGATCGTCGCCGAGAGCCTTGCGTCCGCCGGCGTGATCGATCTCGCCGGCCGGCGCTACCAGACGCTCTCGGGCGGCGAGCAGCAGCGCGTGCAGTTCGCCCGCGTGCTCTGCCAGCTCGAAGCCGGCAGGAGCGTCGCCGAACGGCAGGTGCTCTTCCTCGACGAGCCGATCGCCAGCCTCGACCTCTGCCATCAGCTCTCGTTGCTCGACATGGCGCGCAGCATCGCCGCACGCGGCGTCGCGGTGCTGATCGTGCTGCACGACCTCAACCTCGCCGTGACCTATGCCGATCATCTCGTCGTAATGGATCAGGGCCAGATCATCGCGCAGGGCCCACCGGCACGCACGCTCGACGACGCCTTGCTGCGCCAGGTATTCAAGGTCGATCTGACGCTGAGCCGTGCCCCGGCGCCCGGCCTGCCCTTCCTCCTGCCGCAGCAGCACCGCTCCGGGCCGGCAGCGTAAACCCGCGCTCCCCATGGGTTCACCGGCGATTCATCCTGAATCGCCGCTTCACCATATCGCTCAACCCGCGCTTCACGGCTCGGGGGCCTAACTCCCGCTCACCAGCGAACGGGAGTTTCGATCATGGCCAGATATGTTGCCGCCCTCGGCCTCGCCGCCCTTCTGGCGCCGGGCCTGATTGTCGCCACGAACGATGCCGCGCAAGCGCGTGAGGTCGTCGGCATCCGCGATGCACGCTTCGAGCCCGGCACCATCGTCATCCGCACCGGCGAGCGCCGGCTCTACTACGTCGTCGCTCCGGGCGAGGCGATCCGCTACACCATCGCCGTCGGCAAGGCCGGCAAGCAATGGCGCGGCGTCAAATATGTCGAGGAGCTGCAGGTCGACCCGGCCTGGGCGCCACCGGCCGAGGTCAGGCGCGACAATCCCCGCCTGCCCGACGTCATTCCCGGCGGCTCGCCGCGCAACCCGATGGGCGCGCGCGTCATCGGCCTTGGACCCGGCGGACAATACGCCATCCATGGCACCAACATGCCGAACACCATCGGCACCGCAGCCTCCTATGGCTGCTTCCGCATGCACAACCAGGACGTGATCGACCTCTACGCCCGCGTCCAGATGGGCACGCCGGTCGTCGTCATGCCCTGAGACGATCTAAAGATCGACTTCCGACAGCAAGGGGTGCCCGGCGAAGAACGTCTCGAGATTGCCGAGCAGGAGCCGGAGTTGCCCCTGCTTGGCATCCTGCGAGCTGGCCGCGATATGCGGCGTCAGCACGACATTCTCGAGCTTGCGCAGCCGCTCCGGCACATGCGGCTCGGCGGCGAAGACGTCGAGCGCCGCACCGGCGATCCGCTTCTGTTCGAGGGCATCGCATAGGGCATCTTCATCGATGGCGAGGCCGCGCGAGATGTTGACGACGTAGCCCTGCGGGCCGAGCGCGTTCAGCACCGCGTCATCGACCGCATGACGCGTCTCGGCATTGGCGCGGACGGCGACGACGAGCACATCGGCCCATGCGGCAAGGCCGAGCAGGCTGTCATGGAAGCGATAGGGCAGCTCCGGCTTGGCGGAGCGGTTGTGATAGCCCACCTCCATCTCGAACGCGGCGGCGCGGCTCGCGATGCGGCTGCCGATGGCGCCGAGCCCGTAGATGCCGAGCTTCCGGCCGGCGAGATCCGGCGTGTTCGCTACCGGCTCATGGCCCCGATTGCTCCAGAGACCCGCGCGTACGAAGCGGTCTCCCTGTCCGATCCCGCGCATGACGCAGAGCACGAGGCCCATGGCGAACTCCGCCACGCTGCGCGCATTGGCGTCGGCAGCGTTGCAAAGCCTGATCCCACGGGCCTTGGCCGCAACGCGATCGACCCCCTCGATGCCCGTCCCATAGCAGGCGATCAGTTCGAGATTCGGCAAGGCGTCCATCAGCCCGGCGCTGGTCGGCCGCCCGCCATAGGTCAGCAGCACGCGCGCCTGTCTCGCCTCCTCGGGCACCGCAGCCGCATCGTCGCCCTCGATCGGCCCGATCACCGTATAGAGCTGCTTCAGCTTCTCGATCGCGTCGTCGGCGAGACGCGGCACCATCAGAATCGTCGGCTTCATTGCATCGCTCCAGAAGATGCTGCATCGCAACACCGCGCAGCCCCGTGCTCAACCCACATTTGCGAATGCCCCGCCATCCGCGCCGCGCATTCCCGACTTCGACCAAAGACGGCATCAAACCGTTCCAAAAGCCTGAAATAGCGCGCGTTTCCCACTCGCCCCCCGGAAAGAACCGCGTTAACCTTCCTTCGCGACACGCAACCGCCCGTGCCTCCCACGGGCCAGGAAGGGGCTACCAGATGGATCACCTCGCCGACGTGAAGAAGTTCGCCAAGAAGCCGTTGAACGATGCTGCCTTCGCCGGCATGTCGAAGGCCTATGCGCTGGTGATGAGCAAGCCGGACACCCGTTACGTCGCCTGTTCGGATTCGGCCGAGATCGACCGTGTCCGCGAGAACTTCCTGAAGAAGAAGCTGGGCCTGAAATCCGGCGATCTCGACGGTTCGATCAAGGCGATCTGCGAGCACATGAAGGCGGACAGGACCAAGTCGCGCCTGACTTTCTATTATCTGCTGGCCGAGCATCACGGAAAACTCGACCTTTTCATCAAGAAATAAGTCCCCGGCCCGGCCTTCGCCGGGCATTTTTTTCATCGGCACATCGTGGCTGAACGATTGGCTGGCCGGCGCGGAGCAGGCCGTGAAGCCGTTCATCGCAATCGATTTCAATCGCGATAGAGGTCCGCCCGCGTCAGCGGCAGGCCGGACGGACCTTTTCGCCGCTTCGAGACCAGCGTCTGGTTGACCATCGCCCCGCCACGCTCGAAGGCGAGCGAGCAGCCGGCGAGATAGAGCAGCCACATCCGCGTCCGCTCCGGCCCGATCTCGGCCTCGGCTTTCGCCTTGTTGGCGTCGAGCCGCTCCCACCACAGCCGCGTCGTGCGCTGGTAGTGCTCGCGCCAGCCCTCGACGTCGTGGATCTCGAAGCCGTGGCGCTCGAGATTGGCGATCGACATGCCGAGATGGTCGAGCTCACCGCCCGGAAAGATGTAGCGCACCAGCGCGCGATATTCCGCCGGCATCTTGTTGAAGGCCTTCTCGGTCTTCTTGGCGCGGCGCGAGATGGTGTGGTGCAGATAGAGCCCGCGCGGCCGCAGCAGCCGGTTCACCGCCCGGAAATAGGACGGGTGGTTGCGGATGCCGACATGCTCGAACATGCCGATCGAGGAGATCTTGTCGAATTCACCCTCCATCTGGGTGAAGTCCTTGAGGTGGAGCGTGACCTTGCCGGCGAGGCCGAGCTTCTCGACCTTCTCGCGCGCCAGGGCGAGCTGCTCCTCCGCCAGCGTCACGCCATGGGCCTCGACGCCGTAATGGCGCGCGGCATGGCAGACCAACGCGCCCCAGCCGCAGCCGATATCGAGGAAGCGATCGCCCGGCTTCAGCCGCAGCTTCCGGCAGATCATGTCGAGCTTGTCGCGCTGGGCGCGTTCGAGATCGCCATGGTCCTCGGTGAAATAGGCGCAGGTGTAGACCATCTCCTCGTCGAGGAAGAGCCGGTAGAAATCGTTCGAGACGTCGTAGTGATAGGCGATGTTGGCCTTGTTGGTGGCCGGCGCGCCGTCGCGCGCGATCTCGTCGCCCCTGCGATGATCGACGGCCTCGGCAGCCTTGCCCGGCGCGAAGATGAATCGCCTGATGACGTCGAAGACCGCGCCCTTCGGGATGTTGCGCGCCAGCCGGCCGAGCTTGCCGTCGGGCCGCGCCGCCGCGAGATCGAAGATCGAGCCGTTCCGGATCGAGATGCGGTCGGTGATATGCAGATTGAGCAGCGTGTCGAGCTTGGGCTTGCGGACCAGCGCGGCCAGGACGCCGGCATCGGCGATCGCGATGGCGAGGCCGTCCGATGGCCAGGACGCCGGCACCGAACTCCCGTCCCAGAGCCGGAAGCCGAGCTTCAGGCCGAGCTTGTCATGCGCCTCGTTCAGAAGGCGGCGCAGAGCTGCGAGGCGCTTGTCGTTGCTATCCATGACCCGAGAATCCGCTGCTTTCCGCTGCTGTTTGAACGCAAGCTCGCGGCTTGGCAATATTCGGCGGGTCCGGGCGCGTCGGCACCTCAGAAGTCGCTGGCGATGCCCTTCACTTCCCAGTCGTCGTAGCGCACCGGTTCGAGCCCGCCGCGTCCGTTGACCTCGCGCTGCTTCGCGACCTCGGCCGCATGCGCATCGATCGCCGCGCGCCGGGCCGCCGCCTCGGCCAGCGCGCGCTGCGCTGCCGGCGACAGGCTTTTCGGCTCGGTGCCCGCCAATGGCACATCGTCGTCGACTTGGTCAGGCATTTCGGCTCGTTTCCTTGCAGGCTTTCTCTTGCAGGATCAGGATCGCCCCCACCACATAGGGCACGAACCCGGCATTCGCGAGGGGGTTGCGCCCAAGCGAAGCCGACGACTAAGGGGAACCGATGAACTACGTTCGCACCGGCATGTTGATGGCAGGCCTCACCGCGCTGTTCGGCGCGGTCGGCTATCTGATCGGCGGCGGCGGCGGCATGCTGACGGCGCTCGGCTTCGCCGCCGTGACCAATCTCTTCAGCTACTGGAATTCCGACCGGCTGGCGCTCTCCGCCCATAATGCCCAGGAGGTCGACGAGCGCGGCGCGCCCGAACTCTACCGCATGGTGCGCGACCTAGCGGCGCGCGCCGACATGCCGATGCCGCGCGTCTACCTGATCCAGGAAGACCAGCCCAACGCCTTCGCCACCGGCCGCAACCCGCAGAACGCGGCGGTGGCGGCGACGACCGGCATCCTGCGCACGCTGACCTATGAGGAACTGGCGGGCGTGATGGCGCATGAGCTGGCGCACATCAAGAATCACGACACGCTGACGATGACGATCACCGCGACCTTCGCCGGTGCGATCTCGTCGCTCGTCACCTTCGGCATGTTCTTCGGCTCGCGCGACAACCGCCCGAACTTCATCGTCCAGATCCTGCTCTCGATCCTCGCGCCGATGGCGGCGGCACTGATCCAGATGGCGATATCGCGCTCGCGCGAATACGAGGCGGATCGGCTCGGCGGCGCGATCGCCGGCAATCCGGTCTGGCTCGCCGATGCACTCGCCAAGATCGCCGGTGCCGTCCAGCACATTCCCAACGAGACAGCCGAGGCCAAGCCTGCTACGGCGCACATGTTCATCATCAATCCCCTGACCGGCGGCGGCATGGATAATCTGTTCTCGACCCATCCCGACACCGGCAACCGCATCGCCGCGCTGATGGAGCAGGCCAGCGCCATGGGCATCGGCCGCAGCACGGGTGGAGCGAGCTTCTCCGCCCAGGCCGGCAGCAGCCCCTGGGGTCAAGCCGGCGGCGGCCCTTGGGATAATACGCCCCGCCAGCCCGGACCTTGGGGTTGAAAATGGCCGAGCGCCCCTCCCCCAGCCGCCCCGCACCGGAACCCGTGGAATCGGGACGCAGCGATGCGCCCGGACTGCCGGCGCGCCGTTTCGCCGCCACCATCATCGACGAAGTCCTGCGCGCCCGCGTCGCCCTCGACGAGACCTTCGAGCGGCTGCTGCCGGATTCGGGCCTGGACGCCGCCGATGCCGGGCTGGCGCGCGCCATCGCCGTCACCGCCTTCCGACGGCTCGGGACGATCCAGCACGCCGTCGATCAGCGCCTCGAACGCGGCAGCCCGCGCAAATCCGGCCCGTTCGAGCCGATCCTGACGGCCGCGGCCGCGCAGATCCTCTTCCTCGACGTGCCCGATCATGCCGCCGTCGATCTCGCGATCCGAAATCTGCATGAGGACCTGCGCTCGGCCCGCTACGTCGCTCTCGGCAATGCCCTGCTGCGCCGCATCGTGCGCGAGCGCGACGCGATCCTGGCCGAGGCGCAGGCCGACCCCTTCCTCGACACGCCCGACTGGCTGGCCGAGAGCTGGAGCGAGACCTATGGCGAGGCGGCGGCTGCGGCGATCGCAGCGAGCCATCGCGAGGAGCCCCCGCTCGACCTTTCCGTCAAGGCCGACCCTGCCCGCTGGGCGGAAGCGCTGGAGGGTATCGCGCTGCCGAACGGTTCGGTACGCCTGCGCGAGCGGCACGCCATCGCCGGGTTGCCCGGCTTCGACGAAGGCGCCTGGTGGGTGCAGGACGCCGCAGCCGCGCTGCCGGCGATGCTGCTGGCGCCGGCCCCCGGCGAGCGGATCGTCGATCTCTGCGCCGCCCCCGGCGGCAAGACCGCCCAGATCGCGGCGGCGGGAGCGAATGTGACTGCGCTCGATCGCTCGGGCCCGCGCCTACGCCGCCTCAAGGCCAACCTCGCGCGTCTCGGCCTGACGGCCGAGGTCGTGACCGCCGATGCGACGAGCTGGAAAGCCGAACCTTTCGACGCCGTCCTGCTCGATGCACCCTGCAGCGCCACCGGCACGATCCGCCGCCATCCCGATGTCGCCTGGACGAAGCTCCCGGACGATCGCGACCGGCTCGCAGGCTTGCAGGCGCGCCTGCTCGATGCCGCCGCCGGCCTGACCAAGCCCGGCGGGCGCCTCGTCTATTGCACCTGTTCGCTGGAAGCGCAGGAAGGCGAAGCGCAGATCGAAGCCTTTCTCGCGCGTCATCCCCAGTTTCGGCGCAAGCCCGTCGAAGCGGCGGAAATCGGCGGTTTGTCGGAAGCAATCGACGCGAACGGCGATATTCGGACCCTGCCGCACCAGCTCCGCGGCGAAACCCCGCGCCTTTCGGGATGGGCGGGATTTTACGCAAGCCGCCTGATCAGGCTATGACGGAACAGGGATTCGCGCAGTGGGACGGCGCGATTCCTCTGGCAGTATCCGCGCGGCACGGCGTCGCGCACGGGGACGGAGCATACGGGAGATTTGAGCGGCTGGTCTGAGCGACGGGGATTGGCCCAGGCCGCGATCGGACGGGCGGCGCGGCGGACCCGTGGCCAGTTCGTCGGCGCGACGCGCAGGCTCTGGCCCTTCGGGCGCAACACCGCGACCCGCCTGCTGTTCGCCCCCCACGACCTGCGCACCGCCGATCCGACCACGGCCGGCGATTTCTATGCCGGTTACTACACCTTCGCCGGCCGCACGCTGCGCAGCCATGGCGAATCCCCCTTCGATGTCGAGCCCCCGAGCGAGGCCTGGGCCGAGGCCCTGCACGGCTTCGGCTGGCTGCGCCACATGCGGGCCGCCGATACCGCGATCGCGCGCGCCAATGCCCGCAGCCTGGTCGAGGACTTCATGGCCAAGCGCCGCGACCGGGACGATATCGGCCGCCGCCCGGCCGTGGCGGCCCGCCGGCTGATCGCTTTTCTCTCGCATTCCCCGCTGCTGCTGGAAGGCGCCGATCATGTCTTCTACGAGCGCTTCCTGCGCCATGTCGCGCGGCTGGCGGACCGGCTGAGCCTCGCTCTCGCCGGCGCGGTGGAAGGCGCGGATCGCCTGAACGGCCTGATCGCCGTCACGCTCGCGGCGATCTGCCTCGATGGGCAGGATGCACGCCGGCGCCGCGCCGAGACCATGCTCTCCGACGAGCTGGACGAGCAGATCCTGCCCGATGGCGGGCATCTCTCCCGCAATCCCCGCCTCCTGATCGAGCTCCTGCTCGACCTGCTGCCGCTGCGCGAGACCTTCGCCGCGCGCGGGCTGGAGCCGCCGCGCGGCGTGCTGACCGCGATCGAGCGGATGATGCCGCATCTGCGCCTGTTCCGGCATGGCGACGGTTCGCTCGCCCTGTTCAACGGCATGGGCACCACCGCCCCCGATCTGATGGCCACGCTCGCGGCTTACGACGATGCGCGCGGCCGGCCGACCGAACATGCCGCCTATTCCGGGTACAGCCGCCTCGCCGCCGAGCGCAGCATCGTCGTCGCCGATGCCGGCGCTCCGCCGCGGGGCGCCTATTCGGTCGAGGCGCATGCCGGCTGCCTCGCCTTCGAATTCTCCAGCGGCCCGCAGCGCATCATCGTTAACTGCGGCGCCAGCCGCTTCGGCCCGCCCGAGCTGAAGCTTGCGGCGCGCAGCACCGCCGCCCATTCGGCGCTCGTCCTCGACGATCGCTCGAGCGCGAATTTCGGGATGGTGCTCGGCGAGATGCGGATCGTCTCCGGCCCGCGCGATGTCCGGGTCGCGCGCCAGGATGGCGCTGACGGCCCGGAATGGGTGGCGAGCCATGACGGCTATCGCCGCAGCCTCGGGGCCGTCCATACGCGCCGGCTCCTGCTCGCCCGCGACGGCGCCACGCTCTCGGGCGAAGAGGAGGTCACGTTGACCGGTGCGCGTGCCGCGCTGCAGGCCGCCGTCCGCTTCCATCTTCACCCCAATGTTCGCGCCAGCCTGGTGCGCGAAGGCAGCGGCGCGCTGCTGGCGCTCGCTTCCGGCGAAGTCTGGAGCTTCGAGGCCGGCGGGCTGCCGATCGCGATCGAGGAAAGCCTTTTTCTCGCCGCCTCCGACGGGCGCCGCCGCACCGAACAGCTCGTGGTGGCCTTCGATGCCGTGACGACGCCGCGCATCGCCTGGCGCCTGAGCCGGATCAGCACCGCCAATCCGCGCGCCGGAAAGACCGTTGCCGCCGCCATCGCCGAGCGCGAGGCCACGGAATCCGCTCCCGACGCGTGACGTTCTGCGGCGGCGCGCTTTGCCTTTCGCGGCGCAGCATGATAGCCCGCGCGCGGCTGCTCCAAGAACCGCCTGCCCTTGCAATCCAAGCCGGACCTGACCCCGATGCCGAATGAACTTCGCCGCGTCGAACGCGCTCTCCTTTCCGTCTCCGACAAGACGGGGTTGATCGACTTCGCCCGCGCCCTCCACAAGCTCGGCATCGCGCTGGTCTCGACCGGCGGCACGGCCAAGGCCATCGCCGAGGCCGGCCTGCCGGTCAGCGACGTCTCCGATCTCACCGGCTTCCCCGAGATGATGGACGGTAGGGTCAAGACGCTGCATCCGAAGGTGCATGGCGGCCTGCTGGCGATTCGCTCGCACCCGGAGCATCAGGCCTCGATGCTCGGACACGGCATCCAGCCGATCGACCTGCTGGTCGTGAACCTCTACCCGTTCGAGGCGACGGTCGCTGCGGCCAAGCCCTATGACGATTGCATCGAGAACATCGATATCGGTGGCCCGGCGATGATCCGCGCCGCCGCTAAGAACCACCACGACGTCGCCGTCGTGGTCGAACCCGCAGACTATCCCTCGGTGCTGGCCGACCTCGAGGCCCAGAAGGGCGCGACCACACTGACGCTGCGCCGCAAGCTCGCCCAGAAGGCCTATGCCCGCACCGCCGCCTACGACGCGGCGATCTCCAACTGGTTCGCCAATGAGCTCGCCGACACGGCGCCGGCCTTCCGCGCGCTCGGCGGCGAGCTCGTCCAGAGCATGCGCTATGGCGAGAACCCGCATCAATGGGCCGCCTTCTACCGCACGCCCGAGAGCCGGCCGGGCGTGTCAACGGCACGTCAGCTTCAGGGCAAGCAGCTCTCCTACAACAATATCAACGATACCGACGCCGCCTTCGAATGCGTCGCCGAGTTCGATCCCAACGCTTCGGCCGCCTGCGTCATCGTCAAGCACGCCAACCCTTGCGGCGTCGCGGCCGGCGGCTCGCTGCTGGAAGCCTATGAGCGCGCGCTCGCCTGCGACCCGGTCTCGGCCTTCGGCGGTATCGTCGCGCTGAACCAAAAGCTGGATGCCGCCGCCGCGAAGAAGATCGTCGAGGTCTTCACCGAGGTCATCATTGCCCCGGATGCCGACGAGGAAGCGATCGCCATGATCGCCGCCAAGAAGAACCTGCGCCTGCTGCTGACCGGCGGCCTGCCGGATGTCCGCGCGCCCGGCCTCGCGCTGCGCACCGTCTCCGGCGGCTTCCTCGCCCAGTCGCGCGACAACGCCGTCGTCGACGACATGCAGCTAAAGGTCGTCACCAAGCGCCAGCCGAGCGAGCGCGAGCTCTCCGATCTGCGCTTCGCCTTCCGCGTCGCCAAGCACGTCAAGTCGAACGCCATCGTCTATGCCAGGGATCTCGCCACGGTCGGTATCGGCGCCGGCCAGATGAGCCGCGTCGATTCCTCGCGCATCGCCGCCTGGAAAGCCGCCGAGGCAGCGAAGGCCGCAGGCAGCGCGGAAAGCCTCGCCAAGGGCTCGGTCGTCGCCTCCGACGCCTTCTTCCCCTTCGCCGACGGCCTGCTCGCGGCGGCGGAAGCCGGTGCCACCGCGGTGATCCAGCCCGGCGGCTCGATGCGCGACGACGAAGTCATCAAGGCCGCCGACGAAGCCGGCCTCGCCATGGTCTTCACCGGGCACCGGCATTTCCGCCATTGACGGAAACGCAGGCCGCGGGACACCCTCGTCGGCCGGCTGCGCATCGCAGTCCGGCCGGCGGTTTCAGGGTCGATCCGGCTCTGTGCGCAACCGCGTTCCTGATGCTGGTGGCCGCCTGAAGAGCGGCCTCGCTGCGAGCTAACGAGGCCCGGGACATGCATACCGTCAAGGTCATCGGCATCGGTTTCGCCCTGCTCGGCATCCTGCTCGTCGCGGCACCGCGGCTTTCCCTCTCGGCCGGGCGGCCGATCCCCTTCGCCGTCAGGCTCTTCCTGCCGCTCTGGTTCGCCGGCGCGTTGATCAAGCTCTGGATCGGCGTCAGCCGCGCGGGCTATACCGTGATGGAGGAGGCACCGATCTTCCTCGTCGTCTTCGGCGTGCCGGCGATCGCCAGCCTGCTGATCCTGTGGCTGACCTCCCGAATTGTCCGATGAGCCTCGATTCCGTCCGCGCCTTCTTCGCCCAGCACGCTCCCGACATCGCCGTCATCGTCACGCAGGAGAGCAGCGCGACCGTGCCGCTGGCCGCCGCCGCCCATGGCGTCGAGCCGGGGCAGATCGCCAAGACGCTCTCGCTGCGCATCGGCGAGGACGTCGTCCTCGTCGTCACCCGTGGCGATGCCCGCCTCGACAACAAGAAGGCGAAAGCCGCCCTCGGCGGCAAGCCGCGCATGCTCGGCCCCGATGAAGTCGAGGCGCTGACCGGCCATCCGGTCGGCGGCGTCTGCCCCTTCGGGCTCGCCACGCCGCTCAAGATCTATTGCGACATCTCGCTGCGCGCTTTCGACATCGTCGTGCCGGCGGCCGGCTCGACGCATAGCGCGCTGCGCATCGCGCCGCAGCGCATGGCAGAGCTGACGCAGGCCGAATGGGTGGATGTCTGCCAGGAGGCCGTGCTGGAGGCAGCGGCGGCGGAGTAGGGCTCAGCCCTTCGTCCGCGCGATCAGCTCCATCGCAGCCGCCGGATTGCGCACCTTGTCGCCGCTGATGACATAGAGGAAGACGTCGCGCTTCTGCTTTGGCGCAGCGGCTCCCACTGTTTCCAGCCCATCCGGCACGCCGCCCTCCGCCCAGACATGCGCGGCCTTGGCCCAGCGGTCGAGACCGGACTCGGAATAGCCCTTCGGCTCGGCTTCCTTCGTCCCCATGATCCGCGCATAGACGAAGGGCGCCGTCACATCGGCGATCTGGGTGTAGTCGGCATCGGCCGAGGTGATGGCCGCTACGCCATATTCGCGCAGAAGAGCGACGAAATCCGGCGAGCGGAAGCTGTCATGCCGAACCTCGACCGCGTGGCGCAGGGCGATGCCATCGAGCTTCTTCGGCAGCAGCTTGAGGAAGGCCTCGAAATCCTCGGGATCGAATTTCTTCGTCGGCATGAACTGCCAGTTGATCGGACCGAGCTTGTGCTTGAGCTCGGTCAGCCCGCTGGTCAGGAATTTCTCGACCGACGGCCCGGCTTCGGCCAGCACGCGCCGGTTCGTGCAGAAGCGCGAGCCTTTGAGCGCGAAGACGAAAATTTCCGGCGTCTCCTCGCGCCATCGGGCGAAGCTCTCCGGCTTCTGCGACCCGTAATAGGTGCCGTTGATCTCGATCGAGGTCAGCTTGCCCGCCGCATATTCGAGCTCGCGCTTCTGCGGCAGGCCATCGGGATAGAAAGCGCCACGCCACGGCTCGAACACCCAGCCGCCGATGCCGATATGGATTTGACCTGCCTCACGCGCCATGGCTCGCTCCTTCGCTGGGCCGTCATCCTGACGCGGGGGCTGGTTTTGCACCACCCGTTTCCAGCGATCGCCTTTGTCTAATCCCGTCGGGCGCGCAGGCCTGTCAGGAGGACGTGACCTGCCCGGCAAAAGGACGCTTCGGCAAGGGAGCTGCCGGCGTTCAGGCTTTCAGATGGAATGTCACGAGCACTGTGATCTCGGAGCCGTCCTGCAGCGTCGCGGCCACTCGCAGGAAATTGCCGAAATGGGCGAGGCGCTGAAATGTGACGGCGTCCTTGGCCGCAGGCAGCGCGAACTCGGAACCCTCCGCGCACCAATGCATGCCGTCGGCGGAGATCTCGATGCGCGCCTTGGGCAGTTCGCCTTTCGGCTCCTTGAGTGCGCGCACGAAGACGATCGCCTCCTTCGCCCAGCCGGCCTCATAGGGCTCGCTCGCGCTCTGCCCGGTCCAGGTTTCGTTGCGGGCGACGACCGCGGTCAGGTTCTCGGGCAGCATCAGAAATCCCCCGACAGGCAGACGGAGTCGAGATAGGCGAAGGCGCGCTTGTCGGTGTCGGTCTCGGCGAAGAAGCCGAGGTTCAGCATGCACCACAGGTTTTTCATCGCGGGGATGCGGATGCAGTCATAGCTGCTCATGTCGAAGACGCGGTCGTTCACCTGGAAGCGCGTCGCCTGCATCGAAGCCAGGTCGAAGTCGAAGCGCAGATAGTGCCAGTTCACCTTGGTCGGAATCTCGTTGTAGCAGAGCCGCTGCTCGCCGCCCGGCAGATCCTCCCAATCATCCGGCGCGAGATGGTAATGCGTGATCGTCTTGCCGGCGGTGCCGATCGGCTTGATCGGCGTCGTCTTCCGTTTGAACTGCCAGCGCTGGATGTGCTGGCCGTCCTGCGCATTGAGGAAGCGCAGATGCGGCATGACACGGTCGCCGGGCCCTGAGCTGTCGCCGATCTGGAGATCGTAGAGGAAGCCGAAGGAGCGGATGTCGGTCTCCGAGAGCTGCAGGTCGGTCGCTTCGGGCTTGAAGGTGAAATAGGTCTCGAGCCGGATCGGCCCGGCCTTGCGGAAAGTCAGCCGCTTGATCGCGACATTCTGTGCGCCCTTCTTCGGCCGCGTCGCGATCTTCAGCGCATAGGAGCCGTCGACACCGCCATGCGAGCCGAAATCCCAGTTCGGCAGGGTCGAGAGCATGGCGTGGCTGTGCTGGGCATAGCCCGGCAGCATCGCATCCAGCGTGTCCTCGTAATTGCCGACGAGCTGCGTCCAGCCGCACATGCCGCGATCGAAATCATCGAGGCAGATGATGCGCGGCAGCGGGTCGAAGCGGCTGAGCTGCGGGTCGGCCTCGCGGATGGCGCGGCGCATGTCGTCGAGCTGGGAGTTGGGAGCGATCATTGGGCTTTACCCCTTCACTGCGCCGGCGGTGAGACCCGCCACGAGATGCTTCTGCATGAGGATGACGAAGGCGAGCACCGGCACGAGCTGCACGGTGGAGGCCGCGAAGAGCACGCCCCATTCGACGCCTTCGACGGCGCCGATCATCTCGGAGATCACCAGCGGCGCGGTCTTGGCCTTGGTGGTCGTGAAGATGAAGGCGAAGAGGAACTCGTTCCAGGCGTAGACGATGACGAAGACCGAGACCGCCAGCATGCCCTGCGCCGCCATCGGCAGGATGACGCGGGTGATGATCTGCATCTGCGAGGCGCCGTCCATCATCGCGGCCTCGTCGAGCTCTCGCGGGATCTGGTCGATGAAGGTGCGCATCACCACCGTGCCCAGCGAGACGAAGAAGGTGGCGTAGAGCACGATCAGCACGAAATGCGTGTCGTTGAGCCCGAGCCAGTTCACCACCGGAAAGAGCGGCAGCGTGATCACGATCGGCGGGATCAGCCGGATGAAGATCAGGAAGAAAGCCGAGGCCTGAAGCCCGCGCGAGGCGAAGCGCGAATAGGCGAAGCCGGCAAGCAGCGAGACGCCGACCGCCAGCACGGTCGCTCCCACCGTGACCAGGAAGCTGTTCCAGAGGCCGAAGAAGAAATCGCCCCAGCGGCTCCATAGCGCCTGATAATTCGCCAGCGTCGGCGCGAAGGAGAAGGTGCCGGTGGTCGAGAAGATGTCGCGGTCGGCCTTGAAGGACGACATCGCGATCAGACCGATCGGGACGAGCGACCAGGCGACCACCGCCAGGACACCGACCAGCTTCAGAAGATGGCGCAAAAGCTTGGACAAGGAGAGATTACGCACGAGCGAACATCTCCTTGTAGAGCCGGCGGAGATAGAACAGCGCGAGCAGGAGCGAGGCGAGGACGAGCAGCCAGCCAGTCGCGGCCGCCGGCCCGAAGGCGTTGTAGCGGAAGGCCTCGAGGTAGAGGTAGACGGCCATGACTTCGGTGGAGCGCGCCGGCCCGCCGCCCGTCATCAGCCAGACTTCGGAAAACAGGCGGAAGGCGAAGATGTAGCGGAACAGCGCGGCGATCAGCAGCGCCGGCATCAGGAGCGGCAACGTTATCCGGCGGAAGGACGTCCAGGCTGAAGCCCCGTCGATGGCAGCCGCCTCGTAGAGATCGGTCGGGATCGAGAGTCGGGCCGCGTAGAGGATGATGAACGAGAACGGCAGGTGCAGCCAGATCGAGAGCAGGCTGACCATGGCGAGGCCGTGGCTCGGATTCACCGCCCATTCGATCGGCGGCAAGCCGATAGAGGCCAGGAGCCGGCTCATCATCCCGACATCCGGCTCGAAGAGATAGCGCCACATCACCACGGCCGAGACCTCGCTGACCGCATAGGGCGCGAGCACGATGGCGAGCAGCAGGGCGCGAGCCGGCACGCCGGAGGCGAAGAACAGCGCCATGCCGAGCCCGATCAGAAGCTCGACATGCACGACCACGGCGACGACGATGACGGTGTTGAGCAGCGCCTTCCAGAAATAGGGATCGCTCAACACCTTTGCGTAGTTGGCGAGGCCGACGAAGCTCGCCTGCTGGCCGAAGGTCGACTGGTTGAGGCTCAGCCAGAAGACATAGATCGCCGGCAGGAAGATGATGCCGCCGATCATCAGCTGGACCGGAGTGACGAGCGCGATGGCGGAGAGAGGCGTGCGCGTGGTCATAGTCGTCCTCGCAACGTCTCACCAATTCGCGCCGTCATCCCGGGCAAGCGAAGCGCAGACCCGGGATCCATCGTAGGGAGCAGAGGCCTCCGATGGATCCCGGATCGGCGCCGCTCCGCGGCTTGTCCGGGATGACACGGAGGTTCATGAGCGCAATGGACGGAAGGTACGGAGCGTCGCATCCCCGGCCTCACGCGATCCTGAAGCGCTTCAGCGCCTCGCGATCGATCTCGATGCCGAGGCCCGGTCCCTGCGGGACGGCGAGCTTGCCGTCGACCAATTGCGAGCCCTCGCCGACGATCGGCTGCGTGAACGCGTCGCGCAGCGGGTTCTCGTAGACCATGCATTCGAACGTGCGGAAGCTCTCGGCCGCCGCTGCCAATTGCAGGCTCGCAGCCACGCAGATCGCGCCCGACCAGCCGACATGCGGCGCGTAAGCCGTGTTGAAGGTCGCTGCCAGCTCGGCGATGCGCCAGGTCTCGGTGATGCCGCCGGAGCGCGTCACGTCGGGCTGGATCAGTCCGAGCGAGCGATCTTGCAGCATGACCAGCGCCTCGCCCGCAACGAAGTCGCTCTCGCCCGCGGCGAGCCGGATCGGCAGGTGCTGGGCGAGACGGCGATAGCCCTCGCGATCATGCGGCGCGATCGGCTCCTCGAAGAAGCCGTAGCCGAGATCGGCAAGCGCGCGGCCGACGATCATGGCGTCGTCGACGTCATAAGCCCAGTTCGCGTCGACATAGAGCGCGATGTCGTCGCCGGCGAGCCTGCGGACCAGCTTCGCCCGCGCCACCGCATCCCTGAGCGGATGGCCGAGCTTGACCTTGATCTCGCGGAAGCCGGCCCTGAGCACGGCCGCCACCTCGGCCTCGACCGTCGCATCGTCGAGCCAGTTGATCGAGGAGGCATAGGCGGCGACCTCCGTGCGCCCCATGCCGCCGAGCAGCTTGTGGATCGGCTGCCCAGCCTGCTTTCCGGCGATGTCCCAGAGCGCGATGTCGACCGCCGCGATCGCCTCGACGATCTGGCCGCCGGGGCGCCCCGACAGCGCGGCACGCATCGCTTTCCAGAGCGCCCTGCGATCGGCCGCGTCGCGTCCGAGCAGTCGCGGAACCAACGCTTCCTCGATAAAGCGCGCATAGCCGGCCGCACCGCGACGGCACAGCCCCTCGCCGAAGCCGACGATGCCGTCCGCGGTCTCAACCTCGACGACGACGACCTCGATCGCGGGATAGTCGCCCTGCGACGTCCGCTGAACCTTGGGCAGCGTCGCACGCAGCGGATGCACGACGATCTTCGATATGCGGCCGGCCGACATGAGGCGCGTCCTCCCTGAAGGACATCATCTTATCTGATAGGTTGAACAGTTGCCAAGGAACGCGGCATCTGTCAATGATCACTACTGGAGGAATTTGATGAGCGATATCGCCCGATCGGTGCTGGACGACGAAGACCCCTTCGCGGGCGGCGATGTCGTGCCGATGCGCCTCGGCGATGCCGTGATCCAGCGCATCACCCAGGCGATTCATGACGGACGGCTGAAGCCGGGCGACTTCCTGCCGTCGGAAGCGCGGATCGCCGCTTCCTTCGGCGTCAGCAAGCCGATCGCGCGCGAAGCCATTCGCCAGCTCGCAGCGATGGGCGTCGTCCACATCCAGCAGGGCAAGCCGACCCGCGTGCGGGCGCTCGATGCCGCTCCGCTCGATCGCTTCTACCGCTTCGCCGTGCGTGGCCGCAGCAATGGGCTGACCGAGGCGGTGGAGCTGCGCCGCATCCTCGAGCCGCCGACCGCGGCCCATAGCGCCGAGCGCCGCTCGGCCGAGGACCTCGAGAAGCTCGACCTCATCCTCGCCCGGATGGAAGATGCGCTGGGCAACGTACCGCGCTGGATCGAGGCCGATCTCGATTTCCACGAAGCCGTCGCCGCCTCCTCCGGCAACCGCCTGCTCGACTTCCAGATCCGGGGCCTGAGGCCGGTGATCCGCGAGGTGATGGAGATCTTCAATTCGCGCGAGGCCCGCGGCCCCGAGGACTGGCAGCGCACCTTTGCGCGCCATGTCCGTGTCGTCGATGCGATCCGGGCTGGCGATGCGGCCGGGGCTTTCGCTGCCATGAATAAGCATTTCGAAGCGGCAGAAGCCGCCATCGCGGAACTCGCGAACCACAGGGAGGATCACCATGAGCCAGAGGACGACGCTCGACCGTAGGCAGTTCGGGGCGGGCATTCTGGGCTTGAGCTTCGCCGGGCTCGGCGCCGGGCAGGCTCGCGCGCAGAGCGGCCCGTTCAACGTCTTCACTCATCGCGTCATGCAGACGGTCTCAACCGGTGCGCAGGGCGGCGACATCACCAAGGACTGGGCGCAGAAGAACGGCGTCACCGTCCAATGGACGACCTTCGACACCGGTCCGTTGCAAGAGCGGCTGTTCCGCGAAGCCAGCCTCGGCGAGACCTCGGTCGATGTCGGCTTCGTCGTCAACACGCAGGTCGTGCCCCGCGCGGCGACGCTGTTCGAGCCGCTCGACGACTATCTGAAGAAGGACCCGGTCGAGGACATCGCCGACATCTTCCCCGGCCTGATGGAAGGCATGAAGGTCGGCGGCAAGCAGCTCGCCATCCCGTTCCGCCATGCCTCCTCCGGCCTGCACTACAATGAGGAGATACTGGCCGAGAAGGGCTTCTCCAAGCCGCCGGCGACGATCGAGGAGATGATCGAGATCGCCAAGGCCTGCAGCTATCGCCGCGCCGACGGAACGCAGGTCGTCGGTCTCTGCACGCCGGGCGTCACCTATCCCAACGTGATCGACCTCGCCCGCGCCTGGGACGGAGACTTCATCACGCCCGACTTCAAATGCGTCGCCGACCAGCCGCCGATGCTGAACGCGGTCCGCACCTTGCGCGAACTCTTCCAGGCCAACGCCTTCCCGCGCAGCTTCGCGACGCTCTCGCCGGAGGACGTCAACGTGTGGATGCAGCAGGGCCGGGCAGCGATGAGCCTGCAGAGCATGGGCCGCAACCGGATCTACAACGATCCGCAGAAGTCGAAATTCCCCGGCAAGATCAAGACGATCGCGGTTCCCGCTTCGAAGACGCTCGCCGGCAAATACGATGCCGCCCCCGCGAAGGTCGAGTTCTGGGGCATGGTCATCCCGAAGAATGCCAAGCGCAAGGATCTCGCCTGGAGCTTCATCAAGGCGATGACCGCCAAGGATGCGACGCTGAAGGCCGCCCTCAACGGCAACGGGCCGGTGCGCGCCTCGACCTATGCCGACCAGAGCTTCGCCGGAACGGTGCCCTACGCCGCCGAGGAGCTGAAGGTGCTGAAGGTGGCGCGCGTGCCCCTGCCGGCCTTCGACGAGGCGGCACGGGCCGGCGACTTCTTCAAGGAAGAGGCGGAGGCCGCCGTGCTCGGCATGAAGACGCCGGAGGAGGCGATGGCCTCTCTGGTCAAGCGCGTGCAGCCGCTGCTGCCGGCCTGAACGATCGAGAATACGGCGCGGTAACGGCGCCGGAGACACAATCCCGGAGGACATCGATGACGTTTCGGATCTCGCGCCGCCGGTTCGGCGCTCTCGCTGGTGCCGCCGCCACTTCGGCACTTCTGCCGAAAGGCGCCCTCGCCCAGGCAAAGACGCTGACGGCGCTCGGCCATCGCGTCCACCAGACGGCGGCGACGACGGGCCCCGGCGGTGACGCGACCGAGGGCTTCCGCAAAGCCAATGGCGCCGATGTGAACTGGGTGACCTTCGGCGACGTCAACGCCGTGCATGAGCGGCTGCTGCGCGAAGCCTCGTTGTCGGAGACCTCGATCGACGTCGCCTATCTCGTCAATGGCCGCGCTGTGCCCCGCAATCTCCAGCTCTTCGAGCCGCTCGACGCGCTGATGAAGCAGGCGCCGATCGAGGCTTTCGACGATTTCGCGCCCGGTCTCATCGGGCCGCTCAAGGTCGGCGACGCCTTGCACGGCATCCCGGTGCGCCATGCGACGAACGCGCTGATCTACAACGAAGCGTTGCTGGAGGAGCGCGGCGTCACCAAGCTGCCGACGAATTTCGAGGAGCTGACGGAGCTCGCCCGCAAGCTCACCTTCAAGCGCGAGGACGGCACGCAGGTCTACGGCCTCGCCTTCACCGCCGTCTTCGCCTCGAACTTCCTCACCCTCGCCCGCTGCCTCGGCGGCGACTACATGACATCGGACGGCAAGATCGTCGCGGCCGAGCCGCCGATGGTGAAGACGCTCTCTTTGCTCGCCGATTTCTACAAGGCCGGCGTGCTGCCGCGGAACTTCGCCACCGTGAACAACGAGGAAATCACGACCTGGATGCAGCAGGGCCGGGCCGCGATGACGATCAACCCCTTCGCCCGGCTCGTCACCTATAACGACCCGTCCAAGGGCAAATATGGCGGGCGCTTCAAATCGCTGCTGCCGCCGATGGCGGCCGATCTCGCCGGCAAGGTCGCCTTCGCGCCGACGGTCGAGTTCTGGTCGCTGATGATCCCGAAGAACGCCAAGCAGAAACCGCTGAGCTGGGAGTTCATCCGCGCGCTCTCCTCCAAGGCCGGCACGACCGCGATGGCGTTGAACGGCAACGGCCCCGTGCGCATCTCGACCTATGCCGACGAGAAGCTGAAGGCGGCGATGCCCTATGCCGCCGACGAGGCCGCAGCGCTCAAGGCCTCGCGCATCCATCTCCCGGCGTTCGACGAACAGGCACGCGCTCACGACATCTTCATCGAGGAGACGCAGGCCGCGGTGCTCGGCCGCAAGCCGGCGCAGCAGGCGATGGACGATGCGACCGCCCGTGTGAAGCCGCTGCTCGGCTGATGACGGGCGCACTTTCGGGACGCGTCGCGCTGGTTACCGGCGCGGCGCGCGGGATCGGCCTCGCCATCGCGACGGCCCTGGCCGGCGCGGGCGCGCATATCGTCATCCACGATCGCGACGAAGAGGCCGATGCGGTCGCCCGTCGCCTTGGCAGCGGCGGACAGGCGACACCGCTCATCGCCGATCTCGCCCAGCCGGACGCCATCGGCCGGATGCACGCCGAACTCGATAGGCAGGCGCTCGCGCCCGACATCCTCGTGCTCTGCGCCTCGGTCGAGATCCGCCAGACGCTTGCCGAATTGAGCGACGAGGCTCTGGCAGTGCAGAGCGAGGTCAATCTGCACGCGACGGCGCGGCTCCTGAAAGCCTTTCTCCCCGCAATGCAAGCCGGCGGTTTTGGCCGCGTCATCGCGATCGGCTCCGTGCAGGAGGCGCGCGCCAACGCCGACTGCCTTTATTACGCCGCCACCAAGGCCGCGCAGACGAACATGATCCTGAACCTCGCCCGGACCACGCGAGCCGGGGACATCACCTTCAACGTCATCCAGCCCGGCGCCATCCGCACCGATCGCAATCGCTCGATCCTGGCTCAGCCCGGCCGCGAGGAGCAGGCTCTCGCACGCATCCCGCTCGGCCGGATCGGCCTCCCCGATGATTGCGCAGGTCTGGCGCTGCTGCTCTGCTCTCCAGAGGGAAGCTATATCAACGGCGCCGAGATCGCGGTGGATGGCGGCATGCGGCTTTGATGGGAGCCGCCGCTTCCTGCGAGCGCAGGGGCTTACTCTGAGACCTTGATATCCAGTTCCCGGATCAGCCGACCGAAGCGCTCGACGTCCGCGTTGACGAGACGCGCCATGTCCGAAGGCGAGCCGGGCGCGGGAACGAGGCCGCTGGCTTCGAGCTTGGCCGCGATTTCGGGAGCGGTGATCGCTTTCGCGGCAGCCGCATTCAGCCGCTCGACGATCGGCGCAGGGGTCCCGGCCGGGGCGACGAGACCGAAGAAATTCGGGATCAGGGGGTCGTCGGCGAGGCCGAGTTCCGCCATCGTCGGCACGTCGTTCATCTGGGGCAGATGGCGGTCGCTACCGACCGCAATCGCCTTCAACTTCCCATCCTGCATCAGGGAGATCGCGGCCGGCGGCGTGGTGATGGTCAAGGCGACTTCGCCCGTCGCGACCGCGGTGACGGCTGGCGGCGCCCCGCGATAGGGCACATGGACCATCTTGACGCCAAGCCGCCGCGCCAGCGCCTCGATGTTGAGGTGGGCCATGCTGCCCTTGCCGAAGCTGGCATAGGCGAGTTCGCGCTGCTTCGCGAGCGCAGCCAGCTCCGCGAAACTGTTCACGCCGAGCCCGGGATTGACGACGAGAACGTAGGGGCCCGTAGCAACGACGCCGATATAGGCGAAATCGCGCTTCCCATCGATCGCCTGCTGCGGCATCAGGATCGGATTGATCCCGAACACCTCCCGCGGCGCCATCAGCAGCGTATAGCCGTCAGGCTGTGCCCGCGCCACGGCTGCCGCTCCCACCATGCCGTTGGCGCCGGGCCGGTTCTCGACGACGATCGACTGGCCGAAATCGAGACGCAGTTTTTCCGCGACCAACCGCGCCGCAAGGTCGACAGCGCCTCCGGCGGGATAGGGCACGACCAGCAGGATCTGCTTGGCGGGATAGACCGGCTGGCTCTGAGCCAGGCCCGGCAGGATGAAGGAACCCGCGCCGGCAAGAGCCAGAAAGGCCCGGCGAGACATCTGCCCGGACATGTTGACCTCCCATCCAGTTGTTCGTTGTCGTTGAGGCGATGATCAAGAACGGTCGGCGGCATGGACATGCCGGGTCCATTGTTCCCAGGCGCGGTCCATGGCGAAGGGCGTCAGGTTGAATTCGGCGGCGGACAGCGCCTCTGCGGCCGTCAATCGGCGAATCGTGCCGATCTGGGCCGCCTTCAGCTGCACATCGGCGTTGCGGGCGCCATAGATCGACCGGAAGGTGAGCTCCCGGATCGACCGGCCTGCGACGGTGGCGCCGTGGCCGCGCATCAGGACGGTCCAGTTATTGCCCAAAGCACGAGCGAGCGAATCCCCCTGCGCATGTGTCGAGACGATCAGGTTCGTATCGCCGAACTCGCTTTGGCTGTCCCAGAGGGCACCGTCGCACCCATGGTCGCGCCGAGATGGAAGACCGGGACGAGCTCCGCGTCGCTGGTGCAGAACGGCATCATCGCCGGCGCGTGGTGGTGGCAGACCGCGAGCACGTCAGGACGCGCGCGGTAGATCGCGCCATGGATGCTGCGTTCTGCGAAGATGCGGGCATCCGTCACCGAAACGAGGGCGTCCTCCAGGTCGAAGACGAGGATATCCTCGACGGTGACCAGTTCGGCGGCCCGGGTTCTCGGCATCAGATAATGGTCCGCGCGATGGGGGTGGCGCGCCGAGACATGCCCGAAGCTGTCGATGATCCCTTCATGAGCGAGAATGCGGCTGGCGAGGACGAGGTCGGCGACGATCGCATCGAGCTCCGGAGAGCCCTGTCGGAGCGGAGCCTCGCCGGCATGAACGGGCGCGTTCGACAGCATGGGATGACCTCGATCACTGCGCGCATCTGCGCCGTCGAGGCAGGATCATCCATTCCGCCGGGGAAAATCCAATGCGAAGCGCTTAGGTCAGCACTAAGCGTTTTGCTATGGCTCGGCAGCGGATAACGGGTGCCCCAACCCGGCCATCGCCGCGGAAAGCGTCGTCATCGCCGAGCTGACGGCCTCGCGGATAATCGGGAGCGAGGCGAGTTGCCCAGCCTTGCGGGAACCCGCGAGGTAAAGCGTGCGCCTGATAACCGGCGCCACGATGGGTCGTGCGAACAGCGTCCCGGCGGCGACTTCGGCGAGCACGGTCCCGTAAGGCAGGATGCCGGCGCCGGACCCGCGGGCGACCAGCGTCTTGATGCCGGAGATCGAACGAACCTGATGCTCCAGCCTGATGCAGAGCCCGTGTTCGCCGGAGGTCTTCTCGACGAGTGAGCGTACGCCATCGCGCAGTTCCGGCAGAATAAGCGGGTACGCTAGAGCCTCCGCGAAGGTGATGGGGGCCTCGTCCGGGTATCCCGTCGCCGTGACGAGCACGAGGTCTTCCTGATAGAGGGCGCGCTTCCAGAATCCGGCCGCTTCCGGCACCTCGTAAGCCAGGACCAGGTCGAGATCGGCCCGATGCAGATTGTCCACCAGGAGGTGGCTCATCTCCTCGGTGAGGCTGACGGCCAGCCGAGGGGCGCACTCCGATATCCGCAGCAACAGTTCCGGACCGATGATCTGCATCAGGCTCGGAGTGAGGCCGAACCGGACGGCTTCATGCGCGTCGTCGCGTGCCTCCCGGCGCGCAAGCTCGACGAGGTCGAGGATCTCGACGGCGCGCTGGAACAGTTTCTCGCCTGCGACGGTGGGCGAAACGCCGCGCGAGTGACGCGTCAGCAATGTGACGCCAAGGCCTTCCTCGAGCTGCTTGATTTGCATGCCCAAAGCCGGTTGCGCGATCCGAAGCTCCTCCGCCGCGCGCGTCATGTTGGCGGTTTCGATCACGCGGACGAAGTACTTGAGTTGGCGGAGATTCACGTCCGCTCCGGGTGGGCTGCGTGCTTCGGGCGGTAAACCCTGCCACGAACGGGCTCGATCTGACGAGTCCGCATTCGATGATACCGCACGCTTCAAACGATCGTCGAGCGCGGGCGCCTATCTCGGACCGGCATCGCGACGATCCGGGTCCGGCGAAACCGGCCGGAACGGCTGCATGTCCATTCTCAGCCAATGATCGGCGCCCAACCGGCGCAGCTGCTCGATGGCGTGAAACGACTTATTGGTCGCTTCACGATAGCCGGCCAGACATCCCTGCAGCTTCCGACCGAGCGCGTCGGTCGAAGGCGGGTCGTTCGGCGAGCCGGGAATGGCCGCCCGCTCGATTCGATGCAGACTGCGGGCGCCGTCGCGTACGTCCAGGATAACCTTTCCGAATTCGATATCGCCGCCACTGGGTTGCGCAGCGTCCACCACGATTTCGATACGATCCATCAGCATCGCGATGTCACGCCGTTGCGTCGCTTCCTTCGAATAGTGCTGCAGGGTGGGAACGCCTTCCAGCAACGCAACGGCAAGGTTGAATGGCGCAGAGAATTTGGCTTCGAGCGCCGATGTGGGGCGATCATATTTGAGGGCGTCGAAACTTTCCGCCGGCGCCGTCAGAACGAACCGCAGCTTTGTTATCTCGGTCCCACTGGAGGCAAGAGCGGCGCGCGCATCGAGCGCAACGCCGATCATGCGATGCGCCGCGTAGCAGCACGGATATAATTTGATCGAGACCCTGCCGGGCTGCGCGATGAAGGTGTCATCGCTCGGCGTCAGCGTGCCGTCATTGCCGCCATAGAGATCAGAGTAACCCTGCGCGCCGAACACGTCCGGCGCGCCAGTGATTCCGGCCAAGGCGAGGCGCACTGCGCGAAGCCCGGCAACGGCCGCGAAACCGGCATGAGCGGGCTTGGCCTGCGTTCCGAAATTGACCCGGAGCCCGCCCGACATCGATGCACAAAGGGCAAAGGCCGCGGTCATCTGTTCATGCGACAGCCGATGAAGACGCCCGACAGCGGCCGTTGCGGCAAACGCCCCAACGGTTCCGGTGCCATGCCATCCCTTGTTGTAATGCCCCTGCCCCAGACGCCGAGCGACCGCATGCGCCGCAATCAGCCCGGCGCCGAACGATGCGATGACCTCGTCCGCATTGTTGCTTCGCGGTCCATCCGTGACCACCGCGGGCACGATGACCGTGCTGGCATGCGCCATGCCGTCGAGATACACGTCGTCGAAATCGAGCGCGTGCGCCGCGATGGCATTGATCATCACCGCGGCTTCAATGCTTTCGCACGGCTCGCCCGACCATGTCGCCGCACCGCTTCCGGCATAGGCCGATAGCGCATGGCGCGTGACAGGCTCCAGGAATCCCGGCGCGGCGACGCAGATGGTGTCAGCTATGGAGCGCGCCACCAGTGCGCGGGTCACGGCATCGTCGATCGCGCAGTTGCGCACCGCATGCACAAGCCGATCGGAAAAGCCGTTATTCATCAATGTGTTACTTGCCCGGGTATGAGCCTTGATAGCCCAGCGCTCGGCTGAGCAGCTCCGCTTGTTTGCGCACCAGCGCAGACAGTTGTTCTTCCTTGCCGGCGTCGAAGCGAACCTGCGGCACCGTGATGCAGATGCTGCCGATGACGGAATTGTCCATCTTGTAGATCGGCGAACCGATGCCGATGGCACCCACGATCTTGTCGCCGTAGGAGGACGCATAGCACTACTACGATCCCTATAAGTTCACCCACCAGGGCGCCGGCTGGACCAATCTGCGAGATCTCTCCGGGGTTACCTGGGGCCGACCGGACGAGCGGGCGCGGATTGAGGCCGATTTCGACGCGGCGCAAGCGTGGTCTCGTGCGGAAGGACGTCCGATCCACCTCGGCGAGTTCGGCGTCTACGACCGGGCGACGATGCCCGACCGCGTGGCCTGGACTGCTGCTGTCGCCCGCGCTGCCGAGAGGCGCGGATGGCCATGGGCCTACTGGCAGTTCACCGGGGACTTCGTGCTCTATGACCTGCAGCGCGACGAATGGGTGCGGCCGATCTTGGAGGCGTTGACCCCGGCGCGCTAGATTCGGGCGGCTTCGGCTTGACGAGCCGCCACGGAGCTATTGCGGATTCATGTGCCCGCGAGAGTGTCAGAACAGGAATTCGTCAGCGTCATTGTCGGCAGAACCAGCAGCCATATCGACTTTCTCCAACGCCGATATGTTCAATGTGTCGAGAACGGTAGCGTAGACGGTGCGCTCAGCCGCCATGGTATAGTTCGGCCAGATGTGTTCTCGCAGAAGCCGCTCAACGGCCTCTTTTGTCGCGGCGTCGTCAGGCACGACATCCTGCGCTGCAATGGCAAGTTGGTCGGCCGCAGCTTGGATCAGGTCGCTCATTGCCCCTGTATTGGAAAAGGCGAGCCGTGCCTGTGCGACCACGCTGGCGAAGCTGCTGCTGTCGAGGCCGAGCTGATCAAGTGCGATGTCGAGCCTTTGGCCGGATTGGTGCATCGCCTGAAGCGACGCCTTCATCGTATCGTTGAGCTCCGCGAAACGGCGCGCGTCGGGCCGCTCGTCACTCAGCACCCTTTTGGTCGCGGCGTCGATCGAGGTGAAAGTCGGCGTCAGGCTCGAAGCATCTTTCGAGATTTGATTGGCGGCATTCTTCAGCTCCTGAGCGATGATGACGAGGCTGCGCCCGTCTGCGCCAAGTCTTGCCGCGCGCAAGCCCGCATTGAGGCCGATGAGAACGATGTCCGCCACCGTGTCGGAGAGCGACGCCACTGTCTGCTGGCAGGCTTCCAGCACATATCTCAGCGCAAATGCGGCCGCATCGACCTGGGCGCGTCCCTGATCGCATTTGCGCAGGAGATCGGACGCCTCGCCCAGCTCCAGTTCGAGCTTCTGCATGAAAGACGCGGACCCGTCGCCGCCATTGCGATAGACGACCGCGACGAGATCCATCAGCGCGGCGGTGTCTCCTGCGAGCAACGTCAGTGCGGACTGGATCGAATCCGCATCGCGGCCGAGCTCCGTCGCGCAGGCGCGCAGCTGAGTGGATTCCAGGCGCGCAAGCACGGTGCCGGTCGCAGCCTTGGCTTCCTCGCTCAATGTGGCGGCTGGGCTGGCGCTCTCGGAAATCGCGCCCTTGAACCTCAGCCCCGCGATGGCGTGTTCAAGCCTCTGGCGGATGCTGTCGCCCGATTGCAGCGCAATGATCGCGCCGCCGGCGGCGAGCGCGATCTTGCCGGAATGAGCGGCCGCATCGCTCGTCAAGATGACGGCGCTGGCCTGTCGTGCCTCCACCTCGGCCAGCGACTGCAGCAGTTTCGCGGCCAGCGTCGTCAAAACGCTGCCGTAACGGCTCTGGAAGTCGCGCTGTGCCGAAACCGCCGTCGCTAGCAGGCCATTCATCTGCCCGTGATCGCGAACGGAGGTTTGGATGGCGCTCTGGGCCTTCGTGGTCAGCATGACGATTTCATTGGTGAAATCGCCGAAATCGTCGTCGATCGACCTTACCGAGACGGCTTCAATACGTGCGCTCCGAGCCAGGATCGTAATCAGCCCCATGTTTTGGAGCAGGCGCTCCAGCGCCTGGAACGCCATCTGGCTGTGCGTCGCCAGGTCCCGAAGCGCCACTGCTTCCGTGCGCAGGGCCTGGTCGAGCATGCCGAGCTCGTGAGCCAGCGTCGAAAGCGCGTTGCGTGCCCGAGCGAGCTCGCTCCCGCTGAGCTCGGATGACAGCCCGGAAAGCCGTCGCTTGAGTGCCTCGAAGAGCTCGAGACCTTCACCGAGCCTATGCCCTGCCGTCGCGAAGGTGAGGTCGATCTCCCGGCTATTGCGCTCAAGGGAATCGATCAGTCGCGGCAGCATGCCGTCATGCGAACGCATTATGCCCTCCGGCTCAAATACGACATGGGTCACGCGCCGCGCGCAATACTTGCGCCGGCAGATCGCGGCATTGCCGTCCACGTCATGATTTCATGCGGCACCCGGGCAAGGCCGACCACGCTGTCGGCAGCGCTCAGTTTGATCGCCTCCTTGGGCATGCCGAAGACGACGCAGCTCTCCTCGTCCTGGGCCAGCGTGCGAGCACCGGCCTTGCGCATTTCGAGCAGGCCGCGGGCGCCGTCATCGCCCATGCCGGTCATGATCAGGCCGAGCGCGTTGGCTCCGGCATATTGCGCCGCCGAGCGGAACAGCACATCCACGGACGGGCGATGGCGGGATACCGGAGGTCCGTCCTTGATGGCGACGCGATATTGCCGGCCGAAGCGCTGCAGCAGCATGTGCCGATTGCCGGGCGCGAGCAGGACGCGGCCGGTCGAGACCTCGTCGCCATCTTCGGCCTCCTTGATCTCCATGGCGCAGAGGCCGTTGAGCCGTTTGGCGAAGGCGGCAGTGAACTTTTCAGGCATGTGCTGGACGATGGCGATACCCGGGCAGTTTGCCGGCAGCGCCTCCAGGACCTCGCGCAAGGTCTCGGTGCCGCCGGTCGAGATGCCGATGCAGACGATGCGGTCGGTCGCATGCCCGGCTCGGCCCGCCACCGGTGGTGGCAGGATGGCGTCGGCGGTCAGCTTCTTCTCGATCACCATCCGCGGCTCGCGCGACCGCAGCCGCGCCTGCGCGGCCGCCCTGACGGCATGGCGCAGACGGTCCGCCGTTTCGATCAGCGCAATGCGCGTATCGATGCGCGGCTTGGGCAGAACATCGACCGCGCCGGCCTCGAGCGCATCGAACAGCGCCTGGGAACCGGCTTCGGTCAACGTCGAGCAGATGATCACCGGAATGGGCCGCTGCGCCATGATCTTGCGCAGGAAGGTCAGCCCGTCCATCCCCGGCATCTCGATGTCGAGGATCATCACGTCGGGCAGTTCGTCCCTCATCCGCCTGGCTGCGGCGAAGGCGTCCGCCGCCAGGCCGATCACCTCGATGCCCGGATCGTCGCCGAGGATCGAATTCATCGCCTGACGTACGGAAGCCGAGTCGTCGACGATGAGGACCCGAATGGACTTGCAGGTCATGCTGCGGCCCTCCTCGCAGCGGCCGGACCGGCCTGATAGATCGTGGGCGCGACCGATCGGAGGCTGGCGACGCCGCTCCCGGCCATCGATTCCGAATGGCCGAGCATCAGATAGCCGCCCGGCCGCAGATGTGAAACGAGCCGCGATATCACCGCCTGCTGCGTCGGCTTGTCGAAATAGATCAGCACGTTGCGGCAGAAGATGACATCGACGTCGCGGTCGAACGGATAGCTGTCGTCCATCAGGTTCAGGCGATCGAAGTGGGCCAAGCGGCGCAGCTCCGGCGCCACCCGAACGATGGTTTCGGCAGGGTTCTTCGCGCGCATCAGATAGCGCTGCTGCATGGGCACCGGCACGGGCGCGACGAACTCGCGCGGATAGATCGCTTCCCGAGCCTCGCGCAGCACCTCGGTCGAGATGTCCGTGCCCAGAATCGAGAACCGCATCGGCAGGCCGGCATTGACCAGATCCTGCAGCACCATGGCGGCCGAATAGGCCTCGGCGCCTGTCGAGCAGGCGGCGCTCCAGACCTTGAGATCGAGTTGCCGGTCACCACGCTGGCGGGCGAGCTGCGGGACCGCCTTGTCACGCAGGAATTCGAAATGGCTGGGCTCACGGAAGAAGTCGGTCTTATTGGTGGTGACGCAGTCGATCAGATGGATCAGTTCGGCGTCGAGCCCGTCCTTCTTGAACAGCAGGTCGCCATACGCCGTCAGATCTGCAAGCCCAAGCGCGCGCACGCGCTTGCGAAGGCGTCCCTCGACCATCGTCTTCTTGGTCTGCGGCAGCTTGATGCCGACGCGGGTCTCGATGACATGTGCGATCGCGGCGAAATGCTTGTCGGTCAGGTGGTCGAAGGCGTCGGATCGAGGCAGCGTCATCGGTCAGGCGGCCTTCTCATCGGCAGAGGCGGGCAGGAACTCCAGCTCGCCGCCCGCCATCAGTCGCGCGAGGTCGAACACGACGATGAACGCCTCGCCCTTGCGGCCGATGCCGGCGATGTAGTTCGACTCCCAGCGGCCGCCGACATCCGGCGCCGCCTCGGTGTCGTCGCCATCGAGGCCTGTGACCTCGAACACCCGGTCGGCGACGAAGCCCACGCCCATCGTGCGGCCCTTGACCGGCACGTCGAGGATGATGATGCGCGTGGCCTCGGTCGCACCTGCGGCCGGGAGGCCAAGCTTGATGCGCAAATCAATGACGGGATAGCCGGTTCCGCGGACATCGATCATGCCGAGCATGAAGTCCGGCGCATGCGGCAGCTTCGAGATCGGCCGCATGTCGAGGATCTCCCGGACATTGCGGATATCGATGCCGAACAGTTCCTGATCGATGCCGAGCGTCAGATATTGAGCGGTGTCGGCCATGATGACCTCCGGACCATGGAAAGGAAGGCGAGCGGCGTGTGAACCGGATCCCCGACGACGCCGGGATGGCATGGCCGGGGATCGTTCTCGCGTCAGCCGCGCTGGAAAGCTTCGTCCTGCTCGTCGGCGCCGCCGTTCATGTCGAAGGCGAAGCCGCCATTGGCGACCTTCTTCGGCTGCCGGACAGCGGAGGCCACGGACCTCTTCGGTGTCACCGCAGCCTTCATCGTCGCGGCCTTGTCGCGCAGCTGGGTCACGGCGCGGTCGAGTGAGGCCGGCTTGCCCGGGTTGCGATGACCGGCCTCCCCCAGGCGAAAGAAGCTGATCGTTGCCTGCAGCGTCTCGGCCTGGGCCGAGAGTTCCTCGGAGGTCGCAGAGACCTGCTCGGAGGCCGCAGCGTTCTGCTGGGTGACCTTGTCGAGTTGCTGGATCGCCTGGTTGATCTGGCTCGCTCCGACATCCTGCTCGCGGCTGGCCGAGGTGATCTCCTCGACGAGTTCGGCGGTCTTCTTGATGTCGGGCACCAGCTTGGCCAGCATCGAGCCGGCCTCCTGCGCGACCTTGACCGTCTCGACCGAGAGCGTGCCGATCTCGGCCGCTGCCGCCTGGCTGCGTTCGGCGAGCTTGCGTACTTCGGAGGCCACCACGGCGAAGCCCTTGCCGTGTTCGCCGGCGCGGGCAGCCTCGACGGCCGCGTTCAGGGCGAGCAGATCGGTCTGACGGGCAATCTCCTGGACGATGTTGATCTTGGCCGCGATGGTCTGCATGGCCTCGACAGCCTTGCTGACCGCGATACCGCTTGCCTCGGCATCCTTTGCCGATTGACCCGCCATCATCTCGGTGGTCGAGGCGTTCTCGGCGTTCTGCTTCACGTTCGCGGCCATTTCCTCCATCGAGGACGACGCCTCCTCCGTCGACGAGGCCTGCTCGGTCGAGCCCTGCGACAGCTGCTCGGCGCTGGCGGACAGCTCCTGCGAGCCCGCGGCCATGTTGTCCGCGGCAGCCGTGACCTGACCGACGACGTCGCGAAGCTTGATCACCATGTTCTCGAGCGAGATGCCGAGCGTGTCCTTGTCGGACAGCGGCTTGGCATCGACCGTCAGCTCGCCATTGGCAATCGCATCGGCCACGGCGGCGGTCGCGTTGAGATTGGCCGTCATGGTGTTGAGCGAGATGACGAGATCGCCGATCTCGTCATTGCTCTTGACCGCGATCGTCTGGCCGAGATCGCCGATGGCAACGGCATTTGCGAGGGCGACGGCGCTGGACAGGCCGCGGCCGATATTGATCGCGATCCACAAGGCGGCGCCGATGGCGATGAGCAGCGAGCCGACGATGATGGCGAGCAGCAGGTTCCTCGCAAAGTCGGCCTGCTCGGCAGCATTCTTTGCGGCGTTGTAGGAAGAGGTCTTGATGAACTCGTTGTACTCGTTGAACGAGGCCAACAGGTCGTTGATCGCGTCTCGCCCCTCGCCCATCGAGAGGTTCGTTGCCTTGAGGTTGCCGCCCTCCGCCACGACGCTGACGACCTTAGCGACGCTCGCGATGAAACGGTCGGTCATCGGCGACAGATTGCCCGCCGACACGCCGGCCGCGGCGATCGTGCTCGCGGTCTTCGGCACAGCCGCCTTCAGGGCCGCCAGGTCCGCGCCGGCCTCCTTTACGGCCCTGGCCAGCTCGTCTGTCGAACCCGCCCCGAAGCTCTCCGCCATCGTGATCAGGACCTGACGGTTCACCAGCTGTAGATCGAGGAGGGCCAAGACCGCGCGCTGGGATTCGCTCGTGTTCTTGGCATCGAGCTCCGACTTGATCTCGTTGACCATCGCGACGAACGCGTCGCGTACAGGCTTGCCTTCCGTCTCCCAGAGCTGCACCGCGCGGTTGCTGGAGTTGAGCTTCGCATTGCGGAGCGTCTCCTCTTGCACAGCCGTGTACCGGGCAAATTTCGGCTGCATCGCATCGATGCGACGCCGCCCGTCCGCACTCGCTACCGCCGCCAGATCCGCGATTTCCTTGCGCGCCTTGGCCAGCGCGACATTCGACCGGCCGACGAAGTCGGCCGTGTCCTTGTCCGTGGTCGAAAGCACCGCGTTCTTTTCCGAACGGATGCCTATGTTGAGGCTCTCGCGGATATCGCCGAGCTGGTCCATCCGGTTGGTCCAGTTGACGAGAGCCGTCTGGGTCTCCGTCATTTCGGTCAGCTTGACATAGGAGAGGCCGCCGGCGGCCATTGACAGGGCGATGACGACGCCGAAGGCGCCGGCCAGTTTGGTCTTGATGGTCATACGCATGACTGTCTCGCTGGAAAACGGAGGGTAAGGGAGAGGCGGATTCGGCGTAGGCGTCCCGAAGGGCAAAAGGCCCAGATAAGCAACGTGAAGTCTTGATCTCGCAAACTCAGGACAGGATCTTTTCGATGTCGGGAACGACCACGAATTCGTCGGCCCATTTGGTGATGAAGCGGATGAATTCGGGCCGCCAGAGACTGCCGAGCCGCGGCGTCTGCTGGGCGTGCTTCATCGAAATCTCGGTGACCTCGTAGACCTTGTCGGCGAGAAGCCCGAGCGTGACCGGGTCGCCGTCGATCTCGACCTCGATAACGACGATTCGCGTGTCGGCCGTCTGCTGCGTCCGGGGCATGCCGAAGCGCAGGCGCAGATCGGCCAGCGGGATGACGTTGCCGCGGACATTGATCAGCGCCTGCAGGAAACTGCGCGCCCCGGCCACCAGGGTCACCGGCACGGGGTCGATGATCTCGCGCACCAGATCGGTCTCGATCGCGAAGATCTCGTTGCCGAGCCCGACCATCAGGACCTGAAGCCGGGTATCCGCGATTGCGGGAGCCGCCTGCACGGCCTCATACGTCTGGACCTGCTGCATCATGCGGCCTCCGGCGTCTTGTCGCTCTCGGCCCGACCCTGGCCGAGCGTCGCGAGTTGGGCGACGTCGAGGATGAGCGCCGCGGAACCATCGCCGAGGATGGTCGCGCCGGAAAACATCGTGACGTCGGAATGGAGCTTGGAGAGTGACTTGATCACGGTCTGGTGGCTGCCGATGATCTGATCGACGACGAGGCCGATGCGGGTGTCGCCCATCGTCGTGATGATGATCTTCTGATGCGGATCGGCTTCTCCCTGCGCGTCGAAGAGATCGCGCAGGCGCAGGAAGGGTACGAGGTCCCCGCGCACATTGAAGAAGTTGCGGCCGCGCGAGCGGGCCTCCTGCGCGGCCGTCAGTTCCACGCATTCCTCGACCGCCGAGAGCGGGATGATGTAGCAGCCCTCGCCGACGCGGATCAGAAGTCCTTCGATGATGGCGAGCGTCAGCGGCAGGCGCAGGGTCACGCTGGAGCCGTGGCCGGGCACCGTTGCGAGGTCGATCGTGCCGCGCATGGCCTCGATGGTGCGCTTGACCACGTCCATGCCGACCCCGCGGCCGGACAAGGCCGAGATCGTCCTGGCGGTCGAGAAGCCGGGATGGAACAGGAACTGGTGGATGTCGTGCTCGCCCATCGCGACGCCCGGCTGGATCAGGCCCTGTTCCTCGGCCTTGGCGCGGATCCGGGCCGTGTCGAGGCCGGCGCCATCATCCTGCACGGTCACCAGCACCTGCGCCCCGACGTAACGCGCCGCGAGCTCGATGCGGCCCGTCGCCGGCTTGCTGGTTTCGCCCCGCCGCTTCGTCGATTCGATGCCGTGGTCGATGGCGTTGCGGATGAGGTGGACCAGCGGATCGGCGAGGCGCTCGATCATCGTCTTGTCGAGTTCGGTATCCTCGCCGACGGTGACGAAGTCGACTGGCTTGCCGAGATCGCGCGACAGGTCGTGGACGAGGCGGCGGAAGCGGCCGAAGAGCGCGCCCATCGGGACCATGCGCACGCCCATGGTGGAATCGCGCAGGCCGGAGGCCAGCCGCTCGATTTCCTCGGCAATCGCCTTGATCGCGAGGTCGGTGCCGGAATGGGCGAGCTGGGAGAGCCTGGCCTGGGCGATGACGAGCTCGCCGACACGATCCATCAATTCGTCGAGCCGCTCGGCCTGGACGCGAACGGTCGAGGTCTTGTCCTCGGCGCGACGACTCAGCTCGGCCTTTTCCGGCGCGGCAACGGCGGTGCGTTCGGGGATAGCGGCCGGCAGAACTGCAGCCGGCACAGCGGCGACCGGCTCCGGCGCGGTGTCCGGCATCGACATATCCAGCGCCGGAGGAAGGCAAACGGCAGGCCCGTCGAGCGCGGATATGACGAGCGTCATCTCGTCTCGGACGAACATGAAGACGTCCTCGATCTCCTGCTTCGGGCAGGCGCTGTACAGCGTCACCATCCAGGAGATCAGGCAGCTTTCAGGGTCGAGCGCGCCGAGTTCCGGCACCTGGTCGAGATCGGCCTCGACGGTGCAGGGGCCGAGCGCCCGCAGATCGTCGAGCAGGACGAGCGGGTTGGTGCCGTTGCGGAGGATATTCGGCTCGAACCCGATCTCGATGAGCCAGCCGGACGGCGCGGCGGGCGAGAAAAAGAGATCGTCAGCCGGCTCGGACTGCATCTCCCCCTCGCCTTCGGCCGCCGCCGACAGGCCGTTCGTATCGCGGACAGCGTTGGCCGGTTGTCCTGGGCCGCCGCCGACGATGCGCTGCAGCTCCTCGACGATCGCCTCGCCGATGATCGGGTCGGTGGAGTCGGGATCGTCGATCAGCGTGCGGATATAGTCCTTGGCCGAGAGCGAGACCGTGACGATGTCGCGGTTCGCGTCGATCTTGCCCTTGCGGATCAGATCGAAGGCCGTCTCGAAATCATGGGTGAAGGCAGCGACCTTGTCGAAGCCGAACATCGCGCCCGAGCCCTTGATCGTGTGCAGCGCCCGGAAGGCCGCGTCGATCAGATCCCGGTTCCGCGGGGTCTGGCTGAGGTCGAGCAGGACCGTCTCGAGGCTGTCGAGCAGCTCGGCGGCTTCCTGCCGAAAGGTTTCGATCGGATCGAGTTCCATCAGTTGCACAACAGCTTGAGGACGACGGTCTCTCTAGGAGACGGGTGTGCGGCGGACCCGGCCTCTTCGCGCACCTGATCGGTCGCGGCGCGGGCCTTCTTCACCATCTTCAGGATCGTGAGGGCGCTCGCGGCTTCATGGCATCTGTCAGCGACGCCGCAGAGATCGACGAGAGCGGCTTCCAGTTGCCGCAGATGCCTGGACAGTTCCTCAAGTGGCGACAGCATGGGACAGCCGGCGGTCATCTGCGCACCAGTTTTGCGACGACGGCGAGAAGCTGTTCGGGCTTGAAGGGCTTGGTGATCCATCCCGTCGCACCGGCGGCCTTGGCCTCCTGTTTGACGGCATCGTCGGATTCGGTGGTCAGGAAGACGATCGGCACGCCCGTGAAGGACGGCAGCGCACGCAGGCCGCGGATCATCTGCATGCCGTTCATCACCGGCATGTTGAGATCAGTGACCACCAGATCGAAGCTTTCGGCCTTCGCCTTCTCAAGCCCCTCGGAACCATCGCCGGCCTCGACGATGACGTGCCCGTTTGGAGCGAGCACCAGCCTGATCATCTGGCGAATGCTCGGAGAATCATCGACCGTGAGTATCGTCGCCATGGCCAGCTCCTTCCCCTTCAAAAGGATTGAGATGCGCGGGCAGCACTACGCCGGCGCGGGCGAATGCCGCGCTGGCGGGCTTGGAAGCGCGCAGGATGGAAAACGGCAGCCTGCACGCTTCGAAGGACTTCGCTGCGGAAACGACGAGCTGGACGAACGTCAGATCCGCGTGCTCGACACGGGAAGCGTCGAGTTCGAGGGGCAGGCGAGCCGAAAGCGCCGCATCTAGACTATGTCTCAACTCCCCGGCATTGCCGATCGTATGGGAAGCCTCCAACAGAAGCGCTTCTGTTCTTGGTTGATCAGGAATCAAGTTCCGCTCCCGCAACTGTCGTTGACATTCCGTGAGCGAAAACTGGCAATAATCTGACACTAAATAGTTAATTCATCGAATTAGCTGGCTATTTTTATGAATTGATATTCGCTTTATGGATATACCGTTCGTTTTCTTGCTAGATGACAGGCTAGAGTTACAATATTTTGATACCCGATGCGCTGACCCCTCCTGCTTAGAGGCGATAGTGACGCTTGACACTCGTCGGGGCCAACAGGGTATATTTGAGGCAAGTTGAAGATGTCCCTGGCGGCTTCTCCGGAGCGCACGCCAGAGCGCCCACCTCGGAGACAACGCCAACGTCGCTGTTTCCAAGGCAGGCTCTGCGTCAGGTGGTTGGCTTGGAAGACGATATCGTCGATCTACCGGTGATATCGGCGCACTTTATGGCGATGGCTTAGAGCCGGCGGTTAGGGCACGCGTGAAGCTGTTAGCGGGGACCGCCTTGACCGAAGAGAAATCAAACTGGAGAATCAATATCGCGTCGGATGACGTGGATTATGTTTCGGAGACGCTGAGCCGCCTCTTCGCTCCCTGTATTGCAACTCCAGTCGAGCGCTCAAGACTCGATGTCCGCTCCGACCTTGTCGCTTATGATGATTTCGTCATGGGGCGAAGCGAATTCATCAACGGGATCAGATTTAATCCGTCGACTGAAGGTGATTTCGTACTTTGCCATGTTCCGATTTCCGGATCTTCCGAAATCAGATTTTCAAAACACGATTCCATAAGCAATGATAATCTGATAACATTCTGCAACGCGAGAACAATAAAATCCATCGCATACTCTGCTGGCCGCCGCGATATAATATTCATGGCGCGCGTCGACACCGTGCGAGCCAATCTCGCTACCCATCTTGGGTATCCGATTCGCAACTTGAGCGATTTTGTATTCGTTATCGACAAAAGCAGCTTATTGGGATCGGCGTTTTTCAACTACACGAACATCATCATGGATCTGCTTTTCAGCCATAATATGCTCGAGTCATCCAATATCAAACTCAGAAGATGCAAGGATGCTTTTATCGAGCTGGCAGTGGCAAGCTTGGGCAAAGACCAACTCTTGGGATTATCTGCGCGCGGAGAAACCATCGCCTTGGCGGAGGTGGCAAAGGCAGAGGATTTCATGTTTGCCAATCGCAAGGAGCCCATCGGCGTAAGCGATGCGGCCGCGCATCTCGGCATCTCGGTGAGAGCTCTGCAGTACTCTTTCAAACGCTATCGCGACGAAACCCCTCTTTCCACATTGATGCGTTATCGCCTCGAAGGGCTCAGGGACGAGCTTGTAGCAGGTGGCGACCGGAGCGTTGCCGAGATCGCCGCCAGTTGGGGCTTCGTGCACCCGAGCCGCCTGTCATTGACCTACCGAAAGGCTTTCGGAGAAAGTCCGCGCGAGACCGTGAAGCGCGGTAGGCTGGCGCGCTGACGCCAGCACGGGGCTGGTCTTCTCGTCACCTGGACCGCATGCGTGGATCGGATGCATCGCGCAGGGCATCGCCGAGCAGGTTGAGCGCCAGCACCGTCGCGAGGATCGCGAGACTCGGGAAAACCGCGAGCCACCAGGCGTCGAGGATGTTCTCGAAGCCCTCGCGGATCATGCTGCCCCAGGTCGCGGCGGGGGGCGGCACGCCGAGCCCGATGAAGCTGAGCGAGGCCTCCGTCCGGATCGCGGATGCCAGCCAGAGCGAGCTCATCACCACCACGTCCGACAGCATGTTGGGCAGGATGTGCCGGGTCATGATCCGGAACGGCCCGCAGCCATAGGAGCGGCTGGCCTCGACGAAATCGCGCTGGCGCAGCGTGATCGTCGGCGCGCGGGCGACGCGAGCGAAAGGCGCGATCTCCGTGACGGCGATCGCGATGATCAGGTTCTCCAGGCTGGCGCCCAGCATCGCCGCGATCATCAGGCCGAGCAGCAAGGTCGGGAAGGCGAGCAACACGTCGAGGACGCCCATCACGAGCTGGTCGAAGATCCCGCCGATATAGCCGGCGGCCACGCCGATCGCGGTGCCGATCAGCATGGCGATGAGGATCGCGACGAAGCCGACGAAGAGCGAGATGCGGGCGCCGTAGATCAGGCGCGAGAGCACGTCGCGGCCGTAGGAATCGGTGCCGAGCCAGAATTCGGCCGATGGCGGCTCGAGCCGCGCGACGATGTTCTGCTCCAGCGGATCGTAAGGCGCGAGCCACGGCGCGAACGCCGCCACGAAGACGATGAAGGCGAGAAGGACGAGGCCGATCCAGGCGAGCTTGTTCTGGCTGAAGGCGAGCCAGAGGCCACCCGGCCGCAGGTCGACGGTCGTGCTGGTGACGGCGCTCATGTGTATTTCACCCTGGGATCGACGAGGCCATAGGCCATGTCCGTCGCGGTGTTCACGATGATCACGCAGATGGCGAAGATGATCATCAGCCCCTGCAGCAGCGTGTAGTCGCGGGAGTTCAGCGCGCCGATGATCAGCTTGCCCAGCCCCGGGCGGTTGAAGATAATCTCGGTCAGCACCGAATTGCCGATCAGCGTGCCGAAATAGAGCCCGACCACCGTGATGATCGGGATCAGGCTGTTGCGCAGGGCATGCGTCACGACGAGTTGGGCGGGGCTCACGCCCTTGGCGCGGGCCGTCCGGATATAGTCCTCGGTCAGGACGCCGAGCATCGCCGCGCGGGTCACGCGCATCACATAGGCGGTCATGATGATGCCGAGATTGAGGGCCGGCAGCGCCAACGCACGCAGCCTGTCGGTCAGGTCGCCGGAACCGCTGGTGTTGCCCAGCACGGGGAACCAGCCGAGCTGGATGGCGAAGATGATCAGCATCAGGATGCCGGAGACGAAGGCCGGGAAGGACAGTCCGACCAGCGAAACGACGCGCGCGACATAGTCGACCCAGCCGTTGCGGCTGAGCGCGGCCGCGACACCGAGCGGCAGGCCGAAGACGAGGCCGATCGCGATGGCGGCGATCGTCAGCTCGATCGTCGAGGGCAGGACGAGCAGGACCTCCTGGACGACGCTGCGGCCGCTGCTGAGCGACTGACCGAGATCGCCGGTGAGGACGTTGCCGACGAAGGCGAGATACTGGAGATGGACCGGCTGGTCGAGGCCGAGCTTTTCGCGCAGCGCCGCGAGCGAAGCGGCGCTTGCCTGGTCGCCGAGGATGACGGAGGCCGCATCCCCCGGCACGAGCCGCACGAGCACGAATATCGCCGTCAGCATCACGAACAGCGTGGGTATGGCGAGCAGGAGACGCCTGAGAACGAAGCTCGTCATGCGGCGGCCCTTTCCTGCATCAGGCGCTGGGGAGCGAAGGCGGTGATCTCGCGCCGGGTCCGGCCTTCGACCACGAGTTCGGCAAGGATGGCCCCGACGACCGGGACGAGTTGGAAGCCGTGCCCCGAGAAGCCGAAGGCATGGTACAGCCCGGGCGCGTTCGGCGAAGCGCCGATCACCGGCAGATGGTCTGATGTCTGCGCCTCGATGCCCGTCCAGCAGCGGGCGATGCGAACGCCCCGTACCGCCGGGAAGAGGTCGCTCGCGGCGCGCGCACCCTTGGCGAGCTCGCTGAAGTTCACCGTGCTGCGTTCGAGGTCGAGATCGGCCGCACCCTGCAGGCCGCCCCCGATCACCAGCGTGCCCTGGTCCGACTGCTTGAATGACAGCGCCCGGCCGACCACGCTGGCGACCGGGTCAAGCAGCGGCGCGAGGCGTTCCGTTACCATCATCATCGAGGCGCGGACGCCGAGCGCGATCCCGTCGCCGAACAGCGCCGCCAGCCGGGCGGCCCACGCCCCCGCGGCGTTGACGACGACCGGAGCGCGGAAGCGGCGCTCGCCACAGATCAGCAGCCAGTCCGATCCCTGCCGGTCGAGCGCCTCGACGCCGCAGCCCTCGGCGATGACGACGCCTTCCGCGAGGCAGGCGCGGCGGAAGGCGAGGATGGTCCGGTGCGGATCGGCGGCGCCATCGCGTCGCGCCACCAGAGCCCCGACGCAATGCGGACTCAGCGCTGGCACGAGACGGCGAAGCTCCTTCGCATCGATCATTTCTTCATGGCCATAGCCGAGCGAGTGCATCTTTGCCTCGCGCCGCAGCAGGTCCGGCATGTGCTCCTCCCGTTCTGCGATGCGGAGCTGCCCATGCGCATGAAAGCCGCAGTCGTCGCCGACGATCTCCGCGATCCGGTGCCACATCGCCATGGCTTCGAGCGAGATCGGGATCTCGGCGATGTCGCGGCCGAGCGTCCGCACGCCGGCTGCGGTGGCGCCCGATGCATGCCGGCCCGTCCAGCGCCGCTCGATCACCACGACACGCCGGCCGGCGCGAGCCAGATGCAGCGCGGCCGACAGGCCGTGCAACCCGCCGCCCACCACCGCGACATCGACCGGTTCGGCGGTCATGCAGCCGGCTCCCGCTCGTCGAGGCTGGCAAGTTCGCCCAGCGTCACCGGCTTCAGCGGCGGCCGGATGCGATAGAACCCGACCTCTTCAACCGGCCGGTTCTGAGCCGCGGCGAGGATATGCGCCATCGTGTAACCGCATTGCCGCCCCTGACAGGGGCCCATACCGGCGCGGGTGAAGGCCTTCAGCTGGTTCGGGCCGGGGCGCCCCTGCTTGGCGAGGATGCGCAATTCGCCCGCCGTGACCTCCTCGCAGCGGCAGACCAGCGTCTCGTCGGCGGGGGCGAAGACCTGCCGGCGCGGCGCGTAGAGCGCATCGAGGAAGGGGCGCAGGGCGAGCGCACGCGAAAGCACCGTCCGTTCGGTGCGTGCCGCCGCGATGGCCGCTTCCTCTCGTAGCTTTCCCAATCTGGCGGCGACGCGCAGTGCCGCGATCCGCCCGCGCGGCTCGGCCGCCTCGGCGCCACCGATGCCCGCGCCGTCGCCTGCGACGAAGACGCCCGCTTGCGAGGTCTCGCCCCAGGCATCCAGGGTCGGGATGTAGCAGGACTGGCCGGGATGCCAGGTGACCGCGCAGCCGAGCGCGAGCGGCGCGTGGATGTTCGGCACGATGCCTTCATGCACGAGCAGCACCTCGGCGGCGACGCTGCCTTCGATGCCGTCCTCCGTGCGATAGCGCAGCTGCTCGAGATGACCGGCGCCCTCGGCGTGAAGCTCCGTGACATGGCGGATGATCGGAAAGCCGGCCCGCCTGAGCGCCATCGACCAGGACAGGCCCTTGGCGAGGTCACCGAGGCGTCCGAACGCCTGCGGCAGATGCCGGAGCGCCGCACCGAGCCGGCCGCGCGGCGTGGTGTCGAGAAAGCCGGCGATCCGCCCGCCGGCGGCCAGAAGCTGAGTCATGTAGAGCAGGGGCAACGGTCCGCAGCCAGCGATCCAGACCGGCTTTTCAGGCACGGAATCGGCCGTCTTCAGCAGGATTTGCGCGGCGCCCACCGTCAGCACGCCCGGCAGCGTCCAGCCCGGGAACGGCACCGGGCGTTCCTGCGCACCGGTGGCGAGGATGACGGCCTCTGCCGTCACGCTGCGGGCCCGCCCTTCCCGCGTCAGGAAGGCGCGAAAGCCCGGTTCGATCTGCCAGAGTTGGCTTTGCGCCTCGTAGAGCGCGCCGCAGGCACGGAAGGCGGCGGCGCGATCGACGCCAGCACGATACGCGTCACCGAGCCTTGCCAGGCGCGGCGTCGCCGCGGCAGTCTCGATCGCGCGCCAGATCTGGCCGCCGGGCGCCGGTTGCTCGTCGATGACACGCACCGAGAGGCCATGGCGGCGTGCGGTCACGGCGGCGGCCATGCCTGCCGGCCCCGCGCCGACGATGAGGAGGTCGGTGTGAACATCGCTCATGCCGAGAGGCTCCGGCGTCCTTGCTGGCGCGTGACGGACATGCCGTCCTGGACCGGCGTCAGGCAGCCCTGCACGGAGCCCTGTCCATCGACCTCGACAAGGCATTCGAAGCAGACGCCCATCATGCAGTAGGGCGCGCGGGAACTCTCCGACACCGGCGTGGTCCGGCTCCAGCCTTCTGGCTGACGCAACAGCAGGGCGGCGACGCTCTCCCCGGCCTCGGCTAGCAAAGGGTGCCCGTCGACATAGACCGTGACGGCGGCCGGCCCCGGATCATGCAGCTTGCGGAACATCGAAGCGTCTCTGGTGAAAAGGAAGAAGGGTCTCAGGCAACGAGCCGTCCATGATCGCCCCGGCCAGAAGCTCGGCGTGGATGGCCGCGAGCGTCACGCCGGAATGGCAGAGCGCGATGAAGGCGCCGGGATGGCTCTGTGATTGGGCATAGATCGGGTAGCCGTCGGGCGTCATGATCCTCAAGCCCGCCCATTGGCGGACGAGCTTCGCCGCCGCGAGCGCCGGGACCAGCCTGACGGTCTTGCGGCTCAGCTCGGCAGCCGCCGTTGCCGTGGTCGAAGTATCGAGGCCCACCTCGTCCTTGGTCGCGCCGATCATCACCGTGCCTTCCGCCGTCTGGCGCAGGCCGCTCGCCGGCAGCGGCAGAAAGGGGGCGAGCCGCTCGGTGACGAGCACTTGGCCGCGCTCGGGGTGAACAGGCACATCGAGGCCGACCTGCCGGCCGAGCTCCGCCGAGCCGAGCCCGGCGGCAATGACGATGCGTGGCGCCGTCAACGTTTCGCCCTCCAGGACGAGACGGAAATCCGCGCCCGCCGGCTCGATGCGCTCGACGCGTGAACGGTGGCGAATGCGACCGCCAAGGCGTGTCAGCCCGTCATGCAGCGCCGCCAGAAGCCGCAGCGGATTGGCATGGCCGTCGTGCCGGCCGAAGCTCGCTCCCGTCACCTCCGGCCCCAAACCCGCCTTGGGCAGCAGGCGCTCCAGCGCCGATCTGTCGAGCATCTCCCAGTCGGGCTCGCCTTCGCCGCGCTGGTTGTGCAGGCGGAGCAGATCGAGGCGCCGCTTTTCGAAGGCCTGTTCACCGAGACAGAAGGCAAGGCCGCCATTCTGCTCGTAGGACAGGTCGGTTCCGGTCTCGGCCTGGAGTGCATCGGAAAGGCAACGCCACAGCGCGATGCTCCGGCGTGTCAGGGCCTGGTAGGCGGGCATGCCGAGCCCCTTGCCCTGCTGCCAGACCAGGCCGAAATTCGCACGCGCCGCGCGGAAGTCGCCGTCGTCGCCATCGAGCAGCAACACGTTCTGGCGTCGCTTGGCGAGGCCGTAGGCGATGGCTGCCCCGACAGTTCCTCCTCCGATGACGACGATGTCGGGCCGCATGCGATTTTCCCTTGCCGGCTTCGACGTTAGGGAGCCATGTTGTATTTCGTCAAAGTCGTTTTTATCGGCCTCCTATTCCGCAGGGTTATGCAATGGTCCGACGGCTCAACCTGCGGCAGATCGAGGCCTTCAAGGCGGTCATCGAATACGGCACGGTGAGCCGCGCCGCCGATATGATGAACATCTCCCAGCCGGCGATGAGCAAGCTGATCGCCCATCTCGAAGCGGATACGGGCCTGCAGCTGTTCGACCGGGTGAAGGGGCGGCTGACGGCGACCCGGCGCGGCATGCGGCTCTACGAGGAGATCGACCGGATCTTTGCCGGGGTGCGCCAGGTGGAGAACGCGGTGGAAGCGATCCGCCGCGACGAGCAGAGCCGGCTGCTGATCGGCGTCATGCCGGCGCTCTCGGGCTCCTTCATCCAGCAGGCGACATCGCGTTTTCTCGCCAGCCAGCCGGGGGTGTTCTGCTCGGTGCAGTCGCGCAGTTCACAATGGATCGCCGATGGGCTCGTCACCCGAAAGCTCGATGTCGGATTCACCGTCGCGCCGATCGACAATCCCTACATCGTCGCCGAGCCGCTGATGGCCCATCCGCTCGTCTGCATCCTGCCGCTCGACCATCCGCTGACGGAAAAGAGCGTGATCACCCCGGCCGATATCGACGGCGTCGCCTTCGTCTCGTTCGATCCGGAGAGTTTTACGGCCCGGCGGATCGGCCAGGTCTTCGACGCACACGGCGTCGCGCCGAATATCGTCATGGTCGTGAGCATTTCGCCGACGCTGTGCGAGTTCGTCTCCGCCGGCGTCGGCATATCGCTGGTTCATCCCTCCGCCATCGGGGGCTTGCGGGGCAAGGTGGCGATCCGGAGCTTCGATCCCGCCGTTCAGCTCGATTTCCAACTCTGCCGCATCCGCGACAGCCGCAATGCCCGGCTCGTCGAGGCGTTCCTTGACGGCGCCCGACAGGCGGCAGCGGAGATATCGCGGACGATCCTTACGCCGGGCTGAGCCTCACCGTCGCCAAGGCTTGCAGCAATGGCGCGTGATCGCCCTCGCGCAGGCGGCGAAGCGCGGCGATCACATCATGCCGCTGTGCCGGCGTGGCGACGAAGCGGCAGGCCCGCTCCAGCTTGTCTTCGAGATTGGCCCATGACGGAGGATCAGACGCTTCCCCGCGTGGCGCCGTAACCGGAGAGACGAATGCGCGGCCCTCGGCCCTTATGGTGACGCGGGACAGCGTCTCGGCCGGAAAACGGGCGTCGAGCTCGGGATCGAGGTGCAGCGAAACCTTTTCCGCCAGCGCGACGATATCGGGCCGATCGACCGCCGCCTCGGTCAGCGGCAGGAGCGCCTCCGGCCCGTCGATCGCGATCAGGCCGAGGCAATAGGGGATGCTGAACTGGATGTCCGTGAAACCCTGCGGGCGCGGCCGGTTCGCCAGGCGCAGCGCGCCGCTATAGGTGGCGACGTCGATGGAGTCGATGCGGCGCGGGTCGATGCGATTCTCCGCGAGAAGACCGAGGAATGCATCGGCAGGGGCATGGACATGCCGGCAGCAGGCAAGGAATTTCATATAGTTGCGCATGATGTAGTGTTGCCGGCCGAGCCCGTCTGCCAGCCCTTCGAGCCGGAAATGCTCGTGATTGTCGAGCAAGGTCAGCGGGCCGGTATGCCCGGCTTCGGCCAGCAGCACGGCGTGCGCAGCCGTGACGCTCGACCAGGGGATGCCCTCCTTGACGTCGCTGCCTTCCTGGGCGCGGAAGGCGGGACCCGCCCCGGCATGAAGCTGGTTCGGCGCGCTCATGCCGCTGATGGCGAGCGCGTGCGCCAGTTGCTCCGCAGGGGTGTGTCTCAGAAAGCCGAGGGCCGCGACCACGCCGTAGCCCGACCACATACCGGTATTGGCATAGAAGCGCCGGGCGGCCCCGACCGCGACGCCAACCTCGTAGCCGACGACGATCGCCTGCAGCAGCTCGTCCGTGGTTGCGCCCATTTCCTGAGCCGCGGCGAAGGCGGCTGGAATGATCGCGGCTCCGGGGTGCCCGCGCGCGATCCGGTGCCCGTCGTCGAGATCAAGGGCCGCCGCTGCCGAAGCATTGCACCAGATCGCGCCGGCAAGAACCGAGCTCTGCCCGGTGAACCAGACCGGAAGGGCGCCATCGGCCATCGTCGCGCGGGCGGCTTGCCGAACCGCGCGGGGACCCGGCGCCCCAATGCCGGCGGCTGCAGCCGCGACAAGGTCGAGCACGCTGCGGCAGGCCGCCTCCCGCAACTCCGGCGTCAAGGGCCGGCGAGTGGCAGCGACATAGCTCGCGAGCTGACGCACCGTCTCCATCGTCGGATGTCCCCGGCGCCGGCCGCCCTCAGCGCGCTTTCAGTGTGGCCGCTTCGGTGATCGGCGGGGCGAGATTCATCGCGCCCTTCAGCTCGTAGCCGAAATCGAGCCTGTCGCTGCGCGCCCAGACCTGTCGGAGCTCGAAGAGCGGAATGGCACAGACGTCGTCCATGATCTTGTGCTGGGCCTCCTTCCACAGAGTCTTCTGCGCCTCGGCGTCCGAGGCGGTACGGGCCTGCTCGATTTCCTTGTCGGCGACCTTGCAATGCGAGAAATTCGTCGCCGCGGTCGGCGTATTCACCGTGGCGCGCGAATGGAAGAACTCGCTGAGATAGGTGTCGGCGATCGGAAAGCGCGCCGCGCCGTAGAAGACGAGGCCGCTCAGGTCCTTGCGCGTCTGGCTCTGATAGGTCGCGTGGTCGACGACCTGCATCTCGAGCTTGATCCCCGCCTTGGCGAGTTGCGCCTGGATGATCTCCATGATCGGCTGCTGCGCCGAGATGTTCGAAACGATCGCCTTGATCGTGATGCCGTCCTTGTGACCGGCTTCGGCCAGCAAAGCCTTCGCCTTGGCGAGGTCGAAACCGTAGCGGACGGAGCAGTCTTCTCCGAGATAGCCGGGCGGCACGACCGAACAACCTTTGGGACCCACATCCTTGCCGACATAGCGCACGAGGTCGTCGACATTGACCGCGGCGGCGATGGCACGGCGCACCCGGATGTCATCGAGCGGCGGCACGCTCTGGTTGATGTGAAGCAACCGATATTCGCCGGGCCGGAAGATCTCGACGTTGAAGCCGGGGCGGCGGCGGGCGGAATCGACCCATCGCTGCTCGCGCTTGGCATACATCAGGTCGACCTCGCCCGAGGTAAAGGCGAGTTCGCGGGCGCTGTCCGAGGGGATGACGCGAACCATGATCGTGTCGATCTTCGGCTTGCCGCGGAAATAGTTCGGGTTGGCGGCGAGCTTCACGTATTGCTGGGTCACCTGCTCGACGAAGGCGAAGGGTCCGGTGCCGACGGGGCGCCCGCCGAACTTGTCTCCCAGTTCCTCGGCAGCCTTGCGGCTGACAATGTTGCCGCCGTGATAATTGGTGACGCGACCGAGGAAGTTGACGTCCGGATATTTCAGCGTGACCCTTACGGTCAGGTCGTCGAGCTTCTCGACCTTGTCGACTGCGGCGAAATCCGAGGAGAAGGTCGAGCGCTTGGGGTCGGCCGAGCGCTGCAGCGAATAGACGACATCGTCGGCGGTCAGCGTGCCCCAGTCGCCCTGGAACTTGACGTCCTTGCGCAAATGGAACGTCCAGACCTTGCCGTCGGGCGACTGCTCCCAGCGCTCGGCGAGATCGGGCTCGATATCCTTGGGATCGGCACTGCCCGGCTTGAAGCGGACGAGACCGTTATACAACCAACCGATAACGGTCTTGTCGCTGGTGGCGCTGGCACGATGCGCGTCGAGTGTCGAAACATCGCCATCGCCGGCGACACGCAGCACGGTTTCCTGAGCCGAGCCCGCGACAGGCAGGCAGGCGGCAAACACCAGGCCGGCAAGCCCGATGACAGAGTTCCTGATCATGTAGTCCCCTCGATTTCTGTTCTTTGCCCGAATGTGGGCGCAGCGATCCCAGGCTGTCCAAGTCGAAATCGGGGATGGGGTATTCTGAACGGTTATGAAACACCCCGGAACCGTACGGGATGACGGTGAAGCATCGAGATGTGCCACGGCTCGCGCCGAGTTGATTTGATGCACAAAGCGGACGATCTCAGTTGAGCACCACCTCTGCCTGAAGGCCCCCGTCCGGGCGGTTGGCCAGCTTCAATCCGCCGCCGATCGCGATTGCGAGCTGCTGGGCGATGGCGAGGCCGAGGCCCGTGCCGCCGGTGTCGCGGCTGCGGGATTGTTCGAGCCGAAAAAAGGGCTGCAGGACGGCATCGAGCTGATCGTGGGGAACGCCGGGGCCGCGATCGAGGACGAGAATTCGCAGCTTTCCGCCGGGTGTCCTTTCAAGCTGGATTTCGGCGGCTCCGGCGAATTTCAGGGCATTGTCGATCAGGTTGGTCAGGATGCGCCGCAGGGCATGCGGTCGCGTCACCACGACGGCATCGACCAAACGCGACACCGCGACCGATTTGCCGGTGTCCTGATAATCGAAGGCGATGCTCTCGACGAAGGAGCCGAGATCGATGCGCGCCGGCTTTTCCGTGTCGCCATGGGCGCTCTTCGCATAGGCCACGCCTTCGCGGACGAGGCGCTCGATCTCGGAGAGATCGTTGACGAGCTTGTCCTTCTCCGGGCTGTCCTCCGCCATCTCCGCGCGCAGCTTCATCCGCGTGATCGGCGTCTGCAGATCATGGGAGATCGCGGCGAGGATCTGGACGCGCTCCTGCAGGTAATGCGCGATCCGGTCCCGCATGGCGTTGAAGGCCGTCGCCGCATGCGCGACCTCGGCCGGGCCGTTCTCTTCGAGCCGCGCGGTCTTGCGGTTGGGGTCCAGCGCTTCGGCGGCATTGGTCAGCCGCAGCAGCGGCCTGATCGCCAGACGCACGGCGAACCAGGTGCAGAGCACGAGCAGGCAGAGCTGGGCGAAGAGCACATAGGGCAGCCAGGTCGCCAGCGGCATCAGCGCCGGCAGCACGTCGATCGTCACCGGCGAGCCGTCGCTGAGCGTGACATGCGCCTGGAGATGCTCCCGCCCGCCGGGAATGCTTTCGACGCGGACCGGGAAGCGCTTTCCGGCAGCGACGTTGATGGTCTCGGCCACCTCCGCCGCGCGCCGGCTCAGTTCCGGAATGCCGGGCAGCCCCGGGCCGAGCTCGTAGCGATAGGTGCGCCGCGCCAGCAGGTCGAGCCATTGCGCCCGCTCCTCCGGCGGCAGGCGGTCGAGCAGCGCGATCGAGGTGGCGACGTCGTTCTCCAGCGTCGTGTACATCGTCGCCTTGGCGCTCATGGTGCGCTCGTAGAACTGCACGCCGAACGACAGGGCATGCGCCACGGCGAGGCCGGCGAAGAGGATGAGGAAGAGCCGCCAGCGCAGCGTGCGCGGCAGATGCAGGAGACCGCCGATGCGGGTGGCGACGCTCATTGCCGCGCCGTGACGATCTCGACCGGCATGGCGAGGACATAGCCCTCGCTGCGCACGGTCTTGATATAGGCAGGCTCGCGGGCATCGTCGCGCAGGCGCTGCCGGACGCGGCTGACGAGCAGGTCGATCGAGCGATCGAACAATTCGGTTTCGCGCCCCTGCGTCAGGTTGAGCAGCTGGTCGCGCGAGAGCACGCGCTGCGGATGGTCGAGGAAGACGCGCAGCAGGCGATACTCCGCCCCGCTGAGCGCCACGGCCGTGCCTTCCTTGTCGAGGAGGTGGCGCGCGATGGTGTCGAGCTGCCAGTCGCCGAAGGCGATGAGCTGGCCGGCTTCCGTCACCTGCAGATTGGGCGGCAGCATGCGCGTCCGGCGCAGCACGGCCTTGATCCGGGCCAGCAGCTCGCGGGCGACAAAGGGCTTGGCGAGATAATCGTCGGCGCCCATCTCAAGCCCGACGATCCGGTCGGTGTCGTCATTGCGCGCGGTCAGCATCAGGATCGGCGTCGCCTTGTGCTTGCCCGCGCGCAATTCGCGGCAGAGCACGAGCCCGTCATCGCCCGGCATCATCAGGTCGAGGACGATGAGATCGACCCGGTCGGCGTCGAGGAAGGCGCGCATCTGCCGCCCATCCGCCGCGGTGGTCACGCGCAGGCCGTTCTTCTTCAGATAGCCCGAGACCAGGTCCCGGATCTCCCGATCGTCGTCGACGACGAGCACATGGTCGATATGGTCCATCAGCAAGGCTTTCCGCTTCCGTCGCCGTAGAAATAGCAGAGCCTCCGCGGTTTGCTCGGGCCTTGCGCAGGAGAATTGTAAGCGCGTGTATCGGCTGTCAGGCGCGATACCGGCGCGGACAATAATCCCGTCGAACGCTTCGTCCTGTTTCGGCAGGGTGCGCCCGCACGCAGCCGCCCATCATTCGGCCTGCCTGCCTTCATCGTCCTCGACTGCGCAGGAAGGAAGCTTCAATGCACAAGCGTCTCATCTCGGCCGTCATCGGCGGGCTCATGCTGCCGATCGCCGGCACATGTTCGGCCGTGGAAGCCGCAGCCATCCGCAACATCGTCATCGTCCACGGCGCCTTCGCTGGCGGCTCCGGCTGGCGGAAGGTCTCGAAGCCGGTCGTCGAGGCGGCCAAGGCCGTTTCCCCATAGCGGAACCAAGTACCGGGCGGGCTTTCGCAATCGCTCGCCTGGCACCGTCGATACACGCCGTTACAGATCGGCCTCCTCGGGAAACACGGGAGATACGTCGGCAAGGTCGAGTGCTGGCGCATCCGGCGGAGGCTCCATCAGGAACGCCTCCGCCGCCCTGAAGAGGACCAGCCATGACCTTGTTCGTCATTTCCTATCTGGCCGGCGTGCTGACGATCCTCAGCCCCTGCATCCTTCCCATTCTGCCTTTCGTCTTTTCGCGCGCCGACCAGCCCTTCCTCCGTGGAATCCTGCCGATGCTGATCGGCATGGCGGCGACCTTCTCCGCCGTCGCCAGCCTTGCCGCCATCGGCGGCAGCTGGGCGGTGCAGGCGAACGAGATCAGTCGCTATGTGGCGCTCGCCTTCCTCGCCCTGTTCGGCACCACGCTGGTCTCGCAGCGCGCGGCCGCGATCTTCGCCCGCCCCATCGTCGCGCTCGGCCATCGGCTTTCCAGCAATGGTGAAGGGGCACGCTCCGTTGGCGGATCGCTTCTGCTCGGCGTCGCGACCGGTCTGCTCTGGGCGCCCTGCGCGGGCCCGATCCTCGGCTTGGTGCTGACCGGTGCTGCGCTGCACGGAGCCAACGCCGAAACCGCCCTGCTCCTGACCGCCTATGCAGCCGGTGCGGCCACATCCCTCGCCCTGGCCTTGCGGGCGGGCGGCCCGATCTTCGCGGCGCTGAAGCGCTCTCTCGGGCTTGGCGAACGTATCCGCCAAGGCGTCGGTATCGCGGTTCTAGCAAGCGTGCTCGCGATCGGCTTCGGGCTCGATACCGGCCTCCTGACCCAGCTTTCCTTTGCCGGCACCGTCGGCGTCGAGCAGAACCTGCTGGACAAGCTCGGCCCGCGCCCTGCGGAAGCCGGTGGGCTTCGCACGGCCGAGAATGCCGTTCAGCCCTATCGCAGCAATCTGCCGGACCTCGGCGCGGCTCCCGGTTTCGCCGGCGCGACGGGCTGGCTCAACTCCAGTCCGCTGACCGCAGAGCAACTGCGCGGGAAGGTCGTGCTGGTCAATTTCTGGACCTATTCCTGCATCAACTGCATCCGCACCCTGCCTTATGTCCGTGCCTGGGCCGAGACGTACAAGGACCAGGGTCTCGCCGTGGTCGGCGTCCACACGCCGGAATTCGCCTTCGAGAAGAAGGTCGGGAATATCCGGCAGGCGATCGCCCGTTTCGGCATCGCTTATCCGGTTGCGGCCGACAATGATTTCCGGATCTGGCGCGCCTTCCGCAACAGCTACTGGCCCGCGCTCTATGTCGTCGATGCGCAGGGGCGGATCCGCTACAGCCAGTTCGGCGAAGGCGGCGAGGCACGCACGGAGCGGGTCATCCAGGACCTCCTGGCCGAAGCCGCGGGTCATCGCGGCGCGGGGAGCGCGTCCGTGACGCCGCAGGCGCCGGGCGCGCAGGCTCCGGCCGACCTCGCCAACGCCCGTTCGGGCGAGACCTATCTCGGCTATCTGAAGGCAGCGGGCTTCGCCTCGCCCGAAAGCGTGGCAAGCGACCGGCCGCAGGATTACAGCATCCGGACGCTCAGGCTCAATCAGTGGGGTCTCCTCGGCAGCTGGACGGTCGGCCCGGAGAGTGCGGGGCTCGAACGGGCAGGTGGCGGCATCGCCTTCCGCTTCAGCGCGCGGGACCTGCATCTGGTGCTCGGGCCGGGTCCGGCCGGCAAGCCCGTGCGCTTCCGGGTCACGGTCGATGGCGCCTCACCGGGCGCCGATCGTGGCGCCGATATCGACGCGGAGGGCAACGGTACGGTCGCGGAAACGCGGCTCTACCAGCTCGTCCGCCAGTCCGGCGAGGTGCGGGAGCGCGTCTTCGAGATCCGCTTCCTCGACGCAGGCGCGGAAGCCTACGCCTTCACCTTCGGTTGATCGGGAAGAGCAATCGGGCTCCGCCGCGAGGTTGAGCCCGGCCTCGGTCCTCGCCGTGCCGCGGGCACGGGCAAGGCTGGACGAACGCCGTCATGGTACGACCCAATCCGCCATGGTGGCGTTCTACGCGACCAGCGGCCTCCGCCGCATTCATGGCTTCTCAAAAACAAGGAAGCGGCCCTGAAGCGGCGCCGCGTCGCCTGCAAACAGAAGGAGCCGCCACAAGGGCGGCTCCCGGAGAGGAAGAACGAAGGCGTCAGAGCCTGTCGGCGTCGATCACAGCCTTGGCGAACTCCGCTGGCGCCTCCTGCGGCGGGTTGTGGCCGATGCCGCCCTTGAACAGACGGTGCTCGTATCTGCCGGTGAAGCGCTTGGCGTAGGCGGCCGGCTCCGGATGCGGCGCGCCGTTGGCATCGCCCTCGATGGTGATCGTCGGCACGCCGATGCTCGGGAAGGCGGCGAGCTTCTTCTCCAGCGCGTCGAATTGCGGCTCGCCCTGCGCCAGGCCGAGCCGCCAGCGGTAGTTGTGAATGGAGATCGCGACATGGTCGGAATTGTCGAAAGCAGCAGCCGAACGCGCGAAGGTGGCGTCGTCGAACGTCCATTGCGGCGAGGCGAGCTCCCAGATCAGCCGGGCGAAGTCGTGGGTGTACTTCGCATAGCCGGCCGCGCCCCGCTCGGTCGCGAAGTAGTACTGATACCACCACTGCAATTCCGCCTTGGGCGGCAGCGGTGTCTTGTTGAGTTCCTGGCTGCCGATGAGATAGCCGCTGACCGAGACCATCGCCTTGCAGCGCTCGGGCCAGAGCGCGGCCAGGATGTTGGCGGTCCGCGCGCCCCAGTCAAAGCCGGCGATGACCGCCTTCTCGATCTTCAGCGCATCCATGAACGCGACGATGTCGGTGGCAAGAGCCGCCTGCTGGCCGTTGCGCGGCGTCTCGGATGACAGGAAGCGGGTGCCGCCATAACCGCGCAGGGAGGGCACGATGACCCGGTAGCCGGCTCTGGCCAGGATCGGGGCGACGTCGACATAGCTATGGATGTCATAGGGCCAGCCATGCAGCAGCAGCACCGGCGGGCCATCGGCCGGGCCGTCCTCGGCATAGCTCACATTAAGCACGCCGGCCGCGACCTGCTTCAGCGTAGCAAAGGCGGTATGGCCGCCCCGCGCGACGGCGGCAGGCGAAGTGGGAGAGGGCGCGCGTGTCTGGGCTCCGGCCCCGCTCATTGCGCCGAACGGGGCGAAGGCTGCTCCGAGCGCCAGGGTGCTCAGGAAGCTGCGGCGCGGCTGATCGATCTGTTCCGACATGGTTCTGTTCCCGATTGCGTGGACTGCAAGCAAAGAGAGCCCGTCCGCTGTATCCGCGTTGTGTCCTCCCGGACCGGAACTGCAAGCCTGCGTAGGATCGGGCGCTCCGGATACGAACGGATACAATCCGCCGGCCGGCTTCCGCGCCCTCGGCGCCCGCGAAGCGCCGCAAGACATCGTATCGCACTGTATCGCAGCGGGAAAAGCAGACGCTTCCTTGCAGATCGGCACGATCCGCAAACAAACCGGACATCTCGGCTTGGGAAACACCCCATCGCCAGCCGCCGACAGGAGCGGCAACAGAGATGGAGTGTTCCATGAGCAGAATCGACAAGGTTCTCTATACCGGCAAGACCCATACGACGGGTGGGCGCGACGGCGCCTCGCGCAGCTCCGACGGCCGGCTCGCCATCGAGCTGTCGCCTCCGGGTGGTTCGGGGGCGGGCACCAACCCCGAGCAGCTTTTCGCCGCCGGCTGGTCGGCCTGCTTCATCGGAGCGATCGGCCTCGCCGCCGGCAAGCGCAAGGTGGCTCTCCCGGCCGATCTCGCTGTTGATGCCGAGGTCGACCTGGGCATGACCGACGGGGCCTACTTCCTGCAGGCCCGCCTCACTGTCAGCCTGCCCGGCCTCGATCCGGAGCTGGCGCGGGAACTCGTGGACGAGGCGCATCGGACCTGCCCCTATTCCAAGGCGACGCGAGGCAATATCGATGTCGAGCTGAAGCTCGTCTAGGCGTCGAGGAGAGCCGAGGCCGGTCGATGACTGGCCTCGCATCGGCTTTCCATCGAGCCGCTGCTTTGCCGATGCCAGCGTTTTCGCCTGGGGATCGTCCAGCCGTCAGCGACCACTCGCCAGCGCGGCTTCCGCCGCCGCGGCGATCGAGAACAATGCGGCATCGCCTCCCCCGGCCCTGGCCAGCATCAGCCCGGCCGGCGCCTCGCCCGCAGGATGCATCGGCAGCGAGATCGCGCAGCCATCCATCATGTTGATCAAGCTCGGGTTGCGCAGCATCAGCAGGTTGATGCGGGTGAACGCCTCGTCGTCCTCCGCCAGTTCGGCGATCGTCGGTGCGATCGTCGGCACGGTCGGCATGGCCAGCACGTCGAAGGCCGAGGCCTCCTCGCGCATCGCCGCGACGAAGGCGGCGTGGGCGTGCGTGAGCTGGATATAGTCGGCGCAATCCTGGTTGCGGCCGCGCAGCACGCGCATCCGCACCCGCGGATCGTAGCCGTCGCCCTTTTCCTCGATCAGCGCGCGGTGATGGGCATAGGCCTCGGACGCCGCGAAGCCGCCTTTGGCGTTCAGGCGCGCAACCTCGGCGAAACCGGCGAAGGGCTCCTCGGTGACGATGGCGCCGGCCCTGGACAGCGTATCCAGCGCCCGCGCGAAGCTCGCAGCGACATGCGCGTCGAGCCCGTCGAGCGCGACGGTCTGCGGCACGGCGATGCGCAAGCCCTTGAGGCCGGTCGGCCCCTCCTGGGTCAATTCCGCCCCGCTCATGATCTCATGCAGGATGCGGCAGCATGCGACGCTGTTGGCGAGCGGCCCGATCGAATCGAGCGTCTGCGACAGCGGAAAGGCGCCCTCGCGCGGCACGCTCGACGCGGTCGGCTTGTAGCCGACGATCCCGCAGAACGCCGCTGGGATGCGGCAGGAGCCGCCGGTGTCCGACCCGATCCCGGCGAAGGCCATTCCATCCGCCACCGAGACGGCAGCCCCCGATGAGGAGCCGCCTGGAATGCGGCGCGTCGCGCGGTCATAGGGCGAGGCCGGCGTGCCGTAATGCGGGTTGAGACCGAGGCCTGAGAAGGCGAATTCGGTCATGTTGGTGCGGCCCATCACGACGAAGCCCGCGCGCCGCAGCCGCGCGATCGCCGGCGCATCGCGCTCGGCCGGCGCCGCATCGGCGAGCACGGTGGAGCCTGCCGTCGTCGGCTCGCCCGCAAGGTCGAACAGGTCCTTCACCGAGATCGGGATGCCGGCGAAGGGTGATGGCGCGATCCCTGCGGCGCGCAACCTGTCCATCGCCTCGGCCGCGATCAGCGCAGCCTCGCGATGGACCTTGATGAAGGCGAGCCTGCCCTCCCCGTCGGGCGCGTCGATCCGCGCGAGCGCCTCGCGCACGAGGGCAAGCGAGCTCGTCCGTCCCGAGGCGAGATCGTCGGCAAGAGCGGAAAGTGTGCGGGCCATGGGCATATCAGACCGGATCGACGTCGTTGATTTCGAGGAGCAGCCAACCGTCCTCGGAGGTGGAGGGCCTCTATTTGGCACGTGGTGGGCGCACCGCATAGCTGCGCAGCGGGAAGCCGTTCCACTCGGCCGGACTATCCGGTCGGCGCAGCACTTGGCCTGCGGCAAAGGGCGAACGCGCCGAAAACGATCAGCTGACCGGCAACAAGCACGAATGGCCATGTGAAGCCTCCGGTTTTACTGGCGACGATGGCGAAGGCCAGCGGCCCGCAGATCGAGCCGACGAAGCCGAACAGGCTGGCACCGGACGTGATCTCCCCGATCAGCGCCGGAGGTGAGGCCCGGGCCAATTCGGCCATATGCACGCCGTTCCACCCCATCGAGGTCGCGCCGACCAATGCCATGCAGCCATATATCAGCCAGGGGCTGGCCGCGGCGGACCACACCAGCAGCAGGATCGAACCGCCTGCCCCCAGCGCGAGAACCGACAGGAGCAAGAGGCCGGCGCCCAGGCGGTCCGCCAGCCATCCGAAGAAGATGCGGGCGACGGTGCTCGCCGCCAGCAGCGCCGACATGTAGAAGCCCGCTTCCGCCAGGCTCTTTCCATGCTGCGTGACCATATAGGTCGCCGTGAACGCCGTAATGCATGCCTGGGTGATCGAGAACGACACGCCCATGGCGGTGAGCATCGGCAAGACCGGGTGCGAGTTGAGGACCCGGGCCGATCTCGTCAGCGACGAGGGCGACAGGAACAGGCGAGCCCAAGCCTTGTTCTGCGGCCCTTTTTCCGTGTCGAGACTGTGCCGAAAAGCTTGAACCGACAACGTGCAGAGGAGCACGACGGCGACGAGCGTCGACACGGCACCGACGAAACCGAATGCGAGGACCAGCGGGGCGACGGCAATGCCGGCGATGGCTCCCCCGAGCGGCACTCCCGCTTGCTTGATCGAGAAAATAAGGGTGCGATGGTCCGGCGGCGCGGCGCGCATCAGGATCTGACTGCCGGCAGGCGTGTTTGGCGCCAGACCGAGCCCGACCAGCAGCGCACCGATGAAGCCGACCGAGGCCATCGGTTGCGCCAGACACGCCAGGCCCGCGGCAACGAAGACGAGGCCGAACTGCAAGGTGCGGATGGGTCCGTAGCGATCCAGCATCGGGCCGCCACATGCCAGGAACCAGCAAATCCCGGTCGAGACCACGGCCGAGACATAGCCGATATCCTGAGGCGCCAGGCCCCAGCGCCGGGTCAGGATCGGCCCCAGAAGCGGGATCGCGGCGGCAGCGAACGAACTGACGACTTGCACAACGAGAGTCGCGCTCAGGGCGCTCACCCACAATGGCAGCTTCAATCCCGCTCCTCCAAGCCGCATGCCCGCGACGGCGCGTCCACGAACATCCGCAACGGATTCGGCGGATCGCAGCCTTGGACGGGTCTTCTTGCAATGCAGAGGCGCGGTCGAGACCGGTTGAGAGTGGGCCGACCTGCACCAGATGCATGTGGCACCGGAGGGGGCCGATCGGAATGTTTGCGCGCTGTTCGCGCTCGCTGCTCGCCGCCGGGAGCCGACGAGCCTCTTCGACTGCGCCATGCAGCACGCGCGTTGCTTTCAGACCGGCTAACGAATTGTCTGCGCCCTCGGGATCGTCTAGAGCCCGTCTTGCTGTCTACCGGAAAGCTTTCCTGCCGGAGACCTGCCGGAAGTTTCCGAGATGACCGCCAGCGCACCGACCGCCTCCCCGACCCAAAGCGCCATGATGCCTGTGCTGATCGCGCTCAGCCTGACGCATCTGCTCAACGACATGATCCAGTCGCTGATCCCGGCGATCTACCCGATCATCAAGGAAAGCTACCGGCTGGATTTTGGGCAGATCGGCCTGATCACGCTGACCTTCCAGGTATCGGCCTCGCTGCTGCAGCCCGCGGTCGGTCTCTACACCGACAAACATCCGATGCCCTATTCGATGGTCGTCGGCATGGGTTTCACGCTCGCGGGCCTCGTGGGCCTGTCCTATGCCGGCAGCTACGGGCTGTTGCTGGCTTCGGCCGCATGCGTCGGCGTCGGCTCCTCGATCTTCCACCCGGAGGCGACGCGCATGGCGCGCAATGCCTCGGGCGGGCAGCATGGGCTGGCGCAAGGCATCTTCCAGGTCGGCGGGCAGACGGGCGGAGCGCTCGGGCCGCTGCTGGCAGCTTTCATCATCGTGCCGCGCGGGCAAGGCAGCCTCGCCTGGTTTTCGGTCGCGGCTCTCATCGCAATGGTGCTGATGGTCTGGACCGCCGCGAGCTATGCCCGGCTCGACAAGGCGCGTCCCGCCAAGACTGCGGCCCCAGCCGGCGCCGCACCGGCCCGGCCCGGTCGGCGTTCGGTCGCCTTTGCTATCACGATCCTGATCGTGCTGCTGTTCTCGAAGAACGCGTATACGGCGAGCTTCACCTCGTTCTACACCTTCTACCTGATCGGAAAGTTCGGCATTTCCGTGCAGAACTCGCAGGTGATGCTGTTCCTCTTCCTGGCCTCCTCGGCGGCGGGAGCGCTCGGCGGCGGCATGCTGGGAGACCGGATCGGCCGCAACAAGATCATCTGGTTCTCGATCCTGGGCGCGCTGCCGTTCACGCTGATCCTGCCCTATGCCGATCTATTCTGGACGGGCGTGCTGACGATCCTGATCAACCTGATCATGTCGAGCGCCTTCGCGGCGATCCTGATCTACGCGCTGGAGCTGCTGCCCGGCCGCGTCGGGCTGGTGGGCGGCTTCTTCTACGGCCTGTCCTTCGGTCTCGGCGGCCTGGCTGCAGCGCTGCTCGGCGAGTTCGCCGACATCATCGGCATCGAGGCGGTCTACAAGATCTGCTCGTTCATTCCGCTGATCGGACTGCTGGCCTGGTTCCTGCCGCGATTGAGCACCAACCCGACCGGCGCGCGGGCCGGGCATTGACCCGCCCGGGCAAGGTCAGGCGTCGCTACACGTAGCGGCGCCTGGGGGCTCGACGCTGTCCCCCGACCATGGATACCCTGGAACATAGAGCGTCAGCAGTCGCGGAGCGTTTCGCGATCCGGACCCAGCCGTGTCTCGAAGCGTGAACCCGCCGTCACGGCAGGTGCTGGTTTTCGAAGAAGCCGTCCAACGGAATCTGCGTCGTCTTCTCGAAATCATCCATCGCGTCGACGAGCCGCTGCCGATAGCTCAGCAAGGCCAGCAGCAACTGAGCGGCGTCTCGCGAAAGCCCGTAGCGGGCCCAGCTTTCTGCCGTCCGCCGTTCCAGCCCGATCTGATCGCCGAAGGCTTCGACCGTTTCAAAGCCGAGGCCCCGAACGACGTCGAGCAGCTCTTCCGGGGACATCCGCGGCTTCACAACGTGCGAATGCACCCGTTCCAGGACAAGGCGGATATCCGACGGCCGAAATTGCAACGAGTTACGAGCAAACTGCTCGAAGTTGTTCGCCATGGTACCTGCTCCCTATGCGCTGATTCGCGCTTCTTTTTGAATCTGCGAGGCGCTGGTTTTCAGAAGCGCCTCGGCGGCACGTTCGTCCGTTATCAGCACCTTCGCGTCGCTGGCCCGCAAAGCCGCGCGGATCGACGCCTCCTTGTCGGCACCGCCGGCCGCGATCGCGACGAGCCCGATCCCCTTCAGATCGGCGGGGCTTACAGCCATGACCCGCCGGTTGACCGGGTGGTCGACCAGCTGTCCCTCTGCATCGATGAAATGACAGACCAGGTCGCCGACGGCTCCGGCCTTTCTAAGAGACGCCAAATCCGATTGCGGCAACAGGCCTTCGCGAAACAGGGTCGAACCCGGAACGAGGTCACCGACGCTGACCAGGGCGATATCCGCCGCCCTGGCGCGTTCGCGCAACTCGCGCAGCGTCGGCTCGCGCCAGAGCGCCTCTCGCAGCTCGGCATTCGAGACGAAGACCGGCGCCGTGAGCTGGAAGCAATCCGCCCCGAACATGTCGGCGACGCGGCGCGCCACGGCAGACGGGTTGATGCTGCGCGAATGGGTGAGCCCGCCGAGCAGCGAGACCACCGACATCGCCTCGATCTGGCGCGGCTGGATGCCGCGCAGGGCCTGATTAAGCGTCTGACCCCAGCCGACAGCGAGCGACATGTTGTCCGTCAGCTTGTCGGAGAGCCACAGGCCGGCAGCGTAGCCGACGAGCGACGAGACATTGGCCGGATCCCGTGCCGCCGGCACCACGACAGCCTCATCCAGGCCGAAGGCCGTGACGAGGCCGCGCTCCAACCCGGCCTGCCGCGCCGAACGCGCGTCGATCCTGATCTTGACGAGGCCTTCGTTGCGGGCCGCCGCCAGCATGCGGATCACCTTGATCCGGCTCAGGCCCAGAGCCTCGGCGATATGCTCCTGAGTCAGCCCTTCGACATAATAGAGCCAGGCGGCGCGGACCTTGGCGTCCGCGACCGGCACATCGCCGTGAATCTGTCCCGCTCCGAATGCGTCTTCCACCGTTGCTCCCGCAGCCTCGCCTCCGGCTGTCTTCCTGCAGCATCACAGCATCACGCCCCCGAAGGCAACCTGTTTGAACATCTGTGCGCTTGACAGCACCAAAGCTATGTTCTTTTGTGCCAGTCAAAGAACATATGTCCTAGGGAGATGTCACGACATGGCCGCGATCCTGACGCAGCCGCCTCTCGGCGCGCCCGCCGCCGGCCTGTCCCTGGCCGAGGCGCTGGACCTGCGCGACAAGGCCGGCAAGCCTGTGCGCGTCGGTCTGATCGGCGCCGGCCAGATGGGCACCGACATCGTCGTGCAGATCTCGCAGATGACCGGCATCGAGATCGCGGCGGTGGCCGACATCGCACCTGACCGCGTCACCGAGGCCGCCGCGCTCGCCGGCCGCAAGGGCGAGGTCGATTCGGTCTCCGACGAAGCCGGGCTCGAAGCCACCCGCCGTAAGGGTCGCATCGCCGCGACGACCTCGCTCGACCTGATCTGCCGCTCGCCCTCGGTCGACGTCATCATCGACGCCACCGGCAATCCCGAGGCCGGCTCGCGCGTCGCGCTGACCGCGATCGCCGCGCGCAAGCACATCGTGATGATGAATGTCGAGGCCGACATCACCATCGGCTCCTATCTCGCTGTCGAGGCGGCCAAGGCTGGCGTCGTCTACACGCTCGGCGCCGGCGACGAGCCCGCCGCCGCGATGGAGCTGATCAACTTCATCCGCGCCATGGGCTACCCGGTCGTCGCTGCCGGCAAGGGCAAGAACAACCCCTTCCGCATCGACGCCGTCCCGGCCGATTATGTCGAGGAAGCCAAGCGCCGGAACATGAACCCGCGCATGCTCGTCGAGTTCGTCGACGGCTCGAAGACGATGGTCGAGATGGTCGCCATCGCCAATGCCTGCGGCTTCACCCCCGATACCCCCGGCATGCACGGCCCGGCCGCGCCGAAGGACGAATTGCAGAACTATTTCTGCCCGAAGGAGGAGGGCGGCCTGCTCTCGCATAAGGGCGTGGTCGATTTCTCTGTGGCCAAGGGCGTCGCGCCCGGCGTCTTCGCCATCGCCGAGATGCGCCATCCCCGCGTCCGCGAGCGGATGAGCGACCTGCATCTCGGCCCCGGCCCCTACTACTCCTTCTTCAGGCCCTATCACCTGACCAGCCTGGAAGTGCCGCTCTCCGCCGCCGCAGCCACGATCTTCAACCAGAGCCATATGCGCCCGCTGCCGATACCGACCTCGGAAGTCGGCTGCATTGCCAAGCGCGACCTTGCCGCCGGCGAGACGCTCGATGCCATCGGCGAATACGGCTATCGCGGCTTCGCCTTGTCGCGAGCCGATGCGCAGGCGCGCAAGGCCCTGCCGATCGGCCTCGCCCAGGGTGCGACGATGACGCGTCCCGTCCGCAAGGGTGAGCTGATCACGCTGGCCGACGCCACCCCCGACGAGCGGCTCAAGATCGTCGAAGTGCGCCGCGCCCAGGACGCGATGATCGCCGCGCTGACCTCCGGAGCCCAGGCATGAGCGCACGCAAGACAGACGAGATGGCGAGCGCCGGGCTCAAGCCGAACCAGCGGCCGGAGCTCGCCGCGCTCGACGACGAGACGATCGCGCGCGCGCTGATGCGCATGCACCTCATCCGCAAGTTCGAGGAAGCCGCCGAGGCGAGCTATATGCGCGGGCTCATCCACGGCACGATGCATCTCTCGATCGGGCAGGAAGCGAGCGCGGTCGGCACGACGCTGCCGCTCGAAGCGCACGACTACATCCTCTCGACCCATCGTGGCCATGGCCACTGCATCGCGCGCGGCGCCGAGCCGAAGCTGATGTTCGCCGAGTTCTTCGGCAAGGAGACCGGCTACTGCAAGGGCCGCGGCGGCTCGATGCACATCGCCGATGTCGAGGGCGGCAACCTCGGCGCCAACGGCATCGTCGGCGGCGGCCTGCCGATCGCGGTCGGCGTCGGCATGAGCATCAAGGCCCAGAAGAACGGCCGGGTCTGCATGGTCTTCTTCGGCGACGGTGCCTCGAATGAAGGTGCCTTCCACGAGGCGCTGAACATGGCCTCGATCTGGAAGCTGCCGGTGGTCTTCGTCTGCGAGAACAACAAATACGGCATGTCGATGGACATCAACCGCGCCATGGCCGTGGCGAACGTCGCGGACCGCGCGAGCGCCTATGGCATGCCCGGCCATTGCCTCGACGGCAACGACCTCGCCGGCGTCGCGGCGGTGGCGAAGGAAGCGATCGCGCGGGCCCGCTCCGGCGAAGGCCCTTCCCTGATCGAGTGCAAGACCTATCGCTGGCGCGGCCATTCAAAGAGCGACCGCAATCTCTACCGCACCAAGGAAGAGATCGAGGAGTGGCGGAACCAGGACCCGATCCGGCGGCTGGAGGACGAGCTCAAGGCGCATGACCGCTTCGACGCCACCGCGCTGATGAAGCTGGAAGAGGACGCCCAGCGCGACATCGACGCCGCCGTCGAATTCGCCCGCACCTGCCCGGACCCCGATCCGAAAGACCTGACCCGTGACGTCTATGCCCTCTGACACGCTCGAAGCCGCAAACGAGATCCGCGAGCTGTCCTATGCCGAGGCGGTGCGCGAGGCGCTCGGCCAGGCGATGGAGGCCGATGAGCGCGTCTTCCTCTTCGGCGAGGATGTCGGCGTCTATGGCGGCGCCTTCGGCGTCTCCGGTGACCTCGTCCACCGCTTCGGCAAGGACCGCGTGATCGATACGCCGATCAGCGAGCTCGGCATTGCCGGCGCCGCGGTCGGCGCCGCGATCACCGGCATGCGCCCTGTGCTGGAGATTCAGTTCTCGGATTTCGTCACGCTGGCCATGGAACAGCTCGTCAACCAGGCGGCCAAGATCCGCTTCATGTTCGGCGGCAAGGCGAGCGTTCCGATGGTGGTGCGCCTGCCCGGCGGCTCCGGCACCGGCGCCGCTGCCCAGCACAGCCAGAGCCTGGAAGCTTGGTTCGCCCATGTGCCGGGGCTGAAGGTCCTGCAGCCGAGCACCCCGCATGACGCCAAGGGAATGCTGCTCGCCGCCATCGACGACCCCAACCCCGTCCTGATCTTCGAGCACAAGCTGCTCTACAAGACCAAGGGCCACGTCCCGGCCGAGGCTTATCGCGTGCCGATCGGTCAGGCGGCGATCCGCCGCGAGGGCGGGGACATCACCATCGTCGGCTCCTCGATCATGGCCCGCAAGGCCGAAGCCGCCGCCGAGCGGCTCGCCGCCGATGGCATCTCGGCCGAGGTCATCGACCTGCGCTCGATCCGGCCGATCGACTTCACCACCATCGCCGAGAGCGTGCGCAAGACGCACCGCCTGCTCGTCGTCTACGAGGGCGTCAAGACCATGGGCATCGGTGCCGAGATCTCGGCGATGATCGCCGAGAGCGAGGTCTTCGATTTCCTCGACGCGCCCATCATCCGGCTCGGCGGCGCCGATGCGCCGATCCCCTATAATCCGGTGCTGGAGAAGGCCGCCGTCCCGCAGGAGGACGACATCGTCGCCGCGGCCACCAACCTCGTCCGCCGCGGGGAAGCCTGATGCCGGTCGAGGTCATCCTCCCCAAGGTCGACATGGACATGGAGACGGGCACGATCGAGGCCTGGCATGTCAAGGAAGGCGACCTCGTCCGCCAGGGCGACACGATCTTCGAGATCGGCACCAACAAGGCCGTGATGGAGGTCGAGGCGCCGGCAACAGGCGCAATCCGCGGCCTCAAGCTCGAAACCGGCGTGCCGATCACGGTCGGCACGCCCGTCGCATGGATCTACCTCGACGGCGAGGCCGCCACCACGCCGTCCGAGCCGGCAGCCGCTGCGGCTCCCGTAGCGGCTGCCACACTCGCACCGCCGGAGGCACCGGTCGCTCCGGCTCCGACCGCATCCACCACGTCCGGTCTGCGCGCCACGCCGCTCGCCCGCCGCATCGCGCGTCAGAACAGCCTCGATCTCAGCATCGTGGCCGGAACCGGCCCCCGCGGACGCATCGGCGAAGCGGATGTGAAGCGCCATCTGGAACAGAGGCCCCGCTGCGCTCCGGCGCAGGAGGCACGCCCGACCCCGCCTGCCACCGCGAGCGCTTCCGAAGGCCGGCTGCAGCCGTTCTCGGCGATCCGCCGCATCGTCGCGAACCGGCTCTCCGAGAGTATGCGCACGGCGCCGCATTTCTATCTCACCTCCGAGATCGAGATGAGCGCATCGCGCGATCTGCTGCGCCGCCTCGCCGCCCGTCATGAGCGCATCGGCGCGCCCAAGCCCAGCATCACCGTGCTGATCGCCCGCATCGCCGCCCGCATCCTGCGCGACCACCCGGTCATCAACGCATCCGCCGAGGGCGAGGCGACACGCTTCCACGAGCGCGTCGACATCGGCATCGCCATGGAGCGTGACGGCGATCTCGTCGTCCCCGTGCTGCGCGATGCCGGCAGCATGGACATGCCGGCGATGGCGCGCGAATTCGCGAGGCTGCGCGACGGCATGGCGAAGCGCACGCTCACCCCGTCAGAGCTCGGCGGTGGCACCTTCACCATCTCCAATCTCGGCATGTACAGCGTCGACAGCTTCACCGCGATCATCAACCCGCCGCAGGGCGCGATCCTCGCGGTCGGCCGCACCGTCGACAAGCCGGTGGGTCGGGACGGGCAGATCGTGCTCAGGCCGATGGCGAATTTCACGCTGTCCTCGGATCACCGGATCGTCGACGGCGTCGCCGCCGCGCGCTTCATGGCCGATCTGCGCGAGGCGCTGGAAAGCCCCGAGGTACTTTTGTGATTGAAGGGCGTTCGCGGCCGAGCAAGGACGCGAATTGCCGGCTATAGATCATCGCAGTGCAAGATCGGCCATCGCAACGGGCGTAAAGGTCGACGGCGAACAACGGAGGAGATGAAATGATGACCCAGACGAGACGCAAATTCATGATGGCGGCGGCCTTCGGCGCGCTGATCGCCTCTGCTCCGGCCTTCGCGCAAGCGCCTTCGGGCAAGCTCGTGCTCTACACCTCGCAGCCGGAGAAGGATGCGGCCCAGACGACGGCGGCCTTCAAAAAGGCCTACCCGAATGTCGAGATCGATATCTTCCGCTCCGGCACGACCGAGGTGATGGGCAAGCTCGCCGCCGAGATCTCGGCCGGCCAGCCCAGCGCCGACGTGCTGCTGATCGCCGATGCCGCGAGCATGGAGATCCTGAAGGGCCAGAAGCAGCTTCTCGCCTATCCCGGCGCCAAGACCGACGGCCTGCAGGCCGGCTCCTTCGACGCCGACAAGACCTATTTCGGCTCGAAGCTGATCACCACCGGCATTGCCTACAACACCGCCGCCAAGGAGAAGCCGACCTCCTGGACCGATCTCGACAAGCCCTCTTACAAGGGCCAGATCTCGATGCCGAGCCCGCTCTATTCGGGTGCGGCCGCGATCATGCTCTCGACCATGACGGCCCGCCCCGATCTCGGCTGGAAGCTCTTCGAGGGGCTGAAAGCCAACGAGGCTGTCGCCGTGCGCGGCAACGGCGCCGTGCTGCGCTCGGTCGCCACCGGCGAGAAGGCCTATGGCGTGCTGGTCGACTTCATGGCCTACAACGCCAAGAAGCAGGGCTCGCCGATCGACTTCGTCTTCCCGAAGGAAGGCGCTCCGGCCGTGACCGAACCCGTCGCGATCGTGAAATCGACCAAGAACGAGGCGGCCGCCAAGGCTTTCGTCGACTTCATCCTCTCCGATGACGGGCAGAAGCTCGCGCTCTCGATGGGCTACATCCCGGCCAAGCCGAGTGTCGGCTCGCCCGCCTGGCTGCCGGAGGGCACCAAGATCAACGTCATGGCCTCCGACATCGCGGCCGTGGTCAAGGCGACCGAGGCCGACAAGGCCCGCTTCGCCACGATGTTCGGCAACTGAGCTCCGGACGGGTGCGCATGTCCCTCGCCGATACCGCGACGCTGCGCACGCGCGTCGAGGAGACGGGCCTCCTCTGGGGGCTCGTCGGTCTCGTCGCGCTGCTTTCGCTGCTGCCGATCGGGCGGCTGGTCGTCGAGGGGCTTGCCCCGGGCGGCCAGCTCTCGACGACGGCGCTCGGCAAGGTCCTCGCCAGCCCGGCGACCTGGACGGCGACCGCTAACAGCCTGATCACCGCGATATCCGGCACCGTGCTTGCCGTCCTGATCGGCGGCACGGTCGCGCTGCTGGCGACGCTGACCGACATCCGCGCCCGCAACGCCTTCACCTTCTGCTTCGTGCTGCCGCTGATGATCGCGCCGCAGGTCACGGCGCTCGCCTGGCTCCAGCTCTTCGGCCCGTCGAGCACGCTGCTCAAGCTGATCGGCATGGCGCCGCCGCTCGGCAGCCGCAACCCGCTCTATTCGCGCGAGGGCATCATCCTGCTGCTCGGGCTGCAATATGCGCCGCTGGTCTTCCTGACGCTGCGCGCCGGCCTGCGCGCCCTGCCCAAGGAATTGATCGAGGCCGGCCTTGCCGCCGGCGCCAGCCCGCTCACCGTGCTGCGCACCGTCGTGCTGCCGCTGATGACGCCGCCGCTCGTCGCCGGCATCGCGCTCTGCTTCGTCTCCTGCCTCGGCAATTTCGGCATCCCGGCCTTCCTCGGCATTCCCGGCAACTTCCTCGTTCTGCCGACGCTGATCTACCAGCGCCTCGCGGGCCTCGGACCGGGCGTGCTCTCGGAGGTCGCGATCCTGTCGCTGCTGATCGGCATCATCGCCATGGTCGGCATCCTCCTGCAGGATTTCATGATGCGCCGTCGCGATTTCCGCATCACCACGACCTCGAGCGCCGCCCGGCCCTTCGAGCTCGGGCGCTGGCGCGCGCCGGTCGAGACGCTGATCTGGACCTTCGCCATCCTCGTCCTGGCGCTGCCCTTCCTCGGCCTGCTCTCGACCTCGCTGATCCCGGCCTTCGGCGTGCCGCTTAACGCGGCGACCGCGACATTCGCGAACTACGCCTATGTGCTGTTCGAGCACGCCGCCTCGAAGCGCGCCTTCGTCAACAGCTTCCTGATGTCGGCCGGAGCCGCGATCCTGATCGTGCTGATCTGCGTGCCGCTCGGCTACTTCATCGTCTGGAAGAAGTCGCGCGCTCTGCGACTGCTCAACCTCGCGGCCGAGCTGCCCTACGCCATGCCCGGCGTGGTGCTCGCCATTGCCGCCATCCTGCTCTTCCTGAAGCCGCTGCCCGTGCTCGGCGTCTCGATCTACAACACGGTCTGGATCATCGTCTTCGCCTATCTCGCCCGCTTCCTCGTGCTCGGCCTGCGGCCGATCGTCAGCGGCTATCTGCAGATCGACCGCACGCTGGAGGAGGCCGCGCAGATCGCCGGTGCCGGCCTGCCGCGCCGCCTCGTCACCATCATCTTCCCGCTGGTCGCGCCGGCGGCGGTGGCAGGCGCACTCTTGATCTTCCTCACCGCCTTCAACGAGCTGACGGTGTCCGCGCTACTCTGGTCGTCCGGGGCCGAGACGCTCGGCGTCGTCGTCTTCTCCTTCGAGCAGGGCGGCGATTCCACCTACGCCTCGGCGCTGGCGACGATCACCGTGCTCGTCACGGTCGCCCTGATGGCTTCGACGACCCTCTTCGCCCAAAAACTGCCCCAGGGAGTCCTGCCGTGGCGCGACTGACCATCGACCGGGCGCAGAAGCGCTTCGGCTCCTATATCGCCCTGGACGACGTCTCGATCGATGTCGAGGACGGCGAGTTCCTGGCCGTCCTCGGCGCTTCCGGCTGCGGCAAGACCACGCTGCTGCGCCAGATCGCCGGCTTCGACAAGCTCGACGGCGGTGCGATCCGCATCGGCGACCGGCTCGTTTCCTCCCCCGAGCAGCATGTTCCGCCCGAGCATCGCAAGCTCGGCATCGTCTTCCAGTCCTATGCGCTCTGGCCGCATATGACGGTGGCGGAAAACGTCGCCTACGGGCTGACCGTCGCCGGCGTGCGCGATCCCGAGCGGGCGCGTCGCGTCGCGGCGGCCCTCGATCTCGTCGGCTTGAACGGCTTCGCCGAGCGCCGGCCGGGCATGCTTTCCGGCGGCCAGCGCCAGCGCGTCGCGCTCGCCCGCTGCCTCGTCACCGAGCCCTCGCTGGTGCTGCTCGACGAGCCGCTCGCCAATCTCGACGTCCACCTGCGCGCCTCGATGGAGGAGGAATTCTCCCGTTTCCATGAGCGCACCGGCACCACCATGGTCTACATCACCCACGATCAGGCCGAGGCGATGGCGCTGGCCGACCGCATCGCCGTGATGGATCGGGGCCGTTTGCTCCAGCTCGCCACGCCCTCGATGCTCTATCGCGAGCCCGCCAACGTCACCGTTGCCGGCTTCATCGGCGACGGCATGGTGCTGCCCGCGACGGTGCTGTCGGCGCCCCAGGCCGGCCGCTGCAAGGTCAGCGTGCTCGGCGTCGAGGCGGTGGTGCGTTGCCGGCCGGACCAGGCCGTGACCGACCAGGCGAAGCTCTGCCTGCGGGCGCGCGACATCGGAATTGCCCCGGCGGGCGCGGAAGGGCTCACCGGAACGGTGGAGCGCCTGTCCTATCAGGGTGGGTTCTTCAGGCTCGAAGCCCGCCCCGCAGCCAGCAACGATCTCGTGCTGCATCTCGATGCCGCCGAACCCACGCCGGCCCAGGCCGGCGACGCGATCCGCATCGCGATCCATGACGGCTGGGTTATCCCCGAAGCCGGAATCATGGACAAAGCCGCGTGAGACCGGCCGCATGAAACTGAAGATCCACGGCGGGATCGGCGAGAAGGGCCGGACCTGCATCGGTATCGAACACGGCGGAACCCGGCTTCTGCTCGATGTCGGCGTCGACACCAGCGCGCCGCGAGGGCCCGGCTACTATCCCGCGATCACGCCTGACGAACTGAAGCGGCTCGATGCGATCGTCGTGACGCATGCGCATGAGGACCATGTCGCGGCCCTCGGCTGGTGCATCGCCAACGGCTTTTCGGGCCGCATCCTGATGACGGCCGAGAGTGCCGCCGAAACCGACGCCACACTCGCGGCCTATGCGACACCGCAGGAGCGCGCGCTTGCCAAGCAGGCCAAGCCCGAGATCATCACCGCTGGCGAGGATTTCGGGATTGGCCCGATCACGGTCCGGACCGGCCGCAGCGGGCATGTCGTCGGCGGCGTCTGGTGCCATCTGAGTGCGGAAGGTCGTAGCGTCGGCTATTGCGGCGATGTCGTGCCGGCGAGCCCGGTCTTCGCCATGGACCCGCTGCCGCCCTGCGACCTGTTGCTGGTCGATGCCTCCTATGGCGAGGACCGTATCCCGGCGGCCGAACGCGGCGCTGCCATCAGGCGCTGGCTCGCGGGGCATCCGCAGGGCGCCGTACTGCCGACGCCGTTATCCGGCCGTTCCATCGAGCTGATCGGGCTCATCGAAGGCCCCATCGCCATCCACCAGTCGATGCACGCCGCACTGGCTCAACAGATAGCGGCCTCCGCCTGGCTGAAACCGGGGAGCGTCGACCTGCTGTCGGCGCGCTTCGCCGAGGCGTCACTGTGGGAAGAAGGGCAGAAGCTGCCGCCGGCGGCGCTGCTGTGCGACGACGGCATGGGGCTCTCGGGTCCGTCCAAGGCCGCGCTTGCCCAGGCACGCCGCGACGGGCACCCGGTGCTGCTGACCGGCCATGTCCCCAAAGGCAGCCCCGCCGATGCCATGCGTGCTGCCGGAGCGGCGGACTGGCTGCGCTTCCCGACCCATCCGACCCTGGCCGAGAACGCGGCCATCGCCGCGGCGAGCGGGGCTGGCCGCGTCCTCGCCCATTCCTGCGATGCGGCGACGGCCCGCGCGCTCGCAGCCGACATTCCAAACCTCATCGCCGACCTCAAGCCCGGCGATATCATCGAGATCTGACCCATGCGTATCCTGATCGCCAATGACGACGGCATCGACGCCCCCGGCATCGCGTTGCTGCGACGGGCAACCTCCCGTGTCGCCACCGACATCTGGGTCGTCGCGCCCGAGCGGAAATGGACGGCGGCGAGCCATCACCTCTCCTTCGATCGCGATCTGACGCTGACGCGTCGCGAAAAGCAGGTCCATGCGCTCGACGGGACGCCGGCCGATTGCGTCGTTGCCGCGATGACCGTGCTGTTCCGTGACGGCGGCAAGCCGGACCTCGTGCTCTCCGGCGTCAATGACGGCCGCAACGCCGCCGAGGACGCCGCCTATTCCGGCACGCTCTCGATCGCCCGCGAGGCGAGCTTCTGGGACGTTCCCGCCATCGGCTTCTCCCGCACCAAGGGCGGGACGTCCGAGGAGCGGGATGTCGCCGCGCTGGCGGCCCTGATCGACAATCTCTGGCAGCGCCGCGCCGCCTGGAGCCGCGAAGGCGCCTATCTCAGCGTCAACCTGCCGAAGGAGCTTCCGGCCACGATCGGCCTCGCCACGATCGGCCGCGACAAGATCGCCGGCGCCGCCGACGTACAGGCCGAGGACGGGGACCGCATCGTCTGGCGCATCCGCCGCGGCCGGCCGCATACCAGCCGCCCGGGCGACGAGAACAGCCTGATCGATTCCGGCCGCATCGCCATCGTCCGCCATTGCTGGAGCGACGGCGCTCCGCTGGACGCGGACCTCGCCGCCGATCTCAACACAGCCCTGTCTCGGACCTCCGCTTCGCCGGTCTGAGAAGAGGATCTCCATGGCAGCGAGCTCCTGAACGGGCACCGCGAGCAATCCAGGCCGCGCCGGCCTCCGCCCGCATGTGTCTTTGGAATGCCATGCCTGTTGGCCGTTGAGCCGGCACGGCGCCCGGTGGACAGCCTCGAACTGATCTCTGCGCCGATCTCGTCGATCGCCCACCGGAGTGGATTGGCATGACGAATTCGGCCACGACGCTCTCTGGACCAGTATCCGCGCGCCTGGCACTCGCGATCGGTCTTGTTGCACAGCCCGCAGTCGCAATCTCTAATATTCTAGCGATTTCAGCGGCAAATAGCGTCTCGATGACCGATCGTTTTCGCGCAAAACCTGATTAATCAATTGGATTGATGAGGAAGTTACCAGATAAATCGGAATATTCGGCCTCAGCTTTAAAAGTGAATTATTATAAATATTTTGCGCCGCAATGTGCTATTATGTTCTTCGGAAGGTGTTTTCTTCCGTAGAACGGAAGGCTGTGCCATGAAAATCCCCACACAAACCAAGCCTGCCATCTGGGGCGCCGTTGGTGGTGCGATTGCCCTTGCCGTTGTCGGGTTCACTTGGGGCGGCTGGTCAACGGCCTCGTCAAGTGAACGCCTGGCGAAACTGAGAGCCGAGAACGCCGTTGTCTCCGTCCTGTCGCCGATCTGCGTGAGCAATTTTCAAAAGCAACCCAATGCCGATGCCGCACTCTCTGAACTGAAGAAGATCAGTTCGTGGAGTCAGGGCGATTTCATCGCCAAGGGCGGCTGGGCCACGATGGTCGGCAGCACGTCGGCGGACTCGGCGGTCGCAAAGGCCTGTGCCGAAACTCTCGGCATGCCCAAGACCTGAGCCCGATCGCTGCGATCGCCGCGAAGGATGCGACGTCTATCGAGCTGGCATGCGCTGCTCCATGCGATCCGCGCGGAGCATTGGGCATGCTGGGCACCTGCAAACCCGACATTCGGAGATCACAATGGCCAAGGGACAGACACGCGGGAATCGAGAGGCCAAGAAACCCAAGAAGAAAAAGGAAGCCGCGGCGGTGGCCGTAGCGGTCAGAGGAATGCCGGCGCCGCTCGAACTTGCGAGCAAAACCAAGAAAAAGAGCTGAAGTGAACATTCGCAGCCGGGAAACCACGGTCACATTCAACAACCCATTCAGGCTGAGCGCGCTCGACCACGTGCAGCCTGCCGGGACCTACCGTGTGGTGGTCGACGAGGAGGAGATTCCGGCCGTCTCCTTCCTCGCCTATCGCCAGATTGCCACCATGCTGCACACCCCGGCGCTGTCTTCGTCCGGCCGTTCCCAGGTGTTCACGGTGAACTCCGGCGAGCTGGCGAGCGCGCTGGAGGCCGACGTCGGCGCTTAAACGGACGTCTGCGAGGCGGCGCCGCGCGGACAACCTCTGCGAAACCCGTTGAATGCGGTTTCGCGCAACTGGCAGTTCGCCCCTCACCTGCCATCGCGTATGTCGCCGCTGCGTCGAAAGCGGCTCGCTCAGCACGATCGCTCGGAAGACTGCTCCAACATGTGGAGCGCAGGCGGCGCCCTTCCGACGCGCGCCGGCCGCCCGGCACCGCCCATGAAGGGTGGCAGCCCGCACCGGTGTCACGACACGCCGCCGCCGACCATGGCCGCATCGCGCGACAATCCGTCGAGCGATTGCCGGCCTGCGAACCAGGAGCCCGACATGGCGCTCGAACAAGCCTGCATAGAGATGATGCCTAAACCCTGGGGGTCCACCGACCTCCTTCCCTGGAGCACGACCGGGCACCCCAGCGTTCCGATCGGCGAGCTCTGGTTCCAGCGCTGCGACCCGCATGCACCGGAGCCGGCCTTGCTGCTCAAACTGCTGTTCACCAGGGAGGCGCTGTCCATCCAGGTGCATCCGGACGACGCCACCGCCCATGGAATGGGGCTGCCGCGCGGCAAGACGGAAGCCTGGTACATCCTGTCCGCCGCGGCTGATGCCACGGTCGGTGTCGGCCTCACATCGGTCATCACTCCGGAGCGGCTGCGCGCCGCGATTGCCGATGGCTCGATCGCCCAGCTTGTGGCGTGGCACCAGCCGCTGAAGGACGACGTCATCTCCGTCCCGGCCGGAACCATCCACGCGATCGGCCCGGGCCTCGTGCTCGCCGAGATCCAGCAGCGCAGCGATACAACGTTCCGGCTGTTCGACCATGGCCGTGCCCGCGAACTTCATATCGAGCAGGGCGTCGCGGTCGCTCATGCCCGGCCTGCGAAGCCTGCCGTGCCGGTGCGGCGGCTGGGCGATGTCCGGACCGTGCTCGTCGCAAATCCTTACTTCGTCTTCGAGCGGATCGACTTGCCTGCCGGATCGATCTGGGATCTCGATGCCCGCCGCGAGACCTGGCTGGCCGCCATCGCCGGCGACGCCACGATCGACGTCTTGCAGATCGGCATCGGCCAAGGCTGCTTCATCGAGGCGCAGACCGTGCGCATCGTGCCGGGCGAGGGCGGGCTGTCCTGCCTGGTCGCCTACGACGCCGCAACGCCCGGCCGCGATCTCCTGCATCGTGTCGACGGCCACGGCATCCCAGCGCTCCGGGAGACGGTCGCCCCGCCGACCGGACCGCCTCCGACATTCGCGCAATCGCCGGTTCCGTCCACGGAGGTAAGATCATGAGTCCGACCAAACGCATCGCCTTTATCGGCAATTCGCTGCCCCGCCGCTGCGGGATCGCGACCTTCACCACGGATCTGCAGCAGGCGATCGCGTCTTCCGATGTCGATACCTCCATCATCGCCATGAACGACCATGGTGATGGCTATGACTACCCGATCTCCGTGCATTGCCAGATCGCCGACGACCGGCTCGAGGACTATGCCCGCGCCGCCGACTTCCTGAACGAGGGCCGTTTCGACGTCGTCTCCCTTCAGCACGAGTTCGGCATCTTCGGCGGTGAGGCCGGCGGCCATATCATGACGCTGCTGTCGCGCCTGACGATGCCGGTCGTCACCACGCTCCATACCGTCCTGGCCGAGCCGACGCCGCTGCAGCGCAACGTGATGGAACGGGTCGTCGATGCCTCGGCGCGCGTCATCGTCATGGCCGAGAAGGGCCGCGATCTGTTGCGCACCGTCTATCGGCTGCCGGCCGACAAGATCGAGGTGATCGCACACGGCATTCCCGAATTCGCCTTCGTCGAGCCCGATGAGGCGAAGAAGCGGCTGGGTTTCAGCGGCCACTCGGTCATCCTGACTTTCGGCCTGCTGTCGCCCAACAAGGGCATCGAGGTGATGATCGACGCGATGCCCTCGATCCTGAGGCGCCGTCCCGATGCGATCTATGTCGTTCTAGGTGCGACGCATCCCAATCTCGTCCGCGAGCGTGGCGAGGCCTATCGCGAGAGCCTGATGCGGCGCGTGCGCGAGCTGGGGGTCGAGGACCATGTCGTCTTCCTCGACCAGTTCGTCGATCAGGCGACGCTGCTCGGCTTCATCTCGATGTGCGATGTCTATGTCACGCCCTATCTCAACGAGGCGCAGATGACATCGGGCACGCTGGCCTACAGTTTCGGGCTCGGCAAGGCCGTGGTTTCGACGCCCTACTGGCATGCCCGAGAATTGCTCGCCGACGGGCGCGGCATCCTCGTGCCGTTCGGCGATCCCATCGCGATCGGCAACGAGATCGCCAGCCTGCTGACCGATGCTCCCCGGCGCCAGGCCATGAGGCTGCGCGCCTATGCGAGCAGTCGCTCGATGACTTGGGAGCGGACCGCGAAGCGTTATCTCGCCGCCTTCGAGACGGCCCGTCGGGGCCGCATGCTGAGCGTCATCGCTGGCGACGGCGAGCCGAGGCCTGTGCCGGCAATGACGGCACCGCCCAAGCTGCAGACCGGCCATCTTCTGAGCATGTGCGACGATACCGGGCTGTTCCAGCACGCCGTCCACTCCGTGCCGGATCGTGCGCATGGCTATTGCATCGACGACAATGCCCGTGCGCTGCTCCTCGCCAGTGTCTTGAACGACACTGGCGAGCCGCCTCTAGCGGACGTGCTCACGGCGCGCTTCGCCTCCTTCGTCCAGCATGCCTGGAATCCCGACCGACGGCGCTTCCGCAACTTCATGAGCTTCGACAGGCGCTGGCTCGAGGATGCCGGTTCGGAAGACAGCCATGGGCGCACGCTCTGGGCGCTCGGTGTCTGCGCGCGTGACGACGCGAGCGTTTCGCGGCGGCGATGGGCCGCCGCCCTCTTCGCCGAAGCCTTGCCTGTCGTCGAGAGCTTCAGCTCACCGCGCGCCTGGGCCTTCGCCCTGCTCGGCCTCGATGCCTACTGCACCATCGCCGGCGGGGCGGCCATTGCCGTCTCGTCGTTGCGCGCGCTGCTCGCCGACCGTCTGCTCGGCCTGATGGCGGCGGTCGAGACGCCGGACTGGGTCTGGTTCGAGGACGGGCTCTCCTATGACAATGCGCGCCTGCCGCAAGCGCTGATCGCGACGGGGATATCGATGAAGGTTCCAGCCTATGTCGAGGCCGGCCTGCGCTCGCTGCGCTGGCTCGCGCATCTCCAGACCACGCCGGCGGGCCTGTTCAGGCCGGTCGGCTCGGAGAGCTTCGGCGACAAGCGCAGCGCGCCGAAAGCGTTCGACCAGCAGCCGCTGGAAGCGACGGCGACGATTTCCGCATGCCTGGCAGCCTGGAGTGCCGATGGCGACCCGCAATGGCGCACCGAAGCCGCGCGCGCTTTCGCCTGGTTCCTGGGCGATAACGATCTCTCGGTACCGTTGGTCGACCTCGACAGCGGCGCCTGCCGCGACGGGCTGCATCGCGATCGGCCGAATGAGAACCGCGGCGGCGAATCCGTGGTATCCTATCTGCTTAGTCTCGCCGAGATTCGCCAGCTTGCCCGCATCAGCGGGGATCGCCCGAAACTGGCGCCGCTTCGGGTCTTGCACGCCTGAGCCTTCGGCGAACTTGCACAAACAGATCGGCGGACGTCTTGTCCCAGCCCACTTTTCTGAACAGGCAGGCCCTCTCCCTGCACCCCGACCCTTCAAGGGTCGTCGTGCGCCGGTTCGGGCCCGCGGCCGAGCCGCGGAATTTCAACGCCGCCGAGAAGGCCAAGGCGAACCATATCGTCGAGCGGGTGCTGTCGCTCGACCCGGCGGCGGCGGCGAACCTGCTTGCCGATGTGCTCGAGAATTTCAACGGTCGGCACCGCAACCTGCTGGAAAGGTTCGAGGCGCGGGCCGACGAAATGGAGGATGCCTTCGCCACGCATGGCGCCTTCACAAGGGTTCAGCGCCAGCTGGTCGGAGCCTATTTTCTGCATGAGTATTCGTTCGAGGCGGCAGCGCTCTTCAATCCCAGCATCGTGCTGCATCCCGACCAGACCGGCGCTCCCGCAGGGGGGTGCCGCTTCATCCTGAGCGTTCGCGCCGTCGGCGAGGGGCATATCTCGTCGCTGACGTTCCGCTCCGGATCGATCGCGGCCGATGGCGGCATCAGCATCGATCCGACCTCGCGCCTGGCGACGATCGCGACTCTGCACAACCGCATGGCGCGCCTCGACGGTGAAGACGTCGAGGTCGTCTTCGCGGCCGATAGCGACATCAGCGAGCGCGTGATCTTTCCCGTGACCGCGCCTCAGGCGAACGGCATCGAGGATGCGCGCTTCGTCGCATGCGAGGAGGACAGCGAGACCGTCTATCGCGCCACCTATACCGCCTATGACGGCAGGGCGATCCGCTCTGAGCTGATCGAGACGCGTGATTTCCTGTCGTTCCGGCTGTCGCCGCTGCGAGGCTCCGCCGCCGTGAACAAGGGCATGGCGCTGTTTCCGCGCAAGCTCGACGGCCGTTACGCCATGATCGCGAGACAGGACAATGAGAACCTCTATCTGATCTATTCGGACGATCTCCTTGTCTGGAACGGCGGGGTCGAGATCCTGACGCCGCGATTTCCGTGGGAGTTCGTTCAAATCGGCACCTGCGGCTCCCCGATCGAACTTGACGAGGGCTGGCTGCTGCTGACCCACGGCGTCGGAGCGGTACGGAAATACACGATCGGCGCGGTTCTGCTCGACAAGGCGGATCCGTCGAAGGTGCTGGCTCGCCTGCGCGAGCCTTTCGTCCAGCCCGAGCCCTCGGAACGGGAAGGCTACGTTCCCAACGTCGTCTACACCTGCGGCGCGATGCGCCACGGCGATATGATCGTCCTGCCCTATGCGGTGTCGGACAGCTTCTGCCATTTCGCCACGGTGAGGATCGCCGCGCTGCTGGACGCGATGGAGATTTCCGATGCACCCTTGGGTGCCCACGACGAAAACGAGCGGCTTCCCGCCGGGGAGCCCATCTTCGAAAGGGAAAAATCATGACCGAACAACCCATCAAGGTCGGCGATATCGTCCGCCTTTCATTCGGCTTCGCCGACCGGTCCGGAACGGGCGAATATGAGATCGTTCGCTTGATGCCCGTGCAGCAAAGCGGCGAGCGTCAGTACCGGGTGCGCGGCGCCGACGGTCGCGAGCGAGCGATCGAGCACAACCAGATCGTGGTTTCGAAATCGGCGGCGGCCGACTCCCCGCAGCAGCCGCAGCTGCTGTGAAGGCTCGGGGAGCCGCCAATCAGGAGAAAGCAGATGACCGCACATTCCAAATCGCGCACGCAGGCTGAAGCCGCGTTCCTCAAGACGCAAACCCAATCCCTGTCGCGGAATCGTATCCTGTCGGAAGTCGAAAGCGTCAATCAGACCCGCGACGCCAATACCGCGCGGCTGAAGGAACAAAGGCTGCGCAAGGAGGCTCTCGACCGCGCCGCGGCTCCGCCCGAGGCGAAGGCCGGCAAGACCTCGAAGTGAGCCCAAAAAAGCCGACGCTTGCGAGCTGCTAACCGAAGGAATCTGCCTTGGACATCGACGTGACTTCAAAACCGGACGAGGCAGCCTGGCTGCTGACCGACCTGCTCGGCCGGGAGATGGGGCGTGTAGTGGAAGAGACCTCCGGCGTGTTTCGGATTCATCCCGCCGGTCATGCGATGCAGACGATGGCGACCATGAAGCTCGAACCCTACCGGACACTCGACGAAGCCCTTGCCGAGATCGAACGCTTTACCCGCGGGACCTGCAGGCGGGCGCAGCCTTCCCAGAGTGACGAGGAAACGGCATCGTGATGAGCCGCCTCGCCTCCCTCGCCGCCAAGGATCGAAGCTGAGCCTTATGTCGGCCGCTTGCCGCGCCGCTTGTCCGGCGTACCTGCGGGCACATCGATGAGCTTCGCCTTCCGTGAAGCCTTGGTGTCGTCGGAGATCGGCAGGTCGGAGAGTGCTTCGTCGATATGCCGCCCCGCAACGGCGCGCGCCTTCAGCTGCTGGTTCTTGCGCACGACATTCTTGCGGGAATCGACGGGAAGAGACCGGTCCATGTCATGAACGGGCGCAGGGGCTGCGCTCCGGATTGGGTCGTCCTGTGATTTGATCGGATTCGTCATGAACGACAAACGACCCGCAGCATCGTTTGTTCCCGTCGATGCCCGTTCCCGAGCATCGCGTTAAGGCTGGATCGTTGACCGGCCTTCAGGCCTTGCCGGAGCGGATGCCGCTGAGCCATGCGGATTCCGCCCCGAAATCGCCGGCGTTTTCTCAGGCCTCGAGGAAAAAGCGGATCATCTCCCGCGAGGCGTCGGGGCCCGTCGCATCCGCATAGCTTCCCAGACGGTCGCCTCCCGACCAGGCGTGGCCGCCGCCCTTGATGAGCCAGTGCTCGGCAATCGCCGGCCCATCGCCGTTTCCGAGAAGCGTCCGGGTCACGCCTTTGCCATTGATCACTGCATCGGTCTGAAATTCCGCCGGTTCGCCATGGGCGGAGCGTGTGAGATCGAACATCTGTTTGCCGTTCGACGGATGGACGGTGGCGTCGGCAGCCCCGTGGAAAACGATCTTTCTGACCGGCGAACCACCTTTCACTGCTGCTTTCGCAGTCCCTTTCATCGCGGCAAATGCCGACATGACATCGCAAGCCGCGCCATGGGGCAGGCCGGAATGGATGCCCGCTGCGGAAAAGACGTCGGGATAGGCCGCTGACAGGATGTCGGCCATGGCACCGCCAGCCGACAGGCCGGCAACGAAGATGCGCCTGCGATCGATCTTGAACTCCGAAGCCAGTTCCTGAGCAAGCCCGGCCAGAACGGCGGGCTCGCCGGCGCCGCGCTGCTGATGTCGGGCGTCGAACCAGTTCCAGCAGCCTTGGGCGTTGGCCGATTTCGGCTGCAAAGGATAGGCGACGATCAGGCCGAATTCGTCGGCCAATACGTTCATCCTGGTCCCGCGCGCGAAATCGTCGGGATTTTGCGTGCAGCCATGCAGCATCAGGACCAGCGCGAGCTCCCGGCCGGCATGATCGGCGGGCATGTAGAGCTTGTATGCCACCGAGCCGGCTGCCGATTGGAAGCGGCGCGCGCGAAAGTTCTCACTGTCCCCGGCTCCTTCAGCGGCCGCTGGGCCATGGCTGGGGGTGTGAACGAAGCTCGGCCGCTCATGGCGAAGCTTCTGCAGGACCGCCCTGAGACCCCGCGCCGGAGGCGCTTCGAGGCCGGCTCTGCCCTGGCCGCCGCTATCCGGATCTGCTCCCCGCAGAGGCTGCTGTCCGGCAAGAGCGCGCTGGACCGCAGCCGTTGCGCCCGCCACATCGGCTGTTCGCAGGCGGCTCATGGCTTCGCCGATGGCGGCGTGAAAGCGCGGGTTCATGGCTGATGTCCTTTGGGTCATGTCAGGCGGTCGGCCAGGGCGGCCTTGATGTCGGGGGATGCGTGCAAGGCACCGAGGACCGTGAGGGATGCGATGGCCGTCCTCGCCAGTTCCGGCGAGACGTCGTTGTCGATCACGGCCAGGCCGAGGACCCGGATTTCGAGTTGTTCACCGGCGGCCACCACCGCCTCCAGGTCCCGCCGCGTGAATGTCCGAAGTCCCAATTCGAGCGCCAATCGTGTCGTCGCCTTGGCCGCGATCTCGGAATGGGACGAAAGCTGGTTGCGGATTGCGGTGCGAATGAAATCCGACCGGTTGGAATAGAAGCCGTCCCTGACCAGCAGGTCGATGCGGCCGAGGTCCACGAAGCCGAGATTTAGTGTCAGCTTTTCGCTATCGGGCGCTTTCATAATCACATCCATATACCATCCGGGTGGATGGTATATGGATTGCGTGCGCCGCATATCAAGAGGGTCGATCGACGGTTCTTAAACCGGCTGTGCGGCCAAGATCGGTCTTGGCTGACTGGGAATTGGATATCGCGCGGCCTCAGGACACGCGAAAAACCCCCGCACCAAACTCCGGTTTGGGTCAGGTAGCGTGCCCACGATCGGTCTTGGCAACCGAGCGTTACGAGGTGTTCGCGCCATCGCTCTTGAGAGAAGGCTCCATCGGCGTCCGCGGAGCCTTGTCCCAGAGCTTACGCCATAATCCGAGCCGTCCTTCGACTCGCCTGGATGAACGCCGCGACGAAAGCGATGGAGAGCAGAAGCACGATGGTCGGTGCCGGGGCGCTGTCGATGAAGAAGGACAGGTAGACGCCGAGGAACGAGCCAGCCGCGGCAATGGCCATCGACAGGATCAGCATGGTGCTGAACCTGCGGGTCAGCAGGAAGGCGATGGCACCCGGCGCGATCAGCATGGCGATGGCCATGATGATGCCGACGGCCTGCAGGGCGCCGACGATGGTCAGGGAGATCAGGCTGAGCAGGCCATAGTGCAACAGGTTCACCGGCAGGCCGACGGCCCGCGCCTGCGCGGGATCGAAGGCATGCAGGAGGAAGTCCTTCCATTTGACGCCGATGACGGCCGCCGTGAGCGCGGCGATCAGCGCGGCCTGGCCGATATCGGCCAAGGAGACGCCAAGCATGTCGCCGAAAAGGATGTGGTCGAGATGCACATCGGACCGGATCTTGACGTAGAGAACCAGCCCGAAGCCAAACATGCCGGAGAACACGATGCCCATCACCGTGTCCTGCTTGATGCGGCTGTTCTCCTTCAGGAAGCCGGTCGCGATGGCGCAGAACATGCCGGCGACGAAGGCGCCGATCGCGTAAGGAAACCCGACGATGTAGGCGATGACCACGCCCGGAAACACGGCGTGCGAGATCGCGTCGCCCATCAGCGACCAGCCCTTGAGGACGAGGAAGCAGGAGAGCAGGGCCATCGGGATCGCCACCAGCACCGAGATGATCAGGGCATTGATCATGAACTCGAACTGGAAGGGGGCCAGAAGCGTGTCGAGGAAGCTCATGGCCCTACCTCCAGCGCCTGCGCGGCGCGGCGGCGGGCCGCCAGCATTCCGTGCTTGGGGGCGAACAGGAATGCGATCAGGAAGACCAGCGTCTGCAGGCAAACGATGATGCCGCCGGTCGCACCGTCGAGGAAATAGCTCGCATAGGCGCCGGTGAAGCTGGTGGTCGCGCCGATCGCCACGGCGATGACGAGCAGTCGCGGAAAGCGGTCCGTCAGTAAATAGGCGGTCGCGCCGGGCGTGACGACCATGCAGATGACGAGGAAGGCGCCGACCGTCTGGAGCGCCGCCACCGTCGAGGCCGACAGGAGCGTGAAGAACATCACCTTGAGCGCCGTCGGGTTGAGGCCGATGGAGCGCGCATGGCTCTCGTCGAAGAAGACCACCATCAGGTCCTTCCATTTGACCAGCAGGACCGCGAGCGAGACGAAGCCGATGATGGCGAGCTGGATCGTGTCGCCCGGCGTGATCGCCAGGATATTGCCGAGAACGATGGTCTGAATGTTCACCGAGGTCGGCGAGATCGAGACCATGAACAGGCCTAGCCCGAAGAAGCCCGAGAAGATCAGCCCGATGATCGCGTCTTCCTTCAGCTTGGTGCGCTGATTGAGGAAGAGCATCGCGGCGGCGGCTAGCCCGCCCGAGAAGAAGGCGCCGATCGAGAAGGGCAGGCCCAGCATGTAGGCGCCGGCCACACCGGGAACGATCGCGTGAGACAGCGCATCGCCGATCAGCGACCAGCCCTTGAGCATGAGATAGCAGGACAGGAACGCGCAGACGCCGCCGACGAGGGCGGAGACCCACATCGCGGTCAGCATGTAGTCATAGGTGAAGGGCTCGATCAGGCCGGCCATCGGTTCGGCCCCTCATTGCCCTGTTCCGTCGCACACGCCGTTGCCCTGCCGTCCTGCAGGACGAGTGGCCGCTCGTCATCGCTGAAGACGCGGACGGGCGCCGGCCTGCCGCTCTGCGCCTCGCTGAGGACGAAATGCCTGAGCACGCCGCCGAAAGCCTTCTCCAAGTTCTCCTGCGTGAAGGTCTCGACGGTCGGTCCGTAGGCGAGCACGGTGCCCTTGATCAGGATGGTGCGGTCGCAGAATTCCGGCACGGAGCCGAGATTATGGGTCGAGACCAACATGACGCGGCCTTCGTCGCGCAGTTCGCGCAGCAGCGTGATGATCTGATCCTCGGTGTTGACGTCGACGCCGGTGAAGGGTTCGTCGAGCAGGATGACGCGGCCGTCCTGCGCGAGAGCGCGGGCGAGAAAGACGCGCTTCTTCTGTCCGCCGGAGAGCTCGCCGATCTGGCGCTTGCGGAACTCGCCCATATTGACGCGGGCGAGCGCGACCGAGACGGCCGCGCGATCGACCGCGCGGGGGATGCGCATCATGCCCATATGGCCGTAGCGGCCCATCATAACGACGTCCTCGACCAGGACGGGGAAGTTCCAGTCGACCTCTTCCGCCTGCGGCACATAGGCGACGAGGTTCCGGCGCAGCGCTTCCGCGACCGAAAGGCCGAGCACGCGGATGTCGCCCTTCGCCAGCCGCACGAAGCCCATGATCGCCTTGAACAGCGTCGACTTGCCGGAGCCGTTGACCCCGACGAGGGCCGCGATCGTGCCCGTGGGGATCTGAAAGCTCGCATCCCGAAGCGCGGTATGACCATTGCGATAGGTCACGGTCGCTTCCTTCACCGCGATGCCCGGCCCCGCATCCGAAGATGCGGGGTGGACGGGATTTCTGACGGGCGCGTTCACTGCGCGAGCCCCTTGGCGATGGTGTCCGACGTGACCCGGAGCAGATCGATATAGGTGGGCACGGCCCCGTCCGCCTCGGTCAGCGAGTCGACATAGAGCACGCCGCCATATTTCGCCCCGGTCTCGCGCGCCACCTGCTCGGCGGGCGCCGAAGAGATCGTGCTTTCGGAAAAGACAACGGTGATCTTGTTCTTGCGCACCGCGTCGATGACCTTGCGGACCTGCTGGGGCGTGCCCTGCTGATCGGCATTGATCGGCCAGAGATAGAGCTCCTTCAGGTCGAAATCGCGGGCGAGATAGGAGAACGCTCCCTCGCTCGATACCAGCCAGCGCTTCTGCTTGGGGACCTTGGCGAGCTCCGCCTTGATCGGGTCGATGATGGCCCTGATCTTCGCCTTGTACGCCTCGGCATTGGCCTTGTAGGTCTCGGCGTTCTTCGGATCATGCTTCGCGAAGGCATCGCGGATATTGTCGACATAGATCAGTGCCGCGGTTGGCGACATCCAGGCATGCGGGTTCGGCTTGCCGGTGTACGGACCTTCGGCGATGCCCATCGGCTCGATCCCCCGCGAGACCACGACACTCGGCACATTCTTGAGGTTCCGGAAGAATTTCTCGAACCAGAGTTCGAGATTGAGGCCGTTCCAGAGGATGAGTTGCGCGCCCTGCGCGCGCTGGATGTCGCCCGGCGTCGGCTGGTAGTTGTGAATCTCGGCGCCGGGCTTGGTGATCGACTCGACGACCGCCGCGTCGCCTGCCACGTTTCTTGCGATATCGGCGATCACCGTGAAGGTCGTGACGGCCTTGAGCTTTTCCTGGGCGGCCGCCGGCATGGTGCTCAGCGCGGCCGCCAGGCCGACCCCCATCAGTCCGGCCAGAACCGATCGTCGCGCATTAACCAGCATGAACGCCTCTTATTGATAATGGGTTGCAAGAGCATTTTGTGTTACCGCGATATCCGTCAACTTTGCAAGTGCGAGTTATTTGCAATTAAGCTCACAGCGTGTGCGGGGGCGGAGGCCGGCGCCTCTCGGCCTGGCGCGCGCGGGCTGTGCCGTATTCCCGACAATCCTGGCGGCCTCTCCTGATCGAAGCGATCCTTCGCGCAGTAGGTACCAATGCGCGCGTCGAGGTAGCTTGGCGCGCCCGCGGCTTCCCCGGCAGAAGGGTCCACTGTCTCGGCGGGGGTCGGAGACATCGAGGCGTGCGATCGGTCCGCCTGCTTGGCGAGTCGTCGTTGCCGCCAGACTCCGCATCATGAGTTCGTTTTCCGGGTCGAGCGCATCGCCTCGCCCCGCCCGCCGCCATGCGAGCTATGCGTCAGCCGGGCTTCAACCTTGACTGTAACCAATGTAAATATCTAAATACATTTGTTGAGCGGGCTTGCGAAGCCGGAGCTTTATGCGGAATGTCCCACGCCATTTTTCTACACGCCGCGGGCGACGCGCGCTTCGCCCCGTTTAATCTGCGCGAGGGCGCGCCCGGGGAAACGCTCCTCGATGTCGCCGCCGTCGGACTGTGTGGCAGCGATCTGCACTACTACAAGGACGGCGGCATCGGTTCCGCCGTGATTGCCGCGCCCTTCGTCCCCGGCCATGAGTTCAGCGGCTGGCTGACCGAGGATCTCCCTGAGTTGGGGCTAGCACGCGGCGAGCTGGTCGCAGTCGACCCCAACCAGTCTTGTGGCCATTGCGAGCATTGTCGCGAGGGCCATCCCAATCTCTGCCCCGACGTCGTCTTCATCGGTGCGCCCCCGCATGACGGCGCGATGACGGAGCGCATCTGGGTGCCGAAATCGCAGATCGTCGCCGTCCCCCAGCATTTCACGCCCAGCGACGCCGTGATGCTCGAGCCGCTCGGCGTGGCGATCCACGCCGTCGACCTCGCCAAGCCGCGCCTGCTTGAGCGCATCGCTCTGCTCGGCTGCGGACCGATCGGCCTCCTGATCCTGCAAGTGCTCAGGGCGGCCGGCGCCGGCGAGATCCTGGTCTGCGATCCGCAGCCGCATCGCCGAGCTCTTGCGCTTGAACTTGGGGCGGACAAAGCCGGCGCGAGCGTGGCCGACATTGCGGAATGGACACGCGGAGAGGGACTGCCGCTCGTGATCGAGGCCACCAACGCGCCGGAGGGCTTTCGCGATGCCGTGCGCGCGGCGCGGATCGGCGGGCGCGTGGTGCTCGTCGGCATCCCGGATGGCGACAGCTATGTGGTGCCGGCGGCGGAGGCGCGCCGTCGCGGCCTCAGCCTGAAGTTCTCCCGGCGGATGGGCCATGTCTACCCCAGGGCCATCGAACTCGTCGCGCGTGGCAGGGTCGATGTCGACGCCGTCGTCAGTCATCGCTTCGCATTGGCTGAAGGGCCGGAGGCTTTTCGCCGGCACGCCGCCAATGAGGGGGGCATGGTGAAGAGCCTGATCTATCCGCGCGGTTCCGTGAGCCGCGGCTGATGAGTCCGCTGCCCAGCAGTGTCGGCAGCTTTATCGGCATCGATCTCGGCACCTCGTCGCTCAAGGCCATCCTGGTCGACGATCGCCAACGCCTGCTGGCCGCGGCGACGCGCGATCTCCACGTCCACCGCCCCGAGCCGCTATGGGCGGAACAGGACCCCGCCGATTGGATCGAGGCTGCGCTGTCAGCGCTGCGGGAACTCAGGCAGATCGCCCCTGCCGCCTTTCGCGGCTGCCGGGGCATTGGCTTGTCCGGACAGATGCACGGCGCCGTCCTTCTGGATCAGGCCGGCAGGCCGCTACGCCCCTGCATGCTCTGGAACGACGGCCGCTCGGCCGCGGAATGCGCGGAAATCGAGACAGCCGAGCCGGCGTCCCGCGATATCACCGGCAACATCGCCATGCCCGGCTTCACCGCGCCGAAGCTCCTTTGGGTCCGCAGGCATGAGCCGGACATCTTTCGCCGGATTCGAAAAGCCCTGCTGCCGAAAGCCTATCTGCGTCTCGCGCTGACGGGAGAGGCCATCGAGGAGATGTCCGACGCGGCGGGAACACTCTGGCTCGATGTCGCCGGCCGGGACTGGTCGGATCGCATGCTCGCCGCCACCGGCCTCGACCGCAGCCACATGCCCGGTCTCGTCGAGGGCTCGCAACCTGCCGGAAGGATGCGAGCGGAACTGAGTCGGGAACTCGGTTTCGACACCCCACCGCTTTTTGCCGGAGGCGCGGGCGACAACGCGGCCGGGGCCGTAGGCCTCGGCGCCATCACGCCGGGAGCGACCTTCCTGTCGCTCGGCACCTCCGGGGTATTATGGCGCACGACCGGCCGCTTCGAGCCCCGGGCGGACAGCGCGGTTCATGCCTTCTGTCATGCCTTGCCGGGCCTCTGGCATCAGATGTCCGTTCACCTCTCCGCGGCTGCGAGCCTGAGCTGGTGGGCAGGCGTGACGGGCTGCGCGGAGACCGATCTGCTGGCGCCGCTCGGCGAACGGCTCGACGCTCCATCGCCCGCCCTGTTCACGCCTTATCTGTCCGGCGAGCGCACACCTCACAACGATCCCCGGATGCGGGGCGGTTTCGCCCGCCTTGGCCACGACACCGACCGGAACACCATGACCCAGGCCGTCATGGAGGGCGTCGCCTTTACCTTCCGCGATGGCAAGGCGGCGTTGGAGAGTGCCGGCTCGCCGATCGGAGAAGCCATCGTCATCGGCGGCGGCTCCCGCTCCGATCTCTGGCTCTCCATTCTCGCCAATGTGTTGGACATGCCGCTGCATCGCCATGCAGCCGCCGAGACGGGCGCAGCCTTCGGCGCGGCGCGCCTCGCGCGCCTCGCCTGCACCGGCGAAGACCCGCGCGAAATCTGCCTGAAGCCGGAAGGCACGCCCGAAACCTTCCGTCCCGAGCCGGCACTCGTGGCAGCCTATGCGGCCCGCTATCCTGTCTGGCAGCGGGCGGCCGCCTTCAGCCGCGAACTGCAATAGGCCCCGGCTGCGGCATTTGACAGGAAATCGAGCGGATGCTCTTGATTTGAGCATCCGTTCACGGTTGTCTATGTCTCATGCATCCGCTCCCCCATTTCGACCTCATCATTCTCGATTGCGACGGCGTCCTCGTCGACAGCGAGACGATCAGCTGCCGCACCCTGGTCGACATTCTCTCTCCGCTGGATCCGGATTATGATCTCGAAGGGGTGATGCGGCGCTATCTCGGGCGTCCCGCGAGCGCCGTCATCGAGGACTATGAACGAATGACCGGCCGCCCGGCCCCGGAGAGCTTCAAGCGGGACTGGCGCGCGCGCCTCTTCTCCGCCTTCAGCGCTACGCTGAAACCTGTCGAAGGCGTGCGCGAGGCCGTGGAGGCCTTCGACGCCGATTACTGCGTCGCCTCTTCCAGCGACGAGGAGCGCATCGAGCACTGCCTGCGCAAGGCCGAGCTATGGGACCTGTTCGAGGGGCGGATCTTCAGCACCACGCGTGTCGCAAACGGCAAGCCGGCACCCGACCTGTTCCTTCTCGCGGCGGCAGAACGCGGCGTCGCGCCCGAGCGCTGCCTGGTGATCGAGGATAGCGTCAGCGGCGTGCTGGCGGCCAAGGCGGCCGGAATGACCGCCTTCGGGCTGACGGCGGGCAGCCATTTCGCCGTCCTGGATCAAAGACGCGCGCTGCTCGATGCCGGTGCCGACAGATTGCTCGGCTCATGGCGCGAGCTCGCCATCCCCGCAGCAGCCGGCTGAACCCATGGCCGACAGCGACAACGCCCGCCTCGACGACGCTGCCCGCGCCGGCTGGCTCTATTACATTGCCGGCCGCACGCAGGACGATATCGCCCAGATCCTGAACATCTCGCGCCCGGCCGCGCAGCGCCTCGTCTCGCTCTGCCGCAGCGAAGGGCTCATCAGCTTCCGGATGAACCATCCGATTGCCGATTGCATGGAGCTTGCCGCGCGCCTGCGCGATCGTTTCGAGCTGCAGCATTGCGACATCGCCCCTTCCGACGGATCGGGGGAAACGGCGGCCGCGGGCGTTGCCGCGCTCGGCGGCGTCTTGATCGAACGCTGGCTGCGCTCGCGCAAATCGCTGGTGATGGCGCTCGGCACCGGCCGCTCGATGCGGGCCAGCATCGAGCGCGTCTCGCCGATGTCCTGCCCCCTGCACCGGCTCGTCTCCCTCGTCGGAACCATCTCTCCGGACGGCTCTGCAAGCCCGTTCGACACCCTGGTGAAGCTGGCCGAGATCACCAAGGCTCAGCATTTTCCGATGCCGCTGCCGCTCTACGTCTCGAGCCCGGAAGAACGGGCGCAGCTCATCGAGATCGAGTCGATACGGCGCATCCGCGCCATCGCCGGCGAGGCCGACCTCTGGCTGATGGGCATCAGCCAGATCGGCGACGACGCCGTGCTCTACCGCGACGGCTTCATGACCCGCAGCGAGCTGCTCGAACTCGTTCGGCTGGGCGGCGTCGGCGAGGTGACGGGCTGGGTCTTCGATGCCGAAGGCCGGATCATCGACGGCGGCACCAACCGGCGCGTGACCAGCGTGCCGCCGGAGCCGGGGAGCGACCGGCTGCGCATCTGCATCGCCCAGGGCGCCGCGAAAGTGGCGCCTCTGCGCGCCGCCTTGAAGGGCCGAATCATCAACGGCCTGATCACCGACGAAGAAACCGCCCGCGCGCTTCTCGCGAACTGATCAGCTCCTCGTTCGCAATCCGCGCCTCCTCTCGAAAGCACCGACACGGCGGCTGTCATCCGTTCGTCACCGACGGTTGACATAAGAAGCCAGTGTGCGAGCATATGCTTCAAGCAAGAGCATATGCTCATATAAATTCACGAGGGAGGTTTTGAATGCGACCTTTATTTGGTGCGCTCGCCGGCGCCGGCGCATTGCTCCTGGCGGGGCTTTCCTCCGCCCAGGCTGCGACTGAGATCGAATTCTGGCATGCGATGAGCGGCGCGCTCGGCGACCGCGTCGACGAGCTGGTCAAGAAGTTCAACGACTCGCAGAAGGACTACGTGGTCAAGGCGATCGGCAAGGGCACCTATGACGAGGTCCTGAACGGCACGATCGCCGCCTACCGCGCCAAGCGCCAGCCCGAGATCGTGCAGTCGAACGAGCGCTCGTTCCTGACCATGGTCAATTCGGGCGCGATCGTCTCGACCAGCGAGCTGATGGCGCAGCAGGGCCATCCGGTCGACACCTCGAAATTCATTGCGCCGGTCGTCAGCTACTACGCCATCGACGGCAAGCTGCAGGCGATGCCGTTCAACTCCTCGACGCCGATCCTGTTCTACAACCGCGACCATTTCAAAGCCGCGGGCTTCGACAAACCCGGTGCGACCTGGCAGGAGCTCGAGCCCCAGCTCGATGCGATCAAGGCCAAGGGCGTCTCGAAATGCGCGATGGTGCTCCCCGGCGACTACGAGTGGAGCTTCCTCGAAAACTACAGCGCCGTGAACGACATCCCCTACGCCACCAAGCGCAACGGCATGGACGGTCTCGACACCAGCTTCGTCTTCAACAAGGGCAAGCTCGTCGGACAGGTCGAGCGGATGAAGCGGCTGATCACCTCCGGCGTGATGCAGATCGCCGGCCAGGGCATCATCCCGATCCAGCTCTTCACCTCGGGCGAATGCTCGACGATCATCGCCTCGACGGCCTCGCACGCCGCCGTCGTCGCCGCCGCGAAGTTCGACTGGAGCGCAGCCGAGCTGCCCTACGAACAGGGCGTCACGCCGAAGAACAGCGTCATCGGCGGCGCCGCGCTCTGGACGCTCAAGGGCCATACGCCGGAGAAGTACAAGGCGATCGCCGCCTTCTACGATTTCCTCGCGCAAACCGACACACAGGTCTGGTGGCATCAGGCGACCGGCTACGTCCCCGTGACGACCGCCGCCTATGAGGCCGCCAAGGCGCAGGGCTACTACGCCAAGAACCCGACGCGCGAGATCGCGGTGCTTCAGCTGATGCGCGGCACGCCGAGCGACAATTCGCTGGGCTTCCGCATCGGCAACAGCAACCAGATCAACGTCGCGATCATGGAGGAGGTCTCGGCCGCCTTCCTCGGCCGCAAGCCGGCGCAACAGGCGCTCGATGACGCGGTCTCCCGTGGCAACGAAGCGCTGCGCCGCTACGAGCAGCTCAATGCGGGCAAGAAGTAGCGCGGCGGAACTCCCCGTGGTGGCCAGCGGCGGCGGAATGGGCCTGCGCTGGCCATTCCGGCGCCTTTCGGCAAAGCCGGCCGATGACGGACGGGCGGAGAGCGGGCTGAAGCGGGCCCATTTCAAGGACTGGCGCCTGCCGTTCTGGCTGTTGGCACCGCAGCTCTTCGTCCTGCTGCTCTTCTTCTTCATCCCGTCGATCCGGGCGCTGATCCAGGCGTTCCAGCTCACCGACCCCTTCGGCGCCACGACGCAATGGGTCGGCTTCCAGAACTTCGAACGGCTGTTCCGCAGCGGCGTCTACTGGTCGTCGGTGCAGGTGACGGTGCTGTTCACCATCGCGCAGAACGTGCTGACGCTGTCGACGGCGCTGCTGCTCGCCTTCGCCACGAACCACATCCTGCGCGGCCGAGGCGCGTACCGGACCGTGCTGCTGCTGCCCTATGCGATTGCGCCCGCCATCGCCGGCATCATGCTGGCCTTCCTGTTCAACCCGCGCGTCGGGCCGGTCGCCCATATGCTGCAGGGGCTTGGCTTAGACTGGGATCCCAACCGCAACTCGTCGCACGCGCTGGCGCTGATCGTCATGGCCGCGTCGTGGAAGCACATCTGCTACAACTACATCTTCCTGGTTGCCGCGCTGCTCTCCGTTCCGCACTCCATTCTGGAGTCCGCCTATCTGGACGGGGCCGGGCCGATCCAGCGCTTCCTGCGTATCTCGCTGCCGATGATCGCGCCGACCTTGTTCTTCCTCATCGTCATCAACTTCGTCTACGGGCTGTTCGAAACCTTCGCCATCGTCGACGCGACGACCCGCGGCGGGCCTGCGGGCGCCACCTCGATCCTCGTCTACAAGGTCTATCAGGACGGCTTCGTCACGCTCGATCTCGGCTCCTCCGCCGCGCAATCCGTGGTGCTGATGGCGCTCGCGCTCTTCCTCACCTTCGCCCAGTTCCGCTTCATCGAGCGGCGCGTGAACTACAGCGTCTGAGGGACCGGGCATGAACGAGCGCACCCCCGTCCTCGATGTCGTCTGCCATCTCATCCTGCTGGCGGGCGCCGCGCTCGTCTGCCTGCCGATCTATTTCGTCTTCGTCACCGGCACGCTCTCCCAGCAGGAAATCATGCGGGTGCCGATGTCCTGGCTCCCCGGCGACCAGTTCTTCGTGAACCTGCAGACCGTGCTCAGAAGTGCCAATTTCGGCCGGCTGCTGCTCAACTCCTTCATCGTCGCCTGCGGCATCACGATCGGGAAGCTGTCGATCTCCGTGATCGCGGCCTTCGCCGTGACCTATTTCCGCTTCCCCTTCCGGATGACGGCCTTCTGGCTGATCTTCATGTCGCTGATGCTGCCGATCGAGGTGCGCATCGTGCCGACCTATGAGTCGGCAGCAAATGTCGCCCTGCCGCTCAATATCCTCGGTTCCTGGCTCGGCGTGCAGACGCTGGTCGATCTCGACTGGAACCTGGTCAACACCTATCCCGGCCTCATCCTGCCGCTGATCGCCTCCGCGACGGCGACATTCCTTTTCCGCCAGTTCTTCCTCACCGTGCCCGATGAGCTCTGCGAGGCGGCGCGCATCGACGGCGCCAGCCCCTGGCAATTCTTCCGCCTGATCCTGCTGCCGCTGTCGCGCTCCAATATCGTCGCGCTGGCGATCATTCTCTTCCTGATGGGCTGGAACCAGTATCTCTGGCCGCTGCTGATGACGACCGAGCAGGGCATGACGACGGCCGTGATCGGCCTGAAGAAGCTTCTGCCCCAGGCCGATGGGCTGCCCTCCTGGCACCTGCTGATGAACGCCTCGCTCCTGACCATGCTGCCGCCCGCCATCGTCATCCTCCTCCTTCAGCGCTGGTTCGTGAAGGGGCTAGTCGACAGCGGCAAATAACGACCAAGACATACGAACAGGGCTTCCATCATGCGGATCATCGGACATCGCGGCGCGCGCAACATCTGGGCGGAGAACAGCCTCAGCGGCTTCCGCAACGTCTGCGGCCTGAAGGTCGACGCGGTCGAGCTCGACGTGCACCTGTCGAGCGATGGCGAGATCATGGTCATCCACGACCCGCTGCTCGACCGCACCACCGACCACAAGGGCCCGGTCGCGCAGCTCTCCAGCGCCGCGCTGGGCAAGGTCCGGCTCAACGACACGCTGGGCGAGACGATCCCGACGCTCGCCGCCGTGCTCGATGTCTTCGCGCCGACGGGCATCGAGCTGGAAATCGAGTTGAAGATGGATGCTTTCGGCAATCCCTATCCGGGCCTGCTGGACAAGGTCATCGCCCTGGTCGAGGCGCGCAAGCTGGCCTCGCGCGTGGTGCTGACCTGCTTCGTGCCGGAGGTGATCGAGGAGATCCGAGCCAAGGCGCCCGGCATGCGCCGCCTCGCCTCGGTCGACCGCCGCTCCTGCGAGGCCTTCGGCGGGATCGATGCGACGCTGCGACGCTTCGTCGATCTGGGCTGCATCATCGCGGTCGAGCAATCGATGCTGCGCCTCGCTCTCGATCGCGCCCTCGACATTGTCGGGCGCGACAAGCTCGGCGTCTGGGTGCCCAACACGGTGGCCGAACTCGATCATTGGCTCGGCCAGCCGGTCTCGCAGATCACCAGCGATCGTCCCGATCTCGCTTTGCAACTGCTGGCCGCCAAGGCGAGATGAGGCCGTGACCGTCACAGTGTCGCGTGCCCGGCCGGGCGAGGTCGGGACGTCGATCGCCGTCCGCGCGACCAGCCGCGGGATTTGACGGCCGGAATCGTCCATTTCGACGTCGGCAATTTCCACCGCCCCATCAGACCGTCTATCTCGGCGAGCTGTTCGACGGCTTGATCGAACGGGACTGGGCGATCATCGCCACGGGCGACCGCTATCTCGCCCGATAGGACCGGTGACGTACGCCCACGTCCCGTAGGCGAGCGGTCGAAGCGATAAAGCCCGAGGCGGTGCGGGATGGCTGCGCGCCGCCGACGCAACTCACGCAGAGCAGGCCGGGATCGTTCGGTTTCAGGCGCTTGCCGGCCTTGAGCAGGCCCCCCGGACAGCGGCTGTGCCACATACCCTGGAACAGCGCTGGCGAGACGCTCCGACCGCTCGCCCACTCCGAAATCATGAAGTATTATTTGTGGAACCATATCCCGACTGAGAAGTTTATCTCATAATCCACAAAATATTATGCAGATATCGGGATAGTAAAATGAAAAAGCTGCTTTTCGTTACGATGATCGCTTCGGCGATTTCTTTTGGCGCCGTGGCCCAGACGTCCACGACCGCGCCGACGCCTAACTCTCCGGTGGACGCGAATGCCCCGCTGCCAGGGGCGAACAGTTTCACCGAGGGGCAAGCCAAGAGCCGCCTCGAAGCCAACGGTTATTCGGACGTAACGGGGCTGAAGAAGGACGAGAACGGTGTCTGGAAAGGCACTGCCATGAATGCCGGCGCGAAAGTCGACGTCTCCGTCGATTACCGCGGCAACATCGTCCGCCATTGATCAAATTTCTCCCCTCAGGATTTTCTGGAGACGGTTATGACCCGTACAATTACCCGTTCTTACGACACCTATGAGATCGCCGCCGCCGTGGTCGAAAACCTCGAAGCGGCAGACATCTCGGATTCCAGCATCAGCGTCATCGGCAAGGATGAACGCGTCAAGGAAAGCAATGCCGCCGAAGGCGCCGGCATTGGTGCAGGCGTCGGTGGCACGGCCGGCTTGCTTGCTGGTCTTGGCATCCTGGCCATCCCCGGTATTGGTCCGGTCGTGGCTGCGGGCTGGCTTGCCGCCACGGCGGCCGGCGCTGTCGCCGGCGCGGCTGCCGGGGGTCTCGTCGGCTCCCTGACCTCGGCGGGCGTCGACGAGGACGAAGCGAACTATCATGCCGAAACGGTCCGCCGCGGCGGAACCGTGGTATCCGTGAAGGCTCCGGACGAGCACGCGGCGACCGTCGAGGCCATCATGGACAACGCGACGCCGATCGATCGCGATACGCGCCTTGCAAGCTACCGAGAAGAAGGCTGGACGAGCTTCGACGAAAACGCTGCCCCCTATAACAGGCCTGCACCCTCGAATGGGCGCGCCCAATTCCCGGTCGACTGACGTCGCCGCCTGACACGTAGCAAGAGGGCCTCCAGATATCGTCTGGAGGCCCTTCCGTTATTTATCCATGCCCGTCTTGATGACGACTTACGCGGATCGGACGGCTTGCGCAGTTAGGGAACACCTGAGGTCCAGGTTCAGCCTCCGCGCGGGGCTCGATCGCAAGGATTGTTCCGCTCGGCGTCACTGCATCAGAGACCGAAATCATCGCGAGGGCCAATGAACTGGATAGTCGCCATAGGCTCCCTGGCCGCTTTGTGTTCGATGATCAGCTTTGTGCCTCAAGCCTGGCGCATCGTCCGCAGCCGCGACACAGCTTCCATTTCGCCCGTGACCTACAGCCTGACGGTGACAGGCTTTGCCCTTTGGACAGCCTATGGCCTTGGCCTGGGCGAGTGGCCGCTCATCGTCACGAATAGCGTCTGCTTTGGACTATCCGCGTTTATTCTCCTGATGACCTTGCTTCCGCAGGCGAAAAAAGACGCCTTAGCGGACACGATCGATCCGAAGATGTGATTCCGTCCCGGGCGCCAAGCAGCCAACCCCAAACTCGCAAAGCCAATGATCGCGCCCGTCCGCGCCATCAAGCGACTGACGCCCGAGGCGGCCACAGCGGATGGCAGGAGTTGGAACGACTGCAAAGCTATTCAACAGAAGATGAGGCCGCCAACTGAGGCGGCCTCTCGGACTGAGCGGCTAGTGGCGCTACTTCAATTGAAGCACGATTGCGCCCTCCGCGACTGCGGGGGCACCAACACCGATGTTGGACGCGTTCTCCTTTATCCAGTCTCGCGCTTTCTGTAGGCTTTCATCCGTGCCGGCCTTGTCACTGCAGACCGTGACGGAAATGCCGCCATCTCCAGTGTGGATGAGCGAGTAACTCACAAATCCCTTCACCGACCGGATGAGGCTCTCAACGTCCGTCTTCCGCTTCTCTAGCACGTCGAAAAGCTCTTTCGCTCCTTTGCCGGAATAGGTTCTTACGACCGCGTGCATGGCCATTCCTCCCTTTTGGCCCGCCAGCCGCGATAGTTATGCTCCCATCCCCCGCGATAGCCTAATTGGGACAGCGTGAAATTTGAAACTGGGTTATCTCCATTTGCGAGAAAACCGGGCTTAATGCTGCGGACTGCGGAACACTTGGGAGCGCACCGCATTCTGCGGTGATGGCTCGTTATTTCTTCCACACTCGCGATGGCGAGAAAGCAGACATCGACGATGAAGGTATTGATCTGCCCGACGACAAGGCCGCGACAAATGCGGCCAAAGAGCTACTATCCGCAATGACCACGGAGAAACTTCCGAATGGCGACCATATGGCCATTTCGGTAACGGTCCTGAACGCACAGGGCGCAGAAATCTATATCGCGAAGCTGACCCTCGATGGGCACTAGATCGAGGCCTCCGACACGCGGCCTGTGACTGCCAGATAGCGGTCACTCGAGTGGGTGACCGCAGCCACAATGGCTGTTCCGTCTTCGCAGATAATCCTGACGCAAGTCATCAGGGCAGCCGGATCGAGCCCTGACGTATCGCAAAGCAAATACCCGGTGCGAGTATCGTCGTACGCGTTGCCGAACTGGTAGCGGAGCGGGAGCTCGCGACCGTCGCGCGTAATCAAGATTCCATGTCCCAATTTCATGGCGATGTGTCTCCGCCTGGCGGCATCAATGTGTGCCGCGAGCGGTCATGTCCAAATAGGCTGTGGAGACAACTGCGCCAGCAGTATGCGCCAGCTCCTCCCCCGAGGCTGTGTCTTTTGACAGGCCGTTCCGGCGACGCGCGTCATTCGAGAGGGCGGCGTCTTACGCAAAAGCCCCGCCTGCGAAGCGGACGGGGCTTTCACACTCAGCGGTTGCGGGGGCCTGAACCACCACCGCGATCTCAATTGCAAAATACCAGCTGCCTGCTCTCCCCGCCACATCGCCGGGATCGACCATGCGCTCCGAGCAGCCTCGCCAGATCAGTCGCTCTCCGATCAGGTGTCGACCGGGCAACCTCAACTCAATCGGGATATCAGTTCGTCAACGACTGAGGCTGGGCCGACCAGCATGGGCTGGCGCGTCGGAAAGCCGTAATCCGGCTTGAGAAGATCGGAGAGCTCCAGGGCGGAACCATCGAGATAGCGTTCCACATGGCCGAGCGCCCTTGTGAACGGAAGGGCGGGAGCGAGATCCCACAGATAGCATGGGCCGGTGATGATGGCATCGCAGCGACCCGCCGCCAGCATCATCAGGTGGTAGAGATTGGAACCGAGGTTATGCAGGCGGTAGCCTTCGACCCGGCGGACATCGATCGCGTCGTGGATCGAGGTGATCATGACGTTGCGGGTATCGGCCGCGACCGATGCCGGGCGGACCGGCATCGGCTCGCCGTTGAGGATAGCCTTGCCGCCCTCGAAGACGAAGCTCTGGCGCGGGATGGGAAAATGCAGATACCCGCTGACGGGTTCCGTGCCGTCGATCAAGCCCATGCCGAGCCCCCAGACCGGCAAGCCCCGAGCGAACGACGCCGTTCCGTCGAGAGGGTCGATCGCCCATTGGCGGCTGGCGCCGGGCAGATACGACTCCGCCTCCTCTTCCGATATCACTCCGATGTCGGGGGTGTGGGCCACCAGACGCTTGAGAACATGCGTGGACGCAGCCTGGTCCGCTTCGGTCACGGCCGAGCCGTCGCTCTTGTCCTGCGCACTCAACCTGCCATGGAGCGGCAGGGTGATGTCGTCATATTCGCGGAACAGGCGCTCGACGAAGTCGAGATGACTGGTGGCGCGGCTCGAATGATGGATGGTCACGACATGCCTTTGACGAGATATTTCTGGGCGACGAAACAGAGGACGATGACGGGGAGCACGGCGACGACGCCGAGAGCGGAGACCTCGCCCCACAGGATTCCACGCTCGGTCTTGAAGAAGACGACCGCGGTCGAGACCATGTTGACCTTGGAGGAGCTCAGGAACAGGGCGTAGGTGAATTCGTTCCAGGCGGCGAGGAAACACATGATCGCCGTGGCGAACAATCCCATGCGCACCTGTGGCAGCACGATCCTGACGAGCACCCCGAGACGGCTGCATCCATCGAGCATCGCCGCCTCCTCGACCTCGGGCGCCAGCGCAGCCAGGTAACTGCGCATCATCAGCACGACGAAGGGCAGGTTGAAGACCATGAAGGTGACGATGAGGATCGCGTAGGTGTCGAGCATCTCGAAGGTCAGGCCGATGACGTAGAACGGCAGAACCAGTGCGATCGAAGGGAATATCCGCGACGAGAGGATGGCAAAAACGACGGCTTCCTTGCGCGGGAAGCTGAACTTGTGGATCGCATAGGCTGCCGCCGTGCCCAGCGTCAGGCACACCGCGACATTGCAGAGCGACACGATCAGGCTGTCGACGATGTAGCCATACAGGCCATGATTGATGATCGCGGCCCGGTAGTTCTCGAGCGTCGGGCTGAAGATGAAGCGCGCGGGCTCATACAGCATCGCCCGCGTCTTGAACGACGTCACCAGCATGTAGAGGACCGGGAAGGCCGCAAAGGCGCAGGCCAGCGCCAGCCACGCATAATCTCGCAAGCGAGCCGGCATCATGTCGGTTGGCCCCTGCGACCGGTCGTCACCATAAGGGCCGAGAGAGCGGTGATGATGAGCACCAATATGACGGCCGCAGCCGCGGAAAGACCGATCGAACCCAGCGTGAAGGCGGTCTTGTAGACATAGAGCGGCAGGATGGTGGTGGCGTTGCCCGGCCCGCCATCCGTCAGCGTGAAGATCGGCCCGAAGGCTTGAAAGGCGAGAATGGCCTGGAAGATGCTGCTGCTCAGGATGACCGGCCGCAATTGCGGAACGATGATCAACCAGAAGACCTGCCGATCGCTGCACCCGTCCAGCCGCGCCGCCTCGAGCGGCTCGGGGGCAATGTTCCGGAAGCCGGCCAGGATCATCAGCGCCGAGAGTGGGAAATGCATCCAGACCAGCACGATCAGGACCGATAGCAGGGCATAGCTTTGACCCAGCCAGACGATCTTGACGCCGAAGAGTTTGTCGGCCGCCGCGTTGACGATGCCGAAATCGTAGCTGAGCATCAGCTTCCACATCAGTCCGGCGATGGCCGGATTGACCGCCATCGGCAGGATGATCAGCGTCGTGGCGACATATTCGAAACGGATCCTCTTGTTCAGAAGCGTCGCGACGCCGAGGCCCAGCAGGGTCTTCAGCACCACGCTGACGAGAGTGACGATCAAGCTGAGGCGCACGGCCGGCCAGAATTCGACCTCGCGCCCCGAAAGCAGCCGGCGGTAGTTTTCCAGCCCGACGAATTCGCGCTCGGACCAGGTGTAGCCGATCTCGAAGGACGTCAGGCTGATATAGGCCAGCAGCATGACCGGCACCGCGCTCAACAGCAGCAGCGGCAGAGCCGTTGGCCCCAACCAGAGCCATGGAACGAAGCGTTTCATCGGGTCGGCTGCCGGCATGCGATCATCGAGGCGGCGATCAATTGCTCTTCTTGATACGCGCGGAGATCTGCTCCAGCTCGGGCTTCGCCGCGGCCAGCGCTTCCTTCGGCGACATCTTCTTCAGCAAGGCCTGCCCGGCATAGAAGCCGGCGGTCTGCTGGATCTTGTTGGCCTCGGCAGTCTGGGGCACCCAGTTGCGGCCGATCGCCAGCAGATTTCCCGCCGCATCCAGGCTCTCCTTGATCGCACGGGCGAGGTCCGGATCCTTGGCGATGAAATCGGGGTCGTTGAGCGTCGACAGCCGAGACGGCACGCCGCCCCTTGCGATGATGTCCTTCGCCTTCGCTTTCGACGTCATCCAGGCGATGAAGGCCCAGCCGGCCTCCTTGTTGCGGCTGTTGGCGGGCAAGCCGAGGCTCCAGCCACCGACCGGACCGAAACGCCCCTTCGGGCCGGAGGGAGGCGCGACGTAGCCGACCTTCCCGACGACCTTCGACTTGGACGGGTCGGTCAGCCATGGTTGCAGCGAGGTCGCGTCGAACCACATCGCAGTTTTGCCGGAAGCGAAGGCGGAGACCGCGGCGTCCCAGCTATAGGTTTCGACATCCGGCGGAGCGTTCGACAGGAGCGCGAGAAGATATTCCAGCGACTGCAGCGCCTCGGGGCTGTCGACCGCGACATCCCAGGTCTTCTGATCGATGATGTTGGCGCCGAAGGCCGGGGTGAAAAGCTCCCAGCTCAGAGCGAGCGTCCGCCCGGTCTCGGCCCGCATGGAAATGCCGGAGAGCCCTGGCTCCTTGTTCTGGAAGAAGCGCGCGGCCTCCAGCAACTCGTCCATCGTCTTGGGGGCGGCCCGGCCGTATTTCTCGAACAGGTCCTTGCGATAGGACAGGAAGAATGTTTCGCCGGCAACGGGAACGCCGAGCACCTTGCCCTTCGTGCTGCCAATGCCCTGGCGATAGGCAACGTGGATGTCCTCGAAGTCGTAATCATCGGGCGTTGCCGCAGCGTTCTGGACGAGGTCGCGCAGGTCCGTCAGCATGCGCTTGGCCTCGTACTCGGCCAACGCGGTGCCGCGCACCATGTAGACGTCGTATGAGGTATCCCGCGCCGTCTGCGCGAGCAGCTGCTTCGACATGATCTCGCCGCTGCCCACGACCTCCCACGTCACCTTGATGCCGGTCGCCGCCTCGAATTCCGGCGTCAGCGCCTTCATCGCATCCGATGCAGGATGCGAGATCGCGAGAATGCGGATCTCGCGGGCCGGCTTCTCTTTCAGCGCCGCTTCCCACGCGGCGAAAGGCGCCGCTTCGACACGGCCTGAGCCGAGGCTCACCGCCCCGACAGCCAATCCCGACAACAAAATTTCCCGACGAGACAGCACCATGGTTCGACTCCCTGGACTGGGCTTGATCGCCCATTTGAGCGCATGTATGCACATCTGATGCATAATGGTCAATTTCGTTGATGGCGGCATGCTGCGGATGCCCGCGATGCAACCGACTTCAAGGAATGAAGCGCGGGGTCGGAAGAGTGGATGGAAAGGCTCAACCCGCGACATCCGATGATGTACCTAGTCACCAGCGCCGCCTCGGCGCGGTGATGGAGTTGGACATGGCAAGGACGCCGCGCGAAGACCTCGGCTCGGGGAAAAAGTCGGACCGCCGGTCGGCCGCGCGCACGATCCAGCTTCTCGAGGTCGCCCGCCGCTTCTATATCGACACGGAATCGAAGGTGGTCATCGCCAAGCGCCTCGGGATCAGCCGGTTCACGGTCTCACGCCTTCTCGAACAGGCGCGGAGTTCGGGGCTGGTCCGGATCGACATTCGGCCGCCGGCGGACGTGGACTTCGCCTTGTCGTCGGCGCTGATGCAGAAAACCAGCCTCAAGCGGGCCATCGTTCTGCCCTCCGCCGATCCTGCCTCGGAACTCGGCCTCCTGGCCGACGCAGCCGCCTCGTATCTCGTCGAGGTCGGGGTTTCCGAGGATGTCCTCGGCCTGGTGGCGGGTCGAACGACCAGCCTGATCCTCGACCGGATCGAGGAACTGACGGCCCAGGCGATCGTGCAATTGTCCGGTGTCAGCAGGGCATCGTATTTCGAGCACAATCCCGCAGAGACGATCCGCGCGATGGCGATGCGTTTCCGCGGGCAGACCTTCCCCATATACGCACCACTCATCCTCGACGATGCGGCGCTCGTCGCTTCCCTGCGCGAGCAGATCGGCATCGCCGATAGCGTCGCCCAGTTTCCGAGGCTGACGCGCGTGCTCTTCTCGGTCGGCGCCTGGAAGGAAGGCGGTTCGGGCCTGTTCGAAAGCCTGGATCAGAAGAGCCGCGACAAGGCGGCGGATGCCGGCGCTGTCGCGGAAATCCTCGGGCATCTTTTCGATGCCCGCGGACGACGCATTTGCCAATCACTGTCCGACAGATGCCTCACGATCCCCTTCGACGATTTCAGCGTCGTCGCGGACCGTGTCGCGGTCGGCGGCAGCGCGCGCGCCCAGGCCGTCCTCGCCTGCGTCAAGGCCGAGGCCGCGACGACGCTCGTCACCGATTCCAGGACGGCGGAATTCGTCCTGTCGGAGCTCGGGTGACGCTTTGGCGCCCTCCGCAGCAGCTGTACTCGGATCGCCCTGCATGGTTGGGTGCGCCATGCCGCTCCGCGCCGTGATCGGCGCTGCCGGCAGATTTCCCACGAGGCTTGAGACATGACGATTCTGGTATGCGGTGAGGCCCTCGTCGATCTGTTCGTCCAAACTGCTCCGGAGGGACTTGCAACCGAAGCCGTTCTCGGCGGCTCGCCCTTCAATGTCGCGATCGGTCTGGCGCGGCTGGGTGCGCGCGCGTCGTTCCTCGGCGGGATATCCTCCGATGCCTTTGGCGATGCGATCCGGGCCCGCCTCTCGGCCGAGCATGTCGATCTCGACCATGTCGTCAGCTCCGATCAGCTGACCACCATAAGCGTGGTCGCGCTCGATGCCGCGGGTCATCCGGCCTATGCATTCCACGGTGAGAACAAGGCCGATCGGCAGATCCGGGTCGAGGACCTGCCGGGAGCGCTCGGCCCGGACGTGGCCGCAATCGCCTTCGGCTCCTATACGCTCGCGGTCGAACCGGTCGCGTCCTCGCATCTTGCTTTGGCGCGCCGGGAAGCCGGCAAGCGCCTCATCTCGATCGATCCGAATCTGCGCCCCACCGTGACGCCCGATCTTGCGCTCTGGCGCGAGCAGTTTGCGAAGTTCCTGCCTTTCGCGACGATCATCAAGGCGAGCGAGGAGGATCTCGCCGTTGCGTTTCCGGGGATAGCTCATGACGAGCTGGCGGAAGCGTGGTTCCGGCAGGGCGTGAAGCTGTGCGTGGTGACGCGCGGGGCGAATGGAGCCATGGCGCTACGCCCCGGCCGGTCACCGCTCGCAGTAGCCGGCGTGACGATCGATGCCGTCGATACCGTCGGAGCCGGCGACAGCTTTCATGCCGCACTTCTGGCCCGCCTTGACCAGCTCGGCCATCTGTCCCCGCATGCGGTTTCAGGCATGAGCGATGCGACGCTCGCGGACGTGGTCGCATTTGCCGTCGCAGCCTCTGCCATCACCTGCTCACGGCGAGGTTCCGCTCCGCCGAGACTCGAAGAAATGATGTCGGGAACGATCTCATCCTTCCGGGAAACCAGCGCGGGTGATACGGCGCAATCCTGACCCCGTCGTTCTCCATCGCCGGATTCCGGCCCAAACCTCACCCCTACCGATCGGCTGACAGGCTCACGATGGCACCGACAGTTTTGAATCGCCGCTCCCTCGCGGATTTAGCGTCATCGGTAGAAGCGCCGGGTTTCGATCCGTCCGGGGTTCGGCCCGGCATCGTGCATCTAGGCCTCGGCGGCTTTCATCGCGCCCACATGGCGCGCTACACCCATGAACTGATGGAGCGTGATGCCCAGGCGCTGGGCTGGGGCATTCTCGGCGCGGTGCTCATGCCCAACGACCTGCGTATGGTCGAAAGCCTCGTGCCCCAGGATGGGCTCTACACGCTGATCGAGCGCGAGGGCACGCAGGAGCGCGCCCGGATCATCGGCTCGCTCGCAGGCGTGGCGGATGCGACCGAGTCCAGCGAACCACTCCTGGCGGCGCTCGACGACCCGGCGATCCGGATCGTCAGCCTGACCGTCACGGAGAACGGCTACTGCCTCAATGCGGCAACCAAGCGCCTCGATCCCGAGCATCGCCTGATCCGCGCGGATCTTGCCGCACCGGAACGCCCGCGAAGCGCGATCGGCGTCATCGTCGAGATGCTGCGCCGGCGCCGGGAGCGCGCCCTGCCGCCTCCAACCGTTCTGTCCTGCGACAACATCCAGCACAATGGCGAGGTGCTGCGCCAAGCCGTTCTCGACTTGGCGAGCCTCAGGAACGATACGCTTTCTTCCTGGATCGAAAGCGCCGTGAGCTTTCCGTCGACCATGGTGGACCGCATCACTCCGGTGACGGCGCAAGCCGATATCGATGGGCTGGCCTCGCGCCATGGGCTCATCGACCGCTGGCCCGTCGTTTCCGAAACCTTCAGCCAATGGGTCATCGAGGACCGCTTCCCGCAGGGCCGGCCAAGCTGGGAGGATGTCGGAGCGCAGTTCGTCGAGGACGTCGCGCCCTACGAATTCATGAAGCTGCGGCTGCTCAACGGCAGCCATCTCGCGGTTTCCGGCCTCGGCCAGCTCGCGGGCTATGTCACGATCGACGAATCCATGGCCGACGCGCGGATTCAGGCGGTGATGAGGGCGCTGATGGACCGGGAGACCGGGCCGACGCTCCCTGCGATTCCCGGCGTCGACATCGCCGCATACAAGGCCCGGCTGATCGAGCGCTTTGCCAATTCGGCGATCCGGGACACGGTGCAGCGCGTCAACTCCGACGCGCCCATCAACGTGCTCGTCGACCCTATCCGGGATCGGCTGAAGACTGGCGGCGACGTCACTTTTCTCGCGCTCGCGCTGGCAGCCTGGCTGCGGCGCGTGCGCGGCGTGGACGAGAGAGGCGCCCCGCTTGTGGTGACGCATCCTCTCGCCGTGCTTTTGCGCGAGAAGGCCTTGGAGGGTGATGCCGATCCGAGACCGCTGCTGTCGATAAACTCGCTCTTCGGCGAACTGCGGAATGATCCACGTCTCGTCGATGCGGTGGGATATTGGCTCGCCAGTCTTTATCGCGACGGCATCGAGGCGACGCTCGACGAAGCGGCGCGCCGCGCGAGTTAACGCTCGGGGCCTCCGATAGCCGCGGTGAGCTGTCGAGACGAAGCGGGTGGGCAGCGGCGAACGCCGCTCACCTATGCAAGCTTTTCCAGCGCCCGTTCATGCAGTTGGCGGTCGCCGGCGGCAGCGAATTCTTCACCACCGTCAGATGTGGAAAGAGGTTCAAGCTCTGGAACACCATGCCGACCTCACAGCGCACGGCGATGGCGCTGCGCTCATCCGCGAGCAAAGTGCCGTTGACGGTGATGTGGCCGCTGTCATGGCCCTCCAGCCCGTTGATGCAGCGGATCATCGTCGACTTGCCTGAGCCCGAAGGCCCGCAGACGACGAACTTCTCGCCTTGGCGACGGTCAGACTGACCTCCTTCAGCGCCCGGAAGCTGAGTCCGATCGGCTGCTGGCATGCCTGCCGATCGTCGGATCGTGCCCCTGGTTCCGGCTTGGACGATTTCTTCCAATTGCGAGGGTGACAGCCGGCGAGGTTCTATGACAGCTTCATGACAGAAGGCTGCGAAACAGCAGCTCATCGGCGCGCCTTGTGCGCGCCGAGCTCAATCACAGGGAGAGGACCAGGATGTTTACCCGCAGGGTCGCGCTTGCGACCGCAGTTGGCCTAGCCGTTGCCGCCTCGGGCGCGGCGGCACAATCGCCGTCCGGAAAGGTCACGGTCGTCACCTCCTTCTCCAAGGATGTCACCGATCCGATCAAGAAGGCGTTCGAAAAGGCCGTTCCGGGCGTTTCGCTCGAAGTCCAGAATCGCAACACCAATGCGGGCGTCAAATATCTCGAGGAGACCAAGGCCAACAACCAGGTCGACCTGTTCTGGGCCTCGGCGCCCGACGCCTTCGAGGTGCTGAAGGGCAAGAACCTGCTCTCCGCCTACAAGCCGAAGGCGACCGGCATTCCCGACAAGATCGGCTCCTATCCGATCAACGATCCGGCCGGCTTCTATTTCGGTTTCGCGGCGTCCGGCTATGGCATCATGTGGAACGAACGCTACGCCAAGGCGAACAAGCTGCCCGACCCCAAGGACTGGCAGGACCTCGCCAAGCCCGTCTTCTACGACCATGTCGCGATCGCGGCGCCCTCCCGCTCGGGAACGACGCATCTGACGATCGAGACCATCCTGCAGGGCGAGGGCTGGGACAAGGGCTGGCGCACCATCAAGGAGATGGCGGGCAATTTCCGCGCGATCAACGAACGCTCCTTCGGCGTGCCCGAGCAGGTGAATTCTGGCCAGGTCGGCGTCGGCATCGTGATCGATTTCTTCGCCTTCTCCGCGCAGGCTTCGGGCTTCCCGGTCAAGTTCGTCTATCCAACTGTGACGACCGTGGTTCCCGCCAATGTCGGCATCGTCGCCAAACCGCCGAACAAGGCGGCGGCCGAGGCCTTCGTCGAATTCCTGCTCTCGCCGGCCGGACAGGAAGTGCTGCTCGAGCCCGGCATCCGGCGCCTGCCGGTGAATCCGGCGGTCTATGCCAAGGCCGGCGCGGACTATCCCAACCCCTTCACCGATCCGCGCTTCCAGAAGATGATTGGCTTCGACGTCGACAAGTCGGAAGCCCGCACGGCAGTGGTCGACACGCTGTTCGACCAGCTGATCTCCTTCCAGCTCGATGCGCTGAAAGGCGTCAACAAGGTGCTGCACGAGGTCGACGCGGCGCTGGCCAAGAAGCCCAGCGACAAGGCCAAGGCGCTCGCCGAGGAGGCCCGCGTGCTGCTCGCCGCCATGCCGGTGACGGAAGCGCAGGCCGCGAGCGCGGAGCTGCGCGGCGCCTTCACCGGCGGCAAGGAAAAAGGCGCCCGCCAGGCCGAGGTGGAGAGCCAGTGGGCGAGCTTCGCCCGGGACAATTACGCCAAGGCGAAGGCCAAGGCGGAAGAGGCCCTCAAGGCGGCGAAGTAAGCTCGCGCGTGTCATCCTGTCCGCGCTGCAGCCTGAAACGCTGCGGCGCGGACACGGGACCGCGCGACGAGTAGGCGCCTTTTCCTGAAGACGATCCCGCATCTGCCCAACGGCACCTAAGTGCCGCAGCGCGTGCGGGATGACACCCGGCCACACACCCATGACCGCCATCCCGACCTCGGCTCACCGCCCCCGTCGTATCGCCGGCACACCCGGCCAGATCGCACTGGCGCTGGCGATCGCCGTCTTCCTCCTGGCGTTCCTGGCGCTGCCGGTGGCGACGGTGATCTATGTCGCCTTCACCGAGAAGGGTACCTCGACCTTCACGCTGGTCAATTTCTACGACTTTGTCCGCACCGAGCTCTTCATGCGCTCGCTGTGGAACTCCTTCTATGTTTCGGCGATGTCGGTGATCTGGGCCTCGGTCTTCGCCCTGCCGTTGGCCTATCTGACCACGCGCTTTGTCTTTCGCGGTGCGGCCGTAGTCCAGACGCTCGGCTTCCTGCCACTGATCATGCCGCCCTTCGTCGGCGCGGTCGCCATGCAGCTCTTCTTTGGTCGCAACGGCTCGATCAATCTGCTGCTCGACGACTGGTTCGGCTTCAAGATCGACTTCATGGAGGGGCTGAACGGCGTCATCTTCGTCCAGTCGGTCCATTATTTCCCGTTCATCCTGATCAATCTCTCGGCCGCACTGCGCAATATCGACCGCGCCATGGAGGAAGCGGCGCAGAATCTCGGTTCCTCGGGCTTCCGCCTGTTCCGCCGCATCGTCTTCCCCCTTGCCATGCCGGGCTATCTCGCCGGCGCCTCGCTCGTCTTCGTCAAGGTTTTCGACGACCTCGCCACGCCGCTGCTGCTCAACGTCAAGGACATGCTGGCGCCGCAGGCCTATCTGCGCGTCACCTCGATCGGCATCGCCGACCCAATGGGTTACGTCATCTCGGTCGTGCTGATCATCGCCTCGGTGATTGCGATGTGGCTCTCGGCCGCGGCGCTCAGGGGGCGCGACTATGCCACCACGCAACGTGGCGGCGGCGGCCTCGCCAAGCGGGTCATGACGCCCTGGGAGGCGTTCTTCGGCTATGGCGTCGTCATTCTGATCCTGGCGCTGGTGCTGGCGCCGCATCTCGCCCTGTTGCTGCTTTCCTTTGCGACGATCTGGTCGTTCTCGCCGCTGCCCGACGCGTTCACGCTGGCGCATTACGCCCGCGTCTTCGGTGAAAGCTCGATCTACATCAAGAACACGCTGATCTACGCCAGCCTCGCCGGCGGCATCGACATCGTGCTCGGCGTCGCCATCGCCTATCTCGTCCTGCGCACCAGGCTGATCGGCCGCGAATGGCTCGACTGGATGGCGACGGCCGCGCTCGCCATCCCCGGAGTCGTGCTGGGCATCGGCTATCTCAGGACCTTCTACGGGGTGAGCTTGCCGGACGGGACGCCATTGGCCTCGCTCTGGATCACGATCGTGCTGGCGCTTGCGATCCGGCGCCTGCCCTATGCGCTGCGGGCCTGCTATGCGGCGCTCCAGCAGATCTCGGTCTCGCTCGAGGAGGCGGCGGAGAACCTCGGCGCCACCAAGGCCCGGACGGTGCGCCGCATCGTCGTGCCGCTGATGGCCGGCGGCATCCTCGCAGGCTTCGTCACCTCGTTTTCGACGGCCGCGGTCGAGCTTTCGGCAACGCTGATGCTGGTGCAGTCGAACTCCGATGCGCCCCTCGCCTACGGGCTCTACGTCTTCATGCAGTCGGCCGCAGGGCGCGGTCCCGGCGCGGCGCTCGGCGTCATCGCCGTCATTCTCGTCGCCGCCTGCACCTTTCTCTCCCATTTCATTATCGAACGCAGCCAGAAGGCCAAGGGAATGGGCCATTGACCACCGCCCCCCTGACCACGCCCGCCGTCGCCGTCGACATCGAAGACGTGAACCTCTCCTACGGCGCCAATCACGTCCTCAAGGGCATCAATCTCGCCATCGAGCCGGGCGAGTTCTTCGCCTTCCTCGGACCCTCCGGCTGCGGCAAGACCACGCTGTTACGGCTGATAGCGGGTTTCAACCAGGCCGATACCGGGCAGGTCCGGATCGGCGGCAAGGCGATCACCGGGCTGCCGCCCTGGAAGCGCGATGTCGGCATGGTCTTTCAGTCCTACGCGCTCTGGCCCCACATGACGGTTCGCCGCAACGTCGCCTTCGGCCTGGAAGAGCGGCGCATCAAGCGCAGCGAGATCGACCGGCGCGTGGAGGCGGCGCTCGGCCTCGTCGGCCTCGCCCACCTGGCCGAGAGGCGCCCTTCGCAGCTTTCCGGCGGCCAGCAGCAGCGCGTCGCAGTGGCCCGTACGGTTGCCGTCGAGCCGAAGGTCCTGCTGCTCGACGAGCCCCTCTCCAACCTCGACGCCAAGATGCGCGTCCAGGTCCGCCGCGAACTGCGCGATATGCAGCAGCGTCTCGGGCTGACCACGATCTTCGTCACCCACGACCAGGAGGAAGCGAACACGATCTGCGACCGGATCGCGGTGATGAACGACGGCATCGTCCAGCAGGTCGGAACCCCGATGGAGCTTTACGAGCGGCCGGCGAATCTCTTCGTTGCGAACTTTCTGGGCACGGCGAACATTTTAGATGGCCGGGTTGTCGAGGCCGGCGCAGGGCGGCAATTCGTGCTCGACGGCGGAATTGGAATTCCGATCGGCGATGCGCATGTTCCCATCGGAGCGAAACTGGTCTTTCGTCCGCAGCACGCAAGACTGTCGCTTCACGGCCTTCAGGACAGCGGGGTATCGCTGCCGTCCGTGGTCAACGCCCGCGAATTCCTCGGCTCGACGGTTCGCTATTTCGTGCGCGTCAACGAAACGGAAGTAGCCGTCGACATGCCCTTCAGATCAGGGCGCGAGCTTTTCGAAACCGATGCGAAGGTCGTGCTGAGTTTGCCTCAGGACTCCCTCCTCTGGCTGGCCGATTAGCGGTTCGATTCCGGCCAATAGAATCCCGTAAAACAGTTATTTTGAGTGGGGGTTGTCGGGGCTCTGGGCAGCGGGGCAGGCACCGCCGACGATAAAGCCGGAGCAACGGCATTCGCCGCGACGTCAACCTCCGGGTAGCTCCCGCGCAATTCAGGCGAGAGGCGAAGTCAGGCGCGTCCCTGATACGCGCCGACGCTGTTTTCGGGGCCCGTACCGTACATCGATCCACGAGCGCCTGAACGGAATCAACGAGCTGAAACGCCGCTTTGCCGACACCAAGAGCAGATTGGCCGACGCGGAGAGCCTGAGCGGCTGTCTCCGGCCCGACAGCCGCATGACTTTCACGAACGGGCTCGTTCGTTGCGCTGCCCGCATCGGCACGCCCGGACCGGGCGACACCGTGCCCTAGGCTGGCAGGACGACCACCTTCGTCTTGACCGGCGTCTTTGAATACAGGTCGATCATGTCCTGGCTGAGCAGGCCGACACAGCCGCTCGTGACGCCGGAGCCGATCGAGTCCGGATCGCTGCTGGCGTAGATCGTGTAGAGTGTGTAGGCGCCGTTCTGGTAAAGGTGGAGCGTGCGCGCGCCGAGCGGATTGTCGAGCCCGCCGGGCATGCCGCGCGCCCATTTCGCCGCCTCGGGCTGGCGCTTGATCATCTCCCTGGGCGGTGTCCAGGTCGCCCATTCGGACTTGCGCCCGACATAGGCGTCGCCGTTCCAGCGGAAGCCGTCGCGGCCGACATTGGCGCCATAGCGGGTGGCGTTTCCGTCGCCCTCGATGCGGTAGACGTAGTAATTGCCGGGATCGACGATGATCGTGCCGGGTGCTTCCTTGGAGTCGTAGCGGACCGTCCGGCGGAAATATTTCGGATCGACCTTGCTGACGTCGACCGCCGGGATCGGGAATTTCTCTTCGGGCACCGGGCCGTAGACCCTCTGCGCCTCGGCGAAGCTCATCCCGTCGGAGGTCGCGCAGCCGCCCAGCCCCAGCGCGCCGATACCAACGGCTGAGCCGACCAGAAACGACCGGCGGTTGAGAAGCTCCGACCGGCGCCCGAGCAATGCGATCTCGTTCATACCACCGTCCATGATCATGGTTTTGGAGTTTCCGATGCTCTGTTGCCCGACGAGATAGCACTCCGGCATAAATCTGTCGAACGTCTTTGCCGATCCGAGACTGCAGTCACACGTCCCGATTGGTAAGCTCGGGTCTTCACCGCACGAATTTTCCGTCCTCCAAAGTCGTTACCGTACACACGGTCTCGCAGTCTCACTTCGGACCGGAACCGCGCGTCAATTGAGCGGATTCCCACATGCTGCTGTCGACTTCATCGGATCGCCTGCGTGGAATTCGAGATCGGCACTGAAACGCGTGACTCGCCCCGTCTTCGGGCCTCAGCGATAGCGGCGCTGGACGACGAGATTGGCAACGACCGTGAGCAGCAGTGTCGCCGTCATCAGGATGAAGGAGATCGCCCCGCCGAAGGGCCAGTTGTTCTGCTGGGCGAACTGCCCGTAGACCAGCGGCCCCATCATCTGGAATTTCGGCCCGCCGAGCAGGACCGGCGTCGCATAGGCATTCATGGCGAGGATGAAGGTGAGGATCGTGCCGGCGAGAACGCCCGGCATGGCCAACGGCCAGAGCACGCGCCGCACCATCGCGGCCGGCGCCGCACCGAGGCTGAACGCCGCCTCCTCGACATTGCGCGGAATCCCTTCGATCACGCTCTGCAACGTCAGCACCATGAAGGGCAGGTTGACCGCAATGATGCCGATCAGCACCGCGGTCTCCGTGAACATGATCTCGATCGGCTGGTCGATCAGTCCGAGCCCCATCAGCGAGACGTTGAAGGCGCCCTTGTTGCCGAAGGCAGTCATCCAGCCGGCCGCCCGCACCGCGTTGCCGACGAAGAGCGGCAGCACCACGGCGATGATCAGCAGGTTCTTGAAGCGGCTTTGCGTGCGCGCCAGCACATAGGCCAGCGGAAAGCCGAGGATCAGGCACGCCAGCGTGCAGATCACCGCGACGCGCACCGTGCGCAGCAACACGTTGAGATAATACGGGTCGGTGAAGAACTTGACGTAGTTTTCGATCGTCAGCCCGTCGACCATGAACTGGCCCGGGATGAACTGGTTGAGCGAATAGCGGAACAGGATCGCGATCGGCCCGATCAGGCCGACCATGACGAGGATCGTCGCCGGGATGACGAGCAGGCCGGCAAGATGCGTCCGGGAGCCGGCGACCGGCTCAGGCGCGGCGGCGCTCATGACAGCCTCCCCGTTCTTTCCGGGGCGCTCCTACGGAGCGCCCCCCAAACCCTTGAACACGACACGGAACCAGGCAATGCCGTTGCCTCCCCGAGGCGCGAGCCGGACCGACGCCCGGAGCCCGTCCAGGATGCCGAAGCGATCATGGTCAGCGGCTGCGGGCCTGCGGCTCGCATCGGAATGGCGAGGCGGCGCATCCTCACGCCTTGAAGACCTTGTCCCACCATTCCTTCATGGCCGCGTCGTTCTTGGCGAGGAAGGCGTAGTCGAGATCCTTGAGGCGCTTCTCCTCCTCAGGGGTGAAGCCGATGCGCTTCTGCAGGTCCGCAGGGACCGCGAGCCCCGATACGGTGCCGTTGTAGCCCATATCGGCGGCGAAGGCCTCCTGCGGCGCCTTCTCGAGCATCGCGTTCATGTAGGCGTAGGCGTTGTCCTTGTTCGGAGCGTTCTTCGGAATGACGAAGCCCGAAACGTAGATCGGAATGCCCTCGATGGGCGCGATCGCCTCGCAGGGGATGCCGGCATTCTGCCACTGCACCACGCGCGCCTTCCAGATCGCGCTGATGCCGACCTCCTCGTTCTTCATCGCCTGGGCGAAGGCCTCATTGGTCGGATAGACGCGCCCGCCGGCCTTCTTCACCGCAAGCAGCACCTCCTTGGCCTTGTCGAGATCGTTCATGCTGGCGCCGTTGGTGGCGGCCATCGAGGCGGCGATCATGATCGACTGGTATTGGATGTCGATGAAGCCGATCTTCGACCCCCATTTCGGGTCAAGCCAGTCCTTGAAGCCGGTCGGCGCGGGGCTGATGATCTTCGGATTGTAGATGACGACGTTGCCCGAATAGATGTGCCCGACGCCATACGGATACTTCATGGTCGGCAGCAGGCTTTTGGCGTTCGGAAGCTTGGAATAGTCGATCTGCTCGACGACGCCGGCCTCGTTCATTTCGAACATGTTCGCAGCCGAGAGGCCGTGAATATCGACGGTGCCGCGCGGCAGGCGCCTCTCCGCGATCATCTTGGCGCGGCGCGGCGCGTCGCTGGCCTGGTCCTGCACCACCTCGACGCCCTTCGGCTTCAGCAGCGGGTCTTCGATGTTCTTGGTCAGCAGGCGGGCATAGTCGCCGCCCCAGGTGCCGACGACGACCCTGCCGCCGGATTGCGCCCGTGCTGGCAGGCCCGATACGGCAAGGCCGCCCGCCAGGCTCATACCCGCCAGAAGGCTGCGGCGATCGATTGTGAATGTCATCTCTGTGACTCCCCTGATTGGATGTCTGGAAACGCGCGGCTCATACCGCGCGCGGATAGACGAGCCCGACATCAGCGGCCCAGCCTATGGTGAGGGTGTCGCCCGCCTTCGGCTCCACCATGCCGCGGCGGTTCGGGATCTGCAGAAGCATGCGGTCCTGCTCCGACAGCGCGACATCGATCTCGAGCAAGGCGCCGAGATAGGAAACGTACTCGACGCGCGCCTGGAAGCCGTTCGGCAGGGCTTCGCTCTCGGCGCCGACCGCGACCCGCTCGGGCCGGAGCGCAAGCGTCGCCGGCCCCGGCACGGCGGCGGCCATGCAGGCGATGTCGAGTCCTCCTGCGCTGCGGAACCGGCCAGCCTCCGCGACAGACCCTTCCAGGAAGGCGCTGCGCCCGATGAAGCCCGCGACGAAACGGTCGGCCGGCTTCTCGTAGAGCTCGCGTTGGCTGCCGATCTGGCGCACCTGCCCCTTCTCCATGACCACGAGGCGATCGGCCATGGTCAGCGCCTCTTCCTGATCATGCGTCACCATGATCGTCGTCAGGCCGAGCTTGCGGGTGAGATCGCTGATCTCGACCCGGACCTCCTGTCGGAGCTTGGCGTCGAGATTGGAGAGCGGCTCGTCGAGCAGAAGCACGTCCGGCTCCATGGCGAGCGCCCGTGCCAGCGCCACACGCTGCTGCTGGCCGCCGGAAAGCTGCCGGGGGTACCGGGTATCGAAGCCGGTCAGGCGCACGAGGCGCAGCGCCTCGGCGACGCGCGGGGTGCGTTCGGCGGCCGAAACCTTGTGCATTTCCAGCCCGAAGGCGACGTTCTCGGCGACTGTCATATGCGGGAAGAGCGCGTAGCTCTGGAAGACCAGCCCGCAATTGCGCTTCCACGGCGGCAAGCCAGTCACGTTGCGCTCACCGATCGTAATCGAGCCCGCCGAAGGCGGCATGAACCCGGCGATCATGCGCAGGGTCGTGGTCTTGCCGCAGCCGGACGGGCCGAGCAGGACCAGGAACTCGCCATCGGCGACGTCGATGGTGACGTCGTCCACCACGGTGAGGTCGCCATAGCGTTTGTTGAGATGATCGATCGAAAGGCGTGCCATCAGACGACCCGGCTCAGTTTGACGTAGCGGTCGGTGACGATCATCGCCACGGCGATCAGGACGATCTGCATCAGCGACGCCGCAGCGACGGCCGGATCGATCTTCCATTCCAGATATTGGAGAATCGCGATCGGCAGGGTGATCCGGCCCGGCCCGACGAGGAACAGGCTCATCTCCAGATTGCCGAAGGAGGTCACGAAGCCGAACAGCGCCGCCGCGACGATACCGGGGCGGATACCAGGGAGGGTCACCCGGCGGAAGGTGGTCCAGGGGCCGGCGCCAAGGTTCTGGGCGGCCTCCTCGATGCTGCGGTCGAAACCGGCGAGGCTCGCGGTGACGAGCCGCACCACCCAAGGCAGCACCACCAGTGAATGCGCCGCAACCAACCCGGCGAGCGAGCCGAGGAGTGGCCACCCTGTCGCGATCTCCGTCTCGATCTGGAAGACGTAGATCGAGGTGCCCAGCACGATGCCGGGCATCACCAGCGGCAGAAGCAGCAGCGTGTTGATGCCGGGGCCGAGCGGGATGCGGTGACGGACGAGCACAAGGCTCGCCGGAACCCCGAACAGGAGCCCGATCAGGGTCGAGAGCACCGCGACCTGCGTGCTCAGCACGAAGCCTTCCCGGAACGACTTGTTGGCGATCGCCGCATCGAACCAGCGCAGCGAATAGCCTTCGGGAGGAAAGGAGGGAATCTCCTGGCGAAAGAAGGCGAGCCAGGTCACGAAGAACAACGGCATCAGGATGAAGCCGAGGGTGAGTGTGGCGGCGCCGTTCAGAGCGTAGCGCCCGAGGCTGGATCCGGACGCGCTCATGCTCGCCTCCCGCGGCGGCGGCCGGCCGCAATCCCGGCCCGGCGTCGTCTTTCCCTGCCCCAGTCGCTCATTCGCCTTCGTCCCCAACTCGCTGTTTGCGCGCGCGCCTCAAGCCCGCAGCGGCCATGCCGGCATCCGGATCAGTGCAGCGTGTTCTTGTGAAAAACGCCGCCCTTCATGATCGCCACCAGATGGCGGCCCTGATCCTGAAACAGGCCGAGGTCCTTGAGCGGATCCCCGTCGATCAGGATCAGGTCGGCGAAGGCCCCGGCACGAAGCGTGCCAAGCTTGCCTTCCATGCGCAGGAGCTGTGCGCCGATCGTCGTGGCGGAGCGAATGATCTCGATCGGCGACAGCACCTCCCGGCGCAGCAGGAACTCCCGCGATTGCTCGACCTGGAGCTGCCCGAGCAGATCGCTGCCGAACGCCACCGGCACGCCGGCGCGCTTGCAGATCTCGAGGGAGCGCAGGCCGCCATCGATGACGAGGTCGTTCTTGGCCAGCATCTCGCCTGTCATGCCGAAATCGGCGGCACGCTCCTTCATCGCATAATACGCCACCAGATTGGCCGTCAGGAACATGTCCTTCTCGGCCATCAGCGCAGCACTGGCCTCGTCGATCAGATTGCCGTGCTCGATCGCCCTGACGCCGCAATTGGCCGCGCGCGTGATCGCTTCGGGCGTATAGGCATGGGCGCAGACATAGCGGCCGAAGGCCTTCGCCTCCTCCACCGCGGTGCGCACCTCGTCCTCGCTGAACTGCATCGAGTCGAGCGGGTCATAAGGCGAGGCGACCCCGCCGGACATCATGATCTTGATGTGGTCGGCGCCGAGCCGCATCTGCTCGCGCACCGATTTGCGAACCGAGGAAACCCCGTCCGAGACGTTCATCGTATAGGCCATCGCGTTGCAGCAATGGCAGCGCGCGCCGAAATCGGTACGCCGGCGCGGATCGCTGTGGCCGCCCGTCGGCCCGATCGCCTGGCCGGCGATGAACAGGCGGGGACCGGCGACATCGCCCTTCTCGACGGCCTCCTTGATGCCCCAATCGGCCCCGCCCGTATCGCGGACGCTGGTAAAGCCGCGATCGAGCATGCCCTTCATCAGCCTGACCGCGCGGGCCGTCATCAGCGTCAGCGGAACGGATTCCAGCAGGCGGATATAGACCTCCGACAGGAAGACATGGACGTGGGAGTCGATCAGGCCGGGCATCAGCGTGCGACCCCCGCAGTCCAGTACCGCGGCCTTTTCGATCTTCAGCGGCTTGTCGGAGAGTTCCCGGATCGTCTCCCCTTCGATCAGCAGTTCATAGCCTCGGCGCAGCTCGCCGAATTCCGGCTCCAGAAGGGCGAAGTTCCTGAGATGCAGCATGGTCATCGGCAATGCCTCCCAGCTCGGCGTGGAACAATTCTTCCGCGCCTCCTGCCATCGTGAGAAGAGTGTTTCCGCTTGTCCATGCCGAACCCGCCAGCCGGCGACAATTTCAGCTCCGACAAGTCGGGGAACATGGAGAGCAGCCTCGTCGAGGAATGGAACGACAGGCTCAATTCAGGCTCGTGCGCTTGAGGAAGACGCCACTCTTCATGATCAGCGGCATGTGCTTGCCCTGGCGGGTCAGCAGCGAGAGGTCCTTCAGCGGGTCGCCATCGACGACGATCAGGTCGGCATGGGCGCCGGGCGCGACCGTGCCGATCTGCCCCTCGAGCCGCAGCAGCTTCGCCGCGACATGGGTCGCCGAGGCGATGACCTCATGCGCCGGCAGGGCGCGGCCGCGGATCACGAACTCCTCCGACTGGTACTTGTGCATCTCGCCGAGCAGGTCGCTGCCATAGGCCATGGCGAGGCCCGCCTTCTTCATGATCGCGAGCGACTCCATCCCGGCCGAGCGGACGACATCCACCTTGGCAACCGAATCCGGCGGGAAGCCGAGCTTCGGCCCGTCCGAGACCAGCTTGTCGTAGGTCACCAGCGTCGGCACGGCGACGGCCCCCTTGCTGGCGGCGAGCTTCGCCGTCTCGGCCTGGATCAGGTTGCAATGCTCGAGCGAATGCACGCCGGCCTCGACGCAGCGGCGGATCGCGTCGTCCGTATAGACATGCGCCGAGACATAGGTGCCGGCCATCCGCGCTTCCTCGACCACGGCCTCGAGCTCGCTGACGGAGAAGCCGAGGAAGTGGATCGGGTCGGTCGGGGAGGCGCAGCCGCCATTGGCCATGATCTTGATGAAGTCGGCGCCGCCCTTCAGCTCCTCACGCGCGGCGCGGCGGACCTGGTCGACGCCGTCGCAGATGCGGCCGAGCGCGCCCAGCCGATGGCGCTCGATCACGCTCGGGCGGTCGTCGTAGCGGCCGCGGAAATCGGCATGGCCGCCGGTCTGGCTCAGCGCCTTGCCGGAGATGACGAGGCGCGGCGTCGGGAAATGGCCTTCCTCCGTCGCCTGCTTCAGGCCGAAATCGGCGCCGCCGACATCGCGCACCGTGGTGAAGCCGCGCATCAGCATCGCCCGCATAATGCCGAAGGAGCGGGCGGTGACGAGCGAATCCGGCAGGCGGGCATTCGCACCGAGATCGGCGACGCCGGCGACGACATGGACATGGGCGTCGATCAGGCCGGGCATCAAGGTCTTGCCCTTGAGGTCGACGACCTTGGCCTTGGCCGAGGTCACGGCCTTGCCGACCTCGCGGATGGTGCCGCCCTCGACGAGGACGCTGACGGGCGCGCCTGCCTCCGGCGCGGAGCCGTCGACGATGCGGGCATTCGTGAAGAGGGTGGAAGCCACGGGCATGTTCCTTCGGGCAGGCTCAGGAGGATGGAATCAGGCGGCCTTGTTGGCGGCGCGAGCGGCGAGGAAGGCCGGCACCAGCATGGGCGCCAGCCGCTCGACCGGCGCGACATGCTCCTCGCGGTAGTGATGTTCGGGAGCGAGCAGGTTGATCGTGCCGACGACCTTGCCATCGTAGATCGCGGGGATGTTGATGACGGAGCCCAGCCCCATGCTCTCGATCAATTCATGATCGAAGAAGGCCCAGCGGATACCGGCCTTGTCCTTGCCGAGATAGGGCTGGCGGCCGTCCAGCACATGCTTGCCCCAGGGCGTCGGGCCCATCGTCTTGCGGCCGGAGACCGGATACTCGTCCGGGCGGTTGGAATACATGCGCGCGACCTCCTGCCCGTCGACATAGAGCAGGGTCAAGAGCTCATGCCCGACGAGCCGCCTGGCGATGTCCTCGAAAGCCTTGAAGGCAGCCTCGGGCTGGCCCGGCTCCTTGAGCAATGCGGCGAGGATGGCGAGATCGTCTGACATGGCGGGCCTTCGGTTTCAGGCGGCAGCCGGCGGGACCGGCGCCTTCGGAATTCGTTCGGGCAGGATGCCCTGCGGCTTGAGGTGCAGGACGAGGATGAGCGCCAGGCCGATCAGCATCTCGCGCGTGGCGGCAAGCTGGACCGGCTGCAGCCCGGGCACCCACTCGGTGAGGAAGCGCGTCGCCTCCAGGAAGATCACGACGCCATAGGCGCCGAGCACCGCCCCGCTCGGGCGGCCGACGCCGCCGGCCGTGACGGCGAGGAAGATGTAGATCGTGATCAGCGGCTGGAAGTGATCGGGCGAGATATAGGATTGGAAATGCGCGTAGAGCGCACCTGCCAGCGCCGCGATCGCCGCCGAGAGTGCGAACGCCTGGAGCTTGAAGCGCAATACGGTCTTGCCGGCGAAGGCGGCGAGCTGCTGATCCTCGCGGATGGCCTTCATGGCGCGGCCATAGGGGGAGCGGTCGAGCCGGCGCAGCAGCGCCCAGACGACGATCAGCACCAGCGTGACCACCCCGAGATAGAAGAAAGCGAAATTCTGCGTGCCGAGCTCCGCCTTCAGCGGCGCCTTGATGCCGGAGATGCCGTCCGAGCCATTGGTCAGCCAGCGTTCGTTCAGCGCGACAAGGCGGATCACTTCGGCGAAGCCGAGCGTGACGATGGCGAGATAGTCGTCGCGTAGCCTAAGCGTCGCGAAGGTGACGATGAGCCCGACCGCTGCGCCGACGACGAGTGCCGCTCCCCAACCGATCAGGACGGGCGCACCGGCGCCGGTCGCGAGCGCCGAGGCATAGGCACCGACAGCGAAGAAGCCGGCGAGGCCGAGATTGACGAGGCCGGCCCCGCCCCAGATCAGGTTGAGGCTGAGCGCCAGAAGCCCATAGATGCCGCAGAGCGTCAGGGTGAAGATCAGATAGGACAGCATCAGGCGGCCCTTTCACCGAGGATGCCGCGCGGGCGGAAGGTCAGCATCAGCAGGATGGCGACGAAGCCGACGGCGGTGCGGTAGGTCGCGGGAACGGCCAGCAGCGCGAGCTCCTCGGCAACGCCGAGCATCAGCGCACCGAGGACGGCGCCGGGGATCGAGCCGAGCCCGCCGAGGACGGAGGCGGCAAAGACGGATAGGAGCACGCGATAGCCGGTCAGCGGGTCGATCGAGGTGTCCAATCCGATCAGGACGCCGCCCATCCCGGTCAGCCCCGCGCCGAGGAAGATGGTGACGATCGCGATCCGAGCCGGATCGATGCCCTTGAGCCGTGCGAGGTCGGGATTGTCGGCGACGGCCCGCATCGCCTTGCCGAAGCGGGTGTAGCGCAGGAAGGCGAACATCGCGGCCATGATCAGCACCGCTAGCAGGAGGCTCTGGAGCTGCTGCGGACCGATGCGCAATTCGCCGAAGCGCATGTCGCGCGCGATCGGCAGATCGTAGCCCCGCATATCGTTGCCGAAGATGAAGCGCACGATGTTCTCGAGCACGAGATTGAGCGCGATCGAGGCGATGGCGACAATCAGCGCGCCGTTGTCGCGCAGGCGCTTGAGCGCAGTCTCCTCGGCGACGACGCCGACCGCACCCGTCACCACGAAGGCGACGACGAGCGCGGCCACCACCGGCAGCCCCATCTGCGCATTGGCCCACCAGGCGGCGAAGGCGCCGATCGTGGCGTAAGCGGCAATGGCGAAGTTCGGATAGCGCAACACCGCGAAGATGGCGGAGAAGCCGATGGCCGGGACAGCGATCAGCGTCCCCGTCATCACCCCGTTGATGAGCGCCTGGAGAAGCTGGGTCACGCGATCTTCACCAGCGCGAGCTTGCCTGATTGCACCTGTTCGTAGCGGAACCGGCAGTCGCTGATGTCGCCGGTCTCGGTGAAGTCGCAGGGGCCGCTGGCGCCGTCATAGTCGACCGGCTGCTTGGCGGCGATCGCCTTGAGGCCGTCGACCGCATTGTCGACTTTCACCCCGCCGGGAGCCTGGCTGACCTTGCGGATCGCGTCCTTGATCGCAGGACCTGACGCCTCGCCCGCAAGCGCGATCGCCATCAGCACGAGATTGATCTGGTCGTAGATCTGGGTGGTGTAGGGATCGGGCGAGGCGACGCCGATCATCTTCACCAGCCGCTCATAGGCCTTGGAGCCCTCGGCCGGCGATGGCGCGATGGTGAAGGTCTTGTCGACCACCTCGGCCGGCACGCTCTCGACCAGCTTCTGGTTGACCGAATAGGCGAAGGCGACCTTCAGCCCCGAGAAGCCGGCGCGATAGATGTCCTTAAGCATCACGGCGGTGTCGGGGGTGTAGCCGCTGAAGATGATGGCGTCCGGCTTGAAGCGCAGCGCCTCGTCGATCTCGGTGCGGTACGCCGGCTTCTTGTCGTCATAGATCAGCGAGCCGGTCTCCCCGCCGGCCGCCTTGACGGCGGCGGTGATGTTGTCGAACTGGCTCTTGGCGAAGGGCGTCTGCGGCGAGAGGAAGAAGACCCGCTTGGCCTTCTGGTCGATGCAGAACTCGCCGAACTTCTTGCCCTGCAGTGTCGTATTGGGCTGGGTGCGGACCAGATAGCCCTGATGCGGCAGCAGCGTGATCGAATCCGCGCCGGAGACCGTCGCCAGGAAGGTCTTCGATTCCCAGCACAGCGGCGCGACGGCGGTCGTCACCGAAGAGGCCCAGGTGCCAAGGATGGCCGAGACCTTGTCGACGTCGATCAGCTTGCGGGCGGCGCGCACGCCGGCTTCCGGATTGGTCTGGTCGTCTTCGGAAACCAGCTCGACCTTGCGGCCGAGCACGCCGCCGGCCGCATTGACCTCGTCGATCACGGCCTTGACCGCCTTGACCATGACCGGGCCGTAGGGGCCACCGGAGCCGGTGAGCGGCGTCAGCGTGCCGATCCTGATCGGGGCGCCCTGCGCGAGGGCGCGACCGGACAGGGCCGAGAGGCTGGCGAGGGCGGCGGCTCCGGTCAGGAGCCTGCGGCGATCAGTTGCGAACGGCGTCATGATGGTCCCCTGCTTGTTTTGCTTGATTGTTACGGCGTGGTTCCGTCCTAGCCGCCGAGGAAAAGCCGGCGGATATCCGGATCGTTGGCGAGCGCCGGCCCGGCGCCCTCGCGGCTGTTGCGGCCGGAAACCAGCACATAGCCGCGCGTCGAGATTTCGAGCGCCTCGAGCGCGTGCTGTTCGACCATCAGGATCGGCAGCCCACCCTGGTTGAGCTTGACGATCGCGTCGAACAATTCATCGGCCGCCCTTGGCGACAGGCCGGCCGTCGGCTCGTCGAGCAGCAGCAGCGAGGGCGCGTTCATCAGCCCCATCGCCATGGCGAGGATCTGGCGCTGGCCGCCCGAGAGCGTGCGCGCCAGCGCCTTGCGCTTCTCCGTCAGCATCGGATAGCGCGCATATAGCTCCTCGCTGCGCTTGCCGACCTTGCCCGGCTCCTGGAAGCCGCTGATCTCCAGGTTCTCGGCGACCGTCATCGCGCCGAAGACGTTGCGCTCCTGCGGCACGAAGCCGATGCCGGCGCGCGCCCGGCCGAGCGCATTCGCGCGGGTGACGTCAGCGCCGTTGAGGCGGATCGCCCCTTCGCGCGCCGGGACGAGGCCGGCGATGGCCTTGAGCAGCGTCGACTTGCCGGCCCCGTTGGGACCGATGATGGAGACGATCTCGCCGGGAGCAACCTTGAGCGATGCGCCCTTCAGGATCTGTTCGGCCGCGCCGTAGCCGGCGACGATGCCGTCGACGGTGAGCAAGTCTCCGGGTGCCGGGCTCAATGCCGCCTCCCGAGATAGGCTTCCTGCACGCGGCTGTCGGAGGCGACCTCCTCGAAGCTGCCCTGCGTCAGCGTTCGTCCCTCGGCCATGACGATGACGGGCGCGCAGAGCTTCCGGATCAGCCCCATGTCGTGCTCGATCAGGCAGATGGTCAGCCCGTTGCGGTTGAGCGCGACGAGGTGCTCGGCGATCTGTTCGGTCAGGCTTGGATTCACGCCGGCCATCGGCTCGTCGAGCAGGAGAAGCTTGGGCGCGGCCATCAGGGCACGGCCGATCTCGACGAGCTTCTTCTGGCCGCCGGAAAGCGCGGTGACGGGATTGTCGAGCACATGGTCGAGCTTGAGCCGCCGGGCGATCTCGAAGGCGCGTTCGGCCAGTTCCGCCTCCCGCCTGCGAGCACGGCCAGTGCCGAGCAGCGCCGCCAGCAGATGCTCGCCGGGCTGGTCCGCGCCGTAGAGCATCAGGTGCTGGAAGACGCTGAGCTTGGGAAAGCCGCGGGCGAGCTGGAAGGAGCGCACCAGCCCTGCCGCAACGAGTTTCTCCGGCGGCAGGCCGGCCGTCTCGGTCTGGCCCAGCCGGACAGAGCCTGCGCTCGGCCGGTAAAGGCCCGACACGGCGTTGAACAGAGTCGATTTGCCGGCGCCATTCGGCCCGATCAACCCGGTGAAGGAGCCTTGCGGCACCGCGAAATCGACGCCGCGCAGCACCTGAACGCCGTAGAAGCCGAGCTTCAGGCCCTCGATGGTCAGGGCAGCCGTCATGCCGTGGCAGCCTTGCGCGCTTTGGCGGCGACGATTGCGGGCTTGATCGGGAAATGCTGGCGCACCTGCTGCTTCCAGAAGTTCAGCATGCTCTCGTAGTAGACGGGGTCGTTGGGACGCAGCACGGTCTGGCTGATCATGCCGCGCACGAGACACATGGTGGCGTTCATCACGATCCGGGTATGGTCGGGGTCGGTACCGGCGCGGGTCGCGAGCGCTGTCCAGACCGCGTCGAGGCCGGCATGGAATTCGCGGACGGTCGGGATGAGCTCCGCGCGGAAATCGGGATTGTGGCGGGCCTCCGGCAGATACTCCATCGTCACGTAGAAGAGCCGGTCGTCCATCATCCGCCAGATGTAGTCGACGATCTCGTCGCTGGAGCCGCCCCGCTCCATGAAGTCCTCGGCGAAGCGGTGCAGGTCGCGGGCCGCCTTGCTCAGCAGGTCGGCAACGGAGGCGCTGATGATTGCCTCGCGGCCGGCGAAATGATGGGTCAGCGCGCCGCGGGAGACACCCGCATGCAGGGCGATCTCCGGGGTGGTGGTGCGGGAGAGGCCTCGGTCGTGAAGCAGGTCGATGGTCGCAGCCATGAGACGCGTCGAGGTCTCGGCGCTGCGCTCCTTCTGCGATCGTCTCTTGCCGGTTTCGCTCACGCCAACCTCGCTGCCGGGATCGCGGGGAGGTTGTGCTTTCATTTACAAACAGTCAAGCCTGTTTTTATCGAATCTGTATGCGCCTGCTTTCACGGGGCGGCGCATTGCGCGTGAAAGAACAACGGGCGGTTGCAGCCGCGGCGAGTCAGAGCGCCCCGGCCCTTTTTGAGGGCGGTGCATTGGGGCCGAGGCGATGGAGGCGCCTGGCTCCATGCCGGGATCAATCGAAACGATCTTCAGGGAACAACCATTGGGCCAGGCAGAGAATGTTCCCTGGAGAGCGCTCCAGGCTGTCCTGCTAATCTGCTCGGTTCGTTGAGACCTTCTCCCAGCCCTTGTCTGGATTGAAGCTCTGCATACGCGCCGCGATGCGGTTGGTGCCGGAGCCAAGGTCCTTCTGATAGACCGTCCCGGCGTGATTGAGCATGAAACTCGTTACACCGGAGCGGCCATACTCGGCCGGATACGCCAGCAGGGCAAAGCCGCCGAGCATCTTGCCGCCGGCGACATAGTCGATCGCGCCGCCCGGCGCCGAGGACCCCTGGCGCTTCAGGACCTTGTAGTAGTAGCCGTGGAAGGGCCGGCGCGTCTCACCCGCCTTATAGCCTTCCGCCGCAGCTTCAGCGGCGAGTTCGCCCAGGGGACTCGGCTCCTCTCCAGCGGCGCTGTTCCAGTAGAGGCCATCCTTGGCGCCCGGCCGGCTGACGATCCTCTGCGCATAGACGCCCGCGCCCTGACCGGTTCGGTCCTTGGCGGCGTATTCCTGCTGCGCGTCGAAGAATGCAAGGCTCGCCTGGATCGCCGCGAGCTCGTTGCGACCGATGCGCCTGGCGAGGATCTCGTCGCGGCCGGATACGCCATCGAACTTCCAGCCCTCGCCCCGGCGCACGATCGGGATCGGGAAGGGAAAATCATCCGGACCGACGAGCAGCGTCGCCTTGTCGCCCCGCTCGTTGATCGAATGCCGGCTGTCATAAGCTTCGAGGAAGCGCTTGCGATCCGCTGCATCGGCGACGTCGTCCCCGGAATGCAGGCTATCCCGCCCGACAATTCCGAGAACGGCGCGCAAGCGCTTTTCCTCGTTTCCGCGCGCCGCCTCGATCAGCGCCGTCGCAGCATCCGACGGCGTCTTGAAGGGCTCCTGCGCTTTCGCGGCCGTCGCCGCCGCGAGAATGCCGAATGCGGCCGCGCAGATCAGGCGAAATACTGATCGCTCCATTGGCGATGCGATGGTCATGGCCTTGCATCCTCGACATGCGAGACATGGGCGGGAGCCGGCGATCCTTCCCGGTGGCCTTGGCCTCCGGCCGGAACCCGCGCGCCCGACGATTTCCACTGTTCAAAAGTCTGGAACGGCACGCCCAGTTGACGGTAATCGACCCTCAGATAGCCATCCGAGCCGCGACGCACCGCCCAGGGCGCGACGCCTTGGACCTCCTGCGCGATCACACCGACATAGCTTTGCTGCGAGCCGTTATAGGCGAAGCGGTAGAAACCCAGGCCGTTATCCAGCCGGCCGATCAACATGATGTCATGCTTGAGCTGGATATCGGAGCGACGTCCGCCGCCGCCTCCACCGCGGCCTCCGCCTCCGCCAACCCGGCCGCCGCCACCTCCGAAGCCGCCGCCGCCGACCCGGCCTCCTCCACCGCCATAGCCGCCGCGCATCCCGGGGCCGCCGGCATGCATCGCGCGGCCTCCTCCCGGACGGGCGCCCATGCTCGCATGCCCGCGTTGCGACTGAAGGTTAGCGCTGCGACCGGATTGCATCCTGTATGCGCTCTCGCGCGATGCCGCGGCGCGGTTCGCGCCGCTGGACGGACGCCGGGCCTGCTGGGACGCCCGGGCCTGACCGCCGCGTCCGGCTTCCGGCCGCCGCTGCTGCGTCGCCGCCCGTGGCTGACCGCCGCGTCCACCATCGGGCCGCGCGCGGTCGCCGCCCGGGCGGTCGGGCCTGGCGCCCGCGCCGGGGCGGTCGCCCGGCCTTTGTTCCGGGCGGGCACCTGCTCCCGCCCCGCCGCGGCCGCCTTCGGGGCGCAGCACCTGGTCCCCGCCGCGTCCGCGGAAATCCATCCGTCCATCCGCCCCGGCCCGGATATTGTTGTTGCCCGCGAAACGCTGCTGGACCGCGTTGTTGCGATACTGCACGCCATGGCGATGCTGCGGGTTGTGCTGCCAATGCGTTACCCGGTCGCGGTTGATATTGATGTTGTTGTTGTTCCAGTTGACGTTGCCGCCCCAGTAATTGCCGTTGTTCCAGCGCCCGAGCGCATAGCCGGCTCCGAAAGCGAGACCCGTCGCCACGACGCCGGCGGCGACATAGCCGGTGTAGGGGAAGTAATAGGGCGGGTAAGCGGGTTCGGGCCAGGCGCCGTAGACCACGCCTGGATCGTAATAGGGCACGTAGACGGTGTCGGCCACGGCCGGCTCGATCGCGATCGTCTGCCGCCCGCTCTCCTGCCGGACCGCAACCACCTGCTGGGGGCCCGAGGACAGCTTCTTGTTGTCATAGGCTCGCGTCCGCATCCGCTGGACGCCGTCCATCACGTCGGGCTGCTGGGCCAGCACCGCGTCGCCGAGCTTTTGCGTCCAGTCGAGATTCTTGCTCATCATCTCCAGCACCGAAGGCGTGGCGACGAGCGACTTGACGCTGACGTCCCAGGCCTGCTTTTCGGCCTCCACCTTCAGGGCGTCACCCTTGAGCTTGTTGTTCGTGGCGAGCCAACGATCCGCCTGCACGACTTCGAGCGGATAGGTCGAGGCCATCAGAACCTGCGCCAGCAGCGTATCCGGATAGAGCGCGATCGGCGCAACGAGCGCGTCGAGTTGCGCCTTGTTCAGGAGTTGGTCGGCTTGGACGGGAGTGCCTGCCGATGGCTGCGGTTGCCCGGGTGGCTGAACCTGCGGCGTCTGCGCGAATGTCTGGGAGGTAAGGCCGCCCGCGATGATGCAGGCCAGCAGGATCCGGACAGGCATGGCATTCTCCCGACAAAGACGTCCGGGGCGATGGGCGCTCCGGCGCAAAACCCCCTCACTTTCTGGCGTAACCATTTTGCTGCGCTGCCTGCAGCGCGCGGAAGGCTTCTGCTCGAATACATGATCAATTTGCCCGGCCCGGATTGGCCTTCCGACCTCCGATTTTAGACGAAAGTGGCTCGCGCGAACCTGTTCTCAAGGACAATACGTTGCCGACCCGGCTTGTGATGAAATCCCTCCGATAAAGCCGTCGAGATCAACGCCACCGATGTCGCGCTCGACAACCGGCGCGAGGTCGCCACGCATCCCATCATCTCGAAATATTTCAGGGTCGCCGGCGCCGGCGGGATGGTGCCGAAAGGATACGGGAGCAGCGGCTTCGTCGATCCTCTTGATCGCGACACGCGCTGAGACGACCATTTACGCGGCATGTGGGGGATGAATTGCCGGAGCCCACCCGCATGACGCTGGTCTGCCGCACCACGGGCTTGCACGGCACCTTGTTAAGGGGCCTGCTCGCATCTGACTACATTATCCAGGCCAACAGGACTTCGCACAATTCGGTTCTGCTGCAGGCTTGCCCGGACCGGACGGCAGACAGGCGCGATGCGGACGCCGGACATACGGGATCGGAACGTCGATATCACGGCCGGAGGCGAGGCAGATGGCGCAAGAGTTCAAAAGCATCCTGGTCTGCCTGGTGCCAACCGACGATGGCGATGGCGGGGCAACCTCCGCCGTGCGCTTTGGCGTCGGCCTCGCACGTCGTTTCGGATCGAGCCTGACCTTCCAGGCCTTCGTCCCGCGTGCATCCTTGCCTTACAGCCCGATCGGCGGTTTCGCCGCCGGAATCGTCGCGGAGGAGAACAAGCGCCGGCGAGCCTTGGTCGAGACGTGTGCCGCAGCGGCTCGCGCTATTGTCGACGAAGCCGGCCTGAGCTGTGTGTTTGACCTGCCCGATCTCGCCCTCGACGATCTGACTGAGCGCTTCAACCAACAGTCACGTCTCCATGATGTGGCTGTTCTCGATGGGAACAACGATCTTTTCGAAAGCAACCGCTATGCGGTCGAGGAGGCGCTGTTCAATAGTGGACGACCGGTAATCGTCGTGCCGAAGCTGGGAGGCAATCCTGCGCCGCAGCGGCTTGCTATCGCTTGGGATGGCAGCGCCCGTTCAGCCCGCGCCGTCGGCGATGCGATGCCGCTGTTACAGAGTGCACAATCCGTCTCGGTCGTAGTCGTCTCCGGAGAAAAAGATCTGAGCCGCGCAGCCCCCGCCAGCGGCTTGATCAGCTTTCTCGAGCGCCATCGCGTGAAGAGCGAGTTCGTGAGGCTCGATGCGGCCGGCGGCGACGTCGCCGAGGCTCTGCGACAGCACGTTCGTGATAGCGCGACCGAGTTGATCATCATGGGCGCCTTCGTTCACTCGCGGTTCCGCCAGGCCATTCTAGGCGGCGTGACAAGCTCGCTACTTCAAAACACCCCGGTGCCTCTATTTTTGGCTCATTGAGCGGCCATGCGCGCAATGTGGCGCTGCCTGCGCCAACTCAATCGATAATGTGATAACCCCCGTCGATATAGAGAACCTGACCGGTCATGAGCCGGGCGGCGTCATGCGCAAGAAATGCGGTCGCGGCGCCGACATCGTCGATGGAAACGAGCTCGCGGGCCGGCGACTTTCGCTTGGCCTTTTCCAGCAGGGTGTCGAATTCGGGGATGCCGGAAGCGGCGCGTGTAGCCAGCGGGCCGGGCGAAATCGCGTGCACGCGAATTCCCTTCGGGCCCAGTTCGGCGGCCATGTAGCGGACGGCGGATTCAAGGGCTGCCTTGGCCACGCCCATGATATTGTAGTTCTCCACGACCATCTGCGAGCCGTAATAGGTCATGGTGAAGAGCGTGCCGCCATTCTTCATGAGCGGCTCCGCCAACTGCGCCATGCGGAGGAACGACCAGCAGGAAATCTCCATCGTTTTCAGGAAGCCGTCGAGCGGGGCATCGGTGACCCGGCCGGCCAGCGTATCGCGCGGCGCGAAGGCGATGGAATGGACCACGAAGTCGAGCTCGCCCCAGCTTTCGGCGATCTGTTCGAAGACCGCCTCGATCTGCCCCGGCACGGCCACGTCCAGCGGCAGGACGATGGGAGCTTCCAACTGCCGGGCAAGTGGTTCGACATGGGGGCGCGCCTTCTCGTTGAGATAGGTCACGGCCAGTTCGGCTCCGAATGCACGGAAGGCCCGGGCGCAACCCCAGGCGATGGAGCTCTCATTGGCGATCCCGACGATCAGGCCCCGCTTTCCCTCGAGCAGCTTTGCTTTCGCGGTTGGAATGGTCATGACGGCCTCGACTCAATGGGTGGCAGTGATCAGTCTCAAGGTATGGCCGGCGATCATCAGTTCCTCATCGGTCGGAACGACGTAGACCCCGATACGGCTGGCGGGCGTCGAGATCAGCGATGAACCGGCTCGGTTGGCCTCCGGATCGAGCTCTGCTCCCAGCCACGCCATGCGGCTGACGATGCGTTCCCGCAGCTCGGGCGCATTTTCTCCGATGCCCGCTGTGAAAACGAAGGCATCGAGCCCGCCCAGCGCCGCTGTCAGCGAGCCGATGTTGAGAGCGCAGCGATAGACGAAGTGGTCGATCGCGAAAGCGGCGCGCGGATCCTCGCTTGCGAGCAGATCGCGCATATCGTTGGAGATGCCGGACAATCCCTTGAGTCCGGCTTCATGGTAAAGCAGTTTCGAAACGGCCTCGGCCGCCATCCCCTTCTGCATGATCAGGTGCAGCACGACACCGGGGTCGAGCTGCCCCGGACGCGTTCCCATCGGCAGCCCGTCGAGCGCGGTGAACCCCATCGTGCTCTCGACGCTGCGCCCGTCCAGCAAGGCGCACATCGAGGCGCCGCTGCCCAGATGAGCGATAATGATCCGCCCGACGGCAAGCTGCGGAATGATCTCGCGGAGGCGCCCGGCGATATACTCGTATGACAGCCCGTGGAAGCCGTAGCGCCTGATTCCCTCGCGGTGAAGCGCCAGGGGCAAAGCATAGAAATCGGCCAGATCCGGATGGTTGCGATGGAAGGCGGTGTCGAAGCAGGCGATCTGCGGCACGTCCGGATTGATGTCCATCGCGAGCCGGATCGGCAACAGATTGTTGGGCTGGTGCAGCGGCGCCAGCTCGGCATAGGTCGCGAGCTTGTCGAGGAGCGCGTGATCGATGATGGTCGGAGCAGAGTAGTCGGGTCCCCCGTGCACGACACGGTGACCGATCGCCAGGAGGCTGTACCCCTCCAGGCTGCGCAGCCACGTTCGGGTCTTGTCGATCGCCGCAGGAAGATCTGGCACCTCCTCGCGCTGCAGGATCAGATCGATCAGAGGCATGCCCCCGGCATCGGACGCGCGCAGGCGTGGCCGCTGGCCGATGCCGTCGAGCTGCCCCCGCACCTGGCGTGTCAGCGTCGCCTGGGAGACCGTGAAGATCTGGAATTTGAGGCTCGACGAGCCGGCGTTCACCACAAGGATCGCATCCATGGGCTCAGACCGCCGCCACGGAGGCGACTCCCCGCCGGGCGACGGCATAGAGTGCGGCGACGGCGCATGATGCCAATCGCGTGCGGACCGTATCGGCCCGCGATGTCAGAATGATCGGCACGCGCGCGCCCAGGACGATTCCGGCCGCATCGGCATGGGAGAGAAAGGTCAGATTCTTGGCCAGCATGTTGCCGGCCTCGAGATCGGGAACGACGAGGATCTGCGCGCGCCCGGCCACCGGCGATTTGATGCCCTTGATGCTGGCGGCTTCCGGGGAAATGGCATTGTCGAAGGCAAGCGGGCCGTCGACCAATGCGCCCGTGATCTGGCCGCGATCGGCCATCTTGCACAGCGCCGCGGCCTCCATTGTGGAAGGGATCTTGGTCGTCACGGTTTCGACGGCCGACAGGATCGCGACGCGCGGCACGCCGAGGCCGATCCCGGTCCAAAGATCGACCGCGTTCTGAACGATATCGCGCTTTGCGTCGACATCGGGGAAGATATTGATCGCCGCGTCGGTGATGAAGAGCGTCTCGGCATGGCCGGGCACGTCCATGATAAAGACATGGCTGATGCGCCTCTCCGTGCGCAGACCGGTGGCCGAGGCTGCAACCTCCCGCATCAGCTCGTCGGTATGAAGGCTGCCCTTCATCAGCAGCTCGCCGCGCCCTTCCCGGATGAGCTTGACGGCTTCGGCCGCTGAGGCGTGACTGTGCGGCGCGTCGACGATCTCGATACCATCGAGATCCAGCCCCTCGGCCTCGGCGACTTCAAGGATTCTTGGCCGCGGCCCCACCAGAATTGGCACTATAAGACCCTCGTCGCGCGCTTCCAGCGCACCTCGAAGGGAGGTGGCGTCGCAGGGGTGGGCGACGACCGTCAGCGCCGGCGTGTCGCTGCGCGCCGCCGCAATCAGCCTGTCGTATTTGGAGCCCGGTTTCGCGGTGTCCGCATCCAAAGTGCTGTCGTCGACGCGCATGCCTAGGCCCTCTGTCGGGTGGCGACGTGCAGCTTGCCGGGAGGATTCGAACCCATCGGTGAAGCAACCTCGAAAAGACGTCGGATCTCTTCGAGCCGGTCTGCAGCCTCCCCCGAAAGTGAACCTCGCGCCGTCGCCACTTGCTCAATAAGCTTGAATGCAGCGGTTCGGCCCTCGTGATCAGGGGGCAACAGGCCGGGCAGTGTCCGCAACGCCTCGGCCTGATCGATCAGCAGCATGAAGAACTGTTCGCGCGTCAGCGCTTTGAATTCGCTCAATGTCAGGCGGCGGAGATGCTGGCCCTGCCTGCGCAATCGCCGGATCGCTTCGAAACTGCGTTCGTCCGCGCTTTCCCGCGCCATGCCGACATAGAGAAGCGCCCGTACGCAAGCGTTGAGCATGTCACCGGATGCCATGCTCGCGCGTAGTTCCTCGATACGCTTCGCGAGGAGCTCGGCGTGCAACTTGCTCTTGGGGGCGTCTCGAGGTCGGCGTTGCGAATGCGTGTCGATGCCCGCCGCCGATTGGAGCAGCGGCGAGCCATAGACGGTACGGAAGGTCTGCTCAGATATCCGCTCCACGATCTGGCGCCAATTGTCGAGAGCGCCGACGATCTGGGCCGAGGCGGCTTCCTGTGCCTTGAGGAAGACGTTGTCGTCTGCAACCTGCTGGCGCTCCTGGCGCATCTTGGGAGCCGCTACGTCGAGCCAGGAAAAAAACGGGTTCCGCGAGCCGAATATCTCATATTGCAGGCGCAGCGGGTGCATCGCCCGCATTGCCCCGGCAACGGCAGGATTGGCGTTCATCTGGATCCAGGGCTGAACCAGCGCGCGGTAGAGCGAGAGATTTATCTCCGATACGCGGGCGACGGTGGCGAAGCGGCGCTCGTCCTCAAGCTCGTTCCCCCCGAGCGCTCGGATGTCGTCGAGGGTTCGCGCTTCGCAGCGCATCACCCATTCGCCGCTCACCAGATCCGGGTTGGCCTCGGTTCCGGTCTTCGGTTCGAAGATCGCTTCGTAGAGACCCGGCGGCAGGACGTCGATGAAGTCGATGTTGGACGCGAACTCGTCATGCTCCTTCCGGGCGACCCCGGCCGACACGAAGATACCGAGATGTCCGATCTTGTCGTGGATGGCGTAGACGATCGTCTGCCCATAGGAACGGATCTCGTCGACGCTGCCGTAGAGATCGAGGATCCAGTCGAGCGCCTGCTGAGGCGGAGTGATATTGTCGCCCTTCGAGCAGAAGACGACGATCGGCGAGCGGATGTTGCGGAGGTCGATGGCCGTGCCGTCGGAGGTTCTGATTTCGCCGCAGGCCAGCCGGTTACCGATGAAGAGCTCGTCGACGATGAACTGGATTTCCTCGGCATTCAGGGTGACGTGGCCGCCCCACCACTTTTCGAAGCCGAGATAGCGTTCCACCTCCGTGTCGATCTTGGAATACAGGTTGTACTGCTTGCTCCAGAGCGTATTGGCCGGGTTCTGGCTCTCGAAGTTCTGGACGAGCCATGCGCCGTCGAAGGTACCCGCACCGAGATCGCTGGTGAGGGCGGTCAACCAGCTCCCGCCCAGCAGGCCGCCGGCGTATCGCATCGGGTTCTGGCCTTTCACACCCGCCCAGTACGACAGGGGCGAGCCGGCCAGGATGATGGGGCCGAAGAGTTCCGGCCTCAGCGCGGCCAGGATCATGACGGCCCAGCCCGCCTGGCAGTTACCGACCACACATGGTTTGCCGTCGGCCTCCGGATGCCGCGCAATGACCGCTTCGAGAAATACCGCCTCGGCGAGCGCGACGTCTTCTATCGTCTGCCCCGGAACAGCGTCAGGCAGGAAACCGACGAAGTAGCAGGGATGCCCGGCCCTCATCGCGACGCCGATCTCGCTGTCGGCCTTGAACCCGCCGATGCCCGGTCCGTGGCCCGCGCGTGGATCGACGATGACGAAGGGGCGCTTGACCTTGTCGACGACCATGCCTGGAGGAGGAGCGATCCGCACCACGACGTAGTTGACGGGCCGGGGCAGGCTGCGTCCGTCGCAGACCAACTCGGTGTCATAGTCGAGGACATGGGGAGCGAGCTGCGCCAGATGCTCCTCATACTGGAGGCCGCGCTGTCTCAAGGCATCCAGGAACAATACGAGACGCTGCGAAGCGTCGGTCGCATAGGAGAGCGCGTCGGCGAAGGCGTCAGCGGGGTCTTTGGCCATGGCCGCACTCCGGGGGCTGCTTCACGCTTGAAAGGGCTTCGACGTCGCCACGGGGGATACTGCGATCCATCAAACACGATGCTTGAGCATGGCCCAACGCCGCGTCGCTGTTCATTCGTAGCCCAGCGCGCGTTTCCCCGACGGCGTGGTGCTGCCTCTATCGGGCATGTCCACTGCGTACGACGCCCACACCACCACATCGGGCGGTTTCAGCGTATTGTCCCTAGGGACAGCTTGCCATGAACAAAGAGCCGTCAAGCCGCATCGCTCACGGAGGTCATCGACCGCCTGCCAAGCCCCCTGGTCGAGCTTGCCTCCAACCAGGCCAGCGCGAGCGCTTTCTCGTTTGCTGGAAACAGCCTGATCTCGTCCGCCACGAAGTGCTTCGCAATGTGGGGAACGAGCTTCAAAACTTCACCGTCTGAAACAACCGCAACGCGCTCGATTGTGCGATGGTGGCCCCTCGCGAACTCCAGATGGGAGATGAGCGCTCCGATGCCTTCCCAGCCTGGAAATGAAGGCGCATCGACCATCAGGCCATTGAGCGTCCCTTTTGGCCGGATCCGCTACTTCTTGGCCCACATGCCGATCAGACGTGGCAACCTCGCAAGCCTCGAGCTTAGCCGCCAGCTTGTCCCGCGCAACGGCGAATGGCTGGTGACGTTGGAGGCCAATGAAATTAAAAATGGTCGGGCATGCTCCGCGCCGACGCCGCGAAGCTGGCCACTCATCTCAAGGCTGTCTCGCGATATGCCGGCTGCACCGTCGGAAATTCGACACCCTCCGAGAGTCATTGGCGGCTGACGAGACACGCACGGAAGCGCTGGGCATTCTTCGATCGCTGATCGAGGCTGTCGTTATCGATCGTATCGAGTGCAGCTACGAGATCGAGCTGATCAGCGAGATCGCGAGCATGATCGATCTGGCGGCGGGGTGCGGGCAACAAAAAAGCCGCCCTGGGAGGGCGGCTTTGGATACCGAAGATCGGCGTTTGGCGA
>NZ_JBXWCA010000003.1:0-630013 GCF_057321085.1 Allobosea sp. RIT-PG3_2 | reverse complement strand
GCCTGCGTAGGCCAGCGCCAGCAACCCTTCGAGGTTGCCTCGCGTGGGCCGCATGTCAGCGCCGAGTATCTCACGATGTATGGCGAGCGGCCCGACGAGCAGCACCCGCTGCCGGCGACGGACCTGGACGAGGTCGATCCGCAGTTCCTGCGCCGCATCGTGTCCTATCCGACGCGCGAGCAGCCCGGCACCATCGTCGTCGATACCGACAACCGCTTCCTCTACCTCGTTCAGGAGAACGGCAAGGCGATCCGCTACGGCATCGGCGTCGGCAAGCAGGGCATGTCCTGGCGTGGCCGGGCCACCGTCGCCCGCAAGGCGCAGTGGCCGCGCTGGACTCCCACTCCCGCGATGATCGCCCGCGAGCCGGAGCGGAACCGCCCCTGGGCTGCCGGCATGGCCGGCGGACTCGAGAACCCGCTCGGTGCCCGCGCCCTTTATCTCTACCAGGGCAGCCGCGACACGCTGTATCGCATCCATGGCACGTCCGAGCCGTGGTCGATCGGCAAGTCCGTCTCGTCCGGCTGCATCCGCCTGTTCAACCAGGACATCATCGATCTCTACAGCCGCGTACCGACCGGCACGGCCGTCGTGGTGCTCAACCGCGGCACGCTGCAGCCGAACATGGATGGCGACGAGATCCCGCCGCCGGATGACGATTTCGGCGGCAGCATCTGAAGCGCGCGGCAGCGTGCCGCGGCTTCGGCCTTGATACTGTCACAGGACGGTCCCACCTCTTGAGCGCGGCGCAAGCGATGCCGCGCAACGAGAGGAGATGACGATGACGCCGCAGGAACGCGACGTGATCGCCGGGATTTTCGACCGCCTGAAACAGGCGGCCAATCAGCCCCGCGACCCCGAGGCTGAGAACTTCATCGCAGAACGCCTGCGCGAGCAGCCCTATGCGCCTTATGCCATGGCCCAGGCGGTCTATGTGCAGGAGCAGGCCCTCACCAATCTGAGCCAGCAGGTCGAGAGCCTGCAGGCGCAGCTGCGCGAGGCCCAGACCCGCGCCAGCGAAGCCGCATCCCAGCCGGCGGCCGGCGGCTTCCTGTCAGGCATCTTCGGCGGCGCCAGCCCGCCGCGTGCCGGATCGGTTCCCTCCGTCCCGCCGCGCGGCGACGCGCCCGCGCCGTCCGGCGCCTGGAACACGCAGCCGCAGGGCCAGCCCATGCAAGCGGCGCCGATGCAGGCCGCCGCGTCCGCGCAGCCCGGCCCGTGGAGCAACCAGCCGCAGCAGGCCGCCGGCCGTGGCGGCGGCTTCATGGCGAGCGCCCTGACGACGGCAGCCGGCGTCGCCGGCGGTCTCGTCCTCGGCAACGTGCTGACCAATGCCTTCAGCGGCGCGGGCAACGCCGCCAAGCCCGCGACTCCGGCAGCCGCGGCGGATACGAGCGCCAGCACCAACACCGATGCCGGTGCCAGCACGCAACAGGCGGCCTATGACCAGGGCGCCTCGGACCAGGCAGCGCAGGATCGCTCGGGCTACGACCAGGGCTATGACGGCGAGGCCAGATCCGAGCCGGCGACCTACGAGGACGACGATCCGGGCCTCGATTCAGGCGACGACGACAGCTGGGTCTGACGCCAGCCCCGAAATGACAAAGCCCGCCTGAGAAGGCGGGCTTTTTCTTGCGTGCGGCCTTCCGCTCCGCCTCAGATCACCAGCACCTTGGCGCCGACGCGCACGCGCTCGTAGAGATCGGTGACGTCGTCATTGGTCATGCGGATGCAGCCCGACGAGACCGCCTGCCCGATGGTGTTGGGCTCGTTGGTGCCGTGAATGCGGTAGAGCGTCGAGCCCAGATACATGGCGCGCGCGCCCATCGGGTTTTCCGGGCCGCCTGCCATAAAGCGCGGCAGGTCCGGCCGACGCTTGAGCATCTCGGCCGGTGGCGTCCAGCTCGGCCATTCCGCCTTGCGGGACACCGTCTTCATCCCGGCCCATGAGAAGCCGGGGCGGCCGACGCCGATGCCGTAACGCAGGGCCCTGCCGCCGGGCTGCACCAGGAAGAGGAAACGCTGGGGGGTATCGATAATGATCGTGCCGGGCTTGTGCGGCCCGTCATAGGCGACCTCCTGCTTGCGGAAGCGCGGATCGACGATCTGCTGGATGCCCTGCTGCGGCTCGACCGGCTCGCCGAGCGCGGCCATGCGGCGGCCGGCACGCGGCTGCCCCGCCGCCTCGAACGGGTCGACCTCGTAGCCGGGCGCAGATCGGACCGTCTGGCCATAAGCGTAGCCGCCGGGGCGGTTGTAGACGGCGCCGCCGCGGCCATAGGGCGTCGGGTCGCGGCCGGTCATCAGCATCTCGATGAAGCCGCCGCCATAATTCGCCCGGCCGCGGGCGGCGGCCATGGGGTCGTTCGGGGCGGCATAGCCCTGCGCCACGGCCGCGCTCGCAGCCAGGGTGCCGGCAACGACCAGCAGCGGAAGCACAATCGTTCGACGCATCACGCAATACTCTCGACATCAACTGCCGGGAGCCTGCGGCGCTGCCTCAAAGGAATGGTGAATCGCCGAGGTTTGCGGGCCGAAACCGGGCTCAAACCGCTCAGTTCGCGGAATTAACCTTAGCGCGGCGTCAAATGTCAGGGTGAAGGAACCGTTGCAGGCGCTATCGCCGCGCGCTCTTTCGGGCGAGCCAGCGCAGCTTCAGCCCTGTACGCCAGCGGCCGATATCGCAGGCGAGGATGACAGCCGCATAGGCCAGCCCGCCGAGGACGATCTGAAGCGGCAACTCCAGCAAGGCCGGCAAGCGGTTCTGCAGCGGCCAGACCACCGCTCCCATCACGACACCGGCGAGGATGATCCAGCCGATATCGTGCAGCGGCGGCCAGGACGGCAGCGCGCGCAAGGCCACCACGCCGGTGACGAGAAACGCCGTGACGAAGGCGGCACTTTGCGCGATTGCGATCGTTCCGGGCGCAAACGCTCCCGGCGGCAGGTAGATGACGGCGAGATTGACCACCAGCCCCACCAGAGCGGCGAGCGCCGCGACGCGCGTACGCCTTTCCAGCAGGAAGACCGGGTAGATCGCCGCCTGGAACAGCGCGATCGCCGCGAAGCCGGGCAGCAGCAATGCCATGTGGTTGGCAAAGTGACCTCGAAAACTCACCGGCACGAAGACCCGCTCGAAGGCCGGCAGCGTCAGCCAGAAGCCCAGGGCGACGGGAAGGACGACGGCAAGCACCAACGCCATATTGCGCGCGATGCGCTTCTGCGCTGCCAGCCGCCCCCGCGTCTCGTCGAGACGGATGACCTCTCGCAGCAGCAGGATCTCCAGCATCGAAGCCAGAACGGGGAAAAGCCGCAGGCCGATATCGGAGGCGAGCGAGAAATAGCCGGCTTCCGCAAAACCGAGTCGATCCGCCAGGATCGCGCGATTGAGCAGCGGGATGATGGAATAGACGGCGTTGCCGGCCACCAGCGGCAGCGCATAGCGCGCGAAGCTGCGGGCGAGGTCGGTCCGCGCCGCGGCAAAGCTCGGTCCGTCCTCGGCCAGCCTGCGGCGCACGGCGAGCACCGAGACGATGGTGCTGACGAGCCCGCCAAGAAGGACGAGCACGGGATCGCGCATCAGCCAGGCCGCACCGACCATCAGCAGGAGCGCAACGGAACTCCTGACGACGACGAGACGGGCATAGGCGGCATCGAGAAAGCGCGAGCGGGCGATGGCGCCGTGATAGTCGAACCAGCCGGCACCGACGCCCCCGGCAACGGCGACGACGAGCAGGGTCATCGGCAGGCCCGTATCGATGCCGGCCAGCAGCGCCGCCGCCAGCAGCGCGCAGAGCGAGAGGCCGATGCCGGCGAAGAGCAGATCGAGGGTCGCGCGGATACCGGGATCGCGCTCGCGGCCCGAATAGAAACGGATGACCGAGAGCTTCAGCCAGTCGAGCAGCGCCGTGTTGACCAGGACGACGATCGCGGCGCCGATCGCATAGACCCCGAAGGCTGCGGGGCCGAGGAACAGGGCAACGAGCAGCCCGAGGACGAAATTCAGCCCGGCATTGACGATGAAGGGCAGAAGAACGGTCATCGCCTCTCGGTCACTTCGTCCTGCGCGGCGCTATGTGGCGGTTCGCGCGATTCGCCCGGCTGCCGCAAGCCTGCCCCGATACGGCCTAGCGTCGGCGCGGCCCTTTTCCAAGCGGGGAGGTGTCGGCGCCGGCACGTTCCGGCGCTTTCACACCTGCAATGGCGGCATTGGGGGCCTGTGCGCCCCTCCCCTATCCGCGCCCCGGGATCGGCCTTAGACGGGAGTTGCTGCCCATGGTCCGCACGGGCGCCTTCCGGAAAGCCATGGACGCGGCCTGACATCATGACCTCGTCGATCGCTCTGCGCGCCGCGCTCGGCATCGCCCTACTCACCGCCATGGATGCGGTGCTGAAGGGCCAGATGCAGCATCAGCCCTTTGCCCTGGCGCTGTTCATGCGCTTCCTGATGGGCGGCCTTTGCGCGCTGATCGTCCTCGCGATCGCACGCCCGCTCCGCCCGACGCGCGCGAGCGTCATCGGCAATGTCGCGCGCATCCCCCTCGTCGTGCTCACGGCCGGCAGCTTCTTCTATTCGATCTCGGTGCTGCCGCTCGCCGAGGCGCTGACGCTGTCGTTCCTCGCCCCGGTCTTCGTCGCGCTGCTCGGCGGCCTGCTGTTGAAGGAGAGGATCGACAAACGCATCCTGCAGGCGCTCGGCTTCGGGCTCGCCGGCATGCTGGTCATGGTCTGGCCGCGGCTGCAGGGCCATGTCAGCGGCGCCAGTCTCGGCGTCGCGGCCGCCCTGTTCTCGGCGGTGAGCTACGCCTTCAACCTGATCCTGCTGCGGCGGATCGCGGTCCGGGAACACCCCACCGTCATCGTCGCCTTCCAGAATGTCGGGCCGGCGCTGTGCCTCGCCGTCCCCGCCGCTTTCGCCTTCGTGCCGATGGGCCTTGCCGACCTCGGGATCTATCTGGTCGCCGGCGCGCTCGGCGTCGCCGGTCATCTCACGCTCACCTCGGCCTATGCCAGGGCGACCGCCTCCCGGCTGGCAGCGATCGAATACACGGCGCTGATCTGGGCGAGCCTGCTCGGCTTCTTCGTCTTCGGCGAGGTGCCGCTGTACACAACCTATCTCGGCGCGCTGCTGATCGTGGCCGGCGCCGTCGCGGTCAGCCGGCGCTAGGCTTCGCCGGAAAGACCAGGCAGGTCTCCGTGCCGTGCGCCAGCAATCTGCCGCGCTCGTCTCGCAGGTTGCCTTCGGTCGTGATCACCGAACCGCCGCGATGGATGAGCTTGCCCTCGCAGCGCACCGTGCCGCTATCGGGCATGACCGGCCGGACATAGTTCAGCTTCATCTCCAGCGTGGTGTAGCCCTCGCCGGACTTCAGCGTGGAGTGCGCGGCGCAGGCCATGGCGGAGTCGAGGATCGTCGCGGTCCAGCCGCCATGGATCGTGCCGAGCGGGTTGAAGAAGCGCGCCGACGGCACACCGACGAAGACGACCCTGCCCTCCTCCGCCTCGACCAGATCGAAATCCATGGTCTGGGCGAAGGGCGGGGCCGGCTGGGTGCCGGCAATGATGCCGCGCAAGAAGCTCAGGCCCCCATCCGCAACCAGCACCTCGCGGGACACAACACCAAAGGTCCGATCCATGACTTCTTCTCCAATCGTGTATCTGCACGATAGAGAGAGGATGGCATGCGCGTCAATCGGAGCCGTGCGTCAACGCACATCACGCGCCGCCTTGCGCAGCGCCTTGAGCCCGTCGCGCGTATCGCGCCAGCGCTCCTCGCCGAAGCCGCCCTCGATCTTGTCCTGTGCGGCCCGCCAATAGGGGATGGCGGCTTCGATCGCGGCCCGGCCCTTCTCCGTCACGGCATAGACGGAGGCGCGCCCGCGGCATTCGACCGGCTCGACCATTCCCTCGACCGCCAGCAGTTGGAGATTGCGCGTCAGCGATGTCCGCTCCAGCGCGAAGCGCTCGGCCAGCTCGGTCACCGACTTCCATTGCCCCGTGCTCAAGGCCGAGAGCAGCACGAACTGCGTGATCTTCAGTCCGCTCGGTCGCATCGCCTCGTCATAGGCGCGCGTCACGGCGCGCGCTGTCATGCGGACGTGCAGCGCGACGCAGGAGCGGGCGATGGCGTCGAGGCGGGGGTCGGGCACGGGTGTCGTCATTCGGCCATCTTAGCGTGTTCTAGCGCTGGCGGCAGCCGGTAGGCGAAGGGCGGCGATGCCGCATCTGGCGGCGTTCACTTTATCGTCGCAGGCTTCCTTGACTCTCCGCGACCCCAAGCCTATCTCCGCGGCATCTGTTAGCACTCCCGTCAGGTGACTGCTAACAGCCTCACCCGGGGCCCTTCAGCGGCGCCCGCACCGAATAAGACCGAGAGGAAGACAGAACCATGAAGTTCCGTCCTTTGCATGACCGCGTCGTGGTCCGCCGCCTGGATGGCGAAGAGAAGACCAAGGGTGGCATCATCATCCCCGAGACCGCCAAGGAAAAGCCCCAGGAGGGCGAGGTCATCGCCGTCGGTTCCGGCGCGCGTGACGAAGCCGGCAAGCTCGTTGCCCTCGACGTCAAGAAGGGCGACCGCGTCCTGTTCGGCAAGTGGTCGGGCACCGAGGTCAAGATCGACGGCCAGGATCTCCTCATCATGAAGGAATCCGACATCATGGGCGTCGTCGGCTGATAGCCGCCTGACCGCTCGCTTCCGTTTCCATTTTAAGGAGTAGCTCTCATGGCTGCCAAAGACGTCAAGTTCTCTTCCGACGCCCGCGACAAGATGCTGCGCGGCGTGGACATCCTCGCCAACGCCGTGAAGGTCACGCTGGGTCCCAAGGGCCGCAACGTCGTGATCGAGAAGTCGTTCGGCGCTCCGCGCATCACCAAGGACGGCGTCACCGTCGCCAAGGAGATCGAGCTCGCCGACAAGTTCGAGAACATGGGCGCCCAGATGGTTCGCGAAGTCGCGTCCCGTCAGAACGACCATGCCGGCGACGGCACCACGACCGCCACGGTTCTCGCCCAGGCGATCGTCCGCGAGGGCGCCAAGTCGGTGGCCGCCGGCATGAACCCGATGGATCTGAAGCGCGGCATCGATCTGGCCGTCGAGGCCATCGTCGCCGACCTCAAGAAGAACTCCAAGAAGGTCACGTCCAACGCGGAAGTCGCGCAGGTCGGCACCATCTCGGCGAACGGCGACGAGTCGGTCGGCAAGATGATCTCGACCGCGATGCAGAAGGTCGGCAACGAGGGTGTCATCACCGTCGAGGAAGCCAAGACCGCCGAGACCGAGCTCGACGTCGTCGAGGGCATGCAGTTCGACCGTGGCTACCTCTCGCCGTACTTCATCACCAACTCGGAGAAGATGGTCGCCGAGCTGGAAGACCCCTACGTCCTGATCTTCGAGAAGAAGCTGTCCTCGCTCCAGGCGATGCTGCCGATCCTCGAGGCCGTCGTTCAGACCGGCAAGCCGCTCCTGATCATCGCCGAGGACGTCGAGGGCGAGGCTCTCGCCACGCTCGTCGTCAACAAGCTCCGCGGCGGCCTCAAGGTCGCGGCCGTCAAGGCTCCGGGCTTCGGTGATCGCCGCAAGGCCATGCTCGAGGACATCTCGATCCTGACCGCCGGCCAGATGATCTCGGAAGACCTCGGCATCAAGCTCGAGACCGTGACCCTCCAGATGCTCGGCCGCGCCAAGAAGGTGCGCATCGAGAAGGAGAACACCACGATCATCGACGGCGCCGGCAAGAAGAAGGACATCGAGGCCCGCGTCGGTCAGATCAAGGCCCAGATCGAGGAGACCACCTCGGACTACGACCGTGAGAAGCTCCAGGAGCGCCTGGCCAAGCTCGCCGGCGGCGTCGCGGTCATCCGCGTCGGCGGCGCGACCGAGGTCGAGGTCAAGGAGAAGAAGGACCGCGTCGACGATGCCCTGAACGCGACCCGCGCTGCGGTCGAAGAAGGCATCCTGCCGGGCGGCGGCGTTGCCCTGCTGCGCGCGCTGTCCTCGGTCAAGTCGATCAAGACCCAGAACGACGACCAGAAGACCGGCGTCGAGATCGTCCGCAAGGCGATCATGGCTCCGGCCCGTCAGATCGTCGACAACGCCGGCGATGACGGCGCGGTCGTGATCGGCAAGCTGCTGGAGTCGAAGGACTACTCCTGGGGCTACAACGCCCAGACCGGCGAGTACGGCGATCTGGTCAAGGCCGGCATCATCGACCCGACCAAGGTCGTGCGCACGGCGATCCAGGACGCGGCTTCGATCGCTGGCCTGCTGATCACCACCGAGGCGATGATCGCCGAGCTGCCGAAGAAGGACTCCCCGATGCCCCCGATGGGCGGCGGCGGCATGGGCGGCATGGACTTCTGATCCAGCCTCCACGGCAAGAACGACAGAAGGCCCGGCGCAAGCCGGGCCTTTTTCGTTTGAGCAACGATATGCCGCGTCATCCCGGGCGACCGAAGGGAGACCCGGGATCCACGCCGGAGCATCTCCGCCCGCGTTCAGGCATGGATCCCGGATCTCCGCTTCGCTCCGTCCGGGATGACATCAGGATTTCGCGGGAGTGGGCTGGCAGCAGCCATGCGTTTCCCGCCACCGCTGATGAAAAAGCAGGCAGTGCCCCTCGGCTCGTCATGGCCTATACAGGCGACAAGCGATCCACGGCAGGATCGCGCGCATAAGTTGCATTTCGTAGGGAGATGAAAATGAAAAAGTCCCATTTCCTCTCGGGCGCCGCGATCGCGACCGCCTTGTTCCTCTCAAGCCAGGCTGCGCAGGCCGACATCACCATCGGACTCGTCGCGCCGTTGACCGGTCCGGTCGCTGCCTATGGCGACCAGGTGAAGAACGGCGCCCAGACCGCCGTCGACGTCATCAACAAGAGCGGCGGCGTGCTCGGCGAGAAACTCGTGCTGAAGCTCGCCGACGATGCCGGCGATCCCAAGCAGGGTGTCTCGGCCGCCAACCTCCTGGTCGGCGAGAAGGTCAAGTTCGTGGTCGGGCCCGTGACCTCGGGTGTCGCCATGGCGGTTTCCGACGTGCTGGCGGAAAGCGGCCTGCTGATGGTGACGCCGACGGCGACCTCGCCGGCGCTGACCACGCGCGGCCTGACCAACGTCTTCCGCACCTGCGGCCGCGACGACCAGCAGGCGGAGATCGCCGCGACCTACGTCCTGAAGAACCTGAAGGACAAGAAGATCGCGATCGTCCACGACAAGGGCACTTACGGCAAGGGCCTCGCCGACGCCTTCCAGAAGGGCATCAATGCCGGCGGCCTCAAGGAGGTCGCCGCGCTGACGGTCAACCCCGGCGACAAGGACATGTCCGCGGTCGTGACGCGCCTCAAGGCCGCCAATGTCGATCTGATCTATTTCGGCGGCTATCACCCGGAAGGTGGGCTGCTCTCCCGCCAGCTCGCCGATGCCGGCGTCAAGGCGACCATCATCGGCGGCGAAGGCCTGTCCAACACCGAGTTCGCCGCGATCGGCGGCGACCACGCCACGGGCACCCTCTTCACCAACGCCACCGACGCGCTGAAGAACCCGGATTCGGCCCAGGCCGTCGCCGCGCTGAAGGAGAAGGGCATTCCGCCCGAGGCCTTCACGCTCAATGCCTATGCCGCGGTCGAGGTGCTCAAGGCCGCAATCGAGAAGGCCGGCAAGGCGGGGGACGCCAGCGGCGCAGCCAAGGCCCTGCAATCCGGCATGCCGGTCAAGACGGCGATCGGCACGCTGACCTATGGCAAGACCGGCGACCTGAGCTCGCCGAGCTTCGCCATGTACAAATGGGATTCCGGCAAGATCGTCTCGGCCGATTGACGAGCGGGGCTTTCGACCCGCCGGCCCTCCAGCTTCGCGCCCCGGACGAGCATCGCTCGTCCGGGGCGTTTCGTTCTCTGGCTCGAAAAACATGCCCTCGTTTCACCGAACCACGCCGTCATCCCGGGCTCGACCCGGGATCCATCGAGGGCCTCGACGGCGCTCCATGATGGATCCCGGATCTCCGCTTCGCTGCGTCCGGGATGCCCCGCGCGTCGACGAAAGGCGGCCAGCAACCGGCGCCTTCCTGCGCCTCGCGAGCGCCTGTCCGTCAGATGACAATTTGCTCATCCGGGCGCATGGCCATTGAAAGGCCCTATCCGCTGCGACATGGTCCGAATCGTGGCTCCCACCGTTTCCCGCCAGGATTTCAGCCCATGCGTCTGTTGAGCATTCTCGTCGCCGTGCTGGCGGTCGTCACGCTGGTCGTCGGCCAGCAAGCCGGATCGGCCGGGCTGATCGGCATGGGCGTCGTTGGCCTGCTGCTCGCGGTGGTGACCTTCCGCTCGCCGAGCCTGTCCTTCTTCCTGCGGATATTTTCGGGCGTCTTCGCCATCGAGTATCTGCTGTTCGGCGCCGCCGCGATCATGGCGCAGGTCGGCTGGTGGTCCGAGGCGCTGCAGATCCCGCCGGCTCCCACGAGCCTGCCGATCACGGTCGGCGTCTTCGGCATCCTGATCTACGCGATCTCCTTCGTGCCGGTCATCGCGCGCATATCGCGGATCGCATCGCCCTATTTCGAATCCGACCAGACCACCACCGCCAATCTCTGGCCGATCGGGCCGTTCAATATCCGCCTCGGCACGCTGGCCGTCGCGCTCTTCGTCTTCCTGATCGTGCTGAACCAGGCGCAGGTCGGCATCACACTGCGGCTCTCGTTCTTCAATCGCGACATGTATGACGCGCTGCAGAACAAGGATGCGGCGGCATTCTGGTATCAGCTCTTCTACGTCTTCTGCATCTGGGCCGCGATATGGGTAGTCGCCAACCTGATCGAGCTCTTCGCCAACTACACCATCCTGATCCGCTGGCGGCAGTTCATGGCGAACGAGTACACGCAGCGCTGGCTCGACCATGCCACGCATTACCGGATCGCGCTCGCCGGCACCGTCGACAACCCCGACCAGCGTATCGCCGAGGACACACGCTCCTTCGTCAACCAAACCTATAATTTCGCGCTGCCCCTGCTCTCGCAGGTTTCGACGCTGGTCTCGTTCTCGATCATCCTCTGGAACATTCCCGTCGCCTTCACCCTGCCGGGCACCTCCCTCGCCATCCCCGGCTACATCTTCTGGGTCGCGTTCTTCTATGCGGCTGCCGCGACCTGGCTGACCCATCTCATCGGACGCCCCCTCATCCGGCTGGAATTCGAGCAGGAGAAGCGCGAGGCGAACTTCCGCTTCTCGCTGGCGCGCCTGCGCGAATATTCCGAGCAGATCGCATTGATGGTGGGCGAGCCGACCGAGCGTAGCCATCTGGCCCATCGCTTCCGCGACATCGTCGAGAACTTCTACCGGCTGGTCTGGCGCCGGCTGAAGCTCACCAGCTTCACCCTGTCCTACAACCAGCTCAGCGTGGTGCTGCCCTATATCATTCTTGCGCCGTACTATTTCGCGGGCACGATCACCCTCGGCATCATGATGCAGGTCGCCGGCGCCTTCGACCGGGTGCAGACCGCGCTCTCCTTCATCATCAACAGCTACTCGTCGATCGCGTCCTACCTCGCCTCAATCAACCGCCTGACCTCTTTCGAGACGGCGATCGCAGACGCGCATCACGGGCCGATTTCGGAGGAAGCGCTCGGCCGCGAGACCTCACGCGACGAGAGCCTGCGCATCCGCAATGCCACGCTCCTGCTGCCGAACGGCAAGCCGATCGTGAAGCTCGGCGAGCTCGATCTCGGCAAGACGCGTTCGACGCTGCTGATCGGGCCTTCGGGCTCCGGCAAATCGACGTTGTTCCGTGCCATCGCGGGCATCTGGCCCTTCGGCGACGGCAAGGTCGGGATTCCCGCCAACGCGGAGATCATGCTGCTGCCGCAGCGGCCCTATCTGCCGCAGGGCTCGCTCAGGGCCGCGCTGGCCTATCCGGCCGAAGAGACAGCCTATGACGACGCCGCGATCCGTGCGGCGATGGACAAGGTCAAGCTCGGCCATCTCGCCGACAGGCTCGATGAGATCGATCTGTGGGGGCAGCGGCTCTCCGGCGGCGAGCAGCAGCGGCTGGCCGTCGCGCGCGCGCTGCTGAGCAAGCCGGACTGGCTCTTCCTCGACGAGGCCACCGCTTCGCTCGACGAGAAGCTGGAAGGCGAGATCTACGGCACGATCGATGCCGAGCTGCCCGAGGCCCGCATCGTCTCGATCGGCCACCGCGCGACGCTGCGCGCCATGCATGACGCCATCGTCATCATGGAGCCGAACGCGGACGGCACCTTCACGCCGACGCCGACAGCAAAAACGCCGGCTGCCTGAGGCAGCCGGCGCGAAACGGTCCGGTCGGGATCGAAACGATCAGAGCGAGCGGCTGAGGGTCAGCTCGCCCGCGGCGCCCTTGAGCACGAGACGCCCATTGACGAGGTCCCAGTTGCGGGTTGCGCGCAGCGCTGTCAGGAAGGCTCGCTCGAATTCGAGCGCGCTCTTGTCGCAGCTGCGCTTGGTCAGCGCGATCGGCCCTACGGCGAGCGCCTGCTGGCGCAGCGGATAGGCCGAAGCCGAGAAGGTGTTGCAGCCGCCGAAGCCGGTGCCGCGCAGGTTCTTGTCGATGAGCAGCGTCGCGCGCCGGTCATAGACCGGCTTGCCGTTGAGCTGAACGACACTCCAGCTCGCACCCAGCGGAAAGGTCTTCTCCTGCTGGGCTTGCGGAATCTCGGTCTGTCCGCCGCCCAGCTCGGAGCGGGACGGCATCTGCTGGCGGCGCTGCGCGGCGGCCTCGCCCGGCATCAACATCGGCAAGGCCAGGCCAGCAAGAACGGCCGCAAGGCCAAGGCGTCGGATCATGATCGTCTTACCTGCATTCACTCGCGCGGCAGCGCGACGTGCCGTCAAAATCGGTTAACACGCCTAGAGGCCAATTGGCTCAGGATCAAGGCTGAAGCGCGGCGGAAAGCATTCCGCTACGGAAAATCGTTTCAGATCCTGGCGTTGAGCCGCTCGAGCAGGCGGTTCGAACGGCGGAAGACATAGGCCGGTGCCGTCACGGTCACGTCGTCGGCGCCGAGCCCGTCGAGATGCTCGACCAGCGCGAACACGACCTTGTCCGGGCAATGCAGCGTGAGCGGCGCGCCGGGCGCAGGCGCGCCAAAGGGAAGACGAGCCCCGAAGCGCTCCTCCAGTGCCGCCAGAACATCCGGCGCGAGAGCGAGGCTCGCGCGCACTTCGCGGACCGTGCGCCCCTCCTCCTCCGCCGCGATGCGGGAGAGGATGGTCCTGGCAGCAGCCTTGGCACGATCGCCCCAGGGCGCCTGCATCGACGCGACGAGATTGGCCTCCGAAGCCAGCATCACGCCGTCATCGAGCACCTTCAGCGCATTGGCGGAGAGCGTCGCGCCGGTGGTGGTGATATCGACCACGATCTCGGCCGTGCCGGCAGCCGGCGCACCTTCCGTGGCGCCGAGGCTCTCGACGATGCGGTAATCGGCAAGGCCGTGCTGCGCGAAGAAGCGGCGGGTCAGGTGCACATATTTCGTCGCGACTCGGAGCTTGCGGCCATGGCGGGCGCGCATCGTCGAGGCCACATCGTCGAGATCGGCCATGTTGCGCACGTCGATCCAGGCCTGCGGCACGGCGACGACGACATTGGCATGGCCGAAGCCCAGCGGGGTCAGCATCTCGACCGCCGCATCGGCATCCGGGAGCTGCTCGCGGACGAGGTCCTCGCCGGTAATGCCGATATGGGCGGCACCCGAGGCGAGCTGCGCCACGATCTCGGAGGCCGAGAGGAAGGCGACCTCCGCGCCATCAAGCCCCGCGATCGTGCCGCGATAACCGCGCTCGCCGCTGGCCTTGACGAATTTCAGCCCGGCGCGACCGAAGAAGGCGGTGGCGTTCTCCTGCAGCCGCCCCTTCGAGGGCACGGCGAGAACGAGAGGCGCATCCGTCATCGGGCTTCTCCCGTCAGCCGGTCGAGCCAGAGCGAGGCACCGACGGCCGGGATCGGCCGGCCAGCGCCAAGGCGCCCGAGGACGTTGTCGTAACGGCCGCCGCCGGCGACGGGCTTGCCATCGCCGCGGGCGTCGTCGTGCAGCTCGAAGATGAAGCCGGTGTAGTAATCGAGATTGCGGGCAAACCCGGCCGAGAACTGGATGGCGCCGACATCGACGCCGCGCGCGGCCAGGAAGCCGGTGCGCTCGTCGAAGGCATCGAGCTGCCGGCCGAGATCGAGCGAAGCCTGATCGGCGAGCGCCCGCAGCGCCGCGGAGGCCGCATCCGGATCGCCCGACACGGCGAGCACCTGGGCGAGCAGCGCCTTGACGTCGCCATTGACCGGGTTCTCGCGCTCGGCGGCGCGCGCCAGGAAACGCTCGGCGATATCGCTCGCCGTGCGTCCGCCGACCGTCGAAATGCCGGCGATCGAAAGCACATCCTCGACGAAGGCGCGGGCTGCCTTGGGGTCCTGCCCTTCCAGCGCCTTGAGCAGGCCGGCATGGGCGGCGTCGTCATCGGCCGCGGGCGGATCGAGCGCATCAACGGCTTCCGCGCCCTTGCCCTGCACGACGGCGCGCACGAGACGGCGGCGCGCGCCCTGCGGCACCGCCAGCCCATCGAGCAGCGCGCCGAGCAGCGCGACATCGCCCATGGCGATGCGCGGCGCCTTCAGCCCGAGCGCGGCGGTGGTGTCGATGGTGAGCGCCATGATCTCGGCATCGGCGGCGGTGGAATCGTCCCGGCCGAAGGATTCGAGCCCGGCCTGCTGGAACTCGCCCGGCTCGCCCGAGCGCATGCGGAAGACGGGCCCGGCATAGGCGTAGGCCGCCGGCTCGGTTGAGCTCGAGGCGATGTGATCGAGCGCGACGGGGATGGTGTATTCGGGGCGCAGGCACCAGTCGCGGCCATCGGCATCCTGCGTCATGAAGATACGACGGCGGATATCCTCACCCGACAGATCGAGGAAGACGTCGGCGGGCTGGAGGATGGCGGGCTCCGCCCGCGCATAACCCTCGCCCGCGAAGAGCGCGATCACGGTGTCGATGCTGGCGCGGCTGGCGGGCACGGCTCGTCCTGTCCTGTTGCGAGCGCCGTCCTAGCAGCGGCGCGACGAATTTTCGAGGGATTTGAGGGAAATGGGTGAATGGAGTTTGGCGGGCTGCGAGAGGCGTCATGCTCGGGTCAAGCCCGAGCATGACGCGCCTTCACGAATGTCGCGCCAGGACCCGCTTCACCCCTTCCACCAGTTCGGCCACCGGCACGGCGAACTGCGCCTCGGCCTGCTTGGCTTTGTGCTCGGCGGAATCCTTGACGTCGCGGCTGGCGGCAGCGAGTTCGGCGCCGAGGATCAGGTCCTTGATGACGACGGTGCCGGCCTCGCGCTCCGACGAGCCCTGAATGACGGCGCAGACGGCACCGCGACGGTCGGCATATTTCATCTGGGCGTTGAAGCCGGAAGAGCCGAGATAGAGGTCGGCGCGCAGCAGCGGCTTGCCGTCGGCGTCCTTCGCCTGCCGCAACGCCGAGACCATCGCCTGATAGCCCGGCATGAACTCCGGCGACTTGTTGTCCATCGCCGTGACGACGACGAGCGGCAGTTCGTTCCTGCTGTCGACGATTGGCGACTTCACTGCCTTCAGCGCGGAGTAAAGCCGCGAGACGCCGATCGAGAAGCCGGTCGCCGGCACGGGCTCGGGCCGGAAGCGTCCGACGAGGCCGTCATAGCGCCCGCCGCCGGCGACGGAGCCGAAGCGCACGACCTGGCCGTCATCATTGGTGACCGGGAAGGTCAGCTCCACCTCGTAGACCGGGCCGGTGTAGTATTCGAGGCCACGGACGATGGAGGGGTCGATGATGATGCGGCCGAGATAGCCGGCCGCGGTGATCAGTTCGCGGATCTGCTCCAGTTCCGCAATACCGGCCTGACCATTCTCGGCGCCTTCGACAAGCTCGCGCAGATCGACGAGCGCCGCGGCCGACAGCTTGGCGGAACCTTCGCTGTCCTCGGCATTGGCCTTACCCAGTTCCGCGAGCTTCTGGCCGAGTTCCAGATAACGGATGATGCGATCCGCCTGGGCACTGGACAGGCCCGCGCCCTTGGTGAAGTCGCCGCTTTCGTCCTTGCGGCCTTCGCCGAGAAGCTTACGGACCTCTTCGAGCGGAAACTTGTCGGCCTTGTCGATCGCGCGCAGCACGGTGAGGCGCGCCGCAGGATCGATCCCGGCAGCATCCATAACGCCATCGAGCACCTTGCGGTTGTTGACCTTCACGACATAGTCGCCGCGCTTGATGCCGAGCTTTTCCATCGTGTCGGCGGCGAGCATGCAGATCTCGGCATCGCCCGCGACGGTGCCCGAGCCGACGATATCGGCGTCGAACTGCATGAACTGGCGGAAGCGGCCCGGACCCGGCTTCTCGTTGCGGAAGACGTAGCCGACGCGATAGCTGCGATAGGGCTTCGGCAGCGCGTCGAAATTCTCGGCGACATAGCGGGCGAGCGGCGCCGTCAGGTCGTAGCGCAGCGAGAGCCACTGCTCGTCATCGTCCTGGAAGGAGAAGACGCCCTCGTTCGGCCGGTCCTGGTCCGGCAGGAACTTGCCGAGCGCGTCAGTGTACTCGACGAAAGGCGTCTCGACCGGATCGAAGCCATAGACCGAGAAGCTCTCGCGGATGACGGAGAGCATGCGCTCGGTGGCGGCGACATCGGCCGGGCCACGATCGACGAAGCCGCGCGGCTGGCGGGCCTTCAGCTTGGCAGGAGCGGATTTGTCGGCGGACATGGGCGAGCTCAAAACCGGATTTCGTGTATACGAAAAAGGACTGGACGGCGGGTTAGACCGTACAGACGCGAGGGGCAAGTCACGCGTCGTCATTCTCGGGCGAAGCGAAGCGCAGACCCGAGAATCTCATACGAGAAAGCGCGGGAGCCTTCTGCGGCCAGAGATGCTCGGGTCAAGCCCGAGCATGACGCGCTTGCTACTCCGCCGCGACCAGCGCCGGTTCCCTTAGCGGCCGATCCTCGATCCCAGCCCGCGCCAGCTTCTCCGGCAGCGGACCGCCAGTCGCCCAATCGAGCAGCTCGGCGGTATGCACGACAGGGGTGGTTGCACCCTTGTCGGCGAAGCCCTTGGCGAGCTGGGTCATGCAGCCGATATTGCCGGTCGCGACCAGCATCGGCTTGGTGCGCTCGATATTGCCGATCTTGCGCTCGCGCAGCCTGCCCGCGATCTCGGGCTGGAGGATATTGTAGACGCCGGCCGAGCCGCAGCAGATATGGCCCTCCGGCACCTCCTTGACCTTGAAGCCCGCGCCGGACAGCAAGCGCTTCGGCCCATCCTTGAGTTGCTGGCCGTGCTGCATCGAGCAGGCGGAGTGATAGGCGATGGGCATGGCGACGTCGCGGACGGGGGCAAGTTCCAGCGTCTCCAGGAACTCGATGACGTCCTTCGCCAGCGCGGAGACCTTCGCCGCCTTTTCGGCATAAGCCGGCTCGTTGCGGAACATGAAGCCGTAATCCTTGATCGTCGTGCCGCAGCCGCTCGCCGTGATCAGGATGGCGTCGAGCCCCTCGCCATCGACCTCAGCCATCCAGGCGTCGATGTTCTTGCGTGCGAAGCCGAGCGCATCATGCTCCTGCCCCATATGGTGGACGAGCGCACCGCAGCAGCCCTCCCCCTTCGGCAGCACGACCTCCACGCCGTGGCGGTTGAGCAGGCGGATCGTCGCCTCGTTGATCGCCGGGTCGAGCACCGGCTGGGCGCAGCCGGAAAGCAGCGCCACGCGTCTCGTCCGCGCCGCGGGCGGCGGAAAGTTCTGCGGGCCTTCCATCATTGAGCGTGTCGGCAAACGCGCGGGCGCCAGCGCCAGCATCGCCTTCAGCTTCTGGCCGACGCCCGGCACGAGGCCGAGCAGCGGGGCGAAGGGCTTGGCCGCGAGCGCGGCCAGCATCGCCGCGCGGAAGCGGTCGGGATAGGGCAGGATCGCCGCCAGCACCTTGCGCAGCAGCCGGTCATGCCAGGAGCGCCGATAGGTCTCCTCGATATGCGCGCGGGCATGGTCGACAAGGTGCATGTAGTGCACGCCCGAGGGGCAGGTCGTCATGCAGGAGAGGCAGGAGAGGCAACGGTCGATGTGCTTCACCACCTCGGCGGTGGCCGGCTTGCCGTTCTCCAGCATGTCCTTGATCAGGTAGATGCGCCCACGCGGGGAATCGAGTTCGTCGCCGAGCAGGAGGTAGGTCGGGCAGGTCGCGGTGCAGAAGCCGCAATGCACGCAGGTCCGCAGGATCTTCTCCGAGGCCGGCATGCGCGGATCGGAGGCGAGACGCTCGGGGCTGAAATTGGTCTGCATCGCTCAAGCTCCGCCTTGCCAGGCTTTGATCCAGTCCATCGGCCAGAGCAGCATGATGACGTTGAGGGTGAGGTTGTCGCGGATCAGCCAGCCGACGATCAGCTCCATCGCCAGCGCGCTCGTCACCGTCACCCAGACCGGCGCCAGCCGGGCGATGATGAAACCCAGCACCATCGAGAGGATGTCGCTGACCGAGTTCAGCACGCTGTCGCCGTAATAGTCGAGCGAGATCGTCGCCGAGCGGTAGTGGTTGATCACCGCATCGGTGTTCTCGGTGATCTCCCAGGCGCTCTCGACGACGATGGACAGCAGCAGCGCGAGGCCAAAGGAAATCGGCAGGCCGGTGAGACGGCGGATCAGCCAGAACAGGCCGTAGAACAGGAAGCCGTGGATGATGTGCGAGAAGGTGTACCAGTCCGTGATGTGCTGGGAGTTCTCGGAGGACATCACCGTGCCCTGCCAGAGCTTGATGTTCCCGCATTTGCAGATCGGCTCGCGCCCCATCCAGAGCAGGATGCCCGCCGCCACGGCGATCAGCAGCGCCGCCAGCAGGACTAGCGTCATAGGCCCCAGGCGATTGGGCGCCCAGCTCCTGCGCGCGGACGGTGCCTCGGAAGAAAGCGATTCAGCAAACGCCATCAGATCCCCGCATACATCCGGCCGGGCTCGAAGATGCCGGCCGGGTCGAAGCTCTTCTTGATGCCGGCCGTGACCCGCATCAGCGGCTCGGCCAGCGGCTGGAACACGTCGACGGCGGCACGCACCGCATCGGGCGCGCGCACCAGCGCGGCATGGCCGCCGAGCGGCTTCAGCGCGGCGCGGATCGCTGCCGCGCCGGCATCCCCGTCCGCAGAAGTGGCGAGCCAGACCAGCCCGCCGCCCCAGTCGTAGAACCAGCGCGCGTCCGGCATGGTGCGGGCGATCGCAGCCACCGCCTTCGGCCCGTTCGTTGGCGCGAGCGAGAGCCGCCAGACGGTCTCCGTCGTTCCAGCGAAGACGCCGGCGTCGCGGATGTCGCTCCAAAGCTCGGTCGGCTCCGCTCCCTCCAGACGATCCGGCAGGCCGTATTCGCCGAGCAGCTGCGCGAGTTCGCCGGCGCGGTATTCGATCGAGTCCGAGAAATTCTCCAGCCGCAGCAGCGTCTGCGCGGCATCGCCTGCGAGACCTGCCGGCAGATGGGCGGCCGCCATCGGCTCGAAAGGCGAGCCCAGCGCCTTCGCAAGCAGCGCGACGCCCTGCTCGTCCGAGAGGCCGGACCATCGCAGCGTGACGATGCGCTCCGGCTTCGGCAGCACGCGGAAGGTGACCTCGGTGAGGAAGCCGAGCGTGCCGTGGCTGCCGGAAACGAGCTTCACCAGGTCGAGGCCGGTGACGTTCTTCATCACCCGCCCGCCGGATTTGATCATCTCGCCGCGGCCGTTGATCAGGCGGATGCCGATCAGCGAATCCCGCGCGGCGCCGGCATTGATCCGGCGCGGCCCGGAGATGTTGCAGGCCGCGACGGCACCGATCGTCGGCTCGCCCTCGGTGCCGAAGAGCGCGCGATGATCCATCGGCTCGAAGGGCAGCATCTGGCCGCGCTCGGCGAGCGTCTCCTGCACCAGCGCGAGCGGCGTGCCGGCCCGGGCGGCGATGACCATCTCGGCCGGCTCGTAGAGGGTAATTCCAGTCAAGCCAGCGCTGGACAAGGTGCTTTCCGCTTGGGCCGGCCGCCCAAGGCCTGCGCGCGTGCCGCCGCCGCGCAAGGTGAGAGGCACGCGGGAATCGATCACGGATTTCACGACGGCGCAGGCCTGCGCCTCGGTGGTGGGAGTGTGGATGGTCACGACCAAGCTCCGCCGTCATTCCGGGGCACGCCGAAGGCGCGAGCCCGGAACCCAGAACCGATGCCATTCGGGATTGAAACAGCACGATTTCGCCAGAGTAACGATTGCAGACATCGGTTCTGGGTTCCGGGCTCAGCGCTTCGCGCTGCCCCGAAATGACGGTGGAGGTTCATTGCACCAGAAGCGGGTAGAGATCGCTCCAAAGCGGATTCTGTTCTTCGATCAACCTGACTTTCCAGTCGCGACGCCACTTCTTGATGTCCTTTTCGCGCTCGATCGCATCGGCCGCCGTCGCATGCTCCTCGTACCAAACCAGCCTGTCGACGCCGTATTTGCGGGAGAAGCCACGGTAAGCCTTGGTCTTGTGCTCGTGAACACGCCGAGCGAGATCGCGGGTCACGCCGAGATAGAGGGTTCCATGCTGGCCGCTCGCAAGCAGGTAGACGTGAAAGGGCAAGAACATCCTCCCTCGTCATTCCGGGGCGCCGTGAAGCGGCGAGCCCGGAACCCAGAACCGATGCCGCCCGACAGTGAAGCGGATCGACCTGACCAAGACAACGATACCCCGCATCGGCTCTGGGTTCCGGGCTCTTCGCTGCGCGAAGCCCCGGAATGACGGAGAGGTTCGTCACGCCGCCACCCTGCCTTCCAGCGGGAACACCTTCGCGGGGTTGAGCAGCCAGCGCTCGTCGAAGACTGCCCTCACCCGCATCTGCTGCGCCAGATCCTCCAGATTGAACTGGAAGGTCATCAGGTCGCGCTTCTCGATGCCGACGCCGTGCTCGCCGGTGAGGCAGCCGCCGACCTCGACGCAGAGCTTGAGGATGTCCATGCCGGCATCCTCCGCCTTCTGCGCCTCGACCGGGTCATTGCAGTTGTAGAGGATGAGCGGGTGCAGGTTGCCGTCGCCGGCGTGGAAGACGTTGGCGACGCGCAGGCCGTAGCTCTTCACGATCTCCGCCATGCGCTTGAGCACATAAGGCAATTGGCCGGTCGGGATGGTGCCGTCCATGCAGATGTAGTCGGCGATGCGGCCGGTCGCCCCGAAGGCGGATTTGCGGCCCTTCCAGATCGCCGCGGTCTCCATCGCCGATTTCGATTCCTTGACGGTGGCGACGCCGTGCTCGCGGGCGATGGCGACGATGCGGGCGAGCTGGGCGTCCATCTCGTCATCCGAGCCCTCGACCTCGATGATCAGCAGCGCCTCGACATCCATCGGATAGCCGGCCTTGGCGAAGGCCTCGCAGATCTCGATCGCCGGCTTGTCCATGAACTCCATCGCGACCGGAATGATGCCGGCGCCGATGATCGCGGCGACGGCCGCGCCCGCCTGCTCGCTGGTCGGGAAGCCGAAGAGGACGGGCCGCGCGCCTTCCGCCGTGCGCAGGATGCGCACCGTCGCCTCGGTGATGATGCCGAGCTGGCCTTCCGAGCCGTTGATCAGGCCGAGCAGGTCGTAGCCCGGCGAATCGAGGTGGCTGCCGCCGATCTCGACGATGCTGCCGTCGAGCATGACGAGGGTGACGCCGAGCACGTTGTTGGTCGTGACGCCGTATTTCAGGCAGTGGGCGCCGCCGGAGTTCATGCCGATATTGCCGCCGATCGAACACGCGAGCTGCGAGGACGGGTCGGGCGCGTAGAAGAAGCCATCGGCCGAGACCGCGCCGGTGACGGCGAGATTGGTGACGCCGGCCTGAACCTTCGCGAAGCGGTTGGCGTAGTCGATCTCGAGGATGCGGTTCATCTTCGAGACGCCGATGACGATGGCGTCTTCCTGCGGGATCGCGCCGCCGGCCAGCGAGGTGCCGGCGCCACGCGGCACCACCGGCACACCCTGGTCGCTGCAATAGCGCAGCACGGCAGCGACCTCCTGCGTGGTCGAGGGCAGCACGACGGCCAGCGGCATGCGGCGATAGGCGGTGAGCGCGTCGGTCTCGTAAGGCCTGCGCTCGTCATCGCTGGTGATCAGCGCCTGCGGCGCGACGAGCCCGGCGAGGCCTGCGATGATCGATTCGCGGCGGGCGAGGATGCCGGCATCCGGCACCGGAAAAGCTATTGCGCTCATCTCTCCCTCCCATTTCCACGGCTCGGACGCGCCGCATACGGCACTCTCTGTGCGCGGCAGATTAGACCAATTCAATGCCTCTTGCAGCGTGCGCATAAAGCCAGCCATTATTTCCGAAATGGAAAAGGTGGCGCGCTGATGGACCGGTTCGGCGATCTCGACGTGTTCGCGCATGTCGTCACGACCAAGAGCATGTCGGCGGCCGGGCGCCAGCTCAACCTGTCGCCGGCCGTGATCTCGAAGCGTATCCGCCGGCTGGAGGAGCGGCTCGGCGTGCGCTTGCTCCAGCGCACGACCCGCCAGCTCGCACTGACAGAAGCCGGACAGGGCTTCTACGAGCGCGTCGTTTCGATCCTGTCCTCGATCGAGGAGGCCGAGGCCTGGGTGGCGAGCGGCGCGGGGCAAGTGCGGGGTACGCTACGGGTTTCGGCCCCGACCTCGTTCGGCCGGATGCATGTCGCGCCGCATCTGAAACGCTTCCTCGACGCCAACCCGCTGGTGACGGTCGACCTCGTGCTCAGCGACGCCTTCGTCGATGTCGTCGGGGAGGGTTTCGACCTCGCGATCCGGATCGCCGACCTGCAGGATTCGAGCCTCGTCGCGAAGCGGCTCGCGCCGAACCATCGCGTCCTCTGCGCCACGCCGGGCTATCTCGCCGCCCATGGCACGCCAAGCGAGATCGGCGATCTCAGCCGCCACACCCTGATCGCCCACAATGCCGACCACTGGCGGCTCGACGGGCCGGAGGGGCCGGTCTCGGTACGGATCAACGGCCCCTTACGCACCAATTCGAGCGAGGTCGTGCGCGAGGCGCTGCTGGCGGGCGTCGGCATCGCGTTGCGCTCGACCTGGGATGTCGGGCCGGAATTGAAATCGGGGGCGTTGCAGCGCGTGCTGCCGGCCTATGCGGTGGGCTCGCGTGTCGCGGTCTATGCGGTCTATCCGAGCCGCCGACATCTCGAGCAGAAGGTGCGCGCTTTCGTCGACTATCTCGGCGAGCTCTACGGCGCCACGCCCTATTGGGATGCGGGGCTTGCGCTGTAGACGCTTGCCGGATCGAGATCGGGCCGTACCGTCATGCTCGGGCTTGACCCGGGCATCTCAAGACAAGAGAGCCGCTCTTTCTGCCTGAGATTCTCGGGTCTACGCTTCGCTTCGCCCGTGAATGACGATCCGGCAGCAAGGGAGGAATGACATGTTCGGCGTGCTCGAAGGCACGGGGGTTTCGGTCCTCGATCCGCGTTTCCACCGCGTCATCCCCGGCTCGGCCCGGGTCGAGCGGCTCTGGACGGGCGCACGCTGGTCGGAGGGGCCGGCCTGGTTTCCGGCGCACAACTCGCTGGTCTGGTCCGACATTCCGAACGACCGGATGCTGCGCTACGACGCCTTTTCGGGCCAGACGGCGGTCTTCCGCCAGCCGGCGCGCAACTCCAACGGCAACACCGTCGACACGCAAGGCCGGCTCGTCACCTGCGAACATGGCGGGCGGCAGGTGACGCGCACCGAGCATGACGGCTCGATCACGGTGCTGGCCAGCCATTTCGGCGGCAAGCGCCTGAACTCGCCAAACGATGTGGTGGTGAAATCGGACGGTTCGATCTGGTTCACCGATCCCGATTACGGCATCCTCAGCGACTACGAGGGCGACAAGTCGCCGAGCGAGATCGGCACCTGCAACGTCTACCGCATCGACGGGCGGACCGGCGAGATCGCGATCGTCGCCGACGATTTCGTCAAGCCCAACGGCCTCGCCTTCTCGCCGGACGAGAGCATCCTCTACATCGCCGATACCGGCGCGAGCCATGATCCCGAGAACGGGCCGCGCCACATCCGCGCCGTCACTGTCGAGGCTGATGGCGAGACGCTCGGCGCCTCAAAAGTCTTCGCGACCTGCACGGCGGGGCTGTTCGACGGCTTCCGTCTGGACATCGAGGGCCGGATCTGGACGAGCGCGGCCGATGGCGTCCACATCTACCACCCGGACGGCACCCTGATCGGCAAGGTCGCGATCCCCGAGATCGTCGCCAATGTCTGCTGGGGCGGGCCGAAGTTCAACCGCCTGTTCATCTGCGGCACGACCTCGCTCTATGCGGTGATGACGCACACCAATGGAGCGCAGCGGCCTTAGAGTCCGCCGTTTTTACGCGGAAACGCACCGTCATTCCGGGCAAGCGCAGCGCAGACCCGGAATCCATCGTAGTGCATCGAGCCCTATAATGGATTCCGGATCGGCGCCGCTTCGCGGCTTGTCCGGAATGACGGTGGCGGTTCCGGGAAGCTCAGAGGTCAACAGGCGATATCGAACGAGCAGCCGGCTTCTCAGACCTCCCGCCCGACATAGTCGGCAACGTCGTTCATCCGCTTGAGCGTGCGCCAGTAGATGTCCTCCATCAGGAGATGGGCGAACTCGCCGTTGCGGCCGATGCTGTAGAGGCCGGCCACGCCGGTGCTGCGGGCGAAATCCTGGCGGCGCTGCTCATAGGCGCCGAGATAGACCGGATAGGCGAAGGGCGTCTTCAGCATGCCGCCGGGGCCGACATAGCGGCTGCGCAGATGCGGATAGATGCGGCAGAGCCCTTCGAGGCAGGCTTCGGCCAGCTTCTCGTCGGACATCGTCCACCAGGCGTCGCCGACCTCGCAGCCGATGTCGAAGGTCAGCTGCGTGCGCCCCTCCGGCGCGAGCCAGGGCATCGAGAAAGGCGCTTCCGTCACGCGGAAGAAGGGCTGCGTGCGATCCGGCACCCACAGCATCGTGTCGGGCAGCAGGTTGCGGCCCTCGAAGCGCAGGTTGACGAAGATCATCGGGCGGTAGCGGAAGCTGCGCAGCTCGTCGAGCGCGTCGGTGCCCTCGACGAGATTGGGCAGGATATGGACCGGCGCCGTGCTGATGACGGCGGAGACGCCGATCTCGCGGCCGTTGACCTTCACAGCGGCGACCTTGCCGTTCTCGACGAAGACGCGCTCGACCTTCGATTCCAGCGCGATGCTGTCACTGAGGTGGGCCACGGTCGGCTCCAGCAGCTTGGCGACGCCGCCTTCCGGATAGACGTGGTAGACGCGCGGGCTCTCCGGCATCTCATGCGAATAGCCGTTGCAGACCGCCCTGCCCGAGAGGCGCGAGGCCGCCTTCAGATAGAAGGTCTTCATCACCCCGGCGGCGAGCTTGTTGCCGACGGCAGGCGAAAGCTCGCTCGCCGGCGCGCCCGACCAGGCCTCGGCGAGCGGGATCGCGACATCCTCGGCCAGCGCCTCGCCATAGGCGTTGCGGAACCAATCGGCGGCGTTCTGGACGGGCTGGGGATTGAGACGTGCCGACACGGCGCTGACGGCGTATCGCGGCGAAAGCGCCAGGCCGAAGGGGTAGCTGTAGCTTTTCTGGCCGAGCGCGACCGCCTCGCCGTAGTGATGGACGGTCCTCGAGACTGAGCTGGCGCCCATCGCATCGGCCAGCCGGTTGCTGACGAAATGCGCGCCGAAATCGTAGGTGTAGCCGTCGGCGTCCTTGAAGGAGGATGCCATGCCGCCGACCGCCTTGCCGCTTTCGAAGACGGTGGCGCGCAGGCCCCGGCGCTCGATGTCGAAGGCGGCCGTCAGGCCGGCGATGCCGGCACCGATGATCGCGACGGGCTTGGCAAAGCGGCGCCACACGCTGGGCGACTGGACGGCGATGTTCATGGAGATCGCTCCGTATCCGTCGAAGCAAGTCGACGGCCATGACTTAACAGGAGCGAGTGAATTCGGATTTGCACCGAACTCGCAATGAAGGAGATGAAGTATAATGGATTGTTAAGCTTACCCGGCGCGGACCGTCAGCGCGGCGGCGCGCTCTTGATGCGGGTCAGGACCAGCGGCATCGCCAGCCCGATGATGACGAAGCGAACGAGATGGTGGGCGCCGACATAGAGCGTGTCGAGGCTCATGGCGAAGGCGAGCATCGCCATCGCCTCCAGCCCGCCCGGCGCGAAGGCCGCCATGCCGCTGGCATAGGAGACGCCCGCGAGCCAGGCCGCCGGCCAGGCGAAGAGGAAGGCGACGCCGATCGAGACCGCAAAGCCGCCGATGGCGAGCGGAAACAGACCCCTGAGCTCGTTGCGCGGGATATGGGCGATGCGCCCGCCCATGGTCGAGCCGAGCAGGACCTGCACGGCGATCTGGATCGGCATGGGCAGCGAGCCCTCGACCATCCCGCTGCCATGCAGGAAGGAGCTGGCGAAGGTCGCGCCGAACATCAGCGGCGCGGCCATGCCGAGGCGCTCGAAGACGAGGCCAAGCGCGAGCCCTGCTATCGTTACGCCGAGCATGGTCGAGGCGCCGACCGACAGGACATCGGGAACCGGCATCCCAGCCGATGCGCCAGTGAGCTGCATCACGCTGGGCAGCAGCGCCACCAGCACGAGCAGGCGGAAGAGCTGGACGACCGAGATGCGGCCGATATTCGCGCCCTTCGCCTGTGCGACGGCAAGTACGGTCGAGAGAGCGCCGGGCGCGGCGGCCAGCAGCGCGTCGATCCAGGGCCAGCGCGCGACATGGCGCAGATAGGCGCCGGTCGCGAACATGATCGCGGCGACACCGAGCAGGAGGATCGCGAGCGAGGCCGGATAGCGCGCCGCAGCGGCCAGGGCATCCGGGGTGGCAGCGGAGCCGAGGATCGTGCCGGAGAGCACCATGGTCGCATCGAACCAGGGACGCCGCAGCGTCGGCAGCGGGCGCAGCAGCGCCACGATCGCGCTCAGCAGCATCGAGCCCGAGAGCCACGCGGCGGGCATGCCCAGCAGCGCGAAAGCGCCTCCTCCCGCCGCGGCCAGCGCTATGACCAGGATCTCCCGCCAGAGGATCGTCAGCCGGGTCGATGGGTAGCCGAACGGTTTCATCATGCTCCGGGCGCGCCGGAGGAAGGCGGCGCCCGCCGTTCATGGCGGCGGGCTCCCCAGTGGTCAACCGGTCAGGAGCGTCTCTGGAACAGAGCCGCCCTGTGCCTGCGGCAGGGGTCGTGTCAGGCTGCCGTCAGCGCCTTCTGCAGGCGTGCGACAGCCTCGACCAGATCGGACGACTTGCGCGCGAAGCACAGGCGCAGGCCGGTCTCACCACCGGGGCCAAAGGCCGTGCCCGGCGCAAGCCCGACATTGGCGGTGTCGACCAGATCGAGCGCGAGCTTGCGGGAATCCTCGCGACCATCGACCGAGAAGAACTGGTAGAAGGCGCCGACGGGCGCAGAGAGGGTGACCCGGTTCGTGGCCTTCAGGCCCTCGAAGATGATACGGCGGCCTTCCGCGGCGCGCGCGATCTGCTCGGCGACGAAGCCCTCGCCCTCGTCGAGCGCAGCCACGGCGCCGCGCTGCACGAAAACCGGCGAGCCGGAGGTCGAGTACTGGATCAGGTTCTCGATGACCTGGCCGAAAGCTTCCGGCGCTTCGATCCAGCCAATGCGCCAGCCGGTCATCGCCCAGTTCTTGGAGAAGGTCTGGACGAAGACGACACGGTCCTCGGCATCCATGATATCGTGGAAGGACGATGCACGCTCCGAACCGTCATAGACGAAGCGGCCATAGATTTCGTCGGCAACGATCCACAGGCCGTGCTTGCGCGAGAGCGCGAGCAGCGCCTCCTGCTCGGCCCGTGTCGCGGTCCAGCCGGTCGGGTTGGAGGGCGAGTTGATCAGGATGCCGCGCGTCTTCGGCGTGATCGCGGCGGCGAGCTTGTCGAGATCGAGCGTGAAGCGGCCCTGGGCGTAGTCCATCGGCACGCAGACGGCGAGCGCGCCGGCGACGGAGACCGCTGCGCCGAAATTGGGCCAGGCCGGCGTCGGAATGATGAGCTCGTCGCCGGGGCCGGCGATCATGCGGACCGCGATCTGGACCGACTGCATGCCCGAGCCGGTGACGAAGAAGCGCTCCGGCGAGAAGCTTTGGCCGTAGAGGCGCTCATGATAGCGCGCCAGCGCCTCGCGCAGCTCGGGAATGCCGCGCTGCCAGGTGTAGAAGGTCTCGCCCGCCGCCAGCGAGCGCGCCGCCGTCTCGCTGATGAAGGACGGAGTGGGCAGATCGCCCTCCCCGACCCAGAGCGGGATCAGGCCCGGCCGCAGCCGGCCGTAGTTCATGACCTCGACGATCCCGCTTTCCGGCGCGTTGCGCGCTTCGGGCCGAAGCTCGGCGACCAGGGTGCTGCCGGGCAGGACGGTGGTGTTCATGGGGCTTCGACCTCGCGAAATTCGATGCCCTCCTTTAGCCGATCGCGGCGCCGGCTGGCATGAAATCGCGAGATCAGGTCAATCGGCGCCGGTGATGAATCAGCGCCTCCCAACCACCCGCCTCAGACGGCCTTCTGCTTCAGGAGATCGCGAATCTCGGTCAGGAGTGCGACATCGGCGGGGGTTGCCGCGGGCGTCGCCGGCGCCGCTTCCGCCTTGCGCTTGAGCTGGTTGATGCCCTTGACCACGAGGAAGAGGACGAAGGCGATGATCACGAAGTTGATCGCGACCGTGACGAAGTTGCCGTAGGCCAGCACGGCGCCCTGCTTCTTCGCTTCGTCGAGCACAGGGGCCGTGACGGCACGGTTGAGGCCGAAGAAGTAGTTCGAGAAATCGACGCCGCCGAGAGCGCCGATGAACGGCATGATGATATCCTGGACGAGGGAGTCTACGATCCTGCCGAAGGATGCGCCGATGACCACGCCGATGGCGAGATCCATGACATTGCCCTTCAGTGCGAATTCCTTGAATTCCTTCAGCATGCTGTACCCCTAAGCTAGTCGACGAGCTTCCCCATCAGCCGATATCGGACGCTAGACCAACCCGCTGGACCAGGGAAAGCCTGAATACCCGCGAAAACAGCGTCGATTGCGGCTTTTGCGACAAAGAGCTGGGGATGACTTGCGCCAATGTCTTATGGCGGGGGCCGGAGGCGTCCGATAAAATGTCACAAAGCTCGAAGCGGAAGCTTATTTCGAAGCGAAGGTTCATGGCGCCCGAACTCCGGCCCTTCTCGCGCATCCCAGCGCCACGGATCGCACCATGATTCCCACGTGGTCCGTCATCCTGGTCGCGCTGGCCTATCTGTGCGGGCTGTTCGCCGTCGCCCATATCGCCGACACCTCCGGCCGCAAGCTGATGACCGGCCGGGCGCGCACCACGATCTATGCGCTGGCGCTCGGCGTCTACTGCACGTCCTGGACCTTCTACGGCTCGGTCGGCTTCGCCAATCGCGCCGGCTTCGACTTCCTCGGCATCTATGTCGGGCCGATCCTCGTCATCGGCCTCGGTCATCGCTTCGTCGGGCGCATCGTCAGCATCGCCAAGTCGCAGAACATCACCTCGATCGCCGATTTCGTCGGCGCGCGCTACGGCAAGAGCGAGCGCGTGGCGGCGCTGGTCTGCATCGTCGCCGTGATCGGCGCGCTGCCCTACATCGCATTGCAGTTGAAGGCCGTCGCCAATTCGCTGTCGGTCTTCCTCACCGCGACGGGCGGCCACATGCTGATGCCGGGTGTTCCGCTGCTGAGCGACCTGCCGTTTCTGGTGGCGATCGTGCTCGCCGGCTTCGCCTGCGCTTTCGGCACGCGCCATATCGACGCCACCGAGCACCAGGACGGGCTCGTGCTCGCGATCGCGGTCGAATCGCTGATCAAGCTCGTCGCCTTCCTCGTGCTCGGCTTCTTCATCGTCTACGGGCTGTTCGGCGGGCCGGGCGACCTGCTCTCCCAGGCCGCCAAGCCGCCGTCCGGCATGCCGCCGATCTGGGAGCGGACATCGAGCTGGCCGAACTTCCTGACTCTGACCCTGCTGTCGAGCTGTGCGGCGCTGCTGCTGGCGCGCCAGTTCCACATGACGATCGTCGAGAACCGCGATGTCCGCGACGTGCGGCGGGCGGCCTGGATGTTCCCGCTCTATCTCGTTCTGATCAACCTGTTCGTGCTGCCGCTGGCGGCGGCCGGCGAGATCCTCATCCCCGGCAGCGGCATCGACCGCGACATGACCGTGCTGCTGCTGCCGCTGCAGCGCGAAGCCGGGGTGATCGCGCTCCTCGTCTTCGTCGGTGGGCTCTCGGCGGCGACGGCGATGGTGATCGTCGCCTCCGTCGCGCTCGCGATCATGATCTCGAACCATATCGTCATGCCCCTGCTGCTGCGCGGGCGGCGCACGCTGAGCGATCCCAGCCGTGCGGGCCGGCGGTTCAACCGCAGCAGCGACGGAAACGGCAGCACCGGCGGCGATCTCGGCTCCCAGGTCGTGATCATCCGCCGCCTCGGCATCTTCCTCGTGATCCTGCTCGGCTATGTCTATTACCGTGCCTCGGGCGAGGCGGCGCTGGTCTCGATCGGCCTGCTGTCCTTCGCGGCGACGGCGCAGATCGCACCGGCCTTCTTCGGGGGGTTGCTCTGGCGACGGGGGACTGCGCTCGGCGCCGTGGCGGGGCTGACGATCGGCACGCTGGTCTGGGCCTATACGCTGCTGATGCCGAGCCTCGCTTTGCCCGGCGGCTGGTGGAGCGAGATCATCGCGAACGGCCCGTTCGGCGCCGAAAGCCTGAGGCCCGAAGCGCTGTTCGGCCTGGATTGGCCGGCGCTGCCGCATGGCGTGTTCTGGAGCCTCGGGCTCAACGTCCTCGCCTATATCGGCTTCTCATTGCTGAGGCCCGCCAATGCGATGGAGCGCCTGCAGGCGAACGCCTTCGTCGAATCCCAGCCGGCGACCATGGCGCAGTCCTTCTCGCTCTGGCGGACCAGCGTCACCGAGGGCGAGCTGCAGTCGACCATTGCGCGCTATCTCGGCCAGGAGCGCACCGAGCGCGCCTTCGACGGGTTCAATACCGGCCGCGGCGAAACCACCGAACCCGGCCGCGACGCCGATATCCACCTGCTGCGCTTCGGCGAGCATCTGCTCTCCTCGGCGATCGGCGCGGCCTCCTCGCGCCTCGTGCTCTCGCTGCTGCTGAAGCGCCGCAACCTCTCGACCGAGGCCGCCTTCAAGCTGCTCGACGACGCCTCGGCCGCGCTCCAGTACAATCGCGACATCCTGCAGCACGGCCTCGACCATGCCGGCCAGGGCATCACGGTGCTCGACCGCGATCTGAGGCTGCTCGCCTGGAACCAGGCCTTCATCCAGCTCTACGACCTGCCGCCCTCGCTGGTGCGTTTCGGCACGGGTCTCGACGAGATCGTGCGCTTCAACGCGGCGCGCGGCGCCTATGGCGACGGCGCGCAGGACGATCTGATGGCAGCGCGGCTGGAGAGCTTCGTCAACGACCGCGAGCCGGTCCGCCTCAAGCTCTTTCCCTCGAAGAAGGTGATCGAGGTCCGCACCAACGCGCTGCCCGATGGCGGCTTCGTCACGACCTATACCGACATCACCGAGACCGTCGCCGGCGAGGAGGAACTCGAACGCGCCAATGAGAGCCTCGAAAAGCGCGTCGCGGAACGCACCGAGGAGCTGCTGCACGTCAATGCCGAGCTGCAGCGCGCCAAGGCCGAGGCGGAAGCCGCAAACGCCTCGAAGACGCGCTTCCTCGCGGCCGCCAGCCACGACATCCTGCAGCCGCTCAATGCCGCGCGCCTCTATGCGACGTCTCTGGTCGAGCGCGACCGCACCGCCGGCCAGCCCGATCTCGCCGAGAACATCGACGCCTCGCTCGACGCCGTCGAGGAAATCCTGACCGCGCTGCTCGAGATCTCGCGCCTCGACGGCGGAGCGCTCAAGCCGGAACTGTCCTCCTTCCGGCTCGACGAGCTGATGCGCCAGCTCCAGCGCGAGTTCGAGCCCAGCGCCCAGGAGAAGGGGCTCAAGCTCGTCTTCATGCCGACCAGCCTGACGCTGCGCTCGGATCGGCGCCTGCTGCGCCGGCTGCTGCAGAACCTGATCTCGAACGCGATCAAGTACACGCCGAACGGCAAGGTGCTGATCGGCTGCCGCCGACGGGGCAATCAGGTCGCCGTCGAGGTCATCGATACCGGTCTCGGCATTCCCCAAAGCAAGCAGAAGACGGTGTTCCGCGAGTTCCAGCGGCTCGACCAGGGCGCCAAGGTGGCGCGCGGGCTCGGACTCGGGCTTTCCATCGTCCAGCGCATCGCGCGTGCGCTCGACCATGGGCTGACGCTCGATTCGGCGCCGGGGCGCGGCTCGCGCTTCTCGGTGCTGGTGCCGCGCGCCGCGCCGCTGCCGGCGATGGCGACCGGCGCCGCTCCGCGCAATGCCCCGGCCGGGCAGCTCGCCGGGATGCGGCTGCTCGTCATCGACAACGAGCCCGCCATTCTCGACGGCATGAAGCGCCTGCTCGAAGGCTGGGGCTGCCAGGTCACGATCGCGCCGGGGCTGGACGAGGCGCTGCCGCATGTCGGGAGCAAGGGCGAGGCCGACGTGCTGATCGCCGACTATCATCTCGACCACGGCAACGGGCTGACAGCCATCACCGCCCTGCGCGCACGGGCCCGGACGCCGATGCCGGCGATCCTGCTCACCGCCGACCGGACGCCGCATGTCCGCGAAGCCGCGAGCGCGCTCGATGTCTATCTGCTCAACAAGCCGCTGAAGCCTGCGGCGCTGCGCGCCCTGCTGGCGCAATGGCGCGCGACAAGGCTGGCGGCCGAATAACCGGGTTCAGACTGCCGTCGAGGCGGCGCTGCGCATCGCTTCTTCGGAGGCAATGAAAGCCACCACTTCCGGGCTCGGCTCGGGGCTTGTCGCGGCGACGCCGATCTCGCCCAGGATTCGGGCCACCGGGACATAAGCGCGGGCACGCTTGTCGTAGAGCGCCGCCCGGACCAGCGCGACCGCCGCGACGATCTCCCTGCCGTCGCTCCCATGCATCAGCATACGATGCTGCATCACGAGCCAGTTCTCGCTCCAGCACAGGATCCTGGTTTCCAGCCGGAACGGCCGGAACAGGCGCATCTCGCGCCGGAAGCGGATGGTGCCGGCATTGACGACGGGCAGCCAGCCATGGCGCAGCACCGCCCGCCACAGCCCGCTGCGCAGCATCAGATCAAGCCGGCCGAGATCCATCAGCGACCAGTAGCGGCCATTGTTCATGTGCAGGCTGGTGTCGAGATCGTGGAACCAGACCCGGAAGGGCAGGATGGAGGCTTGCCGCGGCAGCGCGAGCTTTGGCCGGAAGCGCGTCGTCAGCAGGAGCCAGATCAGCCGGAACCAGAGATTCATGGGGAGCGCCGCCAGGACAGGTCGATGGGTTGCGGCTTCCATGTCATGGAGACGTCGGCGCTGTCGATCATGCTATCGTCTGTCCCATCGTTTCCAGCCGCGGAACCCGGAGCCGGCCTCTTGCCCAGCCTTCATGTTTCCCCGCTATCCAGGCTCAGCGAGACCGTCGCCGCCGTCCGCGCCCGCCATCTCGTGACCCTGATCAATGTCGGCTCCGTCGTCGAGCGCCCTGCCGGCATCGCGGAGAGCCGCCATCTCTTTCTCGGCATGTCCGACATCAACCAGCCCCTGGACGGCCATGTCCTCGCCGGCCAGGACCATATCGGGCGCTTCCTCGCCTTCGTGCGGAATTGGGACCGTGAGGCGCCGATGGTGATCCATTGTTGGGCAGGCATCAGCCGCTCCACCGCCGCCGCCTATATCGCGGCCTGCGCCATCAGCCCCGAGCGCGACGAGGAGGAGGTTGCCGACGCATTGCGGACCGCCGCCCCTTCGGCGACGCCTAATGTCAGGCTTGTCGCTCTCGCCGATGCAACGCTTGGCCGCGATGGCCGGATGATCCGCGCGATCGAGCGAATCGGACGCGGCGCCGATGCGTTCGAGGGCACGCCTTTCGCGATGCCGCTGACCTGAACGGGCCGTTCGGCCTGCGCATATTCCTGCAACGCCACGCCACGCTTGCTGCGGATAGAAGCGCGTCGGCTCGATATCGGCGCAGAAGATTGCTTGCATCGCGTGAATTTTGCGACGATGCATCACGCGGGAGGTTTCTACCGTGACCATGACGATCGAGCTCGATTCACGCGACCGCTCCATCCTGCGGATTCTCCAGCAGGATGGCCGCATCACCAATTCCGACCTCGCCGAGAAGGTGCATCTCTCGCCCTCGGCCTGCCTGCGGCGCGTGCGACAGCTCGAGGAAAGTGGCCTCATCCGCGGCTATGCGATGATGCTCGACGACAAGATCGCGGGCTTCCCCGGCACGGCCTTCGTCTTCGTCACGCTCGACCAGCAGGGCCGCGCCTCGCTGGAGAGCTTCGAGCAGGCCGTGCAGAGCCTGCCGGAAATCCTGGAATGCCATCTGCTTGCCGGCGCGCACGACTATCTGATGCGCGTGATCTATCGCGACAGCGCCGATTTCGAGCGCATCCACACCGACATCATCACGCAGCTGCCGGGCGTCACCCGCGTGCAGTCGACGCTGACGCTGCGCACGATCAAGAAGACGTCCGCGCTGCCGGTCTGAATCCGGCGGCTATTGTAAATTCGCGTTTCCAAGAACCACCCGGTCATTCCGAGGCTTCGCGTCAGCGAAGAGCCCGGAACCCATGAACACCGGCTGGACGGGTAAGCTCGCCGATCGACAGCACCATCTGATCTGCCGTCGTGTTCATGGCTTCCGGGCTCGGGCCTGCGGCCCGCCCCGGAATGACGGCCTGGTTCCGTGTCAAACCGACGGTCGCTCGATCCATTCCCGGGTTGCGGCGGAGCGCGCTCCGGCCGATAAGCTTGCCGCAAAGAGGAATCGGGTCCGTGAGCCAAGACAAAACGCAAGACAACTCCAATGCCGATGTCGCGGCCCTGCCCTTCGAGGCTGCGATGAAGGAGCTCGAAGGCATCGTTGCGCGGCTGGAGCGCGGCGACGTGCCGCTCGAGGAATCGATCGCGATCTACACGCGCGGCGAGGCGCTGAAGGCGCGTTGCGACGCGCTGCTGAAGCAGGCCGAAGCCCGTATCGAGCGCATCACGCTCGGCGCCGACGGCAAGCCGACGGGCACCACGCCGCTCGACGTCGACAACTAAACGCGGCCCGAGGCGCGGCTTCCACGCGGGCGCCTCGATATTGCGCGCCCGCCAACGGCCAGTTGCACCTGCCGGCTTGCCCGGCGGCCCGAACGGGATCAGGCTTCGGCCTGACCAAGGAGGCCGCCATGTCGCAACTGCCCGCCGATGATCCGATCCTGGGCGATGCCCGCTCCTGCGAGGCGATCGAAAAGGTGATCGTGCCACGCACGCATGATCTCGGCGGCTTCCAGGTCCGGCGCGCCTTGCCGGCGATCGGCCAGCGCATGGTCGGCCCGTTCATCTTCTTCGACCAGATGGGGCCGGCCGAATTCCATCTCGGCGAGGGGCTCGACGTTCGTCCGCACCCGCATATCGGGCTCTCGACCGTCACCTATCTCTTCGACGGCGAGATCATGCATCGCGACTCGCTCGGCACGGCGCTCGCCATCAAGCCCGGCGCGGTCAACCTGATGACGGCCGGGCGCGGCATCGTCCATTCCGAGCGTACCGGAATGGAAGCCCGAGCCACCGGCCCGAAGCTCTACGGCATCCAGGCTTGGCTCGCCTTGCCGAAGACGCATGAGGAGGTCGCGCCGGAATTCGTGCATCACGGCGCGCCCGAACTGCCGAGGATCGTCGAAGGCGGAAAGCGGATCAGCCTGATCATGGGCTCGGCCTATGGCCAGACCTCGCCGGTGAAGTTTCCCTGGGACGCGCTCTATGCCGAGGCCGTGCTGTCGCCGGGCGCGATCCTGCCGCTCGACCCCGACTATGACGAGCGCGCGATCTACATCGTCTCGGGCAAGGTCGACATCGCCGGCGAGGAATTCGGCGCCGGCCAGCTCCTCGTCTTCAAGCCGGGCGACCGCATCTCGATCCTCGCCATCGACCAGAGCCGGGTGATGATCGTCGGCGGCGAGCCGATGGACGGGCCGCGCCATATCTGGTGGAACTTCGTCTCCTCATCGAAGGAGCGCATCGAGCAGGCCAAGGATGAGTGGAAAACCGGCCGCTTCGATACCGTCCCCGGCGACGAGAGCGAATTCATCCCGCTGCCCGAGGGCTGAAGCGGTCGGCCTTTGACACCAACCGATGGCTTATGCGCCGTCATTCCGGGGCGATCCGAAGGATCGAGCCCGGAACCCAGAACCGATGCCGCTTCGAAGAAGGACGCGGTGGGGCCATCGCTCGAACTCATAGCCGCATCGGTTCTGGGTTCCGGGCTCAGCCCTGCGGCCTGCCCCGGAATGACGGCAGAGGATGCGCCACAGGCTCAGGCCGCCTCGGAAATGTCCCGTAGGCGCGGGACCCGCGAAAAGCCGATCACGAGCAATTGGATCAGGAAACCTGCGGTCGCCAGGGCAAGACAGGCCGAGATGCCGAGATGCGCCGCCACGGAGGCGCCAATCGCGGCGCCCACCGGCCGCGCGCCAAAGGTCGCCGTCATGATCAGGGCCGACACGCGGCCGAGCATCGCGTTGGGGGTCACCGCCTGCCGCAATGTCATCGTCGAGATCGTCCAGATGATCGGCCCGACGCCGAACAGGAAGAAGCTCGCGCCGACCAGATAAACCGACGGAACCCAGAGCGTCGCGAGCATCACGCCGGCCGCGCAGAGGCCGGCGAATGGTCCGAGCAGGATCAGCGTCCCGAAGGAAACCTGCCGTGCGATGGCGGGCGCGAGGACGGCGCCGACGATCATGCCCGCGCCGTAGATGCCGAGCGTCACGCCAACCTGGGTCGCGCTGAGGCCGAGATTCTGAATGGCATAGGCGACATAGACCGCCTGGAAGATGAACCAGGAGATATTGAAGAAGACCGCCGTCATCAGGATCGGCCTGAGCAGGTCGTGGCCGGCGACGAAACGCGCGCCCTCCTTCAGATCATCAAGCAGATCGCGCCGCGGGCCGGACGGCACTTCATCCTTCGGCAGGCCGGCCAGCAGGAGCGCGGCGAGGATCGAGAGCCCGGCGGCGAGGCCATAGGCCGTCGATACGCCGATCCAGCCGACAAGCGCCCCGCCGAGCGCCGGTCCGCCAGCATAGGCGGCGCTGCGCGCCAGCTCCAGCCAGCGATTGGCGTCGGCAAGCCCCGCGCGCGGCACCACCGAGGGAACGAAGGCCGGCGCCGCCACGCTGTAGCAGACCGTGCCGACGGCGCCGAGCGCACCGAGCACGGCGAGCCAGGTCAGGTTGAGGCCGCCCGCGGCAAGCAGCAGCGGGATCGCCAGCAGCGAAACCGCACGCAACGCTTCCGTGCCGACCATGAGGCGACGCCGGGAGGCGCGATCGACCATCAGCCCGACGGGAATGGACAGCAGGAGAAAGGGCAAGGTCTGGGCCGTCTGCAGCCAGCCTGTCTCGGCCGGCCCGGCCGCGAGCAGGAGAACCGCGGCCAGAGGTGCCGCGGCCAGCGCTATCTGCTCCGAGAACTGTGCGAAGAGATTGGACCAGCCGATGCGTCTGAATGCCGCCGGCAGCGGTGTGGTATCGGTCGGTTGCATCGAACGGTGTCCTCGAAAGCGGTGTGCGGACACTGAAACGCCTTGCCGGCACCGGAACCACCCGTTTCGTGGGAAGAGGAGACCCCCTTCGGGAATCGAAGCGGAATCCCACCCCCCGTTTGCCAGCGCGCCGCGCAGGCTCTATTTCCAGATCGTCTCAGCGAAGGATCAGACACCCTCGTGCCCCGCCCCGCCACGCCGCTCCTCGACACGATCCATGACTCCGCCGATCTGCGGGCGCTCGACGATGCACAGCTTCGACAGGTCGCCGACGAGCTGCGGCTGGAGACGATCGACGCCGTTTCCGTGACGGGCGGGCATCTCGGCGCGGGGCTCGGCGTGGTCGAACTGACCGTCGCGCTGCACCATGTCTTCGACACGCCGCGCGACCGGCTGATCTGGGATGTCGGCCACCAGGCCTATCCGCACAAGATCCTGACCGGGCGGCGCGAGCGCATCCGCACGCTGCGCCAGCCGGGCGGGCTCTCCGGCTTCACCAAGCGCTCCGAGAGCGCCTACGACCCGTTCGGCGCCGCCCATTCCTCGACCTCGATCTCGGCCGGGCTCGGCATGGCCGTGGGACGCGATCTCAAGGGCGAGGGCAACAATGTCATCGCCGTGATCGGCGACGGCGCGATGTCGGCAGGCATGGCCTATGAGGCGATGAACAATGCCGGCGCGCTCGGCTCGCGCCTGATCGTCATCCTCAACGACAACGACATGTCGATCGCGCCGCCGGTCGGCGCGATGTCGGCTTATCTCGCGCGGCTCGTCTCGGGCCGGACCTATCGCTCGCTGCGCGAGGTCGCCAAGCAGCTCGCCGAGAGGCTGCCGCGCTTCTTCCACGACAAGGCCAGGCGCACCGAAGAATATGCCCGCGGTTTCTGGACGGGCGGGACGATGTTCGAGGAGCTCGGCTTCTACTATGTCGGGCCGATCGACGGGCATAATCTCGACCATCTGCTGCCGGTGCTGCGCAATGTCCGCGACGCCGGCAACGGGCCGATCCTCGTCCATGTCGTGACGCAGAAGGGCAAGGGCTACGCCCCGGCCGAGGCCAGCGCCGACAAGTATCACGGCGTCGTCAAGTTCGACCCCGTCACCGGCCTGCAGGCCAAGGCCCCGGCGAATGCGCCGAGCTATACCGGCGTCTTCGCCAATGCCCTGATGAAGGAGGCGCGGGAGGACGACAAGATCGTCGCCGTCACCGCCGCCATGCCGTCCGGCACCGGGCTCGATGCCTTCGGCAAGGAATTTCCCGGCCGCACCTTCGATGTCGGCATCGCCGAGCAGCACGCGGTGACCTTCGCGGCCGGGCTCGCCACCGAAGGCTACAAGCCCTTCGTCGCGATCTACTCGACCTTCATGCAGCGCGCCTACGACCAGATCGTCCATGACGTGGCGATCCAGAAGCTGCCGGTGCGCTTCGCGCTCGACCGGGCCGGGCTCGTCGGCGCCGATGGCGCGACCCATGCCGGCTCTTTCGACGTCGCCTATCTCGCCTGCCTGCCCGACATGGTGGTGATGGCCGCGGCCGACGAGGCGGAGCTGACCCATATGGTCGCGACCGCCGCAGCCTACGACGAAGGGCCGATCGCCTTCCGCTATCCGCGCGGCGAGGGCGTCGGCGTCGAAATTCCCGACGTCGGCATGCCCCTGGAGATCGGCAAGGGCCGCATCGTGCGGGAGGGAACGCGGATCGCGCTGCTGTCGCTGGGCACGCGCCTTGCCGAAGCGTTGAAGGCGGCCGATCTGCTGGCGCAACGCGGGCTTTCGACCACGGTCGCGGATGCGCGCTTCGCCAAGCCGCTCGACGAGTCGCTGATCCTCAAGCTTGCCCGCGAGCACGAGATCCTGATCACGATCGAGGAAGGCTCGGTCGGCGGCTTCGGCAGCCATGTGCTGCATCTGCTCGCCCGCAACGGCGCGCTCGATACCGGCTTGAAGGTGCGGACGCTGACGCTGCCGGACGTCTTCCAGGACCATGACAAGCCCGACACGATGTATGCCGCCGCTGGGCTCGACGCCGGCGGCATCGTCGCGGCCGTCGATGGCGCGCTCGGAGCGCCAAGCGTCGTCAAGCGCGCCTGATTCAGGCCGACAGCCATGGCAGTGGTCTCGCCCCCTTCAGCCCTCATCCTGAGGAGCGATCCGGAGGATCGCGTCTCGAAGGATGCTCCAGGAAACTCCGGAACCATCTGGAGCATCCTTCGAGACGCCATTTCTGGCGAAATGGCTCCTCAGGATGAGGGCTGGAGAGAAAGCCGCGCCGGCGCGGGCGGATCGCGATGAAGAGCCGTGCGGACCAGTTGCTCGTCGAGCGCGGCTTCTTCGAGAGCCGGGCGCGGGCGCAGGCTGCGATCGCGGCCGGGCTGGTCAGCGCCAATGGTCAGCCGGTGCGCAAGGCTTCGGAGATGGTGGCGCGGGATGCCGCGCTGACGGCCGAGGCGCCGCATCCTTACGTCTCGCGCGGCGGCCTGAAGCTCGCCGGCGCGCTCGATGCCTTCGGCTTCGATCCGGCCGGGCAGGTCTGCCTGGATGTCGGGTCGTCGACCGGCGGCTTCACCGATCTGCTGCTGAAGCGCGGCGCACGCCATGTCGTGGCCGTCGATGTCGGGCGCGACCAGCTCCACGCCTCGCTGCGCGCCGATCCGCGGGTGACCAGTCTCGAAGGTCAGGACATTCGCACGCTGGCGCCGGAGGCACTGCCGGAGCACCCAGCCCTCGCCGCCATCGATGTCAGCTTCATCTCGCTCAAGCTCGTTCTGCCGGCGGTTGCGGCCCTGCTCGCGCCGCAAGCCGGGATCGCGGCGCTGATCAAGCCGCAATTCGAGGCCGGACGGGCGGCGCTCAAGAAGGGCATCGTCCGGGACGAGGCGATTCAGCAGCAAGTCTGCGACGACATCGTCGCGCTGCTCGGCACGCTGGGCTTCACCGTCGAAGGACCGATCCCCTCCCCGATCGAAGGCGGCGACGGCAATCGCGAGTTTCTCGTCGGAGCGCGGCGCAAGCCCTGATCAACGCGCGAGCAGCGCGTCGATCTCCTCCTGCAGGGCGGCGTCCTCGAAGATGGCAATGTCGATCATGCCGTTGGCGTTGATGAACTGCGTCGCGCGGCCGATCTGCCGGCGCAGGGCCTCGCCGGCCACCTCGATGATCATCGGCAACTCCGGCGGCTGCGGCTTTTCGGTCAGAAGCGCGCACACTGTCCGCACCAGCCGGGTCATCGACAGGCAGATATCCTCGAAAGCCCTTGCCCGGACGGGATCGACCCGGTCATAGGCCGCGAGCGCCGAGGCCGCACAGCGCAGCTGAGAGGAGCGGAAATGCTCGCGATAGCTGATGCTGTGCCAGGCGTGGAGATCGGCGAGGACGGTGTCATCCAGCGCCGCCATCTCGATGAGCATCAGGGCTTCGCTGTAGCGGTTGAGGAAATCGGTCGACAGACGGGGTGCGTCGACGCTTCCGGCCCGGTTTGCCGGCGCATCGACCGGCACATTCGTCGCGATGGCGCTCATCTTCTGCCCCGAATCGGGGCGACTATGTTTGGCCAACCGGAAAGAAAGTGTTGATCTGACCGCCTCGTCTCGCCGTAAACAGCCGGCATGTGCGGACGCTATGCGATCACCCTGCCCCCTGAAGCTATGCGCGAGGCCTTCGGCTATCGCGAGCAGCCGAATTTCCCGCCGCGCTACAATATCGCACCGACGCAGCCGATTCCTGTCGTGCTGCCACATGACGGGGCGCGGCGCTTCCTGCTGATGCGCTGGGGCTTCATCCCAGGCTGGGTCCGGGACGCCAAGGATTTCCCGCTCGTCATCAATGTGCGCAGCGAGAGCGCAGCCGAGAAGCCCTCCTTCCGCAACGCGCTGACGCGCAGGCGTTGCCTGCTGCCGGCCGATGCCTTCTATGAATGGCGGCGCAGCGGCTCCGGCCGCCAGGCGCAGAACGAGGCCTTCCTGTTCCGCCGGCCGGATCGCGGCTTCTTCGCCTTCGCCGCGCTATGGGAGACCTGGAATTCGCCGGATGGTTCCGAGATCGACACGGTGGCGATGATGACCGGACCCGCCAATGGACTGATGGCACCGATCCATCACCGCAGCCCGATCATCCTGGACCCTGATGACCATGACGCCTGGCTCGATCCTCAGAGCACCCCGCAGCAGACGGCCCGGTTGCTGAAGCCGCCGCCGGACGATCTTCTGGAGGCCATCGCCATCGGCAGCACCGTCAACAAGGTCGCCAACGACGCGCCGGAGGTACAGCTGCCTCTCGCCGACCTGCCTCGACCCGAACCGAGCGAAGAGCCGAAGCGTCATGCGCGCAAAGCGGCCCGGCCTCCCGCCGATGATGGGCAGGGCAGCCTGTTCTAAGGCCGGAATCATGCTCTGATCGTCACAGAAGACGACGAGGAGACGAAGCATGCACGGCCGCCGCCCCACCATGACCTCCCGCCACGGCATGGTCGCCGCGGCCCATCCACTGGCGGCACAGGCCGGCGCGCGCGTCCTGGCGCAGGGCGGCAACGCCTTCGATGCCGCCGCCGCGACCGCCGCCGCACTCAACGTCGTCGAACCCTTCATGTCGGGCCTCGCCGGGATGGGCTTCGCGACGATGTGGGTCGCGGCCGAGCAGCGCGTGCGCGTGCTCGATTTCGTGCCGCCGGTGCCTGCGAGCTTCCCGGCCGGGCGCTTCAGCAAGCGCACGGACCTCGAGCGCGGCGCGCTCGCCGTCGCCTCCCCCGGCAATCTCGCCGGCTGGTGCGAGCTCGTGAAGAGCTATGGCCGCAAGTCGCTGCCTGATGTCTTCGCGCCGGCGATCGCTCTGGCGCGGGACGGTTTCGCGCTGGCCGAGTTCGGCGCCGCGGAGTTCGAGGAGAACGACCCGCTGCTGAAGACCTATCCCGCTCTCTATCCAGCCTGGTCCGCGAACTATCAGCCCGGCGGCGAGACGCTGCATCTCGGCTCGCTGCTGGTCCAGTCCGATCTTGCCAGGACGTTGAGCGAGATCGCCGAGAAGGGACCCGATCATTTCTACCGCGGCGCGCTGGGTGAGCGCGTCGTCGCGCATCTGCAGGCGCTCGGCGGCTCGCTGACCATGGCCGACCTCGCTGCGGTGAAGACGGTCTGGCGCGAGCCGCTGGCGGCTTCCTATCGCGGGCTTTCCGTGCATGTGCCGCCGCCGTCCTGCGAGGGCTTCCAGTTCCTGCTGACGCTGCGCCTCCTCGACGGGCTCGATCTCGCGGCCCTGCCGAAGGATGGGCCCGATCATCTCGACCTCGTCTACCGCGCGATCCGCCTCGCCGCCGGTGAGCGCATCGCCCACAACAATCCGAGCCCGGAGAAGCTTGCCGAGATGCTGTCCGACGCCTCAGTCGAGCAGTTGCGCAAGCGTCTCACAGACGGCAGGCCGGTGACCGGGCCGACCGAGCAGTGGACACCGCAGGAGAACGAGGATCCGGCGCACACGACCTCGTTCTCGATCGCCGACAGCGAGGGCAACCTGATCTGCATCACGCAGAGCCTCGGCAGCCCTTTCGGCAGCGGCGTGGTCGTGCCGGGCACTGGCCTGTGCCTCAACAACTTCCTCTACTGGGCGGATGTGCAGCCGCACAGCCCAAACCGCTCCAAGCCCGGCGACGCGCTGCCGATGTGCATGTCTCCGTCCATCTCGACCCAGGACGGCAAGCCGGTGCTCGCGCTCGGCACGCCCGGCAGCTACGGCATCATGCAGACGCAGGCGCAGGCCATGGTGCAACATCTCGCCTTCGGCCTGCCGCTGCAGGACGCGATAGAGGCGCCCCGTGCCCGGCTCTGGGATGGGCGCCTCGTCGAGATCGAGAACCGGATCGCGCCCGAGACCATCGCCGAGCTCGTCCGGCGCGGGCACGACGCCAGGGCTTTCGATGTCGGCTGGACGATGCGCTGCGGCGGCATGCAGGCGGTTGCGGTCGATCCGGCGACCGGCATCTTCACCGGGGCCGCCGATCCGCGCCGCGACGGCTACGTCGCGACGCCGTAGGGCATTTTGCGGGGAATCTCCCCGTCATTCCAGGGCGATCCGAAGGATCGAGCCCGGAACCCAGAACCGATGCCGCTCATCGAGAAGATGTAGACGACCAGCCCGCGTTACGATGGCGTGCATCGGTTCTGGGTTCGGGCTCATGGCTTCGCCATGCCACGAAATGACGGGGCGGCTCCAAGGGCAGCCCAGCCGGGAAATCTCAGGCGACGATCTCGCCGCGGAAGGCCCAGCGGGTCATCCGCCGCTCGACCAGGGCGCAGAGCGCATAGAGCGCCATGCCCATGATGGCGATGGAGAACAGGCCGGCGAAGGTCGTCGGCGCGTCGTTGCGCGCCCCGGCCGAGAGCATCAGGAAGCCGATGCCGCGATTGCCGCCGACCGTCTCGGACAGCACCGAGCCGACGAAGGCGAGCGTCACCGCGACCTTCAGGCTGGCAAAGAGATAGGGCATGGCGCGGGGAACGCCGACCTTGGTCAGGATCTGCCATTGGCTCGCGCCGAGCGAGCGCATCACGTCGCGCATCTCGGGCTCGATGGTGGCGAGCCCCGTGGCGACGTTCACGACGATGGGGAAGAAGGAGATGACGAAGGCGGTGATCACCGCCGGCAAGGCGCCGACGCCGACCCAGATCATCAGGATCGGTACGATGGCCACCTTCGGGATCGCGTTGAAGGCGATCAGCAGCGGATAGAGACCCGAATAGACGAAGGGCGAGGCGCCGATGGCGAGGCCGAGCAGCAGGCCGAAACCGATCGCCAGCGCGAAGCCGATCAGGGTGGTCCAGAGCGTCTCCAGGCAGAAGCGCAGCAGGATGTCCCAGCGCAGGATCATCGTCTCGATGATCCGCGTGGGGCGCGGCGCCAGAATCTCCGGCACATCGAAGACGATGCAGGCCAGCTCCCAGATCAGCAGCAGGCCGATCATGGCGAGCCAGGGCATTGCGACCAGCAGCAGGCGCCTTTGCGTCTCGGTCATCGGACTACTCCGTCATTCCGGGACATGCCGCAGGCATGAGCCCGGAACCCATGAACACCGTGGAAGCCGGAGCAGGCGCAAATCGCCGTCGCGCTTGATCAAGCAGCGGCGTGTTCATGGGTTCCGGGCTCGCCGCTGACGCGGCGCCCCGGAATGACGGCAAGCGTCCATGATCATAGGTCATGGTCACGCATGCTCCAGATGGATGCGCTCGCGCAGCTCGTGGACGATGTCGACGAACTCGACCGTGAAGGTTGTCTCCAGCGTGCGCGGGCGGGGCAGCTCGATCCTGCGGATCTTGACGATCTTCCCTGGGCGGCGGCTCATCACATAGACGGTGTCGGCGAGATAGACCGCCTCGCGCAGGTCGTGCGTGACGAGCACGGCGGTGAAGCGGCGCTCCATCCAGAGCTTCTGCATCACGCCCCAGAGCTCCTCGCGCGTGAAGGCGTCGAGCGCGCCGAAGGGCTCGTCGAGCATCAGGATGTCGGGGTCGTGGATGAGCGCCCGGCACAGGCTGGAGCGCTGCTGCATGCCGCCCGAGAGCTGCCACGGGTATTTCTCGCCGAAGCCGCCGAGGCCGACCGAGGCCAGCAGCGCCTCGACGCGCGCGACATATTCGGCCTTGTTGGCGCGGAAGCGCCGCTTATGCGGCTCGACGACCTCGAGCGGCAGCAGGATGTTGTCGAGCGTCGTGCGCCAGGGCATCAGCGTCGGCGCCTGGAAGGCCATGCCGACGCCGCGGATCGGACCCTTGACCAGCTGCCCGTGGACGCGGACCTCGCCGCCGGTGGGCGGCAGCAGCCCGGTGACGAGCTTCATCAGGGTCGACTTGCCGCAGCCGGAAGGCCCGACCACGGCGATGAACTCGCCCTTGGCGATGGAGAGCGTCGCATCCTCCAGCGCCTGCATGCGCGAAGGGCCGCTGCCATAGGCGAGGCTCACCTGACGCAGCTCGACGAGAGGCGGTTCTGTTGTCACGGCCATCCGGGCGTCATTCTCGGGCTTGCCCCGAGAATCTCGGGAAGGAAGGGCTCCAAGGAGATGGCCGGGCAGGCCCGGCCATGACGGCAGCGGTCAGGGCGCGACCATCCGCTCGGCCTTCGGCGGCAGGAACTTGCCGGTGAAGACCTTGTCCGGCTCGGGAGCCGCAGGCAGGCCGAAGGCTTCGGCGACGTCCTTGACCGAGCGGGCGAAGCGGGCCGGCTCGACATCGCCCATGCCGTTCTCCTTCACGAAGGGCGTCAGCACGTTCAGCCTCAGCGACATGTCGAGGCGCTCGGTTTCCAGCTTCTCATCGATCAGCGGGTCGCGCTTCTTGGCGGCGGCGATGCCGAGCGCCGGATTGGCGGCGACCTCCTTCCAGGCCTTGGCGGTGGCGCGCAGGAAGCCGGTGACGACCTCGGGCTTCGCCGCCAGCGCCGGCGAGACGATGATGCCGTTGCCGTACACGTCCATCTTGAAGTCGGAATAGTTGAACGAGACGACGTCCTCCGCCTTCACGCCGCGCGCCTTCAGGTCGAGGATCGACGAGAAATAGTGGCCGGAGATGAAATCGACCGTGCCCTGGACCAGCGATTGCTCGCGCAGCTGCGGCGTCAGGTTGACGTGCTGGACGCTCGCGGCGTCGAGCCCCACCTTCTTGGCGAAGGCCGGGAACAGCCGGAAGGAGGCGTCGAAGACGGGGGCGCCGAGCTTCTTGCCGGCGAGATCGGCCGGCTTGGCGATGCCGCTCTTCTTCAGCGCATGGACGCCGAAGGGCGGGAAATCATAGGCCATGAAGACGCAGAGGATCTCCTTGCCGGCGTTCTTGGCGTTGTACTCGATCAGCGAGTTCACGTCGGCGAAGCCGATGTCGTAAGCGCCTGTGGCGACGCGCTGGACGGCGCCGGCCGAGCCCTGGCCGGGATCCATCGTGACGTCGAGCCCCTCGGCCTTGTAGTAACCCTTGTCGAGCGCGACGAGGAAGGGCGAGGTCGGCCCCTGGAAGACCCAGTCCAGCGTGAACTTGATCGGGGTCTGGGCGGCCGCGGGCATCGCGCCGGCCAACGCAGCCGCTCCGACCAAAGCCGCGCCGACAAGGCCGCGCCGCGTCGGCCCAAAGCCCTTCGCCCATGCGCAATTCGACAGCATCCGCGCCACGCCGATCATTCCAGCCAACCCCTCATGTTTTCTTTATGGGCCGAAGGCTAGAGACGCGGCGAAAAGCGGTCAATCAGGCGGAAGACTGGTCCTGCCATTTTTTTAGGCAGAGAGGCTCGGAGGAGTATTTGCGCGCGGCAGGCTGCTCATTAAGCTGCCGTCATTCTCGGGCGGAGCGAAGCGTAGACCCGGGGACCTCCGGCTGAACGAGGCGCTGGAACCTCCTTCGGCAGGAGATGCTCGGGCCAAGCCCGAGCATGAGGTGCGCCCAGCGGGCTCAGCCCTGCGCCAGCACCGAGCCCGGGTTCAGAATCCCTTTCGGGTCGAGCGTCTTCTTCAGCGTGCGCATCAGATCGAGCTCGACCGGATCCTTCACGCCCGGCAACAGATCGCGCTTGAGGCGGCCGATGCCGTGCTCGGCCGAAATCGAGCCATGCAGCTCCGTGACGATGGCATGCACCGCCTCGTTCATCTCGCTCCAGCGGGCAAGATAGGCGGCCTTGTCGGCGCCCACGGGCTGGCTGATGTTGAAATGGATGTTGCCGTCTCCGAGATGGCCGAAAGGCACCGGCCGGCAGCCCGGCACCATCGCCTCCACCACCGCGATGGCGCGCTTCAGAAACTCCGGCGTGGCATGGATCGGCACGGAAACGTCGTGCTTGATCGAGCCGCCCTCATAGGTCTGCACCTCCGACATCATCTCGCGCAGCTTCCAGAAATCGGCGCGCTGGGTCAGCGAGCCGGCGAGCGCCGCGTCGGTGACGATGCCCTTCTCCAGGGCCTCGCCGAGGAAGGCCTCGACATGCTCGTCGAGCCCGGCGGCAACTTGAGCCGAAACCTCCATCAGCACATACCATGGCGACGGCTCGGAGAGCGGGTCGCGCGCGCCTGAGGCGTGGCGCAGGACGAATTCGAGCCCGACGCGCGGCATCAGCTCGAAGGTGGTGAGCGTGCCGCCCGCGCCCGCCTTGGCATCGTTCAGCAGCTCCAGCGCCGCTTCCGGGCTGGGCACGGCGAGGAAGGCCGTGGCGCGCGCCGCCGGCAGCGGGAAGAGCTTGAGCACGGCGGCCGTGATGATGCCGAGCGTGCCTTCGGCGCCGATGAAGAGGTTCTTCAGATCGTAGCCGGTGTTGTCCTTGCGGAGCTGGCGCAGCCCGTTCCAAATGCGGCCGTCCGGCAGCACCACTTCCAGGCCCATGCAGAGTTCGCGGGCATTGCCATAGGCGAGCACGGCGGTGCCGCCGGCATTGGTGGCGAGGTTGCCGCCGATCGTGCAGGAGCCCTCGGAAGCGAGCGAGAGCGGGAACAGGCGCCCGACAGCCTCGGCCGCATCCTGCGCCCGCTTCAGGGTCACGCCGGCCTCGACGATCATCGTATCGCCTTCGGTGTCGACGGTGCGGACCTTGTCGAGGCGCTGCAGCGAGAGGATGACCTCCCTGCCATCCGCGGTCGGGATCTGGCCGCCGACGAGGCCGGTATTGCCGCCCTGCGGCACCAGCGTCGTGCCGGTCTCGGCCGCGAGCTTCACCAGCTCGGCAACCTCAGCCGTCGAGCCCGGACGAACGATGCCTTGAGCCTTGCCACGGAAGAGATCGCGCCACTCCTTGAGATAGGGCACCATCGCGTCGGCATCGGTGATGACGTTCTTCGCACCGATGATACCGGCCATGCGATCGAGAATTGCACTCATCCTGAAGCCCTGCCCTCAGCCCTTCTTGCCGCGCCGGAAGACGCCGACAAGTTCGACATGGGCGGAATAGCGGAACTGGTCGACCGGTGTCACGCCTTCCAGCGCATATCCGCCCGCAGCCAGCGTCGCAGCGTCGCGCGCGAAGCTGCCGGCGTCGCAGGAGACGTAGATCACGTCCCGGACCTTCGAGGCCGCCAGCCGCTTGACCTGGGCCTCCGCACCGGCACGCGGCGGATCGAGCACGATGGCGTCGAAGCCGTTGAGCTCATGCTCCAGCAGCGGACGGCGGAAGAGATCGCGCGTCTCGGTCGTGATGGGCTTGAGGCCTTGCGTCGCTCCTGCTCCCCGGCTCAGCGCCAGCGTCGCCGCCTTGTCGCTCTCGATGGCGAGGACCTGCATGCGCTCGGCGAGGCGGAAGCTGAACGGGCCGCAGCCGGCGAAGAGATCGGCGACGCGTTTGCCCTTCGGCAGCGCCGCCATGACGAGCCCGGCCAGAATCTCCTCGCCCGCTGCCGTCGCCTGCAGGAAGCCGCCTGCGGCCGGCGCGACCAAAGCCTTGCCCATATGCTGCAAGGGCGGGCGACGCTCGACGACGATCTCGCCATGGTTGGAGAGCCGGGCGAGATCGAGCCGTTCCGCGAGTTGGGTCAAAGCGAGCCTGAGCTTGTCGCCGAGCGGGCCATGGCCACGCATGTCGACATCGAGCCCGGCTTCGGAGGCGGTGATCTGGATATCCAGCGGCTTGTTCGCTCCGCCCATGCGGTTCGCCAGCATCTGCGCGACGGCCGGCGCCCGCGCCAGCCCCGGCGCCAGAACCGGGCAGGCTTCGACGGCGATCAATTCATGGCTGCGCGCCGCCATGAAGCCGACCACCATGGCCTCGCCCTGCCGGCGGGCATGGAAGGTGACGCGGCGACGGCCCTCGCCATGGGCATCGATCAGATCGGCGACAGGGGCCTCGACGCCGGCGCGGCTCAGTGCCGTCACGACCTGCTGGCGCTTCCATTCGCGATAGAGGCCGGGCGCCATATGCTGCGCCGCGCAGCCGCCGCAACGGGTGAAGAGCGGGCAGATCGCGGCGATGCGGGATTCGGAGGGCGCGATGATCTCGACGAGCTGGCCGCGCTCGCCATCGACCACGGCACGCACCGTCTCGCCCGGCAACGCGTAGGGCACGAAGACCTGGCCGGAAGACGCCTGCACGACGCCATCGCCGCGCTGGCCGAGGCGATCGATGACGAGAATCTCGTTCATCGCGAGCTTGCCGGTGGAAGCCTGCTGCTGATCGGTTTTGGCGGCGGGCATTCTTCCTACCTCCGGCAGTCGGCCGGCTCGATGATGACCTGAACGAAGCTTTCGCCTATCAGGTCGAGGACGAATTGGGAAATTTCGCCATGACCATCCGCGACGGCGTCATCGAAGCCATCGGCAACACCCCGCTCATCAAGCTCGCGCGCGCTTCGGCGGAGACCGGCTGCGCCATCCTCGGCAAGGCCGAGTTCATGAATCCCGGTCAGTCGGTGAAGGATCGCGCCGCGCTCGCCATCATCCGCGACGCCGAGGCAAAGGGGCAGCTCAAGCCGGGCGGCGTCATCGTCGAGGGCACGGCGGGCAATACCGGCATCGGCATCGCGCTCGTCGGCAACGCGCTCGGCTATCGCTCGGTGATCGTCATCCCCGATACGCAGAGCCAGGAAAAGAAGGACATGCTGCGGCTCGCCGGCGCGACGCTGGTCGAGGTGCCGGCCGCGCCCTACGCCAACCCGAACAACTATGTGAAGGTTTCCGGCCGGCTCGCCGAAGAGCTGGCCAAGACCGAGCCCAACGGCGCCGTCTGGGCCAACCAGTTCGACAATACCGCCAATCGTCAGGGCCATATCGACACGACCGGCCCGGAGATCTGGGATCAGACGGCCGGCAAGGTCGACGGCTTCATCTGCGCCGTCGGCTCGGGCGGCACGCTCGCTGGCGTCGGCGTCGCCCTCAAGGCGCGCAATCCGAAGGTGATGATCGGGCTCGCCGACCCGATGGGCGCGGCGCTCTACTCCTATTACACGAGCGGCGTGCTCAAATCGGAAGGCTCGTCGATCACCGAGGGCATCGGCCAGGGGCGGATCACCGCCAACCTCGAAGGCCTGGCTGTCGATGCCGCCTTCCAGATCCCGGATGCGGAGGCGGTGCAGATCGTTTTCGATCTCCTGGAGCACGAGGGACTCTGTCTCGGCGGCTCGTCCGGCATCAACGTCGCCGGCGCGATTCGGCTGGCGAAGCAGATGGGTCCCGGCCACACCATCGTGACGGTGCTCTGCGACTACGGCACGCGCTACCAGTCGAAGCTGTTCAACCCGGAATTCCTGCGCTCGAAAGACCTGCCGGTGCCGGGCTGGCTGGAGCGGGACGATGCCAGCCTCAAGCAGGTCATGTCGAAGGTGCTGGCGTAAGAGCCGACAGACCCGCCGGCACCCGGGTCATTTTGCCAGAAAAGTGATTTCCACCGGGCTGCAACAGTTCTAGCCTGCCCTTTGGTTATCCCGCGATCGACGAGGTGGTCGCATGGCAGTCTCGAATGTCAGGTTCGCCGCTTCGGCGGCTCCGGAACAAGGGCCCCGCGACGCTGCCGCCGAACCGGGCCACGTCCATGCGGCCGGCGTCGTCGCATCGAGCGTCTATGCCCATGGCGTCCGCATCGCCGACATCCCGGTGGAGGAAGCGGGGGACTGGGCGCAGAAGGACGGCCATGTCGTCTGGATCGGGCTGCTGGAGCCCGAAGCCGCCCTGCTCAAATGCGTGCAGCAGCAGTTCAACCTGCATCCACTCGCTGTCGAGGACGCGACGAACGCCCATCAGCGCCCGAAGCTTGAGCAATATGGCGACGCCCTGTTCGTAGTGGCGCGCACCGCGCAGTTGATCGAGGGCCGCATCGCCTTCGGCGAGACGCATATCTTCGTCGGCCGCGGCTACATCGTCAGTGTGCGCCACGGTGCCTCGACCTCGTACACATCGGTCCGGCAGCACTGGGAAACCTGCCCGACCTCGCTGGCGAAGGGCGAGGACTTCATCCTCTACGCGATCCTCGATTTCATCGTCGACAACTACATGCCGGTGCTCGAGGCGATCCATGAAGAGGTCGAGGAGATCGAGGACATGGTCCTCGCCAGGCCAATGGCGCGCGCCGATATCGAGCGGCTCTACATGCTCAGGCGCGACCTGCTGCGCCTGCGCAACGCCATCGCACCGCTGGTCGATGTCTGCCAGCGGCTGACCAATGGCAGCGTGCCGCAGGTGCGGCCGACGCTCGCGCCGATGTTTCGGGACGTCACCGACCATGTGCGTACCGTGCAGGAGAAGATCGACAGTTTGCGCGAGGTGCTGGCCTTCGCTTTCGAAGCGAGCCTGCTCGTCGGCCAGGGGCAGGAGAATGCGATCACCAAGAGGCTGGCGTCATGGGCCGCCATTCTGGCGGTCCCGACTGCGGTCGCGGGCGTTTACGGCATGAATTTCAAGAACATGCCGGAACTCGAGCTGCACTATGGCTACTACGCCGTGCTCTCGGTCATCGTCACGTCCTGCGCCATCCTGTACTGGCGCTTCAAGCGCAATGGCTGGCTGTAGCGGGCGGCGATTTCCGACAGTGTTCCGTCAGCGCAGGGGCCAGACCAGCAGGATCATCGGCACGGCCAGCAGGATGACGATGAGCGAAAGCGGGGCGCCGAGACGGGCATAGTCGCTGAAGCGATAGCCGCCCGGCCCCATCACCAGCGTGTTGCACTGGTGGCCGATCGGCGTGAGGAAGTCGCACGCGGCGCCGATGGCCACCGCCATCAGGAAGGCATCGGGATTGTAGCCAGGATTTTTGGCGAATCCCGCGCCGATCGGCGCCATGACCAGCACCGTCGCGGCGTTGTTGAGGAAGGGCGTCACCGCCATCGCCGCCACCAGGATCAGCGCGACCGAGGCCCAGCCGGGCAACCCGCCGCCGATCGTGGCGAGCCAGGAGGCGAAGAGATCGGTGGTGCCCGTGCTGCGCAAGGTGTCGCTGACCGGGATCAGCGCTGCCAGCATGAGCAGGATAGGCGCGTCGATGCTCTGATAAGCCTCGCGCAGCGGCACGCAGCGGCAGGCGATCAGCAGGACAGCCGCCGCGAAGAAGACGAGCGGCACAGGGGCCAAGCCGGCGGCGAGAGCTATGATGGCCGCCAGCACGATCGTCACGGTCAGCACCACGCGGCGTGTCGAGCCCAGCGGCACGAGCCGGTCGGCAAGCGGCAGCAGCGCCAGTTCCGAGAGCTTCTCCGGCAGGAGCTTCTCGTCGCCCTGGATGACGACGATGTCGCCGGCTCGCAGCCTGATGTCGCGCAGCCGCTGGCTGAAGCGCTCGCCGGAACGGCTGATCGCCAGCATGTTGACGCCGAAACGGCTGTGCAGCGCCATGTCGCCGGCCGACTGACCAATGAGCACCGAATCCGGCCCGACGATCGCCTCGGCGATGCGGTCGGGGTCGAGCGCGTCGCCCTTCTGCGTCGGGCGGTCCTTGCCGATGAGATCGAGCCCGCCTTCCGCGACGACGCGCTCGAGCACGGCGGCGTCGCCGCGCAGCAGCAGGATGTCGCCGGCCCGCAGGCCCGCATCCGGCAGCGGCGCCTGCACGCGCCGCTCGTTGCGCAGGATCGAGACGATTTCGGCGCCGCTGCCGGCGATGGCCTTGAGGTCGGCGACCGTCCTGCCGGCGAGCGGCGACTTCTCGCCGAGCTTCGCCTCGGTGAGATAATCCTTGATGTCGATCGCCTGATCGAGCGAGACCGCGCCGCGCCGGTCGCGCGGCAGCAGACGGTAGCCGACGCTGAGGAAGATGCAGCCCGCCAGCGCCACGACAATGCCGACGGGAGCGAAATCGAACATCCGGAAGGGCTCGCCGCCAAGCTCCTGCCGCACACGCGCGACGATGACGTTCGGCGAGGTGCCGACCAGCGTGACGATGCCGCCGAGCAGGGAGCCGAAGGCCATCGGCATCAGGAAGACCGAAGGCGATTTCCCGTCCTTGCGCGCGAGCTGATAAGCGATCGGCAGCATCATCGCGAGCGCGCCGATGTTCTTGATGATCGCCGACATGATGGCGACCATGAAGACGAGCAGCGGCACCTGCAGCTGTGTCGAGCTCAGGTGCGAGCCGAGCCTGGCGAACAGCCGCTCGATGATACGGGAGCGCGCCACGGCGGCGCTCAGCACCAGCGCGCTGCCGACGATGATGACGATGTCGTCCGAAAAGCCCTTGAAGGCGTCCGCGGTCGGGACCAATCCGAGCGAGACGCCGAGCAGCAGCGCCAGCATCGCGACGATGTCGTAGCGCAGGCGGCCCCACAGGAAGGCCGCCATCATGCCGGCGACGAGGAGAACGGAGAGAATCTGAGGCTGGGTCATCCGGTCGTCAGGGCAGCCGCCGCAAGCCTGGCTTCAGAGCCATTTCTTCCAGCGAAAGAGCAGATAGGGCAGCACGGCGAACAGGATCATCAGCCCGATCGCCAGGGGGTATCCCCATTGCCACTCCAACTCCGGCATCGTCTTGAAGTTCATGCCGTAGATCGAGGCGATCAGGGTCGGCGGCATCAGCGCCACGGAGACGACCGAGAACAGCTTGATGATCTTGTTCTGCTCGATCGAGACGAGGCCGAGCGTGGCGTCCAGCATGAACTGCAGTTTGTTGGAGAGGAAGGTGGCGTGCTCCTCGATGGCCTGCACGTCGCGCACGGCCGAGCGCCATTCGGCCGAGAAGCCGGTCTGCGCCTTCTTCGGCCGGGTGTAGTTGGCGGACAGGAACAGCAGCACGCGCTCGACCGACATCATGCTCTCCCGGACATTCGAGATGATGTGCTCGTGCTGGCCGATATGCTGGATCACCACCTGATAGACGCCGCCCCGTTCGACATCCTGGCCGCGGCCGGCGAAGATTCGCCGCGACGCCATGTCGACCTTGTCGCCGACCCCGCGCAGCACTTCTGCGGCGCGGTCGACGATCGCCTCGATCAGCCCGTCGAGCACCGCTTCCGGCTGCGGGCCGCAGCCGCCGGGCTTGGTGGCGCGGTTGAGGAAGATGTTGAAGGCGCCGGGTTCGTCATAGCGCACCGTCACCAGCGCCTTCTCGGTCAGGATGAAGGTGACATCAGCCAGTTTGGGGACGATCGTCTCGGACTGGCAGATGACGCGCGCCGTCATGTAGCGCGCGCCGTTCTCGGTATAGATGATCTCGGAAGGCTCGAGATCGTGCATCTCCTCGCGTGTCGGTATGGAGATGCCGAGATGCTGCTCGACCCGCCGGTCCTCCTCGGGCGTCGGGTTGAGCAGGTCGATCCAGACCGCCTCGGCCGGAAAGGCCTCATCGAGCCCGAGCTCGGCATGGCGAAGCTTGTTGCGCGAATCGGGGCAGATGCCGTGGATCATCAGCATGGGCACGAATCTCGCTGCACGGTCCGGATGGAGACCGGCAGGAACGCTGATCCGAGGGCGATGTCAAACCGGCGACGCCTCAGACCCCGCCCTTGACGCCCTGCGGCGGCTTGCTGTCGGCCGGCACGAAGAAGTCCGGCATGAGCGGCACCGAGGGATCGACGCGATAGGGCGTGAAGTCGGTGACGCCCTCGCCGGCCATGAAGCTGTCATCGATCAGGAAGTTGCCGGAAAACTCCCGCGAAGGCTTCGAGAAGATCATGTGTGCGGCGTCGGCGAGGATCTCAGGCGTCCGGCTCGCCTGCACCATCTTGTCGCCGCCGAGCAGGTTCTGGACGGCGGCGGTGGCAATCGTCGTGCGCGGCCAGAGCGCGTTGACGGCGATGCCCTTCGAGGCGAGCTCGCCGGCGAGGCCGAGCACGCACAGGCTCATGCCGTATTTGGCGATGGAATAGGCCAGGTGCGGCGCGAACCAGTGCGTCTTCATGTCGAGCGGCGGCGAGAGCATCAGGATATGCGGATTCTCGGCCTTCTCCAGATGGGGAATGGCGTATTTCGAGACCATGAAGGTGCCGCGCGTATTGATCTGCTGCATCAGATCGAAGCGCTTCATGTCGGTCATCTGCGTGTTGGTCAGCGAGATCGCGCTGGCGTTGTTCACGACAATGTCGATGCCGCCGAAGGTCTCGGCGGTCCTGGCGATCGCCTCCGCGACGCTCTGCTCGTCGCGGACGTCGACCATCAGCGGCAGGCACTTGCCGCCGGCCGCCTCGATCTCGGCGGCAGCGGTATAGATCGTGCCCTGCAGTTTCGGATGCGGCTCGGCGGTCTTGGCGGCGATCGTGACGTTCGCCCCGTCGCGCGCCGCCTTGATGGCGATGGCGAGCCCGATGCCGCGCGATCCACCGGTGATGAAGAGCGTCTTACCCTTGAGCGACATCGCCGCCTCCCTGTTCGTTCGTAATGACGTAGCGGCCCGGCTGCGAGCCATCCCGGTCGGTGAAGCCGTATTCGCGCGCGAGATCGGCGACATGGAGGACTCGGCCCGCATGGCGCGCCAATTCGGGATCTGCCACCAGCGCCGCGACGGCACGGCCGGCATAGAGCGGCGTCTCGGTCGTCTCGGCTGCGAGACCCGCGTCGCGGACGCGCTCGGTCAGGACATGGCCGGGCGAGAGCCCGAGCGCGGTCACTCCGAACGGCCTGAGTTCCTGCGCCATCGCGAAGCTCAACCGATTCATCGCCGCCTTGGCGAGATCGTAGAAGACGTCGCCGAGATAGCCGGTCTCGGTATCGAAGCTCACGGTGACGATGAGACCGGAGCGCATCTGCGCCATGGCCGGCGCCACAGCCCGTGCCAGCAGGAGCTGCGCATAGACGCCGCTCTCGAAGCTCTCGCCCAGCCGTGCGGCGGGGCGGCGCCAGAAGGGCGTGCCGAAGGCCGAGCCATCGGGATAACGCTCGCCGTCATAGCCCTCGTTACCGCCCCAGACCGCATCGACGACGCAGTCGAGCCGGCCGAAACGGCGCAGCGCCCAGGCGACGAGCCCGTCGACCTCCCGCTCGCTGGTGTGGTCGCAGCGATAGGGATGGCCCTTGCCGCCGGCCGCCTCGACCTCGCGCGCGGCGTCCTCGAAGGTCTCCGGCCGCTGGTCGGTATGCGGACCGGCCTCGCTGGAGCGCCCGGTCACGATGACCGTCGCGCCCGCTTCGCCCAGCGCCCGCGCGATGCCCCGCCCAAGTCCACGCGATGCGCCCGCAACGAGGCAGATGCGGCCGGCGAGCGGGGGAGAAACGGCGGTCATGGCTCCAGGCTCCGCCAGGCTGCCGATCCGGACTGCGCGATTTTATAGGCGCTATCGTCATTCCGGGGCTTCGCGCAAGCGAAGAGCCCGGAACCCAGAACCGATGTGCTTGGACAAGGAAACGATCCGTCTCCGCACGCTTCCTTATACAAGGCGTCGGTTCTGGGTTCCGGGCTCACCGCTTCGCGGCGCCCCGGAATGACTGCGCGGATTGAACAAAAACGAGCTAGCCACGCTCCGCCCTCTGCTCTATAGCCCCGCTCCCCTCGCAGCGGAGCAGCATCATGGACAGAACCGATGTAGCGGCGTGCTGGGAGGCCAATGCCGAAACCTGGACGCGGCATGCCCGCGCCGGCTACGACCTTTATCGCGATCTGCAGAACACCCCGGTCTTCCTGGCGAACCTGCCTGATATCGCCGGGTTGAACGGCCTCGACATCGGCTGCGGCGAAGGTGGCAATACGCGCAAGCTCGCCGAGCGCGGGGCGCGGATCACGGCGATCGACATCGCGCCGACCTTCATCCGCCACGCCCGCGAGGCCGAGGCGCAGGCGCCGCTGGGCATCACCTATCTGGAGAGCGACGGCACCGCCCTGCCCTTCGCCGACGACAGCTTCGACTTCGCCACCGCCTTCATGTCGCTGATGGACATGCACCGGCAGGATCTCGGCATCGCCGAGGCCGCGCGCGTGCTGAGGCCCGGCGGTTTCCTGCAGTTCTCGATCCTGCATCCCTGCTTCGCGCCGCCGAACCGCAAGGTCCTGCGCGATGCGCAGGGCAACGTGACCGGGCTGCTCATCACCGAGTATTTCAGCGATCCCGCCGGAGCGATCGAGGTCTGGCGCTTCGGCGCGGCGCCCGAGCAAGAAAAGGCGGGCGTCGAGCCCTTCCGCGTCCCTCGCTTCCACCGCACGCTGAGCGAATGGGTCGCGATGATCGTCGCCGCCGGCCTCACGATCGAGCACATGGCAGAGCCGAGCGTCGATGCGCAGACCGCGGAAGCCAAGCCCTATCTGGCCGATACGCTGATCGCGCCGCTGTTCCTGCATATCCGCGCCCGCAAGGGCGCGGCCGCCTGAACCGGACGCCGCAGCGCTCACGCCGCGAAGACCGCAGCCGCGTCGGCGATGGCGCCCGCGCCTTCCGTCACCGCGAGTTCGAGCGCCGGCGCCTCGGTCGCGATGCATTCGGCATAGAAACGGGCCGTGGCGAGATCGCCGGTGCCGTCCGCCTCGGATCGGGTCGCGAGCGCCTTCTTCGCCAGTCCCGTACCGCCCTGCGCCAGCGCGAAGAGCTTGAGGTAGGGCGTCGCGCCGGCCAGCGCGTCCGCCGGCTTCGTGCCGATCGCGCCCAGCATCCATTCGGTGGCGGTCTCCAGGGCATCGACGGCTGCTCCGAGGCGGGCGGCCGTATGGCCGAAGCCCGGCGTGTTGGCGCGCTCGACCTCACTGACGACAGAGCGCATCTCGGTGATCAGCGCATGGACCGCATCCCCGCCCGAAAGCGGCAGCTTGCGGGTGACGAGGTCGATCGCCTGGATGCCGTTGGTGCCCTCATAGATTGCGGCGATGCGGGCGTCGCGCAGATGCTGGGCGGCACCCGTCTCCTCGACGAAACCCATGCCGCCATGGACCTGCACGCCGGTCGAGGCGACGTCGATGCCGATATCGGTGGCATAGGCCTTGGCGACGGGGGTGAGGATCGCGGCGCGCTCGGCGGCCACCTTGCGCCCGGCTTCGTCCGTCTCGCGATGCGAGCGGTCGAGCGCCTCCGCCACCAGATAGGAGATCGCCCGCGCGCCCTGCGTCTTGGCGCGCATGTCCATCAGCATGCGGCGAACGTCGGGATGGACGATGATCGAGCTCATCGGCGCGCCCTTCGGCGCGTCGAGCGCCGCACCCTGCTTGCGATCATGGGCGAAGGCAAGCGCCTGCTGATAGGCGCGCTCGGCGATGGCAACCCCCTGCAGCGCGACATTGAGCCGGGCGTTGTTCATCATCGTGAACATGCAGGCGAGGCCGCGATTTTCCTCGCCGATCAGCCAGCCGATCGCGCCGTCCTTGTCGCCGAAAGCCATGGAGCAGGTCGGCGAGGCATGAATGCCGAGCTTATGCTCGATGCCGGAGCAGCGCAGGTCGTTATGCGCGCCCAGCGAGCCATCGGCATTGACCAGATATTTGGGCACGAGGAAGAGCGAGATGCCGCGCGTGCCGGGAGGGGCATCAGGCAGGCGCGCCAGGACGAGATGGACGATGTTGTCCGTCAGGTCGTGCTCGCCATAGGTGATGAAGATCTTCTGGCCGGTGATGCGGTAGGTGCCGTCCGGTTGGCGCTCGGCCTTGCTGCGGAGCGCATTGAGGTCCGAGCCCGCCTGCGGCTCGGTCAGGTTCATCGTGCCCATCCACTCGCCCGAGACGAGCTTGGCGAGATAGGTCTCCTTGAGATGATCCGAGCCATGGGCATAAATCGCCTCGATGGCGCCAACTGTCAGCAGCGGGCCGAGCGCGAAGGCGAAGGCGGCCGAGTTCCACATCTCGATGCAGGCCGATTGCAGCAGGGTCGGCAGGCCCTGCCCGCCATAGGCCTCCGGCCCCGGCAGCGCGTTCCAGCCGGCGTCGGCCCAGGCCTTGTAGGCTTCCTTCCAGCCTGGCGGGGTGGTGACCGCGCCGTCCTTAAGCTTCGAGCCATAGGCGTCCCCGACCCGGTTCAGCGGCGCGATGACGTCGGCGGCGAATTTCGCGGCTTCATCCAGCACGGCCTCGGTGACGCCGCCCTCCAGCTCCGGGGTCAGCCCGTCGCCGATCAGCCGGTCGAGGCCTGCGACATGGCGCATGGTGGCGAGCATGTCGGAAACCGGGGCGCGATAGCTCATAGGTCGTCTCCCTGAGGCCGGCGCTGACACTGAAGGACGCCGCAGCCCGCTTTTGCCGTTGCCGCGATGGTAGCGAGGAACTATCGCCTATGCCACGCTGGCCAAGCGCGACCTTCGTTCCGTGTCGTGCCCGCCAGTTAGTTTATATGTAAACGATACCCGGTCAATCTCGCCTTGAGCCAAGCCCTGCCCGCCCCCCGCCCGACCAAGCTCCTCTCAGCCGACGCCGCCGGCATCGCGGAGGCGGCGGCGCTGTTGCGCGATGGTGGGCTCGTCGCGATGCCGACCGAGACCGTATACGGGCTCGCGGCCGATGCGACCTCCGGCACGGCCGTCGCCGGCATCTATGCCGCCAAGGAGCGGCCGAGCTTCAACCCGCTGATCTCGCATCTGCCCGATCTCGCCAGCGCGCGCCGGCAGGGACTGTTCGACGCCAATGCGTTGGCGCTGGCGCAAGCCTTCTGGCCTGGGCCGCTGACGCTGGTCGTGCCCGCATCATCCGGTTGCACGGTGAGCGAACTGGCGCGGGCGGGCCTGCCCTCCGTCGCGCTGCGCGTGCCGGCCCATCCCGTGGCGCATGCCGTTCTCGAAGCGGCCGGCCGGCCGATCGCCGCACCCTCAGCCAATCGCTCCGGCCGGATCAGCGCCACCAGCGCCCAGCATGTCCTCGCCGATCTCGACGGACGGATCGACGCCATCATCGATGCCGGCGCGACCGAGGTCGGCGTGGAATCGACCATCGTCGCTTGCCTTGACGGTGCGCCGCGGCTGCTGAGGCCGGGCGGCGTGCCGCGCGCGGCCATCGAGCATCTGATCGGGCGCCCGCTGGTGCTGGCGGGTGAAGCCGGGAATGCGCCGATCGCGCCGGGAATGCTCAGCTCCCATTATGCGCCGGCGGCGCGGGTCCGGCTCGATGCCGATGCACCTGAAGACGGCGAGGCCTGGCTCGGCTTCGGGCCGGGGCCGGATGTCCCGGCCTCGCTCAACCTCAGCCCGGCCGGCGACCTGCGCGAGGCCGCCAGCAATCTCTTCGGCTATATGCGCCGGCTCGACGAGATGGGCCCCCGGACGATCGCCGTCGCGCGCATCCCCGAGCACGGACTTGGCGAGGCCATCAACGACCGGCTGCGGCGCGCGGCGGCACCGCGCTAGCACTCCGCTCTCTCGGATTTGAATTCCTCCAGCTTGCATCGATGCAAGATTTCGGCTTGCGTGGGCGCTGGAGGAAGCAACAACAATGAATGCCAAGCTCGCCTGGGACGATTTCCGGCTGGTCAAGGCGATCGCCGATCATGACGGGCTGACCGGGGCGGCCGGAGCGCTGTCGGTCAACCATTCCACGGTGTTCCGGCGCCTCGGACAGATCGAGGAGATCGTCGGCATGCCGCTCTTCGAGCGGCGCAAGACCGGCTATGTCGCGACCGTCGCCGGCGCCGAGATGGCGGCGCTGGCGAGCCGCATGGACGAGGACGTCACCGCCTTCGCCCGCCGCCTCGCCGGGCGGGACGTCGCCCCTTCGGGCGAACTGCGCATCACCACCACCGACACGCTCTATCAGAACGTGCTGCTGCCGATCTTCGCCGCCTTTCGCCGGGCGCATCCGCTGATCCGGCTCGATGTCGTCGTCGGCAACCAGGCGCTCAACCTGTCGAAGCGCGACGCGGACATCGCCATCCGAGCGAGCGACACCCCGGGCGAGACGCTGGTCGGCCGGCGCATCGCCACCATCGCCTGGGCGATCTATGGCCGCAGCGAGGATGGCGTGACGGCCGAGGAAAAAGCCGACCCGACCCTGCTCTACCAGCGCGACTGGGTCGCTCTCGGCGACCAGCTCTCGCATGTAAAGGCCGCCCGCTTCGTGCGCGAACATGTCGCGCCGGAGCGGATCGCGCTGAAGAGCTCGGCCGTGCTCGGCATTGCGGAAGCGGTCGAGCATGGCCTCGGCATCGGCCCGGTCCCCTGCTTCATCGCCGACCAGCGGCCGAAACTTACGCGACTTTCACCGCCGAACGCCGATTTCGCGACGGGCCTGTGGGTGCTGACCCATCCCGACATCCGCCACGTCCCGCGCGTGCGCGCCTTCATGGATTTCTGCAGCGGCGAGCTTGCCCGGCAGCGGGCGCTGTTCGAGGGGTAGGCGAAAGCCGCGTTGCTCGTTCGAATCGAGCGCTCTACACTCATCCTGTTCGCGCGACTGGCGCAGCAAGATGGGTCACCATCGGGAAACGCGAACGCACGAGCCGCGCGCCTGGGCCTCATCCTCTCGACGGTGACAAGCTCATGCAGATTGCGATGCTTCTTTATCCGCGCCTGACCCAACTCGATCTGACGGGCCCGTTCGAAGTTCTGGCGCTTCCGCGAGTGCAAGATCGATCTGGTCTGGAAAACGATCGAGCCTGTCCGGGACGCCAACGGGCTGACAATCCTGCCGACAGCCGATTTCCGGACCTGCCCGCAGGCCGATATCCTGTTCGTGCCCGGCGGCCCGGGTCAGGGCGCGCTGATGGAGGACGAGGACGTCCTCGCTTTCCTCCGCGAACAGGCCAGCAGCGCGCGCTACATCACCTCCGTCTGCACCGGCTCGCTGGTGCTCGGCGCCGCGGGGCTCCTGAGAGGCTACCGGGCCACCTGTCACTGGCTCTCGCTCCCGCAGTTGAGCCTGCTCGGAGCAGAGCCGGTCGCCGAGCGCGTCGTCTACGACCGCAATCGCATCACCGGCGCTGGCGTCACCTCCGGAATCGACTTCGCGCTTTCCCTCGCGGCTAGCGTCTTCGGTGAAGAGCGCGCACGAAAAGTCCAGCTACAGATGGAATATGATCCGCAGCCGCCCTTCAGTGGAGGCTCTCCCGCTACGACACCGGCCGAGTTGATCGCGTCCGTCCGCGCCGACACCGCTGCCTTCCAGGAAGCGCGCGAAGCCGTGACACGCCGCGCCGGAGCGCGGCTCGGCTAGATCGCTGTTCGTGCGTCGGCGCGCTTGGTAGCGATCCATCTCATTGTCAAAGTCTCAGCCGGAATATCAGCCGATCTCGACAACGACGCGGCCCTTCACCTTGCCCTCGACGATGGCCCTGCCCGTCTCGATCACCGCTTCCAGAGGAATCGTCGTGGTGATCAGGGCGAGCTTGTCGCGGTCGAGATCGGCCGCGAGGCGCTGCCAGGCTTCGAGCCGGCGCGGCTTCGGGCACATCACCGAATCGACGCCGAGCAGCGCGACGCCGCGCAGGATGAAGGGCGCGACGGAAGCCGGCAGGTCCATGCCCTGCGCCAGGCCGCAGGCGGCGATGGCGCCGCCATATTTCGTCATCGAGAGCAGGTTCGCCAGGGTATGCGAGCCGACAGCATCGACACCCGCAATCCAGCGCTCCTTGCCGAGCGGCCGGCCGGGCGCGGCGAGCTCGTTGCGATCGATGATCTCGGCCGCGCCGAGGCTCTTCAGATAGCCGGCCTCCTCGGCACGGCCGGTCGAGGCGATGACGTGCCATCCGGCTTTGGCCAGCAGCGTGATCGCGACCGAGCCTACACCGCCCGCCGCGCCGGTGACCACGACCGGCCCATCGGCAGGCTTGAGCCCATGCCTTTCGAGCGCCAGCACGCAGAGCATCGCGGTGTAGCCGGCGGTGCCGACCGCCATCGCCTCGGCGGGCGTCAGGCCTTCCGGCAACGGCACCAGCCAGTCGCCCTTTACGCGGGCTTTCTGGGCGTAGGCGCCGAGATGCGTCTCGCCGGTGCCCCAGCCATTGAGGACGACGAGATCGCCGGGCTTGAAATCAGGGTTGTCGGAGTCCTCGACCCGGCCGGCGAAGTCGATCCCGGGGATCATCGGCCAGCGGCGCACCACCGGCGCCTTGCCGGTGAGCGCGAGCCCGTCCTTGTAGTTCACCGTGGAATGGGTGACGCGGACGGTGACGTCGCCCTCCATCAGGTCGCTCTCGGCGAAATCGGTGAAGGCGAGATTCGGCCCGGCCTCGCCCTTGGTCGCCACGAGGGCCTTGAACGTCGTCATCACCGTCTCCCGAACCGCTGAAAGCGCAACGACCGACAAGGTTGCAGCGGCGGCCCGCCGCCGCAACCCCGCAAATCGTGCGCCCAAGCGTGTTCCGGATCAGGCCGGTTGCGCCTCCGGCCTTTGTACCGGCCGCTCGACGATGGGCAGGTTGATCAACGCCGAGGCGACGCCGAGCGCGACCGAGAGCCACCAGACGAACTGGTAGTTGCCCATCGATTCGTAGAGCACGCCGCCGAGCCAGACCCCGAGGAACCCGCCGACCTGATGCGAGAAGAAGGCGAAGCCATAGAGCATCGCCATGTATTTCGTGCCGAACATCAGCATGACCAGCGAGGATGTCGGCGGCACGGTCGAGAGCCAGAACAGGCCGATGACGACGCCGAAGGTGATCGCGGTCGTCGGGCTTGGCGGCAGCATGATGAAGGCGGCGATCGCGACTGCGCGGCCGAGATAGATCCAGGCCAGCAGATGGCGCTTCGGCATCCGCGTCGAGAGCCAGCCGGAAGTGAGCGAGCCGACGGCATTGGCGAGGCCGATCACCGCCAGCGTCCAGCCGCCGACCCAGGCCGGCAGGCCGGCATCCTTGAGATAGGCCGGCATGTGCACGGTGATGAAGGCGAGTTGGAAGCCGCAGGTGAAGAAGCCGAGCACCAGCAGCACGTAGCTGCGATGCTTGAAGGCCTCGGTCAGCGCCTGCACGATCGTCTGGTTCGGCAGATTGGCCGCGGCGGCGCCTGCCGCAGCGCCCGTCTTGCGCGTCGCCATGACGATCGAGATCGGCAGGATCGGCAGCAGCGTGAACGCGAAGACCACCAGCGCCTGCTGCCAGCCCAACGTGTCGATCAGGATGTTGCCGATCGGCGGGAAGAGGAACTGGCCGAAGGAGCCAGCCGCCGTGCCCGCGCCGAAGGCCATCGGCCGCCACTGCTCCGGCAGGAGCTTGCCGAAGGCGGCGAGCACGAGGTTGAACGAGCAGGCCGAGAGGCCGAAGCCGATCAGCACGCCGGCGCCGAAATGGAGCTGGAGCGGGGTGGTGGCATAGGCCATCGTCACGAGGCCCGCTGCATAAAGAAGCGCGCCGACGCAGAGCACGCGCACCGTGCCGTATCGGTCGGCGATCGCACCGGCAAAGGGCGCGCCGAGGCCCCAGAGCAGGTTCTGGATCGCCAGTGCCAGACTGAAGGTGTCGCGCCCCCAGTGGAACTGCAGCGTCATCGGGATCTGGAAGAGGCCGGCGCTGGCTCGCGGCCCGAAGGTGATCAGGGCGATCAGGCAGCCGGCGGCGACGATGACCTCCGGTGCGTAGCTGCGCGCTGGAGCAGGCGTCATGAATATCTCCGGGGAGTCGCGACGAGTCGAATGTGTGGCTACACGTTATCGCCCTGTCCAGGCGCCAACCAGCGCGATTTCGTGACGTTTGGCATCACGGAGCGGCATGGAATGGCGCGCATGGCGGCGGCGTTAACCGCCGCTCAACCTTACCGAGGCGATAACGGATTCCAACGAAGGCGCGCGGGTTGTCGGCTGCGTCTTCGTTCCGTGCGATCGGGACGGGTGTGTCGCTTTGAGTCATTGGCGTCAGCACAGGCATGGGCGAGGTGCGCGCCCGCTCGGCATCAAATGGGCCGCGAACACGGTCGCGCCCTGGGCGCTGTCGGTCGGGCTGCTCGTCTCCTTTACCGCGTCTGCCGGCCAGAATTTCGGGCCGACCGGCCTGCCCTCCAGCGCCATCGTGCGGGCCGCGCCCGGCCCGGCCTCGGAACTCGCCGAAGGACCGTCGATGCTGGTCGCAGCCAGCGCCTTTCGCCTGCCCGGCCTCGCGCTGACCTCCGCCGTCACACAGGCCAAGCTCTCCTTCGAGGATCCGGAGCGGCGCGTCGTCGTCGATCCCCGCGCGCCGCGCGAGGACCTCAAGCGCACAGTGGCAACTTTCCCCGAGGTCGACCGCAGCGCCAAGGGCGACCTGCTGCCGAACCTGCGGCCCGGCCTCACCGAACATCCTTCAGTCGAACTGGAACGCGTCGTCTTCGGCGACACCCAGCCGAAGCTGATCTCGGGCGGCTTCTCGATCGACGCCATGCGCGCTGCGGAAGCCGTCGACGGCCCTCAAACAGGTTTCGAGCCCTATGCCAACGAGGAAGGGCTGACCGATCCGGCGCTGTCGGATTCCTCGCCGGTCTCGCTCAAGCCGAAGATCACCTCGGCGCGACAGGCCGAGCTCCATCTGGAAAGCATCGACGGCTCCTCGCCTTCCGTGCAGGAGGCGAGCCGGCAATCCTCGTCGACGCCGCTGGTCGGCTCGGTCATCGGCACGCTGACGCCGCCGGCCCTGCCCTCCCACGGCGCGCCGCAGCAGCGCGGGCGCATCGCGCTCGCCCCGGCGCCGGCCCCGACCAACCGCGACCTGCGCCTGGCCGAGCCCGGCGTAAAGCAGGACTACACCGCGTTGATCGCGCCGGAAAACATGGCGAAGGAACAGCGCTGCCTGGCGGAAGCGGTTTATTTCGAGGCGCGTTCGGAATCGCTTCTGGGCCAGGCTGCGGTGGCGCAGGTGGTGCTCAACCGGGCCAAGAGCGGCCTCTATCCGAGCAGCGTCTGCGGCGTCGTCTACCAGAACAGCAACCGCTACCTCGCCTGCCAGTTCACCTTCACCTGCGAGGGCAAGTCGCTGCGGATCACCGAGCCCGGCCCCTGGCGCGACGCGGTCAGGATCGCGCGCGAGGTCTATGACGGGACGACCTACCTGCCGGAGGTCGGCGCCTCCACGCACTACCACGCAAACTATGTCCGGCCGTACTGGGCAAAGAAGCTGAAGAAGATGGACACGATCGGCCAGCACGTGTTCTACCAGCTTCGGCCGGGTCAGACCTGATCGCTAAAAATCGAGCGTTTCCATTCACTTGAAGGCAATGTGAGTGAAATCGGCACAAGGCCGGACTTGGTTAATTTTACCTTGTTTTAGCGTTTACCTTGCGTTCATCACTTCAAGCGGGCTTCCTGACCTCAACGAACGGCGCGCTGACGCCGGAACCGACAGGTCAGGCCCAACATGCTGCGCTCGCTCTCGTCATCCCGGATCATTGCAGCCTCCGCCTTCACGACGGCGCTTCTCATCGGCGCCTCGGCTGCACAGGCCGGCGGTTGCCGCGGCTCCGCCTGCTACAACCTCGTCACCGCGCCGCCGGTCTACGGAACGGTCAACGAGACCTACCAGGTTCGTCCTGCGCAGACGCAGCACCGTGTCGTCCCCGCCGAATACGAGACCGTGACCGACAATGTGATGATCGCGCCGGAGCGGCGCATCGGGCACCGCCGCGCTGCGGTCTACGACACGGTGACCGAGACAGTTTTGATCGCGCCGGCCACCCGCCGCTGGGATGTGAGCCGCGACGCCTGGGGCAACATGGTCGGCTGCTGGGTCGTGGTGCCCGCGCAATATGGCGTGCAGAGCCGCCGGGTCGAGGTTTCGCCGGCGACCGTCGAATACGAGATGGTTCCGGCCGTCTACACGCAGCGTCAGCGCAAGGTGATGGTGCGTCCTACCGAAGTCGTGCGGGAAGAAATCCCCGCCGTCTACGAGACGCGGCAGCGCCAGGTCCTGGTCAGCCAAGGCTCGCAGTATTGGTCCCGCGCCGGCTACTGAGCCGGTCGGGCAGAGTTTTACGCAGACCCTTTTTTTACCACGGAAACGACCACTTTCACCCCGGCCTCGCGCCGGGGTTTTTTCTTGGTCATTTTTCTCGCGGGAAAGCGTCATCTGTCCCGGGCGGAGCGAGCCTAGAACCGCAATGTCCGGGAGGAAGAGCACCGGCTTGCGAGATGCCCGGGGCGAGCCCGAGCATGACGGAACGTGTGTTTCGCGCCGCAGCAGCTCAGACGAACTTGCCGCCGAGCAGGAAGACGCCGACGCCGACGACGAAGGCGAGGAAGCGGGCGGGCATGCCGACCAACGTGCCCGGCGAACGGCCGGCCACATAACCGAGCAGCAGCTCGGTCAGCCCCAGGCCGAGCAGCACGATGACGAAAGGCGGAAAGGCTCCGTCCTGAACGACGAAGCCGGCTTTCGCGGCGTAAGCGACCACGGCACCGAGAATGGCGCCCAGCGCGATGAAGAGAAGCTCATTTCGCGACAGGCGCATCGGCAGATCGCTCAGCGACGGCGGAAGTTCTGACGCGGAGGACCGCCGGGGGCCGGACCGGCCGTCTTCTGGCGGAAGTTGATGCGGCCGCGATCGAGATCGTAAGGCGACATTTCCACGATGACGCGGTCGCCCGCGATGGTGCGGATGCGGTTCTTCTTCATCTTGCCGGCCGCATAGGCCAGGATCACGTGATCGTTGTCGAGCTTGACCCGGTAATTGCCGTCCGGGAGCACCTCAACCACGGTGCCGTCGAATTCAAGCAGTTCTTCTTTCGCCATCTGTCGTCCTTCGTGAGCCCTTTGGCGCGGAAGCGGGCCATCGCCCGGTCAGAAACCGGTATGAGGCCCGCCCTGTTCTGGCCGATCGCGCGTCAGCGCGCGCGCCGCCGGGCGCCGTTGGTGCGTGGTTGCTGTGTTCTTTGCTGCAAGAACGCGACGCCGCCAAGCCCTTCTTTTGCCGAAGCACCGTCTTTTCGCTGTGCCGCTTGCTCGGGACGCGGTGCGCGCTCGGGATTGCGCGGCCGTTCATGGCGCTCCTGGCGTGCGCCGCCACCGGCATGGTGGTGACCGCCCTGTTCGGAACGCTTGCCCGGCTGACCCTGCGGACGGCCCTGCCCCTGCGGGCGAGACTGCTGCTGACCGCGCCCGCCACGATTCTGCTGCGGCTTCTTGGGCGTGCGGCCATCCCAGTAAGGCACTTCGCCGACCGGCGTCGGCTTGATGCCCGTCAGCTTCTCGATGGCGGCGAAGTCGCCGCGCTCCTCCGGCGTGCAGAAGGCGATGGCAACGCCGGCCGCTCCGGCGCGCGCGGTACGGCCGATGCGGTGGACATAGGTCTCCGGCACGTTCGGCAGGTCGTAGTTCACGACATGGCTGATGCCGTCGACATCGATGCCGCGGGCGGCGATGTCGGTCGCGACGAGGATGCGCAGGCTGCCGTCGCGGAAGGCGCCGAGCGCACGCTCGCGCTGGCCCTGACTCTTGTTGCCGTGGATCGCCGCCGCCTCGATGCCGGCCTGATCGAGCTGACGCACGACCTTGTCTGCACCGTGCTTGGTGCGGGTGAAGACGATCGCCCGCTCCATCTCCGGCACGCTCAGCGTCTTCGCCAGCAGCGCCGGCTTGTCGTTCGGCTCGGTGAAGATGACGCGCTGGTCGATCTTCTCCGCGGTGGTCGCAACCGGGGTCACGGCGACCTCGACCGGATCGGTCAGATAGGCGGAGGCGATCTCGCGGATCGGCTTCGGCATGGTCGCCGAGAAGAGCAGCGTCTGGCGCTCCTTCGGGATCAGCGTGGAGATGCGGCGCAGCGCGTGGATGAAGCCGAGGTCGAGCATCTGGTCGGCCTCGTCGAGGACGAGGAACTCGATCTCGCGCAGCGAGACGGCGCGCTGGTCGACGAGGTCGAGCAGGCGGCCGGGCGTGGCGACGAGGATGTCGATCTTGTCGCCGAGGGCGCGGATCTGCTTGCCGACCGGGACGCCGCCGAAGATCACCGTCGAACGCACCGTGGTGAACTGCGCGTAGGTGCGGATCGAGGTCTCGATCTGGGCGGCGAGCTCACGCGTCGGCGACAGGATCAGCACGCGCACCGCACGCTGCGGCATCTGGCGCGGCTTGCCGAGCAGCCGGTGCAGCATCGGAAGCGAGAAGGCAGCGGTCTTGCCGGTGCCGGTCTGGGCGGCGCCGAGCAGGTCGCGGCCCTTCAGAATGTGGGGGATCGCCTGGGCCTGGATCGGCGTGGGCGTCTCATAACCCTCGGTCGCGAGCGCCTTGAGCAGCGGCTCGGCGAGGCCGAGATCAGTGAACTTGGTCAAGAAGAAGCTTTCTGGGCGCCGTGATGACGGGGGGCGCATGTGGTTTCGGCTGCGCCGCCGGCCCGTATCCGGCCTTGATATCAGATAATCGATCCTGCCGGCGAACCGCTAGCCACAGCGCCGGCAGGCTTGTCGTGGACCGAGCGGGCAAAAGCCCACACGGTCAATAGGTTATCAGGCGACGGCGAGGTTGCCGGCCGAGGTCTTGCCGGTCTTGCGATCGGCGACCATCTCGAAGGAGACGACCTGGCCTTCGCGCAGCTCGCGCAGGCCGGCGCGCTCGACGGCGCTGATGTGGACGAAAACGTCCTGGCCGCCGTTCTCAGGGGTGATGAAGCCGTAGCCCTTGGTGGCGTTGAACCACTTCACGGTGCCCTTGTTCATGGGTTAGTCCTTACGTTTCAGATCCGCGTCTATCGTGATGACACGGCGGGACGCGCGGAACGCCTCGCCATGGCCTTGTAGCGATGTGTGGTGGATCTGATTCGTAACCGCCGACCGGACAAGCCGCCGAGCGGAGGGGTGGCCAGAACCCGGCCGCATCTCGTCTTACATCGGGGGACCTAGCACGAAATGCAAGGCAGGTCCAGCAAGGCACCCACAGACATCGCGGAACCGGCCGCGAAAGCGGATGTTTGACAGTAAAAGGAGGTCGATCATGCCGATCATGCTGAAGGGCTCATGCCGTTGCGGAGCGGTTCACTTCTCGGCCGAAAGCCATGCGCCCGTCCCTTACCAGCTCTGCTACTGTTCGATTTGCCGCAAGACGGCTGGCGGTGGCGGCTTCGCGATCAACCTCTCGGCCGAAGCCGCGACGCTGAAGATCGAAGGCGAGGACGCCATCGGCAGCTTCAGCGCCGAGATTCGTGACGATGACGGCCACTGCGAACGCTCGCAAGCACAGCGCCGCTTCTGCAAGATCTGCGGGACGGCGCTATGGCTGTTCGACCCGCGCTGGCCGGATTTACTGCACCCATTTGCCTCGGCGATCGACAGCCATATGCCGCGCGCTCCCGAGAAGACCCATCTCATGCTGCGCTTCAAGGCCAGCTGGGTCGAGCCGGATATCGCAGCGAACGACCAGAGCTTCGACGATTACCCGGAGGAATCGATCGAGGAATGGCATCGCAAACGCGGCCTTTGGGTCGATTGAAGACCGGCTGCGGACAGGTTATCGCGCGAGCCGCGCGACAAGGCCAAGTGAAAGGCCGAGATGCGGTATCGCATGAAAGCGCCCGTGCCCCACGGGCTCCTCGGCCTGCTCGAGCACCCAGGTCAGTTCATGCGGCACATGCACCGCCCATGAACCCGCGTCCAACGCCGGCAGGATATCGGATTTCAGCGAGTTGCCGACCATCATCGCCCGCCCTGCCCCGTCGCCATGCCGGGCGAAGATGCGGTCATAGGTAGCGGCCTTCTTGTCGCTGACGATCTCGACCGCGTGGAAGAAATCGCCGAGGCCGGACTGGGCCAGCTTGCGCTCCTGGTCGAAAAGATCGCCCTTGGTGATCAGCACCAGCCGATAATCGCCCGACAGGGTTGCCAGCGTCTCCCGCACATGCGGCAGGGTCTCGACCGGATGAGCCGCCATCTCCCGGCCGGCGGCGAGGATTTCGCCGATCACCGAGGCCGGAACCTGGCCGCGCGTGATCTCTATCGCAGTTTCGATCATCGAGAGCACGAAGCCCTTGATGCCGAAGCCGTAGAAGCCGAGGTTGCGCTTCTCGGCCTCCAGTAGGCGCCCGGAAATCTCGGCCGCCTCACCGTGCTCGCCGAGCAGCGCGACGAAGCGCTCCTCCGTCATGTGGAAGAACTGCTCGTTCTGCCAGAGCGTGTCGTCGGCGTCGAAGCCGATGGTGGTCAAATGCGGCATCGGTACCGGCTCTCCTCAAAACCAGGCTCGACGACAGAGCGGTAATAAAAGCCTCTTGGCATCACTTCCTTATTGAACTAAGTCTGTTAAACTAAGTCCAGCGAGGCCAGCCATGGACGTCATCAACATCCACGAAGCGAAGACCCACCTCTCCCGCCTTGTCGAGCGCGCCGCCAAGGGTGAGAGCTTTATCATCGCCAAAGCCGGTAAGGCGATGGCGAAGGTCGTTCCGTTGGACGCACCCGCCCGAGCCCAAAGTCGTCGCGTCGGCTTCATGAGCGGACAGTTCGAGGTCCCGGACGACTTCGACCGCATGGGCGAGGACGAGATCGCGAGCCTGTTTGGCTCCCCCCCGTGAAGCTTCTGCTCGACACGCATCTGCTGCTCTGGGCTGCCGGCGAACCAGAGAAGCTGTCGGCGAAGGCACGAGCCCTGCTCGACGATCCCTCCAATACGCTATTGTTCAGCGCCGCGAGCCTGTGGGAGATCGCTATCAAGCGCGGCCTCGACAGGCGGGACTTCACGGTCGATCCGGCACAGCTGCGGCGCGGCCTGATCGACAACGGCTATATCGAGTTGCCGATCTCCGGCGCACACGCCGTGGCGACGATGCATCTGCCGACGCTGCACAAGGACCCTTTCGACCGGCTCCTGCTGGCGCAGGCCCTGGTCGAAAGCATCACGCTCGTCACCGCCGATGAGGTCGTCGCCCGCTATCCCGGCTCGATCCTGCCCGTTTAGAAGCGAACACTCCGGAAGGCGATCAGCCTTCCTTCTGCTTCACCGCGCCCAGCGCCGCCTGCGCCGCCGCAAGCCGCGCGATCGGCACGCGGAAGGGCGAGCAGGAGACATAATCCAGCCCGACGCTCTCGCAGAAGCCGATCGAGGCCGGATCGCCGCCATGCTCGCCGCAGATGCCGAGCTTGATGTCGGGGCGGGTCTTGCGGCCGCGCTCGGCCGCAAGCTTCACCAATTCGCCGACGCCCTCCTGGTCGATGGTGACGAAGGGATCGGCGTCGAGCAGGCCCTTGGCGGTGTAGGAACCGAGGAAGGACGAGGCGTCGTCGCGGCTGATGCCCAGCGTCGTCTGCGTCAGGTCGTTGGTGCCGAAAGAGAAGAACTCGGCGCTCTCGGCGATCTCGGCGGCGCGCAAGGCCGCACGCGGCAGCTCGATCATCGTGCCGACCTGATAGTCGATCTTCGTGCCGCTCTCCTCGATCACGGCCTTCGCCATGGCGTCGATGCGGGCCTTGACGAGGTCGAGCTCGGGCTTGCCCATCACGAGCGGCACCATCACTTCCGGGATCACCGGCTTGCCGGTTTCCTTCGCCGCGATCACCGCCGCCTCGAAGATAGCGCGGGCCTGCATCTCGGCGATCTCGGGGAAGGCTACGGCCAAACGGCAGCCGCGGAAGCCGAGCATCGGGTTGAATTCGTGCAGTTCAGCGGCGCGGTGCTTCAGTGCATCGGGCGTCACGCCCAGCGCCGCGGCGACCTCGGCGATCTCCTTGTCGCCATGCGGCAGGAACTCGTGCAGCGGCGGATCGAGCAGGCGGATCGTCACCGGCAGCCCGCTCATGATGGTGAAGAGCTGAACGAAGTCCTGGCGCTGCATAGGCAGGAGCTTTGCAAGCGCGGCGCGACGGCCGTTGTCGTCAGGGGCGAGGATCATCTCGCGCATCGACTGGATGCGACTCTCGTCGAAGAACATGTGCTCGGTGCGGCATAGGCCAATGCCCTCGGCGCCGAATTCGCGCGCGGTCTTCGCATCCTCCGGCGTCTCGGCATTGGCGCGGACCTTGAGGCGGCGGACCTTGTCGGCCCAACCCATCAGCGTGGCGAATTCGCCGGAGAGTTCCGGCTGCTGCATCTTGACCTCGCCGAGCAGCACCTGGCCGTTGCCGCCGTCGATGGTGAGGACATCGCCGGCCTTGAGCGTCGTGGGGCCAATCGCCAGCGTACCCTTGGCGTAGTCGACTCGGATCTGGCCGGCGCCGGAGACGCAGGGCTTGCCCATGCCGCGCGCGACGACCGCGGCATGCGAGGTCATGCCACCGCGCGTGGTGAGGATGCCCTCGGCGGCGTGCATGCCGTGGATGTCTTCCGGCGATGTCTCGACACGGACCAGGATGACCTTGCGGCCGGCTTTCTTCGCCGCCTCAGCGTCGTCGGAGTTGAAGACGATCGCGCCGGCGGCGGCGCCGGGCGAGGCCGGCAGGCCGGTGGTCAGCACACGGCGCTCCGCCTTGGGATCGATCATCGGGTGCAGGAGCTGGTCGAGCGCGCCGGGCTCGACGCGGCCGACCGCCTCCTCCTGCGTGATCAAGCCTTCCTGCGCGAGTTCGACGGCGATCCGGAGCGCCGCCTTGGCCGTGCGCTTGCCGGAGCGGGTCTGCAGCATCCAGAGCTTGCCCTCCTGGATGGTGAACTCCATGTCCTGCATGTCGCGGTAGTGCTTCTCGAGGATGCCGTAGATGCGGCAGAGCTCCGCATAGGCCTCCGGCATCTCCTGCTCCATCGAAGGCTTGTCGGAGCCGGCTTCCTTGCGGGCCGTCTCGGTGATGTCCTGCGGGGTGCGGATGCCGGCGACGACGTCCTCGCCCTGGGCGTTGATCAGGAACTCGCCATAGAGCGCGTTCTCGCCGGTCGAGGGATTGCGGGTGAAGGCGACGCCGGTGGCGGAGGTGTCGCCCATATTGCCGAACACCATCGACTGGACGTTGACCGCCGTGCCCCAGGAGGCCGGGATGTTGTTGAGCTCGCGGTACTTGATGGCGCGGGCGTTCATCCAGGAGGAGAAGACGGCGCCGACCGCGCCCCAGAGCTGCTTCTCGGGATCCTGCGGGAAGTCGGAGCCGAGCGCCTTCTTCACGATCTCCTTGTACTTGCCGACCAGCACCTTCCAGTCGTCGGCCTTGAGATCGGTGTCGAGGTGCAGGCCCTTGCGCTCCTTGTAATCCTCCAGCGCCTCCTCGAAGAGGCCGTGGTCGATATCGAGCACGACGTTGGAATACATGGTGATGAAGCGGCGATAGCTGTCCCATGCGAAACGGGCATCGCCGGACGCCTTCGCGACGGCTTCCACCGTCTCGTCGTTGAGGCCGAGATTGAGGACGGTGTCCATCATGCCGGGCATGGAGGCGCGCGCGCCGGAGCGCACGGAAACGAGCAGCGGATTGGCGGGGTCGCCGAAGGTCTTGCCGGTCAGCTTGGCCATGCCGGCGAGCGCGGCCCTGGCCTGGGCGTCGAGATCGGCGGGGAAGCTCTTGCCGTTGTCGTAATACGCCGTGCAGACCTCGGTGGTGATGGTGAAGCCGGGCGGGACGGGCAGGCCGAGATTGCTCATCTCGGCCAGGTTCGCGCCCTTGCCGCCGAGCAGGTTCTTCATTCCCGCCTCACCCTCGGCCTTGCCGTCGCCGAAGGTGTAGACCCACTTCCCACCAGCCATCACTTCAACCTCTTCGTTGGCAGCCGGACGCAGCAACGTCGCGGCGATGCGAAAGTTTCGTGTGCGAGCCGTCGATGCCCTTTGGACACCGGCAGCGGGATGGGGCGGTCATGCCCAAAACCACCTGAACAATCAATGAGCAGGTGCAACAAAATACCCGGCAGCGCACAAATGCCGACGCTCATTTCGCCGGTGTTTCGCTTGCCTGTGTTTCACTTGCCGGTATTTCACTTGGCCTTGGCGCGCGCGGCGCGCGGCCAGCGCAGCGGCCAGTTGACGACGCGCTCCGTGACCTCGTCTTCAGGGATATCGTCTTCCGACGCGTAGACACGTCCACGGACGGAGATGCCGGCCGCCACCACTGTCTCCGGATCGCCGGAAACGAGCGGATGCCACCACGGCAGATCCCTGCCCTCCGCGACGAGGCGGTAGGCGCAGGTCGGCGGCAGCCAGGGCAGCGTGCGCACGTCATGCGGCGTCAGCGTCACGCAATCGGGCACCTTGACGGAGCGGTTCGGATAATCCTTGCAGCGACAGGTTCCGGCGTCGAACAGCCGGCAGCCGACATCGGTCGCGAAGATGCGCCCGGTATCCTCGTCCTCGAGCTTCACGAGGCAGCAGCGCCCGCAGCCGTCGCAGAGCGATTCCCATTGCTCCACCGACATCGCCTCGAGCGGCGTCGTGCGCCAGAACGGCTCGTCTTTCGGCTGCTTCAGCGTCATGACCGGCTTATGCGCCGCCGGGCGCCAAGATGGAAGAGCGCAGCGTCAACGCCAGCTTTTGTGCCAGAGCGAAACAGCCGGGTTGGCGCAGTTTCTGCTGCCGCAAACGGAATATTCGCGCCCCATCCCTTAACTCGAAGCGAGGCGTGACTATGTGTCTATTCTCTGGCCCGATGCTGTTGCCAAGACGACCATGGCGCGGCAGGAAAGTGTCGGGGGCCATTCGAAAAGCCTGGAACGGCCATGGAGTTCAGGAAGGCAAGCTGGAGGACGCGGCTGAAGCGCTACGCGCTCGCTGCGGACTCATGGCTCGATGCCGGCCTGTGGGGTGCGGGCCGCCGCGCGGGCGAGGCCTATGAGCGCATCCGTAGCGCTGCCGACCGCCTGACCGTGACCGGCGGCAAGCGCCTCGCCGCCGAATTCGCCAGCGAGGGGCTGAACATCGGCATCGTCGGTGCGCTTATCGTCCTGATGCTGGCCTTGCCGGCCTTCCGCATCGGCAATGAGGAGGCGCTGAAGAACCAGGTTCTCGCCGTCACCTTCCTCGATCGCTACGGCACGACGATCGGCCATCGCGGCGCCCGGCACGACGATTCACTGAAGCTCGAGGAGATGCCGGACCATCTGCTGAAGGCCGTGCTCGCAACCGAGGACCGCCGCTTCTACGACCATTTCGGCATCGACCTGATCGGCACCTCCCGGGCCCTCCTGGTCAACACACGGGCGTCGGGCGTGGTCCAGGGCGGCTCCTCGCTGACGCAGCAGCTCGCCAAGAACCTGTTCCTCAACAACGAGCGCTCGCTCGACCGCAAGATCAAGGAAGCCTTCCTGGCGCTGTGGCTGGAAACGCGGCTGAGCAAGAACGAGATCCTCAAGCTCTATCTCGACCGCGCCTATATGGGCGGCGGCACCTTCGGCGTCGCGGCGGCGGCCGATTACTATTTCGGCAAGTCGGTGAGGGACGTCTCGCTGGCCGAGGCCGCCATGCTCGCCGGCCTGTTCAAGGCGCCGACGAAATATGCCCCGCACGTCAACCTGCCGGCGGCACGCGCCCGTGCCAACGACGTGCTCAACGCCATGGTCGATGCCGGCTTCATGACCGCCGGCCAGGTCGACAGCGCCAAGCGCAACCCGGCGACGCCGGTCGATCGCAAGCGTGATTCCAGCCCCGATTATTATCTCGACTGGGCATTCGACGCGGTGAAGGAGCTCGCGAACGAAGGCAAGCTCGGGCCCGACCGCGTGCTGACGGTCAAGACGCCGCATGATTCCGCCATCCAGACCCGGGCCGACGAGGCGATCGAGGCGATCCTGCGCCAGCATGGGCCGGCCTACCGGGTCAAGCAGGCCGCCACGGTCATCATGGACCCGGACGGGGCGGTGCGCGCCATCGTCGGCGGCCGCGACTATGGCGCGAGCCAGTTCAACCGGGCGACCGCGAGCCAGCGCCAGCCGGGCTCGTCCTTCAAGCCCTATGTCTATGCCGCGGCGCTTTCGGCCGGCCTCTACAAGCCGAACACCATCGTGACCGACCGCCCGGTCTGCATCGGCAACTGGTGCCCGAACAATTACGGCCGCTCCTATGCCGGCTCGATGCCGCTCACGGTCGCGCTGGCGAAGTCGATCAATACGATCCCGGTGCAGATGTCGATCGCCATCGGGCGCGCCACCGGCGAGACGCATGAGGCGCGCGCCGCCCTGATCGGCCGCAAGAGGATCATCGCGACCGGCCACGCCATGGGCCTGACGACGCCGCTGACCGACACCGTCTCGCTGCCGATCGGCGCGGCCGAGGTCACTGTCATCGACCAGGCGGCGGGCTATGCCGTCTTCGCCAATGGCGGCAAGCGGGCGAAACCCTACGCCGCCTTCGAGATCAGCAACTCGCAGGGCGACGTCATCTATCGCCATGACCGCGACGAGCCAGAGCCGAAGCAGGTGCTGAGCACGCAGGTGGCGCAGGACATGAACTTCATGCTCTCGAAGGTGCCGACCGAGGGCACCGGGCGCCGCGCCGCCCTGGACGGCGTCGTCACGGCCGGCAAGACCGGCACCACCAACGGCTACAAGGACGCCTGGTATGTCGGCTATTCCGGCAACCTCGTCGGCGCGGTCTGGTTCGGCAACGACAATTCGGCGGAAACCGCCAACATGACCGGCGGCTCCCTGCCGGCCATGACCTGGAAGGAGATCATGCAGTTCGCCCATCAGGGGCTGGAGCTGAAGCCCATTCCGGGCGTGCCGGCCGCCGATCCGAAGGGCATCGCCGTCGCCAAGGCCGGGGCGCCTGCGCCCGATGCGGGTCATCCGCCGGGGCCGGGGGCCGGGCACATGCCGAGGCAGTCCTTCGAGGTTCTCTCCGCCGTCGGCTCGATGTTCAAGACGATCGAACGCTCGCGTGTCGCCGGCCGGCCGGTGCAGGTCGGCATCCGCGAGGTCTCGGCGGGCGAGACGCGGCTGCGCTAGGCTCGGTAGACAGTTGATCTCCTCGGCGTAGTCGTGTCGCCGCCGTCATTCCGGGGCTTCGCGCCAGCGAAGAGCCAGGAACCCAGAACCGATGCCGTGCCCCGTTTGATCGGTCGCCCAACCGCGCCTTTCGCGGAGCCAGCATCGGTTCTGGTTTCCGGGCTCAGGCCTGCGGCCTGCCCCGATGACGGCGGGGGTTCCGACAAGCTCGTCTCTGGAAACTATTCACTCCGCCTAACGCCTTGTTGACGATCGCGGACGGCCCCGCTCAACTCAGGCAAGCTGCATCACGCAACCGGAAGGCAAGCGTGCGGATTCTCGATCTCACCTATATCCTGGCACTCGGAGCAGGCCTTGGCCTCGGCTCGGCGCATTGGGCCGTGGCCGGGCGCCCTGCCCTCGGCAAGGTAGAGGTCGGCGCCTGGATGGCCTGGCCGCGCAGCGGCGGCCGTGACATCGACCCCTATATGCGCGCCTATCTGGCCCGGGGGGTACACCTGCCGCTGGGCTCCGGCGAGGGCCTCGAGCTGATCGCGGAGCGCGACGACGAGGGGTGGCCGCTCGATGGCCGTTGCCGCTACAGCCTCTCCGGCGCGACGCCGACGACGCGCGGCTGGACGCTCAGCGTCAGCGATGGTGACGGCCTGCCCTTCCGCCTGCCGCTTGAGCGCAGCAGCTTCACCGATTCCGAGATCGTCCGGCCGGAGGATGGCCAATTGGCGATCGCCGCCGCCGCGACGCCCGAAGCGGGCAACTGGCTGCCCCTGCCGGCGAGCGGCCGCTTCCAGCTGCGGTTGCGGCTCTACGACACCCCGATCTCCAGCCAGACCGGCGAGACGCGGGCCGCCAACCTGCCCCGCATCACGCGCCTCGACTGCCGATGAGTGCGATCGATCACGACGTGGCGCAGACCCCTGTCCCGCCTTCGGTGAACTGGGGCGCCCATCTGCGCAGCGGCCTTGCACGCATCGTCATGACGACACTGGCCGGGCTGATGCTGGCCGGGATCGTGCATATCGTCACGATCCTCGCCGTGCCCGTGCTGTCGCGGAACGATGCCGCGCATGCCTATCGGGATATCGGCATCGAAGGCCATGCCGAGCTCGTTCCGGCGCCGGGCCAGGGGCGCAGGATTCCCGCCCTGCGCGAGGCCGACCCCGACGTCGTCACGGCGATCTGCAGCTACGACCTCTCTGCGGGGCCGATGCGCGTCGTCGCGAAGACCGGCGTGCTGCCGCTCGGCCTGACGCTGCACCGGCAAGGCGGCGGGGTGATCTACGCGATCACCGACCGCGCCGCGATCCGCGGCGTGCTCGAATTCCTGGTGATGACCGAAGCCCAGCTCGACGAGCGCATCGCCGCCGACGAGGAAGGGGAGAGCAGCCGGGAGCTGCGTATCGTCTCCGACGCCGGCCAGGGGCTGATCGTGGCGCGGGTCCTCGTCCGCCTGCCTTCGGACAAGGCCGATGCCGAAGCGCTCGCGACGGGCGTCGCATGCGGGCCCGCGAACTGAGAAACTCCGAGGGTGCTGTTTTTGCACGAAACCACGCCGTCATCCCGGGCTTGACCCGGGATTCATGCCGGAGCGCCGCCGATCAAGGTTCAGGCATGGATCCCGGCTCTCCGCTTCGCTTCGGCCGGGATGACCCGCATTTCCATGAAAACGAGGCACGCTCCGAGGGTGCGGCTCAGCCCTTGTAGACGACCGGCCGCTTGCCACCCTCGCCGAAGGCGCCATTCAGGGGCATCTGGCAGAGCGGGGCCGCCTCGGCCTCCAGCGCCATGATCGCGCGCTCGGCGCGGACCGCCTCGCGGGAGGGCATCTCGACGACGAGATTGGCGAGGGCGTAACGATAGCTCCTGATCCGGAAATCGAGCCGCTCGCAGACCCAGAAGATCAGTCCTTCATTCTCGATCACGCGCGCCATCGCCGGCTCCTGCTTGCCCGGAGCGATGTCGGGCGAGGATTCGACGGTGCGCATCCGGACGCGGTCCATGCTCACGACCCGCAGCGCATTGGCGCGAAAGGGGCCGATCAGCAGGCGATCCGCATTGCTGTCCTGGGCAAGGCGGTTGTAGCGCGAGGCCTGCGAGGCGAAGGAGACCGAGGTCAACCCGCGGAAATAGTCGGAGACATCGGTTGACTGGTTTGCGACCGGCACGATGCGCGAATGGGCGAGGTTCGAAACCTCCCCCTGGAAAACGCTGTGCGGGCTGGCTGGCATGATGAAGCGCCAGGCGCGGTCGCGCATCTGCTCCTCATCGTCGGTGAGGCGGAAATAGGAAGCCTGCTCGCCGCGCGCGGTCGCCGACCAGAAGCCGGCCTCGGGCGCCATGATCTGCGACCATACCGTCGGCCGCGGGCGCCCCAGATCCCCGTCGGTCGCCGTGCAGGCAGTCAGGATCAGCGCTGATGACAGCGAAAGTGCGATAGCCGCTCCGGACGGACGCCAGGAGCGCCGCTGTTCTTCGACCCGAGGCTGTCTCACGCAGGCTGCCTGCGAGCCGTCTTGCGAGCGGACAACTTGCGCGGGCGCCGCACGACGGCGGCCTTGGCTTCCAGCGGCCGCGCCTCTTTGGGGCGCTCATAGCGGACGCCGGTAAAGAACAGGATGTCCGCCGAGCGTTGCGGGAACGGGCAGGACCGATCCTGCCGGCGCCGGTATAGCGCGAAAGGGATGACGACGGCCATGAAGCGCCTCCTATCCAGCGCTGAGTTGCAATCGCGAGAGCCGTCCTGGTGCCCGAGGCCGCACCGAGTCGCAGGCCCTCAAGACCCATCAGGCTCCGACATGGTTAACGTGGCCTTAATGCCTCGGGGATAAGCTTCGCGAATCCATCGGATCCTTACCCGAGCCAGCCATGCCTGCCCGTATTTCCCAGGAACTCGCCGACCTCGCCCGCCTCGCACGCGACGGTGACCTGGACCTCAGCCAGGTCTCGCTCCGGGTGAAGGCGGACCTGCTCATGTCGGCGGCCCAGCCGCCGCAGGAGGACATCGCCGCCTTCAGCGAGATGGCGAGCACGTTGATCCCGACGATCGACGAGCCCACCGCCCTCATCCTGGCGCGCAAGCTTGCCGGCTGGCGCCATACGCCCGGTCCCGTGCTGGCCGCGCTGGCGGCACGCGGCGGCTCCGTGCTGGTCGAGTTGTTGCGCCATGGCATGCCGCTCTCTGTCGCCGAGCTCGAACACCTCGCCGAAACCGGCGATGAGGCGATCCGCGCCGGACTGGCAGTGCGCGCGGACCTCAGCAATACCGCAGTGCTGCTGCTGGTTTCCGAAGCCGATCGCGCCATCGACCTGGCGCTGATCGGCAATGTCGATGCGCCCCTGCCCCGCGCCGCCGTCGAGATCCTGATCGCTCGCTCGCGCAGCGACGCAGCCTACCAGCCCGGATTGCTGGCGCGGGAAGACCTGTCCAATCTCGAACTGGCACCGCTTTTCCTTCGGGCGGGGCCGGAGCGCCGGCTCGCCATTGTGGAATCGCTGATGGCGCGCGAGGCCTTGCATCCCGGTGAGAGGCGGCCTGCCATCTCCAACGATGCCTTTGCCGGCTGGCTCAGCCTGGCCGGCGACGATCGCGCGAGTGCGTTCGGCGCCATCGCCGAACATCTCGGCGGCGGCGCGCCCCTCGCCACCGCGATCGCATATGACAGATCGCGCGACCTCGCGGCGCTGAGCCTCGTCGCCAGCGGGGCGAGCGTCGAGGAAGCCACACGCTTCCTGATCCGCCTCGGCGACGACACGGCGCATTCGGTCGAGCGGATCTTCGCCCTGGTTGCGCTGATGCGGACGATCAGGCCGTCGATCGCGTTCCGGCTGGCGATGCTGATCGCAGGCGCCCACCCCGTCTCCGCGTCGCAGCGGAAAGGCCAGCATCAGCCGGCGATGGACCCGAGCGGCACCCCCGCACGCTCCGGCGCGGCCCGCCCGGAGGCTCAGCCCGGCCTGTCCGAGGTCCTGGGACGGATCGGCGCCCGGCGCGATCGCGGCTGAGCCGAGGCGATCAGGCCTCGACGAGCGCAAGGCGCGGATGGCCGGCCCGGTTCTCGATCTCGACCAGCCAGAGGTCGCTATCGAAGCGCAGCTCGCGATCGACCCGGTCCTCGACCGCGAGCGGATCGGCATCGATCAGCAGCTGGAAGCGGCGCTCGCCGTCATCCTCGGCCAGCGACTGCGGGGCCGGGCCATAAAGAGCCGCCGTGCCGTCGAGACGATCGAGCTTGATGAAGATCGCGCCGGCCTCGCGCGCACCGCGACGACGCAGCATCGCGACGAGCCCGTCATGCCCGGCCTGGCGCAGATAGGCCGATACCCAAAAATCGCTGGTCAGGCGCGCCATCGCCCGACGGCCCGGCTCAGTTCTCGGCCGACCGGCGCGGCGCGGCGGCAGAGCGCGAGGCCGCGCCCTTGACGTCGGCCGGCGGACGAAGGTCGCCGCCATTGAGGAGATCGGCGATCGGGTCGCGGGCCGGAGCCTGCGCCGCCTTGGGCACCGATGTCGTGGCCGGCTGCGCCGTGCGCGGCTGGCTGGCGATCGGTGCCGGCGGACGCGGCGCGGCCTCGCGCGCCGGCTGCGCAGTCGAAAGGTCTGCGGGCCGTGCGGGCGGCCGAGACGGCACCGCCGCCAAGCCCGAAGACGGTGTCGTGGCAGCTTCCTGCACAGGCACCGGCTCGGCACGGCGCTCGGCTGCGGCGCGAGGCGCGGGTGCCGGCGCGGCCGAGAGCATCGGTGCCGGATGACGCGCCTTCTGGAACATCAGGGCATTGGCGAGGATCGCGCAGGTCGCGATGCCGAAGGCGAGGAACAGGAGTGTCCTCCCCGGCCGCCGACCGACCATGCGGCCGACCCGGCCGAGCCATGACGACTTGCGACGCGCCGGCTGGGCGCGCCGGACCGGTGCGGAGAGAGAAGCGCTGGAATGGGCGCGGGCGGCCATGGTCACGGACATTGCTCAGCTCGGTCTTCAGGCGGTCAGGCGGAATGGTTCTTTGGTCTCGAGCCCCTTGCGCGGGGCCCGGGCGAAAGTGACAATCTTGGCAGGCTGCTCGACGCCATCGGCGCCACCGACGGGCAACCGGATCGAGACGCGCGTCCCGATGCCCGGCGCGCTCTCGACCGTCATGCGGCCGCCATGCAGGCCGACGAGGCCCCGGACCACCGACAGGCCGAGGCCGGTCCCTTCGTGGTTGCGGTCATAGGCGCCCTTGACCTGGAAGAAGGGGTCGCCGAGCCGCGGCAGATCGGCGGCAGCGATGCCGATGCCGGTATCGGAAACCGAAAGGTCGATCGTGTCGCCGTCGCGGACGATGGCGAGGACGACGCGCCCGCCGGCCGGCGTGAATTTGATGGCGTTGGCGAGGAGATTGAGCACGACCTGCTTCAGCGCGCGCCGATCGCCTTCCACCATCGGCAGGGCCGGGCCGGCGACGCGATCCACCGCGACGTTGCCGCTCTCGGCGCGCAGCGCCATCAGCGTGCAGCAATCGCGGGCCAGCGCGGCGAGATCCAGCGGCTCGCGCTCGATCTCCATCGCGCCGCTCTCGATCTTCGAGATGTCGAGCAAGGTGTTGACGACCTCGAGCAGATGATGGCCGGAGGCATGGATGATCCGGGTGTATTCGAGCCGCTTGGCGGCATCGATCCAGCCGTTTTCCTCGGCGCCCAGCATTTCCGAGAAGCCGATGATGGCGTTCAGCGGCGTCCGCAGCTCATGGCTGACCGTGGCCAGGAAGTGCGCCTTGACGTCATTGGCCCGCAGCGCCTCGGCATGGCCGCGATCGCGCTCCTCCTCGGCAGCACGGCGCGCGGTGACGTCGCGCATCACGCAGACTACTGCGGCGCCGTCCTTCGCGCCGGCCTCGGCGGTGCGATAGGCCTGCATCTCCAGCCACAGCGATACCGGCAGGCGGTTCTCGCCCTCGCGCGGAACGAAGAGAGTGCGGAAGCAGATCGTGGCAGCGCCATTGCCATGGGCGGCATCGCTCAGCGCCTTGAGGAAGAGAGGCCGGTCGGCGACGTGGACACGGTCGAGCAGTCCGCGCCCGATCAGGTCACGCGGCTCGGCGCCGGCCAGCGTCCGCGCAGCCGCATTGGCGAAGACGACGGCACCCCCTGCATCGTGCCAGGTGACGAGATCGCCGACATGATCGAGCAGGAGCTGCGCGCGTGCATCCGCCGCGCGCTGCGTCCGCTCTTCGGCGTCGCGCCGGCGCAGCAGGACGGCGGCGGCGATCAGCGCCTGCGCAAGCGCGACCACCGCCAGCATCGACATCGCTTCACTGGTCCAGGTCGCAGGGCCGGCCAGCACGCCGAGATGCTCCAGGCCGATCGCCGCAAGCAGAGCGGCGACAGCCGTCCAGCCAGCCCGCAGCACGAAATCCCGGGAGCCGAAGAAGGCGGCCTCGACCGGGACGACGAAGAGCCAGAGAAGCAGCGGGGAGGACAGCCCGCCGGTGGCTCCGGCGAGCGCGACGATGAAGAGCGACAGCGCCGCCGACGAGATCAGATGCGCGATTTCCAGCCGGCCGGTGCGGGACAGCAGCACGACGGCCAGAACCAGAAGGGCTGCCGCAACGACCATGGCGGCCTCGAAAGCGCCAAGCGCACCGCGCCACGCAAGATAGGCCGGAGCGAGACTGAGCGCGCCGCCACCGACGAGCAGGCGCGACAGGACGAAGCGCTCGTGACGCAACCGCTCGGCCGGGTTCGACCGCACCGATGCGTGCACCAGTGCCGCCGCCTGTGTCCTCAGTGCCGTGATTGCCATACGGAACGCAACGCCCAAACTCTGCGGACCAACCGTCCGCGCCCTGCATCTCGCCACGAGCGGTTTAAGCGGGGCTTAAGGCCCATTGCGCCGAAACTCTCATTCAGGCCATTCAAGTAAAATTATCTGATGTTTTTCATGCATTTAATCTGCGACCGCGCAATTTTCGAAGGCATCGCGATGTTCGCGGCAGGGTGAACGGAAACTGAAGATCGCTCGTTGCATTCGACTCGCATTTGAGCCTTCGGAATGACGCGATTTTTCCGGATCGGCGCGTAGTGTCTGTCATCCGGCGCCGAACGAGACGCGCCGGCGATGGAGATTGAGATGGCTCACTTCCTGCGCAAGGTCGCGATCATCGGGTTTATCGCGGTGAACTCGCCGGTTCACAGCGGCAAGCCCGCCGATACGACGCTGCCGCAGGCCGTCCGCCAGGCTGTCGAGAGCGCCCAGGCGGGCGCACGCAACGCCGCCGGCAGCCTGACGGCCGCGCGGGAGGCGGCCGAGATTCTGGCAGGGCTCGACCCCGTGATGCGCGAGCGCACCCTGAATACGGCGATGACGACTGCGACGGCGAAGCCCTCGTCACGTTAGCGCGCTTGACGTCGCGCGCCCCTCGCGGGAAGAGGGCGCGCCGCCCATCTTTAGGGATGCGCGACCGCGGCCAGGCAGGACATGACAACATCTCTCGACGACATCGTCGCCAATTTCGAACTGCTCGACGAGTGGGACGATCGCTATCGCTACCTGATCGAGCTCGGCAAGGGTCTCGAGCCGTTGTCCGAAGCTGCCCACAACGACGTCAACAAGGTGCGCGGCTGCGCGAGCCAGGTCTGGCTCGATGTCCATCGCGAGGGCGGCCCCGGCCCGCAGACACGTCTGCATTTCCTGGGAGACAGCGACGCCCATATCGTGCGCGGGCTGGTTGCGCTGGCGCTCGCCATCTTCTCGGGCCGGCCGGCTTCCGAGATCCTCGCGACCGATGCCTTCGCGATCTATGAGAAGCTCGGCCTCGCCGCCCATCTCACGCCACAGCGCTCGAACGGCGTGCGCGCGATGATCGACCGGATCAAGAACGACGCCCGCGCGGCGGCGGCAGGCTGAGCGGCTTCACTCGGCCGCCACGGGAAGGAGGGCGGGCTTGGCATCCTGCGACTGCCAGCTTCGAAGTCCTGCGGGTCGCGCCCGGCGGTCCAGCCCATAATGTGTCGCCAGCCTCGCCAGAGCGATGCGGAGCACCACCTTGGCCGAGCGCGCCGGCCAGCGGCGTTCCTTCTCGACGAGATCGAGCCCCTTCAGGAAGCCGCAGACATCGATGGCGAGCCCTGATAGTTCCGGCCCCAACGTCTCGCAGGCCAGTCTGACGCGCTGGCGCGCCGCGAGCGACGTATCGGACGCTCCCCCCACATCGCGAGGCCCCGGGCTGCGCTGCTCCGGCGTGAGCGCGGCGTCCCAGTTCATCGTCGTGCGGGGCAGCATCTGCGCCAAGGTGATATCGGCCCGAAAACGTTCGCCGGCCGCGAATTCCTCGTCACCGATCTGCGGTTTTCCGTCCTTCCCCGGGCGGCGATAAAGCCAGAGCAACGGGCTCTCCCGCTCGTCCAGCGCGGGCCTGGCTTGATCGGATGTGTCCGAGCGCGCTTCCTCAACCTGCTGGTTGCCCTGGACATGCTCACACAGCCCGAGTCTCGCCGCCCTCCCCGCTCCAGTCCAGGCGACAGCTCCATCCGCGACCAGTGCGGCCGCCGTCTCCGCCGAAACATAGCCTGCGCCCAGGCTGGTGCCGCCCGCTTCCCGATAGAGGGCGATGCGGCCGCAGCCCAGCGGCGAGGCGACGGCATAGCATCCCGGCGCCGCCAGATGCCGCAGCAGGCGCGTCTGCTGGTTGCGATCCTGTTCGGTCGTCATCAGCATGCCCTCCCGGCGTGACGTTCCAAGCTGCTCTTCAAGGCGAGAAGCGCCGCCTCAAGCGCGTTGAGCCCGCATTCGAGGCGCAGATCGTCGCGCCGATCCTCGATCAGGGCGCAGGCATGCCGGACCGTCGTGCGGTCACGGCCGAAGCAGATGCCCACGCGTGTAAGGCTGAGACCGAAAGCGACATGGGCGAGATACATCGCCATTTGCCGCGCCAGAGCCTCCCGCTGCGGGCCGCGGGTAGCGCCCCGCATGCCGGCGAGATGAACCCGCGCCGTTGCGGCGACCGCGGCCTCGGCCAAACGCGCACCCGCCGCGGCATGCAAGGAAACGCAGCTCTGGATATTTCTTGAGTTCATGATATGTTCCTATTAACGACCCGCCGGTTTCCTCGATGGCGATTTCGATAATAGGATTATATTCTTAAATTCTGGCTGGCAAGCTCGGACTCGGCCTTATCCCCGGCTCCTGCCACGAGGTGACAGGCATGAAAAAGCCGCCGAGCGATCGGCGGCTTCCTCATTGCCAGATCCGGAGACCGGCGGGTCGGTTCAGCGACGCTTGCGGCGCTGCTGGCCGAGACCCATCTTCTTCGCAAGCTGGGAGCGCGCCTCGGCATAGTTCGGCGCGACCATCGGATAGTCAGGCGGCAGGCCCCACTTCTCGCGGTACTGCTCGGGCGACATGTTGTACTGCGTGCGCAGGTGCCGCTTCAGCGACTTGAACTTCTTGCCGTCTTCCAAGCAGATCAGGTAGTCGGCCGTGATCGACTTCTTCACCGGAATAGCGGGCTTCGGCGCCTCGATCTGAACGATCGGGGCAGCGCCGCCAATGACCCGGCTCAATGCCGAATGAACTTCGCTGATCAGAGCAGGCAGTTCGGATGCAGGCACGGAATTGTTCGAAACATAAGCGGAGACGATATCCGCTGTCAGCTCGATGAAGTCCGACCCCTCGTTATCGGCCATGGCGATGTCACTCCTTATCATTTTTGGAAGCGGTTTTCTGAGGATCGCCCGTTTTGCTCTGCCTGATTTGTGACCAAACTTTGCGATAGCGGATCAAGCACTACCACGTTCAGAGTCGGACAACGCGGACTGATCGGGATATGCGTTTAGTCCATGCCGACTATTCATGCAAGAGAACAATTCCCAACAATTGAAATTCTGGAACCTCTATAATTCAACCGCAGCGAGAGCAATTTTCACTGCACCGTAAAATCAAACGTACGATTTCGCATGCATCTTGCCAGAGTATGCACCCTGCTCTCTACCTGTCGCCACCACTATCGGAGAATTCCCATGCACTCGGGTCAGCATCGTCAGGTTCGCGGCGCGCCGCCATCAGGGTCGAGGGTGCCGAGAGCGGAAATCAGGACGAAGGAAACCGTCGTCCACGGCGTCGTGCTGCGCGACGACTATGACTGGCTGCGGGCATCGAACTGGAAGGACGTCCTCCGCGATCCCGATGCACTGCCAGACGACATCCGCGACTATCTCGAAGCCGAAAACGCGTATTGCAAGAAGCTGATGGCCACGACGCGAGCGCTACAGCGCGACCTCGTCAAGGAAATGCGCGGACGGATCAAGGAAGACGATTCCAGCGTGCCGCAGCCGGATGGCCCGTTTCTCTACTATTCACGCTACCGCAAGGGCGCCGAGCATCCTCTGATCTGCCGTCGCGCCCGAGATGAAGCCGCCGGCCCGAAGAAGGAGCGCGAGCAGATCATGCTCGATGCCGACGCCCTCTCCGAAGGGAAGGACTTCTTCGATCTCGGCGACACCGCGCATAGCCCGGACCACAAGCTGCTGGCGTGGAGCGCCGATGAGGCAGGCTCGGAACTACACACCATCCGGGTTCGCGACCTGGAAAGCGGCACGGACCTGCCGGACGAGGTCCGCGATACGACCGGCGACATCGTCTGGGCCAATGATTCGCGCGCGTTCTTCTATGTCGCTCTCGATGCCGACCATCGCCCGTCGCGGGTGCTGCGCCATCAGCTGGGCACGCCGAGCAGCGCGGACGAGCTGCTGCATGACGAGGCGGATGCGGGCATGTTCGTCGACATCGACCGCACGCAGTCGGGCCGCTTCCTGCTGATCACCATCGGCGACCACGAGACATCCGAGACGCGGGTGGTCGATCTCGACGACGCCACTGCCAAACCGATCCTGATAGCTGCGCGCCAGATCGGCCGGCAATACGGGCTAGAGCATCATGGCGGCGACTTCCTGATCCTGACCAATGCCGACGAAGCCGAAGACTTCAAGATCGTCAGCGTGCCGGTGGCCGGACCCGCGCCCGAGCATTGGCGCGATCTGGTGCCGCACAAGCCGGGACGGCTGGTCATCAGCCATGTCTGCCTGAAGGGGCGCCTGATCCGCTTGGAACGCGAGGATGGCTTGCCGCGGATCATCGTCCGCGACCTCGCCAGCGGAGCGGAAAGCAGCATTGCCTTCGACGAAGAAGCCTATGGCCTCGGCATGGATGCCGGCTACGAATTCGACACCGATACGCTGCGCTTCATCTATGCTTCGATGGCGCGCCCGGCCGAGACCTACGACTACAACCTCGCGACAGGCGAGCGAAGCTTGCTGAAACGCCAGGAGATCCCTTCCGGCCATGATCCTGCCGCCTACAAGGTGCGCCGCATCTTCGCGACGGCCAAGGACGGTGCGCGCGTGCCGATCTCGATCCTGCATCGCGCCGATACGCCCCTCGACGGCTCGGCTCCCTGCCTGCTCTACGGCTACGGCTCCTATGGCTCGGCGATGTCCGCCTCCTTCAGGACGCGGCCGCTCAGCCTGGTCGATCGCGGCTTCGTCTATGCTATCGCCCATGTGCGCGGCGGCACTGACAAGGGTTGGCGCTGGTATCTCGACGGCAAGCGAGAGAACAAGCGCAACACCTTCACCGATTTCATCGCCGCTGCCGAAGCGCTGGCGGATGCCGGCTTCACCAGCCATGGCCGGATCGTCGCGGAAGGTGGCAGCGCCGGCGGCATGCTGATGGGCGCGGTCGCCAACATGGCGCCCGGACTCTTCGCCGGCATCGTCGCGGAAGTGCCCTTCGTCGACGTACTCAACACGATCCTCGACGACACGCTGCCGCTGACGCCGCCGGAATGGCCGGAATGGGGCGATCCGATCCGCGACGTGAAGGCGTTCGAGACGATCCGCAGCTATTCGCCCTATGACAACGTCACGGCGCAGGACTACCCGCCGATCCTGGCGATGGGCGGGCTGACCGATCCGCGCGTGACCTATTGGGAACCGGCAAAATGGGTGGCAAGGCTGCGCGCCACGATGACGGGCGGCGGCCCGATCATGCTCCACACCAACATGGAAGCGGGCCATGGCGGCGCTGCCGGCCGGTTCGACTCGCTCAAGGAAACGGCGCTGGCCTATGCCTTCGCGATCCAGACCGCCGGGGATGGCTGGCCGTCGACGAAGGGCGTCTGATCAGACGCCCAGCCGGCTCTTCTCGCTGGCGAGATAGACCTTGAGCTCGTCCATCGAGGCGAAGCTGTACTCGCCGTCGGGCGTCCGGGCCTGGATCGAGCCGTCGGCATAGATGGTGAAATGGGCGTCGCCGACCTGATAGGCGCCGACAATGCCCTCATCGGAAGCCGCCCGCTCCGATGCCGGGGCCGGATCGTCCTCTGCCGCATCCTCGCCGGCCGCTACAGTCGTCGGGGGGGTCTCCTGCTCATCCTGCTCCGGCACGACCTCATGCTCCGGCAGAACCTCGTCCGAAGCTGTCACCGCCTCCGGTTCTTCGTCAGGCTCCGTCACGACCTGCTCTGAGGCAGCCGTAAAATCCGGGGCCTCGGTCCGCGGGGGCCAGGGCAGAGAAGCTGCCTCGGGGGCATCCTCGTCTGTGGGAGCGTGGGTCTCGAACCATGGCTCCTTGCGTGGCGAGGCCTTGTCCATCCAGGCTTCGGCTTGCGCGAACGGATCGGCCTCCGGCGCGAGCGAGGGCTCCACCCGCGTGTCGGTCCCGATGGGTTCGTTCAGATGGCCGGCCAGGCTCTCGCGCAGCAGGCTGAACTCGTCGAAGCCGGACGCGCTCCCGGTGACAGGCTTGTTTTCATCCTGTGCGGCAGGAAGATCGTCAGCATGTTCCTCAGAAGGCGGGGGGGCGACAACGATCGGCTCGGCCGCATGCGCGAGAGCTTCATCCTCCGCTACAGGCTGAATCTTCGCAGCGACGATCTCCGCCGGCTCATGGCTCTCCGTCGCGATCGCGATCGGCGCTTTCTCGGCCTCTTCGGCCTGTTCGAACGGCGCATCCTCGAACATGTCGGGCAGCGGTTCGGCGGGCTCGATCAACGCCGCTTCTTCCTGCACGTCGTCCTGCTTCGCTTCCGCTTCCTCGAGGCGCCGTGCCACCAGCGTTCCGAACAGATCGCGCTCTGGGGTGGAAGCGCCCTCGGTCGCAGGCGGCGCCGTCTCCACGGCCGGCATCCCAAGCGTATCCGCCACCGCGCCGGCAGCGACGGCGCCGGCTGCCGCGCCGATGGCAGCGGGCGCGAGCACCGAACTTCCCGAGGCGCTGTCCGGACGCGCGGCCTCCCACGGCACGCGCACGACATCGACTGTAGCCGGCGCCTGCAAATCGGGCCGCATCTGCGCGGCTTCGGCCAGCGAACGCTTGAGCGTGCGGATCTCACGCAGGACCCAGGCGAGCGAGATAAGGATCAACCCGGCGCTGCTTGCGATCGAACCGATGATGACCTGGGTGAAACCGCGCTCGAGGACCAGATAGGGCCAGCCGTCATAGATGGCATAGGCGCCGCCACCGAAGAGAAAGAGGCCCAGAACGGTAAAAATCGCGATCAATTTCGCATCCTTGGCATGAGCCGCACCAGCGCTGGGACGCAGCGAAGGCGCATGACTATCTAACGTATTGAATAAGGGAGAGTTTCCAATCCGGACGGCTAAGAAGGAGGAATCTGGCGCGATTGTGGCCGCCTGTCGAGAAGACATGCGCATTTCGCAGTGGCAGCGGTTGTCGACCGGCGCCGGGGGGCTTAACTATCGCATGGAATGGCAGGGCTTCCCTGCCCCCGTCCAGTGATGGCAAGCCATTCTCATTCAAGCGATTTTCATAGCCCGAGGAGAGACCTCATGACTTTTACTCTTCCTGATCTTCCCTACGCCCATGATGCTCTCCAGCCCTTCATGTCGAAGGAGACGCTCGAGTACCACCACGACAAGCACCACCTCGCTTACGTCAACAACGGCAACAACGCGATCAAGGGCACGGAATTCGAAGGCAAGTCGCTGGAGGAGATCGTCAAGGGCTCCTACGGCAAGAACGCCCCCGTCTTCAACAATGCCGGCCAGCACTACAACCACCTCCATTTCTGGAAGTGGATGAAGCCGAATGGCGGCGGCAAGATCCCGGGCGCGCTCGAGAAGGCGATCGTCGATGCCTTCGGCTCGGTCGAGAAATTCAAGGAAGACTTCGCCGCGGCCGGCGTCCGCCAGTTCGGCTCAGGCTGGGCCTGGCTCGAGGTCAAGGGCGGCAAGCTCGCCGTCAGCAAGACCCCGAACGGCGAGAATCCCCTCGTCCATGGCGGCACGCCGATCCTCGGCGTCGACGTCTGGGAGCACTCCTACTACATCGACTACCGCAACCGTCGTCCCGACTATCTCAAGGCCTTCCTGGAGAGCCTGGTGAACTGGGACTATGTCGCGGAGCTCTACGACGCCGCCAAGGCCTGAGCCTTACCGCAGGCTGGAAATACAGACGGGGCCTTGCGGCCCCGTTTTTTTATGGCCGGTGCTGCGACTTCGCTCAGGCGGCGACGTTGCGCAGGAACTGGTCGACCGTCGAATCGAGACGCTGCGCCTGGGTGGCGACCTCGCTGGCGGCGCCGCGCACCTGCTCGGCCGAGCGGCCGGTCTCCTCGACGCTGTCGGCGAGCACGCCGAGATCGCTCGATACCGAGAGCGAGGAGGAGCTCGCCATCGCCACGCCGCTGGCGATCTCGCCGGTGGCAATCGCCTGCTGCTCGATCGAGGTCGCGACCGAGTTGGCGAACTTCTCGATGGCGTTCATGCGCTCGGCGATGTTCTGGATCGCGCCGACGACCTGTCCGGTGGCGCCCTGGATCGCGGCGACCTGGGCGACGATACGGTCCGTCGCGTCCGCGGTCTGTGCCGCCAGCGACTTCACCTCGGAGGCGACGACGGCGAAACCACGACCGGCCTCGCCGGCCCTCGCTGCCTCGATCGTCGCATTGAGCGCCAGCAGATTGGTCTGCGCGGCGATGTCGCGGATCAGGTTGACCACCTCGCCGATGGCGCGCGCCGTCTCGTCGAGTTCGCGCACGGAGCCGGCCGTATCGCGCGAGGCGGAAGCCGCCTCGACGATCTCGGTGCGGACGCGCCGCACCTGGAACTCGACCTCCCGAATGGCCGCGCCCATCTCCTCGGCCGCCTGCGCGGCATTCTCGACGTTGCCGGAGGCGCCATGAGCGTTGTCGGCGGCGCGGGCGGCGCGCTGGGACGATTCGGCGGCGACGCGCGCGAGCCCGTCCGAGGCTTCGCGCATCCGCTCGGCATTGTTCTTGAACGCTTCCAGCGCGAGCCCGACCTCGCTGCGAAACGACGTGATCGCCATGTCGACGCCCTGCTGGCGGTCGCGCTGCTCGGCCTCCGACACGCTTTGCCTTTGCTGAAGCGTCGCACGCTCCGCCAACCGAACCTTGAGCACGCCGAGCGCCCGCGCAATCGCGCCGATCTCGTCGCGCCGCTCCAGCGCATCGATGGGAGTGTCCAGCTTGCCGTCCGAAATGCTGACGATCGATTTCGTCATGCTGCGCAGCGGCCGCATCGTCCGTGACAGCGAGAACCACAGCAGCGGCCCGAGCACGACCAGGATGAGGAGGCCAAGCCCGATGGTGACGAGTTGCTCCCAGGCCGCGCGAGCCACAAGCCGGGTCTTGTCGAAACGCAGCGCGACGTAGCCGATCAGCTTCTGCTGGTTGCCGACACGCACCGCATGAATCTTCGAGACGAAGACATCATCCTCGATCGTGATCTCTTCACGACCCTGCAGGACCTTCCACGGCTCCTCGCCGATGAGCTTGGCCAGCCATCGAGGCGTCAAAGAGAGACGGGCGTCCTCATTGCGTCCGGCCGAAGCCAGAGCGGAGAGATCATCGCCGACCAGGCCCGCATCGAAATCGGGATCGCGCCGAAGCGACGTCAGGATGTAGCCGAGCGTGTTGGTGTCGCGCGAGAGGATCAGGGACGGCGCCGCATTGACCACCATCAAGGTGAGCGCCGTGATCTTCTGATCCAGATCGGCGCGCGTGCGGGCATCATTGTAGCGTGCGACCGCCATGACGACGAGGACGACCGCCACGGCCACGATCGCCACGGCGGCGGCAGCGATCTGCCGGCTGAGCGAGCCCAGGCCTCGCCCGACCGGCTGCGCCAACTCGCCCGCAGCGGAGGCGCGTCTGAACCACGTCATCGAGCCTGATATCCCCGAAATCCGGCGCAACAGCTGCAAAGCAGAGCGCCCAACTACCCTGGGCCAACATTCGCCGATCCCGGTAAACAAATCGCTTGCGCGCCAGTGGCGACGCGGATCAGCCCGCCAGCTCTGCAAAACGGCGCAACGGCATGCCAGGAGGCGGTTGGAAAGCGGCGAGCGCGGCATGCTCGACAGGTCGCGTCGCAGTGACGGGATCGAGCCCTGCCAATTCGTCGTCGATGAAGCCGGGATGGCACATGACGAGATGGGCCGGGCCGGGATCGATCAGGAAGCGGGCGAGATCAGCGCCGAAATCGCGCTGAGGGTCGAAAGGCGCCACGCCGGAGAAGCCTCGGTTGACGCGAAGCTGCCGCCGCAGCGCCGCGCTGCGGAAACCCGTTGCGAGGCCCGCGATCACAAGTGCCTTGCCGACGGCGACGCCGCGGGTCCGGATCGCCATCACACGGTCGGCAGGATCGCGCAGATAGAGCGAGCCGGCTGGATAGCGCCGGGCCAGCAGGTCGAGCAGCGCCCCCCGGACACCCGGCAGAACATGGACATGCTGGTGGCCGTCGACGAAGTCGGGCGGGCGCCCCAGCGCCTCTTCGAAGGCGTCGAGTTGGCGTGCGATCTCGGCCGCAATCTCGGCCCGCACAGTCCCTGAGGAAACGGCGGCGCGGGCGACATCCTTCAGGCCGGGCAGAGTGCCGCCCGGCGCGAGGCTGGGCATCTTCGTGATCGGCGCCGCGCAGGTGAGGTTGAGGTGGAGGCCGAGATCGGCTTTGCCGGTAAACGCCGCCAGTTCCGGCGCGAGCCGGCGCCAATGCGGGCGGTTGGTCATCGCGCCGGTCGCCGTGAGCTTGCCGCGCCCGAGGAGGTCGAGGATGGCGCGGCTGACGCCATCGGTCAGGGCGAAATCATCGGCGCAGAGGATGAAGCCTTTCGCCATGCCGTTCGTTATTCCTCGTTCAGCTGCATCGCGCTATAGCGCGGCAGGCTTGTCGGCCGGCAAGCTTTAAGGTTCTGTGCCACGCGCGTCATCCGGCGATGACGCTGGAGCATTTCCGCGTTTCCCTGAATCGCGAAAATGCTCGAGCCGTTTGTTTTATCGCATTTTCTTTACGCGAACCGGTATCCACTTCGCTTGAAAATGCTCTAGCGCTGAAAGGGCGTCCGTGTCGGACATCGCGTCCAGCCCCGCTCCTGCCGCTCCCGGTACCGGCACAGGCCGGCCGGAGCTCTCCGTCGTCGTGCCCGTGCACAACGAGGCGGAGAACCTGCCCCTGCTGGTGGAACGGCTGCGGACGGTCCTCGACGAGGCGGTCTCCTCCTGGCAGCTCGTCTTCGTCGACGATGGCAGCCGCGATGAGACGCTGGCCGTCATCCGCGGCCTGAATGCCGCCGATCCGCGGATCAGCGCGGTCTCCTTCAGCCGGAACTTCGGCAAGGAGATCGCCATCGCCGCCGGGCTCGACCACGCCCTGGGCGACGCTGCGATCATCATGGATGCCGACCTCCAGCATCCGCCGGAGACCATCCCGGCCTTCCTGGCGAAATGGCGCGAGGGCTATCTCAACGTCTACGGCCAGCGCACCGACCGCGAGGACGAGACGCGGCTGAAGCGCAACTTCGCCAAGATGTTCTACCGCATCTTCGGCTATTTCGGCGAAACCCCGCTGCCGGAAGGCGCCGGCGATTTCCGCCTGCTCGACCGCAAGGCCGTCGATGCGCTGCGCGCGCTGCCGGAGCGGGCGCGTTTCTCGAAGGGGCTCTATGCCTGGGTCGGCTTTCGCTCCGTGGGCGTGCCCTTCCATGTCGCCGAGCGCGAGCACGGGCAGTCGAAATTCAAATACCGCAAGCTGTTCTCCTTCGCCTTCGACGGGCTTTCCTCCTTCTCCACAGTGCCGCTCAAGGTGGCGACATGGTCGGGGGCGGTCATCGCGGTGATCGCGGCGCTGACGGCAGCCTACTTCCTGCTGCGGACGCTGCTTGTCGGCACCGACCTGCCGGGCTTCCCGTCCCTGATCGTCTCGATCATGTTCTTCTCCGGCATCCAGCTGCTTTCGCTCGGGATGATCGGGGAATATGTGGGGCGCATCTTCGCCGAGGTAAAACGCCGTCCGCTCTACCTGATCGGGGAACGAGTCGGTTTCGACGCGCGTACGGTCGACCATCCGCGCGGCGACGCACTGCCGCCGCTGATCCGCTAGGCCTTCATGCTCAGAAACATCCTGTCGGTCGGCGGCTATACGCTGATCTCGCGCCTCACCGGCTTCGCGCGCGACATCATGCTGGCGGCCGTGCTGGGCGCCGGCGCGACGATGGACGCCTTCTCTGTCGCGCTGCGCCTGCCCAATCATTTCCGTGCCATCTTCGGCGAAGGCGCCTTCAACCAGGCCTATGTGCCGACCTATGCCCATGTCTTGGAACGGCAGGGCCAGGAGGCCGCCAGTCTCTTCGCCGACCGCCTCTTCACCGTTCTCCTTCTCGTACAGATCGCGCTGCTGGCGCTGATGCTGCCCCTCATGCCCTGGCTGGTGACGCTTCTGGCGCCCGGCTTCACTCGCGACCCCGCCGTCTTCGAGCTTGCGGTCGCGCTGACGCGGATCACCTTCCCCTATCTGCTGTTCGTGACCATGGTCACGTTCCTCGGCGCGACGCTGAACGCCGTCGAGCGCTATGCCGCATTCGCCGCCGCGCCGATCCTGTTCAACGTCATCATCATGGCGGCGCTGGCCGTGCCGTTCCTGTTCCCGAGCGCGGCCCATGCCGCGGCCTGGGGCGTCTCGATCTCGGGCGTGGCGCAGTGGGTCCTGCTCTACGTCGCGGCGAAGCGGGCCGGCGTCTCCAGCACGGTGGTCAAGCCGCATATGGATGCCGGCGTCCGGCGCTTTCTGAAGGCGTTCGGCCCGGCCGTTATCGGCTCGGCCGGAGTGCAGATCGCGATCTTCGCCGATACGATCATCGCCTCGCTATTGCCGCGCGGCGGCTATGCGGCGCTCTACTATGCCGAACGGCTCTACCAGCTCCCGCTCGGGTTGATCGCCATCGCCGTAGGCACCGTCGCGCTGACATCGATGAGCCGCGCCGTCGCGCGCGGCGACGAGGCTGCCGCCAATCGTGCGCAGAACCGTGCCATCGCGATCTCCCTCATCGCCAGCGCGCCCTTCGTCGCGGCCTTCGTAGCCGTGCCCGAGCTGATGGTGGCCGGACTGTTCCAGCGCGGCGCCTTCGACGCGCAGGCGAGCGCCGCGGCCGGCGCCGTGCTCTTTGCCTACGCGCTCGGCTTGCCGGCGATCGTGATGATTCGGACGCAGGTTTCGGCTTTCCAGTCACGCGGCGACACCAAGACGCCGATGCTGATCGCGCTCGCAGCCATCGCCTGCAATCTCGCGCTGAAGCTCCTGCTCTGGCGCGACTGGGGCGCGCCCGGCCTCGCGCTTGCGACCGCAGCCGGAGCCTGGGTCAACCTGCTGACGCTGTTCGTGCTGGCGCGGCGGCGCGGCTGGACACAGGTCGACCGGCGCCTGCCGGGCTTCGCGGCGATCGTTTGTATTGCAGCTGTCATAACAGGGGCTCTTGCCTGGTGGGCTGCGCCGCTGGCGCTGCGGCTAACAGCGGCCCTGCCCTTCGAGCCGCTGCTGATAGCGGTAATCCTCCTGTCGGGGGCAGCAGCAGTCGTTTACGCCGCACTCGCAGGCAGCGCGCTGAAGGCGACAGGGCTGCTCAGGCTCCTGCGCTGAAGCTCAGGCGAGGAGGCGATCGGCGCGACCGAGCAGCGCCGCAGCCTGCGCCACCATGCGCTCGACGATCTCGCTGGCGGTGGGGATATCGGCGATCAGCCCCGCCGACTCGCCGAAGATGACGGCCGCCTTCTCGGGATCGCCGGCCATGAAGGCCTCGCGATAGGCCGGAGCTTCCGTCTCGATGGCGGCTTTCAGTTCGGCATCACGGCCAGCCCATTTCGCGATGAAGGCGTTGTCGCTGACGCGAATGTCGAAAGGCTTCGGCCAGTCGAGCTGGCGGGCGATATCGGGCAATGCGGAACGTATGGTCTCGTCGCCGCTTGCGGCTACGGCCACCGCATGATGGCGCTCATGCACCAGCGCCTCGCGGCTTGCCCAGAAGCGCGTACCGACGAGCACACCATCGGCGCCGAGCATCAGCGCTGCAGCGAGCCCGCGCCCGTCGGCGATGCCACCGGCTGCGAGCAGCAGCGTATCGGGACTTTCGCGAGCGATAAGGTCGGCCGCCTCCGGCACGAAGGGCAGCGTCGCGCGGCGATGGCCATGGCCGCCGGCCTCGGCGCCCTGTGCGACGATGATCGCGGCACCGGCATCGAGCGCCTGCCGGACATGTGCGATCGACTGGCACTGGCAGATCAGCGGCACGCCGGCGGCCGCGATCTCGGCGGCGAAGGGGGTGGGATCGCCGAAGGAGAGCATCAGCGCGGCCGGCTTGTGGGCCAGCGCCTGGGTCAGAAGTTCGGGCTTCCCTGCCATCGACCAGGTGATGAAGCCGCAGCCGACCTGAGTGTTGCCGGCAGCGGTGAATTGCTGCTCGATCCAGGCGCCGTCGCCGTAGCCCCCGCCGATCAGGCCGAGGCCGCCCGCCCGGGTGACGGCGGCGGCGAGCACCCCGCCGCCTGCCAGCGCCATCGGCGCCGACAGGATCGGGTGGGCGATGCCAAGCCGCTCGGTCAGCCGCGTGGCGAGACGCGCCATGTCAGGAGGCCGGGCTCAGGCAGCCTTGGCCTTGCTGTGGGCGAAGTCCATGTAGAGTTCGCGGGCGCGGCGGAAGAGCGGGCCGGGCTGGAGCGTGCGGTTGTCGATGCGCGTCACCGGCATGCACTTCGAGTAGTTGCCGGACATGAAGATCTCGTCGGCCTGCTCGAAATCCTCGTAGCGCAGGCTGCATTCCTCGACGACCACGCCGCTCTCGCGCATCAGCCTGATGACGCGCTGGCGGGTGATGCCGTTCAGGAAGGTGCCGTTCGGGACCGGGGTCTTCACGACGCCGTCCTTGGCGAGGAAGATGTTGGAGGTGGCGGTCTCCGCGACATGGCCGAGCATGTCGAGCACCAGCGCGTTGTCGAAACCGGCGGCCTTCGCCGCCTTCAGCACGCGGGCATTGTTCGGGTAGAGGCAACCCGCCTTGGAATCGGTCGGGGCGGTCTCGTAGCTCGGGCGGCGATAGATGCCCTTGGTCACCGAGAAGCCGGCGGTCGGCTGCGGCATCGCCGCCTCGAACAGGCAGAGCGCGAACTGGGTCGAGCCGGGATCGGGCATGATGGTCGACGGGCCGTCGGCCTCGGCCCAGTACATCGGCTTGACGTAGAGCGCCGTGCCGGGCGCGAATTTCTTGGCGCCCTCATACATCTTCTCGACGATGAACTCAGGGGTGACGGTGGGCTCGAGGCCCAGCGCCAGCGCCGAACGGTTCACGCGGGCAGCGTGCAGATCGATGTCAGGTGCCACGCCATCGAAATAGCGGCCGCCGTCGAAGACCGAGGAGCTCTGCCACAGCACATGGCTGCGCGGACCGACGATGCCAGGGTTGCCCTCGTGCCAGGCGCCATCGAACCACGTCCACGTCTGAGAATACCATGCCATGACGGCGCTCCATTTTAGTCAGTTTTACCGTGCCGCACCGTCCTCCCCCCACCGTCCGCCGTCAACACATGCCAACGCATATCGCGATGACGGGATGTGATGGAAGCAATCGGAACAGGTGATGGGTCAGAAGCCGAGCGCGCGCAGGGCGGAGATCGCGGCCATGCCGGTCAGCAGCGCCAGCAGCTCGCTGCGCCGCAGGATCATGGTGCCGATGGCGACCAGCAGGGCCAGCGCCGCAGTCCAGCCCAATCGCTCGATCAGTGGCAGGACGGTCGCGACCACTATCGAGCCCGGCAGCGCGGCGAGCCCGCGCCGGACATGCGGCGTCAGCGGGATGACGCTCATCAGCGCCACGCCGGCGACGCGGCAGAGATAGGTCGCCAGCGTCATCGCGCCGATGGCGAGGATCGCGCCCCAGGTGCCGGGATCAGGCAGCGTCATCGCGGAACGCTCCCGTCACGGCGCCGGCGAGCGAGCCGACGATGATGAAGGCATAGCCATCGACGAGCTTGGCCGTCACCAGCGCGACGAGCCCGGCGACAACCCAGGGCACCGCGCCGCGCCGACCGCGCCAGAGCGGCACGATCATCGCGGCGAAGAAGATCGGCATCACGAGGTCGATGCCATAGCGGCGCGGATCCGACACCAGCGCGCCGAGCATGTAGCCGCCGCCCGTCGCGATGACCCAGACCGCCCAAAGCGCTATGCCCGCTCCGACAAGCACGCCGAGATCGCGCCCGCCCTCGGCCTGGTAACGTGTGCCGATCAGCCAGTTGGCGTCGGTGAAGAAGAAGAGATGGAAGGCGTTGAGCGTCTTGGGATACTGCGCGAACCAGGGCTGGAGCGCGGCGCCCTGCAGGACCATGCGCGCATTGACCGTCGCCGTGACGACGGCGAGGCCAGCGATGGCGCCCCAGCTCCATTCAGGCCGCCAGATTTCCATCGCCACGAGTTGCGACACGCCACCGTAGACGAGGGCGCTCATCAGCATGGTTTCGAGAAAGGACAGCCCTTTTGCCGAGGCCGCAGCGCCGAAGGCGACCGCGAAGACGATGACGCCCGGCATCAGCACAGAGACCTTGCGCACACCCAGCAGCATGCCGGCGCCCGTAACCGGCGCTCGCTTTTCGGTGGTCGGCAATGTGTTCGGATCGGGCGACATCGCGTTCCAGAAGCGGAAAGCCCGCGCGCGCGTCAACGCGCACCAAAGGCGCAGCTGCATGAATTGCGCGCAGAACGCGACAGTACGCGGCAGCATCTCTAGAGTCCGCGCCATGCTCTGGCTCGATTCCAGCGACAGCGTGGCCCCGGCCCTACCGGCCGTCTGGCTGATCCCGACCGGGACGAGCCCGCGCGATCTCGGCGAGCGCTCGGCGCTGAGGCGCGGCGTCGCGCGGCGCCTGCTCGCCCGCCAGCTTGGCTGCACGGACGAGCAGGTCGTGATCGCGCACGATCCGGCAGGCCAGCCGCTGCTCGTCCAGCCCGGAGACAGGGGTTTGCAGCTTTCGCTCGCGACGCGGGCGGGCGTGGTCGCGGTGGCCCTGGCCTCGCAGCCGGTCGGCGTCGATGTCGAACGGGTCGAGACACAAGCCCTGCCGCCGCTCGATGTGCTGCATCCCGCCGAACGCGAAGCTCTGGATGCGATCGCGCCTGATGCCCGCGCCCTCGCCTTCGCCCGCCTCTGGGCGGCGAAGGAGGCCTATGTGAAGGCGCTCGGCACCGGTTTCGGACGGGCTCCGGAGAGCTTTGCGGTCGGGCTGTTATCAGACACGCACTTTTGCGTGGCGGATCCACTGCGACCCACCGACATGACGGGGTATCTCCGCACCATGAAAAACGGCGGCCAGGACATCCTGGCCGCCGCGGTGATCGTTCTCGATTGACGCCGGGGATCAGCCCGGCTGGTCGGCCGGCTTGCGCTTCAGCACATAGCCGAGGACGCAGACGAAGAGCGCACCGATAACCGCCGCCGCATATTGCGGTATTTTCGCCGGGCCGATGCCGAGCGGATTGACCTCGACCGGGATCGTCATGACCCAGTCCGGCCAGTTCGCCTGCAGCCAGCGCAGCACCGCGATGTCGCCGAGGATCATCTCGGCCGCGATCCAGCCTAGCAGCGCGGCGCCGAGCCAGATCAGGATCGGGAAGCGCTCGATGATCGAGGTCAGGAGCTGCGCGCCCATGATGATCAGGGGGATCGAGAGCAGCAGGCCGAAGATGAAGAGCTCGGGATGGCCGCGCGAGGCCGCCGCGATGGCGATGACGTTGTCGAGGCTCATCACGGCGTCAGCGATGGCGATGGTACGCACCGCCTTCCAGAGGCTCTCGCTCGCCTCGATGTTGCCGTGGGATTCCTCCTCGCCCACCGCGAGCTTGATCGCGATCCAGAACAGCAGGACACCGCCGACCACCTTCAGATACGGCACCGCGAGCAGATAGGTGACGACCAGCGCGAAGACGATGCGCAGGCCGACGGCTGCGCCGGCACCGAGCCAGATGCCGATCTTCTTGCGGTTCTCCGGCAGCGAGCGGCAGGCGAGCGCGATGACGATCGCATTATCGCCGGAGAGCAGCAGATCGATCCAGATGATCTGCAGCAGCGATATCCAGAAGGTGGAGGACGAAAAATCCATCGAAGGTCTGCCCCTTTCTTGTCAGTGAGCCGGGTCGGGCCGGCGCGATTTGATGAGATAGCCGAGACCGAGCACGAGCAGCGCGCCCAGGATCGCGGCCGGGTATTCCAGCTTGTGCAGCAGTTCCTCGCCGAAGCGGGCGATCAGCCAGGGATCGCTCTCGAACATCTCGCCGGCGACCCAGCCCAGCAGCGCCGCACCGGCCCAGACCAGGATCGGGAAGCGCGTCAGCAGATTGGTGATCAGCGAAGCGCCGAGCACGATCAGCGGGATCGAGATGATCAGGCCGGCGATGAGGAGCGGGATCGAGTCCTTCGCCACGGCGGCGATGGCCAGCACGTTGTCGAGGCTCATCACGATGTCGGCTATCGCGACGGTCTGCACCGCTTTCCAGAGCTTGCTGCTGGCGGTGATCGAATCCTCGTCCTGGCCCTCGTCCTCAACGATCAGCTTCACCGCGATCCAGACGAGCAGAACCGCACCTATGATGCGCAGGAACGGCGTGTTGAGCAGCGACGCGATCAGCACCGTGAAGACCACCCGCAGCACCACTGCGACACCGGCGCCGAGCGCGATGCCCTTGGTCCGCTGCGCAGGCGCCAGCGCGCGGCAGGCCAGCGCGATGACGACGGCGTTGTCGCCTGAGAGCACGATGTTGAGGAGGATGATCTCGGCCAGCTTGCCCCAGATCAGGGGATCGACAATCGATATCGACGACAAATCCATATCTTCAAATCCCTGCGTTCAAATCCTTTGCGACGACCGGCGGGCCGTCTTAAAGCGCCTGCTCGACCGCCTTGCCGGCCGCCTGCGTGCCGAGCGAGCCGCCGAGATCCCGCGTGCGGGTGCCAGCGTCGCCGAGCGCACGCTCGATCGCGGCCTCGATGCCCTTCGCGGCTTCGTGCTCGCCGAGATGATCGAGCATCATCGCGCCCGACCAGATCATGCCGACGGGATTGGCGATGCCCTGCCCGGCGATATCCGGCGCCGAACCGTGGACCGGCTCGAACAGCGAGGGATGATCGCCGGTCGGGTTGATGTTGCCGGAGGGAGCGATGCCTATCGTACCGGTGCAGGCCGGGCCGAGATCGGAGAGGATGTCGCCGAAGAGATTGGACGCGACGACAACGTCGAAGCGGTCCGGGTTCAGAACGAAATGCGCGGTCAGGATATCGATATGATACTGGTCGACGGCGACGCCGGGATAGTTCTTCGCCATCTCCTTCACCCGCTCGTCCCAGTAGGGCATCGTGATCGAGATGCCGTTGGACTTGGTGGCGGAAGTCAGCTTCTTGCGCGGGCGGCGCTGGGCGAGCTCGAAGGCGTATTTCAGCACGCGGTCGACGCCGACGCGGCTCATCACCGTCTCCTGGATGACGATCTCGCGCTCGGTGCCGGCATACATGCGCCCGCCGACCGAGGAGTACTCGCCCTCGGTGTTCTCGCGGACGACGAAGAAGTCGATGTCTCCCGGCTTGCGGCCCACGAGCGGGCCGGGCACGCCCGGCATCAGCCGCACGGGGCGCAGGTTGACATATTGGTCGAATTCGCGCCGGAACAGCAGCAGCGAGCCCCAGAGCGAGATGTGGTCCGGCACCTGCTGGGGCATGCCGACGGCGCCGAAATAGATCGCATCGTGGCCGCCGATCTTTTCCTTCCAATCATCAGGCAGCATCTTGCCGTGCTTGGCGTAGTAGTCGCAGGAGGAGAAATCGAACTCGTCCAGGCGAAGCTCGAAGCCGAACTTCTTCGACGCCGCCTCCAGCACGCGCAGGCCCTCGGGCATGACTTCCTTGCCGATGCCGTCACCGGGGATGACGGCGATACGGTAAACGCGATTGGTCCCGGTCATGCGGTTTCTCCGAAGAACGCCCTGAACTCCGCGGCGACGAGATCAGGGACCTCCTCCGCAAGATAATGCCCGCCCGGCAGGGCATGGCCGCGCACATCCTGCGCACGCTCACGCCACAAGGCCAGCGGGTCGAAACATCTTCCGATGATGCCGTTCGCGCCCCAAAGCGCAAGCAGCGGCTGGGTCAGCTTGCGCCCGCCATCCTCATCATCGTGGCGAATGTCGATGGTCGCTGCGGCGCGATAGTCCTCGCAGCTGCCGTGGATCGCCGCGGGGTCGGCGAAACAGCGGAGGTAATGGGCGAGCGCCTCAGGTGCGAAAGGCCTCATCCCGGCCGAGCCGGACCCGCATTTCTTGCGCCAATAGGCCTCCGGATCGGCACCGATCATGCGCTCCGGGAAGGGCGCCGGCTGGATCAGGAAAAACCAGTGCCAATAGGCGCGGGCGAAGGCGTCGGTGGTGTTGGCGTACATCTCGCGCGTCGGCGCGATGTCGAGCGTGGCAAGGCGGATGACGCGGTCGGCATGGTCGAGCGCCAAGCGATGGGTGACGCGGGCACCGCGATCATGCGCACCGACGAAGAAGCGTTCGTGGCCGAGCGCGGTCATCACCTCGGCCATGTCCTGCGCCATGGCGCGCTTCGAATAGGGGGAATGCTCGGCGTCCGTCGCAAGCTTGTCGCTGTCGCCATAGCCGCGCAGATCGGCGCAGACGAGGGTGAAGCTGTCCTTCAGCCGCGAAGCGACCTTGTGCCAGAGTGCGTGCGTCTGCGGATAGCCGTGCAGCAGCAGGAGCGGCGGCCCCTCCCCACCGGTCCGCACGCGGATGCGCGCGCCCGACGTCTGAACGTCGAGCAGGCGAAAACCGGGGAAGAGATTGTCCGTTACAGGACGTTTGGTGAGGCTCATCGGACCACGGCAATGCAAGAATACGCCAGCCGATACCCTGAAAGCTCAGGGATTTCGCGCACGGATTATTACACAATCCTGATCAATGGTGGGAGCTTGGCGGGCGCCCGGACGTCATTCTCGGGCGCCGCGAAGCGGTGACCCGAGAATCTCCTGCCAAAAGAGGGCGAGAAAGCCTCGCCCTGCACGCGCTGCTCGGGTCGAGCCCGAGCATGCCGCGCGTTGGATGGCGGCGTTACCCGCGCAGGGTCGCGCCGTAGCGCTTGCCCATCTCGGCGACGATCCTGGTGCCGACGGCCTCGATCTCGGCTTCGGTCAGCGTCTTCTCGGTCGGCTGCAGCGTCACGGCGAGCGCGACCGACTTCTTGCCGGCCTCAACGCCCGCGCCCTCGTAGAGGTCGAAGACGCCGACATTGGCAATGAGCCCGCGATCGGCGCCCTGGGCGGTCTTCGCCATATCTCCGGCCGCCACCGCCTTGTCGACGATGAAGGCGAAGTCGCGCGTCACCGGCTGGAAGTCGGAGAGGGCTAGCTTCGGCTTGACCTTGGTCGGCTTGGACTTCGGCAGCGGCAGCGCATCGAGATGGATCTCGAAGGCGACGAGCGGCCCCTTGACGTCGAGCGCCTTGAGGATGCGCGGGTGGATTTCGCCGAAGGCACCGACGATGCCTTTGGGGCCGAACTGCAGCGTGGCCGAGCGGCCGGGATGGGCCCAGACCGGGCCGCCCGCAACGATCTGCAGGCCACCGGTCGGCACGCCGAGCCCGGCCAGCAGGCCGAGCACATCGGCCTTGGCATCGAAGGCATCGACCGGCTTGGCGCCGCCATCCCAATGGCGACCGACGCCTTCGAGGCGGGCCGTGCCGCGACGCAGGCCCGTGGCGGCGATGAGCTGGCCTTCCGGCTCGTCGCTCTTGAAGACCTGGCCGACCTCGAACAGCGCGACATCGGGGAAGCCGCGATCGGCGTTGGTCTGCGCAGCCCGGATCAGGCCCGGCAGCAACGAGGGGCGCATGTCGGAGAGATCGGCGGCGATCGGATTGGCGAGCGCGAGCTTGGGCGAGCCGCCGCCGAAGAGCTTGGCCTGATCCTGCGAGATGAAGGACCAGGTCACGGCCTCGACGAGGCCGCGCGCCGCGAGCGTACGCTTGGCGATGCGGGTGCGCTTCTGCAGCACGGTCAGCATCGGCTTGACCACCTCGCCCTTGATGCGCGGCAGCGGCGTCGAGGCGACACGATCCAGGCCGGCGATGCGGACGATCTCCTCGACCAGATCCGCCTTGCCGCCGACATCGGCGCGCCAGGACGGCGGCGCGACCTTGACCCGGTCACCCGCGCCCGAGACGTGGAAGCCGAGCGAGGTCAGCGCGAGCTTCATCTCCGCCTGCGGCAGGTCCAGCCCGGTGAGGCGCTTGACCTCCGACCAGGGGAAGTCGATCGCGCCGGGGCTGTCAGGCAATTCGCCGGCGAACTCCATCTCGGAGGCTTCGCCGCCGCAGAGATCGATGACCATCGCCGTGGCGAGGTCGAGGCCAAGCCGGGCGAAATCGGGATCGACGCCGCGCTCGAAGCGATAGCGCGCATCCGAGTTGATGCCGAGTGCGCGGCCCGAGCGAGCGATGTTGAGCGGGTCCCAGAGCGCGCTCTCGATCAGCACGTCGGTGGTCGTTTCGCTGCTGCCGGAGGCTTCGCCGCCCATGATACCCGCGAGCGACTCGACGCCGTGCTCATCGGCGATCACGACCTGCTCGTCGGTGAGCGTATAGGTCTTGCCGTCGAGGGCGAGGATGGTCTCGCCTGCCTTGGCGCGGCGCACGGTGAGGTTGCCCTGCACCTTGGCGGCGTCGAAGACGTGCAGCGGGCGGTTGCGGTCGAGCGTCATGAAGTTGGTGATGTCGACCAGCGCGTTGATCGGGCGCAGGCCCACGGCGCGCAGCCGCGCCTGCAGCCAGTCGGGCGACGGGCCGTTCTTCACGCCACGCACGAGACGCAGCGCGAAAGCCGGGCAGAGCTTGCGGTCCTCGTCGGCGAAGTCGAGCGTAACCTTGACCGGGCATGGGAAGCTGCCGCGTACCGGCGGTACCGACGGCGTCTTGAGCTTGCCGAGGCCGGCAGCGGCGAGGTCGCGCGCGATGCCGGCGACGCCGAGCGCATCGGCCCGGTTCGGGGTCACCGCGATCTCGATCACGGCGTCGTCGAGCCCGGCATAGGTCGCGTAGGGCTGGCCGACCGGCGCATCGTCAGGCAGATCGATGATGCCGTCATGGTCGTCGGAGAGTTCGAGCTCGGCCTCGGAGACCAGCATGCCGTTCGATTCGACGCCGCGGATCACGCCCTTGCCAAGGGTGATCTTCTTGCCGGGGATGTAGCTGCCCGGCGGCGAGAACACGCCCTTCATCCCGGTGCGGGCATTGGGCGCGCCGCAGACCACCTGCACGGGCTCGCCCGCGCCGGTATCGACCAGGCAGACGCGCAGCCGGTCGGCGTTGGGATGCTGCTTCGCCTCGATGACATAGGCGATGGTGAAGGCGGAGAACGCGGCGGCGCGATCCTCGATCGCCTCGACCTCGAGGCCGATGCGGGTCAAGGTTTCGGCGATCTCGGCGACGGAGGCGTCGGTGTCGAGGTGCTCTTTGAGCCAGGAAATCGTGAATTTCATCGCGTTGTCAGATCAATAGCTTGCCAGATCAGTCGGAAATCTTCGAGTTCGCCGTCGAAAGCGTCGGCGTCGTGTCGTTCAGCTCGTTGGCGCCGTCAGTGCGGATCTTCATGGCGTTGCCACGCCAACTCACTTCCCCGCCGACGAAGGCATAGGCCCAGACACCGGGGAAGGCGATGTCTCGCACCAGCATCGCGAGCGGCGTACGCCAGTTCACAAACCAGCCGACGCTGGCGGACAGCACGATGTCGCCGACATACCAGAGCAGCAGCACCAGAAGCGGCCCCAGCCAGAACGGCAAGCCCAGCGCCGGGGCGCCGAAGGCCGCCAGCACGGCCGGCAGGAGCGGCGCGGAGATGAGCTCCAGCATGAAGAACGGCAGGAAGGTCACGCGCCGCAGCCGCGCCCAGCGGAACTGGCGCTGCACCGCATCCGCCAGGCGGCGCGGGCCGAGCGGCTGCTCGAAGGGCTGGCCGACGAGATGGACATGCTTGCCGGCGCCACGCACGAGCTTGGTCGCGGCGGCATCCTCGGCAATCTCGGCGCCGAGCGCGGCGATACCGCCCAGCGCCTCGAGGAAGGGCTTGTTCCAGAGCATCGACTTGCCCTGCGCGAAGCCCAGCCCCAAGGCTTCGCCGACATATTGCCAGCGCGCCTGGAAGGCGTTGAGGAAGGCGCATTCGACCTCGGCGCCGAAGCTCTGCGGCCGGGAGCCGGCCGGCGTCGAGCAGACGAGCCCGGTAGCAGGCTGCCAGGCGGCGAGCATCCGCTGGAGGTAATCCTTCGGCATCAGCACGTTGGAATCGGCGAGGATGACCCAGTCGGTCGTCGCCTCCTCCCAGCCGCGCACGCAATTGTTCAGCTTTGGATTGGCGCTGACCGCGACGTCGCCGATGATCAGCCTGACCTTGTCGGCGCCGTAGATGCCGATCAATTCCTCGATCAGCGGAACGATCGGGTCCTGCGCATCGGCGACGCAGAAGATCGTGCTGTAGCTGGGATAGTCGAGCTCAAGCCCGGAGATCGCCGTCTCGCGGCTGAAGGCCTCGATGCCGCGTACCGGCCTGACGATGGTGACCGGCGGCAAGGTGTCGAGCAGGACCGAGCGCTGCAAAGGCCGGCGCAGCCGCCGGAGCGCGATGGCCTGGCTCGCCAGGTTCGTCGCGCTAAGCAGCCCGGCAAACAGCGCCGCCCAGCCCGCAGGCGTCATCGCGCCCTCCCCTGGCCGGTCCGCTGCATCATGAAGAAAGGCCGCCCGTCAGCGTCGGCAGGTCGAGCGGGCGGAAGCCGTAATGGGCGAGCCAGCGCACGTCAGCCTCGAAGAAGGGGCGCAGGTCCGGCATGCCGTATTTCAGCATGGCGATGCGGTCGATGCCCATACCCCAGGCGAAGCCCTGATAGACTTCCGGGTCGAGCCCGCAATTGCGCAGCACGTTCGGATGGACCATGCCGCAGCCGAGAATCTCCAGCCAGTCCTCGCCCTCGCCGAAGCGGATCTCGCCGCCCTTGCGCGAGCACTGGATGTCGACCTCCATCGAAGGCTCGGTGAAGGGGAAGAAGGACGGGCGGAAGCGCATCTTCACGTCGTCGATCTCGAAGAAGGACTTGCAGAACTCCTCCAGGATCCACTTCAGGTGGCCTAGATGGGCCGATTTGTCGATAACGAGGCCCTCGACCTGATGGAACATCGGGGTGTGGGTCTGGTCGGAATCGTTGCGGTAGGTCCGGCCCGGGCAGATCACGCGGATCGGCGGCTCCTGCACCAGCATGGTGCGCACCTGCACCGGCGAGGTGTGTGTCCTCAGCAGCTTGCGCTCGCCATTGGCATCCGGCGCGAAGAAGAAGGTGTCGTGCATCTCGCGGGCGGGATGGCCGACCGGGAAGTTCAGCTTGGTGAAGTTGAGGTCGTCGGTCTCGACATCCGGTCCCTCAGCAATGGCGAAGCCCATATCGCCGAAGATCGCGGTGATCTCGTCGATGACCTGGCTGATCGGGTGGATGCGGCCCCGCGCCTCCGGGCCATCCTGAACCGGCAGCGACACGTCGACGCGCTCGGAGGCGAGCCTCGTCTCCAGCGCCGCCTCGCCGAGCGCTTCCTTGCGGGCCGCGATCGCGCCCTGCACGCGGTCGCGCAGGCCGTTGATCAGCGGGCCCTTCTCCTTGCGCTCGTCGGGCGTCATCGAGCCCAGCGTCTTCAGCAGCGCCGAGATCGAGCCGGACTTGCCGAGCGCGGCGATGCGCACATCCTCGACGGCCGTTTCGTCGGAGGCGGTGTCGATCGCGGCGAGGACGTCGCGTTCCAGGGTGGCGATATCGGTCATTGAATGGGTCGCAAGCGTTGAAGGCGTGGGAACGGGCGCGTTCTAGCGGGAACAGCCGGCTTATGCCAGAGCGAAGCGACGCTTTGCCGAACCGGTTCAGCTTCGTCGATGCCGATGCAGGAGGATGCCTTGCCCGACAACACCGCCCAGAAGGAATCGCCCTCCTATCGGCTCGCAGCCCGCGACCCCGATTTCATCCTCGGCGATTCGACCCGCGGCGTACGCTTCATGCTGGAATATCAGAAGGCGGAGAACCATCTGCGGGCGCGCGGCGTCGTCTCGACGATCGTGGTCTTCGGCTCGGCGCGGGTGCGCGAGGGCAATCCCTGGTACGAAGCCGCCCGGCAGTTCGGCCGCATCGCCTCCGAACGCGGCGGCGCGCTGCGCGACGGCGAGGCCGGGCGCCACCATGTCATCGCCACCGGCGGCGGGCCGGGCATCATGGAAGCGGCCAATCGCGGCGCGACCGAGGCCGGCGCGATCTCGATCGGCTTCAACATCACCCTGCCCCACGAACAGGAGCCGAATGCCTGGTCAACGCCCGACCTGACCTTCCGCTTCCACTATTTCGCGATGCGCAAGATGCATCTCGCCATGCGCGCTGCGGCACTCGTGGTCTTCCCCGGCGGCTTCGGCACGCTCGACGAGCTGTTCGAGATCATCACGCTGGTGCAGACGGGCAAGATGGGGCCGGTGCCGATCGTGCTCTACGATTCCGGCTACTGGCAGGGCCTGCTCAACCTCGATCGGATGGAAGCGGCCGGTTTCATCCGCCCGGAGGATCTGAAGCTGTTCAGATATGCAGATACGCCCGACCAGGCCTATGAGCGCATCGTCGAGGGTGCAGGAGAGAGCTGGAATCCGGCGACGAATGGCAGCGTACAGACATGAAGAGGCGGAAAATGTTCGATGCCACAAAGATGCGAGCGCAGATCGAACGTGCAGCAGTGGAAGCCATGGAGCTATCGTCCGAGGAGGCACGTGACGTCGCTTTTCATATGACCGACTGGCTCGACGATCTGCGCCGTTACATGGAGTTCTGTGAGAATCCCGACGGCCACGATCCAGAAGCGATCAGCGAGATGCTGCTGGCTTTCTTGATCCACGTGCCCAACCATGTGGCTGCGGCAGCCAAGATCTACGCCGACTTTCCTGTCTCTGACATTTTCAATGTTGGCGCGGTTATGCTGAATGAGGCTTCAGACCCGCCTGAGTAACGACGAGAACCTTGAGGCAACAACCAACGAAAAAGGCCGGCGTCACCGCCGGCCTTTTCCAATTCAGCGATACCAGTCCGCTCAGGCGGCCTTGGCTTCGGTGCCGAGCGCGCCCTTGACGGTCTCGACCACGGCCGTGAACGAGGCCACGTCGTCGATCGCCATGGCCGACAGGGTCTTGCGGTCGAGCTCGATGCCGGCCTTGATCAGGCCGCCGATGAAGACCGAATAGGTCAGGCCGTGCTCGCGCACCGCAGCGTTGAGGCGCTGGATCCAGAGCGCGCGGAACGAGCGCTTCTTGTTCTTGCGGTCGCGATAGGCGTACTGCATCGAGCGATCGACGGCCGCCTTGGCGGCGCGGATCGTATTCTTGCGGCGGCCATAGAAGCCCTTGGCGGCCTTCAGTGTCTTCTTGTGCTTGGCGTGGGCAGTCACGCCCCGTTTCACGCGAGCCATGTCATGATCTCCGGTGTGTCAGGTGGCGTCAGCCGTTGGGGAGGAAGTACTTCTTCACGTTGGCCGCATCGCCCTCGAAGAGGGTCGTCGTGCCGCGGTGGTTGCGGATCTGCTTGTTGGTCCGCTTGATCATCCCGTGACGCTTGCCGGCCTGGGCGTAGAGCACCTTGCCGGTACCGGTGATCTTGAAGCGCTTTTTAGCGCTCGACTTCGTCTTGATCTTGGGCATTTCAGCTCCTCAATGGTCGTGGCCGCGCGTTTTTTGAACGCGTTGCCAATGTCTTGCTTTCAGGAAGCAAAGCACGACCGCCACGGCAGCCCTTATCAGCCGGGCGATCGAAGGCCGGCCCTATCGCAGAAAAGCGCCGCTCTGGCAAGTGCGAAGCCGGCAACGCGGCGAGAGGCCGCCGAGAAAAACGCTCGGTATCTGCGCTCTTCCTTCAAACGGTTGTCACGACGTAAGGTCATCCGTCACGTTCCGCATCTGGAGAATCCCTCTGTGAAGAAGTTTCTGCTTAGCCTCGCCGCCGGCCTGGCCTTTACGGCTGCCGCCTCGGCCCCTGCGCTTGCCCAATCCACGCTCGACAAGATCAAAGCCCGCGGCAACATCATCTGCGGCACCAGCGAAGGCGTGCCCGGCTTCTCGCTGCAGGATGGCAACGGCATCTGGCAGGGCTTCGACACCGACGTCTGCCGCGCCCTGGCGGCGGCGATCTTCAACGACCCGAAAAAGGCGAGCTATCTGTCGCTGTCGAGCAAGAACCGGCTCGTCGCGCTCCAGAGCGGCGAGATCGACGTGCTCGCCCGCACCACGACCTGGACGCTCGGCCGCGACATCGGCCAGGGCCTGACCTTCACGGCGGTCAACTACTACGACGGCCAGGGCTTCATCGTCCGCAAGAAGCTCAATGTGAAAGACGTCAAGGACCTGAACGGCGCCTCGGTCTGCGTGGCGCAGGGCACGACGACCGAGCTCAACCTCGCCGACTATGGCCGCACCAACGGCATCAAATTCGAGACCGTCGCCTTCGCCACCCTTGACGACACCGTGCAGGCCTATGAGGCGGGCCGCTGCGATGCCTACACCACCGACCTCTCGTCGCTTGCCGGCACGCGCGGCAGGCTGAAGGACCCGGAGGAGCATGTACTCCTGCAGCAGGTCATTTCCAAGGAGCCGCTCGGCCCCTGGGTTCGCAAGAACGATCCGGCCTGGTTCGACATCGTGCGCTGGACGGTCTTCGCGCTGATCAATGCCGAGGAGTTCGGCGTGACGCAGGCCAATGTCGAGGAGATGGCGAAGACTTCGCAGAATCCCGAAATCCGCCGCATGCTCGGCAGCGAAGGCAAATTCGGCGAGGCGCTCGGCCTTAGCAACGACTGGGTCGTGCGGGTCGTCAAAGCTGTCGGCAACTACGGCGAGAGCTTCGATCGGCATTTCGGGCCGAACACGCGCAACCCGCTGCCGCGCGGCGCCAACAAGCTCTGGACCCAGGGCGGGCTGCAGTACGCCCCGCCAATTCGCTGAGGTTGACGGCTTCGCCGAGGTAGCGATGAGAAGAACGGGCCGCCCCTTCCGAAGGGGCGGCCCTTTTGGTTCGAAGCGGCTCAGGCTGCTTTGCAGACCACGGCCTCCTTGCGTTCCCCGAGCAGCCGGCTGTAGCCGATGAGCGTGACGAGCAGCGCCGCGACACCGGCGGCGACCGAGATCCAGAAGCCGCTGCGGGCGCCGAAGGCATCGATCAGCGCGCCGGCCGCCGAGGCGCCGAAGGCCATGCCGATGCCGATGCCGGTGATGCCCCATGTCATGCCCTCGGTGAGCTGGCGCGGCGAGACCAGGCGCTCGATCAGCCCCATGGCGATGATGATCGTCGGCGAAACCGCCGCCCCGGCCAGGAAGAAGACCAGCGCCAGCGACACCAGCCCCTCGACCGCCAGCAAGGGCAGCGTCGTCAGGGCCGCGAGCGTGATCGCGGCGAGGAACTGCGTGGCGAGCGTGGCCTTGAGCTTGAGCGTACCGAAGACGAGGCCGACGATCAGCGAGCCCGCCGCGTAGATGGCAAGCACGACGCTCGCCATTGCCTTCTGGCCCTGCGCTTCCGCGAAGGCGACGGCGGTGATCTCGGCAGTGCCGAAGATGGCACCGACCGCGATCATGGCGAGCACGACGACCTGCACGCCGCCAAGCCGGATGACCGAGACATCGGCATCCGCGGCATATGCACGGACGGGCGGCTCGGTGCGCCGCTGGACACAGAGCAGCGGCACGCCGACGACCAAGAACAGCAGCGCGGCCAGCGGCCCGGCTTCGGGAAACAGGCTGACGCTCAGCCCGATCGCGACGATCGGCCCGACCATGAAGATGATCTCGTCGACCACCGATTCGAAGGCGAAGGCCGTGCGCAATTGCGGCGTATCGCGGTAGAACTCGGTCCAGCGTGCCCTCACCATCGCGCCGATGCTCGGCATCAGGCCGGAGAGCAGCGCGAAGACGAAGAGCAGCCAGCTGGGAGCGCCCGCCCATGTCGACAGCATCAACGCGCTCAGCGCCAGGGCTGCCGCCACTGTGGCCGGCATCAGCACGCGGCGCTGGCCGTAGCGATCGACGAGGCGCGAGACCTGCGGCGTGATCAGCGCGCTGGCGAGCGCGAAGGTCGCGGCGACCGCACCGGCGATGGCGTATTCCCCGCGCCGTTCCGACAGCATGGTGACGATGCCGAGCCCGACCATCGAGGCAGGCAGGCGCGCGACGAAGCCGGCGGACGAAAAGGCGAGCGCGCCTGGCGCGCGGAAAATCTCGCGATAGGGATTGGGCATGACAGGCTTGTCCCGAAGGAAGAGCGGACATACGCCGCGTATGCGAATGGGTAATTGCATACGCTGCGCATGTCAATTAACATACGAACCGTATGTGAAAGGGTTATGATGGCTCGCAGGCTTCGCGCCGACATGATCGCGGAAACCCGCGCCAGCCTGATTTCGGCGGCGCGCGAGGCGTTCGGCACGGTCGGCTATGCGGCAGCGTCGATGGACGACCTGACCGCGTCAGCCGGGCTGACCCGCGGCGCGCTCTATCACCATTTCGGCGACAAGAAGGGACTTTTTGCGGCGGTTCTGGACCAGATCGACGCGGAAATGACTGTGCGGCTGCGCGCCGTCGCGGCCAAGGCGGAGGATCGCTGGACCGGGTTCCGCGACGAATGCGCCGCCTATCTCGCGATGGCGCTGGAGCCAGAGATCCAGCGCATCGTCCTGCGCGACGGGCCTGCCGTGCTCGGCGACCCCTGGAACTGGCCGATCCAGAACGACTGTATCCGCATGATGACCCGGGGCCTCGGCGAACTCGTCGCGGACGGCGCGCTGGCGCCGCTCGACCCGGAAGCCGTGGCGCGGCTGATCGTCGGCGCCACCCAGCATGCGGCCCAATGGATCGCGCATGCCCCGCAACCGGAAGCCGCCCTACAGGCGGCGACCGACGCCTTCAACGCGATGCTCGACGGCTTGTTGCACCGGCCGAAATGAGAAAGGGCGCCCGGAGGCGCCCCTTCTCGATCTGCCTTGAACGAGATCGCTGGACAGACGGGCGCCTCAGCGCGGCGCCAGGACCATCACCATCTGGCGGCCTTCCAGCTGCCAGTCGCTTTCGACCTTGGCGAACTCGGCCGTATCGACCTTGACGCGCTCCAGCACCTTCACGCCGAGATCCTGGTGAGCCATCTCGCGGCCGCGGAAGCGCAGGGTGACCTTCACCTTGTCGCCCTCCTCGAAGAAGCCGTGCATCGCCTTCATCTTCACGTCGTAATCGTGCTTGTCGATGCCGGGACGCAGCTTGATCTCCTTGATCTCGATGGTGCGCTGCTTCTTGCGCGCCTCTGCCGCCTTCTTCTGCTCCAGGAAGCGGAAACGGCCGTAATCGAGAATCTTGCAGACGGGCGGTACGGAGTTCGGGGCGATCTCGACGAGGTCGAGACCGGCATCCTCGGCGATCTTCAGCGCCTCGAAGAACGACACCACGCCACGGTTGGCGCCTGTGTCGTCGATGAGCTGAACCTCGCGAACTCCGCGAATATCACGGTTCGAACGGGGACCTTCCTTGGTCGGGGTCGGGGCAGCACGGTAAGGGCGACGAATGGGGTATTCTCCTGCATTTGGCGCGTATCGCGCCGTTGACTGAGACACATTGCACAAAGATGCGCGTTGTCAATGCATGACGCCGCTGCGGCAGCCATTCACCTGGGCCGTGGCGCCTCAGCGTTCCAGCAACGCGCAGTAGACATCGAGGGTTTCCGTCACCATCGACTCGAGCGAAAAATGCTTCTCGACATGTTCGCGCGCCCGCCTCGCCAGGGCATCGCGAGCGGACGGACGCAGCGCCAACGCCTCGCTCAACCCAGCCGCCAAAGCGGCCGGATCGCCCGGCGGGATATGCCAGCCGGTGCGCTCTCCCGGCGCGACCTGCGGCGGGGCGAGCACCGTTTCCGGTACGGCGCCGAGATCGGAGACCACGACGGGCGTACCCATCGCCTGCGCCTCGACGGCGACGCGACCGAAGGCTTCGGGCTCCGTCGACGGCACGGCGACGACCGCTGCCGACAGCATCGCGGCGGGCATGTCCGTGCAATGGCCGACGCGCCGGACACGGCCCTCCAGCCCCGCCTTGGCGATGAGCCCGTCGAGTTCCTTCACGTAGCCGTCCCGCCCCTGCGCATCGCCGGCGAGGATGAAGGCGGTCTCGCCGTCGCCGCCATCGCGCATCAGCCGCGCAGCCTCGATCAGCACACGCTGGCCCTTCCAGCCGGTCAGCCGGCCGGGCAGCAGGACGATGCGCTGATGCGGCTCGACGCCCCAGGCCTTGCGCAGCGCCTGGACCCGCTCGGCGCCGACGGCAGCCGGCGCGAAGGCCGAGAAATTCGTGCCGCGGTTGACGACCCTGATCCGCTCGCGCGCCATGGGATGCTTCGACAGGATCAGCTCGGCCGTATAGCCGGAGTTGGCAATGACGACGTCGCCGCGCGTCATCACCGAATTATAGAGCGTCTTCACCGCCGAACGGCTGTTGTAGGAGCCGTGATAGGTGGTGACGAAGGGCAGCTTCAGCAGCTTCGCCGCGCCGAGCGCGACCCAGGCCGGCGCGCGCGAACGGGCATGGATCAGTTCCACGCCCTCCTGCCGGCAGAGCAGAACGAGCTTGCGGATGTTGAGCGCCATCGCGACCGGATTCTTCGAGGCCGCCGGGAAGGGCAGCCAGACACCCCCCTTGGCCTGAAGCTCAGCGACGAGGCGCCCGCCCTCGGTCGCGACCAGAGCGCGGGCGCCGGCATCCGTCAGCCCCTTGGCGATGTCGACCGCCGTGCGCTCGGCTCCGCCTGCCTCCAGCTCGGGGATGATCTGCAGGATCGTCCGCCCCGCCAGCGGATGCGTTTCGGTCGACGGCAGCGAAAGATGGGCACCCGGCTTGAAGGACATGCGCTCTTGGTCTGGACTTTCGACAACGGGGGCGAATATGCCCCTATGCGGCCGCGACCGCAGCCTTTAATCGCCGCGGCCAAGCGATTCGTCACAGGAGATTTGCCTTGGAGCGCCAGCCGCCGCAATGGCTCGACGTCGGAAACGGCCCTGATCGGCGCCGCCTCGCCTATCTCTTTCACCCGGGCACCGGGGCGCCCGTGGTCTGGCTCGGCGGCTTCCGCTCCGACATGCGCGCGACCAAGGCCGAGGCCCTGTCAGACTGGGCCTATGACACCGGGCGCGCCTATCTGCGCTTCGACTATGGCGGCCATGGCGAGAGCGAAGGCGACTTCGCCGGCTTCACCTTGTCGCACTGGCTGGCCGATGCGCTCGCTGCGATCGAAAGCCAGTGCCGCCAGCCTCCGATCCTGGTGGGATCATCGATGGGCGGCTGGATCGCGCTGCTCGCGGCGCGCCGCCTGTTCGGGTCCCCGCTCCAGCCGGCCGGCCTCGTTCTGATCGCGCCGGCCGTCGATTTCTCAGAGGAACTGATGTGGGCGCAGATGCCCGACGCGATCCGCCGGGCGATCCTGGACGAAGGCGTCTGGCTGCGCCCTTCCGAATATTCACCCGATCCGACGCCGATCACCCGCGCCCTGATCGAGGACGGGCGGCAGCACCTGATGTTCGGCGGCGAAATCCGGGCCGGCTGCCCCGTCCATATCCTGCAGGGCATGCGCGATCCCGACGTGCCCTGGCGCCAGGCCTTGAAGCTGGTCGAGCACCTGAGCGGCGATCCGGTCGTGCTGACGCTGATCAAGGACGGCGATCACCGCCTGTCCACGCCGGAAGATATCGTGCGGCTGCAAACAGCAGTCGCCGGAATGGCGACCGCGCCCTGAACGCCCGGAAGGGCGGTCAGCGTCAGTGGACGCTGACCATCTTCAGGTCGTGCTCCCAGGCATTGGCCGTCGCAGCCTCGCGCGTATCCGTCACGAGGATCGGCGCGCCATCGGCCGAGAGCAGTGTGAAGAGCTGCAAGCCGGATTCGATCTTCGGCGCCTGCGGGAAGATCCGCATCAGCTCGTCCGAGGTCATCGGCTTGACATATGCCACTTCGCCGGCGCCGAGCGCGGCGAATTCCGCAGGGGTCAGCGGGTCGGCCTGGATAAGGATTCTGTCCTGTTTCATCGCGCCCTCCTTCAGAGCAGTGCGAATGCGGTTCTGATACTGCGCCTTCAATTATGAACAGATGCGAAAACCGCTGACGCATCCTTCAAAAGCTGGACGGGACTCCGTCCTCTACTCGCGGCTCATGATATCGATACGCCGGATGAGCCGTTCCGGTTCCGGCCTGACCAGATCGATCGCGAGCAGGCCGTTCGACAAATCCGCGCCAAGGACCTGCATACCGTCGGCCAGCAGGAAGCTGCGCTGGAACTGACGGGCGGCGATCCCGCGGTGCAGGAACTGGCGATTCTTATCGTCGCTCTGGCGGCCACGGATCGTGAGCTGGTTCTCCTCCAGCGTGATCTCGAGCTGCTCGCGCGAGAAGCCCGCAACGGCCAGCGTGATGCGCAGGCGATCGGGCTCGTCCTCCGTCCGGGGCAGCCGCTCGATGTTGTAGGGCGGATAACCCTCGCTCGCGCCCTTGGCGACACGGTCGAGCGCACGCTCGATGTCGTCGAAGCCGAGCAGGAACGGATGGGACAGGCTAGGCGTACGCGTCATCTATCCAGGCCCTCGAAAGGCGCCTCACTATCATCGGGACCCGCAGCCGGCAGCACCCCGCGGGCGAAAGGCGAACCCTTTCGCTCGGCAAGGATATGGCGAACCGCAGGCCTTGCTTCAAGAGGAGCCGAACAGGCACCGGAGAGCCCTGGCCAGCCGACGGTCGCTTCAGGATTCTCGTCGAAAAGATGGTACAGCCACCCCGGCTTGAACGGGGGACCTCTAGATCCACAATCTAGCGCTCTAACCAACTGAGCTATGGCTGCCCGTACCTTGGGCCTTGCAACCAGCCGCCTCGGCGGGGTCACCAGCGGCGCGGACCCTAGTGCCGAGTTTTTGCTTTTGCAACCGCGTAATGCATTCGGCCGGCCGAATTTCGGCGCGCCCGAGAGTGCGCCGTACACAGTGGCCCATCAATCCTTGCGCAAGGCGGCATTGGCGACGCGCGCAAGCTCCTTCAGGTGGTCCGCGTAGGATTCGTAGCTGCGGCGAACCGCCTTGGCCTGAAGCGTGATGGCTTCGGACGCGCTGTTGCTGCGCGCCACCGTCTGGGCGTCGTGCAACGTCGCTTCCAGTTCCGCGCAGGCATGGTCGAGCATGCGGGCCTGCAAGGCGCCGAAAGCCCGTGCCATCGTCAGCGCCTGGCTCATCACGGTCGCGGACGCGACGGTGACAGCCTCGGGCGGCCGCGGCAGAGGCAGCGAATCGAGCGATACCGGCTGCACCGGCTTGGCGGGTGCAGGAGCGGGTGCAGCGACCGGCTGGATCGTCCTGGCAGGAGGTGCAGCCACAGCGGCGTTCGCCGGCGCTGATGTCGCCTTCGGCGCGGCGGGCTTGGCGATGGTTTTGGGAGTGGCCTTCTGAGGCGCGGGAGCTTGCGGGGCCACCTTCGGCGCAGCGGGAGCGGCCTTGGCAGCAATCTTCGGCGCAACGACCTTGGCGACCGGCTTCTCGATGCGGATCTTGGCCGAAGCTGCTTTCTTGGCCGGCGCCGCCTTCTTGGCAGCGACGGAGACCGGTGTCACGGCAGGCCGATCCGCCTTAACCGGAGTAACGGCCTCCTTGACCGGAGCGACCTCGGCCGGAGCAACCGCTTCGGTTCGCGCTGCCGGCGGTGAGACTGCGGCCAAAGGCTTGTTCTGCGCGGCAACCGGAGCGGCTGCACTTGGCGCGGCTGCACTTGGCGCGGCCACTGCGGGAGCGACAGCCGGGGGAGCCACGACGACGGGAGCAGCCGCCGCAGGGGCCGCGTCCGCGGGAGAAGCCGGCTTCGAAACGGCCGGGCTGGCGGGAGCAGGCCGAGGCGGCGCCGCATCGCTGGCGGCGGGACGCGCATCCGGATTCGGCGACGGCAGCTTGTCGGCCTGCTTCTCGGCAGGCGCGGGCGACAGCGCCCTCACCGGAGGCAGGCTGACCGGAACCTTGGACGTGGTCCTGGTGGGAGCAGGCTTAACCATGGCGGCTCTCCTTCAGCGGCAAACAGCGGAGGCCGGGCGCTCGGCCCGGCCAGAATGCGTGCCGGCGCGCAGCAGCGCCGGCAGACGCGCCTCAGCGGCCGCCCTTGGTGGCCTTGCTGACGGTCTCGGCAGCCTTCGTCGCAGCGTCCTGGGCGGCAGCCCCGAGATCCTTGAGCTGGGTCTGGAACGACGCCATCTGGGACTTCAGGAAATCCGACTGATGCTGCATGACCTCGGTGAGGTCTTTCGACGTCACCAGCTTCTGGGCGAAGTCGAAAGCCGCCGCGACATTGTCTTCAGCATAGGCGATCGCCTTGCGGGTGGCGTCGTGAGTGTTGGCGCGGGCGTTCTCGGCCGAGCCATGGGCGCTATCCACAGCCTTTTGGGCCGCGCCGATGAAGCCGTCGAAAGCCTTGCGGGCCTGCTCGACGCTGCGTTCCGCGAACTCGCGCATCTCGGTTGGCACTTCGTAGGGTGATTTGCCGTTCATGGGATCCTCCTGTCGTCTTGCAGCCAAGCCTTACAATATTGTGCACTGCAATATCATTGTTGCAATGCAATGACAACCGCGTGACCTATCGCGACGCCGCCCATGTTAACGCTGTTTCGAGGAGAAGCGGGAGAGCGATCTTTGGTTCCATGGATTTGCGGCCATTTGGGAGCTATTAAAGGTTTGTTAGGCATAACGGGCGCGGATTGAACGAGCAGGCAAGCATGAGCGAATCCGGACAGGACTGGGCGCGACGGGGAGCGGCGGCGGCTGATGACGCCGCCCTTGCGACCTTTGCCGCGGGCGGCGCCCTGCTGCTCTGGGATGCCGACGCCGGACGCCCCGGCTTCGCCAACGCCGCCGGCCAGGCTCTGCTCGGCGGCAAGACCGCTGAAATCGTCGTTCCGAATCAAGCGCGGCAGCGCCTCGATGCCCTCGCCGGCGGCCTGGCCTCCATGGCCGGCATCCGCCTCGAAAGGCTGCGCCTGACTTCGGGCTTCGCCGCCCTGCCCGTGACCTGCGGCTGCAAACTCCTGTCCTGCCCCGATGGACAAACGATCCTGGCGGTCGTCGTGTCGGCAGCCGAGTTGCGCCGGCTGGGCATCGCGATTCCCCAGTCCAGCGAGCCGGCGGCAGCCGCTACGATCGCGACGCCCCCTACACCGCCGGCCGAGGTCGAAGCCGCCGCGCCGGCGCGTCCGGCGATGATTCGCTTTCTCTGGCAGAGCGACCGCGAGGGGATGCTGACCAGCGTCTCCGACCAAATCGCAGCCCTGACCGGCGCAGAGGCCGCAGCCGGGCTGGCCGGCAAAAGCTGGCACGATCTCCTCGGCTCCACCGTTCTCGACCGCGACGGCGGGCTGGCGGAGCGGCTCGCCACGGCGGCGACCTGGAGCGGACACGCCCTGCTCTGGCAGACGGATACGCCCGGCGAAGGCGCACGCGTCGAGCTCTCGGGCGTGCCGCTTCTCGATGCCGGACGTGCTCTCGCCGGATTTCGCGGCTTCGGCATCGCCCGCCTGAACGAGCGCGAGCCTTTCGCCGCGCCGGAAGCCGCCCTCGACCTGCCGGAAGCGGAAGCCCCGGCTGCGGAGGATGACAAGGCGGGCCGGCAGGAAGAGCCTGCAACCGCTACGGAAATCGCGCTCGAGGCGGCTGCTCTACCGGCGCACGCCGACGACATTCCCAAGCCCCTCGCCGAAGACGCCGCTGATCAGCATGAGCAGCTGGAAGCGGAGAGCCATGCCGACGAAGACGTTGCCACGCCGCTCGCGAATCCGGCTGAAGACGACGAACCCGAGATTCAGCCGGCCGAATGGCTTGGCGACGAGCAGCCTGCGGCCGAGGCTGCGGCACCGGGCGGCAACATCGTCCCGCTCCGTAACGGCACGCTGACCACGCTGCGGCCCGTTCTGGAGCCGTCGAAGCCTCACCTCAGCTCGGCCGAGCGCAATGCCTTCCGCGAGATCGCTAAGGCGCTGGGCGCACGGCTGGCCGGCGACGAGGAAACAGTCGGCCCAAGGCTGCCGCCCGTCGCGCCGCTGCAGGTCAAGGAACGCGAAGAGGCGGCCGCCGCAGCAGAGAAGGCGGGAGCCGAAGCGGACTCTGCCGTCGCGCCCGCACGGCAGCGCAACTCCCATGCCGATGTGCTCGACCGTCTGCCCGTCGCCGTCCTGGTGAACCGCGGCGACGAGGCGCTCTACGCCAACCGCACGCTGCTCGACCTGCTCGACTTTGCCGACCTCGCCGATTTGAAGGCCGGCGGCAATGTCAGCCGCCTTATCAAGGAAGCCTCGCGCGCCGAAGGTGGCGCGATGACGCTGATCGATCGCCGCGGCCATCTTGTCAGCGTCGATGCCATCCTTTCCAGCGTGAGCTGGCAGGACGAACCGGCGACGCTGATGGCCTTCCGCCATCCCAATGGCGGCGGCGAGGTCAAGGTACTGACGCCGGAAGAGGCGGACGAAGCCGAGCTTGCGGCCGAGTTCGCTGCCGAGGAATCCGAATCGGCGGCGCGTGTCGAGGCGCTCAGGCTCGACGCCGAGACCCGCGATGCCCGCATCGACGAACTCACCGCCATGCTCGATACGGCGACTGACGGCGTCGTCACGGTCGATGATCGCGGGCGCATCCTGGCGCTGAACAAGGCGGCCGAGGCGCTGTTCGGCTATGACCAGCGCGAGGTCACGGGTGAATTGTTCACGCTGCTCTTCGCCAGCGAGAGCCATGCGCCGGCGCTCGATTATCTCGAAGGCCTCAAGGGCGGCGGCGTCGCCTCGGTGCTGAACGACGGGCGCGAGGTGCAGGGCCGGGTGCGCCAGGGCGGCAAGATCCCGCTATTCATGACCATGGGCCAGATCGCGCATGGGGCCGAGCCGCGCTTCTGCGCGGTGCTGCGAGACATCACCGCCTGGAAGAAGACCGAGGGCGAGCTGGTCGACGCGCGCAAGGCTGCGGAAATGGCGAGCGCACAGAAATCCGACGTGCTCGCCAAGATCAGCCATGAGATCCGCACCCCGCTCAACGCCATCATCGGCTTTGCCGAGGTGATGGCGGAGGAACGCTTCGGGCCGATCGCCAACGAGCGCTACAAGGAATATCTGCGCGACATCCACCAGTCCGGCGGCTACGTCATCAGCCTGGTCAACGACCTGCTCGATCTCGCCAAGATCGAGGCCGGCAAGCTCGACCTCGATTTCGTCAGCGTCAACCTGAACGAGATCGCGCTGTCGACCGTCTCGCTGCTGCAGCCCGAGGCGCAACGCGGACGCGTCGTGCTGCGCTCCGGCCTGTCGCCGAAACTGCCGCCGGTCGTCGCCGACGAGCGTTCCATCCGGCAGATCGCGATCAACCTGCTCTCCAACGCGGTAAAGTTCACCGATGCCGGCGGGCAGGTGATCATCTCGACCGCGCTCGGCGACCAGGGCGAGGCAATCCTGCGGGTGCGCGATACCGGCATCGGCATGGATGACGACGAGCTGAAGCTTGCGCTCGAGCCCTTCCGGCAGGTGCCGACGACGCGGCGCGCGGGCGGCACCGGCCTCGGCCTACCGCTGACCAAGGCGCTGGTCGAGGCAAACCGCGCCGCGATGTCGATCACATCAGTCAAGAAGGAAGGCACGCTGGTCGAGATCACCTTCCCCCCGCAGCGCGTGCTGGCGAGCTGACGATACACAAACGCGAGCCGTCATTCCGGGGCGGGCGGAAGGCCCGAGCCCGGAACCCAGAACCGATGCCCTGTTTCATTTGAACACGGCCGGGCCTGCGCCTTGACCAGAATCGGCGTCGGCTCTGGGTTCCGGGCTCATCGCTGACGCGATGCCCCGGAATGACGGCACGGTTGCACTTGAAGAGCGTGCCGCTACAACAGCGTTCCGGTCAGGATCGCGGCGGCCACACCGAAATAGATCACCAGCCCGGTGACATCGACCAGCGTCGCCACGAAGGGCGCGGAGGCGCTGGCGGGGTCGAAGCCGAGCCGCTTCAGCGCGAAGGGCAGCATCGAGCCGGCGAGCGAGCCGAAGGTGACGATGCCGACCAGCGCGCCGCCGACAGTCGCCGCCACCAGCATCCAGTGCGGCCCGTAATCGTAGAAGCCGAGCCACTGCCACACGATGATTCTGACAACGCCGATGACGCCGAGAATGGCGCCGAGCGTGAGACCTGTCGGCAGTTCGCGCAGTGCGATCCGCCACCAATCCTTCAGCGTGACCTCGCGCAGCGCCAGCGCCCGGATGATCAGCGAGGTCGCCTGCGAGCCGGAATTGCCGCCCGAGCTCATGATCAGCGGGATAAACAGCGTCAGCACGATCGCCTTCTCGAGCTCGCCCTCAAAGTACTGCATGACAGAGGCGGTCAGCATCTCGCCGACCAGCAGGATCGAGAGCCAGCCGGCACGCTTCCGTATCATCGAAAGGAAGCCGATCTCATTATAGGGCTGGTCGAGGGCCTCCATGCCGCCGAGCTTCTGCACGTCCTCCGTCGTCTCGGCGATCATCGCGTCGATGACGTCGTCGAAGGTGACGATGCCGACGACGTGGTCGTCGGCATCGACGACGGGAACGGCCAGCAGGTCGTATTTGGTGATCAGGCGCGCAACGTCCTCGCGATCGACCTCGGGCGCAACGGTGATCGGCTTGTGCGCCGGCACGACCGATTCGACGGGAGCCTCGGGGTCGCCGCTGATCAGGCGCCGCAGCGAGACGGCCCGGACCAGCTTCCGCGTCACGGAATCGAGCACATAGATGGCGTAGACGGTCTCGCGCGAGCGCTCGACGCGGCGGATATGGTCGAGCGCCTGCTGCACCGACCAGTTGCTGGGCACGCTGACGAACTCTGTCGTCATGATCGAGCCGGCGCTGTGCTCGGGATAAGCCAGCAGCTTGTTGAGGTCGGAGCGGGTCTGGCGGTCGATACGGCCGCTCAGGCGCTGACGGGTCTCTTCGTCGAATTCCTGGAAGACGTCGGCAGTGCGGTCCGCCGACATGGCCGAGAGCAGCGCGCCAGCGCGCCCGTCGGGCAGCAAGGCCAGCGCCTCGGCGGCGGCGGTGAATTCCGGCTGGTCGAGTGCCTCGACGGCGCGATCGAAAGGCAATTCGGCCAGGACATGCGCGATGGTCGCGTCGTCCTGCTCGTTCAGCGTCTCGACGATGTCGGCGACATGCTCTTGCGCCAGCGTCTGGGCCAGCGTCACGGCAAGGAGGTCCGTCGTGGCGGCGGTATCGTTCATGGCTCTATTCCTTGCGATCGGGCCGTCATGGCCGGATCGCAGGCGAGCCGGGCAACCCGGTCAGGCGCGCGAAGCGGCGGCAGACGGCTTCGACTGTCGGCTGGGACTGTCGCTTGGCATCGGGTTGAAGTTTCCTGTGAGCAGCCGGCCACGAAGGCCGGGAGCAGGAGGCCAATGCACCCGCCAAACGCCTGCGTCAAACGGTTTTTTCGGCGCGTTGCCCCCGATCATCCGCATTGGCTCAGCGCCATCGCGCGCCTAAGGTCGCGGCGACGGAATCGGCGCCCTGCGCCACCTCCGCCGACGGTCCGCCATTTCTCACTGGAATCCCGCCGATGACCCTAACGATCTATGGTTGCTATCGTTCGCGCGCCACGCGCGTCATCTGGCTCGCCAACGAGCTCGGCCTGCCGTTCAGCCATGTGCCGGTGATCCAGGCCTATCGCCTCCCCGATCCGGCGGCGCCGGGAGTGCCGCTGCACACGCGCAGCGCCGAGTTCCTGAAGATCAACCCCAACGGCCATATCCCCAGCATCGACGACAACGGTTTCAAGCTGCACGAATCGCTGGCGATCAACCTCTATCTGGCGCGCAAGCATGGTGGCCCGCTCGCGCCGCAGAACGCGCAGGAAGAGGGGCTCGCGGTGATGTGGGCGCTCTGGGCGGCGACCGAGTGCGAGACCCACGCGCTCAACCTGCAGTTCCACCTCGCCGCCTATCCGCCGGAGAAGCGCAAGCCCGAGCTGGTCGATGCTGCCCTGGCCGCCCTGCCCGGCCCCTTCGCCGTGCTCGACAAGACGCTGGCCGAGAACAACGGCTACGTGATGGGCGGCCGCTTCACAGTCGCCGACATCAACGTCGCCGAGATCATCCGCTACGCGAAGCCCGCAACGCAGCTCTTCGAGGCCGCTCCGCGCGTCAAGGCCTGGCTCGATGCCTGCCAGGCACGGCCGGCCTTCCAGGCGATGTGGCAGGCGCGCGACGCAGAAGCCGCCTGATACAGGAAACGGGTGGAGGAAGAGCCGGGGCGAGCCTATCGCTCCGGCTCGTTATTGTTCAGCAGGTTCACCATGTCGTCCTCCCCCGCTCCGCAACCCGTCATGGACCTGAGCGACTGGCTGCTGCTCCTGCTGCTCTCCCTGCTCTGGGGTGCCTCGTTCTTCTTCGGCAAGATCGCCGTCGCCGAATGGCCGCCGCTCGCCGTCGTGCTCGCCCGCGTCGGCATGGCCGCCATCGCGCTGCTCCTCGTAGTCAGGCTGTCAGGCCTATCGATGCGTGTCGGCGGGCGGATGTGGCTCGCCTTCTTCGGCATGGGCCTGCTCAACAACCTGATCCCGTTCGGCCTGATCTTCTGGGGCCAGACCCAGATCGCCAGCGGCCTCGCCTCGATCATCAATGCCACGACCCCGCTCTTCGGCGTCGTCGTCGCGCATCTGTTCGCGCCGGACGAGAAAGCGGGCGGGCTCAAGCTCGCCGGTGTCGGCGCGGGCATCGTCGGCGTCGCGATCCTGATGGGGCCTGACGCGGTCCATGGCGTCAGCGGGGCGCTGCTGCCGCAGCTCGCCTGCCTCGCCGCTGCGCTGTCCTACGGCTTCGCCGCGCTTTTCGGACGCCGCTTCCGCGGGATGCCGCCGCTCGTCAGCGCTGCCGGCCAGGTCAGCGCGACGACATTGATGACGATACCACTGGTCATTTTCTTCCACCCGCCCTGGCTGCTGCCGGTGCCGAGCACCAAGGTCGCGCTGTCCTTGGTCGGACTGGCGCTGCTCTCGACGGCGCTGGCCTATGTCATCTTCTTCCGGATCATGCGCCGGGCCGGTGGCACCAACGTCACCCTGGTGACCTTCCTCATCCCCGTGAGTGCCATCCTGCTCGGCTCGGTTTTCCTCGGAGAAGCGCTGCTGGCACGGCACTTCTGGGGGATGGCGGCCATCGCCGCCGGCCTCGCCCTGATCGACGGACGCCTGTTCAGGATGGCCCGCGCCAGGCCTGCCTAGGACCAAAGACTTTATTGCCAAAAAATTATGAATTGCTCTAGGGTCGACTTGTCGGCTGGAGTCGCTATTGGGCACGGCCCACCGAGAGATATCGCGGGCAAGCGGTACCGGGGAACAGGGGACGGCCATGGATGTGCGGCAGCTGCGATGTTTCATCGCGGTCGCGGAAGAGCTGCATTTCGGCCGGGCGGCCGAGCGGCTCGGCGTCGCGCCTCCCGCCCTGTCCCGCCAGATCAGTGCCCTCGAGGATGAACTCGGCGTCAGCCTGCTGACCCGCACGACCCGACAGGTCGCCATGACCCGGGCCGGGCTGATCATGCTCGAGGAAGCCAAGGGCATCCTCGTCAAGATGGAGCATGCCACCCGCGCGGTGCGCGAGGCTTCGCTCGCCTCAGGCAAGATCCTGCGCGTCGGGGCGATCGACGCGGCGTCTTCGAGCTTCGTGCCCGAGGCGCTGGTGGCCTTCCGGACACGCTTCCCCGGCATCGAGATCAAGTTCGTCGAGGCGATGACGGCGGCGCTGGTCCAGATGCTCGAATCCGGCAAGCTCGACCTCGCGTTGACCCGCCCGCCACGCAAGCCGACCGATTGCGCCTTCGAGATCCTGCGGGTGGAGCGCCCGCTCGTGGTGCTGAACGAGGCCCATCCCCTCGCCGCCCGCGAGCACCTGACCATGCTCGATCTCGTCGGCGAGCCTTTCGTCGTGCCGTCGAAGCGCATCCGCCCCTACGCCTACGATCTGGTCATGGCCTATTTCGAGAGCGTCGGCGCGGTGCCGAACGTGACGATCGAGGCGACCGAGAAGCCGGCGATGATGTCGGCGGTCGCAGCCGGGCTCGGCATGGCCCTGGCGCCGGACTGGGTGTCGCGGCTGTCCTTCCCCGGCGTGACGATGCGGCGCCTGCGCGGCGCCCTTCTCGACCCGCCGCCGCCCGGCGCTCTCGTCGGCGTCGCCTGGCGTCCCCAGCAGAAACTGCCGGCGCGCGACGATTTTCTTGCGATCCTGAGGGAAAGCGTGACCCTGCTCGACGATCGCCAGACCCTTTCCTTCACCCCTTCCCCCAAATCGCAGAAACGGACAGCCCGAACCGGGTCGCCAGTCGGAGGAGCCTGATGAGTCTCAATCAGATAGAACAGGCGCAGGGCCTGCGCGTACGATCGACGCAGGATCTGGCCGGCGGCCTGTTCATGATCCTGCTGGCGCTCGGTGCCTTCATCTTCACCTGGGACCTGCCGGCCGGCACGCTGCGCCAGCTCGGGCCGGGGATGCTGCCCAAGACCTTCGCCGTGATCTGCGGCGCGCTGGGGGTGATGCTTGCCCTCGCCTCGCTGCGTTACAACGGCGAGAAGCTGCAGGGCTGGTCCTGGCGCGGCGTTTTCTTCGCGCTCGGCGGCGCCTGCCTGTTCGGACTGACCATCCGCGGCTTTGAGATCGGTCCGATCCGGTTCCCGGCGCTGGGGCTGCTCGTCTCCGGTCCGCTGCTGATCTTCTTCTCCGGCCTCGCCGCCGACGACCGCAAGCTCAAGGAGCTGCTGATCTTCGCGGTGGCGATGTCCGCCGGCTGCATCCTCCTGTTCAAATACGCGCTGTCGCTGCCGATCCCGCTCGCGCCCTGGCTGCTGGGGATCTGACCGATGGACATGTTCTCCAATCTCGCGCTGGGCTTCGGCGTCGCTCTGACACTGAAGAACATCGGCCTCTGCTTCGTCGGCTGCCTCGTCGGCACTTTGATCGGCGTGCTGCCCGGCGTCGGTCCGATCGCGACGATCTCGATCCTGCTGCCGATCACCTTCGGACTCGATCCGACGGGCGCGCTGATCATGCTCGCCGGCATCTATTACGGCGCACAGTATGGCGGCTCGACCACCGCGATCCTGGTCAACATCCCCGGTGAGGCGACCTCCGTCGTCACCACGCTCGACGGCCACCAGATGGCCAGGCAGGGCCGCGCCGGCGTGGCGCTCGGCACGGCGGCCATCGGCTCCTTCTTCGCCGGCTGCGTGGCGACGCTGATCATCGCCGCGCTCGGCGCGCCGCTGACCAAGATGGCGCTGCTGTTCGGCCCGGCCGAGTATTTCTCGCTGATGGTGATGGGCCTGTGCTTCGCCGTCGTGCTGGCGCGCGGCTCGATCCTCAAGGCCTTCTGCATGATCATGCTGGGCCTGCTGTTCTCGACCGTTGGCACCGACCTCGAGACCGGGCAGGAGCGCCTGACCTTCGGCATCGCCTCGCTCTCGGACGGCATCGACTTCTCGGTGCTGGCGATGGGCGTGTTCGGCTTCGCGGAGGTGCTGCGCAATCTCGAAAGCCCTGAGGCGCGCGACGTTGTCAAGGGCAAGATCGGCCGGCTCCTGCCGGGCTGGGACGACATCAAGCAGGCGACGGCGCCGGTGCTGCGCGGCACCGCGATCGGCGGCATCCTCGGCATCCTGCCCGGCAACGGCGCAGTGCTCGGCCCCTTCGCCAGCTACACGGTGGAGAAGAAGATCGCCAAGGATCCGTCGCGCTTCGGCAAGGGCGCGATCGAGGGCGTGGCGGGGCCGGAATCGGCCAACAACGCCGGCGCGCAGACCGCCTTCATCCCGCTGCTCACCCTCGGCATCCCGCCGAACGCGGTGATGGCGCTGATGGTCGGCGCGATGACGATCCACGGCATCATCCCCGGCCCGCAGGTCATGACCCGCAACCCCGAGCTGTTCTGGGGCATGATCGCCTCGATGTGGGTCGGCAACCTGATGCTGCTGGTCATCAACCTGCCGCTGGTCGGCGTCTGGGTGAAGCTGCTGCAGGTGCCCTATCGCCTGATGTTCCCGGCGATCCTGATCTTCTGCTGCATCGGCATCTACTCGGTGAACAACCAGCCGCTCGACGTCGCATTCACCGCGTTGTTCGGCCTGTTCGGCTACCTTCTGATCAAGCTCGGCTTCGAACCCGCGCCGATGCTGCTCGGCTTCGTGCTGGGCAAGCTTATGGAAGAGAAGCTCCGGCAGGCGCTGATCATCTCGCGCGGCTCGTTCTACACCTTCATCGACTACCAGAACCGGCCGATCTCGCTGGGCCTGCTGCTCGTCGCGGTGCTGGTGCTGGCCATCGCCCTGCTGCCTTCGATCTCGAAGAAGCGCGAAGAGGTCTTCACCGAATGACGGGGTTGCCGCCCCGGCGGCGGCACCCCAGTTTCATCTCAAGCAACATCGAGGGAGGAATCCGAATGAAGAAACTCGTTCTAGGCCTGGCTGCGGCTGCTGCGCTGGCGTTCACCGGCGGCGCGCAGGCGCAGGGATATCCGACGAAGCCTGTCACCATGATCGTGCCTTTCGCCGCGGGTGGACCGACCGACATCATCGCGCGCATCGTCGCCGACCACATGTCGAAGACGCTCGGCCAGCAGATCGTCATCGAGAACGTCGCCGGCGCCGGCGGCACCACCGGCATCGCGCGCGCCGTAACGGCCGCTCCTGACGGCTACACCATCGCCATGGGCCATCTCGGCACCTTCTCGGCGGCGCCGGCCACCTATCCCGGCCTGAAATACGACCCGATCAACGGCATGCAGACCATCGGTCTCGCCGGGGGCACGCCGATCCTGCTCGTGGCACGCAAGAATTTCGAGCCGAAGGACCTCAAGGAGTTCGTCACCTATGTGAAGGCGAACCCGGACAAGGTGAACGAGGCCCATGCCGGCCTCGGCTCGGTCTCCTGGACGACCTGCACCCTGCTGAAGGGCATCCTCGGCACGCCGAAGATCAACGCCGTCGCCTATCGCGGCACGGGCCCTGCACTGAACGACCTCGTCTCCGGCCAGGTCGACTTCATGTGCGACCAGATCGTCTCCGTCGCCGAGCAGGTCCGCGCCAACACGATCAAGGCCTACGCCATCGCCTCGGCCCAGCGCTCGCCGGCGCTGCCCGACGTCCCGACCACCAAGGAAGCCGGCCTGCCCGAGTACCAGATCGAAGCCTGGAACGGCATCGCCGGGCCGAAGGGCATGGCCAAGGAGGCCGTGGACAAGCTCGTCGACGCCCTGAACAAGGCGCTCAACGACGAGGGCACCAAGAAGCGCCTGCTCGACCTCGGCACCGTGCTGCCGACGGCGGAGGAGCGGACGCCTGCCGGCTTCGCCGCGCTGATCAAGCGCGACGCCGACAAGCTGACGCCGGCACTTTCGGCCGCGCCCAAGCAGTAAGCATCCAGCCGGACAGAGCGCATTTTGCGGCGGGCCTCGGGGCCCGCCGTTTTCGTTTCAGGCTGCGCGGGCGAGAATGAGCCGCGGGTCCGTGTTCTGCCATGAACAAGCAAGACTTTGTTCTGCCTGTTCTTTTTCCGCCGGGTTGCGTGGCGTTAACATCTCGTGACCGATTTTCCGGGAACTGTTTCGCCAAGCTGCGGTTGTCTCGCCGACGTTCACTTCGGAAGGAGAGACATTATGTTCAAGAAGATCGCTCTTGTTGCCGCCCTCGCCATCACCCCGGCTGTTGCCTTCGCCCAGAGCCAGCCTTCGGGCGGCGCTGTCGGCGGCGCGACCAGCGGCGCGGCGGCCGGTGCTGTAGGCGGCGCTGTCGTCGGCGGCCCCGTGGGTGCAGTCGTCGGCGGCGTCGGCGGTGCAGTCGTCGGCGCCATCGTCGGCGATGCGGCGGAGCCCCGATTCCGCACCTATGTCGTCGAGCAGCGCGTTCCGTCCTATACCTATGCCGAGCCGATCGCTGTCGGCACGGTGCTGCCGGCGCAGGGCGTGACCTATCACCGCCTGCCGGCCGAATACGGCGCGAGCGCCTCGAACTACAGCTACACGGTGGTGAACGACCGCACGGTCATCGTCGAGCCGCAGACCCGTCGCGTGGTTCAGATCATCCAGTAACCGCCTGACGGCTCCTCGGAGTCGTCGAGAGGCCCGCCCCTGGGGGCGGGCCTCTCTTTTTGGTGATCGCCACAGCCGGAACCGCCGCCAGGTGGCGGCGTTTTCAGAGCGGGGCGTTATCGGAGGTCACTTACAATGAAGCGGATTCTTTTTGCTGTCGTCCTCGCGGCCCTTCCCGCAACTGCCTTTGCGCAGACTGCGGGGCCGATCATTCGCGATCCCGCCAGCGGTGGCTTCACGCATGATCCCGCGCTTGCGGGGTCGGACATGTTCGCCCCTACCCTGACGCGGGACCCGGCCGGTGGGACGATGATCAGCGACGAACCGGGCTTCCGGAACTATGTGATGGCACAGCATATGCGCTCGTATCGCTATGCGGAGCCGGTCGCAGTCGGAACAGTGCTGCCGTCGCGCGGAGTGGTCTATCACGTCGTGCCGGCCGAGTATGGTGCGCATGGCTATCGCTACACGGTGGTGAACGACGAGCCCGTGATCGTCGAGCCGCGCACCCGCCGCGTGATCGAGGTGATCGACTGACGGCAGGCCTGACGGTCGCAACGTTATAGGAAGGCCTGCGCCGGGAAACGGCGCGGGCCTTTTTGCCGTTCAGCGCGTGCCGAACATGCGGTCTCCGGCGTCGCCGAGGCCTGGCACGATGTAGCCGTGCTCGTTGAGGCGCTCGTCGATCGCTGCCGTCCAGATGCGGACATCGGGATGGGCGCCGCGCAGGTGAGCGATGCCTTCCGGCGCGGCCAGCAAGCAGACGAAGCGCAGATCCTTGGCGCCGCGCTCCTTCAAGCGCTCGACGGCGGCGACAGCCGAGTTCGCGGTGGCCAGCATCGGGTCCATCACCACGATCATGCGGTCGGCGATGTCGGACGGCGCCTTGAAATAATACTCGACCGCCTGGAGCGTGTCGGGATCGCGGTAGAGCCCGATATGGGCGACGCGGGCTGCCGGCACCAGCTCGAGCATGCCGTCGAGGAAGCCGACACCGGCGCGCAGGATCGGCGCGAAGACCAGCTTCTTGCCGGCGATGACGGGCTGCATCGACTTCTGCAGCGGCGTCTCGATTTCGATCTTCTCGGTCGGCAGATCGCGCGTCACCTCGTAGCAGAGCAGCATGCCGATCTCGTTGAGGAGTTGGCGGAAGCTCTTGGTGGAGCGATCCTTCTCGCGCATCAGCGTGAGCTTGTGCTGGACCAACGGGTGATCGACGACGGTGACGCCGTCCTGGCTCGAAATCATACGCCGGTTACCCCTTTGTTTCCCGAAGCTGTGCTCACCCTCAAAATACCGTGCCGTCGCTGACAATGGTCAAGGGCGGACCGCCATCCACACGCTTTTCGCGCGCGATCCGGCGCCCGGCGGCCCAGCTGCCGCCTTCAAGCACCTTGGCGAGCGGCAATTCCTCGCGCGAACGGCCGAGGCGCCTGCGGACCAGGGCGCCGATCTCGTCCAGCAGCGCCACGGTCAGCGCCCGCCATTCGACCACCAACGGCGAGCCGACCTCATGCGCCTTCTCCCGATCCGCCTCGTCCTTGAGCGCGATGACACCGCTGTCGAGGAAGAGCCCACCATTGCGGTATTCGGGCAGGCCGGTGAGATCGTCGATATCGACGACGGCGATGCCGGCCCATTGCAGCGGCTCGATCAGCGAATAGGTCAGCCATTGCGAGAGCTTGTGGAAGGGCACCAGGCTTTCCGTCGGCTCGCCGGGCGCGATCAGCGGATGCCGCCAGGTGTCTCCCAGCGCCACGCCGGCCAGCGTCAGGCGCGAAGGCCAGATGCCGCCGAAGACCGCGAGGACCTCACCGAGCATATGGGCGGCCCGGAGCGTCCCCGTATCGGCGGCGGCCGCAAAGCGGTCGAAAAGCTCGCCGGGGCGCGACAAACCCTGCCGCTCCAGCTCCTCGCCGAGGCGGTTGAGTAGGGCGGCACGCCCTTCGAGCGCCAATAGCGGATTGTCCGTCCCGGCCTGGAATCCCTGCGCAAGCCCTGCCGTATCGAGGTGCTTCAGCGCGTCGGCATCGGCGCGCAGGGGATCGGCCGGGTCGCTGGAGAACAGGCCGGCGGCGAACATGTCGAGCGAAGCGAGCGCCAACCCCTCGGAGCGGCCGATCTCCGTCCCGGTCGCCGCGTCGCGATAGCGCCAGTCCGGTCCCGCACCGGCATCGAGCAGGACGCTGACGATGGCGAGATCATAAGCGGCGCGGCCGCGTGCACCTGTGTCGGAGAAGGCCGCGGCCTGATCCAGTCTCTGCCAGCGATCGTCCCCGGCGACGACGAAATGGCGCCAGCGCGCGTGGAAGGGGATTTCGAGCGTCGGATAATTCGCGCGAATGGTCCCCAGCACATAGTCGGCGCAAGCCTCCAGCCGCTCGGGATCGACACTGAAATGGAGCAGCCCGCCGGACAATCCCAGTTCCAGCATCTCCCGCGCGCGTTCGCGCACGGCAGCAGGTTTCAACAGGGCGCGGAACGCCTCGGAGTCGCGGTCAGGCATCATCAACTCGGATAGGGCGGGACGGGGTCAGAACTTGTCGAGCTCGCGGCCGACGGTGGCCTTGAGCGCGTTGTCGCCGGGTGCTCCCTCGGGCGAATAATAGCCCGCCGCCTTCTTCGCCTCGATCTCGACGGAGGCATCGGGCGGGATCAGCTCGGGCGGGATGGCGACGCGCTCGCCGATCTCGATGCCGCTCTCGACCATGGCGTCGTATTTCATGTTCGACATCGACATCAGCCGGTCGATCCGGGTGACGCCGAGCCAGTGCAATACGTCCGGCATGAGCTGCTGGAAGCGCGCATCCTGCACGCCGGCGACACATTCGGTGCGCTCGAAGTAGGTCGCGGCGGAATCGCCACCCTCCTGGCGCTTGCGGGCGTTGTAGACGAGGAACTTGGTGACCTCGCCAAGCGCCCTGCCCTCCTTGCGGTTGTAGACGATGAGGCCGACGCCACCGCTCTGGGCCTCCTTCACGCATTCCTCGATGCCGTGGGTGAGATAGGGCCGGCAGGTGCAGATGTCGGAGCCGAAGACATCCGAGCCGTTGCACTCGTCATGGACGCGGCAGGCGATGCGCGTCTTGCGGTCGGCCAAGCCGGAGACCTCGCCCATGACATAGGCGGTGATCGAGCCGATCGGCGGCAGGAAGACCTTGAGGTCAGGCCGCGTCACCAGCTCGGGATACATGCCGCCGGTCTGCTCGAAGAGCGTGCGGCGCAGTTCGTTCTCGGTGGTGCCGAAGCGCTCGGCGATGCCCGGCAGATACCAGACCGGGTCGACCGCGATCTTGGTGACGGAGATGTCGCCGGTGGAATGCAGGATATGCCCGTCGGCGGCAAGGCGATGCGCGCCCATGGCCGCGAGTATCTCGGGAAGGTTGAGCCTCGCCTTGGTGATTGCGATGGAAGGGCGGATATCGATGCCCTCGCCGATCAGCTTGCCGAAATCCTGCGCCACCGTGTGGCCGTAAGGATCGAGCGAGACGATCTTCTTCGGATCGGCCCATTGCGGCTGCGGCGCGATCTCGGCGGTGGGATAGGTGTTGGTCAGGTCGGGACGCTGCGAGGGGTTCATCGCGCGGGCCGAGATCGCGAGCGCGCGATAGACCGAATAGGAGCCGCCATGGGCGCCGATGACGTTGCGGTCGGCCGGGTTTGTGGTCGAGGCGATGATCGGGCCGCGCTCGGCGGCGGTCGGGGCGCCCCATCGGATCGGGAAGCGAACGGCGGCGCTGCCGGGCTCGGGATGGGAGGTCAGCCTGATATGGCCGGTGCGGTTCGGCGCGTTCATCGCAGGTCTCGCCCTGAAACAGGAAAGGGCCCCAGACGGGAACGTCCGGGGCCCTCTGGACCTTGCGAAGTGTGAACCAGCGCAGGCGCGCCGTCAATCGCCTTAGAAAACAGCGAGATAGCGCAGCAGCGAGATGATGCCGATCACGATGACGATGATCTGCACGACGTTCTTGATCTGCCCGTCGAGCGGCAGCATGCGCACGAGATAGAGCACGAGGCCGATCACGAGAACGGTGATCAGAAGCGAAATCAGAATGGACATGCGTGAAGCCCTTTATCTCGGCCGATAGCCGGCCCCCCGGAGCCCTGCCGCGACGTATTCGCAGCATGTCAGCCCCGCCGACAGAACGTCGCAGGGTGGGAATAGGTTCCGGTTCGAGCTTTTGCCGGCGAAGTGGGTGTGCTTGGCGGGGAGCTCCATCGTCATGGTCGGGCTTGTCCCGACCATCCACGTCTTCGGCGGTCGAAGGTCGCGGTCAAGACGTGGATGCCCGCACAAGGGCGAGCTTGGCGTCGAGGGCGTCATTCTCGGGCGAAGCGAAGCGCAGACCCGAGAATCTCAGGACGAGAAGGCACTGGTTTCCGAGATGCTCGGGTCAAGCCCGAGCATGACGGCGGTGTGTCAGCCCGCGATGCGGTCGAAATCCGCGACCGAGCGCGTCGCCTGACGAAGCTGGTTCAGCAGCTTCAGGCGGTTGGCGCGCTGGGCCGGATCGGGATCGTTGACCGTGACCTTGTCGAAGAAGGCATCGACCGCCGGGCGCAGCTCCGCCAGCGCGGCCATGGCGCCTTCGTAATCCTCGGCGGCGACGGCGGCCTCGGCCTTCGGAGTGGCCTGCGCCAGCGCGACGGCGAGCGCCTTCTCCTCGATCAGCCCGGCATCGGCGATGAGGTGCAGGTCCGGAGCGTCGGCGAAGGCGCCCTCCCCGTCCTTCTTCTCCTCGGCCTTGAGGATATTGGCGGCGCGCTTGTAGCCGGCGAGCAGGTTCTTGCCGTCCTCTGTGTCGAGGAAGCGGCCGAGCGCATCAGCTGTTCGAATGATGATCGAAATCACCCTGACATTCGCCATGCCAGGCATCATGGCCTCGCGTCGAATACCTTGCTGTGACACTGCATCAACAACGTCATGCGGGATGCCTCGATCACGAAGCATGACCTTCAAACGCTCGACGATGAAGTCGATGAGATCAAAAGCAGCAACAGGCCCGTCGACGGACGGCCATCTGTCGAACGAGCGGATCAAGATCAGCTCAAGCTGAAGGCGATTCAGATTATTCTCGTCGCAAATTCGGCAAACACCCAGCGCCGCCCGTCGCAGCGCATAGGGGTCCTTACTCCCCGTGGGTTTCTCGTCGATGGCCCAGAACCCGACGAGCGTATCGAGCTTGTCGGCCAGCGCCACCGCGACCGAAACCGGATCGGTCGGTACGCGGTCCGAGGGACCGAGCGGCTTGTAGTGCTCCTCCACCGCGGCGGCGACCGAGGCGTCCTCGCCCTGCAGCTCGGCGTATTTACGGCCCATCAGGCCCTGCAGTTCCGGGAACTCGCCGACCATCTCGGTCGGCAAATCGGCCTTGGCGAGCTTGGCGGCGCGCTCGGCCTTTTCCGGATCGGCGCCGACGATCGGGGCCAGTTCCTTCGCCAGCGCGGCGATGCGCTGGACGCGCTCGCCTTGCGTGCCGAGCTTCGCGTGGAAGACGACGCCGAGCTTGTCGAGCTTGGCCATGCGCTGGTCGAGCGGCTTGGCGAGATCGAGCCCGAGCTTCTCGGCGCTGGCCGTGAGCGTATCGAGGTCCGGCAGCGAGCCGCGATCGGTCTGCCAAAAATAGGCGGCGTCGGAGAGGCGGGCGCGCACGACGCGGCCGTTGCCGGCGGTGATCGCCGTGCCGCCGTCGCTGGCGAGGAGGTTCGAGACCAGGATGAAGCGATTGGCGAGCGCGCCCGTCGCGGGATCGCGCAGCACGAAGCATTTCTGGTTGGCGCGGATGGTGGCGCGGATCGCCTCGCCGGGGATGTCGAGGAAGCGCTCCTCGAATTCGCCCATCAGCACGACCGGCCATTCGACGAGGCCGGCAACCTCCTCCAGCAGCCCCTCATCCTCGACGAGATCGAGCCCCTGCGCGAAGGCGAGGTTGCGGGCGTCGGTGAGGATGATCTCCTTGCGCCGGTCGGCATCGAGCACGACCTTGGCCTTCTCCAGCGAGGTCACGTAGTCGTCGAGGCGCTTCACCGTGATCGGGCCGGGCGCATGGAAGCGGTGGCCATAGGTGACGTTGCCGGAGACGATGCCGTCGACCTCGAAGGGCACGATCTCGGTGTCCTCGGTCTCCGCGCCGAAGGTGCAGAGGATCGAATGCAGCGGGCGCACCCAGCGCAGGCTGGCGCCGGCAGCGGAAGCCTTGCCCCAACGCATCGACTTCGGCCAGGGGAAGGACCGGATCACGGCCGGGACGATCTCGGCGATGGCGGCGACAGTTTCCTGGCCGGGCTTCTCGATGATGGCGACGTAGCTATCGCCCTTCTTCGGATCGCTGACGATGGTCGCCTGATCGAGCGAATTCAGCCCGGCAGCCTTGAGGAAGCCCTGCACGGCAGCCTCGGGCGCGCCGACGCGCGGGCCCTTGCGCTCCTCGCGGACATCGCGGCCGCGCACCGGCAGCCCGGCGACGTGCAGCGCCAGCCGGCGCGGCGTGACGAAGGCCTTGGCGCCCTCATAGACGAGGCCGCGCTCGACGAGCGCATCGGTGACGAGCTTCTTCAGATCCTCGCCCGCCTTGCGCTGCATGCGCGCGGGGATTTCCTCGGAGAAGAGTTCGAGCAGGAGATCGGGCATCAGATGGCTCCGCCGCCGGCGGTCTTCAGCCAGGCTGCACCGCAGGCCTTGGCGAGCTCACGCACGCGCAGGATATAGCTCTGGCGCTCGGTGACCGAGATCACGCCGCGCGCATCGAGCAGATTGAAGATGTGGCTCGCCTTGATGCACTGGTCATAGGCCGGCAGGGCGAGCTGGTGGCGAAGCTGGTTGGCGCCGGAAACGGGTTCGCCAGCAGCCAGCAGCGCCTTGCATTCGGCTTCGGCGTCCGAGAAGTGGCGGAACAGCGTCTCGGTGTTGGCGTGCTCGAAATTATGCCGCGAGTATTCCTGCTCGGCCTGCAGGAAGACGTCGCCGTATGAAATCCGGTCCTCGCCGTCGAGGCCGTTGAAGTTGAGGTCGTAGACGTTCTCGACGCCCTGGACATACATCGCCAGCCGCTCGAGCCCATAGGTCAGCTCGCCCGCGACCGGGGCGCATTCGACACCCGCGACCTGCTGGAAATAGGTGAACTGGCTGACCTCCATACCGTCGCACCAGCACTCCCAGCCGAGCCCCCATGCGCCGAGCGTCGGGCTTTCCCAATCGTCCTCGACGAAGCGGACATCATGCAGCGCGAGATCGACGCCGATGGCCTTGAGCGAGTCGAGATAGAGCTGCTGCAGGTCCGGCGGCGACGGCTTCAGGATGACCTGGAACTGGTAATAATGCTGGAGGCGGTTGGGGTTCTCGCCATAGCGGCCGTCCTTGGGGCGGCGCGAAGGCTGGACATAGGCCGCCTTCCAGGGCTTGGGCCCAAGCGCACGCAAAGTCGTCGCCGGGTGGAAGGTGCCGGCGCCGACCTCCATGTCGTAAGGCTGCAGCACGACGCAACCTCGCTCGGCCCAGAAGCGCTGCAGCGTCAGCAGCAGCGCCTGGAAAGAGCGCGTCGGGTCCATCGCCGGCGAGGAAACCGGGTTGGCAGGGTGCAAGTGCGGTGCTGGGGCGGACAAGTGCCGGCAACCTTCCGATAACAAAGGGATGGCGGGGTGCTTAGGGTTCGCGCCCGCCAGGGTCAAGCGCCCGGCCGGAACCGGACAGGTTTCGTTCATACCCGGTCTGATAACCACCGGGACAACCGCTGGGCTCGCGATGTTCGGGGCGAGCATTTGATGCCGGGCCGGCGGCTGGATAACGAAGGAGTTAAGCCCATGTTGACAACCCGCATCATTGCCGCCGCGTTCGGCGCAGCAACCTTGCTCGGTGCCGCCATGAGCAGCGCCCCGGCTTCCGCCGCGCCGATCTCGGCCGGCACGGCGCTGGCTTCCGGCGCTGAAACCGGCCTCGTGCAGCAGGCCTGGCATCGTGGCCGCCCGCATTACGGCCCGGGCCGCCCGCATGTCCGCCGCTGCTGGACCGAGACCCGCCGCGTCTGGAACGGCCGGCGCTGGATCGTGCGCTCGCACCGCGTCTGCCGCTGAGCAGGCGCCCTCCCCCACATGAAGACAAGCTGAACGGCGCGGTTTCGCGCCGTTCAGGTGAAACGGCCTAAGTTCCTTTGCAGGGACGACAAGTCGGCCATCGGCTAAGCCGGTGGCCAGCGATGGAGATCACGATGTTCCGTACAACGCTTCTTGCGGCTGCCGTAACGGCGGCGCTGGGCGGTATTGCCCTGACGGCTGCTCCCGCCTCGGCCGCGCCGGTCGCTGCCCCGGCCGGCCAGACCGCGCAGGCCGGCCAAGGCCTTATCGAACAGGCCCAGTACTACTACCGAGGCCCACGGCGCCATTACGGCCCGCGCCCCTATTATCGCCCGCGCTGCTTCTGGTCGGAACGCCGCGTGTGGAATGGCTGGCGCTGGGTTGTCCGCCCCGTACGGGTCTGCCGCTGAGGCCGACGCATTCCGGCCATGATCGGCCGCTCAATGAAGGCAAGCTGAACGGCGCGGTTTCGTTCCGTTCAGCTTCAAAGACCTAATTTCGTTTCCACGGACGGCGTTCATTTCGACGGCAGATACTGCCGGCGCCAACCTCATGGAGGATATCATGTTCCGGACGATGCTTTTCACCGTCGCGACGGCCGGCACGCTGGGCGTGGCCGCCCTGAGCGCCACCCCGGCCGCTGCCGCGCCCGTCGCCGCCGCGCCGCTGGTCGATACCGGCGGCATGGTGCAGCAAGCCCAGTATTATTACGGGCCGCGCCGCTATTACGGACCGCGCGGCTACTATGGGCCCCGCCGCTATTATGGTCCGCCGCGCTATTACGGGCCGCGCCCCTATTACGGCCCGCGCTTCTATGGTCCGCCGCCCCCGCCGCCGCCGTTCTACGGGCCGCGCTACTGGTAGGCCGCAAGGCGCGCGCGGCCGCGATGGACGGCCTCGCTCGCATCGGTAAAGCGGCCATCGGGGCCATTGATCACGAAAGCCGGCAGCACCTCTGCCGGCTTTCTGCTGTTCAGGACCGCCGTGACGATGACACGGATCGCCGGCCTCTCGGCCGAGCCGTGGACCGGCCGGATCGCGATGGCGCCGAAGCCGGTGCCGAGGCCGGCGAGCAACTCCGGCAACGCCTCGGCCCGATGGATGACCGCTAGAAGCCCGCCGGGTTTCAGCGCGCGCCGGGCCGCACGGAGCCAGGGCTGAAGATCGCCTTCGGCGACATGAGCGGCCCTGCGATTGGGCGTCGGCGAGGCCCGCGTCCCTCCTGCGGGATAGAAGGGCGGGTTGATCGCCACCGCGTCGAAGGAAGCTGCCTTCAATCCCGCCGCCTCCAGTTCCACAGCAGGAGCCGTGATGTCGGCCGATATGATGCCGGCGCGGCCGGCCATGCCGTTCGTCTCGGCATTGTGCTTCGCCAGAGCCGCGAGATCGGGATCGCGCTCCAGCAACGTGACGCTCAATCCGGGCCTTGCGAGCGCTGCGGCCAGGCCGACCGTTCCGACGCCCGAACCGATATCAAGCAGCGTTCCGCCATCGAGATCGGGCAGCGCTGCTGCCAGGAGAATGGCATCCGTGCCGGCGCGATGGCCCTTGCGCGGCTGGCGCAGAACGAGACGGCCGTCGAGCAGCCGGTCCTCGACGACCTCGCCCAATGCTGAGGCGGCATCCGCCTCATTCATCACGCAGCTCGCCGCCATAGCCGGCCTCGACCAGCAGGGCCCGCGCCCGGGGCTTATCCGCCTCGCGCACGAGGAGGCGCCGGGGAAAGGCACCGATCATGCCTTCGAGCGCGCTGATGTGCTGGTCGGCGATCAGGCAGTCGAGCCCGGCGGAGTCCAGCAGGGCCTCGACGGCGCCGAGCAGGATGAGGTCGTTGGTGCGCATGAGTTCGTGCATCGCCCCATGGAACCCAAGCCGGCCGCTTCGCGCAAGGTGCGGCGTCCCGCCGGTTTGCGGGGGCTGGCGTCCCATGCGACGGTTGTGGCATGGCTGCAGGCGCGCCGTATCGGCGCGTGGATCTGATCCGGAGTGTTTCCAGTGGGCGTTGTCGTATCCCTCGAGGAACGGGAATCGAATCAGGCGAGCATCGAGCCGCTCGTCGCGCTGACGCGTGCCGACATGGAGCGGGTCAATGCCATGATCCTGTCACGCACCGGCTCTGACGTGACGATGATTCCGGAGGTTGCCAACCACCTCATCTCCTCCGGCGGCAAGCGGCTGCGGCCGATGCTGACGCTCGCCATGGCCAATCTCTGCGGCTATCAGGGCGAAGGCCAGGTCAAGCTCGCGGCTTCCGTCGAGTTCATGCACACGGCGACGCTGCTGCATGACGACGTCGTCGACGAGAGCGACATGCGCCGCGGCAAGCTCGCGGCCCGCATGCTCTGGGGCAACGAGGCGAGCGTGCTGGTCGGAGACTTCCTGCTCGGCCAGGCCTTCAAGATGATGGTCGAGGTCGGCTCGCTCCGGGCACTCGACATTCTCTCCACCGCCGCCGCCGTGATCGCCGAGGGCGAGGTCTTCCAGCTCTCCGTCGCCAAGAACACCGAGACGACCGAGGACGAATATCTATCGGTCATCCGCGGCAAGACGGCAGAGCTCTTCGCCGCGGCCTGCGAGGTCGGGCCGGTGATCGCCAGTTCCTCCAAGGCCGATTCCGCCGCCTGCCGCAGCTACGGGCTCAATCTCGGCATCGCCTTCCAGCTCATCGACGACGCGCTCGACTATGGCGGCGTGGCGGCCAAGCTCGGCAAGAACACCGGCGACGATTTCCGCGAGGGCAAGATCACCCTGCCCGTCGTCCTCTCCTTCCGCCGCGGCGACGAGACGGAGCGCGCCTTCTGGAAGCGCACATTGCAGGACGGCGAGATCAGGGACGGCGATCTGGAAGAGGCGCAGGCGATCATGCGCCGGCACAAGGCGCTGGACGACACCATCGCCCGTGCCGAGCACTATGCGCGGATGGCCAAGGACGCGCTCGGCCTGTTCCCGGCCTCGCCGATGAAGCAGGCGCTCAACGCCGCGGTCGATTTCTGCGTGGCGCGGGCGCACTGAGGCAGAGCGTCATGCTCGGGCTCGACCCGAGCATCTGGTAACGCAGATGCTCCTGCTCCTCATTCTGTGAGCGATTCGCGGGTCTGCGCTGAGCGTCGCCCGAGAATGACGGCTGATTATCAGCTCAATAGCGTCGGCTTCACCCACCAATCCGGCCGATCGCGTTGCAGTACCTTCGCCGCAGCGGCGCTGGCGCGGCAATCATCGAACAGCGCAAAGCAGGTCGCGCCGGAGCCGGACATGCGGGCAAGCCGGCAATCCGGAATGCGCTCCAACCGCTCCAGAACCTCGCCGATCTCAGACGCAACGCGCTGAGCGGGCACGGTGAGATCGTTTCCGGAACGGGTGAGATTCGCGAGAAGCTCCGCCGCCGAGACCGTGCCATAGCCGAGCTTGTCATCGGGGCCGCCCAGCCGCTGGCCATGCGCCAGTCCGAGCGCCCGGAAGACCGCAACCGTTTCGACTGCCACGCCCGGATTGACCAGCAGCGCAAAGAGCCGCGGCAAGCGCAGCGCCGGCCCGAGCCGCTCGCCGATGCCGGCCATCAGCCGCGCCCGCGAATCGAGGCAGACCGGCACATCGGCACCGACCTGCGCGGCGACATCGTGCAGAATCGGATCGGACATGGCGATGCCGTTCAGGCGCGCGAGCAGCCGCAAGGCCGCAGCCGCATCAGCCGAGCCGCCGCCGATCCCGGAGGCGACAGGCAATCGCTTGACGAGGTAGAAGCGCCCGAAGCGCAGGCCGGGGCGGGCGGCCTCCAGCGCGCGGGCGGCGCGCAGGACGAGATTGCCGTCATCGACCGCCAGCCCCGCAGCGCGCGGACCGGCAATCGACAGGGAGAGCGGCCCATCGGGATCGAGCGTCAGCTCGTCGCCGATTCCGGCGAAGGCGACGAGGCTTTCGAGCTCGTGATAGCCGTCGTCGCGCCGACCAAGAACCCGCAGGTCGAGATTGACCTTGGCGCGCGCACGCGTCGTCAGCGGTAGAGCCACGGCCGATTCCGACTAGAGGCATTTTCGAGCGAAGTGGATGCCGGCTCGCGTGAAGAAAATGCGATAAATCAAGGGGCTAGAGAATTTCTGCGCTTCGGAGCAACGCGAAAACTCTCTAGAGGCGCCTATGACGCGGGAGGCGTCAGCCGCCGTCCTTCTTGGCGTCGTCCGTGACATTGGCCGAGGGATCCTCCAGCCCGCGCTCGATCTTGCGCTGGATCTTCTCCAGATCCTCGGGCTCCGGCTTGAGGTCGCGCGCGTGGTTCCACTGGAACTTCGCTTCGAGCTGGCGGCCGGTGCGCCAATACACGTCACCGAGGTGGTCGTTGATGACCGGGTCGGAGGGGCGCAGCTCGGCGGCGCGTTCGATCTCGCGCGAGGCATCCTCGTAGCGGCCGAGGCGGTAATAGGCCCAGCCCAGCGAATCGATGATGTAGCCGTCACGCGGCCGCAGCTCGACGGCACGGCGCAGCATGTCGAGCGCCTCGTCGAGCTTGAGATGCTTGTCGACCAGCGAATAGCCGAGATAGTTCAGCACCAGCGCGCGCTCACGCCCGAGCGGATCGGGCAGGAGTTCGAGCGCCTTGCGCAGATCGGCCTCGGCCTCCGGCCAGCGGTTGATGCGCTCGCGGGCGATGCCGCGGAAATAATACAGGTCCCAGTTGGCGCGGCCCGGCGAGGCGATCTTGTTGATGGCCTTGTCGTAGGCAGCCGCCGCCTCGGCGAACTGCTTGCGCGAGCGATAGATATTGCCGAGCGCCGAGAGCGCGTCGACATCATCGGGACGCTCGGCGATGACCTTCTCCAGATGCTTTACCGCCTCTTCCGGCTTGCCGAGATTCTCCAGCGCGAGGCCGGCCTGGATCTCGGCATTGGAACGCAGCGGCGAGGAAGCCGGCATCCTGTCGTAGACCGCGACCGCGTCTTCCGGCTGGCGGGCGCGCTCAAGGATGTCGCCCAGCGTCAGGATGGCGAGGTCGTGGCCGGGGTCGAGATAGATCGCCATGCGCAGATAGAGCAGCGCAGCGGCTTCGTCGCCCTGGCGATTGCCGGCGCTGGCGAGCCCGTAGAGCACCTCGGCGGCACCCTGCTGCGCCGTCTGGATCTGGCGCGGCGGTGCGTCCTTCTTCGCCACCAGCGACATGCCCTCGCGGATGATCGGGTGGTTGGGCAGCAAGCGGTCGAAATCGGCGTAGGTCGCCGCAGCCCCGGCATAATCGCCGCTACGGGCCTGGAAGCGCGCCCAGAGATCGACCAGACGCAATGTGGTCTTCTCGGCGTCATAGGCCGACTTCAGCCGCTTCTCGGCCTCTGCCTTGCGGTTGGCGGCGTCGAGAATCAGGCCGGCGTGATAGTCGCGGAAGAGATTGTAGGAAGGCTCGCCCTTCAGCCGCTCGAGCGTCTCGATGGCACGCCTGGAATTGCCCGAACCGAGATAGGACCAGGCGGAAAGCAGCGTCGCGGTGATGTCGGCCGCCCGGCCGCGCCCGCCGCGCTGAAGGTGATTGCGCGCGGTCTGGTAGCTCTTCTGCTTGATCGAGCGGATGCCAATGACGAGTTGCGCCAGGCCGTTGCTCGGATCCTGCTGGATCAGCTTGTCGGCGGCGCGGAAGGCGTCGGGCATGGCGCCGTCAGCCAGGAAAGCGACGAAAGCGCGCTCCAGCAGGTCGTTGTTCTGCGGATCGTCCCGCACGGCCTCACGCAGATAGACGGAGGCGGCGCCGAGATCGCGCGAGGCGCCTGCCACGATGGCGGCGAGATAATTCCCTTCGAGGCTGTCGGCCGGCTCGAGCGAATCGGCCGAACGCGGCGCGGTCGCGCCCTGAGCGGCAGCAGCCACCGGCAGAACCATCAAAAACGACAAGGCAGCAGCCGTACCGGAGGCACGCAGCTTCTTCATAAATGTCACGACTGCCATTCTCCCTCGGTCCGCCGCCTCACTGTTCCGGGGCGCTTTTTCCAGCGGACCGTGATCGCTTCGCGTAGGCTGGCAAGATGGCGGTTTCCGGGCGGGCCGGCAAGCCGGGCTCCGAGCGAATGCGGCAGTCTCGTAGCGGCGGCGCAACAGTACCCGAAAACCGACTGACGGAGAGGACGTCGCGAGAAAACGCCGGTCATAGGGCAAGGTAATCAGGTTCATATTTCGTTGGTCCCCAGATCACGCAGCTTCTCTATTGGGATCGTTCCAATGGAAAAGATTGTTCCGAGTTTCGCCGCCGTCGCTCTTCTCGCCGGTTTCGCCGCCGGTTGCACCAGGGACGAGCCGAGGCCGGTTCCGTCCGTCGTGCGCAAGGGCTGATCAGCCTCGCAAAAACAAGGGCGCGCCGGCGCAAGCCGATCACATATTCGCGTAGCCCGGTCCGCCGCCGCCTTCCGGCACCGTCCAGGTGATGTTCTGGGCGGGGTCCTTGATGTCGCAGGTCTTGCAGTGAACGCAGTTCTGCGCGTTGATCACGAAGCGCGGGTTGGTCTTCGCCTCGGCATCGTCATAGACCACCTCGTAGACCCCCGCCGGGCAGTAGAGCCGGGCCGGCTCGCCATAAACAGGCAGGTTCTTCGCGATCGGGATCGACGGGTCCGTCAGCTTCAGATGCGCCGGCTGGTCTTCCTCGTGGTTGGTCGAGGAGAGGAAGACCGAGGACAGCTTGTCGAAGGAAATCTTGCCGTCGGGCTTCGGGTAGGTGATCGGCGTGACCTCGGCGAGCGGCTTCAGCGTCGCGAAATCCGGCTTGCCGTGCTTGAGCGTGCCGAAGGGCGACCAGCCGAAGAGCTGGTTCAGCCACATGTCGATGCCGCCAAGGCCGATGCCGATCAGCGTACCGAACTTCGACCAGAGCGGCTTGACGTTGCGGACCAGCTTGAGGTCCTTGCCGATCGCGCTGTCGCGCCAGCTATCCTCGATCTCGACGACCTCGTCATGGCTGCGCCCCGCCTGCAACGCGGGCACCAGCTTTTCCGCCGCCAGCATGCCGGACAGGATGGCGTTGTGGCTGCCCTTGATGCGGGGAACGTTGACGAAGCCCGCCGCGCAGCCGATCAGCGCGCCGCCCGGGAATGTCAGCTTGGGCACCGACTGGTAACCGCCCTCGGTGATGGCGCGTGAGCCATAGGAGATGCGCTTGGCGCCTTCGAAAGTGTCGCGGATCAGCGGATGCGTCTTGAAGCGCTGGAACTCGTCGAAGGGCGAGAGCGTCGGGTTCTGATAGTTCAGATGCACGACGAAGCCGACGGTGACGAGATTGTCGTCGAAATGGTAGAGGAAGGAGCCGCCGCCCGTGCTGTTGTCGAGCGGCCAGCCGAAGGAATGCTGGACGCGGCCCTTGTGGAATTTCTCCGGCTTGACCTGCCAGAGTTCCTTCAGGCCGATGCCGTATTTCTGCGGCTCGCGCCCCTCGTCGAGAGCGAACTTCCGGATGGCGATCTTGGAGAGCGAGCCGCGTGCTCCCTCGCCCAGCAGCGTGTAGCGGCCGCGCAGCTCCATGCCGCGGGTGAAGCGCTCGGAGACCGTGCCGTCCTTGGCGATGCCCATATCGCCAGTGGCGATGCCGGCGATCGAGCCGTCATCGTTGTAGAGCAGTTCCGCAGCGGCGAAGCCGGGATAGATCTCGACGCCCAGCGCCTCGGCGCGCGCCGCCAGGAACTTCGCCACCAGCCCGAGCGAGCCGACGAAATTGCCGTGGTTGTTCATCAGCTTGGGCATACCGAAGTTCGGCAGGCGGATGCCGTTCGGCTCTGTGAGGAAATAAAAGATGTCCTCCTTGACCTCCGTGGTCAGCGGACGCTCCGGATCATCGCGCCAATCGGGCACGAGACGATCCAGGCCGATCGGGTCGATCACCGCGCCGGAGAGAATGTGGGCGCCGACCTCGGCCCCCTTCTCGACCACGACGACGGTGATGTTCTCGTCGAGCTGCTTCAAACGGATCGCGGCAGCCAAACCCGCAGGACCGGCGCCGACGATGACGACGTCATAGTCCATGCTCTCGCGCGGTTCGCTCTGCGCTTCCTTCAGATCCATCCTGCCCTCCGCCTTCATCCGCGCCGCGCAATTGTTTATATATGAACTATCCCGCCGACTCGTTCAACGTTCGGCTTCCGTCCAGTCTGGAACCCCTCTATCCAAGTGCCCGTTCCATTTTGCAACTGCGTTGGCTCGCGAAGCGGCTTTGCAGGGTATAGGATGCGCTCATGAGCCTGTCCGATGCAGCCGGCCCCGACGAGCCAAACCCTTACGAGCTTCTGAGCTGGTACGCCGAGATGGGCGTGACGGAAGCGCTCGACGAAACGCCGCGCAATCATTTCGCCGAGCCGGCGCCCGCTGACCGGCCCGCAGGACAACTGCGTTCGCTGCCGGGCCGTCCGGCTGCCGCGCCCCGGCCGATCGCAGCCGCCGCCACGGCGCCCGAAGATGCCGCGGTCAGCGCGCGGGCGCTTGCCCGCGAAGCGCGCACGCTCGATGAGCTGAAAGAGGCGCTGGCCAAGTTCGAGGGCTGTGCGCTGAAGGCCACCGCCAAGAACCTCGTCTTCGCCGACGGCAATCCGGAGGGACGGGTGATGATGGTCGGCGAAGCGCCCGGCGCCGACGAGGATCGGCTCGGCCTGCCCTTCGTCGGACGGTCCGGGCAGTTGCTCGACCGGATGCTGGCTGCGATCGGCCTCAGTCGCAAGGAAGACGTCTACATCGCCAACATGCTGCCCTGGCGGCCGCCCGGCAACCGCACGCCGACGCCGCAGGAGGTCGCGATCTGCCTGCCCTTCATCCAGCGCCAGATCGAGCTTGCCGACCCCGATATCCTCGTCTGCGTCGGCGGGCCCTCGGCGCAGGGGCTGCTCGGCTTCAGCGGCATCCTGCGCTCGCGCGGACAATGGGTCGAGTACGATACCGGCTCGCGGCGCATCCGCGCCCTCGCGACGCTGCACCCGGCCTATCTGCTGCGTCAGCCATTGCAGAAGCGGCTCGCCTGGCGGGATTTGCGCGCGCTCAAAACCGCGCTCGATGGGAAGAATTGACGCAGCGGCGTTGCGGACCGGAGCCAAGCAGGGCAAGCTCGAATTAGATCATATCCAGAAGCGCCCCAGCGGGCGAAACCCGGCGCCTTCATGGCGCTGCCGGATGGAGTTCTGCAATGGTCATCGACGCCTTCTTGCTTTCAAGGTTGCAGTTCGCCTTCACCGTCTCCTTCCACATCGTCTTTCCAGCGTTCACCATCGGGCTTTCCGCCTATATCGCCACGCTGCTCGGCCTGTGGCTCAAGACCGGCGATCCTAAATTCCACCTGCTCGCGCGCTTCTGGACCAAGATCTTCGCCGTCTCCTTCGCCATGGGCGTGGTCTCCGGCATCGTGCTGTCCTATCAGTTCGGCACCAACTGGAGCCGGTTCTCGACGGCGGTCGGCAACGTCATCGGGCCGTTGATCGGCTACGAGGTGCTCTCGGCCTTCTTCCTGGAGGCGTCCTTCCTCGGCGTGCTGCTGTTCGGCTGGAAGCGCGTGCCGCCCTGGCTGCATTTCACCTCGGCGATCATCGTCGCGGGCGGCACGGCGCTCTCCGGCTTCTGGATTCTCTCGGCCAATAGCTGGATGCAGTATCCCACCGGGCATGAGGTGCGCGATGGTATCGCCTACCCGGTCGACTGGATGAAGATCGTCTTCAACCCGACCTTCCCGCTACGCTTCGCCCATATGATGACGGCAGCCTATCTGACGACCGCCTTCGTCGTGCTGGCGACCGGCGCGCGGCATCTGCTCATCGGACATCGCACCGAATCGGCCAAGACGATGGTGCGGATGGCGATCCTGATGATCGCATTGACCGCGCCGCTGCAGGCGGTGATCGGCGATTTCCACGGCCGAGACACGGCGACCTATCAGCCGGCCAAGCTCGCCGCGATCGAGGCGCACTGGGATTCGTCGAAGCCCGGCGCCCTCGTGCTCTTCGCCTGGCCCGACGAGAAGGCCGAGCTCAACCGATTCGAGATATCGATCCCGGGCGTCGCCAGCCTGGTGACCCATGGCAGCATGAACGCGCTCTTCCCGAGCCTGAAGGACTTTGCGGTGCAGGATCGGCCGCCCGTCCTGATCCCGTTCTTCGCCTTCCGGGCGATGGTGGGGATCGGCGTGCTGATGATCCTGTTCGGGTGGACCGGCGCCTGGCTCTGGCGCAAGGGCACAGTATTCGAATCGCGACGCTGGCTCTGGATCGCCCAGTATTCCTGGCCGGCGGGCTTCGTCGCCATTCTCTCAGGCTGGTTCGTCACCGAGGTCGGCCGCCAGCCCTGGCTGGCGACGGGAATCATCCGCTCGGCCGACGCCGTCTCCCCGGTCACGACCCTGCAGGTCGCGATCTCGCTCTTCCTGTTCGTCTGCGTCTATTCGGTGGTGTTCACGGCCGGCATCCTGCTGATCAACCGCCTGATCGCCAAGGGACCGGACGAGATCACCGGCGAAGAGCCACCGGAGCAGCCATCGAAGCGCCCGCTCAAGGCGGTGCAGGGCGAGGCCGCCACGATCTTCGGAGACGGCCATCCCGGCGACGACAAGATCCAGCCGGCGATCTGAGGGCACGACAATGGAATGGTATCTTCCGATCATCTGGGCCGTGCTGATCGGCACCGCCGTGATGCTCTATGTCGTGCTCGACGGCTTCGACCTCGGCATCGCCATCCTGTTCCCGACGACCAAGGACGAGGGCGAGCGCGACCAGATGATGAACTCTGTCGCCCCGTTCTGGGACGGCAACGAGACCTGGCTTGTGCTGGGCGGCGGCGGCCTCTGGGTCGCCTTCCCGCAGGCCTACGCCATCATCATGCCCGCCTTCTACATCCCGATCACGCTGATGCTGCTGGCGCTGATCTTCCGCGGCGTCGCCTTCGAGTTCCGCTGGGTCGCCAAGCCGCATCACCAGCGCTGGGATCTGGCCTTCTGGCTCGGCTCGACGGTGGCCGCGTTCTCGCAAGGCCTTGTGCTCGGCGGCCTGATCCAGGGCGTCACCGTCGCGAAGGGACAGTTCGCCGGCGGACCGCTCGACTGGCTGACGCCCTTCACGGTGATGTGCGGGGCCGGTGTGGTCGTCGGCTATGCGCTGCTCGGCGCGACCTGGCTGCTCTACAAGACGGACGGCCCGGTCGCCGAACGGGCCCGGCGTCAGGCGAAGACCCTGCTGCTGGGGCTGCTGGCCTTCGCGGTGCTGGTCTCGCTCTGGACACCCTATGCGCATCCGCGCATCGCCGAGCGCTGGTTCACGCCAGCCAATCTCGTCTGGCTGTGGCCCTTCCCCGTGCTGACGGCGCTGTGCGGTTATCTCGCCTGGCGGCGGCTCCATGGCGCGCACGAGTTCACGCCCTTCGCGCTGACGATCGCGATCTTCCTGCTCTGCTTCCTCGGGCTCTCGATCTCGAACTTCCCCTATCTGGTGCCGCCGGACGTGACGATCTGGGATGCGGCCGCAGCGCCCTCCTCCCATATCTTCGTGCTGATCGGCGTCGCGTTCCTGCTGCCGATGATCCTGTTCTACACGGCCTTCGTGTACTGGACCTTCCGCGGCAAGGTGCGGGCCGACAGCGGCTATCATTGAGCCGACAGGCCGCAGTCAGCCTATATTCAGCCGCCGCCTGCAAAGACGGCTTGAGTTCCCCGCCTCACTTGGCGAGATTGCGGGGAGCTTTCTCGGGGACCGGTCCATGCAGTGGGAAGATTACCGCCAGTCCGAGAATCTCGAGGACAGGCGCGGCAGCGGTGGCGGCGGCGGGTTCGCCGGCATGCCCGGCGGCCGCGGCGGCATCGGCATCGGCACGATGGTGGTGCTCGGCCTGCTCGGCTGGGCGCTCGGCATCGATCCGCGCCTGCTGATCGGTGGCGCCGAGATGATCGGCGGCATCGGCGGGCGTGAGCAGACGCAGGAGACCCGACGCTCGTCCGGCCCGCCGCAGGACCAGATGGGCCGCTTCGTCTCGGCCGTGCTGGCGCAGAACGAGGATGTCTGGACGAAGATCCTGCCGCAGCAGGCCAATACCCGCTATCAGGCGCCGCGGCTCGTCCTGTTCTCCGGTATCGACCGCTCCGGCTGCGGCACGGCACAATCGGCGATGGGTCCGTTCTATTGTCCGCAGGACCGCAAGGTCTATCTCGACACCTCCTTCTTCCAGGAGATGCAGCGCAAGCTCGGCGGCGGCGGCGACTTCGCCTATGCCTATGTGATCGGCCACGAGGTCGGCCACCACATCCAGAACCTGCTCGGCATCCTGCCCAAGGCCAACCAGCTGCGCGAGCGCTCGTCCGAGCGCGATGCCAACGCCATCTCGGTGCGCGTCGAATTGCAGGCCGACTGCTTTGCCGGCGTCTGGGCGCACAACGTCCAGGCCATGGGCCGGCTCGACCAGGGCGACATCGAGGAGGCGATCCGCACCGCTTCCGCGATCGGCGACGACAAACTGCAGAAAGCGGCGCAGGGCACGGTGGTGCCGGATTCCTTCACCCACGGCTCCTCGGCACAGCGCACGAAGTGGTTCAATACCGGCTTCCAGTCGGGCTCGATGCAGAGCTGCGACACGTTCCGCAATCAGGTGTAGCGGGGAACTCCGACACCGCCGGAGCGAGCATCGACACGCCGGCAGCCGCGACGACAGGTTTCGGCTGTTTTGCAATCTGGACGGGTGCGGAGGAACCTCTGCGCCCTCAGAACCGTTTGCCTCTCACGCAGATGGCGATTTTCGCCAGCAGGAGGGGCTCATGGACAGCATCATCTATCTCGTCGGCTTAGTCGTGGTCATCTTGGCCATCCTGTCGTTCCTCGGGCTTCGATAGGAGATCCCCATGTCCATGTCAGGAACAGACGTCGTCGTCGCCCCGGTGACCGTCAACAAGCAGACGCACTCTTACGTGCAATGGGGGCCGATCATCGGCGGCGCCGTCATCGCCACCGCCATCTCGACGATCATGACCGTATTCGGTTCGGCCATCGGCCTGTCGATGGTCTCCGCCGATTACGAAAGGAGTTCGAGCGCAACGGCGCTGGCGATCGCCGGCGCTCTCTGGGCGCTCTGGGTCACCGTCTCCTGCTGCATGGCAGGCGGCTATCTCGCCGGCCGCATGCGCCAGCCGACCTTCGATTCCACCAAGGACGAGCGGAAAGTGCGCGACGCCACCCATGGTCTGCTCGTCTGGGCCACCGGCGCGCTGCTGATCACCATCGTCGCGACATCGTCGCTGTTCGGGGCCGCGAAGACGGCAGCCAGCGGCGTCGCCTCCGCCGGCTCGGGAGCGGCATCGCTGATCTCCCAGAATGTCGATCCGCTCAGCATGGCGCTCGACAATTCCATGCGCGCCAGCGGCCAGCAGCCTGTAACGGCCGAGGAGCGTAACGAAGCCTCGCGAATCTTCGTCAATGCGCTCTCCAATGGAAAGATCGAGCCTGCCGATCGGGACTACCTCGCCGGCCGGCTCGCGGCGCGGGCCAGTATCGCCCAGCAGGATGCCCAGAAGCGCATCGATGACGCCTACGCCCGCTTGGCTCAGGCAAAGGAGACCGCGAAGCAGGCAGCCGAACGCGCCCGAAAGATCGCCGTCCTCTCCGCCTTCCTGACGGCGGCGGCCTTGCTTGTCGGCGCCGCGGCGGCGGCTTGGGCTGCCGGACTCGGCGGCGAGCATCGGGACGAAAACCTGCTGCTGGAGCAAGCCTGACCGGATAGGCGTCGCGTTCCGGCCGAGCCACCGGCTCCCAATCCTGAGGCCCCGCTTCGGCGGGGCCTTTGCATGCCAGGAACGCAAAAGACCTAGGGCGGCTCTTTAGCCGGCCCTTTCCCGCCGCACCGCCAGCCGCTTCGGTGCGCGAGCGAGGTGCCCGGACTGCGCCGCGCTTTTCGGAACGACGAGGCCCGCTCTCAGCCGGCGCCCACCGAAGGCCACTGCCGCACGCTCACGCAGCGAGGCTGCCGCCCCCTCCACCGGGATCAGTGCCGGCCGATTCGGGGCGAGCAGTAAATGGCGCTCGACGGTTTGCACCCAATGGGGCTGCGGGACGTCGCCGGCATCGAGCAGCAATATCCAGTCTCCGCGCGCTTCGGCCGCTCCACGCTGCCAGGCCTCGACCCCGCCGCGCAGATAATGCGCCCCGGTCCCGTCGGCGATGCGCTCGATATCGGCCGAGCCCGCGGCATCGACGATTACCGCATGGCCGAGAAAACCCTCGGCCACCGCCGGTATCAGCACGGCGAGCGTCGCGGCGAGTGCCTGTGGAGAACCGTCTGCCCGGATCACGGCTGTGAGCATGCCCAATGCTTATGATGCGGCGCAGCATGTCGCAATCCTGTCACTTGCCATTTGTTCTTGGTATGTTCACATTGGTGAGCGAGAACCGACGCCGATTCCCGGCTTTGGACGAGGTTCGACTGCCATGCGTCAGGCCAGACTCACCGAGAGGCCCTATCCGGCGGCCCAGCCGCTGAAGCGGCACGACCGGGAGCCGACGGTCTCCGCGCCTGTCGTCGCCCCGGCCGACCCGATGGCCTATGCCGGCCACCGCATCGATCCGGAGAGACGGCGCGGGCGCGGCGCCACGATCAATCCGGGCGGGCGCTACGAGGCCGAGCAGCGCGTCGCGGAGGACGATGGCTGGGGCTCGCTGGAAGAGCTGCCGCCGTTCACGACGGAGATCGCCTATGAGAAGGCGCGCAACATCATCACGCGCAACGACTCGCCCGACATCTCCTTCGACCGCTCGATCAATCCCTATCGCGGCTGCGAGCATGGTTGCGTCTACTGCTTCGCGCGACCGACCCATGCCTATCTCGGCCTGTCGCCCGGCCTCGATTTCGAGAGCAAGCTGACCGCCAAGCCCGATGCCGCGGCGCTGCTGGAGAAGGAACTCTCCTCCCCTTCCTACCAGCCGCGCACCATCGCAATCGGCACCAACACCGACGCCTATCAGCCGATCGAGAAGAAGCTGCGGATCATGCGTTCGATCCTGGAGGTGCTGGCGAAGTTCAATCATCCGGTCGGCATCGTGACGAAGTCGGCGCTGGTCCAGCGCGACATCGATATCCTCGCTCCGATGGCGGAGAAGGGGCTGGTCAAGGTCGCGCTCTCTGTGACGACGCTCGACCCCAAGGTCGCACGCGGCATGGAGCCCCGCGCCGCCTCGCCGCCCAAGCGGCTGGAGACGATCCGCAAGCTGTCGGAGGCCGGCATTCCGGTGACGGTGCTGGTCGCGCCGATCGTGCCGGCTATCAACGAGCATGAGATCGAGCGCATCCTCGACGCCGCCAAGGCGGCGGGCGCGCAGGAGGCCGGCTATGTGCTGCTCAGGCTGCCGCTCGAGGTGCGCGACATCGTGCAGGAATGGCTGCTGACGCATCACCCGGACAAGCTCCGGCATGTGATGTCGCTGATCCGCTCGACGCGCGGCGGCAAGGACTACGATTCGCAATGGGGCCAGCGCATGGTCGGCTCAGGCCCCTATGCCTGGATGATCGGCCGGCGCTTCGAGCTGGCGGCCGAGCGCAGCGGCTTCAACACGACGCGGCGGCGCCTGCGCACCGACCTGTTCGTCAAGCCCGAGAAGGAGAAGGCGCAGCTGAGTTTGTTTTGAGCGGGAGCGTTTGAAGAATGAGGCGCCATCGTCCCGGGCGAACCGAAGCGTAGACCCGGGATGACCGTGGAGCGCACTCATGTCGCTCTGGCTCCCCAGGGACGGATGTTGCATAACCCGGCCATGCCCGCCGATTTCAGCCGAGAGACCCACGCCATCGCGACCGGCCGCTGGCCGCTTGCCGGCATTGACGAGGTCGGGCGCGGGCCGCTGGCCGGGCCTGTTGTGGCCGCCGCCGTGATCCTGGACCCTGCCCGCGTGCCGCATGGGCTCGACGATTCGAAGAAGCTGTCGGCGCCGGTCCGCGAGGAACTCTTCGGCGAGATCGTCGAGAGCGCGCTGGCCGTCGCGGTCGCCAGCGCCACCGCGATCGAGATCGATGCGCTGAACATCCGCCAGGCGACCTTGCTCGCGATGCGCCGGGCCGTAGCCGCGCTGCCGCTCGCGCCGCTGCATGTGCTGGTCGACGGCAACGACCCGCCGCAATTCGGCTGCGGCTGCGAGGCCATCATTCAAGGCGATGGGGCGGTGGCCTCCATCGCAGCGGCTTCGATCGTCGCCAAGGTGACACGCGACAGGATGATGGCGCGGCTCTCGCGGCGCTATCCGGCCTATGGCTTCGCCGGCCATGTCGGCTATGCGACGCCGCAGCACCGCAAGGCGATCGCCGAGCACGGCCCCTGCCCCGAGCACCGCTACTCCTTCGCCCCGGTGAAGGGCGTCTGGTCGCGCTAGAGACTGCCGTTACGGCAGGGCGAAGCGTTAATTCCCGTTAGGAAATTTCCTTTCAATGCCAATGGGCTAGGCAATTTCTGCAGCCCCAAAACGGGACGCATTTTTTTCAAAGCGGAAACCCGCCCTTTACCCTGTCCGGCCAATATCGCGCTTGTTGAAGTTGCGTAACGGTCTTGGCGTCATGGGTATCTCGCGTACCGGGACCGCCAGCGCTCCCGTCCGGATTCAAGTTTCGCGTACCGGACGGCCTGCGCTGGGGGCTCGGATGAAGGCCAAGAGCCTTCCCGAAACAATCGGCGTTCCATCGGAACTGCCGCTGGATCAGATTCTCGTCGGCGATTGCGTCGCGGCGATGAATGCGTTGCCGCCGGCGAGCGTCGATCTCGTCTTCGCTGATCCGCCCTACAATCTCCAGCTCGGCGGCGATCTGCGCCGGCCCGACGACAGCCTCGTCGACGCCGTCGACGACGATTGGGACAAGTTCGCCTCCTTCGCCGACTATGATGCGTTCACCCGTGCCTGGCTCGCCGCGGCGCGGCGCGTGCTGAAGCCGGACGGCGCGCTGTGGGTGATCGGCAGCTATCACAACATCTTCCGCGTCGGCGCGACGCTGCAGGATCTCGGCTTCTGGATGCTGAACGACATCGTCTGGCGCAAGGCCAATCCGATGCCGAATTTCCGCGGCCGGCGCTTCACCAACGCGCATGAGACGCTGATCTGGGCGGCGCGCGGCGAAAGCTCGAAATACACCTTCCATTACGAGGCGCTGAAGGGCGGCAACGACGACCTGCAGATGCGCTCGGACTGGTATCTGCCGCTCTGCACCGGCGAGGAGCGCCTGAAGGACGCTGGCGGAGCCAAAGTGCATCCGACGCAGAAGCCGGAGGCCCTGCTAGCCCGCGTACTGCTTTCGGCCAGCAATCCCGGCGACGTCGTGCTCGATCCCTTCTTCGGCACCGGCACGACGGGCGCCGTCGCCAAGGCGCTCGGCCGCCATTTCATCGGGCTCGAGCGCGATCCGGTCTATGCCAAGGCGGCGCGCGAGCGCATCGCCGCAGTGACGCCACTCGCGCCGGAGGCCTTCTCGACCGCTCCTTCGAAGCGCAGCGAGCCGCGCGTGCCGTTCCTCAGCCTGGTCGAGGCCGGGTTGGTGAAGGCGGGCGAGACCGTCCATGACGAGAAGCGCCGCCACAAGGCCGTGATCCGGGCCGACGGCACGCTGATCCTCGGCCCCGCGGTGGGCTCGATCCACAAGGTCGGCGCTCTCGCTCAGGGGCTGCCCGCCTGCAATGGCTGGACCTTCTGGCATGTCGAGCGCGGCGGCAATCTGACCGTGCTCGACACGCTGCGCGGCGAGATCAGGGCGCAGATGGCGGCCGCCTGAACGGCGGGCCGCCCCGTATCCACGCGCCTGTCCTTCGTTCGGATGATGCCTGCGCCCCTTGGGCGCACGCACTCTGGGCGCAGGACATCTCCGGCGGATACGTCATGGCCACAATCCTGAAAAACGGTTCCCGCGGGCCTGAGGTCAAGAAGCTTCAGGAAGCGCTGAACGCCACGCTGAAGCCGCGGCCGCTGCTCGTCCCCGATGGCCAGTTCGGCAACCTGACCCGCAGCGCGGTGCTCGCCCTCCAGCGCAAGAACTGGCTGGTCGAGGACGGCGAAGCCGGCCCGGCCACGCAATCCTGCCTCTATGACATCGAGGCCTTCGCGCCGATCCTGCACAAGGTCTCCTTCATCGCCCAGCCGACGAACACGACCTGCTGGGCGACCTCGACGGCGATGATGAAGAACTCGACCGTGCCGATCATCATCGCCAGGACGCCGCCGGACATGATCGCCTCCGATGGCGGGCTGCTGAACTCGTCGGAGAGCGACCAGGCGATCGTGACCGGCCAGCGCTATGGCCGCATCCACGGGCTGCGCTGCAACGCGCCGATGTCCTGGTCGGTCGAGTTGCTGCGGCAGGCGCTGTCGCGCGGGCCGCTGATGTTCGACATGCTCTGGCGCGTCGACGAATACACCGCCGGGCGCGGCAGCCCCGGCCATATGATCGTGGTGGTCGGCATGCGCGGGGACGGCAACCCCGACGGCACCGGCACGACGCTGCGCATCCACGATCCCTGGCCGCCGAACCGCGGCAAGATCTACTCCAAGGGCTATTTCAAATGGTCCGTCGACCTGCCGACGATGACCTACCGCGTCTTCGAGCGATAAAGCCCGGCACGCTCGACCACCTTGAGCATGAGGCTCGGCAGCGGCTCGCTCGCGATATCGACCAGCGGCGTGAAGCGCATGCCGGCGGGCGCCCGCGTTTGCGGCGGCACGCTGCCGGTGAACACGGTCAGTTCCAGCGGGAAATGCGTGAAGACATGGCGCACCGGCTCGGGCAGCCGGTTCCAGCGCAGCGGCAAGGGCGCATCCTGCGCGGCTCCGTCGAGTTCGTAATCGGCGCGCCATTCGCTGGTCGGCACCTCGGCCATGCCGCCGAGCAGTCCCTTGTCGGGACGCGTGCGCAGCAGGATCGCGCCATCGGCCCGCGTCAGCACGAAGGCGGCGCCATAGCGCGTCACACCGGCCTTCTTGCGCGCCTTGCGAGGAAAGCTCTCCTGCGTGCCCGCCACCCGCGCCCGGCAGGGCTCGCGCCACGGGCAAAGGCCGCAGGCCGGATTGCGCGGCGTGCAGATGGTTGCGCCGAGATCCATCAAGGCCTGCGCGAAATCGCCCGGACGGCCATGCGGCAGCAGCGCCAGCACCCTCTCGCGGATCAGCGGACGCGCGCCCGGCAATTCGTCCTCGATCGCGAAAAGCCGCGTCATGACGCGCTCGACATTGCCGTCGACGGCCGCGGCCGGCCGGTCGAAGGCGATCGCGGCCACGGCGCCCGCCGTATAGGCGCCGATGCCGGGCAGCAAGCGCAGGCCGTCCTCCGTATCGGGGAAGCGGCCGCCATGGCTTTCCATCACAGCTTTCGCGCAGGCATGGAGATTGCGGGCGCGTGAGTAATAGCCGAGGCCGGCCCAGGCCTGCATGACCTCTTCGGATGGCGCGTCGGCAAGTGCCTTCACCGTCGGGAAGCGGGTCATGAAGCGCTCGTAATAGGGCTTCACCGCCGTGACCGTGGTCTGCTGCAGCATGATCTCGGAGGCCCAGACCCGATAGGGATCGGGCCGCGCGCCTGCAACGGCGCGCCAGGGCAGCGCGCGGCGATGGCGGTCGTACCAGGCGAGCAGATCGGCGGCGCGGGGCATCGGAACGGGGGCGTCCATGCGTCCGGTTTAGCGCGAGGAGCCGAAGCTGTGGAAGGGCCGAACGGCGGCGGGTGCTCCCGATGTCAGCGAAGAGGCAGGCGGCCATGCGCCATGGAGCCAGGAGCGGACATGCCTGGGCAGCCCCGAAGCCCTTGTTTCAGAAAGCCATACGCAGCACGACGCCGGCCAAGGCTGCCATGGCCAAGGTTGGTATCATGCCCACCCGGAACCGCAGCATTGCGATCATCGCCGCGATTGACAGCAGCGCGGCCTGCCAATCCACCGACGCAAAGACCGGCATATCAGGCGAGAGGCCGAGAAAGCTCACCGAGCGCACCTCTCGAAAAACCACGTGCAGCGCAAACCATAATGCGAGGTTCATCACCACGCCGACCACCGCGGCGGTGATCGCGGTCAGGGCCGCTGCGAGAGCCTTGTTGCCGCGCAATGCCTCGACATAGGGCGCCCCGAGGAAAATCCAGAAAAAGCAGGGCGCAAAGGTGCCCCAAAGCGTCAGCAGCGCCCCGAGGCAACCGGCCAGCAGCGGATCGAAGACACCCGGAGCGCGATAGGCTGCGAGGAAACCGACGAACTGCAGCACCAGGATCAGCGGACCCGGCGTCGTCTCGGCGAGCCCGAGTCCGTCGACCATCTCCCCCGGCGCGAGCCACCCGAAACTCTCCACCGCGGCCTGCGCGACATAGGCCAGCACCGCATAGGCGCCGCCGAAGGTGACGACAGCCATCGTGCTGAAGAAGCCGCCGATATGTGTCCAGACGCTGGCCTGCCCGGTCAGCAACCAGAGCAGGGCGACGGGGCCGAGCCAGAGCGGAAGCCAGAGCGCGGCCGTCTGGAGCGCCCTCGCGCCCGAAGGCGTGGCGTGCGCAAGCTCGCCGCGCTCGAACATCAGGTCGACCACGCCCTTGAATTCGGGCGCGCCGGCTTTGGCCGCGTGGCCACCGCCGGCGAACGTCGCGGGGGCGTAGCGGTTTCCGGCCCAGCCGACGATGCCGGCGGCAAGAATGATGATCGGGAACGGGATCTTGAAGAGGTAGATCCCGACGAAGGCTGCAATCGCGATCATGACCATCGCGCGGTTCTTCAAGGCGCGACGGCTGATGCGGAGGCAGGCCTCGATCACGACCGCAAGGACAGCCGCCTTGACGCCGAAGAAGACGGCATCGACCAGCGGCACCTGCCGGTAGAGCACGTAGAGCAGGCTCAACCCGAGCATCACCAGTGCGCCGGGAAGGATAAAGAGCAAGCCCGCGACGAGGCCGCCGATGGTCCGATGCATCAGCCAGCCGATATAGACGGCTAGTTGCTGCGCCTCCGGACCCGGCAGGAGCATGCAGTAGTTCAGAGCGTGCAGAAAGCGCTGCTCGCCGATCCAGCGCCGATCCTCGACGAGCTCCTTGTGCATGAGGGCGATCTGCCCGGCTGGGCCGCCAAACGACAGGCAGCCGATCTTCGCCCAAACCCTGGTGGCCTCTGCGAATGTCGGCGCCGACGGCGAGATATGGGTGTCGTCCGAGGTCGAAGCGATCGTCATGGCGCCCTCCCTCAAGACTTCTTCGGGACGGACGGCCAGTTGTGGGTCTCCTCGGTTGCATCCCGGCACCAGCGATAGAAGGCGTCGTAGAGCAACATGCCCGCGCCCAGTTGTTCGAGATCGTCCCGATACATCCGCGAGAGCCCGAGGGAAGCAGCCAGGAGGCCTGGCGCCTGCGGCGAGAGGTCCGGCCTCGCGGTGTCGGCCGCGCGCACGATCGTGGCGAGCTGATCGAGCGCCGGATTGGCCAGGCCGAACTCCTCGATCATGACGTCGAAGGTGCAGCGCTCGCCGCGATGGCTCCAGAACACGTCATCGATGTCGAACGGTGTCGCCCCGAAGCGGTCGGCAACATCAGGCACTTCGGCGGCCGTCACGAACAGGAACACGGCGTTGGGGTCGACGAAGCGCCGGATCAGCCATGGGCAGGCGATGCGGTCGACCTTCGGCCGGGAGCGCGTGACCCATAAGGTGCGCCCGGCGGTATCGCGCGCCGGCAGCTTGCCGGTCGCGACCAGGATGCCACCGGCATCTCGCCACGCCTCGAAGCCGCCCGCCAGGTTCTCGGCCTCGACGCCTTCGTGACGCAACCATGCCGCGACGCCTTCGCTCAACTTCTGGCCGCGCTGGCAGACGACGGCGATGCGCTGGCCAAGATATTCGCGCGCCCATTCCGCGACGTTCTTATGAGAGCGGTGAACCGCTCCGGGCAGGATTCGGGGATCGATGGCGACATCGTCGGGGATGCGGACATCGATGACCGTTGGCGCGTCAAGCGTTCCGACGAGACGCGAGAGCTGCTGTGGCGATATCTGGGTGAATGAAGACATGAGCGTCCATCCCGATGAACCGAGGATAATGGACGCGATCGTTGGGCTGACGCCTCACGGGGTCGTCGCGATAACCCCTCTACGCGCATCAAACCACGGAGATCGTCCCTCCGCAAGGATTCGCCTTGCGCGCGGACCTGTCCAAGTTCCCGGTGGGGTCGCAAGCCGAAGCCCATTTCTCGCCTCCCGACACATTCGACTTGCCTTGCCACCGCCCGCTCGCGCAAACTGGGCCATGGCCGCAAAACCGCTCGCAGAGCTGATCGACGACTGCATCGCGCCCGCGCTCGCCGCGCAGGGTTTCGCGGGGCGCGCCATCGTCTCGCTCTGGCCGGAGATCGTCGGCGAGCGGCTGGCGGCGCGCTCGCGCCCGCTCAAGATCGACTGGCCGCGCCGCAGGCCCGCTCCGGGCGAGGCGACCGAGCCGGCGACGATGGTCGTGCGCGTCGAGGGCGCCTTCGCGCTGGAGATGCAGCAGCTCGGCCCATTGGTCGTCGAACGGGTGAACACCCATCTCGGCTGGCGCGCTGTCGGCAAGCTCGTGCTCAAGCAGGGGCCGGTTGCCCCGCCTGTCACAGCCAAGCCGGTGCCGAAGCTCGACGGGGAAGCTGCCGCACGCGTCGACGAGCAGGTCGCCTGCGTCGCCGACGAGGGGCTGCGCGAGGCATTGGCGCGGCTCGGCCGCGCCGTCGCCCTCAACGCGAAAACGCGAGGCCATGACACGGCTTCGTGAGCGAGGCGGTGCGCGGCGCGATGTGCTCTTGCCACAATCGCGATGGCCTCTATAGCTCCGCAACCGATTTGGACCTTCCGGGGAATTCTCACGATGACGAACAGGCGACAGCTCCTGACCGGCGCGGCCGGCATCGCCGCTGCCGCGCTCGCCGGCACGAACGCCGCGCGGGCCCAGACCAAGCTGCCCGACGCCGGCCCGCTCGGCGATGTCTGGCTCGGCCCGGCCGACGCCAAGGTCAGCATCGTCGAATACGCGTCGATGACCTGCTCGCACTGCGCGCATTTCCATGAAACGACGTGGCCGGAGCTGAAGAAGAAGTACATCGACACCGGCAAGGTGCGCTTCACGCTCCGCGAATTCCCGCTCGATCCGCTGGCGACGGCCGGCTTCATGCTCGCCCGCTGCAACGGCAACGACAAGTTCTTCCCGATGACGGACCTGCTGTTCGCGCAGCAGCGCAACTGGGCCTTCACCGAAAAGCCGGTCGACGCGCTGTCCGCGCTGGTGAAACAGGCCGGTTTCACACAGGAATCGTTCGAGGCCTGCTTGAAAAGGCAGGATATCTATGACGCCGTCACTGTCGTGAAGGATGGCGGGGCCAAGGCTGGCGTGGATTCGACGCCGACCTTTTTCATCAACGGGCAGAAGCGTTCCGGTGCGCTCTCGATCGCCGAGTTCGACAAGATCCTGGAGCCGCTCCTCGGACAGTGAGGGCGCGGTTTTCGCAGTCCCTTTTCTCGCCTTCATCCCGGCCAAGCCGCAAAGCGGCGCAGAGCCGGGATCCATGCCTGAACCCCAAACGGAAGCGTTCCGGCATGGATCCCGGGTCTCCCTTCGGTCGCCCGGGATGACGCTCGCGGGGAGAAGCGGCGAGGCGCAGCCGTGCATCTGACGCGCCTCAAGCTCGCCGGCTTCAAGACCTTCGTCGAGCCGACGGAATTCCTGATCGAGCCCGGCCTGACCGGCATCGTCGGGCCGAATGGCTGCGGCAAGTCCAATCTCGTCGAAGCCCTGCGCTGGGTGATGGGCGAAAGCTCGTTCAAGAACATGCGCGGCTCGGGGATGGACGACGTCATCTTCGGCGGCTCGGGCGAACGCCCGGCCCGCAACATGGCCGAAGTCTCGCTCACCCTCGACAACAGCGACCGCAAGGCGCCCGCCGCCTTCAACGAGGCGGAGGTGCTCGAAGTCACGCGCCGGATCGAGCGCGAGGAAGGCTCGACCTACCGCATCAACGGCAAGGAGGTGCGGGCGAAGGACGTGCAGCTGCTCTTCGCCGATGCCGCGACCGGCGCGCGCTCTCCGGCGCTCGTGCGGCAGGGGCAGATCAGCGAGATCATCTCGGCCAAGCCGCAATCGCGCCGGCGCATCCTGGAGGACGCCGCGGGCATCGCCGGGCTGCACAGCCGCCGCCATGAGGCCGAGCTCCGGCTGCGCGGCGCCGAGGACAATCTGACCCGGCTGGAGGATGTGCTTGGCGAGATCGACGGGCAGATCGAAGCCCTGCAGCGACAGGCACGGCAGGCCGGGCGCTATCGCAGCCTCGCCTCCGATATCCGCCGGGCCGAGGCAATCCTGGCGCTGATCGCCCTGCATGATGCGCGCACCCAGGAGGCGCAGGCCACGCGCGTGCTGGAGGAAGCGGTGCGCGGCGTCGCCGACCAGACCGGCATCCAGGCCGAAACCGCCAAGCGGCAGGCCATTGCCGTCCATGAGATGCCGGCGTTGCGCGAGGGCGAGGCCACGGCTGCCGCGGCGCTGGTCCGGCTGAAGCGCGGGCTCGACGAGCTCGAAGCCGAGAATCGCCGCGCCCGCCTGCGAGCGGAGGAACTCGGCCGCCGCCTCACCGAATTGCAGGCCGATCTCGCGCGTCAGGAAAGCGTCGGCCGCGATGCCGCCGAAAGCCTGTCCCGGCTCAGCGAGGAGGATGCCGCGCTTGCCCGCGAGGGCGATGGCGCCGGCTCCGGCGCGGAAGCCGCCACGGCGGCACAGCGCGAGGCTGAGGCTGCGCTTGCCGCAGCGGAGGTTGAGCACGGCGCGGCACAGGCGGCCTTGTCCGATCTCGCCGCCCGGCGCGGTGCCCTGGAACGTGCGGTGCGTGAGGCCCGCGAGCGGCAGGATCGTGCGACCGGCGAGCGGGAGAAACTGCGACGCGAACTCGAAATCCTCGATTCCTCCGACGCGAAGACGATGCTCGACCGGCTGCGCGAGGCGCTGGCGGCGGCAGAGAAGGCTGCGCAGAGCGCGGAAGGCGAAGTCGCCGCGGCGCGTTCGGCCGTCGCGGCGGCGCGCGAGCGCGAGACCGCGCTGCGAGGCCCTCTCGCCGAAGCAGACCGCCGCGCGCAGCGTCTCGACACCGAGATCGGCACGCTGCGCAAGCTGCTCGCCCCGGCGGCGGGCGATCGCTGGCCGGCGATCCTCGAATCGCTCAGCGTCGCGAAGGGCTATGAGGTCGCGCTCGGCGCGGCGCTCGGCGACGATCTCGATGCCTCGACCGAGGCGGCGGCCCCTGCCCATTGGGACGACACAGGCGCCGGATCCGACGATCCGGCACTGCCGGAAGGTGCGACGCCGCTGCTCGACCATGTCGGGGGACCGGCGGCCCTCGGGCGGCGACTGGCGCAGATCGGCGTGATCGCGCGCGGCGACGGCGAAGCGATGCGGCATCATCTGAAGCAGGGCCAGATCCTGGTCTCGCGCGAGGGCGATCTCTGGCGCTGGGACGGCTTCACCAGCGCCGCCGACGCGCCCTCGCCGGCCGCACGGCGGCTGTCCGAGAAGAACCGACTTGCCGATCTGGAGCGTGCGGCCCAAGCGGCGCGCGAAGCGGCGGATGCCGCCCGGCGGGCGCTGGAGGTCGTCAGCACCGAGGCGCGCAAGGCCGCGCAAGCGGAGACCGCCGCGATCGAGGCCGCGCGGCAGGCCCGCCGTGGCGTCGATCAGTCCCGCGAGCAACTGGCCGCCGCCGAGCGCAAGGCCGCCGAAACGCTGGTGAAGCGCTCGACGCTGGCCGAGGCGATCAAGCGTCTCAGCCAGGCCGTCTCCGAAGCGGCGTCGCAGATCGCGACGCATGAAGCCGGGCTCGCGGCGCTGCCTGTCCCCGCGGAACTGGAGAACACGCTGCTCAAGGCGCGCGTGCTGCTGGGCGAGAGCCGCGCTGCGGCCTCCGATGCGCGCGCCCGGGTCCAGACGCTGGCGCGCGAGGCCGAATTGCGGATACGCCGCCGCGCCGCCATCGCCGCCGACATCAGGGCCTGGAACGAGCGCGCAACGGCAAGCCTGCAGACCGCCGAAGAAACACGGCGCCGAATCGAAGCCGCCAGCACCGAGCAGAAGACGCTGCTGGAAGCACCCGACACCTTCCTGACCGAGCGGCGTCGGCTCGTGGCGGAGATCGAGCAGGCGGAAGGCGCCCGCCGCGACGCCGCCGACAGGCTCGCCGCCGGCGAAACGGCGCTTGCGGACGCCGACCGGCAGGCCCGCATTGCGCTCGAAGGGCTGTCCGGCGCGCGCGAACGCCGCGCTTCGGCCGAGGCGCGGCTCGAAGCCGCCCGCCAGCGTGTCGACGACATCACCCGGCAGATCGAGGACGGGCTGGAAACCGGGCTCGACGGGCTGCAGGGAATCGCCGGGATCAGGCCGGGCGACGCCCTGCCCGAGCCGGAGGCGGTCGAGCGGCGACTCGCGAACCTGAAGGGCGAACGCGAGCGGCTCGGCGCCGTCAATCTGCGCGCCGAGGACGAACTCGCGGAGGTGAAGACGAAGCGCGAGGGGCTTTCCGGCGAGCGCGACGACCTGACCGAGGCGATCCGGCGATTGCGCCAGGCGATCGGGGCGCTCAATCGCGAGGGCCGCGAGCGGCTTCTGGCTGCCTTCGAGATCGTCAACGCGCATTTCCAGCGCCTCTTCGGCATCCTGTTCGGCGGCGGCGAGGCGGAGCTCAAGCTGGTCGATTCGGAAGATCCGCTGGATGCCGGGCTCGAAATCTTCGCCCGCCCGCCCGGCAAGAAGCCGCAGGTGATGACCCTTCTGTCGGGCGGCGAGCAGGCGTTGACCGCGACCGCGCTGATCTTCGCGGTGTTCCTGACCAATCCCTCGCCGATCTGCGTGCTCGACGAGGTCGACGCGCCGCTCGACGACGCCAATGTCGAGCGTTACTGTGACCTGCTCGCGGACATGGCGCGGAATACCGAGACGCGCTTCATCCTGATCACCCACAATCCGATCACCATGGCGCGGATGGAACGGCTCTTCGGCGTGACCATGGCCGAGCGCGGCGTCAGCCAGATGGTTTCTGTCGACCTCGCCACCGCCGAACGCATCCGCGAGGCCGTCTGAAGGCGGCGTTCCCTGCGCTGAAAAAATGCCACAATCTGCGCCGCATTGCGGCAAGAATGTCGCACCCAGCCCGAATTTCTAAATATTCCAATGTGTTAGGCGTTATCCACCTGCCTTGACAGCGCGGGGGGCTGTCAATAAAGGAGGCCGTGCTGACGACGGCTCGATGCGCGAGTTTGGTCGTGGTTATAGTGGTTTTTCGCGGGATCGCGGCGTAAACGCGATCAAGACGGAGGACCGAGACCATGCCCGAACCCGACCCAAACGCCTCAGACTCGGAGTTGCGCGCAAGACTGGGTTCCCTGAAGTCCGCAATCAAACGGGCGGAAGAGAACGATAAGCCGGGCGCGGGCCCGGCTGGAGAGGACAAGGCCCTTGCGGGTGCTATGTCCTCAGGCTTTCGCGCCGCGACGGATCTCGCAGGCGGCATCATCGCAGGCGCCCTGATCGGGTACCTCGGCGACCGGTGGCTGGGAACGTCTCCGTTCCTGCTGATCGCCTTCATGGTGATCGGAACCATCGCCGGCCTGAGATCCGTCTATCGGCTCGGTTCGCGTCCGACCTCCGGGTCGAATGGCGGTCCGAAGGCGAATTGATCGAAGGGCGGCCTGCGAAGGCCGCACGACAGGGAACGAGAGCATGGCGGCCGGCGGCGGAATCGATCCGATCCACCAATTCCACATCACTCCCATTGTGGAGCTGAAGCCGTTCGGCCTCAACCTGTCCTTCACCAACACCTCGCTGTGGATGGTGATCGTGCTCGCGGTCGTCTCGGTGATCATGATCTACGGCTCGAGCCAGCGTTCGGTCGTTCCCGGCCGGCTGCAGTCGCTCGCCGAGATGATCTACGAGTTCGTCGCCTCCACCCTCACGGGCGTGATGGGCCGTGAGGGCATGAAGTTTTTCCCCCTCGTGTTCTCGCTGTTCATGTTCGTGCTGGCGAGCAACATGCTGGGCATGATCCCCGGCTCGTTCACCGTCACCAGCCAGATCATCGTCACCGCCGCCTTCGCCGTGCTCGTCATCAGCGTCGTGCTGGTCTACGGCATCGTGAAGCATGGCAGCCATTTCTTCGGCCTGTTCGTGCCGTCGGGCGTGCCGGGCTGGCTCTTGCCCTTCATGGTGGTGATCGAGGTCGTCTCCTTCCTCTCGCGCCCGGTTTCGCTCAGCTTGCGCCTGTTCGGCAACATGTTGGCCGGCCATATCGCGCTCAAGGTCTTCGGCGGCTTCGTGGTCGTGCTGCTCGGCTCGGGCGCCGTGCTGAACTATGCCATCGCGCCGCTGCCGCTGCTGCTGGCCGTCGCGCTCACCGCGCTCGAGTTCCTCGTCGCCTTCCTGCAGGCCTACGTCTTCGCGATCCTGACCTGCGTGTATCTCAACGACGCGCTGCACCCCGGCCACTGAGCCCGTAGCAGCGCTCGCGAGAGTTCAACCCACCGTTTAGCCTTCCACACTGGAGAAACATCATGGATCCTGTTGCAGCCAAGTTCATCGGCGCCGGCCTCGCCTCGCTCGGCATGGGCCTCGCCGCCATCGGCGTCGGCACCATCTTCGGCAACTTCCTCTCGGGCGCGCTGCGCAACCCTTCCGCGGCTGACGGCCAGTTCCCGCGCGCCTTCATCGGTGCGGCGCTCGCCGAAGGTCTGGGCATCTTCGCGTTCGTCGTCGCGCTCGTGCTGCTCTTCGTGGTCTGACGCTTTTCGTCGATCGCTTTCTCGTCGCGCGCGCCGGCCATCTTTCGGCCATGTGCGCGGCGATTCCTTTTCTCTGCGCTGAAAGGCACCCCATGCCGGTTCGATCTTCAGGGTTCGTCGGACAAGGATGGCCGGTGGCTGTCGCCTCGTTCGCCACTCTGCTGGCGGGTGCGGCGCAGGCTGCCGAGCAGCAACACGGCTTGAGCGGCGAGAAGGCCTCCTTCCCGCCCTTCGATCCGACACACTTCGCCAGCAACCTGTTCTGGCTCGCGATCACCTTCGCGGTGCTCTACTGGCTGATGTCCACGGTCGCCCTGCCCCGTCTCGGCGCCATCCTGGAAGAGCGCGCGGACACGATCGGCCGCGACCTCGACCACGCCACGCAGATGCAGGGCAAGGCCGAGGAGATGGCGCAGGCCTATGAGAAGGCCCTCGCCGAGGCGCGCAAGAACGCTCAGGGCATCGCCCAGACGGCTCGCGAGACCGGCGCCAAGGCGAGCGACGCCCAGCGTCACGCCACCGAGGCCGAGCTCGCCGCCAAGCTTGCTCAGGCCGAGGCGACCATCGCCAAGACCAAGACCGAGGCGATGACCAATGTGCGCGGCCTCGGCAGCGACATCGCCGTCGCGATCGTCGAGAAGCTGACCGGTCAGGCTCCCAGCGCCAGCGAGGCGTCTGCGGCTGTCGACCAGGCCCTGTCGCGCGGCTGAGGAGAGATCAGATGGATACTTTCTGGGTCGGCGTCGCGCTCGTCATCTTCCTCGCTCTGCTCGCCAAGTTCGGCGTGCCCAAGGCCATCGTCTCCGCGCTCGATGCGCGCGGCGAGAAGGTCGCTCAGGAGCTGGCGGAAGCCCGCCGCCTGCGCCAGGAGGCCGAGAAGCTGCTCGCCGAGTACGATGCCAAGCGCAAGGCCGCAGAGGCCGACGCCGCCGAGATCATCTCCTCCGCCAATGACGAGGCCAAGCGCCTCGCGGCGGAAGCCGAGGCCAAGCTCGCGGACTTCGTCGCCCGCCGGACCAAGTCGGCCGAGGAGAAGATCGCCCAGGCCGAGAGCCAGGCCGAGGCCGAGGTTCGCGCCGCGGCTGCGGAGGCGGCCACCAAGGCAGCCGAGACGATCCTGCGCGGCCAGATGGCCGGCAAGGCAGGCGAAGCCGCCTTCGCCGCAGGGTTGCAGGAGGTCAAGGCCAAGCTCAACTGAGCCAGGCCTGATCGTATGAAAGATCAACGCCGCGCTCTTCGGAGCGCGGCGTTTTCTTTTTGATGCCTGGGAGGGTGACGCGTCATGCTCGGGCTGGCCCCGAGCATCTCAGGACGAAAGAGGCGCCCCATCCTGAAAGAGCTTCTCGGGCCTGCGCTTCGCTTCGCCCGAGAATGACGACAGGGTTGCCGCTTCAGTTGCTGGCGGTCGCCGCTGGAGCCGGAGCATTGCCCGCTGCAGTCACCGGCATCGTCGCAGGTCGTGACGGCGGCGGAGCGACCGCCGCCTTGGGCTTCGGCTTGCGAGGCTGGATCGTCGAGGTGACGATGCCCTGCGGCGTGTCGAGCCCGTAGATGTCGTCGCGGAACTGGACCTGCCCGTCCGCGCCCTGCCAGCCGGTGAGATAGACCCAGGCGACCGGCACGGATTTCTTCAGCGCGATGTTCTTGCGCTCGCCCTTGGCGATCTCGTCCTCGATCGCCTGGCGATTCCACTCCGAGCCTTCCAGCAGCCAGGCCGCGAGATCGCGGACGCCCTCGATGCGGGCGCAGCCGGAGGAGTTGAAGCGGACATCGTTGCGGAACAGCGTCTTCTTCGGCGTGTCGTGCATGTAGACCGCCTCGGAATTCGGCATGTCGATCTTGAGCTGGCCGAGCGAATTGGTCGGCCCTGGCTCCTGCCGGACGTAGAAATAGGGATTGGTCAGGCCCGCCCAGTTGACGCTCGCCGGGTCGATTTCCTTGTTCTCCGCGCCGAGCAGCTTCATGTTCGACTTGGCGATGAAGCCCGGATCCTTGCGCATATGCGGGATGATGTCGGCCTTCACGATCGACATCGGCACCGTCCAATAGGGATTGAGGTTGACCGAGGTGATGTTCGCCTGGATCACCGGCGAAGGCCGGTCCGCCCGGCCGACGATGGCGAGGTGGCGCTGCTGGACGGCGCCGTTCTCGACCGCCTCGACGCTGGCGCCGGGAATGTTCACCACGACATAGCGGCTGGCGAAGTTGAAGCCGTTGCCCTTGAGGCGCTCCAGCGTCGCGGTGAGCTGGTTGAGCCGGGTCTCGACCGGCGTATTCATCGCCTTGAGGGTGAGGCGCCCGACCGTGCCGAGATCCGAGAGGCCGTGACGGCGCTGAAAGCGTTTCACCGCCTCGGTCACGGCGGCATCGTAGATATCGCCCGCGATAGCCTCGGGCGCGAGATCGCCGCTGGCCAGCAGGCGCTGCTTCAGCGCGACGACGTCCGCGCCCTGCGAATCCGGCTTCAGCGCTGCGGCGCTGCCCGGCACCTTCGGCCAGCCGCCACGGCCAGCGACATCCTCATGGGCGATCAGCGCCTCGAGCGTGCGGTCATAGGTATTCGGGCCGTAACTCGGCTCGTTCGCGCGCACGACCGCCGTCGAAGCCAGGAGAAGAGCGGCCGTCGCAGCGAGGATGGCGGGACGGATAGACATGGAAACCCCCGAGCCGCAGGGAGCGGCACGGGGGGATCATTCCTCGACATAGTCAAGGAAGCATTAAGATCGGCCGGCGACGGCCTGTCGCCGTTTACTCTGCCGCGACTTTCGCCGGCGCCGGCTTCTCCCACTTCAGCACCGGCTGGCGCGCGGCACGGGTCTCATCGAGCCGGCGGATCGGAGCGTGGTGCGGGGCGCTGGTGAAGCGCTCCTTGTCATTGCCCTTGGCGGCCATGGCGAGGTCCCGCAGCGTCGCGATGAAAAGGTCGAGCGAAGCCTTCGATTCCGACTCGGTCGGCTCGATCAGCATGGCGCCGTGGACGACCAGCGGGAAATACACCGTCATCGGATGGTAGCCCTCGTCGATCATCGCCTTGGCGAAATCGAGCGTCGAGACACCCGAGCCTTTCAGCCACTCGTCGTCGAACAGCACTTCGTGCATCGACGGATGGTCCGGGAAGGGCAGCGACATCAGGTCGGCGAGCCCGGCGCGGATGTAGTTCGCGTTCAGCACCGCATCCTCGGAAGCCTGGCGCATGCCGTCCGAGCCGTGGCTCAGCATGTAGGCGAGAGCCCGAACATACATGCCCATCTGGCCGTGGAAGGCGGTCATGCGGCCGAAGGGCTTGTTGCCCGCTGGCGCTTCCTCGCGGCTCTCGATCAGATGCAGCTTGCCGCCATCCTCGACATGGATGAAGGGCACGGGCGCGAAGGGCGCCAGACGCTCTGAGAGCACGACCGGGCCGGCACCCGGCCCACCGCCGCCATGGGGCGTCGAGAAGGTCTTGTGCAGGTTGATGTGCATGGCGTCGACGCCGAGATCGCCCGGGCGGGCCTTGCCGACGATGGCGTTGAAGTTGGCTCCGTCGCAGTAGAAATAGGCGCCGGCCTCATGCATCGCCGCGGCGATCTCGACGATCTGCGGCTCGAAGATGCCGCAGGTGTTCGGGTTGGTCAGCATGATCGCGGCGATGTCGGGCCCGAGCAAGGCCTTCACGTCTTCGACCGCGACGGTGCCGTCCGGACGGGCGGGGACCGCCTTCACCGAGAAGCCGATCAGCGCGGCGGTCGCCGGGTTGGTGCCATGCGCCGATTCGGGAACCAGCACGACGTTGCGGGTCGCGCCCTCGCCCTTGGCCTCGATCGCGGCCTTGATCGCCATCATGCCGCAGGCCTCGCCATGGGCGCCGGCCTTGGGGCTCAGCGCCACGGCCGGCATGCCGGTCAGCGTCATCAGGTAGTTCGCCAGTTCCAGCATCAATTCGAGCGCGCCAGGCACGGTCGAAAGCGGCTGCAGCGGATGCACGTCGGAGAAACCCGGAAGCCGCGCCATCTTCTCGTTGAGACGGGCGTTGTGCTTCATCGTGCAGGAGCCGAGCGGGAAGAGCCCGGTATCGATGCCGTAGTTCTTCTGGCTGAGGCGCACATAGTGGCGCATCGCCTCGGGCTCGGAGAGGCCGGGCAGGCCGATCTCGCCCTGGCGGGCATGCTTGCCCAGACGCGACTTGAATGGTGCCGGCTTGTCGATGTCGACGCCGGTCGTCTCGTGATGGCCGATCTCGAAGATCAGCGGCTCGATCTGCTGCAGCGCCTTGTTGCCGGTGAAGGTGAGGTGCTCTTCATGCGAGGCCTCGCCGGCCTGCGTGGGACGTCCCTGACGGTTCAGCATCACAGCACCTCCGCGAGCGCCTTGGCGAAGGCCGCCCGGTCATCATCGGTATTCACTTCGGTGGAAGCGACGAGCAGCAGGTCGTCCAGCCCGGCGCCCGGCATCAGCCGCGAGACCGGCACGCCGCCGAGCACGCCCTTCTCGGCGAGAGCTTCGACCACTTCGGCCGCAGGCTTCGGCAGCTTCACCGTGAACTCGTTGAAGAAGCTCTCGTTGAGCACCGAGACGCCCTTCACGCCGGCCAGCAGATCGGCAAGCTTCACGGCATTGGCGTGGTTCACCTCGGCAAGGCGGGTCAAACCCGACTGCCCGAGCAGCGTCATATGGATGGTGAAGGCCAGCACGCAGAGGCCGGAATTGGTGCAGATGTTCGAGGTCGCCTTGTCGCGGCGGATATGCTGCTCGCGGGTCGAGAGCGTCAGTACGAAGCCGCGCTGGCCGGTCGAATCGACCGTCTCGCCGCAAAGCCTTCCCGGCATCTGGCGGATATATTTCGACTTGGCGGCGAAGAGGCCGACATAGGGGCCGCCGAAGTTCAGGGCGTTGCCGATCGACTGGCCCTCGCCGACGACGATGTCGGCATCCTCAGCGCCCGGAGGCACGACGGCGCCGAGCGAGACGACCTCGGTGAAGACCGCGATCAGCAGCGCGCCATGGGCATGGGCCTTCTCGGCGATCGGCTTCAAGTCGCGGAGATTGCCGAACACGTCGGGCGACTGCACGACGATGCAGGAGACGCTATCGTCAATCTGCGAGAGGATGTCCTCATTGGCGGAAACGTCGGGCTTCAGCGCCACGACCTCGTCATTCGCCATTTCCGAGAGCGTCTTCACGACCTCGGTATAGTGCGGGTGCAGGCCGCCGGAGAGCACCGCCTTGCGACGCCGTGTGACGCGATGCGCCATCAGCACGGCTTCGCCGGTACCGGTCGAGCCGTCATACATCGAGGCGTTGGCGACCTCCATGCCGGTCAGCGCCGCGACCTGGGTCTGGAACTCGAAGAGATATTGCAGCGTGCCCTGCGCGATCTCGGGCTGATAGGGCGTGTAGCTGGTCAGGAATTCCGAGCGCTGGATCAGGTGATCCACCGTCGCCGGGACATGATGCTTGTAGGCGCCGGCGCCAACGAAGAATGGCACGGCGGAAGCCGCGGTGTTCCGGCCGGCCATCTTGCCGAGGATGCGCTCAACCTCGATCTCGCCCCTGGCACGCGGCAGATCGACCGGGCCTTTCAGGAGCTTGCCGGCGGGCACATCGCTGAACAGCGCGTCGATGTCGGAGACGCCGACCCGCGCGAGCATGTCCTCGCGGTCGGTATCTGTCAGGGGGAGATAGCGCATGGGGTTTTCCGTTATCGTGCTGGCGCCGAACGCATTCCAAACCGCGTCGTCATCCCGGGCAAAGACCCGGGATCCATCGAAGGGCGGCGCGCTCTCCGATGGATCCCGGAGCAGCGCGGCTTCGCCGCTTGTCCGGGATGACGCGGAGGTTCAGCTCAAAGCGTCTTGACGTAATCCTGGTACTCGGCCTCGTTCATCAGCCCGTCGAGCTCGCCCGCGTCCTTGATCTTCAGCTTGAGGAACCATCCCTTGCCGGCGGGGTCCTCGTTGACGGTGCCGGGCGTGGCTTCGAGCTCGCCATTGACCTCGACGACCTCGCCGGAAACCGGGGCATAGACCTCCGAGGCGGCCTTGACGCTCTCGACCACGGCGGCCTCGCCGCCCTTGGCCAGCGCCTTGCCGACGGCCGGCAGCTCGACGAAGACGACATCGCCGAGCTGCGACTGGGCGTAGTCGCTGATGCCGACGGTGCCGACGTCACCCTCGATGCGGATATATTCGTGGTCTTTGCTGTAACGGGTCTCTGCCATGGTCTCCTCCTGGCGAAATATCTCGGAAAAACGATTCAGCGCTTGTAGCCGTTCGGCACGAAGGGCATGGGCGCGATGACGGCGGGCAGCGGCTTGCCGCGCACGATCAGGTTGAGCTTCGTGCCCGGTGCGGAATGGGCCTTGGCGACGTAGCCCATGGCGCAGGGGCCGTTCAGCGTCGGGCCGAAGCCGCCCGAGGTCACGGTGCCGACGACTTCGCCGTCCAGTGTCGCAATCTCAGTGCCCTCGCGAGCCGGCGCGCGGCCCTCCGGCAGCAGACCGACGCGGATGCGGGACACACCCTCGGCCAGCTCGCGCTGGATGCGCGCGGCGCCGGGGAAACCGCCCTCCTCGCGGCGGCGCTTCTGGATCGACCAGTTGAGCGCGGCCTCGATCGGGGACGTCGTGGTATCGATATCATGGCCGTAAAGGCAAAGTCCGGCTTCGAGCCGCAGCGAATCACGGGCGCCAAGGCCGATCGGCTTCACCGTGGCATCGAGCAACAGCGTGTCCCAGATCTCGCCGATCTTGTTGGCGGCGGCGGAAATCTCGTAGCCGTCCTCGCCGGTATAGCCGGAGCGGCTGACATTGGCCTTGATGCCCGCGACCTTCATCGTGCGGGAGGTCATGAAACCCATCTCGGCCGCTTCCGGAGCGATGGCGGCGAGCGCCGCCTGGGCGCCCGGCCCCTGCAGCGCGATCAGCCCGCGATGCTCGGCCTTGACCAGCTTCACATTGGCCGGCAGGCGCGCCTCGATATGGGCGTAATCCGCGTCCTTGCAGGCGGCGTTGACCACGAGATAGAGCGCGCCGTCCTCGTCGGGATCGAGCGAGCGCGTCACCATAAGGTCGTCGAGGATGCCGCCCTCTTCGTTGAGGAGCTGCGAATAGCGCTGCTTGCCGGGGGCGAGATTGACGATGTCGGCGGGAATCAGCGCTTCCAGCGCCTTGGCCGTGGTCTCGTGATCGGGGCCGATCAGGAAGGCCTGGCCCATATGCGAGACGTCGAAGAGCCCGGCCTTCTCGCGTGTCCAGTTGTGCTCGGTCAGGATGCCGGCCGGGTACTGCACCGGCATGTCGTAGCCGGCGAAGGGCACCATGCGCGCGCCGAGCGCGACATGGCGGGCATGAAGCGGCGTCTTCAGCGGCGCAGGCGCGCCGGCATTGTCGGTTGTGGCCTCAAGTGCCTCGGCAGCCATGGCATGCCCCTCCCAGAGTCGAGCGCAAGCTCCGGACGGCATCGCCCGGAACGCGCCCCCTCTGTCTTGGGACCTGAGAGATTTCCCCGCCAGACCGTGAGGCCGGACGAGTTACACCCGTCGGTGGGCGGGAATCGCTTCCCGCCGCTTTCCAGAGCGCCAAATCCCCAGCGGTCCTTGTTGCCTGAGCGTTTCCGGGGCGGTTGCGCCTTCGGCGCCGGCCCTGACGGATCAGGCCCGGTCTCTTCCGCGGGGATATGCGGCTGGGGCAGAGATACAGGAGGCGCGGCCTTAGTCAATCGGCGCGCCGCCCTCTTTCACGGCAAAGCCGCCTTTATCGACGGCGATTGCGCGCCGGAGTGACAGCGCCGCCCTGGCCCAGGCCCACGATGATCTCGACATCGCCGCTGCCGGCCGGCACCACGATGCCGTCCTCGACATGGGAGAAATCGACACCGCCCTGGCCGGACGAGATCGTACCGCCGACGCGCGAGGCGCGGCGGGCGACAGTCGTCGTGCCGCGCGACACCGTCGTCGTCAGCGTGGCGCCGTAGCTGCCAGCACCGCCGGCGGGGCCGAGAAGCACGCGCCCTTCGACGCCGACCTTGAGCCGGAAGCCGCCATTGCCTGTCGATGTGCATTCGCGCGCGACGTTGGTGATCGAGATCTGATAGCGCAGGCCGCTGCTGTCCTGCCCGGCCTGTGCGCGAACCGCGGCACCGCCATCGGCGACGATGACCTCCGGACAGATGGACTGACCGTCATTCTCCTCCTTCGGCAGCTGATCCGGCGCAGGCGGCTTCGTCGACTGGAACATGAGGACGTTGCCGATCGTCTGCGCCGTGCTCGGCTGGCCCGACGAGGACGAAGAGGATCCACAGCCGGCAAGGCCAAGGCAGAGCAGCGGCAGGGCAAGCCAGCGGCTCGCAGTCAAAGTCTGGTCGGTCAAGGCAGCGCCTCCACGCCGGGGCCGAAGCCGTTGAGCGAGACGGGCACGCCCACCCCCTCCTCCGGCGTCTGGAATACGATGAATGTCGCGCTCTTGCCGCCCTTGAGCTGGCCGAGCAGATTGTCGTCCATCACGACCTCGGCGACGCAACCGGTGGTGAGGCAGCGCACGAAACCTGCGCGGCCGATATCCTTGTCGTCGATCTTCAGGCCGAGACCGGACGGCAGCAGCACACCGAGCGGCGCGACGACACGCAGGAGCCGGCTCTTCTGATCGGCCGTCTTCAGCACGATGACCAGCAGCGTCAGATTCGGCCTGTCCTCGGCGGCGACGTTCTGGACGAGTGCGCACTGCTCCGCCTTGGCACCCGGCGGCACCTCGCAGCGCATCTGCCAATCGCCATGTGTCGAACGCACCGCGCCCTGCGCGAAAGCGGAGCCGGCGGTGAGACTCGTCCCCAGCAGCGCCAGCGCCAGGGCGCCTGCCGCTCCGATGATCCTCATCATCCGTGCCATCCTCCAAACCGACTCGTCACTGCAGCAGAAGCGCAAGATTCAGGCAAAACGCCGACCGTGCGAGAGAATCCCACCGCTCTTCACATAAAATCCGTTGGGACCATGCAGGCAGGGCCCTGTCAAGGCGGGCACGGGCGTGTCCAGCCGCTTCCGTCAAGACCTCGCGCGATTATGCCGCACAGATGTCGGGGCGCCTCTTCATTGCCCCTCTGGCGTAAGCGCGATCTTTGATTTATCGCAATCCCGAAGAACGAGGCGACTTCGCGGTCGCCCCTTCGTGCGTGGGGCAAAGCCGGTCGGTTCCCATGCAGGTCGATTGAGGAGCATGTCGGATCGATGCGATTTCTGAGCAGGACCTTTGCAACAGCGGCCGCCACGGCCCTTGCCGTCGCCGCGCTGGCGACTGTCCCGGCCATCGCCGGCACCGGCATGCCATCGCCCTGGCAGATGAACCTGCAGGGTGCGGCGACCCCGGTCGCCGAGTTCATCCATTGGTTCCATGACTGGCTGAACATCATCATCGGCGTCGTCACGCTCTTCGTGCTCGCCCTGCTGGTCTACGTGGTCTTCCGCTTCAACGAGAAGGCCAACCCGGTTCCGTCGAAGACCACGCACAACGCCCTGCTCGAAGTGGCCTGGACCGTGATCCCGGTCCTGATCCTCGTCGTCATCGCGATTCCCTCCTTCCGCCTGCTCAAGCTGCAGCTCGAAGTGCCGCAGGCCGACCTGACCCTGAAGGTCACCGGCAAGCAGTGGTACTGGTCCTATGAATATGCGCAGGACAACGGCGCCTTCGGCTTCGACTCGCTGATGCTGGACGAGAAGCAGCGCGCCGAGGCGATCGCCAGCAACAAGATCGCGGCGGCGGAAGCCCCGCGCCTGCTCGCCGTCGACAACGAGGCGGTCGTGCCGGTCGGCAAGACCGTCCGCGTCCAGGTCACCGGCGCCGACGTCATCCACAAGTTCACGGTGCCGTCCTTCGGCATCAAGATCGACGCGATTCCCGGCCGGCTGAACGAAACCTGGTTCAAGGCCGAGCGCGAAGGCATCTATTACGGCCAGTGCTCGTTCATCTGCGGCCAGAACCACGCCTACATGCCGATCGCCTTCCGCGTCGTCAGCCAGGAGCGCTACGCCGCCTGGCTCGCCGAAGCGAAGCAGAAATTCGCCAATGCCGAGGATGCGGGCAGCAAGCTCGCCGCCGCGTCCAAGTAATTCGCCGAGGAGACTAGACGATGGCAACCGCGGCACCGCACGCTCACGGCCATGGACATGACGAGGCCCATCACGACCACCCGACCGGGTGGCGCCGCTGGCTCCTGTCCACCAACCACAAGGACATCGGCACGCTCTACCTGATCTTCTCGATCATCGCGGGCCTCGTCGGCGGCTTCCTCTCGATCATGATGCGCATCGAGCTGCAGCAGCCCGGCCTGCAGATCTTCGCCAACGGCCAGAGCTACAACGTCTTCGTCACCGGCCACGGCCTGATCATGATCTTCTTCATGGTCATGCCCGCCGTCATCGGCGGCTTCGGCAACTGGTTCGTGCCGCTGATGATCGGCGCGCCGGACATGGCCTTCCCGCGCATGAACAACATCTCGTTCTGGCTCACCGTCGCGGCGTTCATCCTGATGATCATCTCGATGTTCGTCGAAGGCGCTCCCGGCGCGCACGGTGTCGGCACCGGCTGGACGGTCTATCCGCCATTCTCGACGACCGGACACCCCGGCCCGTCGGTCGATTTCGGCATCCTGTCGCTGCACCTCGCCGGTGCGGCCTCGATCCTGGGCGCGATCAACTTCATCACCACGATCCTGAACATGCGCGCACCCGGCATGACCATGCACAAGATGCCGCTGTTCGCCTGGGGCGTGCTGGTCACCGCCTTCCTGCTGCTGCTGGCGCTGCCGGTGCTCGCGGGCGCGATCACCATGCTGCTGACCGACCGCAACTTCGGCACGACCTTCTATGATCCGGCCGGCGGCGGCGACCCGATCCTGTACCAGCACCTGTTCTGGTTCTTCGGTCACCCCGAAGTGTACATCATGATCCTGCCGGCCTTCGGCATCGTCAGCCACATCATCTCGACCTTCTCGAAGAAGCCGATCTTCGGCTATCTCGGCATGGCCTACGCCATGGTCGCGATCGGCGTCGTCGGCTTCATCGTGTGGGCGCACCACATGTACACGGCCGGGCTGTCGCTCAACACGCAGCGCTACTTCGTGTTCGCGACGATGGTGATCGCGGTGCCGACCGGCATCAAGATCTTCTCCTGGATCGCGACGATGTGGGGCGGCTCGATCCGCTTCACCGCGCCGATGGTCTGGGCGGTGGGCTTCATCTTCCTGTTCACCGTCGGCGGCGTGACCGGCGTGGTGCTGGCCAATGCCGGCGTCGACCGCTCGCTGCATGCGACCTACTACGTCGTGGCGCATTTCCACTACGTGCTGTCGCTGGGCGCCGTGTTCGGCATCTTCGCGGGCTTCTACTACTGGTTCCCGAAGATGAGCGGCTACGTGATCCCCGACTGGATCGGCCGCCTGCACTTCTGGGTGGCCTTCATCGGCGCGAACCTGCTGTTCTTCCCGCAGCACTTCCTCGGCCTCGCCGGCATGCCGCGTCATTATGTGGACTATCCCGATGCCTTCGCGGGATGGCATTTCTGGTCGTCGATCGGTTCCTACATCTTCGCCTTCGGCCTGCTGATCTTCTTCTACGGCCTCGTGGTCGCCTTCACGAAGAAGCAGCTCGCCGGTGACAATCCGTGGGGCGAAGGCGCGACGACGCTGGAGTGGACGCTGTCCTCGCCGCCGCCGTTCCACCAGTTCGAGACGCTGCCGCGCATCACCGGCTCGGACCACTGAGACAACAGGCGGCGGGCCAACCGGCCCGCCGCCGCCCTTCCCCCGAGAGCCTCGTCCGAGGCTTTCCGGAGACGGGCGGCAAGATCATCGCCGCGAATACCCACGCGCCTGCCGGCGCCGTTTCACGAGTACGAAGACGATTCGACAGATGTCTGCTGCGTTCGAAACCCGCACCGACGGCCTGACCGCCTCCCCCGGCGAAGCGCGCGATTTCTTCGCGCTGCTGAAGCCGCGCGTGATGTCGCTCGTCGTGGTGACGGCGCTGACCGGCATGGCGACGGCGCCGGGCTCGGTGCACCCCGTCATCGCGCTCGCCGCGCTGATCGCGATCGCGGTCGGCGCCGGTGCCTCCGGCTGCCTCAACATGTGGTACGACGCCGATATCGACGCGCTGATGAGCCGCACGGCCAAGCGCCCGATCCCGGCCGGCCGCGTCCTGGCCTCCGAGGCGCTGGCCTTCGGGCTGACACTCTCGATCGGCTCGGTATTGGTGCTCGGCCTGGTCGCCAATGAACTTGCGGCCTTCATGCTGGCCTTCACCATCTTCTTCTACGCCGTCGTCTATTCGATGTGGCTGAAGCGCTGGACGCCGCAGAACATCGTGATCGGCGGTGCCGCCGGGGCCTTCCCGCCGATGATCGGCGAAGCGGTGGTGACCGGCGATTTCGGCTGGCATTCGCTGGTGCTGTTCGCGATCATCTTCCTGTGGACGCCGCCGCATTTCTGGGCGCTGGCGCTGGTCAAGTCCGAAGACTATGCGCGCGCCGGCATCCCGATGATGCCGAACGTGGCCGGGCCTGCCGCCACCCGCCGGCAGATCGTGCTCTATTCGCTGCTCATGGCTCCCGTCGCCGTGCTGCCGGCACTGATGGGCTTCGGCGGCCTGCTCTACCTGATCGTCTCGGTGACCACCGGCCTCGCCATGATCTGGCTTGCGATCCGCGTCTGGCGCCGCACGGAGGGACAGCCCGCCGTGAAGGCCGCCTATTCCCTGTTCGGCTTCTCGATCATCTATCTCTTCCTGCTGTTCGCCGTGCTGCTCGTCGAGAACGGCCTTGGGCTGATGTGGGCCCTGCCGAAGGTGATCGGATGAGCGAGCAGCCCCCCAAGCAGCCCGCGCCGGCTCCGTTCTCGCCGGAGGACATGGCGCGCCGCCGCCGCCGCTCCGTCGCGCTCGCGCTGGTGCTGGCCGGGCTCGTGGTGTTCTTCTTCGTGGTGACGCTGGTGAAGACCGGCCCCGCGATCATGAACCGGCCGCTGTGATGACGAACCCCGCCCCCGAGAAGCCCAGGGCCAATCCGGCGCGCACCGCGTTGATCTGCGCCGGCGTCGCCTTCGGCATGCTGGGCGCCTCCTTCGCGGCGGTGCCGCTCTACGACCTGTTCTGCAAGGTCACCGGTTTCGGCGGCACGCCGATGGTCGGGACGGCCGGCGCCGGCAAGATCCTCGACCGGACGATGGCAGTGCGTTTCGACGCCAATGTCGCGCCGGGCCTGGGCTGGAAGTTCGAGGCCGAGAGCCCGGAGATCAAGGTCCGCGTCGGCGCGACGCAGACCGTGTTCTACAAGATGACGAATCGCTCGGACCGCACCGTGACCGGCATCGCGACCTACAATGTCGCGCCGGAGAAGGGCGCGGCCTATTTCGTCAAGATCCAGTGCTTCTGCTTCACCGAGCACACGCTCAAGCCGGGCGAGAGCTTCGAAGCGCCGGTGGTGTTCTATATCGACCCCGAGATCGCTGGGAATCGCGAGCTCGACGGGGTCCACGCCATCACGCTGTCCTACACCTATTTCGCCTCCAAGTCGGGCCAGCCCGTCGCCGAGGACAAGGCCGGCTCCGTCAAGGGTGACGCGGGCAATTCGAAACTGTAGAACGCGCTAGAGCAAAAGCGCGGACAAGACGCCGTACGCGGAGACTGAATAAGATGGCCGGGGCCCATACGAAGCACCACGACTACCACCTCGTCGATCCGAGCCCGTGGCCGCTCGTCGGCGCCGCCAGCGCGACCGTGCTGGCGATCGGCGCCGTGATGTGGATGAAGGCGCTGCCCGTGGGCGGCATGCATATCGGCCCGCTCGTCTTCGGCGCCGGCCTGCTCGGCGTGCTCTACACCATGCTCTCCTGGTGGATGGACGTGGTGCGCGAGGCCGAAACGGAGGGCCACCACACCCGCGTCGTCCAGCTCCACCACCGCTACGGCATGATCATGTTCATCGCCTCGGAGGTGATGTTCTTCGTCGCATGGTTCTGGGCCTATTTCGACGCCAGCCTGTTTTCCGGCGAGACGATCAACTATCTCCGCTACGATTTCACCGGCGGCGTCTGGCCGCCCAAGGGCATCGAGACCTTCGATCCCTGGCACCTGCCGCTGCTCAACACCCTGATCCTGCTGACCTCGGGCACGACCGTGACCTGGGCGCATTACGCGCTGATCAACAACGACCGCGCCGGCCTGAAGCAGGCCCTGTGGCTGACGGTGATCCTCGGCATCCTGTTCACGCTGTGCCAAGCCTACGAGTATTCGCACGCCACCTTCGCCTTCAGGGGCAACATCTACGGCGCCACCTTCTTCATGGCGACCGGCTTCCACGGCGCGCATGTCATCATCGGCACCATCTTCCTGGCGATCTGCCTCTACCGGGCCTATCTCGGCCACTTCAAGCCGAACCAGCATCTCGGCTTCGAGTTCGCCGCCTGGTACTGGCACTTCGTCGACGTGGTCTGGCTGTTCCTGTTCGCCGCGATCTACGTCTGGGGCGCGGGTGGGCACGCGGCCGCGGCGCACTAGATCACGAACAACTACCGCGCCCTCGCGGTTCTCGTCTGACGAAAGGCGGCCGCGAGGCCGCCTTTCCTGCTTAGGTCCTTTGATTTTGCATCGGCTTTCCCGAAAACCGCATTCCACTTTTCGGGCCGATGCTCTGGGAGGCTGCGATGGCCGGTCCTGAACCCACACCTCCCTCCCCCTATTCCACGGGGCTGGCCGGGCGCTGCCCACGCTGCGGCGAAGGTGCGCTGTTCGACGGTTTCCTCAAGCTGAAGCCGCGCTGCAGCGCCTGCGGGCTCGACTACAAATTCGCGGACTCAGCCGACGGCCCGGCCGTCTTCATCATGCTGATCGCGGGCTTCGTCGTGCTGGGCGCGGCGCTCTATGTCGAGATCGCCTATGAGCCGCCGATCTGGCTGCACCTGTCGATGTGGCTGCCGCTGGCGCTGATCCTCTGCCTCGGGCTGCTCAGGCCGATGAAGGGGCTCGCCGTCGCGCTGCAATACGCCCACAAGGCCGAGGAAGGCGGACGCGCGAAGTGACGGCGCAAATCGCAATCGAGCGGAGGCCGAGCCTGATCCTGCCGACGATCCTGACGATCGTGGGCACGGCGATCCTCTGCACGCTCGGGGCCTGGCAGCTCCAGCGCATGCAGGAGAAGCACGCCTATATCGAGCGGCTGCAGGCGCAGGCTGCCGGCGCGCCGGCTGCGATGCCGGCGAGCGCCGAATGGGCCAAGCTCGATGCCGCCGCGCTCGACCTGACCCGCGTCGCCGCAACAGGCCGTTACGTCGACGGGCCGATCGCCGGCGTGCGCACCACGATCGCCGCCGGCCCGCCGGGCTCGCGCCAGCTTTCCGGCTTCGGCCGCTGGGTGTTCCAGGGCTTCCGGCTGGAAGATGGCAGCATCATCCTGGTCAATCGCGGCTTCGTGCCTGAAAGCCGCATCGGACAGATCGGCCCGGCCAGCGGCCCCGACACGATCAAGGGCTTCCTGCGCGCGCCGGAAATCCGAAACACCTTCACGCCGGATGACCTGCCGTCGATCCGGGAGTTCTACACGCGCGATCCCGGCGCCATCGCCGCCTCGCTCGGCCTGCCTCCGGCGCCGTTCTATCTCGAAGCCGAGCGGGAGGGCGACGGGCTGACGCCACCGGCCGGCGTCGATGTGCGCGAGCTGATCGCGCGAATCCCCGACAACCATCTCCAATATGCCCTGACCTGGTTCGGACTGGCGCTGACCCTGCTCGGCGTCTTCGCCGCCTGGGTCTGGCAGGCGCGGAAGGGCTCGGCCCCGGCCTGACGTCTCGACGGTTTTGCCGAAACCGACGGACCGGCCTATAGCATCTGACTGAGATCACCGAGGCCAAGATCGTGTTGCATGTCTCCACCCGGGGTGAAGCCCCGGCGCTCAGCTTTTCCGACGCGCTCCTGACCGGGCTCGCCCGCGACGGCGGCCTCTATCTGCCGCAGAGCTGGCCGAAACTCACGCCGGCCGAGATCGCCGGCTTCGCGGGCCAGCCCTACACTGCCGTGGCCGAACGCGTGCTCGGCGCCCTGACAGGCGGCGATGTCGAGCCGAAGGCGCTGGGCTCGATGATCCATCAGGCCTATGCCGGCTTCCGGCACACGGCCGTCTGCCCGCTGACCCAGATCGGCGACAATCTCTTCGTGCTCGAGCTGTTCCACGGCCCGACGCTCGCCTTCAAGGACGTGGCGATGCAGCTGCTCGGGCGGCTGATGGACCAGGTGCTCGGCCAGCGGGGCCAGCGCGCCACCATCGTCGGCGCGACCTCCGGCGATACGGGCGGGGCTGCCATCGACGCCTTCAAGGGGCTAAAGAGCGTCGACGTCTTCATCCTCTATCCGCAGGGCCGTGTCTCCGACGTGCAGCGCCGGCAGATGACGACGGTCGATGCGCCGAACGTCCATGCCATCGCGGTCGAAGGCACCTTCGACGATTGCCAGAATCTCGTGAAGGCGATGTTCAACCACCACGCCTTCCGCGACGAGATCGGCCTCTCGGGCGTGAACTCGATCAACTGGGCCCGCATCGCGGCGCAGGTGGTCTATTACTTCACCTCCGCCGTCGCGCTCGGTGGCCCGGCGCGCAAGGTTTCCTTCGCGGTGCCGACCGGCAATTTCGGCGACATTCTCGCCGGCTGGGTCGCCAAGCAGATGGGCCTGCCGATCGAGCGGCTGCTGATCGCGACCAACAGCAACGACATCCTGACGCGCACGCTCGAAACCGGCGCCTATGAGATGCGAGGCGTCGCGGCGACGACCTCGCCCTCGATGGATATCCAGATATCCTCGAATTTCGAGCGGCTGCTGTTCGAGGCCCATGGCCGAGACGGCGGCGCGGTACGCCGGCTGATGCAATCGCTGCAGCAATCCGGCCGCTTCGAGATCGCGGCCGAGCCGCTCCAGCGCATCCGCGGCGATTTCGACGCGAGCGCTCAGAGCGAGGAGCAGGTCGCGGCCGAGATCCGCAAGAGCTGGACCGAAGCCGGATATCTGCTCGACCCCCATACCGCGATCGGCGTCGGCGCCGCGCGGCAGGCCCTGAAGCGCAACCCGGCGACGCCGATGATCGTGCTCGGCACGGCCCACCCGGCCAAGTTCCCCGCGGCGGTGAAAGCGGCGAGCGGCGTCGAACCCGCCCTGCCCGCCCATCTTGCCGATCTGATGGCGCGGAAGGAGCGCCTGACGCTGCTGCCGAACGACCTCGGCAAGGTCGAGGCCTTCGTGCGCGAGCATGCCCGCGCCGTCCGCGGGGCGGCAGCGTGAGCGCGACCGGACCGGCCGAGGCCGCCGAGATCGCCGCACCGGCTCGGCCGGAAGGTGCCCATGATCCCGAGGTCGGGCTGACCACCCTGCCCTCGGGCCTGCGCATCGTCTCGCAACACATGGAGCATGCCGCGACCGTCTCGCTGGGTATCTGGATCGGCGCCGGCTCGCGCGACGAGCTGTCCCATGAGCATGGCCTCGCCCATCTGCTCGAGCATATGGCGTTCAAGGGCACGGCGCGGCGCAACGCACTGCAGATCGCCGAGGAGATCGAAAGCGTCGGCGGCGACCTCAATGCCGCGACATCAGTCGAATACACCTGCTACACCGCCCGCGTGCTCGGCGCCGATCTAGGGCTCGCCGTCGACATCCTCGCCGACATCGTGACCTCGCCCGCCCTCACCGAGGAGGAGCTGAAGCGCGAGAAGGGCGTGATCCTGCAGGAGATCTCGGCCGTTCAGGATACGCCCGACGATCTCGTCTACGACCGCTTCCTGCAGGCCGCCTTCCCCGACCAGCCGATCGGCCGGCCGATCCTCGGCACCGCCAAGACGGTGAAGGGTTTCACGCCCGATGCGATCCGCGCCTATCTCGCGCGCAACTACCATGCGGGAAACATGGTGCTCGCCGCCTCCGGCGCCGTGGACCATGACGAGCTGGTCGCGCTGGCCCGCGAGCATCTGTCGAAACTGCCGGCCAGGCCGGACGAAATACCAGAGCGGGAAGCCGGCGAGTATCGCGGCGGTGAAGCCCGGATCGGCAGCGACGAGGAGCAGGTGCATCTCGTGCTTGGCCTGCCCGGCCTGCCCTTCACCGGCGGAGCCCATTATCCGCTGCAGATCTTCGCCTCCGTGCTCGGCGGCGGGCTCTCATCGCGGCTGTTCCAGGAGGTGCGCGAACAGCGTGGCCTGGCCTATGCGATCGACGCCTTCCACTGGCCCTTCTCCGATTGCGGCGTCTTCGGCATCGGCGCCGGCACCGCACCGGAAGATGCCAACGAGCTGATCGAGGTCGCATTCGGCTGCCTGCGCCAGGCTGCCGAGGATGTCAGCGAGGTCGAGGTGGCGCGAGCCCGTGCCCAGATGAAGGTGGGGTTGTTGGCTTCACTTGAGAGCCCCGGCGGCAAGCTGGAGCAGATGGCGCGGCAGGTGCTGATCTTCGGCCGGGCGATCCCGCGCGAGGAGCTGGCCGCCCGGCTCGACGCGGTGACGCTGGAGGACGTGCGCGCCGCCGGCCGCTCGCTGCTCGGCCACCAACCGACCATCGCCGCGATCGGCCCGATCCAGGACGTTCCCGCCGCCAAGCGCCTGCGCCAGGCGGCCCGGGCGGCGGACTGAACGGCGATGGCGCTCTTCCGTTTCCCGAGCGAGCCGCCAAACCGCCCGCTGATCCGGACGCAGAACCTCTTCCTGCGGGCGCCGCAGGCCAGCGACTACTCGGCCTGGGCCGTGCTGCGCATCGAAAGCCGCGAGTTCCTGACGCCCTGGGAGCCGACCTGGAACGAGGACGACCTGACCCGCGCTTCGTTCCGGCTGCGGGCCAAGCGCGCATCGCGCGAGATCGCCAGCGACGAGGCCTATTCGCTGTTCATCTTCGAGGCCCATTCGGAAGCGCTGCTCGGGGGGCTGACGCTCGGCCTGATCCGGCGCGGAGTCGCACAGGCCTGCACGCTCGGCTACTGGATGGGCAAGCGCCATGCCGGCAGGGGCCATATGACGGAAGCGGTGCGCGGCGCCGTACGCTTCGCCTTCTCCGAACTTGCGCTCCACCGGGTCGAGGCCGCCTGCCTGTCGAACAATGAGCCCTCGCGGCGCCTGCTGGAGCGGGTCGGCTTCCGGCACGAAGGGCTGGCGCGCGCCTATCTGAAGATCAACGGCGCCTGGGCCGATCACCTGCTCTATGCCGTGCTCTCGAACGATGCGCTGACCGGAGAGAAGCCGTGACGGCAGCGGTTGACCACAGCCGCGCTCTGCCTTGCCCTTGCCATGAGCGACCAATAGGGATTTTCGTTCAAACTCGAATGATCGTTTCCCGCCTGATAGCCGAGCACAGCTTGTCCATTTCCGAGCGCATCCTCCGGATCGGCCTCGCCGTCGCCGGCCTTGCCCTGTGGTTTGTTTTTGCGGCCGCGACGCCGGCAAGCGCCGTCGAAGCGGTGCGCGTGCCGGTCGACGTGCCGGTGATCGACCTCACAAATGTCGTCGAGCGCAACAAATCCGACGGCGACGTCATCCAGATCTCGACCGCGCCGGGGCCGGACGGCATCGTCCGCCGCATCGCGGTCAGGGCGCGCGAATCCGGCGCGCGGCCGGACTGGATCGTCTTCGCGCTCACCAATGATTCCGACGAGCAGATCGACCGGCTGCTGGTCGCGCCGTTCCACCGCCTGATCGGCTCCGGCGTGGTCTGGCCCGATCTCGGCGACAAGCGCATCGAGGCGGTGACCGCGAGCCAGGGCCTCGCACCCGATCGCGAGGCCAGCCCCGACGCCGACGTCTTCCTGATCACGCTCGACCCCGGCACGACCGTGACCTTCGTCGCCGAATTGAAGTCGCCCAACCTGCCGCAGCTCTATCTCTACGAGTCGGAAGCCTACCGGCAGAAGACCAACGGGCTGACCCTCTACAAGGGCATCATCATCGGCATCGCCGGCCTGTTGGCGCTGTTCCTGACCATCATCTTCGTGGTCAAGGGCGCGGTGATCTTCCCGGCCGCCGCGGCGCTCGCCTGGGCGGTCCTTGCCTATGCAGGCCTCGACTTCGGCTTCTTCCAGCGTCTCTTCCCGCTCACGCCTGCGATCGAGCGCATCTACCGTGCCGGCGCCGAGGTGGTGCTGGCGGCGACGCTGCTCGTCTTCCTCTTCGCCTATCTCAACCTGTCGCGCTGGCATGTGCGCTACGGCCATGTCACGGCGATCTGGATCCTCGGGCTCGCCGGGTTGATCGGTCTTGCCGTCTTCGACGCGCCGATGGCCTCGGGCATCGCGCGCATCTCGATCGCCGCCGTCGCGGCTGTCGGCTTTGTGCTCGTCGTGCATCTGGCGACGCATGGCTATGAGCGCGCGGTGATGCTGATCCCGACCTGGTTCCTGCTCGCGGTCTGGGTCACGGCGGCGAGCTTCACCGTCACCGGGCAATTCCAACGCGATCTGGTCGCGCCTGCCTTGTTGGGCGGCCTCGTGCTGATCGTGCTGCTGATCGGCTTCACCGTGATCCAGCACGCCTTCGCCGGCGGCGCGATCTCGCAAGGCCTGGTCTCGGATACCGAACGGCGGGCGCTCGCCCTCTCGGGTTCGGGCGACCTCGTCTTCGACTGGGACGTCAGTTCCGACAAGGTCTTCGTCTCGCCGCAGATCGAGGCGCTGCTCGGGCTGCCCAAAGGCTCGCTCGAGGGCTCGGCGGCACGCTGGCTGGAGCACATGCACGTCGCCGACCGCGATCGCTACCGCGTCACGCTCGATGCGGTGCTGGAGCAGCGGCGCGGCAAGCTCAATCTCGACCTGCGCCTGCGCGCCGCAAGCGGCGCCTATCACTGGTTCAACGTCAAGGCGCGGCCGGTCCTCGGCTCGGACGGCGAGGTCATCCGCGTCATTGGCACGCTCTCGGACGTCACCGAGCAGCGCACCGCGCAGGAGCGGCTGCTGCACGACGCCGTCCACGACAACCTGACCGGCTTGCCCAACCGCAAGCTGTTCCAGGACCGGCTCGGCGCGATCTTCGGCTTCACCCGTGCCGACGACAACATCCGCCCGACCGTGCTCGTGATCGACGTGGACCGCTTCAAGCAGGTCAACGAATCGGTCGGCTTCTCGGCCGGCGACTCGATCCTGCTGACGCTGGCCCGCCGACTCGGACGGCTGCTGAGGGCGCAGGACACGCTCGCCCGGATCGGCGGCGACACCTTCGCGATGATCCTCGTCTCGGAGCGCGACCCGGAGCGCATCCTGGCGCTGGCCGAGCTCGTGCGCCGCGCCGTCTCGACGCCGATCACCTATGCCGAGCGCGAGATCGTGCTGACGCCCTCGATCGGGCTCGCCTTGTTCGATCCCTCTTCGGCCGCGCGCAAGGACGACGCGCTCAAGAACGCCGAGCTCGCCATGGCCCATGCCAAGCGCCAGGGCGGCAATAAGATCGAGGTCTTCGTGCCGGCGATGCGGACCGACCGCAACGACCGGCTCGCGCTCGAAAGCGACCTGCGCCGGGCGATCGAGCGCAGCGAGATCCAGGTCATGTACCAGCCGATCGTCCGGTTGGAGGACCGCACGATCGCGGGCTTCGAGGCGCTGGTGCGCTGGGACCATCCGCGCGAGGGCCGGCTGATGCCGCAGGACTTCCTCGCCATCGCCGAGGAGACCGGGCTGATCGTCGATCTCGGCGTCTATGTGATGGACAAGACGGCGCGCGAGCTCGAAGCCTGGCAGGCTGCACTCGAAGTCGACCCGCCGATCTTCGCCAGCGTCAACGTCTCCAGCCGGCAACTGCTGCGCCACGACCTGCTGCATGACGTGAAGACCGTGCTCGGGCGCCGGCGCGTGCTGCCCGGCACGCTGAAGCTCGAAATCACCGAGAGCCTCGTGATGGAGAACCCGGAATATGCCGCGCAGATGCTGCAACGCATCCGCGACCTCGGCGCCGGATTGTCGCTCGACGATTTCGGCACGGGCTACTCGTCGCTGTCCTATCTGCAGCGCTTCCCCTTCGACACGATCAAAATCGACCAGAGCTTCGTGCGGCAGATGGGCAATGGCCGCCCGCCGGTGATCCTGCGCTCGATCGTGCAACTCGCCTCCGATCTCGGCATGGATGTGGTCGCGGAAGGCGCGGAAAGCGAGTCGGATGCGATCGAGCTCTACCAGCTCGGCTGCCAATACGCGCAGGGCTACATCTTCGGACAGCCGATGACGGCGGCCGAAGCGCGCCGCCTGATGGGCGCAACGGCGGCGGCGACGGAAGCGGCGTAACTCACTGCGTCATGCTCGCGCGAAGCGAAGCGCAGACCCGGGGATCGCAGGACAAGAGCATGCCGCGTTTTCGTCAAACGCGGGTCATCCCGGACGTAGCGAAGCGGAGATCCGGGATCCATGCCCGAGCCTTCGTCGGCAACGTCCCGGCATGAATCCCGGGTCAAGCCCGGGATGACGGCGTGATTCCGCACCAAATCGGCACGCCCTGGATGACTCGGGTTGAAAAGATGCTCGGGTCAGGGCCGAGAATGCCGGAGCGGCGGTTTCAGGCGTGGCCGGCTTCGCGCGAGAGGAAGGCCGGGTCGATGCCGATCTTGTTCAGCGCCCGCTGGTATTTGGTATCGACGCCCTCGTCGAACAGCAATTCGGGGTCGGCGGCGCAGTGCAGCCAGCCATTGGACTGGATCTCGGCTTCGAGCTGGCCCGCAGCCCAGCCGGCATAGCCCAGAGCGAGGACGGCGTTTTCCGGCCCGCTGCCGACGGCGATGGCGCGGAGGATGTCGAGCGTCGCCGTCAGGCAGATGCCGTCGTCGATCGGCAGCGTCGCCGATTCGAGGAAGAAATCGGCGGTATGGAGCACGAAGCCGCGCTTGGTCTCGACCGGCCCGCCGCGTAGCACCTGCATCTTCTCGGCGCGGCTCGGCAGGCGGATGATCTCTTCCGACGGGATGACGTCGAGCTGGACGAGGAGGTCCGGGAATCTCGTATCGGCTGCCGGCTTGTTGACGATGATGCCCATCGCGCCATCTTCCGAATGGGCACAGACATAGACGACGCTGCGGCTGAAGCGCGTATCGGCCATGCCCGGCATCGCGATCAGGCATTGCCCGTCGAGATAGCTGCGGCCGCCGACGCGTGGTTGTGAGCCGATCTTCATCCACCCATGCTAGAGGTTGTCGGGGAGTCTCGGCAAGGGTTGGATGCGAACAGGCCTGCCAAGATCGCGTGACCCTGGCCTGGCCACCGCCATGGATCACGTTCGCGTGCGGCACGGCTGAATGCGCGTACCGACACGGCCGGCAACGCGATTGTGCCCCATTTATGCAAGAAACTGCACGGTCGCGGCGGCGCTGGCTTCGCAGGGAGATGCAGGATTTGTTCGCTTTTCGGTTTCGCAATGGATAAGGCAGGGTCGGTGAACCGAGTTTTTTCCCTGCTGGCCATGGCGCCTTTCGTGCTGAGCGCCGTCGCGCATGCGCAGGAGGCAGCGACCGAAGCCGCGACGTCGCCCTGGTCGACGAGCGAGCATTCTAAGCTGCGGCTGATCGCCGGCCCCACGACCCCGACCGGAAAGCAGCGCGTCGGCGTCGAGATCGTGATGTCGCCGGGCTTCAAGACCTACTGGCGCAGCCCGGGTGAATTCGGCGTCCCGCCAAGCTTCGACTGGTCGGGCTCGATCAATATCGGCGGGCTCGACGTGCGCTGGCCGGTTCCGGAGCGGTTCCAGGATTCGGCCGGCTATTCCGTGGGCTATGTCGGCGAGGTCGTGATCCCGATCTCGGTGCAGCCGGTCGATCCGTCGCGGCCGGTCATGGTCGTGCTCAAGCTCGACTATGCGGTCTGCGAGAAGATCTGCATTCCCGCCAAGGGCGAGGCGAGCCTCTGGCTCGAGCCCGGCGTCACCACCGTGACGTCGCCACGGCTGGAGAGCTTCGAGGCGCGCGTTCCAGTCCCCGTGAAGCCGGGAACGCACAAGGAGAAGACCTCCATCATCGAGGCGAAGCTCGACGACACCGTGGTCGATCCAGGGTTGCGGCTCGTCCTGCAGCCGCCGCCCGATGGCAAGGTGCAGGACATCTTCGCCGAAGGCCCGGGGATGTGGTCCTTCGGCAAATCCCGGCTGGCGCCGCAGCCCGACGGGACGGTCGTCGCCCAGATCCGGATCAACGAACGGCCGAAGAGCGCCGCCGGCCCGGTCCCCCTCATCTTCACCATCCGCGGAATGCCCAAGCCCGTCGAGACACGGCTCGAACTCGACATCCCCGCCAGCAGGCCCTAATCCGGGGGCGAGCGGCCCCGGCCGCAGGCTTCACGGAGAACAGCCGCAATGACGATCAAGGTGGGTGACAAGCTTCCGCAGGCGACGTTTCGCGTCATGACCGCCGATGGGCCGGCGGCCAAGACGACCGACGACCTATTCAAAGGCCGCAAGGTCGTGCTCTTCGCCGTGCCCGGCGCCTTCACCCCGACCTGCCACAAGAACCATCTGCCCGGCTATCTGGCCAAGGCCGACGAGATCAAGGCCAAGGGCGTCGATGCCATCCTGGTGACCTCCACCAACGACGTGTTCGTGCTGGATGCCTGGTCGAAGGCCAGCGGCGGCGCCGGCGTCATCGAGTTCCTGTCTGACGGCAATGCCGACTTCGCCAAGGAGATCGGCCTGTCGATGGACGGCTCGGGCTTCGGCATGGGCACGCGCTCCCAGCGCTACTCGATGCTGATCGAGGACGGCGTTGTGAAGTCCCTCAATGTCGAGGAAGCACCGGGCAAGGCCGACACCTCCGGCGCCGAGACGATGCTCGGCCAGCTCTGAGGTTTTCCGGGTTATCGATCACAGAGCCCGCGCGATTGATTCGCGCGGGCTTTTTTGTTGAGGCTCCCGGCGCTGAAGCGTTCAACACGGCGAATGTCAGGAATGGGTCGGAAGCGGACTTGACTAGTGCCACCCCCTGTCATCGTCTCCATTGATTTTAACGGTAGGCAGTTGGTGCAATGGCATTCTCATCCGACCACATCCAGCGTGTCGTTAGAGAGATGGCCCATTTTTGGCAGCATGAGCGAACGCGCATCAATGGTCAAATTGGTCGAACTGGCATGAGAGCCCGTAACGTGGGCCTCGGCTCATCATTCAGTGAGCAGAAGATAGCCGCTCGAAAGGCGGCAAAATTCAGACGGTGGGTGGGGGACGAGACAAGCCGAGATATCGAATTGATCGAAGCCGTGTGCAGGTTCATTGCAATCGCATATCATGATGGACGTATACCTTTCGAGGAAGCTGACGCAGTGGCTAATCTCTTGTGGGAATACGAAAGTGCGTATCTGACAGAACGAATAACTCCGCCAATTCTATGGGATGTCTTCACGGCGTTCGACGCCGGTGAGTACCATAGGACGACAGACCAAAGTGATGATCCAGTGGGGGAGTTCACGAACCCCGCAATTGCTAAGATCGTCTCGCGCTTTAATGTCGCCTAAGGGCCGACCGCCTCCATTCCTTTCTACTCCGCTTGATCGATCCGATCTCGGCTTGTCATGAGACAAGTGCCGGACTGCCGGATAGCGTCTGCGCCGGAGGAGAGACCCGCATGTCCGACATCGTCATTCGCCCGCTGACCGCTGCCGACCGCGCCTTCTGGACGCCGCTCTGGCGGGGATACCTGACCTTCTACAAGGCGACGCTGCCGGCCGAACTCGACGCCGTCACCTTCGACCGGCTGACCGGCGGCCAGGAGCCCATGGGCGGTTTCATCGCCATGCGCGGCGACGAGGCGCTCGGCATGACCAACTGGGTGATCCACCGCTCGACCTGGAGCGAGCGCAACATCTGCTACCTGCAGGATTTGTTCACCGTGCCGGAAGCCCGCGGCACCGGCGTCGGGCGCAAGCTGATCGAAGCCGTGAACGAGATGGCGCGCGAGAAGAACTGCTTCCGCGTCTACTGGCAGACGCATGAGGCCAACCTGCAGGCGCAGGAGCTCTACAACAAGGTCGCCGACAAATCGGGCTTCATCGTCTATCGCCAGCCCTTGGCTTGAGCGGCAAGGCGTCGTTCCCGGGCTGGCCCGGGAATCTCATGCCGAAAGAGGCGCCTTTCCTTCAGGAGATGCTCGGGTCGAGCCCGAGCATGACGTCCTGATGGCACCGGTGCAGACGCGAGCGTGCAGGAGCGCACGCGCGCCTTGCCGCGAACCGCACTATATCGGGGGGAGTGATCGCCCTCGCGGTGGCCGGCAGGTTTGGAATCATGAAGAAGATCGGCTTTCTTTCGTTCGGCCATTGGTCGCCCTCGCCACAATCCGGCACGCGCTCGGCCGGCGATGCCCTATTGCAGTCGATCGATCTTGCCGTCGCCGCCGAGGAACTCGGCGCTGACGGCGCTTATGTCCGCGTCCACCATTTCGCGCGGCAACTGGCCTCGCCCTTCCCACTGCTGGCCGCCATCGGCGCGAAGACGAAGCGGATCGAGATCGGCACCGCCGTGATCGACATGCGCTACGAGAACCCGCTCTACATGGCGGAGGATGCCGGCGCGGCAGACCTGATCGCCGGCGGACGCCTCCAGCTCGGCCTCAGCCGCGGCTCGCCCGAGCAGGTCATCGATGGCTGGCGCCATTTCGGCTACGAGCCTGCTGAAGACCAGAGCGACGCCGATATGGGCCGGCGCCATGCGGAGGTGTTCCTCGACGTGCTGCGTGGCCAGGGCTTCGCCCAGCCCAATCCGCGCCCGATGTTTCCCAACCCGCCGGGGTTGCTGCGGCTCGAACCTCACTCCGAAGGCCTGCGCGAGCGCATCTGGTGGGGCGCCGGTTCCAACGCGACTGCCGTCTGGGCCGCCAAGCTCGGCATGAACCTGCAGAGCTCGACGCTCAAGGACGACGAGACGGGAGAGCCCTTCCACATCCAGCAGGCGAAGCAGATCCGCGCCTATCGCGAAGCGTGGAAGGAGACGGGGCATGCGCGCCAGCCGCGCGTCTCGGTCAGCCGCAGCATCTTCGCGCTGGTGGACGACCGCGACCGCGCCTATTTCGGCAGCGGAGACCAGAGCGACGATCAGGTCGGCTTCATCGACGAGAACACCCGCGCCATCTTCGGGCGCAGCTACGCCGCCGAACCGGACAAGCTGATCAAGGAGCTGGCCAAGGACGAGGCGATCGCCGAGGCCGATACGCTCTTGCTGACCGTGCCGAACCAGCTCGGCGTCAACTATAACGCCCATGTGCTCGAGGCGATCCTGAAGCACGTCGCACCCGGCCTCGGCTGGCGCTGAGGCGGGCGCCTCCCCCTCCAGCCTTCATCCCCGGATCAAGCCGGGCATCCGAAAAGCAAGCGCTGGAACCATGGCAGCCCCTCTCCCGCATAGGAGAGGGGTTTTCGGCGTTTCCCGGTGTGCACTTCCCGTGTGATCTGCATCACGGAGCGGAACCACCAATGGGCGCACAGTGCCGGCGGCCATCGGGCCGAACCACAAAAACTCATTCGGGAGGCGCTATCATGACTGCTCATAGCCTTACGACACTGGCGGCCGGCAAGAAGGCCATCAGTGCCTCGGCCATCGAAATGCTGGCCTCCCAACTCCGCGGCAGCATCCTCGACGCAAGTGACGCAGCCTATGACGAGGCACGCGCGATCTGGAATGGGATGGTCGATCGCCGGCCCGGCCTGATCATACGCTGCATGGCCGCGGCCGATGTCGTCAGCGCGGTCCGCTTCGCACGCGACAACGGGCTGCTCGTCTCGGTGCGGGGCGGCGGACATGGCATTGCCGGAAACGCCGTCTGCGACGGCGGTCTGATGATCGACCTGTCGCAGATGAAGTCGGTCCGCGTCGATGCGGCGTCAGAGCGTGCATGGGTCGAGCCGGGGGCGCTTCTCGCCGATGTCGACAGGGAAACCCAGGCGGCCGGGTTCATCGTGCCGACGGGCATCAATTCGACGACCGGCATCGCCGGGCTGACGCTGGGCGGCGGCTTCGGCTGGATCACACGCAAGTTCGGCCTGACGCTGGATAGCCTGGTGTCGGTCGAGGTGGTCACAGCCGATGGCGAGCTCCGGCGAGTCAGCGAAGCGCAGGATCCAGACCTGTTCTGGGCGTTGCGTGGCGGCGGCGGCAATTTCGGAGTGGTGACCGCGTTTGAGTTCCGCCTTCACAAATTCGGCCCGCAAGTGTTGTCGGGCCTCGTCGTCCACCCCTTCAGCGAAGCCGAGACGGTTCTGAGGGAATACCGGCAGGCGCTCGAACTCGCACCGGACGAGCTGACGTGCTGGGCCGTGATGCGGCAGGCACCGCCCCTGCCGTTCCTCCCGGCGGAGTGGCACGGCAAGGAAGTGCTCATCCTTGCCATGTGCTATTGCGGCGACATCGCCGAAGGCAACAAGGCGACCGCCAGGCTGCGCTCGATCGGCACGCCGATCGCCGATGTGGTGGGAGCCACGCCGTTCACGGCATGGCAACAGGCTTTCGACCCCCTGCTCGCACCCGGCGCCCGCAACTACTGGAAGAGCCACGACTTCGCCGAGCTGTCGGACACGACGATCCGTCTGCTGATCGGCGCGGCGAGCCATCTTCCGAGCCCGGAATGCGAGATCTTCATCGCTCATGTCGGGGGCGCAGCTGGCCGTGTCGCCGCCGATGCCACGGCGTTTCCGCAACGCAGTTCCCATTTCGTCATGAACGTTCATGCGCGGTGGCGCGAACCGGCCATGGATCAGGCCTGCATCGGCTGGGCGCGAGAGCTCTTCGACGCGACAAGACCGCTTTCCGCCGGGACTGCCTATATCAACTTCATGCCGGCCGACGAGATGGATCGCGTTCAGGAGGCCTATGGCGGCAGCTATCATCGCCTTGCCACGCTGAAACAGCGCTACGACCCTTCGAACCTGTTCCGCATGAACCAGAACGTAACGCCGAGGATGAGTTCGCAGGCCGCGTAAAGCCGGCCGGCTAACACCGCGACGTCGAAAGGCTTCGATCAGCAGGGAGTGCCCGACAGGCGCTCCCTACTGATGACCTGTCGAAAGCTACGACGCGGCCGTTGGCGCGTCCGATGACGTGTGGCGATCCAGACCAGCGCACGCTACGTTTTCTCGGAACCACGGCGCCATCCCGGCCTTGAGCGGGATCCATCGGAGGGCTCCGGAACTCTACGATGGATCCGGGATCGGCGCTGCTGCGCAGCTTGTCCGGGATGACGTTCTGCTTCCGTCAGAAATCAGGAGGCTCTACCGCCCCGGCTTGAACGGCGCCATGCCGGCGCGCGCCAACGCGTCGGCGCGCTCGTTCATCTCGTCTCCGGCATGGCCCTTGACCCATTTCCACTCGATCTTGTGGCGCCCCAGCGCCGTTTCGAGGCGCTGCCAGAGTTCGACATTCTTGACCGGCTTCCTGTCGGCGGTCTTCCAGCCGTTCTTCTTCCAGCCATGGATCCAGCCGGTGATGCCCTGGCGCAGATACTGGCTGTCGGTGTGGAGCGCGACCGTGCAGGGCCGCTTCAGCGCCTCCAGCGCCGCGATCGCCGCCATCAGCTCCATGCGGTTGTTGGTCGTCATTTCCTCGCCGCCAGAAAGCTCCTTCTCGACGCCGTTATAGTTGAGGATCGCCCCCCAGCCGCCGGGACCGGGATTGCCGGAGCAGGCACCGTCCGTCCAGACTTCGACCGTATCGCTCATGGCAGGTCCCGGCGATTTTTGGTGGCGCGAATGGGGCAAGCCCCAAGCGCGCCGGGCCCGGGATTGCCGGAGCAGGCACCGTCCGTCCAGACCTCGACCGTATCGCTCATCGCTTCAGCCCATATTCGCGGGCATCGAGCACGCGCTGGTGGAAGGCGAGCTTGCGGTCGTATTCGAGCGGATCATGCGGCTTGACCAGGGCGCCGGCCGGCACGTTCAGCCAGTCGACCAGCCGCGTCAGCAGGAAGCGCAGGGCCGAGCCGCGGCAGAGCTGCGGCAGCGCCGCGATCTCCGCCTCGTTCAGCGGGCGGACGGATTCGTAGCCGGCGAGCAGGGCCTGGCCCTTGGTCAGGTTGAACGAGCCATCGGCCTCGAAGCACCAGGAGTTCAGGCAGATCGCGAGGTCGTAGGCATAGGCGTCGGTGCAGGCGAAGTAGAAGTCGATCAGCCCGGACAGGCGGCTGCCGATGAAGAAGACGTTGTTGGGGAAGAGATCGGCATGGATCACGCCGCGCGGCAGATCCTTGGGCCAGCTCGCCTCATGCACGGCGATCTCGGCCGTGATCCGGCGGGCGAGGCCCGGGGAGACCTTGTCGGCATCGGGGCCGGCCTGATGCGCCAGCGGCCGCCAACCCGGCACGGAGAGCGCATTGACCCGCTCCATCGTGAAATCCGCGCCGGCCTCGTGCATCAAAGCGAGGCCACGGCCGAGTTCCTGACAATGGGCGGCTGTGGGGCGGCGGACCGAAAGCCCGTCGAGGAAGGTGACGATCGCTGCCGGGCGCCCTGCCAGGCGGCCGAGCATCTCGCCGCGGCTGTCCTCGACCGGCTGGGGGCAGATCAGGCCGCGACCGGCAAGATGCTGCATCAGGCCGAGAAAGAACGGCAGATCGTCCGGATTCACCCGCTTCTCGTAGAGGGTGAGGATGTAGGTGCCCTGCGTGGTGTGGATCAGATAGTTCGAATTCTCCACGCCTTCGGCGATGCCCTTGGCGGAAAGCAGTTCGCCAATGCCGTAGCGCGCCACGAAGGCGGCCATCTCGTCATCGGGCACTTCGGTATAGACGGCCAAGATCGGGCTCTCTTACTTTGGTCTGTCGCATTTTCTTCACGCGAACCGATGCCCGCTTCGCTCGAAAATGCTTCTGCTGGAATTATTCGGCCGCGGCTGGCGCCGCCTCGCCGCGCAATTCGCGCGGCAGCGGGAAGAAGACGTTCTCGTCGGCGGTCGAGACGGTCTCGACGCGGACCTCGTAGCGCTCGGCGAAGGCGTCGATGATCTCCTCGACCAGCACTTCGGGCGCGCTGGCGCCCGCGGTGATGCCGAGGCTGCGGATGTTGCCGAAGACCGACCAGTCGATCTCGTCGGTGCGCAGGACGAGCCGCGCGACCGGGCAACCGGCGCGCTCGGCGACCTCGCGCAGGCGCTGCGAGTTCGAGGAGTTGGGCGAGCCGACGACGATCAGCCCCTCGACCTGCGGGGCGACGCGCTTCACCGCTTCCTGGCGATTCGTCGTGGCGTAGCAGATGTCTTCCTTGTGCGGGGCGATCAGGTCCGGGAAACGGGCCTGAAGCGCCTCGACGATCTCGCGGGTATCGTCGACCGAAAGCGTGGTCTGGGTGACATAGGCGAGCGGCTGGCCGGCCGGGGGGCTCAGCGTCGCAACGTCGTCCAGCGTCTCGATCAGCGTGATGGCGCCCACGGGGAGCTGGCCCATCGTGCCGATGACCTCGGGGTGGCCGGCATGGCCGACGAGCAGGATATGGCGCCCGCGCTTGTGATGGACCTCCGCCTCGCGATGGACCTTCGTCACCAGCGGGCAGGTCGCGTCGATGGCAAAGAGATGGCGGGACTTCGCCTCGGCCGGAACCGCCTTGGCGACACCGTGGGCGGAGAAGATCACCGGCCGGGTCGCGTCCGGCACCTCCGACAATTCGGCGACGAAGACCGCGCCTTTCCGCTTCAGGGATTCGACGACGTATTTGTTATGGACGATCTCGTGGCGGACATAGACCGGCGCGCCATGCAGGTTGAGCGCCTTCTCGACCGCGTCGATGGCGCGCACGACCCCGGCGCAGAAGCCGCGCGGGGCGCAGAGCAGAATGTCGAGCGGCGGCTTGGTCACGCGCGGGGCAAACTCCAATCGGTCCAAGGTCTTCTTTCGGCGGGATCGGTGCGATGTCAAGGAAGCGAAACCGCGCGGCCTGCGGCTTCGCGCCGATTGCCCCTCGCAGGATCGCCGCCCAGAGCCTAGATAGGTCATGGCCGGTCGCACCGCACGACCGCAATCCAAACCACCGCACGCCCGCTCCCGATCACGAGTTCCGCATGGCCGACGCCGCCTCGCATGTCAGCTACCTGCCGCCGATCCTGACCTTCTGCGCCGCGGCGGTGATCGCCGTCCCGCTCTTCCGCAAGCTCGGGCAATCGGCCGTTCTCGGCTATCTCGCCGCCGGCATCGTCATCGGCCCGTCGATCCTCGGCGTCATCAAGGACCCCGACGCGATCCGCAGCACGGCCGAGATCGGCGTGGTGCTGCTGCTCTTCCTCGTCGGGCTCGAACTGCAGCCGGCGCGGCTCTATTCGATGCGCAAGGACATTCTCGGCACGGGCCTGGCGCAGATGGCGCTCAGCGCCGCCGGCATCGGGCTTTTCGGCTGGTGGTTCGGCCTTTCCGCGGCGGGCGCGGTCGCGGTGGGCGTGGCGCTGGCACTGTCGGCCACCTCGATCGCGCTGCAGCAGCTCCAGGAACGGGGCGACGCCAGCGAGCCTTACGGCCGGCGGACCTTCTCGATCCTGCTGTTCCAGGACATGGCGATCGCTCCGGCGCTTGCCTTGCTACCGCTGCTCGCCACCACCGGCGGAGCCGAGGCCGGCAGCCCGATGCGGGCGCTCGCCAGCCTCGGCATCGCGCTCTTCGCCCTGGTGCTGATCGTGCTGGCCGGGCGCTACGTCATGAACCCGTTCTTCCGCATCCTGGCCAATACCGGCGCCAAGGATGTGATGACGGCAGCCGCCCTGCTGATCGTGCTCGGCGCGGCGCTGCTGATGGAACATGTCGGGCTGTCGATGGCGATGGGCGCCTTCCTTGCCGGCGTGATGCTGGCCGATTCGCATTTCCGGCATGAGCTGGAGGCAGACATCGAGCCGTTCCGCGGCGTGCTGCTCGGGCTGTTCTTCATGGCGGTCGGCATGTCGCTCGATCTCCGGCTGGTGGCCGCCAACTGGATGCTGCTGGCCGTGGCGGCGCCGCTGCTCGTGCTGTTCAAGATCGTCGTCGTCACCTCGATCCTGAGGATCTCCTGTTCGAGCTGGCTCGAGGCGATCCGGGCCGGCGCGCTGCTCTCCCCGGCCGGCGAATTCGCCTTCGTGCTTGTGCCGCTCGGCCTGGCCCAGGGGTTGCTGAACCCGCAACAGGCGGCGATGGCCACCGCTCTGGCTGCCATCAGCATGCTGCTCGGCCCGGTCGTCGCCAAGCTGATCGACGCCGTGCTGCTGGCGCGCATCACACCGGAGACGATGGAGGAGGATTATGAAGGGACCAGCGACAGCCAGGTGATGGTGGTCGGCTTCGGCCGCTTCGGACAGGTGGTGACGCAGGCGCTGCTGCTGCAGCACATCAACATCACGGTGATCGACTCCGACGTCGAGCAGATCCGGGCCGCGGCCCGGTTCGGCTTCAAGGTCTATTACGGCGACGGGACGCGCCTCGACGTGCTGCGCGCCGCCGGGGCCGGCCGGGCGAAGGTGGTCTGCGTCTGCGTAGACGACAAGGACGCGGCCCTCCGGATCGTGGAGATGATCAAGGCCGAGTTTCCCAATGTCCGCGTCCATGTCCGGGCCTTCGACAGGATCCACGCCATCGAGCTGATGAAGGCCAATGTCGACTACCAGATGCGCGAGACTTTCGAATCGGCGCTCGGTTTCGGGCGCGTGACGCTGGAAGCTCTCGGCCTGAGCCACGACGAGGCCGATTTCGTGATCGACCATGTCCGCGATCGCGACGCCCAGCGCATGGAGATCCAGTTCAGCGAAGGGATCGCCGCCGCGCTGAACCGCGTGCCGCGCGTCACGCCGGAACCGATCGTGAAGCCGAAGGGCAAGTCCAAGGCCCTCAATGCCGAGACCGAGCAGGTCATCGCCGATGGCGGGGCCGAGGTCTCGGTCGGCGGCGTCGGAGAGCCCGAACTGTGACGAACGCCTCTGTCCGGCCGGCTCGGGCCGTCTTCGTCGAGGGCCCGCTGATGCGCCATGTCGCGGTGATGACCGCGACGGGCTCGATCGGCCTGATGGCCGTCTTCGTCGTCGACCTCCTGTCGCTACTCTACGTCTCCTGGCTCGGGCGGCCGGAGGCGACCGCCGGCGTCGGCTTTGCCACCATCGTGCTCTATCTGATGGTATCGGTGAATGTCGGGCTGATGATCGCCATCACCGCCCTGACTTCCCGCAGCATCGGCGCCGGCGATCGGCAGGCCGCGCGGCGCATCGCGTCCTCGACCATGGTGCTGGCGGCGCTCGTCGCCCTCGTGCTGTCGCTGATCGCCCTGCCGCTATTGCCGCGCCTGCTCACCCTGCTCGGCGCACGCGACCAGTCGCATGCGATCGCCCTCTCCTTCCTGCACATCGTGCTGCCCTCGAACATCTTGATGGCCGTAGGCATGGGCTTTTCCGGCATCCTGCGCGCCATCGGCGATGCAAGGCGCGCGATGTTCGTGACGCTCGGCGGTGGCATCGCCACTGCGGGGCTAGACCCGCTGCTGATCTTCGGATTCGGTCTGGGACCGGACGGCGCCGCGATCGCGATCGTGCTGGCCCGGATCATCATCGTCGCCATCGGCTTCCACGGCACCGTGATCGTCCACGGCATGATGGCGCGGCCCAAGTTGAGCTTCGTGCGGCAGGACAGCGCCCGGACCTTCGCCATCGCGGGACCGGCGATCCTGACCAATCTCTCCAACCCGATCGCGAATGCCGTCTTCGCCGGCGTGGTCGCCCGCTTCGGCGATGCGGCGGTTGCGGCGCTGGCCATCATGGACCGGCTGGTGCCGGTCGCCTTCGGCGTGCTGTTTGCGCTGTCCGGGGCAGTCGGGCCGATCCTCGGTCAGAACTGGGGGGCCGGGCGCTTCGACCGCATGCGGCGCGGCCTGACCGATTCCGCGATCTTCGCGGGGGCCTGCGTCCTGATTTCCTGGCTGCTGCTCTATGCGCTGCGCGGCACCATCGTCGCCGCCTTCCATGCCACCGGCCTGACGGCGGAGCTGGTCGAGTTCTTCTGCCTGATCGCCGGCCCGATGTGGCTGTTCGTCGGCATGCTCTTCGTCGCGAACGCCGCCTTCAACAATCTCGGCATGCCGTTCCTGTCGACGCTGTTCAGCTGGGGCCGCGCCACGCTCGGCACGATGCCGTTCGCCATCCTCGGTGCGCATCTCGCCGGGCCGAAGGGCGCGCTCGCCGGCTCGGCACTGGGGGCGGTCGCCTTCGGCGTGCTGGCGCTGGTCTTCGCCTATCGCGGCATCAGCCGGCTGGAACGGGAGGCGGCACAACGCCGGGCCGCCCACGATTTGCCAGCCAACGACACCCTGCTATCGTCGGCCGAGGCACGGAGCTAGTGCCGGCCGGGAGGCGCCGATGGTGAACCTGTTCGATATCATGCAATCGGCCCAGAACGGGCAGGCGATGCAGAACCTCGCCCGACAGTACGGGCTGAACATGCAGCAGACCCAGGCCGCGCTCGACGCGCTGCTTCCGGCTTTCTCGATGGGGCTGCAGCGGCAGACGCACGACCCCTACGCCTTCGGCTCGCTGGCGCAGATGATGACGGCCTCGCCCTATGCCCGCTTCTTCGAGGCGGCCGGCGGCGGCATTCCATCGGGCGCGCAGACGGCCGGCAACAACGTGCTGAGCCAGCTCTTCGGCTCCCCCGAGGTCAGCCAGGCCATCGCCGTGCAGGCGGCCGCGACCAGCGGCGTCAGCCAGGCGATCCTGAAGCAGATGCTCCCGATCATCGCCTCGATGCTGATGGGCGGTCTGTTCAAGTCGACCAGCAATCAAGGTCTCGGCGGCATTCTCGGCCAGTTCGCCGAGATGATGCGCGGCCAGATGCCGGGGATGCAGCCCCCGCCGCCGCAGCCTCAGGCGCCCGTCAATCCGTTCGACGCGATCCTGAAGGGCATGTTCGGCCAGGCTGCCGGCCCGCCGCAGGCCAATCCCCAGCCGACGCCGACCGATCCGTTCGGCGGCGCGTTCGGCCAGATCCTCGGCGGCATGTTCGGCGGTGCGGCCCCCGAGCCTGATCCGGCTCCCGCGCCACGGAGCGCCCCGCCCCGGCGCGCGCCCGCTCCGCCCGCGCCCGAACCGGACGATGCGCCGCCCTCGTCTTCGGCCGCCGGACCCGGCTCGATCGGTCTCGACGCACTCAACCAGATGTTCGAGCACGGCCGCCAGATTCAGGACGATCACCAGAACGCGCTGAAGTCGATCCTGGATGCCATGCTCGGCGGCGGCCAGGGGCGCCGCTGAGGTCGCCCGGGCGTGCGGCCGGACTCTTCCGTCCGGCCCGGCTTGCTGAGTGAGGGCTCAGGCGCGCAGGCGCTGATCCCAGCCGTCATCGCCTTGCGGCGAGGCCATCGTGGCTGCGATGCCGCGCAGCGCCGTGACATCATCGCGCGTCCGGAAGCTGGCGACGAGATCGTTGAGGCGCTCGATCTGGTTGGCGAGCGCCGTCGCGGAAGCCGCGCTCTCCTCGGCCAGCGCCGCATTCTGCTGGGTCATCTCGTCCATATGGGCGACGGCCTGGCTCATCTCGTCGATGCCGTGCGACTGCTCCGTCGCAGCGGCGGAAATCTCCGAGACCGTCGCGGACACCTTCCGCGAGGCATCGACGATGCGTTCCAGCGCGGCGCCCGCCGAACGGACGAGACCGACGCCCTGCGCCACCTCCGCCCCGGATTCGGTGATCAGCGTGGTGATGTCCTTGGCAGCCTCGCCCGAGCGCTGGGCGAGCGTCCGCACCTCCGAGGCGACGACCGCGAAGCCCTTGCCCGCGTCGCCGGCGCGTGCGGCCTCGACCGCGGCGTTAAGCGCCAGAAGATTGGTCTGGAAGGCGATCTCGTCGATCACCGTGGTGATGTCGGAGATCTTGCGGGAGGCCGCCTCGATGCGCGCCATGGCGTCGACAGCATCCTGAACGATGGCGCCGCCCTTGCGGGCAACGTCCATCGCCTCGTCGGCGAGCGCTACCGCCTGATGGGAAGACTGGGCGGACGCCTTGACGGAGGCAGCGAGCTGCTCGGTGGTCGCAGCCGTCTCCTCGAGCGACGAGGCCTGCTCCTCGGTGCGCTTGGACAGGTCGTCGGCGCCGGTGTTGATCTCCAGCGCCGCATTGCTGACGTCGCCGGATGTCGCCTGGATCGTGCGGATCGTCTCGGCCAGATGGCCGACCGCGAGATTGAAGTCGTCGCGCAGCTTCTCGTATTCCGCCGCCAGCTCGGCATCGATGCGGCACGTCAGGTCGCCCCGCGACAGCCGGTCGAGCCCTTCGGCAAGGGCCTCCATCACCTGGCGCTGCTCGGCGGCGAGGCGATCCTGCTCATGCGAGCGGGCGGCGCGCTCCTGCTCGATGATGCGTCGCTCGGCCTCAGAAGCGTCGCGGCTCTCCGCCGTCTCGGCTTCGAGGCGCTGCACGGCAAGGCCGTTCTCCTTGAAGACCTGCACGGTCCGCGCCATCGCGCCGAGCTCGTCGCGCCGCACCTGGCCGTCGATCTCGACCGCATAGTTGCCGGCCGCAAGGTCCGCCATCCGCTCCTTGAGCTGGTCGAGCGGCTTGGTGATGGACTGCCGGGCGAGCAGCATCGCGCCGGCAAGGCCGAGCAAGGTGCCGACGAGGGTCAACACCAGCATCAGCCAGTCGAGCTGCTGCGCCTCGGCATCGAGCACGTGTGCGGCCGTCAGCGTATCGCCCTTGATCTCGCCGTTGAGCTTCACGGCGTCGGCGATGATCGTTCCGAAGGCCCGGTCCAACTCAGACATCACCGAGAGCGCCGGCAGGTCCTCGTCGCGCGAAGCCTGCTTGGTCACGTCGTCGATCTTGGACTTGAGCTCGGTGATCCGACGCGCCAGCCCGTCGAACTCGGCATGCTTCTCGGGGAAGCTGATCTTGGCGTTGGTGAGCTGCTGCAGCGCGAGATCGTAGCCCTTGCGGACATCCTCGATGCTCGTGGCGTTCTGCTTCATGAATTCGGGATAGGCGATCGCCTTGTAGAGATCGCGCAGGATGTAGCTCGTCGCCAGGGTCGACTGGGCCGAGTCGAGGATCGCAGTGGCGCGTTGGTCGATCAGGTCCGAATAGGTCTTCTGGATACGGGCGTATTCGTTGCCGGCGTAGATCGCGGTGCCCAACCCGATCAGGCCCATCGCGATGAGCGGGATCGCGATCTTCGTGCGAATCCGCATGTCCTTCAGGCGCAATGACAGTTTCATGCCGACAGCCCACGTTCAACGCGGCCGCCAGCATGGCGGCACCCGCGGGCAGATTTCCGTCAGAATGGTGAAATTTACGTTATTCGGCGAAGGAAACCGTCAACCAAGGCATAAAAAAGGGCGGAAGCACGAAGCTCCCGCCCGCAGGGACGCTGGCGCCAAGGGGTCAGGCGCAGCGTGCAACCGCTAGATCGATGTTGGCCGCCCGTTTCGGGTGGGCCGGCGCATGGAGAAGCGCGTGCTCACGGCGGGCCGCGGCCGTGTCCGTCAGCGCCTGCGAACGATCCGCGAGGACGGCCGACGGGTCCTTGAACCACGGCGTCGCCAGCGCACCGGCGATATCGGAGCGCACGAGCCCGATGTCCTTGAGACCGCGCTCGTCGAGCTCGGCGAGGCGCATCACCTCGCGACGGTGGATGACGGCGCGAACGAATTGGGCAATCCCGCCGAAACCCACCGTGGCAATGCGCGTGATCCCAACCGAAACGGACGAGAGCGACTTCGCGGCAATGGTCATGAGCAGCATGACGGCCTCCTGGGGCGGACGGGTGAAAGGATGGTTCGGCATCTCCTCCCGGTCCGGACTCACCATTGACTGGGGGAACTCGGAGATTACGAAGACCATATCGAGGCTCTGGTCATCAGCCAAACGAATGGTTATGATGTCTCGCAACACTGAAATTGATGAACAGTGGATGGGGATCGCCAATGGCCCATGTGCTCGATGCCGATCAGCTCAAGACCTTTGTCGCCATCGCCGATACCGGCTCCTTCACCCGCGCCGCCGAGATCGTCTTCAAGACGCAGTCGGCGGTCTCGATGCAGATGAAGCGGCTCGAGGAGCGTGTCGGCCGCCCCCTGTTCGGGCGTGACGGTCGCCACGCCAAGCTGACGGAAGATGGCGAGCGCCTGCTCGATTATGCCCGCCGCATCGTCCGGCTGAACCTCGAATGCGTCGCCTCCTTCGCCGATGCCGACCTCAAGGGCCGCATTCGCCTCGGCGTGCCCGACGACTATGCCGACCGCTATCTGCCGGAGATCCTCGCCCGCTTCGCCCATTCGAACCCGCGCGCCGAGGTCACGGTCGTCTGCGAGCCGACCCCGATGCTGGCCGAGCGGATCGCGACCGGCGACATCGACCTCGCCATCATCACCCATGTCGAGAGCCGCGGTCAGGGCGAGATCATCCGGATCGAGCCGTTGCTCTGGGTCACCTCGGCACGCCATGGCGTCCATGAGGAGGATCCGTTGCCGCTGGCGCTGGGGCGGCCGACCTGCAACTGGCGACAGGCCGCGGTGGATGCGCTGGAGTCGAAGGGACGCCGCTTCCGCGTGCTCTATGCCAGCTGGAACTCGACGGCTGTCGGCGCTGCGGTGCTGGCGGGGCTGGCGGTTTCGGTGCTGCCGGAAAGCGCCGTCAGGCCGGGCATGCGCATCCTCGGCCCGTCCGAGGGTTACGCCACCCTGCCCTCGTGCAAGATCGGGTTGCTGCGCACCCGTTTTGACCCGTCGGTGCTCTCGAACGCGCTGGCCGAGCACATCATCCAGAGCCTGGACAATCTGGCGAGCTTCAAGACGGCGGCGGAATAAGGCGAGGCCCCGATCGGCGGGCTATTTCCCGAGGCCGGGGACAACGCCCTCGAACAGTGTGTTGAGGCGCGTGCCGATCAGCGTGACGGCACCGAGGATGACGATCGAAACCAGGCTGGCGATAAAAGCGTACTCGATCGACGTGGCGCCACGCTCGTCGCTCAAGAACCCCGCAAAGCTGGCGCCGATCTGCTTCATGCCGTTAGGTTATGCATGAAGTTTCCGCCAACTCGTTAATTTCGGCGGCAGAATGCGCCGGAAATCACGATTCCGGCGTGAGCCTGCGTGTCGAGCTAATAAAGGCTCAGCTCGGTCATGACCGGCTCGACCTTGCCGTTCCAGGCAGAGCGGAAGCGCTCCTCCAGGCGTTCTGCGAGACTTTGGCGGCGCGCCACGATCTCATGCACAGGCGCCAGGAAGACGCTCTCGTCCTGGCCCGCAGCGTTCCGGCTGGCGCGCCGGACGAGACCGGCGCGCGAGAGTTCGACCACCTCGGCCGCGATCTCGCTCAGCTTGCGGCCCGCGATCGTCGCGGCAAGCCCTTTCTTGGGAACGGCATCGCGGAGCGCCTGGCGCTCTTCCGCGCTCCAGCCCTTCACGATGTCCCAGGCGGCATCGAGGGCCGATTGGTCGTAGAGCAGCCCCACCCAGAACGCCGGCAGCGCGGTCAGCATGTCGGCGGGGCCGGCATCGGCGCCACGCATCTCGAGGAAGCGCTTCAGCCTGACTTCCGGGAACAGCGTCGAGAGATGATTGGCCCAGTCCGAGATGGTCGCACGCTCGCCCGGCAATTGCGGCAGCTTCCCGGCCAGCAGATCGCGGAAAGAGGCGCCGGCCACGTCATGATAGATATCGCCGCGCTTGACGAAATACATGGGCACATCGAGCGCCCAGTCGACATAACCCTCGTAGGACATGCCCTCGTCGAAGGCGAAGGCGATCATGCCCGAGCGCGCATTGTCGGTATCTCGCCAGATCTCGGAGCGCATCGACTGGAAGCCGTTGAGCCTGCGCTCGAGGAAGGGCGAGGAAGCGAACAGCGCCGTCGCCAACGGCTGCAGGGCGAGCGAGACACGGAGCTTGCGCACCATGTCGGCCTCGGTGGCGAAGTCGAGATTGACCTGCACCGTGCAGGTCCGGAACATCATGTCGAGGCCGTGCGTGCCGACCTTCGGCATGTAGTTCGCCATGATCTTGTAGCGGCCCTTGGGCATCATCGGCGTTTCGGCACGTGTCCAGAGCGGAGATGCGCCCAGCGCCGTGAAGGCGATGCCATGGGGGGCAGCGACGGCGTTCACGTCGGCGATATGCGCAGCGAGTTCGCTCTGCGTTTCATGCAGCGTGGCCAGCGGTGCGCCCGACAATTCGAACTGGCCGCCCGGCTCCAGCGAGATCGCGCCGCCGCCATCAGGGCCGGCGAGGCCGATGATGTTGCCGGCATCGAGGATCGGCTCCCAGCCGAGGCGCTGCTGCATGCCTTCCAGCAGCGCACGGATGCCGCCGGCTCCGGCGCGCCCCTCATAGGGAACGGGCGCGAGATCGCTGCGGTAGAACGGGAACTTCTCGTGCTCGGTGCCGATCCGGAAAGCGGATTCCGGTTTCTCGCCGGCTGCGATCCAGGAGACCAGTTCATCCTTCGAACCGATCGGGGTCGAATCGGACACGTCGCGAGCCATGGGTGCTCCGGCAGAACAGACATGAAGGACCAGCAGCTCGCCGGCGGAAGCCGGGGGCAGCAGGTGCGGGAGGACACACATAGGCGAGCGCAGAACGCTCGACAACGACCCGGTCCTTGCATTCGCGAAAGGCCGTCCGGCGCTGGCAGCAGGCCTCGGAGTTGCCGGCAAGCCGTTCAGCCGGCGCGAAGCAGGCCCTGCGCTGCCTCTTCGCCGCACTCCACGCCCCCAACGCGGCGGGTTTCGGCGGCGATCCAATCGACCGTCGCGGCCAGCGCCGCCTGGTCGCCGTCGCGCTGGCGGGACTCTTCGTGTGTCGCTAGCTGCCGGTCGGCGCTGGTGCCGTCGCGAGCGATGACACCGCACCGCGCCAGCTCGTCCTCGCAGCCGAGCGCCGAGGCATCCTCCGCCAAGCGGCCGATCCAGCCTTCCACGATATCCGCGACCGGGCGCATGCCGGTGCCGGCGCCATCGATGAAGCCGCCATGGATGCCGTAGCGCTGCGCCCGCCAGAAGTTCTCCAGCGCGATGCCGCGCGTCGCCGGCGCCGGCCTCGCATTCACCGCCGGGTTGCGCAGGAGATAGCGGACGAGGCAGCGATAGAGCGCGGCGATCGCAAGCGTGTCATCGAGGCTGGTGCAGCTGTCGGCGATGCGCAGCTCCAGCGTGGGATGGCGCATCGAAGGCCGCATGGCCCACCAGATGTAACTCTCGTCCTTGATCGCACCAGAGTTCACCAGCGCGGCGATATAGGACCGATACTCGTCCGGCTCGACGAAGAGTTCCGGCAATCCGGTGCGCGGCAACTCGGCATAGGCGGCGAGGCGATAGCCCATCAGCCCGGTGCGCCGCCCCTGCCAAAAGGGGGATGAGGTCGAGAGCGCCAGCAACAGCGGCAGATACGGCATGATCCGCGCCATCAGCCGGATACGCTCGTCCTCGTCGGGCACTTCGACATGCACATGCAGCCCGCAGAGCTGGTTGCGGCTGCCGATCATCTGCAGTTCCTGCATCAGGCGATCGTAGCGAGCGGCCTCGGTGACGCGCTGCCGCGACCAGATCGCGCTAGGATGCGTGCCGGAAGCCAGCAGCAGCAGACCGTGCCGTCCGGCAATATCCGCAAGCCCTGAACGGAGCCTTGCGAGCGCCGATCGGGCTTCCGCCATCGTGGTGCAGATCGCGGTCGCGACTTCGATCTGCGATTGCAGCATCTCCCGCTGTACTTCATCCGGAAAGGCTTTTTGCGCATCGTCGATGAAGGCGGGCGGCACCTTGCGCACGGCGCCACGGCTCGCGGCATCCGCCAGAAAATACTCTTCCTCGATTCCGAAGCGCTGCGCAGCCATCAATCCGTCCCGATCGGTTTCATCACACGGGGACGCAGTCGGCCCTTGTCCGGCAGCCACGCATGCCCCGCCTGATGAACGTCGCAGGGGCGCCGGCGTTCCGCTCAGCGCCGCGACCAGTCCCCGAGAGTGGCTTGGACCACGGCGAGCGCGGCGACGGCCGCGGTGTCGGCGCGCAGGATGCGCGGGCCAAGCGAGATCGGAAGGGTATTCGGCCGAGACCTGATCAGCTGCCGCTCGGCCTCGTCGAAGCCGCCCTCCGGTCCGATCAGGACCGCCAGCGGCGCCGGTTCCCGCTCGGCCAGTGCCGCTATGGGACTCGCCTCCCCCGCGGCCTCGTCGCAGAAGATCAGCAGCCGCTCCGGCGCCAGAGAAGCGAGAGCGGCCTGCAGCGGCATTTCGGCCTCGACGGAGGGCAGGCTCAGGATTCCGCATTGCTCCGCCGCCTCGATGGCATTGGCGCGCATGCGGTCGAGGTTGAGACGCGAAACCTGCGTGCGCCGGGTGATGACCGGCTGGAGGACGCTTGCCCCCATCTCGACCGCCTTCTGCGCCATATAATCGAGGCGGGCATGCTTCAGCGGTGCGAAGAGACAGTGCAGATCCCCCGCAGGCGGCTGCGGCTTCACCTGTTTGACGAGGGCGAGCGTCGCCTGCTTGCGTCCCTCTGGCACGACGCTCGCCAGCCATTCTCCGTCGCGGCCGTTGAAGACGAGCACCGTATCGCCCGCCTTGAAGCGCAGGACGTTGAGCAGATAGTTCGCCTGCTCGCGCTCCAGCGGAAGCGCCACACCCGGTACCAAGGCTCCATCGATGAAGAGCCGATGGCGGGCGAAATCTGGGACGGACATGTGGGCAGGCGTCTCCGCAAAAGGGTAAGGCTGTTGAGAGCGGCGTGAAAAACGCCACAATCATCGATTAGCAGCGAGCCACTTCCGACATACGAAGAGTAGACTCGCTAGGGTCGTTCGCGTTAACAGCGCCCTGCTGTTAAGGACATATTTAAAGATCGGCCAGACCCGGTCGGCAAGCTGGAGAGGAACATCATGCGGCGCAGGATGGCATCAGGCGTAGTCGCGACGGTCGGCCTCGCCGTGGCTTCGTTCTTGTCCGCCGCACCCGCCAGCGCCCAGGTTTCCGGCTGCGAGCAGATCCAGAAGCTGCTCGTCGAGCGCCAGACGATCGTCGCCCGGCTCCAGGCTTCCCAGAAGGCCAAGAAGAAGATGACGCCGCAGGAGGCCTGCAGCACCTTCGGCCGGCTGGCCAACAACGGCGAGTCGGCCATCAAGTTCGCCACTGCGAACCAGGATTGGTGCCAGATCCCGCCTTCCTTCATCGACGGCATGAAGACCGACAATCAGAAAGTTCTGACGTTCCGCGGCCAGGCCTGCAATGCGGTCAAACAGCAGGCCGTGATGCAGCGGCGGGCCCAGCAGCAGGCGCAGGGCGCGAATCCGTTCGGCGGCGCCGATTCGATCACGAGCGGCGCCGGCGGTGGCCTGCGCGTTCCGCAGGGCGCGCTCTAACCGGCGAGCCCGATCATGCCGGAGCAGGCACCGCTCCACGCCACTCCCGGAACTGACACCGTCCTGCCCGACGCGCTCAAAGGGCATTGGGTCGATACGTGGGCGCCACGCGCGACCCGTCCCTTTCTGAAGCTCGCCCGTATCGAGCGGCCGATCGGCTGGTGGCTCCTGCTGCTGCCGTGCTGGTGGGCGGCGGGGCTCGCCGCGATCGCCGCCGGCCGGCCCTATCCCGATCCCTGGCACAGCCTGCTCTTCCTGATCGGCGCGGTCCTCATGCGCGGAGCCGGCTGCACTTTCAACGACATCATCGACCGCAAGCTGGATGCCGAGGTGGCGCGCACGCGCGGCCGGCCGCTGCCGTCCGGGCAGGTGACGGCCAAGGCCGCCGCGCTGTTCATGATCGCGTTGTCGCTCGGCGGGCTTGCCGTGCTGCTGCAGTTCAACCGCTTCACGATGCTGCTCGGCATCGGCTCGCTGGCAATCGTCGCGGTCTATCCCTTCATGAAGCGGATCACGAACATGCCCCAGTTCGTGCTCGGCCTCGCCTTCTCATGGGGCGGACTCATGGGCTGGAGCGCCGTCTTCGGACGGCTCGATCCGCCGGCCTATCTGATCTACGCGGCAGCGATCGCCTGGACGGTCGGCTACGACACGATCTATGCGATGCAGGACATCGAGGACGACGTCATCGCCGGCATCAAGTCGAGCGCCCGCTATTTCGGCGATCATACGCGCGAGGCCGTGGCACTCTGCTTCGGGCTGGCGGTGTTGCTCACGGGTATCGCGATCTGGCTCGTCGGCGGCGGTGCCTTCGCCTGGTTTGGGCTCGCCGCCTTCGCCGCCCATCTCGGCCGGCAGGTCACGCGCCTTGCGGGAGCGAGCTCGCCTGAGGCCCTGGTGCTGTTCCGCTCGAACCGCAATGCCGGGCTGCTGCTGGCCGCCGGGCTGGCGCTCGACACGATCAGCCGGGCGCTGCTGGCAAGTTAATCCGTCAGCCTGTCGCCGGAAACGATCACCGGCAACTCCGCGATCCGTCCGGTCTTGCGACGCGTCAGGAAACGCGGGCGACGGCCATTGAGCAGGCCGTGGCGACGCCTGATCCGCACCGGGCCCAGCGCGACGCGGCCGATCTGCGGGAAGGGTTCGCTCACCACGCCGTCGGCAGTCTCGAGCAACAACGGCAAGCCGCTGGCGCGGCCGAAATCACGCCAGAGAGCGACGGCATCGGCCTCATCGGCACAGGCGACCACGATGGAGCGGCCATCGCCGGCCGTCAGCGCAAGCTCGAAACGCTCGTCGTCACCCGCCGGGTTGGCGAGGCGCAACGCGACTCCGCGCCAATTGGCCGAGCCGCGCAGTATCCGCACGGAAGCCAGGCGCTCGATCGCGGGCGCCGCCGGCCGGGCCGGCATCGGGTTGCTGGAAACGATCGCTGTGGTTGTCGAGCCGCCGGAGAGATGAGGCGCAAAGCCACCCTCCCCGGCAGCCGGCGTGACGCTGGCCATCGGTTATAACGCCTCTCTCAATCCCTGCTGCTACGGAGCCCTCTGTCGATGCCGGGGCTCTCGTGCTTGCCAGATGAGGATGGTCGCCAGCCGTGTCCGAGCGCTTAAGGGGTTGGGTTAAAGGATGGTGTTTTCGCCCCTGGCGCGGTCCGTTGTGCTTGTTTCAGCTCTGATGCTTGACGGAATCTTTCGCAACCCGCCCGCATTTTCGGCTTGAAACCGCAACTTTCGCGACCGATACGAAGGGCATGAGTGCAATGACGCTACCGATCGCGGGCGAGCTGATGAAGGCAGCCTGCGAAAGCTGCCTGGAAGCCGGGGCCCTCGCACTGGATCTCTTCCGCCCGGGCGCGCAGACGGCGGCACGCACATGGTCCAAGAGTGGCGGCTCGCCGGTGACGGAGGCCGATATCGGCGTCGACACCTTCCTGCGCGTTCGCCTGTCGGCCCTGTTGCCGGAAGCTGCCTGGCTCTCCGAGGAGACGGTCGACGACGCCCTGCGCCTGTCGCACCGCTTCGTCTGGGTCGTCGATCCGATCGACGGCACGCGAGCCTTCATGAGCGGCTCGCCGGACTGGGCCGTCTGTGTCGCGCTGCTTGACGCCGGGGAGCCGGTCCTCGGCATTGTCCACGCCCCCGCCTGCGACGCGACCTATACGGCACTGCGCGGCGGCGGCGCAAAGCGCAGCGGCGACACCATCAGGACCTCGCCGGCCGGTAGCCTTACCGGCGCAAGGATCGCCGGCCCCAAGCCGATGCTGGACGCGCTGGCGCAGTTCGAGCAGTTCGAGGCGGCCGCCAAGATTCCCTCGCTCGCGCTCAGGCTGACGCGCATCGCCGACGGCACGATCGACGCCGGGCTGATCTCGTCCGATGCGCGCGACTGGGATCTGGCGGCGGCCGACCTCGTGTTGAGCGAGGCCGGCGGGCGGCTCAGTGACGCCTCCGGAGGGGCCGTCGCCTATAACCGCCCCACTCCCGTGCACGGCATGCTGATTGCCAGCAATGGCGCGCTCGCGGCCCCGCTTCTGCATGCAGTCGGGCGGCTGCGCGACGGACAGACGCAGTCCGTCTGAGGCTTTTTTTGAAGGCTTGCCACCCGGCCCGCTCGCATGCGCAGCGCGGATGGCTTATGGGGGGCGCCAGAGCCCTGCAGGAGACACTGATGAGCGCGGAACCAGATCAGAAGCAGCTTCTCCATCTCGTCTTCGGCGGCGAGCTCGCCTCGCTGGAAGGCGTCACTTTCAAGGATCTGGCGAAGCTCGACATCGTCGGGATCTTCCCGAATTATGCCAGCGCCCACATGGCCTGGAAGGCCAAGGCCCAGCAAACGGTCGACCAGGCGCAGACGCGCTATTTCGTCGTGCATCTGCACCGCCTTCTCGACCCCGAAGCAACCAAGGCCTGAACCGGCACAGGATCTCGACGACACGCAGATGGGGTTTTCCCTCCTCAAGACGCGCGCGGCGCAGGAAACGCTCGGCCGATTGCTGGCCGGCTATCTGCGCCTCGTGCAGCGCACCAACAAGATCGTCTTCGAACCGGCGGACATCTATGACGATGTCCGGCCGGAGCTGCCCGTCATCTTCGCGATGTGGCACGGCCAACACATCATGATCCCCTTCGCCCGGCCGGACTGGATGCCGGCCTGCTCGCTGGTCTCCCGCCATGGCGACGGCGGCTTCAACGCCGTGGCGCTGCGCGAACTGGGGATCGGCGCGATCCGCGGCTCCGGCGCGCTGGGCAAGAAGGTGCGCGAAAAGGGCGGCGCCAGCGCCTTCCTGGCGATGGTGCGCCGTCTGGCGGCGGGCGACACGATGGTGCTGACCGCCGATATCCCCAAGCGAGCCCGCATCGCCGGCCCCGGCATCATCGCGCTGGCGCGCGCTTCCGGCCGGCCGATCCGCGCCGTCGCGGTCGTGACCAGCCGCCGCATCGACTTCAACAGCTGGGACCGCGCCTCGATCGGCCTGCCCTTCGGGCGCGGCGCGATCGTCGTCGGCGAACCGATCCTGGTCGCGCGCGATGCCGACGAGGCGACGCAGGAAGCGGCCCGCCTCGCCCTCCAGGCGAGCCTCGACGACGTCCACGCCCGCGCCTATGCGCTCGTTGGCGGCCGCGATCCGGGCGCAGGCCTGCGTGAGCGGCAGCAGCCGGCCGGGGCGCCGGCATGAGCGGCAAGGGCGCGATTCTCAGGAGCTACCGCTACGCCACGGCCCTGCTCGAGCCGGCCGCGGCCGGGCTGCTGCTGTGGCGCCGGCGCCGCGGCAAGGAGGACCCGGAGCGCCTGCCCGAACGCCGCGGCCATGCGGGGGTCAAGCGGCCGAACAAGCCCGTCGTCTGGCTGCATGGCGCCAGCGTCGGCGAGACGGTGACTCTGCTCCCGCTGATCGCCAAGCTGCAGAAGCGCGGCCTCGGCGTGCTGGTGACGTCCGGCACCGTCACCTCAGCCAAGCTCCTGGCGGCGCGGCTGCCCGCGGGCGTGATCCACCAGTACCTGCCGCTCGACGTGCCCCGCTATATGCGCCGCTTCCTCGATTACTGGCGGCCCGAGCTCTGCCTGATCTGCGAATCCGAGATCTGGCCCAATCTGCTGATCGAGGCGCAGCGCCGCACGATCCCGGTTGTCATGGTCAACGGGCGGATGTCCGAGCGCTCCTTCGCCCGCTGGTACAAGATGCCGAGGACCTCGCGCTTCCTGCTCTCCTGCTTCGAGGCGTGCCTCGCGCAGTCGCAGGGCGATGCGGAGCGGCTCGCCCAGCTCGGTGCGCCACGCGTCAGCGTCGCCGGCAACCTCAAATTCGATGTGCCGGCCCCGCCCGCCGAGCCGAACATGCTCGGGATCCTCGACGGCATGACGACCGGGCGCCCGGTCTGGATCGCCGCAAGCACGCATCCGGGCGAGGACGAACTTGTGCTCGCCGCCCATCTCGCGATCAAGCCCTATCTGCCGAAGCTCCTGACCATCATCGCGCCGCGCCATCCGCAACGCGGCCCCGATATCGAGGCGCTGGCGCAGGCCAACGGCGTCGCCATGTCGCGCCGGGCCACCGGTGAGAACCCGGAGCGCGATGTCGAGCTCTATGTCGCCGACACCGTCAACGAACTCGGGCTGTTCTACCGGCTGTCGCAGGTCGCCTTCCTCGGCGGCTCGCTGGTCGAAGGCATCGGCGGGCACAACCCGATCGAGCCTGCCAAGCTGGGCTGCGCGCTGCTGCACGGTCCCTATGTCCACAACAATGCCGAGATCTTCGGGGCCTTCGACCAGGATGGCGGCTCGCGCTCCGTCGCCGATGCGCAGGCCCTGGCGGGTGCCGTGCATCGCTGGCTGAGCGACCCGGCAAGCGCGCGGCAGGCAGCGCGGGCGGCGGCGCAGACGGCGACTCAGCTCGGCGGCGCGCTCAACCGCACGCTCCATGCCATCGAGCCGCTGCTGATGCGCGTGGCGCTCGGACAGCGCGACCCCACCTCTTGATGCTCAGCGCGCCACGCTTCTGGTGGCTGCCTAAGCCGACGCTCCCCGCCTGGCTGCTCTGGCCGCTCGGCTGGCTCTATGGCGCGATCACGCTGCGGCGCATGCGACGGGCCGGCGCCGATCTCCCCATCCCGATCATCTGCGTCGGCAACTTCGTCGCCGGCGGCGCCGGCAAGACGCCGACGGCGATCGCCATCGCGGGGCTGCTGAAGCGGCGCGGCGAGACGCCGTTCGTGCTGATGCGCGGCTATGGCGGCCGGCTGGCTGGCCCCGTCGAGGTCGATCCCGACCATCATGCCGCCGCCGATGTCGGCGACGAGCCGATGCTGATGGCGCGCCATGCCCGCACCGTCATCGCCCGCGACCGGGTTGCCGGCGCGCGGCTGGCCCATGGGCTCGGCGCCAGCGTGATCGTCATGGACGACGGCTTGCAGAACCCCTCGCTCACGAAGCGCCTCAGGGTGGCCGTGGTCGACGGGCTTTCAGGCGCCGGCAACGGGCTCTGCCTGCCGGCCGGTCCGCTGCGGGCGCCGCTCGCGGGTCAGATCGGTGAGGCCGACGCCGTGATTATCATCGGCGAGGGCGAGGCCGGCCGGCAGGTTGCGGCCGCCGCCCGGTCCCACGGCCGGCCGGTCATTGTGGCCCGGCTGGAACCGCTGGGCACAGCGACCGAGCGGCTGAGGGGGCGAGGTGTTCTGGCGCTTTCGGGAATCGGCAGACCGGAGAAGTTCGCCGTCACGCTGCGGGAAGCCGGCGCCCTCATTGTCGCGGAACGCTCCTTCGGCGATCACCATGCCTATACGGAAGCCGATATCGCCCAGGTCACGGCCGAGGCGAAAAGGCGCGACACGCTGATCGCCACCACGGAGAAGGACTGGACCAAGCTCGCGACGCTCTGGCCGGAGACGGAGATCGATCGGATCGTCGTGGTGCCCGTCAGGCTCGTCTTCGCGGAGCCGGACCGTGTCGAAAGCCTGCTCGCTGCCGCGTCAGGCGCGCCCGGCCCGGCGTAGCCTGAGCAGGACCGCTTCCGGCGAGGCGTAAGCCTCCTGCCATTCGATGGACCAGTAGCGCAGCTCCTCCAGGCGGATCGGCACGGACGTCACGGCGCAACGCACGAAGGCGCCGGGCTTCATCACGCGGAACTCGCCGGGGCCGTAATCGAGGACCGCCTCGGGCCCGCTCGGAGGAAGACGCTCGCTGATGTTCATCAAATTCGTATCAAATCATTGATCGGGAAACGGAAAACCGGAATACTCCAGAGCTTGTGATAATCTTCTGGTCGGTGATGTCCAGTCTCAAGCGCCTTGCCGCGTGTCTGATGAGCCTTTTACTGCTTGGAGCCCCGGCCGCCCTGGCCGCCGGCTACGAGCGCGTCTCGCTTCCGCTGGACGACGGGCATCTCGAAGGCGTCTTCTACCGCCCAGCCGGACCGGGGCCTTTTCCAGCCGTGGTCGCGCTGCATGGTTGCGGCGGTCTGTGGCGCGAGCAAGGCAAATTGTCGGTGCGGCATATGGACTGGGGCGAGCGGCTCGCTGCTGCCGGTTTCGCCGTGCTGATGCCGGACAGCTACGGTTCGCGCGGGCTCGGCTCGCAATGCGGCGTCAAGGACCTGACCGTGCGCGCCGGGCGCGAGCGCGTGAGCGACGCCGCCGCTGCGCGGAACTGGCTGCAGCACCGCAGCGATATCCGGCCCGGCATGATCTCCCTGCTCGGTTGGTCGGGCGGCGGCTCGACGGTCCTGGCCGCGATCCGCAAAGACCGGATTCCAACCGACGGGCGGCCGGATTTCAAGCGCGCCATCGCCTTCTATCCAGCCTGCCGCGTGCAATCGGAATCGCCGAGCTTCTCGGCCCGCCTGCCGCTGCTGATCCTGATGGGGGATGCCGACGACTGGACGCCGGCGGCGCCCTGCGGCTACCTCGCCAAGGCAGCGCAGGCGCGCGGCGAGCAGGTCGGCCTCGTGCTCTATCCCGGCGTCCTGCATGATTTCGACCATCCGCGCCTCGAGGTGAGGGAGCGCGACAACATCGCCTATTCCGCCAGCGGCACAGGCAAGGTCACGGTCGGCACCAACATGGCCGCGCGCGAGGATGCGCTGAAGCGCGTCAACACCTTCCTCAACGCGCCCTGAGCTTCAGAACAGATCGCCCTGCCCTGCCGGGGCCGGACCCTTGCGCAGCGGGCGCGGCGCCGGCTTCGGCCCGCCGGGCTCGCCTCCGGCAACGGTGACGCCGAAGCTGCCATCGCCAAGCTGCACAGTCAGCGCCCGGCCCGGAAGCGCTTCACCGACACTGCGCAACAGCGCGCCGGCCTCGTCGCGGATCAGCGCGTATCCACGCGCCAGCACGGTTTCGGGGCCGAGCGAGCGGATCAGCGTCCATAACGAGGTGAGACGATCGCCGCGGCGATGCAGGCTCTGCCCGAAGGCGCGCTCGGCCCGCTCGGCCAGTGCGGCACCACGGTCGCGACGCTGGATCAGGCTCTGACCGAAGGCGTTGCGGGCGCGCGCGTCGAGCGTCGCCAGACGATCGCGAGCATGGGCGATGCGGGTGCGCTCCTTCTCCAATGCGTTCGTTCTGGCGTTGGCGAGGACGCGCGCAAAGCCAGCGAGTTCGGCCCTCAATTTGGCAAGCGCCACGCGGGGTGAACGCGCCTCCAGCCGGCGCGACAGGCCCTGCAGCGCCTGCTCATGAGCGCGGGCGTTGCGCGCCAGCGCCGGAGCCAGCCGCGTCCCGGTGAGGTCGAGCCGCTGGCGCGGGCCGGACAGCACCGCTTCCGGCCCGGGAAGGGCACGAGCCAGCGCCCTCAGGTCGCTGCGGCGGCGGTCTGACAGGCGAAGCATCGCCCCGGCATGGCGCCGCGACAGGTCGGCCACGAAGCTCATCAGCTCGGCGCGGACCGGCACGACCTTCTCGGCCGCGCCGGTCGGCGTCGGCGCGCGCAGATCGGCGGCGTGGTCGATCAGGGTCCAGTCGGTCTCGTGGCCGACAGCCGAGACGAGCGGGATGCCGGAGGTTGCGGCGGCGCGCACCACGACCTCCTCGTTGAAACTCATCAGGTCTTCGAGCGAGCCGCCGCCGCGCGCGACGATGATGACGTCCGGTCTCGGGATGCGTCCGCCCTGTGCCAGCGCGTTGAAACCGGCGATGGCGTTGGCGACCTCGGCCGCGCTGGTCTCGCCCTGCACCCTCACCGGCCAGACGAGGACATGGCGGGGGAAGCGATCCTCCAGCCGGTGCAGAATGTCGCGGATGACGGCGCCCGTCGGCGAGGTCACGACGCCGATGACGGAGGGCAGATAGGGGATGAGCTGCTTGCGCTCCTCGGCGAAGAGTCCCTCGGCCGCCAAGCGCTTGCGCCGCTCCTCCAGTAGCGCCATCAGCGCGCCGGCGCCGGCCAGCTCCAGTGAATCGATGACGATCTGGTAGCTCGACTTGCCGGCGAAGGTGGTGATCTTGCCGGTGGCGATGACCTCCAGCCCCTCCTGCGGCCGCGTCTTCAGCCGCCCGAAGACGCCTTTCCAGATCACCGCGTCGATCTTGGCGTTGGTGTCCTTCAGCGAGAAATAGACATGGCCGGAAGCGACCGGGCCGCGATAGCCCGAAATCTCGCCGCGCACGCGCACGAAGCCGAAATTATCCTCGATGGTGCGCTTCAGCGCGCCGGAGAGGTCCGAGACGGACCATTCCGGGGCATTGCCGGTCGGCAGGGGCGATTCGGTGTTCATGACCGGACCATAACGGCCCTGCCCGCACAGCAGAAGCGTTGCCGCCGCAGCGATCGACCGCTATTGCGCCCGTGACGGAGCGGAGATGGCGCCATGAAAATTCTTCTGATCGGATCGGGCGGGCGGGAGCATGCGCTCGCCTGGGCGATATCGGCATCGCCGCTCTGCGACCTGCTGTTCATCGCGCCCGGCAATCCCGGCACGGCGCAATGCGGCGAGAACGTCGCGGTCGATGTCGCCGACCACAATGCGGTGATCGCCTTCTGCCGGTTGCAGGGCATCGACCTCGTCGTCGTCGGGCCTGAAGGGCCGCTTGTCGATGGCATCGCCGACGATCTCCGCCAGGCCGGGATCAAGGTCTTCGGCCCGTCGAAGGCGGCGGCGCAGCTCGAAGGCTCGAAGGGCTTCACCAAGGAGCTCTGCGCCGAATTCGCGATCCCGACCGCCGCCTTCGGGCGCTTCGGCGATGCGTCTTCCGCCAAGGCCTATGTCGCCGCTCAGGGCGCGCCGATCGTGATCAAGGCCGACGGGCTCGCCGCAGGCAAGGGCGTGATCATGGCCGAGACGCTGGACGAGGCGAATGAGGCCATCGACATGATGTTCGCCGGCGGGCTCGGCGAGGCCGGCGCCGAGGTGGTGGTCGAGGAATGGATGATCGGCGAGGAGGCCAGCTTCTTCGCCCTCTGCGACGGCACGCATGCGCTGGCGCTGGCCTCGGCGCAGGACCACAAGCGCGTCGGCGATGGCGACACCGGCCCCAACACCGGCGGCATGGGCGCCTATTCGCCCGCCCCCGTGATGACGCCCGCCATGGAAGAGCGCGTCATGGCCGAGATCATCAGGCCGACCCTCGCCGGAATGGCCAAGCGCGGCACGCCGTTCCAGGGCGTGCTCTTCGCCGGGCTGATGATCACGGCGCAGGGGCCGAAGCTGATCGAATACAATGTCCGCTTCGGCGACCCCGAATGCGAGGTGCTGATGCCGCGCCTCAAGAGCGACATCGTGCCGGCCCTGCTCGCATCCTGCGACGGCGTGCTCGCCAGCGTCGATCTGCGCTGGCGGGACGAAGCGGCGCTCACCGTCGTGCTCGCGGCCAGGGGCTACCCGGCGAAGCCCGAAACCGGCAGCGTTATCCGTGGCGTCGAGAAGGCCGAAGCGCTGGACGACGTTCTCGTCTTCCACGCCGGCACGAAGCTCGCGAATGGCGACCTCGTCGCCAATGGCGGGCGCGTGCTCAACGTCGTCGCGCTCGGTAAGAGCGTCGCCGAGGCACAGGCACGCGCCTATGAGGCGGTCGACAAGATCGACTGGCCCGAAGGCTTCTGCCGCCGCGACATCGGCTGGCAGGCGGTGAAGCGCGAGCAAGGCTGACAGAAGGTCGTCAGGTTACATCATCGCCGATACCGATATTTCAGGGGCGCGCGGCCTTTGAATTTCGGGAAATCTCAAGGTAACACCGCAACAAAATGAAACAACGAACCCGCGATTTTTTAATTAAAATCTGCAAAATATTCTGCGCAACAATGGTTATTTCGTTCGCACATGTCGCGATTTATGGAGGTGAATGGACAAAGTTACACGAAATTAGTAGTATTATTATGGTTATTTCTCTTATATTAATTATGATAATAATTACTTCGATTATCATTGGCGATAATATTAATGGTAGAAATTAATATTAATTCTAATCAATATCAACATTCAATCATCCCGTCGATATCCAGAGATGATCCCTGCGCCGCATACAAAATTCCATAACCCTACTAAATCCTCCATTCGATCAGCGTTGTGATTTCTTTCTGCATCGACTCATTCCGAAAACCGGTTCCCACTTTTCGGGTCGATGCCTATGCTCCCGGCCATGGCGAACATCGACACGCTCTTCCCCGGCTTCAAGCCACACTGGATCGACGGGCCGATCGGCAAGATCTTCGCGCGCGTGGGCGGCGAAGGCCCGCCGCTGGTGCTGATCCACGGCTTCCCGCAGACCCATGCCGAATGGCACAGGCTCGCGCCGGAACTGGCCAAGACCCACACCGTCGTCTGCCCGGATCTGCGCGGCTATGGCTGGTCGGCCGCGCCGCATGGCGACGGCGGCAAGGCGACCTACACCAAGCGCGGCATGGGCGAAGACATCGTCGCGGTTATGCAGGCGCTCGGTCATATCCGCTTCGGCGTGATCGGGCATGATCGCGGCGCGCGCGTCGCCTACCGGCTGGCGCTCGACCATCCCGGCCGCGTCGAGAAACTCGTCCTCCTCGATATCCTGCCGACCGTCTCGATGTGGGAGGGCATGGACGCCGCCCGCGCCATGCAGGTCTATCACTGGACCTTCCTGGCGCAGCCCGAGCCGGTGCCGGAGAACCTGATCAAGGCCGATCCGGTCGGCTGGCTCGACCACACCATCGCAAGCTGGAGCCGGGCGAAGAACCTCGACCTGTTCGACCCGCTGGCGATGCGATCCTACGCCGAATCCTTCAACGATCCCACGCGCATCCATGCGGCCTGCGAGGATTACCGGGCGGGCGCCACCACCGACATCGAGCATGACAAGGCCGATCTCGCCGAAGGCAAGCGCATCCTCTGCCCGACGCTGGTGCTCTGGGGCGAGGCCGGCATTCCCGCCAAGGGCGCGAGCCCGCTCGAGACCTGGCGGCAGAGCTTCGCACCGCAGGCCGAGGGACAGGCGATCGACAGCGGGCATTTCCTGCCCGAGGAAAATCCGGAGGCGACGCTGGCGGCGCTGAAGCCCTTCCTGGCTCGGGCGGTGGCTTGAGGCAGAGGACGGGAACGGAAGGCATGCCGGGCTCCCGTACCGCCATCTCCTCACAAGGAACCGGTCGCGCGCCGGAAATCGCGCTCGTGCTGGGTGCCGGCGGGGCGCGAGGTCTCAGCCATATCGCGGTGCTGGAGGCCTTCGACGAACTCGGGCTCAAGCCCGCGCAGATCGCCGGCTGCTCGATCGGCGCCATCATCGGCGCGGCCTATGCCGCCGGCCTCTCCGGCCGTGACCTGCGCGAGCATGCGCTGCAGAGCTTCCGCGACCGGGCCCGCGTGATCGCAAAGCTGCTCGACGCCCGCGTCGGCAAGCTCACCGACCTCGTGCGCGGGCTTGGCAACCCCGTGCTGATCGACGGCGAGCGGCTGCTGGACCTGTTCTGGCCGGAGGCGGTGCCGGATCGCTTCGAGGAGCTGGCGATCCCCTTCACCGCCGTCGCGGCAGACTACCATCGCCATGCCGAGGTGCTGCTCGACGAGGGGCCGCTGACGCCGGCCGTCGCCGCCTCGCTCGCCATCCCCGGACTGGTGCGGCCGGTCGCGCTCGGCGGGCGCGTGCTGATCGATGGCGGCGCCATCGATCCCCTGCCCTATCAAGGCCTGCTGGCGCCGGGCCGCATCGTCATCGCTGTCGATGTCAGCGCGCCCACAACGGCAACGAGCGACACGCGCATTCCCGGCGCCATGGAGGCGATCGTCGGGGCATCGCAGATCCTGACCCGGACGCTGGTCCAGAGCATGGTCGAGCGCCGGCCGCCCGATATCCTGATCCGGGCGGGCGCCGATCGCATCGGCGGGCTCGACTTCTTCAAGGCCAAGGCGATCCTCGCGGCGGCCGAGCCGATCAAGGACGAGGTCAAGCGAGCGCTGGCGCGCGCTCTCGCAGCGGCGGGCTGACGGTTTCCGGCGCATCGCAGCGGAAACCGGGAAGCGCCGCTTCGAGCACGGTGCGGCCGTCTTCCGTCAGGCTGACGGCGCGGCTGTCCTTGCGACGACGCACCCACTCCATCTCGAAGCAGCGGCAGGCCAGCGCCGCTGCGAGATGTCCGGCAAGATGCGGCCGCCGCTCGCTCCAGTCGAGACAGGGACGCAAGGCGGCGCGGCGGCTCCTGGCGCTTGCTTCGGGATCGACCCCGAGCGCGACGAAGATGGCTTTCCCCGAATTGGTCAGCGCATAGCCGCCTTCGCTGGCAGAGAGATGGTCGCCCGTCATCAGCGCGTCGTGGATGCCGATGCCGAGCCGGCCGGCGAAATGGTCGTAGCAGGTGCGGGCCTGGCTCAATTCGGCGCCGACGCGCGACGGCAGGCGCCGGCTCGTCCCGTCCAGATTGGCGAGCACCATCAGGCCTTCGAGCGCCGCTGCAACTTCCGGCCCGGCCAGCCTGTAATAGCGGTGGCGCCCCTGCACGGCGACGTCGATCAGGCTGCCCTGCATCAGCTTGGCGAGATGGCCGCTCGCAGTCTGCGGCGCGACGCCGGCTATCCAGGCGAGTTCCTTGGCCGTCAGCGCACGGCCGTCCATCAGCGCGTGCAGCATGTTGGCGCGAGCAGGATCGCCCATCAGATGGGCGATCTCGGCGAGGTAGGGACCTTGCGTGTTCATGGGCCGCATGATGCGCCAACCCGCCGCCATCGCAAGCGGGAACGCTACGGCGCCGGCCGTAGCATCGGCCCGCGACAGCCATCCGCGGCAATGCCACAAGCGGGACATGGACAACACGACTCTCATCCTCTTCACCACCGCGACCTTCGTGCTCGCCGGCTTCGTCAAAGGCGTGATCGGGCTGGGCTTGCCGACCATCGCGGTCGGCATCCTCGGCGTGGTCATGGCCCCGGCTCAAGCTGCGGCGCTGCTGGTCGTGCCCAACCTCGTCACCAATGGCTGGCAGATCGCGACCGGCCCGAAGCTCGGCGCGACGCTGCGGCGGCTCTGGCCAATGCTCGCAACCATCTGCTTGGGCACCTGGGCCGGCGCCGGCCTGTTGCAGCAGCAGAAAGACGGCACCGCGACGCTCTGGCTCGGCCTGGCTTTGGTACTTTACGCACTCGTCGGCTTGAAGGCGGCGAAGCTGCGCGTGCCCACAGCCTGGGAAAACTGGCTCGGCCCCGTCATCGGCGTTGCGACCGGCGTCGTCACCGCCGCGACCGGCGTCTTCGTGCTGCCGGCCGTGCCCTATCTGCAGGCACTCGGTTTCGACAAGGACGAGCTGGTGCAGGCGCTCGGCATCTCCTTCATCATCTCGACGCTGGCGCTCTCCCTCGGATTGATCGGCGCCGGCGCGCTCAACGGCACCGTCGCCTGGCAATCGCTGCTGGCTCTTGTGCCCGCGCTGGCAGGCATGGGCGCGGGCCAGTTCATCCGCAGCCGCATCTCGCCCGCGACCTTCAAGATCTGCTTCTTCGCCGGCCTGCTGGCGCTCGGCGCCTATCTCTGCTGGCGCGGTCTTGCCTGACGGCGCGCATCTTGCTTGAGCACCCTGGACCACCTCGCCGGCCGTTAACGCCGCGCTAACCATACGGGCGCAGCCTCGGCGGGCAGCAACAGGAGCGCCTGCATGGATGCCTTCACCATGGTCGTCATGGCCTGCGTCGCCGGGGAGCCCCAGTGCACGACCGCGCGGATCAGCGAGATGGAGTTCACGACCGCCCAGGCTTGCGAAGCGCGGGTCGATGACATCATCGGCACGATGACCAAGGAATTCGGCAAGCGCCCCGAGTTCAAGGGCCGGCAGGTGACCTACGACGTCTCCTGCATGGACCGCACGCAGCTCGCGCAGAAGTTCGGCATCACCTCGTCGGATACCTGAGGCTCAACGCCGCTCGCGGAAGAAATCCCGGAGCAGCGCCGCGGCATCGGTCTCGCGCAGCCCGCCATAGATTTCCGGCACATGGTGGCAGGTCGGGCTCTCATAGAGCCTGACGCCGTTCTCGACCGCCCCACCCTTCGGATCGCCCGCGCCGAAATAGAGCCGCCTGATCCGGGCGAAGGAAATCGCGGCGGCGCACATCGGGCAGGGCTCGAGCGTGACGTAGAGATCGCAGCCGATCAGTCGCTCGCTGCCGATCGCCTCGCAGGCGCGACGCAGCGCCAGCATCTCGGCATGGGCGGTCGGATCCTTCAATTCGAGCGTACGATTGCCGGCGCGGGCGAGGACCGCGCCGTCGCGCACTACCACCGCTCCGACCGGCACCTCGCCGCGCAGGGCGGCCGCTTTCGCCTCGTCGAAGGCGAGCGCCATCGCGTCTGGCGCGGGAGACGGTTTCGGCTGCGGCATCATCAACCCCTGCTTTGGCGCTCGCAGCGAGGAAAAGCCTCTGCTACAAGCGCCGGTCATAGAGCCGGATCCGATCAGGTTGGATCAACCTGATCGGTGAATCCGTCTCTCAGATATTGATAGAGAACGCGTTATTCGATCAGATTGCGTCGCAAGCTGATCGGCGCGCGCTCTAGCGAATAAGCGAGCCAGGCCTCTCCGCAAAGCGGTTGTGCTCGGCCGGCTCAGGAGCAACCATGAAAGACGACAGCAACAACAGAGGCCGCGGCCCCCACAAGGGCGGTGGCGCCGGCGGCCGTGGCCCCGGCAAGGGCTTCGGCGGCAAGAGCTTCGGCGGCCGTTCCGGCGGGGAAAGCCGTGGGCCGGCGCGTGACGGCGAACGCAAGCCGTTTCGGGCTCACTCCGCCAGCGACGGGCGCCCGGCCCGCGATGGCGAGCGCAAGCCGTTCCGCGGCCATTCGGCCGGCGACGAGCGCCCGGCCCGCCGTTTCGAGCGACCGGCCGGCAGCGAGGGCGAAGCCCCGCGTCCGCGCCGCTTCGACGGCGAAAGGCCCGCCCGCTTCAAGCCGGAAGGCGAGGGCCGCAGTTTCCGCGAGCGTTCGGGCGATGAGCGGCCCCGGCGCCCCGCAGGAGCGGGCGATCGCCCCTTCCCGTCTCGCGACAGGGCGCAGGGCGGTGCCGACCGGCCGCCGCGCGGCGAGGGCCGCGACGGCGAGAAGCGTTTTTCGCGGCCGCGCACGCCGCGCTTCGAAGGTGGCGGAGGCCATGACGAGCGGCCGCGCCGTTCGCACGACGCCGCACCCGAGCGCAAGCTGATCACGGCGGAGGAGCCGGAGCGGATCGCCAAGGTGATGGCGCGCGCCGGTGTCGCCTCGCGCCGCGACAGCGAGGCGATGATCGCGGAAGGCCGCGTCAGCGTGAACGGCACGGTGCTGGAAAGCCCGGCCCTCGACGTGAAGCCGACCGATATCGTGCTGGTCGACGGCGAGCCCTTGCCGGCACGCGAGCGCACGCGGCTGTGGCTCTACCACAAGCCCCGCGGCGTGGTGACGACCAATTTCGACCCGGAAGGCCGGCCGACCGTCTTCGACGCGCTGCCGGAGGACCTGCCGCGCGTGCTCACCATCGGCCGGCTCGACATCAACACCGAGGGCCTGCTGCTGCTGACCAACGACGGCGGCTTGGCGCGGGTGCTGGAGCTGCCGGAGACCGGCTGGCTCAGGCGCTACCGCGTGCGCGCCTTCGGCGAGGTGACGCAGGACGTACTCGACACGGTGAAGGACGGCGTCACCATCGACGGCATCCATTACGGGCCGGTGACCGCCCGCTTCGAGCGCCAGCAGGGCTTCAACACCTGGCTGACGGTCGATCTGCGCGAGGGCAAGAACCGCGAGGTCAAGACCGTGCTCGAGCATCTCGGGCTGACGGTGAACCGGCTGATCCGCATCTCCTTCGGCCCCTTCCAGCTCGGCGACCTGCCCGAGGGCGAGGCCGACGAGATTCGCTCGCGCGTGCTGCAGGACCAGCTCGGCACCGAGCTCGCCGCCCAGGCGGGCGCCGACTTCGAATCGCCGCGCCGCGACGCACTGCCCGCCGCGCCGCGCCCGGCTCCGGCGGGCGACGACCGCCCGCGGCGCCGCCGCGACGAAACGGGACGCGATGGCGAACCGGCCCGCGCGCCCTTACGCGGCGACAAGCCGTGGACCCGCACGGTCTGGCGCGATGCCGAGACCGAGCCGCAGCGCGAGCGGAAGGCACCGCCGCGCCGTGGCGCAGACCCCAAGCTGGAACGCCAGAGCCGCGAGGAGAGCGGCGTCGTCGCGCGCCGGCGCGACAAGGCCATCGCCGATCCCAAGGGCCGGCGCGTGCTGGTCGAGCGTGTCGCCGCCCCCGCGCGCGAGGAGCCTGAGGCACCGCGCGAGAGCAAGCGCAGGCCCGATCGCAAGCCGCGCCAGGAGCGCGGCAGCGCCGAGGCTCGGCCTCCGCGCTCCTTCGACCGCCCGAGCGGCGGCGAGAGACCGGCGCGACGCCCGCGCGAGGACGCCGGGACGCGAGACCGCGCCGATGAGCGGCCCTGGCAGGATCGCGCGCCGCGCGGGGACCGCCCCGACCGCGCCCCTCGCGACGGAGCCGAGCGCCCTGCCCGCCGCTTCAGCGAGCGACCGGCCGAAGATCGCCCCCGCAGCCGCAGCTTCGATGACAAGCCCGGTGGCGGCAGAGGCTTCGGCGGCGGCAAGAGCTTCGGCGCCCGTTCCTCCGAGCGACCTTCTGATGACCGGCCGCGTGGCCGCAGCTTCGGCGACAAGCCGGGCGGCGGCAAAGGCTTCGGCGGCAAGAGCTTCGGCGCCCGCTCCTCCGAGCGGCCGGCCGGCGGCGGACGCCCCTTCGGCGGCAAGCCGGGCGGTGGGCGGCCTGGTGGCGGCAAGGGCCCGCGTCCCGGCGGCGGTGGCAGAGGTCCACGCCCTGGTGGTGGCGGTAACCGCGGCTAAGCGATGCGGATCGTCGGCGGACGCCTGGGCGGCCGGCCACTGGCCGGCCCGAAACCGGGGATCGGCAGCATCCGGCCGACCTCGGACCGCCTGCGCGAATCCCTGTTCAACGTGCTCGCCCATGCCTATGGCGATGCGATCGAGGGCGCGCGCGTGCTCGATCTCTTCGCCGGCACGGGCGCTCTCGGCTTCGAGGCGCTGTCGCGCGGAGCGGGCTTCGCCCTGCTCGTCGATGACGGGACGGAGGCCCGCGGCATCATCCGCGAGAACCAGATGGCGCTGGGCATCGCCGGCTTCAGCCGCATCTTCCGCCGCGACGCGACGAAGCTCGGCCCGATCAGCGGCATGGCGCCCTTCGGCCTCGTCTTCTGCGACCCGCCCTATCGCAAGGGGCTGGGCGAAAAGGCACTCGCCTCCGCCCGCGAGGGCGGCTGGCTCGAGAAGGATGCGCTGATCGTGCTGGAAGAGGCGGCGGACGCCGAGATCGTCCTGCCCGAGGGCTTCGAGGAGCTGGAGCGGCGGGGTTATGGCGAGACGCAGGTGATGGTGCTGCGGGCCTCATAGAGCCACGGCGGCGCCAGCGAACTTATCCCCACCCGCTGTTTCGCGCTTAGTCTCCGCATCCGCCGCGGAGACCCAGCGCCGGATGCCCACCCTACGATCCATCGAACCTTGCGGGCACGCTGCCCGCCACCATGCCGTTGCTTGCCGGCTCGCCGGCGATCGCATGATGCGTGCCCTCGCCCGCCTGCAGGCGCTGATCGAGAAGGGCGGCTTCAATCCGGATCAACCGCGTGTTCCGGCGGGCAGCCCCGAGGGCGGCCAATGGGGTGGCGGCGAGGGCTCCGGCCAAAGCCGGCAGCCCGGCATCGGCGATAATGGCGGCCCGGCGCTCGACCTGCCCAAGGATACAGCGAGGGGCCAGCCTTCAAAGACACAGGCCGCAAAGGCGCTGGCCAAAGCGATCGCGCTTCAGGCTCTGCGCCGAGCAGGTCCGGTCGGCATCGTCATTACAGCGATCGAAGTGGGGCACTGGCTCTATACGGAGTATCCCTCGATCCGCTCCTATCAGGACGAGCCGAAGTCGCTCGACGAGTTGCAGCAGCATGTCGGTCAGCAGCGACCGGGCTATGACGACCACCATATCGTCGAACAGCACACGCGGTTGAACCAGGACTTTTCGCGCTCCATGATCGATAGCGTCGAGAATGTGGTCAGTATCCCGCGATACAAGCACCACGAGATCAGCGGGTGGTATGGTAGGCGAAACTGGAAGCTCGGCATGCAGACGCCACGCGACTATCTTCGAGGCAGAGACTGGTCGGAGCATGTGCGGATCGGTCATCAAGCCTTGCGGCAGTTTAAGGTGCTCAAATGATGCGGCAACGAGATTTGAAGTCCCTGTCGAACGCCGAGATCGTGCGACTTTTTGAACAGCTCTGCATCGAGCAATACGATGCGATCGAGCGTAACGAAAACGCACGAGCCAATCGCCTAATCTTGAAAACATGGGCTCTGGCAACTGAACTCAAATCCCGTCGTGGAGATCAGAGGCGCGTCCTCATGGAACTCTTTGGTCACCCCAACATGCAAGTCCGCCTGACGGCTGCGCATGCCAATCTCGCGGTCGACTACGTCGCTGCGCGACGCGAACTTCAGGCCATCGTCGACGAGCAATGGTTTCCACAAGCCGGCGATGCCGGCATGACGCTGGACAATCTCGATTCCGGTTTCTATCGACCGAGTTGATCGCAGTCGCGCCGGGCCCCCATCCGCCGGCGCCGTGATCGTTCCCTCACCGCCGCCCGAACAGCCGCTCGATATCGCTGAGCTTCAGTTCGACATAGGTCGGGCGGCCGTGATTGCACTGGCCGGAATTGGGCGTGACCTCCATCTCGCGCAGCAGCGCGTCCATCTCCTCGGGGCGCATGCGGCGGCCGGCGCGAACCGAGTTGTGGCAGGCCATCGTCGCCAGCACATGGTCGAGCCGGCGTTCCAAGGAGCCGGCCGTGCCATGCTCGGCCAGCGCATCGGCGACATCGCGGACGAGGCGCTGGAGATTGCCGCCGGCGAGCTGGGCCGGTGCCTCGCGCACCAGCACCGCGCCCGGGCCGAAGGCTTCGATGACGAGGCCGAGGCTTTCAAGCTCGCTCCCGGCAGCGACCAGCCGGTCGGCATCGACGGGGTCGAGTTCGACCACCTCGGGCAGCAACAAGGGCTGGCGGGCGATGCCGGAGCGGGCACGCTCGGCTTTCAGCCGCTCATAGACCAGCCGCTCATGGGCGGCGTGCTGGTCGACGATGACGACACCCTCGCGGGTCTGGGCGACGATATAGGTCTCGTGGAGCTGGGCGCGCGGAGCACCGAGCGGCCGGTCGAGCGCGTCGGACGAGGGCTCGGCGAGATGCGCGCGGGCATCTGCGGAAGGCGCGGCGAAATCGGAGAAGCCGGATTGCGGCGGTGAGTACGAGGCCGACGCTGTGGCACTCCAGCCCGGCGTCTCCGGGAAAGCGGGACGCGGGATGGCGTTGCCGCTGCCGCCCATCGAGAAAACGGCGCGGAAGGCATCGAGCGTGCGCGCGCCACCGGTCGTGGTGGCGCGGTGGCCGGCGGCGGCGAGCGCCGCCTTCAGGCCGGAGACGACGAGGCCGCGCACCAGCGCCGGATCGCGGAAGCGCACCTCGCTCTTGGCCGGATGGACGTTGACGTCGACGAGGCGCGGATCGCAGCCGACATCGACGAAGAGCACCGGGTGCCGGTCGGAAGGCACGACATCGGCATAGGCTCCGCGCACGGCCGAGAGCAGCAATTTGTCACGCACCGGACGACCGTTGACCGCGAGATGCACGCCGGCCGAGGTCCCGCGGTGGAAGGTCGGCAGGCCAGCGAAGCCGCTGATGCGGAAGCCTTCGCGCTCGGCGTCGATCTTCAGCGCATTCTCGGGGAAGTCGCGGCCGAGCGCGCGGCCGAGGCGGCGCAGCAGGCCTTCCTCGCCAAGCGGCTCCGCCGCCCAGTCGAAGGCGCTGACATGCTCGCCTTCGAGCGAAAAGCGGATCTCGGGATGGGCGATGGCGAGGCGCCGCAGCATCTCGGATACGGCCTGCGCCTCGGCGCGGTCGCTCTTCAGGAATTTGAGGCGCGCCGGGGTGAAGATGAAGAGGTCGCTGACCTCGATCCGCGTGCCGGGCGCGGCGGCAACGGGGCGGACCACGCCCTTCTCGCCGGCCTCGACGACGAGTCCGTGCCCTTGCGGTGCCTCGCGCCGGCGGGTTGCGATCGAAAGCCGCGCCACCGAGCCGATGGAGGGCAGCGCCTCGCCGCGGAAGCCGAGCGAGCGAATCGCGAAGAGGTCGCCCTCCGGCAGCTTCGAGGTGGCGTGGCGCTCGACCGCGAGTTCGAGGTCTTCCGGCGTCATGCCGGCGCCGTCGTCGACGACGCGGATCAGCTCGCGCCCGCCGCCCGCGATGGTGACGGCGATCGCGCGCGCGCCGGCATCGATCGCGTTCTCGACCAGCTCCTTCACGGCCGCTGCCGGGCGCTCGATCACCTCGCCGGCGGCGATGCGGTCGACCAGGACGGGATCGAGGCGGCGGACGGTCATGGACTCGCCGTCATTTCGGGGCTTCGCGTCAGCGAAGAGCCCGGAATCCATGAACACCGGAGCTTGCCGACAGGGGCTGCTGCGGTCGAGGGAACCATGTCGGACCTGCGGTTATGGGTTCCGGGCTCAGGCCTTCGGCCTGCCCCGGAATGACAATGCGGCCAGCCGATTCGCTCAGCTGCGCCCCTCGGCAAGATAGCTCTTGGCGAGGAGCTTCGCCTCCTCCACCGCGGGCTGGTCGAAGGGATCCACACCCATGGCGTAGCCGGTCAGGATCGTCTCCAGCATGAAATGCATCAGCACCTCGCCATGGCTGGTCTCGTCGATCCTCTCGACATGGAAGCGGCGGACCGCGCAGCCATTCTTGGCGAAGGTGTCGATCATGGCGATGCCCTGCGCCGCCACCAGATCGCCGATCGTCTTGCCGGCGAAATCGGCCTGCCCGATCTTTTCCGCCAGGGCGGCGTCGATCTTCGGACCCTTGCCCTTCACGTTCGTCGTCAAGACCGTGAAGAACTTGTCCTTGGGCCCGGCGAGATAGAGCTGCTGCTGCGAATGCTGGTCGACCGGACCGAGCGCGCCGACCGGCTGCGTGCCCTGCCCGTCCTTGCCGAGGCTCTCGGCCCAGAGCTGCATCCACCAGCGGGTGAGCAGCGCCAGCTTGTCGGCATAGGGCATGAGCACGGCGATGTTCTTGCCGGAGCGCATGGCGGCGAGGTGAAGCGCGGCTCCGACCGCCGAGGGCGTCTCGCGGACATCCTTGCCGGCCAGCAGCGGCGCCACCGCCCTTGCCGCGCCAAGCCTCAGCGCCTCGATATCGAGGCCGAGCACGGCGGCCGGCAGCAGGCCGCAATTGGTCAATACCGAATAGCGGCCGCCGACATCGGTGTGGTGCTCGAGGAAGGGCGTGCCATAGGGTTCCAGCAGCGCGCGCAGCGGGTGCAGCTTGCCGGATTTGGCCGGCTCGGACAGCCCCTGGAAGTGATCACCGATCTGCTTGTCGTCGAGATGCGCGCCGCGCAGCGCCTCGATTGCCGCGATCGACTGCAGCAGGGTCTCGCCGGTGCCGCCCGATTTCGAGATCGCGACGAACTTCGTCGTCTTGAGCGGCAGCCTGGCGAGCAGCGCCGCATAGGTCGCCGGGTCGAGATTGTCGATGAAGTGGACGCGCGGGCCGGAGGTGAACTGGGAGAGGCCGGGGATGCCGTAGCCGGTGAGTTGCGCGAGAGTCTGGCCGCCCAGGCTGGAGCCGCCGGTGCCGAGCACGAGCACATCGGTGGTGCCGCCCTGCTTCAAGCGCTCGGCAGAAGCCTTCACGGGGCCGAGATCGGCGGTGTCGCTCGGCAGCTTCAGCAGCGGAAGCGAGCCATCCCTGGCCTGCCCCTGCAGCTTCGCCAACGCAGGCTTGAGATCCCCCAGCGCCTTTTCGAAGGCCGCATCGGGAATGCCCCCTTTGCCGACCTTGGATTCGAGCGCGAGATCGAAGCTTTGCTGAAGCATGGGCACTATCCGTATCGACAGGAAGACAGGGCTATTTCAGACCAGCCCGACCGGCTTGCCAACCGCCTGGACGAGCAGGTCGGGATTGCCGAACAGGCGCTGCGCGACGCGCTTGACGTCGGCCAGCGTCACGGCAGCGAAGAGGCCATTGCGCCGGGCGAGGAAATCGGGCGTGTCGCCGCGCAAGGCGAGATGCAGCAATTCGCCGGCGATCTTCGGGGAGGTGTCGAAGCGCAGCGGGTAGGAGCCGATGATGTAGCGCTTGGCTTCCTCGACCTCATGTTCGGTCGGGCCCTCGCTGGCGAGCTTCATCATCTCCTCGCGGATCACCTTCATCGACTCTGCGGCGCGGTCGTTGCGGGTGGCCGTGCCGCCGACCAGCATGGCGCTCTCGCGCAGCGGCATCATGCTGGAGGAGACGCCATAGGCGAGGCCGCGCTTCTCGCGCACTTCCATGAAGAGGCGCGAGGTGAAGGCGGAGCCGCCGAGGATGTGGTTGAGCACGCTCGCGGGGATGAAGTCGGGGTCGTGCCACATCAGCCCCGGTCCCACGAAGCGCAGGACGGTCTGCGGCACGTCGAGATCGATGACATGTGTCTGGCCGAGGCCCTGGATCGGCAGCGGCTCGGAAGGGCGCGGACGCGCTTCCCCGGCCGGCAAGCCGCCGAACAGCAGGTCGAGGCGCCCGGCGAGCTCGGCAGCCGTGATGTCGCCGACCACGACGACCTTGAGCCCGCCGCGATCGAGCAGGTCCGGCGTCAGCACCCTGAGCGCCGGGGCTTCCAGTTTCGAGACGCTGTCGACATCGCCTTTCTCCGGCCGGCCGTAGGCATGGCCCGGGAAGGCCGCGGCGAAGAGTGCGTTGCGGCACATCACTTCGGGATTCTGTGCCTGGCGCTGCAGACCGGCGATGATCTGCGCCCGGACGCGGGCAACGGCGTCCGCATCGAAACGCGGCTGGTTGAGCGCCAGCGCCAGCAGTTCGAAGGCGGTGTCGCGGTGGCCCGCCAGGGTCTGCAGATGACCGTGGAAATCATCCCGGCGGGCCTCGAAGCCGAGGCTGATCGCGTGGTCCGCCAGCCGGCCCTGGAAGGCTTCGGCGTCGAGATTGCCGGCACCCTCGTCGAGGAGTCCCGAGATCAGATAGGCACTACCGGTCGCGTTCTCCGGATCCCGGCTGGCGCCGCCGTCGAAGGCGAAATCGACCGCGATCAACGGCAGGCTATGGTCTTCGACGAGCCAGGCCTCGATGCCGCCGGGCGAGCGGACGGTCTGGACCGCGATGGCGGGGCCGGCGGTATTGAGCTTGGGGGTCGGAATCGGCGCGTTCATGTCGCTTCCTGTCGGCGGGCCCTGAAGCCCGCCCGTTCGAAAGGGTAAGACCGCGAGGTCAGGCGGGCAGGAGCAGGCCGGTGACGCTGCGATCCGGCTTCAGATAGCGGCGGGCAGCCTCGACGACGGCGTCGCGGCTGATCGCCTCGATGCGCTGCGGCCAGGCGATTACGTCCTCGACGGTCTCGCCGACAGCCAGGGCCGAGCCGAAGATGCGGGCGAGCGAGGCCTGATTGTCGCGGGCAAAGATCGTCTCCGCGACGAGCCGCGTGCGGGCGCGCGCCAATTCGAGCTCGCTCGGCCCCTCAGCCAGGAAGGTCGCGAGGACGGCGTCGAGGCCTGCCTCCATCGCGGCCATCTCGACGCCCGGGCGCGGGCTCGCCGAGAGCTGGAAGGCCGAACGATCGACCATCGAGCCCATGAAATAAGCATTGGCGCCGGCCGCCAGCTCGTCCTCGACACAGAGCTTGCGGTAGAGCCGCGAGGTCGTGCCGCCGCCGAGGATCTCGGCGACGAGTTCGAGCGCCAGAACCTCGTCGCGGTCTCCGCTGGTGTAGGTCGGGGTCAGCCAGCCACGGCGCAGCGAGGGCTGCTGCACGCGGCGGTCGTTCAGCGTCACACGTCGCGAGGCGCGGGGCTCGGGCTCGATCGGGCGGCTGCGGACCGGCGCCGCGCCGCGGGCCGCGATCTTGCCATAGCTCTCCTCGGCGAGACGGCGCACCTCGGCGGCATCGGTGTCGCCGGCGACGACGAGGATCGCGTTCTCGGGCGTGTAGAAGCGCTGGTAATAGGCGAAGGCGTCGTCCCGGCTCAGGCCCTCGATCTCATGTTCCCAGCCGATGATCGGGGTGCCGTAGGGATGGTGGAAGAACAGCGTCGCGGAAAATTCCTCGCCGAGTTCGGCAGCCGGGTCGGAATCGACGCGCATGCGCCGCTCCTCCAGCACCACGTCGCGCTCCGGCGCGACGACGCTCTCGTCGAAGGAGAGACCGGTCATCCGGTCGGCCTCGTAGTCCATCATCGCGCGCAGATGCTCCTTTGGCACGCGCTGGAAATAGGCGGTGTAGTCGAAGGAGGTGAAGGCGTTCTCCTGGCCACCATAGCCGGCGACGATCTTGGAGAACTCGCCGGCGGGCCAGCGCTGCGTGCCCTTGAACATCAGGTGTTCAAGGAAATGCGCGATGCCCGACTTGCCGGCCGGATCATCCGCCGAGCCGTTGCGGTACCAGACCATGTGGGTGACGACCGGCGCGCGGTGGTCCTTCACGACCACGACATCGAGACCATTACCGAGGCGGAAGGACTCGACGGGCTCCGCCGCGTCGGGCTGGCGCGCGTGGATATTCACCTGATGCCGTCTCCTGCTCAGATAAGAAGGGGCGGGCACGATGCGCCCGCCCCAAAGAGAACTTGGTCAGCTTGCCCGGCTTCGGCAAGGGCTCGCCTCAGCCGATTCCGCGGATCGCCCCTATTCGGGTTTGATCTGCATCACCGGGCCTTGGCCGGTCACGAATTCGCGCTGGCCGACGGCCTGCTTGTCCTCGACCGGGCCACCGCGACCGGGGCCGAATGCGGCCGTGGCTGCCGGGCGACGATATCCGGTCGGCGGCTCGCTCAGCAGGCGACGCGGCGGCTCGCTGCCATAGGCCAGCGTCTCCTCGGCAGCCTGATTGCGGCGGGCAGCCAGATCCTTGCCGATGCGGATCGGCTGAATCTGGTTGTTATAGTTGCTGTGTTCCTCGACGATGGTCGGCGCCACCTCGCCCCGCGAGATCCGGCCGCGGCGCAGCTCTTCCTGCGACAGGACCGGGTTGTTGCGCGCCTTCTCCGTCAGCACATAGGCTGGGCGATTGGCCTCGTCCTTGCGGCGCTGGACGTCGGGATCATTGGGCCAGGCGGCACTGCGGGCGCCGGCAGGATCCTGCGGACGCGGCAGCGTCGAATTCGGCGGCACGACCAGCGGCGGCCGAGCGCGATACTCGATATCGCCGCCGGCACCACGGCCGCCAAAAGTTCCCTCGATCAGGTTCTTGAACAGCATGCCCTCCTGCGCGAAGGCAGGTTGAGCGGCCAGCACGAGCCCGCCGGCGAGCAGCAGATGCGTCACGCGGATGCGTTGCGCCATGTCAAATCTCCCTTTGGACGATCTCAAGACCCGCCTCAACCACGGAGGAGCGGCAAAACGATGGCGAGACTGTCACTCAGCTGTCTTTTCCCCAGCCGGTCGGAAGGACTCATACAGGAGCCCGACCACGCCGACAACGATCGCGACATCGGCGATGTTGAAGATGTACCAGCTGAAATTACCCCAGTGAAAGTGAACGAAGTCCACAACCGCGCCGTAGACAGCGCGGTCAACGCCGTTGCCCAGCGCCCCACCGATGATCAGCGCAAGGCTCAGCACCGTCAGCCTGTCAGGACTGCGCCACATCCAGCGCCAGAGCCAGATGGCCGCGACGAAGGAGATCACCACCAGGAACCAGCGGCCGAGATCGGTGCCCTGCTGGAACAGCCCGTAGGAGATGCCGCGGTTCCAGGCGAGCACGATCGTCAGGAACGGGGCGAGATCGAAGGGGCCGTTCTCGGCCAGCCCGACATTGTAGAGCAGCCAGGATTTCAGGACCTGATCGGAGATGAAGACGATCAGGACCGTGGCCAGACCGAGGCGGCGGGCAGGCGTCATCAGGCGCGCACTCCCAACTCCTTCAGAGCCTTCGCGTCGCGTGGCGTCACCTGCGGATAGGCCGGATCGGCCGTCGCCGGGTCGAAATACTTCCAGGAACGGGCGCATTTGATGCCGTCGGCGCGATGCGGCACCACCGCCACGCCCGGCACGTCGGCGAGGCGGAAGGCCTCGGCCGGCCCCTCCCCGTTCTCGATGCGGACATCGGAGGTGATGCCGATCTCGGCGAGATCGACGCCCGACAGGGCTGCGTAGAGATCGGCGTCGGAAACGAAGACCTGGGGAGCAGCTTCAAGCGAGGAGCCGATCCGCTTGGCGGCGCGCTCAAGCTCGAGCGCGCCGGTGACGACGCGGCGGACGCGGCGGATCTTGCTCCAGCGCTCGGCGAGCTCGGGATCGAGCCAATCCTCGGGGGCGCGTGCGAAGAGTTCGAGATGGACCGAACCCTCGGCGGCCTTCTGCTCCGGATAGCGTTCGAGCCAGGCTTCCTCGGAGGTGAAGACGAGGATCGGCGCCAGCCAGGTGGTGAGGCAGCGGAACAGATGATCGACCACCGTCAGCGCGCTCTTGCGGACGTGGCTCGATAGCGGGTCGCAGTAGAGCGCGTCCTTGCGGATGTCGAAATAGAAGGCCGACAGCTCGGTGTTCATGAACTGCGAAAGCAGCGTCACGACCTTCTTGTAGTCATAGGTGCGGTAGGCCTCCGCGACCTGCGGCCCCAGTTCCGCGAGCCGGTGCAGCATCAGCCGCTCCAGCTCCGGCATGGTCTGCACGTCGGAAACGCGGACATCCTCGCTGAAATGCGCGAGCGTGCCGAGCATCCAGCGCTGCGTGTTCCGCAGCTTGCGATAGGTCTCGACGAAGGTCTTCAGGATCTCCTTGCCGATGCGCAGATCGTCGGAATAATCCGCCGCCGCGACCCACAGGCGCAGGATGTCGGCGCCGGAATCCTTGATGATGTCCTGAGGGGCGGTGACGTTGCCCTTCGACTTCGACATCTTCTCGCCCTTCTCGTCCAGGCAGAAGCCATGGGTCAGGACGATGTCGTAGGGTGCCCGGCCGCGCGTGCCGCAGCTTTCAAGCAGGCTCGAATGGAACCAGCCGCGATGCTGGTCCGAGCCTTCGAGATACATCACGCGATCCTTGCCACCCTCGTCCTTGCGGCGGGCGCGCAGATCGGCGCGCTTCTCCAGGGTGAAGGCATGGGTGGAGCCGGAGTCGAACCAGACGTCGAGGACGTCGGTGACGCGCTCATATTTCGCCGGGTCATAGCCGAACGGTTTCAGGAAGCGGGCGCCATCGGTGTCGGTGAACCAGGCGTCGGCGCCCTCGGCCTCGAAGGCCTCGGCGATGGCGGCATTGACCTTCGCGTCGATGAGGATCGCCTTCGTCTCCTTCTCGACGAAGACGGTGATCGGCACGCCCCAGGCGCGCTGGCGCGAGACGACCCAGTCGGGACGGTTGGCGATCATGCCGTTGATGCGATTCTCGCCAGCGGCCGGCACCCACTCGGTCTCCTTGATCGCCTTCAGCGCTCGGTTGCGCAGCGTGTCGGCGTTGCCACCGGCGACCGGCTTCGGATCGGCTACGTCCGGCGCGCCGGCCTCGCCGATCGGCTTGTCCATGGCGATGAACCATTGCGGCGTGTTGCGGAAGATGACCGGCTTCTTCGAGCGCCAGGAATGCGGATACTGGTGCTTCAGGCGACCGCGCGCGACAAGGTTGCCGGCCTCGACCAGCGCCTTGATGACGACGTCGTTGGCATTGCCCTTCTCGCCCTTGTCGGTGATGACCTGCGCGCCCTCGAAGCCCGGAGCCTCCTTGGTGAAGCGGCCATCGGCATCGACGGTATAGGGGATGCGGGTCTCGATGCCGCGCTCGGCCAGCATGCGGCCGCTCGCCATCCAGATGTCGAAGTCCTCCCGGCCATGGCCGGGCGCAGTGTGGACGAAGCCCGTGCCGGCATCGTCGGTGACATGGTCTCCGTCGAGCAGGGGGACGTCGAAATCGTAGCCGTGGCCGCGCAGGGGGTGGGCTGCGGTCAGGCCGGCGAATGCGGCGGCCGACACGTCGGCGACGAGCTCGAAGGCTTCGACCTTGGCAGCCTTGAAGACGCTCTCGGCGAGGTTCTTGGCGAGGATGTAGGTCGCGCCGACCTTGGCCCAGTTGTTCTCGGGCGCAGCGGTGACCTTGTAGAGGCCGTACCCGATCTTGTTGTGGAACGAGATCGCGCGGTTGCCCGGCATCGTCCACGGCGTGGTCGTCCAGATGACGATCGAGGCGCCGGCCAGCGGAGCCGGGGCATTCAGCACCGGAAACGCCACATAGACCGTGTCGCTGACATGCTCCTCGTACTCGACCTCGGCCTCGGCGAGCGCGGTCTTCTCGACGACCGACCACATCACCGGCTTGGAGCCGCGATAGAGCTGGCCGGTCTCGGCGAACTTCATGATCTCGCGGGCGATCTGCGCCTCGGCCGGGTAGGCCATGGTCAGATAGGGGTGGGCCCAGTCGCCCTCGACGCCGAGGCGCTTGAACTCCTGACGCTGCACATCGACCCAGTGCTCGGCGAAGGCGCGGCATTCCTTGCGGAACTCGACGACATCAACGTCGTCCTTGTTCAGCCCCTTGGCGCGGTACTGCTCCTCGATCTTCCATTCGATCGGCAGGCCGTGACAGTCCCAGCCCGGCACGTAGTTGGAATCGTAGCCGAGCATCTGCTGCGAGCGCGTGACGAGGTCCTTCAGGACCTTGTTGAGCGCGTGGCCGATATGGATGTTGCCATTGGCATAGGGAGGGCCGTCATGCAGGACGAAACGGTCCCGGCCCTGCCCGGCCTCGCGCAGCTTGCGATAGAGGTCGAGCTTCGCCCAGCGGGCGAGCAACTCCGGCTCGCGCTGCGGCAGGCCCGCGCGCATCGGGAATTCGGTCTGCGGCAGGAAGAGCGTCTGCGAATAGTCGACACTCTCGGCAACTTGGGCGGTCTTGGTGCTGTCGGTCATCATCCGGCTCGGGCAATCGGAACGGCGGGCCTTCGATCAGGCCCCGGCGCGTCCACTCTTGAAACGGGAAAAGCGGTCTTCAACCCGGACTGCGCAAGCGCCCGCGCCTGTTTAGCGCGAGGCGGCAGCCGGGCCCGTAATTCGCCGGGGAAAATCGATCAGCATGGCGCGTTCAGCGGGCATGAGGGGCTTCTAGCAGGCGCTGCTCAAGGAAGGAAGGGCGGCGCGTCGAAAGCAGGGGCCTTGGTCAGAATGTCGCGCGCATGGGCGCTGTCGGCGTCCATCTGCACGATCAGGGCATCGAGCGAGTCGAACTTCGCCTCGCCGCGCAACCAGTCGATGAAGGCGACTTCGACGCGCTTGCCGTAGAGATCGCCCGAGAAATCGAAGACGAATGTCTCCAGCCGCGGCGCGCCGTCGTCGAAGGTGGGGCGGCGGCCGAAGCTCGCGACGGCGTCATGCCAGACGCCATCGATGCGCATGCGCACGGCGTAGATGCCGTGGCGCAACCGGCAATCGCGAGCGAGGTGCATGTTGGCGGTGGGGTAGCCGAGTTCGCGGCCGCGCTTGTCGCCGTGAGCGACGAGCCCGCGCACGAACCAGGGGCGGCCCAGGAACGCTGCGGCGCGGGCGGCATCGCCCTCCTCCAATGCCTGGCGGATCAGCGTCGAAGACACCGCCTCGCCCTGCCACGCGAAGGGCGGGACGACCCTGACCGGGATGCCGGCCGCAAGGCAGTGCGCCTGCAGCATCTCCGGCGAGCCGGTGCGGCCCTTGCCGAAATGGAAATCGTAACCGCAGACGAGGCCGGAGGCGCCCAGCCGGCCGATGAGCAGATCGTCCACGAAGCGCTCGGCGGGAATCGCCGCGATGTCGCGGTCGAAGGGCAGGACGAAGACTTGGGCCAGGCCGGAATCGGCCAGCAATTCGAGCTTGAGCTGCGGCGGCGTTAGCCGAAATACCGGCTCCTCCGGGCGGAAGACGCTGCGCGGATGCGGTTCGAAGGTGAAGGCGGCGGGCCTGGTTCCGAGGTCACTCGCCATGGCGCCCGCCACGCGCGCCAACTCGGCGTGGCCCCGATGGACGCCGTCGAAATTGCCGAGCGCCAGGACGGCGCCGCGCAGGCTATCGGGTATGGGCTTGTCGAGGTCGAGGACCACGGCCGCCGGCTCTGGGCGCAACGGCGCATCGGCTGGGGATGACATCGATCGAGAACGTCCGTCTGCCCGCGAAAGCCGGGCGTCGGTCGTCTTTGCGGCGAAGGCCGGCGAGGCGTCAAGGCCACGGCCGGCCGAACGCCTCAGGATTTCGGCCTCGGCGGCATCGCCACCCAGGCCTCGCCCTCCATCACCGCCTTGCCGTCAACCAGGCATTCGCAGAAGAAGCGCGCCCTGCGGCGCTCAGTGACGAGCTCGACGACCTCGACCCGGGCGGTGACGACATCCCCGATCTTCACGGGTGCCAGGAAGGTCAGCGTCTGCGAGAGATAGACGGCACCCGGCCCTGGCAGGCGCGTGCCGAGCAGCGCCGAGACGAGGCTCGCCGTCAGCATGCCATGGGCGATGCGCTGGCCGAACTTGGTGCCGGCAGCGAAATGATCGCACAGATGAATCGGATTGGCATCGCCCGACAGCTCGGCGAAGAGCGCGACATCGCGTTCCATCACGGTCCGCATCAGGCTCTCGTTCTGGCCGACGGCCAGATCCTCGAAGGCATGAACGGTATAGAGCGCGCCGGGCATCGGCTGAACTGTCATGGATCTCTCTCGGCTTGCAGGCGGCCCCCAGCCCCTGTCAGCGATCGGGTTAAGCATCTCGCAACTGCAATATGACGGCAATTGAACTTTGGTGCGGCGCGCCATCATGTCGTTACGTCACTCGGCAATCGGATTAACCGCTTCGCAACGTGCCGGAGCTATCACCGAATGCGAGTGGAGGCCGCCCCGAACGGGCGGCGTGGCGCTGGTATGTTCCGGCGCCGGAACCGCTGCACTGCCCTGGAGCGTCTCGATGGCTCTCGATCCAACCATGCCGATCCTCGTGGTCGACGACTACCAAACGATGATCCGCATCATCCGCAACCTGCTGAAGCAACTCGGCTTCGAGAATGTCGACGACGCCTCGGACGGCTCGGTGGCGATCGCCAAGATGCGCGACAAGAAATACGGGCTCGTGATCTCCGACTGGAACATGGAGCCGATGAGCGGTTTCGAGCTGCTCCAGAAGGTGCGCGAGGAGACGCGGCTGGCCGAGACGCCCTTCATCATCGTCACGGCGGAATCGAAGACGGAGAACGTCATCGCCGCCAAGAAGGCCGGCGTCAGCAACTACATCGTCAAGCCGTTCAACGCCCAGATGCTGAAGACAAAGATCGAATCGGTCTGCGTGGCCGCGTAGAGCATCCCCGCGTTCTCAGCGCGAAACGCCCTACCTCTTTGTTGTGTCGCATTTTCTTCACGCGAACCGGTATCCACTTCGCTCGAAAATGCTCTGGCGCCGCTCACCAGACCAGATGAGGCATGGCATAGGCCGGGCGGTGCGTCTGCCGGCCGAACCAGCCGTGACGCTCCTCCCACGACGCTTCCATCAGATCCTGGGCGTGGATGCCCGCCAGCACCATGACGCCGGCCGCGCCGAAGCCCTCGGCACCGGCGATGTCGGTGCGGATCGCATCGCCCACGGCGCAGATCCTGTCGCGGGCGATCGGGGCACCGCGCTTCTCCTCGGCCGCGGCTAACGCTGCTTCGTAGATCGGCAGATGCGGCTTGCCGGCATAGATCACCTGCCCGCCGATCTCCTCATAGGCAAGCGCGACCGAACCGGCGCAGGGGATGATGCGGCCGCCGCGCTCGACGACGAGGTCTGGGTTGGCGCAGATCAGCGGCAGCTTCCGCGCGGCGAAGCCGGCCAGCAGATCGGCATAGGTCGCCGCCGTATCGTTCTCGTCGTCGAAGAGGCCGGTGCAGAGCACATAGGCCGCGTCGTCGGGACCGGTTTCCCGCACGTCGAGACCCGCGGTCAGCGGCAGGTCACGATCCGGACCGAGGCGGAACATCGATTCGCCGGCGCGTGCGCGGATCAGGGACCGGCAGACATCACCGGATGTGACGATCGCGTCCCAAGCCTCGCGCGGCACACCGAAATTGTCGAGCTGACCGACGATGACATCGCTCGGACGCGGCGCATTGGTGACGAGCACGACGCTGATGCCGCGTTCGCGCATGCGCATCAGCGCCACGATCGACTCGCGATAGGCGGCAACGCCGTTATGCACCACGCCCCAGACGTCGCACAGGCAGAGATCGAAGCGGTCCGCGACCTCGGAAAAGCCCGATAGCGCGATGGTTGATGCGATCCCCGATGGCGACACTGTCTCGATCTCCGGCGGCTGGTAGCGATGCAGAAGCCGCCTCGCGCAGGCAGGTCTAGACGGGATTCGCAGAGAGCGGAACCGGATGTTGCGGCGCACCGCCGCGCGTCAGGCTGTGGCGCGGCGCAGGACGGAGCGGAAGGGCAGCCGCTCTGGGCGGCTTTCCGCCTGCTGAATGGGTGGGGCCGGAGGCAGCTCGGCAGACACCATCGGACGCACGACGTCGTTTGCTGCGTCCTGCTGCGGGGCCTGCGACGAGACTGCCTGAGACAGCGCAGAAGCAGCCTCCGGCTCGGCGAAGACCTCCGGTTTGACCGGGCGCGGCGGAGAGAACGCCTGCCCCTGCCCCATCGTGACGCCGAGCTCGATCATGTCGGCGGCCAGCGGGTTGTCCTCGACCTGCTCGGCGACGAGCGTGACCGATGCGCGGCCCATCATCGCCGCGAGATCGCCGGCCGCGATATCGCTGGCAATCCTGCCCTCGACATGGTCCCGCAGCAGCGCCGCCGGAGCCTTGACGTAACGCACGCCCCGCTCGAACAGCGCATGCGGATCGAGCCTGAGATCGACGAGATGATCGAGCGCGAAGCGCACGCCGTTCGCTGACATCGCGCCGAGCAGGCCGAGGCTGGTCGGATCAAGCTTGCGGAAGACCGCCTGCGGCATCTCGATGACGAGATGCCTGGTGTGGTCGCGATACTTGTCGAGAATGCGCGTCAGGGCGGCCAATGCGCGCGACGAATCCCAGGTCGCGGCGCTGAAATTGCAGGAGACGAAGATATCGCCATCCTTCGAGCCAAGGTGCCGGGCGATCGCCAAGGCGCGCGTCAGGACAAGCGCGTCGAGCGTCGGCCCGAAGCCGCGGGCTTCGACGGTATCGAGAAATTCATGCGGCAGAAGCAGCGTGTTCTCGTCGAGCCGCAGCCGCGCCAGCGCCTCGTAGCCGCGGGTGCGGCGCTGCGGCAACGACACGATCGGCTGGAGGTGGACTTCGAGACGCCCCTCGCTGAGCGCGGTGCTGATGAGGGCGGCACGCTCGGCTTCGGCCTCTTCCCGGGCGGCCTTGGCCGCGGCAGCCCGTTCGGCGGCGAGCTGTTCTGCCCGTGCGCGCCGCGCCGCCTCCGGATCGAGAACGACTTCGGGAATGGCTGAAGCGGCCGGCGCCGGCACGGCGGCGGCCGGTTCGGGCAGGCGGGCCAGGACGTTCTCATGATCGGCCAGCGTCGTCGCCACCTGATGGATGAGATCGCCGAGGAGCCCGACCTCGGCGGTGAGCTCATGGATCGCCGCCCGCGCCGGCGCCGCATCGACATCCCGCATCGGCATCTGCTCGACACGCTGCGACAGGGCATCGAGACGGATGGCATTGGTGGCGAGCCGGACCTTGACTTCGCCAAGTCCGGCCAGAGCCTGCTCATGCCGCGCGAGGCCATAGCGCTCGAAGGCACGGATGGTGGCCAATACGCCAGCGCCCGAGGCGAGCAACCCCAACGCCGAGCCGAGCGCGCCAGGCAACAGGATCGTCATCACCGCGCCGGCCGAAAGGCCGGTGATCGCGCCGGCGAGAGGATGCAAGGCTTTCAAGCGCAAGGGGGCCACGGCAGCGTTCGCGCTACAAGGGTGGATCGGAAAGCGGGGAACGAATCACAACACTGAGCCGCAGAGTACCTGCGCGCACAATGTTATGCGAGCAGCGTCACATGGGAGCGCGGGCGCTCTGGGCGGCTTGCAGAAAACGCCTAGGACTTGTCGAGCCCGAGCGCGGCCAGGATTTTGCCCGTCACCTCTTCGGCGAACCCCTTTCGGGCCAGATAGGCGCGCGGATCCCTGGCGAAGAGCGGCGCCTTGTCGCGCAGCCCTGCGATGGCCTTGGCCTGTGCCGGCGAGTCGTCGTCCGATGCGGCGCGCAGTGCCTGGGCCAGCAGGCCGAACGGGCTGGTGTCGGCGGCGAGCGTGGCGGCATAGGTCTCGGAAACCTTCTTCGCCCCGATCAGATAGGCCCCCAGAAAGGCATAGAAATCGTAGCGCGGCGGGCGCCCGACACTCAGCGCCGTCGCGCGCTCGAGCAGCGGCAGCCCCTCGATCGGCCGGCCGAGCCGGACATAGAGCGACCCGAGATCGGCCATGATGTCGGGATCATAGGGATTGCGCGTCAGAGCTTCCCGCCCCTTCTGGATCGCCTCCTCGGTCGATCCGCGCAAGAGCAGGACCTTCATCATCGCCTGATAGGCGCGCGCGCCGGACGGAGCCAGGCGAATGGCAGTGAGAGCCGCGGCCAGCGCACGATCGAGCGGTGAACGGCCCTTGTCGTCCAGGTTCTTGGGAACGAGGGTCTCGGGATTGAAACCGGAGCCATGCTCGCCAAGCGTCATGATCGCAAGATGGGCCCAGGCCGGATAGAAGCCCGGCTCCTGCTCCACCAGTTTCTCAAGGCAAGACCGGGCGGCGAGAAGGTCGTCCGGCAACATCGAGCGCCGGGCATCGAAGGATTGCAGGACGCAGCCAACCGCCGGTGTCGGCGGCGACTGGCGCGCATCGGCCGGGATGATGCCGAACGGCTCGATCAGCCTTGTCGCCAGCCTGCGGGCCATCTCGGCAAGGTCGGATTCCTGCAGCAGTTCGAGCGATGGCCGGCCGGAGGACGCCGTCCAGACGATGCGTCCGTCCCGAACGGAACGCAGGCGACCCAACCCCTCGACGCCGCCATCGACGGCCTGGACGTTCATCTCGAAAACATAGTCGACGTCGGCAGGCGCCGCCGCCCCTGGCGCAGGAGCCTTGATCGTCACGAGATCGTCGAAGCGGGCCATCGCATCGACGAGCAGATCGGAGAACCGGCGCAGGATGCCTGCCAGCTTGGGATCGGACGGCACGGTGGGGATCGTGATCGCGACGCGGACAAGCTGCAGCGAAGTTGCGATGCCCTGCGGTGTGCCCGCGCCCTGTTCTATTCCCGTCATTCTGGTCGAAGCGAGCTCGGCCGGCGCGTCGGGCAGCGCCAGATACCACCAGCCGAGCGCGAGAAGGCCGAGCGCGAGCGCCGCAATGGTAGCCACGGACCACCGACGCGCGGCGACGCGATCGGCGGGTTTTGCGGCCCGTGGCGCCGCCATGGTGTCCTCGTCCCGACGGGCGGGAGCCGGAACCCAACCAATCTCTTCATTCGCGTCGACGATCTCGAAAACGGGAACGTATCCGCCGACCGGCATAGAGATCCCGACCGGATCGCCCTGGCCTTCGCCGCCATAATACTGCGTCAGCGCACGCCTGAGCCGGCCCGCCTCTACCCTGACGATCGGGTCGATCTGAGGGTTGAAGTCGGCCGGCCGGCCGAGGCCTTCCACGGCTATTGTGTAGCCCTTCAATTCGGCGGCGCGGCCTTCGATCGTGCGCTCGACGATGAAGCTCAGGAAAGCCGAAAGCTGGGGCGCGGCGCGAAAGGCGTCGGACGCAAGGACACGGGCCAGCTCCGCGCGGATGATCGCTGCGGCCCGCTCGTCCAGCCGTCCAGGATCACCATCGCCTTCTGTCATCGGGGTCCGTTCAGTCTGCGCCCCAAGTGGGGAGATTACGCCATCGACGACCTAACGTCACGTGCGGCCTTGCCCAGACCGCTATTTGTCCGGTGCAGCCATGGCGCACCATGATGGCGATTTACAGCCCGCTTTCGCCTGCTAGGTTCAACGAAGGTTAATCCACAGGGGCCCTTCGATGACTTCAGCACCTTCCGCCATCGGTACGCCGAACGATCTCGAAGCCTATTGGATGCCGTTCACGGCCAATCGGTCGTTCAAGAAGAACCCGCGCATGGTCGCGCGGGCCGAAGGCATGTTCTACTATACGCCGGACAACAAGCCGGTCATGGACGGCACGGCGGGCCTGTGGTGCTGCAATGCCGGCCACGCCCGCGAGCCGATCATCCAGGCGATCCAGGCGCAGGCGCGCGAGCTCGACTACGCGCCGTCCTTCCAATACGGCCACCCCAAGGTCTTCGCCGCCGCCGCCCGGATCGCGGCGCTGGCGCCAGGCGATCTCGACCATGTCTTCTTCGCCGGCTCGGGCTCGGAAGCGGCTGATTCGGCCCTCAAGATCGCGCTTGCCTATTGGAACGTCTCGGGCAAGGGCTCGAAAACCCGTCTGATCGGCCGCGAACGTGGCTATCACGGCGTCGGCTTCGGCGGCATCTCGGTCGGCGGCATGGTCAACAACCGCAAGTTCTTCGGTGGATTGCTGACCGGCACCGACCATATCGCCCACACCTATGACCGCGAGAAGCAGGCCTTCAGCAAGGGCGAGCCGGAATACGGCGCGCATTTCGCGGATGATCTCGAACGCGTCGTCGCGCTGCATGACGCCTCGACCATCGCCGCCGTCATCGTCGAGCCGATGGCGGGATCGACCGGCGCGCTGCCGCCGCCGAAGGGCTATCTCAAGCGCCTGCGCGAGATCTGCGACAAGCACGGCATCCTGCTGATCTTCGACGAGGTCATCACCGGCTTCGGCCGCCTCGGCTTCGCCTTCGCCTCGGAGCGCTACGGGGTTATCCCGGACATGATCACCTTCGCCAAGGGCGTGACCTCCGGCACCGTGCCGATGGGCGGCGTGATCGTGCGCAAGCATATCTACGACGCCTTCATGAACGGCCCGGACAACGTCATCGAGCTGTTTCACGGCTACACCTATTCGGGCCACCCGCTGGCAGCGGCCGCTTCGCTGGCGGCCCTCGACATCTATCGCGAGGAAGGGCTGTTCGAGCGCGCCCGTGCGATGGAGGATGCCTGGGCCGATGCGGTGATGAGCCTGAAGGGCGAGCCCAACGTCGTCGACATCCGCACACTCGGCCTCGTCGGCGCCGTCGATCTCGCTCCGCGCGCGGAAGGCGCGGGCAAGCGCGGCTACGAGGCGATGGACCGTGCCTTCCGCGAGGAAGGGCTGATGGTCCGCACCGCCGCCGACACGATCGCCTTCTCGCCGCCGCTGATCATCACGGAAAGCCAGGTCGGCGAACTGGTCGAGAAGCTGCGCCGGGTGATCCGGGCTGTGGCGAACTGATTCGCACCAGGCCATGGACCGCCGCGCTTTCCTGGCAGCGACGGGCATGGCCCTTATGGCTGCCCCTGTCGCCGCACGACAATCGACGAGAGAGTGGCAGAGCCTCTCGCTCGTCGAGGCCGGTTTCCGGGCGGACGCCGGCGAACGCATCGACAAGGCCTTCGCCGCTGGAGAGCTGAAAGGCCTCCACGGCCTTGTCGTGCTGCGGCAAGGCAAGATCGCGCTCGAGCGTTACTTCCCCGGCGCCGACGAGATCTGGGGCGATAGCCGAGGCGTCGTCGCCTTCGATGCCGGCGAATTGCACGACCTGCGCTCCGTCTCGAAAAGCATCGTCGGGCTGCTCTACGGAATCGCGCTCGCGGACGGGCTGGTGCCGGGGCCGACCGCGCCCTTGCTCGCGAGCTTCCCCGAATACCCCGATCTCACCGCCGACGCGGCCCGCCAGAGGCTGCGCGTATCGCATGTGCTCGCGATGACCATGGGCACGCAATGGGACGAATCCCTGCCGTATAGCGATCCGCGCAACAGCGAGATCGCCATGGAACGCGCGCCCGATCGCTATCGCTTCATCCTCGACCGGCCGATCGACCGGTCGCCCGGGGAGGCCTGGACCTATAGCGGCGGCGCAACCGCGCTGCTCGGCCATCTGATCGCGAAGGGCAGCGGCATGCCGCTCGGTTCGTTTGCCCGCGAGCGCCTGTTCGCTCCGCTGGGTATCGGCGATTTCGCCTGGATCAAGGGCTCGAACGGCCTGGAGGCCGCGGCTTCCGGCCTGCGCCTGCGCCCGCGCGATCTCGCCGCCATCGGCCAGCTGCTGCTCGACAAGGGCGCATATGGCGGCCGGCAGGTCGTCCCCGCCGATTGGCTGGAGGCGAGCCTGACCTCGCGCATCAGGACGGGCGACGGCCTCGATTACGGCTATCACTGGTACCTGCCGCGCTATGGCACACCCTCGGTGCGATACGGCGCCTTCGGCAATGGCGGCCAGCGCCTAGTCGTCGCGCCGGACCTCGATATCGTCGTCGCGGTCACCGCCGGCAACTATAATCAGCCGGATGGCTGGCAGACGTCGGTGAAGCTGACGAATGATTTTGTCTTCGGCGGGCTGGCGCGATAGCCGGCGATCAGTTCACCCGCGCTGCAACTTGTTGTAGCGCGCGATAAGCCTGTCGCGCTTGAGGCGCGACAGGCGGTCGATCCAGAAGATGCCGTCGAGCTGGTCGATCTCGTGCTGATGGCAGATCGCCCGAAAGCCTTCCGCTGCCTCGGTCCGCTCGACGCCGTCGAGATCGCGATAGCCTATCGTCACCCGCGCCGGGCGCTCGATCTCGTCGACTACGCCCGGCATCGAGACGCTGCCCTCGCTATGGCGGATCATCTCGGACGACGCCTCGACGACGACCGGATTGACGTAGACCGCGACCTCGCCCGGCGTCAGCTCCAGCACGACCAACCGCAGCGGCACGCCGATATGCGGCGCGGTGATGCCGACGCCCGGCGCCGCCCGCATCGTGTCGCGCAGATCATCGGCAAGCGCCCGCAAATCCGCGTCGAAACGGATGACGGGCTCGGCCGCCACGCGCAGACGCGGATCCGGGAACCGCACGATGGGCCGAACAGCCATGGACGCCGTTCCGTCGTCAGGCCGCCGCCCTCTTCTCCGCCGTGGCGTAGAAGCTCTCGCCGGTCTTGGCCATGCGCTTCAGCAGCCGGTTCGGCTTGAAGCGCTCGCCATGGGCCTTGGCCAGCTTCTCGCAGAGCTTCACGAAGACGGCCGCGCCCATATTGTCGATGTAGGAGAGCGTGCCGCCCGAGTAAGGCGCGAAGCCGAAGCCGATGATCGAGCCGACATCGGCCTCGCGCGGATCGGTGACGACGCCTTCCTCATAGGTACGGGCTGCTTCCAGGGCTTGCGTGACGAGCAGGCGCTGCTGCAGCTCTTCCATGTCGACGCTCTCCGGGTCGAGCCGCTTGCCGACGAGTTCGGCGAGGCCTGGCCAGAGCCGCTTCGGCCCGGATTCCGGATAATCGTAGAAGCCCTTCTTGTTCTTGCGACCCAGCCGCCCGTGCTTCTCGACCATGTCGGAGAGCAGCTTCTCCTGCGCGGGATCGACGGCAGCGTCGCCGAGCTGGGCCTTGGTCGCCTTCAGCACCTTCCAGGCGAGATCGACCGCTACCTCGTCGTTCAGCGAGAGCGGGCCGACGGGCATGCCGGCCTGCTTGCCGGCGGCCTCGATCATCGCCGGCGGCACGCCCTCCATCAGCATGAGATGGCCTTCGCGGATGTAGTTGCCGACGCAGCGATTGGCATAGAAGCCGCGGGTGTCGTTGACGACGATCGGCGTCTTCTTGATGGCGCGGACATAGTCCAGCGCCATGGCGAGCGCCTTCTTGCCCGTCTTCTTGGCCATGATGACCTCGACCAGCAGCATTTTCTCGACCGGCGAGAAGAAATGGATGCCGATGAAGTTCTTCGGCCGCTGGCTGGTCTCGGCGAGGCCGGTGATCGGCAGCGTCGAGGTGTTGGAGCCGAAAATGGTGCGCGGGCCGACCACGGCCTCGACCTCGGCGATCACCGCCGCCTTGACCTTCGGGTCCTCGAAGACGGCCTCGACGATCAGGTCGCAGCCCTTGAGATCGGCATAGTCGGCTGAGGCTTTGATGCGGCCGAGCAGCGCGTCGCGGTCGGCGGTCTTGGCGCGGCCCTTCATGATCTGGTCGGAGACCAGCTTGTGCGAATAGGCCTTGCCCTTCTCCGCCGCCTCGATGTCCTTATCGATCAGCACGACGTCCAAGCCGGCCTGCGCCGTGACATAGGCGATGCCGGCGCCCATGAAGCCGGCGCCGATGACGCCGACCTTCTTGAGCTTGGAGGGCGGCACGTCGGCCGGGCGGCGGGCGCCCTTGTTCAGCTCCTGCATCGAGACGAAGAGCGAGCGGATCATCGAGGCCGCCTCCTTCGTCCGCAGGATCTTGGCGAAGTAGCGGCTCTCGACCTTCAGCGCGAGGTCGATGGGCAGTTGCAGCCCCTCATAAACAGCCGAGAGGATGGCGCGGGCAGCGGGGTAGTTGTCGTTGGTCTCGCGGCGATAGATCGCGTTGGCCGGCGGCCAGATCTGCATGCCGGCCGGCGAATGCACCTTGTTGGAGGGCAGCTTGAAGCCCTTCTGGTCCCAGGGCTGGGTCGCCTGCGGGTTGGCCTTGAGCCAGTCCTTGGCGTTCTGGACGATGTCGGCGCGCGGCGCGACGGCGTGGACGAGGCCGGAATTGCGCGCCGGCAGCGACTTCACCTGCTCGCCCTTGAACATCATCTGGAGCGCGTCGCCGGTCTGCATCAGGCGCGCCACGCGCTGGGTGCCGCCGGCGCCCGGGAAGAGTCCGACCTTGATCTCAGGCAGGCCGACGCGGGTCGAGGCATCGTCCGAGACGACGCGATACTGGCAGGACAACGAGAGCTCGAAAGCGCCGCCGAGGCAGACGCCATGGATCGCGGCGGCGAAGGGCTTCCCGCAGGTCTCGAGCTTGCGGTAGAGCAGCGAGAGCTTGCGGCTCTCGTCGAAGAAGCTCTGCATCGCGACCGCCTCGCCCTTCTCCTTGGCGAGTTTCACATAGAGATCGCGCAGGCCCTGGAGCATGGTGAGGTCGGCGCCGCCGGAGAAGCTCTCCTTGCCGGAGGTGACGACGCAGCCCTTGATGGCTTCGTCAGCGGCGACCTTGTCGACGATCTGGTTCAGCTCCTCCATCGCCTCGGGGGTGATGACGTTCATCGAGCGGCCCGGCATGTCCCAGGTCGCGACGGCGATACCGTCGGCGTCGGTCTCGAAGCGGAAATTGGTGAGGTTCATCTGAAATCCTCCCTCGTCATTCCGGGGCCGAGCGCAGCGAGGAGCCCGGAACCCATGAACACGACATGTGATGTTGATTTGCTGCGGCAGCCGCTGCGCCTCTTCCGCAGCGGCTGGTGGTCATGGGTTCCGGGCTCGCCGCTATGCGGCGCCCCGGAATGACGGCGGCGCTAGACCCTCTCAATGATGGTCGCAACGCCCATTCCGACCGCGACGCAGAGCGTCACCAGCGCGGTCTGCTTGTCCTGCCGCTCCAGCTCGTCGAGCACGGTGCCGAGCACCATCGCGCCGGTCGCGCCCAGCGGGTGGCCCATCGCGATGGCGCCGCCGTTGACGTTCAGAACGTCGTCGTCGATGTCGAGCGCCTGCTGATAGCGCAGGACCACGGAGGAGAAGGCCTCGTTCAGCTCGAAGAGGTCGATGTCCTTCAAGGTCATGCCGGCCTTCTTCAGCACGAGCTGGGTGACGTCGATCGGGCCGGTCAGCATCAGCGCGAGGTCGGAGCCGACCGTGGCGAAGGCCTTGATGCGAGCGCGCGGCTTCAGGCCCGCCGCGCGGCCAGCGCGCTTCGAGCCGACGAGGACGGCCGCCGCGCCATCGACGATGCCCGACGAATTGCCGGCGTGGTGGACGTGGTTGACGAACTCGACATCCGGATGCGCCGCGGTCGCGACCGCATCGAAGCCGCCCATCTCGCCCATCTGGACGAAGGAGGCCTTCAGCGCGGCCAGCGCCTGCATATTGGCCTCGGGACGAATGGTTTCGTCGTGGTCGAGGATGATGAGGCCGTTGACGTCGGTCACGGGGATGACCGAGTTCTTGAAACGCCCTTCCTTCCAGGCCTTGGCGGCGCGCTGGTGGGAGCGGACGGCGAAGGCGTCGACATCGTCGCGCGAGAAACCATATTTCGTCGCGATGAGGTCGGCCGAGATGCCTTGCGGCATGAAATAGGTGTCGATCGCGACGCTGGGGTCGACGGCGATGCCGAAGCCGGAGGCGCCCATGCCGACGCGGGACATGGATTCGACGCCGCCGCCGATCGCCATCTCCTTCTGGCCGGACATGACCTGCGCGGCGGCGAGGTTCACCGCGTCGAGGCCGGAGGCGCAGAAACGGTTGATCTGCACGCCCGGCACTTCCTTGCCGTAGCCGGCCTTGAGCGCCACGGTGCGGGCGATGTCGGCCGCAGCCTCCCCGACCGGATCGACGCAGCCGAGCACCACGTCCTCGACGAGCAGCGGATCGAGGTTGCTGCGGTCCTTGATAGCGCGCAGGGCCTGCGTGCCCAACTCGATCGCCGTGACCTCGTGCAGCGAGCCATCGGCCTTGCCCTTGCCGCGCGGCGTGCGGACGTGATCGTAGATGAATGCGTCTGCCATTTGGTGGCCTCCCGGGGCGCCGTCGGCCGGCGCGTTCTGGTGCCGGACGTCATGGTCGGGCTTGACCCGACCATCTCGTCATCCAGCGGGTTCTGCAAGAGATGCCCGGGTCGAGCCCGGGCATGACAGTCGATCGTCAGAACTGCTCAGGCGTCAGCGCCATGGTCGTATCGGCACCGGCAGTGATCCGCGCCAGATGCGCGGCAGTCTCGGGCAAGGTGCGCTCCATGAAGAAGCGGGCCGTGACCAGCTTGGCGTTCATCCGCTCGGTCGCGCCGTTGGCGCCGGCCTTGAGCTTCTCCTGCGCGACCTTGGCCATCCTCGCCCACATGTAGCCGAGCGAGACCAGACCGAGCAGGTGCATAAAGTCGTTCGCCCCCGCGCCGGCATTGTCCGGCTTGGCGAGCGCGTTGTTCATGAACCACATCGCCGCCTGCTGGAGATGGCCGAGCGAGACCTGGAGCGGCCCGAGCAGAGGCTTCAGAGCCTCGTCCTCGGCGTTGTCCTTCAGGAAGCCGCCGACCTCGTTGAAGAAGGCCATGATGGCACGCCCGCCGTCGCGGCCGAGCTTGCGGCCGACGAGATCCATGGCCTGCACACCGTTGGCGCCCTCATAGATCATGGCGATGCGGGCATCGCGGACGAACTGCTCGACGCCGGTCTCGGCGATGTAGCCGTGGCCGCCGAACATCTGCTGCGCCTTCACGGCATTGTCGAAGCCGATATCGGTGAGCACGCCCTTGAGCACCGGTGTCATCAGGCCGAGCTGGTCGTCGGCCGCCTGGCGCTCGGCGGCATCGCCCGAGCGATGGGCGATGTCGGATTGCAGCGCGTTCCAGAGCACGAAGGCACGGGCGGCCTCGTTGAACGCCCTGATCGACATCAGCGTGCGGCGCACGTCGGGATGGACGATGATCGGGTCGGCCGGCTTGTCGGCTGCCTGGGCGCCGGTCAGCGCCCTGCCCTGCAGGCGTTCCTTGGCGTAGACGACGGCATTCTGGTAGGCGACCTCGGACTGGGCGAGGCCCTGGATGGCGACGCCGAGACGGGCCTCGTTCATCATCACGAACATGGCGTTGAGGCCCTTGTTCTCGGCGCCTATGAGCCAGCCCTGCGCACCCTCATAGTTCATGACGCAGGTCGAATTGCCGTGAATGCCCATCTTGTGCTCGATCGAGCCGCAGGAGACGTGGTTGTTCTCCCCGACGGAGCCATCCGCGCCGATCTGGTTGCGCGGCACGACGAAGAGCGAGATGCCCTTCACGCCGGCCGGTGCGCCCTCGATGCGGGCAAGCACGAGGTGGATGATGTTCTCGGTGATGTCCTGCTCGCCGGCCGAGATGAAGATCTTGGTGCCGGTCAGCGCGTAGGAGCCGTCGCCGTTCGGCACGGCCTTGGTCTTGAGCAGGCCAAGATCGGTGCCGCAATGCGGCTCGGTCAGGTTCATCGTGCCCGACCATGTGCCTTCGATCATCTTCGGCAGATAGGCCCGCTTCTGCTCGTCGGAGCCATGGACGTAGAGCGCGGCGATCGCGCCCATGGTCAGGCCCGGATACATGGCGAAGGCCATGTTCGCGGCGGAGGCATATTCGTTCATCACGGCGCCGAGCGTGTAGGGCAGGCCCTGGCCGCCATATTCGGGGTCCATGGCAAGCCCGATCCAGCCGCCGCCGGCATAGGCCTCATAGGCCGCCTTGAAGCCTTTCGGCGTCGTCACCCGGCCGTCGGGATGGCGCGTGCAGCCCTCCTGGTCGCCGGAATAGTTGATCGGCTGGAGGACTTCCTCGCAGAGCTTGGCGCCCTCGCCGAGCACAGCCTCGACCACATCCGCGCTCGCATCGGCGAAGCCCGGGAGATTGTTGTAGCGCTCGATGTTGAAAACGTCGTTGAGCAGGAAAAGCGTATCGTCGACGGGCGCCTTGTAGACCGGCATCTGGTCCTCCCTCTCGTCGCTGAGCGGCACTTCGTCAACCGGGCCGCCTGAAGATAGTTCATATATAAACAATCTCAGTCGACATGCAACCGGGTACACCGCCTTTTTGTCGTTCTGCGGACGGCGGCTGGGCATGCGGCATAAAAAAACCCCGGCAAAGCCGGGGTTTCGTGGGTAGCCAGAACGAAAAGGAGATCAGGCTTTCGGGAAGCGGGCGAGCGAAGCCTCAAGCTCTGAGATCGCGCTTTCGATCTCGGCACGCTGGCTGCGCAGCAGCTCGAGCTGCTCGACGATCTGGTCGCGGCTGAGCTGAAGGCCACCGACATTGGCGGCCTTGTCCCCGGCTCCGCCCTTCTTGTCCTCATTGGCGAGCATGGCGCGGATCTCGACCAGCGTGAAGCCGAGCTGCTTGCCCTTGAGGATCAATGCGAGCCGCGCGCGATCGCGCGCCGAATAGATGCGCACCATCCCCGAACGGGTCGGCGTGATCAGGCCGCGCGACTCGTAGAAGCGAAGGGTACGCAGCGTGACGTCGAAGTCGCGAGCGAGATCGCTGATGGTGAATTCGCCGGCCTCATCGGCCTCGGCGGGTGCGTTTATAGAGCGGGCTTCATGACTCGAAGAACCCGCCATAGCCAGGCTTTGGCGCGACATGGAGGTCTCGTTCCTTGCGGGAGATCGAATCGCTGCCCATACGGCAGCATCGATCAGGATGCCTCCTCATACGGAAGACGCTTTCGTTGCGTCAGGTAATACGTCGCTTTGCCCGGGTAAGTTACCGTTACATCGCGGCCCGGCCGATGTTCCCATGAGTCAATGGCGGAAAATTAACGGTTCGGAAGCCGTTTCTTAACTCGTTGTTTACCATGGCCGTCAAATGTCGGGAACGCGCATCGGCGTCGTCAACATTATCTTCACGACTGCCCAGGTTCGCGCGGCGGGTTTGCGGCATCAGGGGGCCGCACCCGACGTGGAGATCGGCCCCGTAGGCGAGCGAGAACATGGCCAACAGCTTGCCCTGGAGCGTCAAGGGCGTTGATCCCCGGACGCGCGACGCGGCAAAGGCAGCGGCACGGCGCGCCGGCATGACGCTCGGCGAATGGCTCGACCACAAGATCCGCGACGAGAGCGGGGAGCCCGAGTTCGCCCCGACACCGACACCCGCCAAGCCCGAGCAGCTGGATATCGCGGCCCTTTCCGAAAGGCTCGCACGCCTGTCCCAGGGACAGATGGATACCGCGCCGCGCAACGCCGTTCCCGACCTGTCGCGTTTCGAACTCGATGCCGTGGTCAACCAGGCCGCCAGCATCGAACGCCTGACCCGGGAGGCCAGCACCCGCACAGCGGGCGCGCTCGATTCCATCGCCCGCTGGATCGAGAAGACCGAAGACCGCATATCGTCGAGCGAGCGCGGCTCCGCCGAACGACAGGAGCGCGCGACCAGCGTCATCGCCGAGGCGATCAAGACGATGGGCGAACGCATCGCCGACATCGAGCGGCGCAGCCAGGAGATCCAGCAGAACCGGGCCGAGCATTCGCCGCGTCTCGCCTTCAGCCGCGACGGGCTGGCGGCGGCCGTCACCGACATCCGCACGCGCCAGCGCGTTCTCGACACCGAGGAAACCGTGCCTTCGCGTGCCGCAAGCGTCGCGCCGGAACGTATCTCCGCGTTGCGGGAGGATTTGCGGGAGCTGGAATCGAGACTCTCCCTCGGGACCCGGCGCACCTCGGCACAGCGCCCCGCCGCTCCGCAGCCGCAGCCGCGCCAGGCGGACACCAGCATCATCGAGAACAAGATCGCCGGCCTCGCCGAGCGTCTCGACCGCTTCGACAGGCGCGACCAGTTCGAACCTTTGCTCAAGCCCCTGGCCCGGATCGAGGCCGAGGTCTCGCGGCTCTCGCAGGATCGCACGGGCGACAGCTATCAGCGCTTCCAGCTCGAAATCGCGCATCTCGCCGCCAAGATCGACGCGCTCGCGACGCGCGGCGGCGAGACGGCCAATCTCGACCCCGTGATGCGCGACATCGCGGAGCTGCGCAGCCTGGTCGCATCTGGCGGCCAGGATCACCGGCTCGAGGACCTCGCCCATCAGGTCGCCTCGCTCGGCTTCGAGATCGGCCGGTTGCGCGAAATCCAGCCGGACCCGCGCGAGATGCGTACGCTCTCGGCTGCGATCGAGGATGTGCGCAGCACGGTCCTGTCCAGCCGGCCACAGGACTTCGACACCGCGCCCCTGGCTTCGCTCGCGACGCAGATCGAAATGCTGTCGCGCAAGTTCGACGACGTCACGGCGCAGCGGCATGGCGACCATCTCGACGATCGCATCGACGCCTTGCAGCACCGCATCGAGCTCCTCGCCGAGCAGGGCCCGTCCGCCGTCACACGCCAGATCGAAGCGCTGGCCGGCCGGATCGAGAGCCTCGCCGCATCGAGCCAGCTCAACCGCATGGTCGGCACAGGCGACCCGGCGACGCCGGTCGATCTCGGCCCGATCGAGCAGATGCTGCGTCATCTCGCCGACAAGATCGACGAAGCCGGCGCCCCCGGCGCCGACTCGCAATCCTTCGAGGCCCTGGAGCAGCAGATTTCGGGCATTGCAGCTCGCCTCGACGAGGCGGCAGCGACACGTACGGCCGAAACCGGCATCGAGCGCACGCTGCAGGATCTCGTCGTGCATCTGCGGTCGATGCGCGAGGAGACTGCGGCCGAGCGGGCCGCCCTCGTCCAGGCGACCAGCACGGCCACCGCACCCGGCAAAGGCATCGCCGAGCTGTCGAACCTCGTCACCGGCCTGCGCGACACCCATGTCTCGTCCGAGCGCCAGACGCAGGATGCGCTGGGCGCCGTCCACATGTCGCTCGAGGCGATCATGGGCCGGCTCTCCGGGCTGGAGGCCGAGTTGCAAGGCGAGCGCCGGAATGCCCCCCCCCGCGCTCAGACAATGGCGCGTGCCGAGGAGATGACCGGCCGCGCGCCTGCTGCTCCCGCTCGCGAAAGCACCGGCCCCTCCGTCAGCGCCGCCGCTCAGGATCGCTTTGGGGCGCCTGCCTCCTCCTCCCGCGTCGAGAGCGCTCCGACGCTGCCGAATACGGCCTTCGACCTGCCGCTGGAGCCGGGCTCCGGCCGGCCCCGACCCGAAAGCAATGTCGCCACAGGTCAGGATCAGCAATCGGTCCGCCAGAGCCTGATCGCCGCCGCGCGGCGCTCGGCGAAAGCCGCCAGCGAGGCGGCAGCGAGCGCGCCCTCCGCCAGCCTTGAGCCGACAACGAAAAGCTCCGGCCGGCTCAAGGAAATCCTGGAGAAGCGCAAGCGGCCGCTGCTGCTCGGCCTCGCCGCGCTCGTCCTGGCGATGGGCACGGCGCATATCGTCACCGGTGCGCTGCGTGGCGACGGCACCAAGACGGCCAGCGCGAACGGCGAAGCACGCAGCCTCGTCGCTCCGCCGGTGGCCCAGCCGGAAGCGCCGGTCGAGCCCTCGCAGGCGCCGGTCAAGGATCAGGCTCCTGCCAAGGACCAGTCCTCGGCGCTGTCGTCGGCTCCCCCGAATCCGGCGCCGGCCATCGTTGCGCCGGAGCAGATTGCGGCCTTGCCCCCCGGTCCTGCCGGTCCAGCCGCGATGGACAGCCAGGCGGCTCCTGCCCCGGCGACGGAATCGAATGTGCAGGCGGTGACCGGCCTCGGCGACCTGCCGGCGGGCTTCGGCAGTGCCGGGCTGCGCAAGGCCGCCTTCGATGGCGATGCGCGCGCCGTCTACGAGCTGGCAAGCAAGGCCGTCGACGGTCCCGCCGCCCAACGCGATGCCAAGCTCGCGCTGCGGCTGTTCGAGCGCGCGGCCGTGGCGGGGCTCGCTCCTGCCCAGTTCCGCGTCGGCAACATGTTCGAGAAGGGCATCGGCACGCAGCGCGATCTCGCGCTCGCCCGCATCTGGTACCAGCGCTCCGCCGAGCGTGGCAACGCCAAGGCGATGCACAACCTTGCGGTGCTCCACGCCGAGGGCGTCTCCGGCAAGGCGGACTATGCAGTCGCGACCGAGTGGTTCCGCCGCGCCGCCGAGCTCGGGGTGCGCGACAGCCAGTACAATCTCGCGGTCCTGCTCGGCCGCGGCCTCGGGGCGCCGACCGATCTCGCCCAATCCTTCGTCTGGTTCTCGGTGGCCGCCACGCAGGGCGACGAGGATGCCGGCCGCAAGCGCGACGAGGTCGCCCAGCGCATGAAGCCGGAAGAGCTCGCCGCCGCCAAGGCGACCGCCAGCAACTGGAAGCCCAAGGCGCTCGATGCCGTCGCCAACGACGTGACGCCGCCGGCCAAGGGCTGGGACGCCGGCCCGACCGCAGCGGCAGCCAAGCCGAACAAGCCGGCGCGGAGTTGAGCCCGGCGCCGGCGCGTCATGCTTTCGACGTGTTGACGCGGCAAGCAGAACGATAGTCTCTTGAGGCGGGCCGGTAGCGGCCCGTCTTCCATTTCAGCAACATCTTTTAACCTGGGCGGTTCAGTCTGGGACAAATCGGTGCAAGCAGCGGCTATGCACCCGCCTGCGAGGGGTAAGAGTGCAGATTTACCTGCCGATCGCCGAGCTTCCGATCAGCGTGCTGATGGTGCTCGGCCTGAGCGGCGCGGTCGGCTTCATCTCCGGCCTGTTCGGCGTCGGCGGCGGCTTCCTGCTCACGCCCCTCCTGATCTTCCTCGACATTCCCCCCGCCGTCGCGGTCGCGACGGTCGCGGCGCAGGTCGCCGGCTCGTCGATGACCGGGGTGCTGACCTATCTCAGGCGCAAGGCGCTCGACCTCAAGCTCGGGGGCGTCCTGGTCTCGGGCGGCATCGTCGGAACGGTCCTCGGCGTGCTGTTCTTCAATACGATGCGCCGGCTCGGCCAGCTCGAGCTCGTCATCACGCTGTCCTATGTCACGCTGTTCTCGATCATCGGCGGGCTGATGCTCTACGATGCGCTGCGCGCCATGCTGCGCGTCCGAGCCGGCAAGCCGGCGCGGCTGAAGCGGCGCGGCGGCATGCATCCCTGGTGGATGGGCCTGCCCTTCCGCCAGCGCTTCTATCGCTCCGGCCTGTATTGCAGCGTCCTGCCTATCGCCCTGCTCGCCATCATCATCGGCTTCATCGGCGCCGTGCTCGGCGTCGGCGGCGGGTTCATCCTGGTGCCCGGCCTGATCTACTTCTTCCGGATTCCGCCGGCCGTGGTGGTCGGCACCTCGCTCTTCCAGATCCTGGTGACGATGACGGGCGCGACCATCCTGCATGCGGTCACCAACCAGTCGGTCGACCTCATCCTCGCAACGCTCCTGCTTCTGGGCGGCGTCATCGGCGCGCAGTTCGGCGGACGGGCGGCGCGCAACCTCAACGTCGAGTCCTTCCGGCTCCTGTTGGCGCTGCTGATCCTCTCGGTCGGCCTGCGCTTCGCCATCGAGCTCTTCATTCCGCCGAACGAGCCCTTCTCGGTGGTGGTGCCGGAGAGCGCGCGATGAAGCGGGTCCTCGGCCTCCTCGCCGCGCTCTGCGCCGGTCTCGCGACAGTGGCGGCCCGGGCCGAGACGCTGATCGCGGCGATGTCGAGCCACCAGATCCAGATCACCTCGAACTACACCGGCAGCCAGCTGACGGTCTTCGGACTGGTCGAGCGCGATGGACGTACGGTCTCGCGCGGCGATCCCTACGACATCATCGTCACGGTCCGCGGCCCCCGGCGCATGCTGCTGGTGCGCGAGAAGGAGCGGCTCGGCCCGATCTGGATCAACCGGACGCAGCGTCGCTTCCCTGACAATCCGGTCTTCCTGCACGTGGCCAGCAACCGGCCGATCGCCGAGATGATGAACGCTGAGACCGCACGTCGCGGCCGCATCGGCCTCGCCAATGCCGAACTGCCGCAGGGAAACTGGGTCGATCTCGATCCCAGTTCGATCCGCTTCCGCGAAAGCCTCACCCGGATCATGCAGGCGAAGGACCTCTACGGCTACGAGGAGCGCGGCGTCACCTTCCTGTCAAACGCGCTTTTCAGCGCGCCGATCGACATCCCGGCCACGGCGCCGACCGGCTCCTACACCGTCGACATCGTGCTGTATTCCGGCGGGGTTCCGCTGGCGCGCCAGCAGACCAGCTTCGAGGTGATCAAGACCGGCATCGAGCAGCGCCTCGCTTCCGGAGCCTATGACTGGCCGCTGCTCTATGGTTTCGCGACGGCGCTGCTGGCGCTGCTCCTCGGCTGGGGAGCGAGCGTCGTCTTCCGACGCGATTGAGGCGGGCGGCCGCGCTGGGGCGTGCTTCGTCTTCACGGAAATGCGGGTCATCCCGGCCGGAGCGAAGCGGAGAGCCGGGATCCCTGAACCTCGATCGGCCGCGCTCTGGCATGGATCCCGGGTCAGGCCCGGGATGACGCAGTGGTTCCGTGAAAAATCAGCGAGCTAGTCGAGCAGACCGCCATAAGGCAGGAAGGCGACGCTCTCGCCCTCTTCCAGTTGCTCGACATGCTCGGCCAGCACGACAAGCCCGTCCGACTGCGCGAGCGAGGCGAGCGAGCCGGCGCCTTCGCCCGGATGCTTGCGCGCGATTACGACTCCATCGTCACGCCGTTCGATGGTCACGCGCAGGAACTCGCGCCGCCCGCCCTTCTTGCGATGACGGAAGCCCGCCGTGACCGGCAGCGCGACTGGCGCCTCGAAGGCCGTCCCGGCAAGCCGGGCCAGCATCGGCCGGGCGATGAACATGAAGCCCACGAAAACGGCGACCGGATTGCCGGGCAGGCCGATGAAGGGCGTGCCCGCGACCGACCCGATGGCGATCGGCTTGCCCGGCTTGATCGCGACACGCCAGAGATCGAGCGCGCCGCAGGCGGCCACCGCATCCTTGACGTGATCGGCCTCTCCGACGGAGACGCCGCCGGAGGTGACGACGAGGTCGCAGGCGCCGGCCGCCTCGCGCAGATGCCGCTCCAGCTCGCCGGGTTCGTCACGCAGGATGCCGAGATCGGCGACATCGGCGCCCGCTCGCGCCAGCAGGGCGCGCAACATCGCCCGGTTTGCGTCGTAGATCGCCCCCAGCGCGAGGGGCTGCCCAGGCTCGGTCAGCTCGTCGCCGGTCGAGAACACGGCCACGCGCGGGCGACGCCGCACCCGGACGTGATCCAGCCCCAGTGCCGCCAGCAGGCCGAGATCCTGCGGCCTCAGGCGTCGCCCCGCCGGCAAGGCCACCTGCCCGCGCGCGATATCCTCGCCTGCCAAGCGCAGATTAGCACCGCGCTTCAGGCCGGGAGGCAGACTGACCTCCCCGCCGTTCGGCGTGACATCCTCCTGCATGACGACAGTGTCGGCGCCGGCCGGAATCGGCGCGCCGGTGAAGATGCGCCAGGCGCCCCGCCCGAGCATTCCGCCCGTATCGCCCGCCGCGCTGCGGCCGAGGATCGGGAGACAGGTTTCAGTGCCGGGCGAGAGATCGGCAGAGCGGACGGCATAACCGTCGACCGCCGAATTGGAGAAAAGCGGCAGATCGAACGGCGCGATCACGGCCTCGGCCAGGGTGCGGCCATCTGCTTCGCCCAGGGGCAGAGCGAGAGCATCGGCCACCGGCGCGACCAGCGCGGCCGCGCGAGCCCCGGCTTGCTCGACAGTGATGAGCCCGGAATCCGTCCGGGCGCCGCTCAGCCGCGCCATCACGGCCCTCGCCCGCTTCGGCTCTTCGCTAGCATCGCCGCCGGCACTCCGTGTTATCCTGCCCGACCTTCATCGTCGCGGCGACGAGGCGGGTCAAGCATGCGGCATGGCGGCGGTTGCTCCAACCCGAACAGCCGTCCTATGAAGCAGTGCGACGACAACGGCCCGGCGGGCGCGAGACCATGGACACCATTCCGCTCGATCTGCGCGGCCTGAAATGCCCGCTCCCGGTGCTGCGCGTGCGCAAGGCGCTTCGCGGCGCGCGGGCCGGCAGCCTGCTCGTCGTGCAATGCACCGATCCGATGACGGTGATCGACCTGCCTAATCTCGCGCGCGAAACGGGCGATGCCATCGAGTTGCAGGGGGATGCGGACGGCGCCCTCGTCTTTCATATTCGCAAGGCGGCCTAGACAACCGCGTCATGCTCGGGCTTGACCCGAGCATCTCCTCGAAGAGATTCTCGGCTCTGCGCTGCGCTCCGCCCGAGAACGACGCTTCCGACAAACGGAGTTCGACAACGTGACCGTCTCCCAAGCCGATGTCCTGCGGGCGCTCGAACTGGTGGAGCTGCCGGCAAGCGGGCAATCGCTCGCCGCCTCCGGCCGCATCGGCGATATCCTGGTCGATGGCGGCAAGGTGATCTTCGCCATCGGCATCGACGCGACCGAGGCCGGCGCGATGGAGCCGGTGCGCAAGGCGGCCGAAAGCGCGGTCGGCGGCTTGCCGGGCGTGACCCAGGTCCTTGTCGGGCTGACCGCGGACAAGGCAGCGGCTTCGGCGGGCATGCAAGCCCGGCAACAGGCGCAGCGCCCCGGCCCCGGCGGCGCGCCCAAGCCTACCGGCGTTCCCGGCGTGAAGCAGATCATCGCCGTCGCCAGCGGCAAGGGCGGCGTCGGAAAGTCGACCACCGCGGCCAATCTCGCCGTCGCGCTCTCGACGCTCGGCCTCAAGGTCGGCGTGCTCGATTCCGACATCTACGGGCCGTCCATGCCGAAGATATTCGGCATCACCGGCAAGCCCCAGCTCGTCTCCGGCCGGACTCTGGCGCCGATGGAGGCCTATGGGCTCAAGGTGATGTCGATCGGCTTCCTCGTCGACGAGGAGACGCCGATGATCTGGCGTGGGCCGATGGTGATCTCGGCGATCACGCAGATGTTGCGCGAGGTCGCCTGGGGAGAGCTCGACATCCTCGTCGTGGACATGCCGCCCGGCACCGGCGATGCGCAGCTCACCATGGCCCAGCAGGTGCCGCTCGCCGGCGCCGTCATCGTCTCGACGCCGCAGGACCTGGCCCTGCTCGACGCGCGCCGTGGCGTCGCGATGTTCAGGAAGGTCGCGGTGCCGATCCTCGGCATCGTCGAGAACATGAGCTATTTTATCTGCCCGCAATGCGGGCACCAGTCCGATATCTTCGCCCATGGCGGGGCGCGGCACGAGGCCGAGCGGCTCCATATTCCCTTCCTCGGCGAGATCCCGCTGGCCATGCCGATCCGCGAGACCTCCGACGGCGGCCGGCCCATCGTCGCCAGCGACCCGCAGAGCTCGCATGCCAAGGCCTATATCGCGGTGGCGCGACAGGTGCAGGCCGGCCTCGGCGGCGCCATGCGGGCGGCACCACGGATCGTCATCGAGTAGCACCGACCGGCCGATGTCGGGGCTTGACAAGCAAGTAAATATGTTCTTCTTTTGTTCTCAGTATCGACCGACTTTACACGGAATCACGCCGTCATCCCGGACTTGATCCGGGATCCATGCCGGAGCGCTTCCGATCGAGGTTCGGGCATGGATCCCGGCTCTCCACGGAGTTCACCCTTGGGCCGACCAAAAGGCCGGACCCGAGGGCTCCGGCCGGGATGACCCGCGTTTGGGAGGACAGAGCCATGCCCGTCCAGCACGCCCGCCATATCGGCATCGGCATCGATCGCCCAGTGGAGGAGGTCTATGCCTTCCTGGCCGATCCGGCGAATTTCCCGCAATGGGCCGAAGGCCTCGGTCATAGTTTCGTGCATGTCGAAGGCATGACCTGGCGCGCCGAGACGCCGATGGGACCGATGCGCGTCCTGTTCAGCGAGCCGAACAATCACGGCGTGCTCGACCATGCAGTGATCCCCGAGCATGGGCCGGCCATGCACAACCCGATGCGGGTCGTCGCCAATGGCGACGGTGCCGAGCTGGTGTTCACGCTGTTCCAGCGCGAGGGTGTGTCCGACGATGAGATGGCGCGCGACGCGGCCATGGTGTCCCGCGACCTCGCGGTGTTGAAGGCCTTGCTGGAGCGGTAATGCCCGTCGCCGTGGCTAGATCGGCAACCCCGCGAGGCGTTCCGCTTCAACCAGATCTTCCGGCGAATTGATGTTGAAGAAGGGATCGAACGGCTCGGCCGGCCACTCGGCGACGGCAACGCCCTGCGCCTGCGTCCAGCGGCTGATCTTGCGTTCACCGGTCGCCAAGGCCTGGCGCAGCTCCTCTCGCAGCGAGACGGGCCAGAGCCCGATGGCGTGGTGCGCCTGCCCGGCGGAGGCGGCGCAGGCGAGCGGCACGCCCGCCGCGATGCGGGCCCGGTGCAGACGCGCGGCGAGATCGGTCGGGATGAACGGCGTATCGGCTGCGACACTCAGCAGCCACGCCGTATCCGGCCGGTGGCCCGCGAGCCAGTCGAGGCCGGCCAGGATGCCAGCAAGCGGGCCTGCGAAATCCGGCACCGTATCGGCGACGACCAGCAGGCCGCATGCCGCGAACCGGGCTGGATCGCCATTGGCATTGAGGAGAAGGCTGTCGCACTGCTCACCGAGCCGCCCGACGACATGGGCGAGGATCGTCCGGCCGGCGAGGATCTTCAGGGCCTTGTCGCCGCCGCCCATGCGGCGTGCGAGGCCGCCCGCGAGGATAAGGCCGACCGTGGGCGGCAGCGTGGCTCCCGTCATGCCAGACAATCCCGGCGCCGCATCACGGCGCCGGTCAGGCAGCGAGCCGGATCGCAGCCGCGACCCAGCGTTCGACCGCCACAGCGTCGGCCGCCAGCTCGACCCAGTCGTCTCCGGCGAAATCACGCCAGGCCGGCAGGAAATCGTGCCGTACCGCGATCAGCACGGGCAAGCCGGCCATCACCGCATCGGCGATCTCCTGACGCAGCCCCTCGCCCAGGGCCTCCTGCTTGCCGAACTTGTTGACGATGACGAGATCGACCCGCTCGGCCAGCGCGCCGGCAAAAGCGGCCGAGGCAGCGGCAAGCCCGGCCGCATCCAGATGACAACCTGCGGCGGCATCGCCGAGATTCTGGCTGATCGGGAAGCGCCGGCCGCTGCCGAGATCCTCAAGCGACATCGCCATGCAGCGATCGTCGCAGGCATCATCATTGTGCTGGACGACCCCGCCGAGACGCAGACCGCGCTGTCTCAGCTGCGCCGCCAGTCCCTGCATGAAGGCGTCGATCGCGGAACCGCTCGCATAAGGAATGGCAGCCAGCATCGTCATGCCGGATTCCTCTCACGAACGGCCGCGCGACGCCAGAGGCGGTGGCCGCAAGACTTTGTCACGCGACCGAGAGATGCCGGCGCAGTGTTGCGCCGCACCTACAGTCGTGCGCTTACAGTCTCGCTAGGGTGGCGAAGGTTTGTCTCGGGCAACCGGGCCGGCCGCTGCCCATCACGCCGTCGGAACGCATGATCCGCAACAACGCCCAAACCCCGCTCGACCCGGCGACCGACGCCGCCCTGCTGCTGCGGCGCATCGGCTTCGGCACGCTTGCGCTTGTCCTGCCGCTGGCGGCGCTGGTCTCGCGCCGCGCCGCCGTGGTGCTCGTGCCGATCGGAATCGCGCTGCTGATTATCGCGGCACTGGTCGAAGAGCCCGGCAGGTTCGCCGGCGCGTTCAAGGAAGCCGTGCTCAGCCGCCCGGGCCTGATCCTGCTAGGCCTCGTGGCCTGGGCGTTCCTCTCGCTGGTGTGGAGCCCCTTCCCGGCTGCCGCGGCCGAGAAGGCCGGTAATCTGATGCTCGCCGTCGTGCTCGGCTTTGCCGGGCTTTCCGCCCTGCCCGAGCGGATGCGCTCCTCGAACCTGAACCTCTCGCCGCTCGGCACCGGCAGCGCCGGCATCTTCGCGCTCGGGCTGATCATCATCGCGGCGCTCAGGCATGCCGAAACGCCGCCCGGCGCGGTCGAGCGCGGCGTCTCGGTCGTTCTCATCACGGCCTGGCCGGCGCTCGCCTGGCTGCTGTCACGCGAAAGGGGGATGAGTGCGCTCGGCCTCGCACTCGTCGTGGCTCTGCTGGCGCTGACGCGCTTCGAGGATGGCGAGACCGTCGCGATGATCTTCGGGGCCGTGGCCTTCGGAGCCGTGACGGCCAGCCGCGAGCGGGCCGCGCAGGTGATCGCCACGATCATCGCCGGGCTGATGCTGTTCGCGCCGATCCTGCCCTTCCTGCTCGCGCCGCTGGTTTCGGCGCTGCCCGACAGCGCCGACGGCTTCGCGCAGATGCTCTCGATCTGGGCGGATGTGATCCGCCAGTCGCCGATCGAGCTCATCACCGGGCACGGGCTCGACACGGTCGTCCGCGGCCAGATGAACGGGACGCTGCCGCAGCCAGCGCCAGCCACGCTGCTGTTCGAGACCTGGTATGAGCTCGGGCTGGTCGGCGCCGCAGCCGCCGCCGCTTGTCTCTATTTCGCGATCCGCGCCGCCGGCCGGATGCCGGGAGCGCTGGCTGCCGGCGGCGTCGCCGCCTTCACCACGGCCTTTGCGCTCAGCGTCTTCGGCTTCGCGCCATTGCTGCCGTGGTGGCTGATGACGCTGACCTCCGTCGTGCTGCTGTTCGGCGCCATCGCCCGCGGCCAGTACCGGACCGACCGGCCGGCGGTGCCGCTGCCGATGCGCCCCGCCGGCCATAAGCGGCCGAAGGCGGGCGAACCGCCCGCGGCCTGACGGCTGCCTCAGCGGGAGAGCTCGGCGATAAGCGCGCGCTGGAACGCGGCGCCGGCTTCGAGCTGCGAGACGGCGATGAACTCGTCCGGCTGATGTGCCTGGGCGATGTCGCCGGGACCGCAGACCACGGTCGACCAGCCGGCGCGCTGGAACAGCCCGCCTTCGGTTCCGTAGGCGACGACATGGCTGCCATTATCGCCGGTGAGCCGCCGGCAGAGCGCCTCGGCCGCGCCGTCCGTCTCGGGGCCCATGGCGGGCGTGTTCGAGGTGATCTCGAAGTCGATGCCGCTTTTGGGCGCGATCGCCTGCATCCGCGCCTCGATCTCCGCGATTTTGGCGCGATAGCGGGCGGCGTAATCCTCGTGGCTGTCGCCGGGGACGCATCGCACCTCATGGGCGAAGGTGCAGTGCTCCGCCGTGATGTTCACAGCCGTGCCGCCCTGGACGACGCCGACATGCAGCGTGCTGTAAGGCGGCTCGAAGCCGTTGCCGGGCGCCGCCGCCTTGTTCTGCGCCATCACCTCGTTGTGCCAGTGGATCAGCTCGCCCGCGACCATTACGGCGGGCACACCGATATCGACGCGGCTGGAATGCACGGCGTGACCGCGCACGGTCGTGCGCATACGCATGGCGCCTTTGTGGCCGGTCACGACCTGCATCATGGAGGGCTCGCCGACGATCACGGCCGCGGGATTCATCCCATCAGCCTGCATCGCCTCGATCATCACCCGCGCGCCCCGGCAGCCGACCTCCTCGTCATAGGAGAGCGCGATATGGATCGGCCGCTTCAGGGGCGCCGCCAGCATCTCCGGCACGAGCGCCAGCGCGATCGCGTCAAAGCCCTTCATGTCGCAGGCACCGCGGCCATAGAGCCTGCCGCCGCGCTCGGTCAGGGTCCAGGGGTCGGACGTCCAGGCCTGCCCGGCTACCGGCACGACGTCGGTATGGCCGGAGAGCACGACGCCGCCATCGCCCTTCGGCCCGATCGTCGCATAGAGATTGGCCTTCTGGCCGTCCTCGCTCGGCGCGAGCCTGCTCTCGACGCCGAGCAAGGCGAGATAGTCGCGGCAGAAATGGATCAGGTCGAGATTGCTGCGCTGCGATTCCGTGTTGAACGAAACCAGCTTCGCAAGCATCTCTTTCGGCGTCATCGTCATCGCATCCCTCTTCCAAAGGCCCTGCCGCGAGCAGGTTTCGTGACAGCAAGCTAGGACCTGCCAGGGAGCAGGGACAAGGCGAAACCCGTCTCGCTCGCGCTTGACGGCCTTGCACGGGACGCGCTCTCGTGCGGCAACAGGTGCCGCCGCGCCCAGAACAGGACCGAAACCCGCCATGCCGTTCGATGTCACCCTCGCCGATATCCAGGCTGCCGCCGTTCGTATCGCCGGCAAGGTCCGCCGCACGCCGACCTATCACAGCGCCGGCCTGTCGGAGCGGCTCGGGGTCGAGACCTGGGTGAAGCTCGAAAGCCTGCAGCTCGGCGGCTCCTTCAAGGTGCGTGGCTGCTTCAACAAACTGGCGGCGCTGACCGCTGCCGAGCTCGCGCGCGGCGTCGTCACCGTCTCCGGCGGCAACCACGCCATCGCCGTCGCGCTCGTCGCGCGGGCGGTCGGCACCCGGGCGCTGGTGCTGATGCCGAAGGCGACGCCGGCCCTCAACATCCGGCGGACCGAGGAGGCCGGCGGCGAGGTCGAGCTCTGCGACGATTCGATCGCCGCCTTCGCCAAGGCCGAGGACTATGCCGCAGCGGGCATGATCCACGTCCATTCCTATGACGACCCCGCGATCATCGCGGGCCATGGCACGCTGGGGCTCGAACTCGCCGCCGATGCCGGCGGGCGCATCGATCATGTCTTCATCTCGATCGGCGGCGGCGGTTTCTCGGCCGGGGTCGGCGCGGCTCTGAAGGGGCTCGACCCTGCGGTGCGGCTGCACGGCGTCGAGACCGAGGGCGCGACGACGATGACGCAGGCGCTCGCCGCCGGTGAGCCCGTCCCGATCCGCTCGACCTCGATCGCACGCACGCTTGGAGCGCCCTTCGCCACCGAGCGCACCATGGCGGCTGCACGGCAATTCCTCGAGGAGATCGTCGTGGTGCCGGATGGGGACGCGGTGCGGGAACTGATCTGGGTGCTGCAGAACGAGCGCGTGCTGGTCGAGCCGGCGGCGGCCTGCGTGGTGGCCGCCGCGCTGGCGTGCAAGGAGAAGTTCCGACCCGGGGAGCGCGTCTGTCTCGTGCTCTGCGGATCGAACGTCGCGGTCGAGGATATCGCGCGCTGGCGGACCGAATTCGGGCTCTGAACGGTTAGATCAACCGCCGTTGCGGGCCAGCTTCGCGTAGCGGCTGCGCTTGCCGGCGGAGGCATAGCGGCTGCGCTTCTGGCCGTGCCAGGAGACCTCGCGCTCGCCGATATCGGCATGAACGAGGCCGTTGGAGTAGGTACCCACACCGCCGACATTTTCGAGCGCGCGGGCGATCGCAGCCGCTTTCCGTGGCGAGGTCCCCAGCGGCCGGAAATCGATCGCCTTGCCGCTATAGTGCTGCGAATGGCGGGCGTGGCGGCCGCCGCAGGTCGAGGTGATCTGGATCGGCCCGATTTTCGCGATGAGCTCGGCGACCATCGCCAGCGTCTCGGGCTTGAGGCAGCCCAGGCCCTTGACCTGAGGCTGAAAGGAAATTTTCTCGGAGGGAATGTTGGCCAGGGCCACCGCAGGCAAGAAACCGAACATCAACGCAAGCAACAACGAACGACGCATCATCTACCAAACATGAGAAGGGGGAAAGGAATGATCAGGTCAGAGATTCTCGATGACCTGAACGAACGCCGCCTCCGCTATTGGCAAAGGAAGGCCAAATCATGGCTGGCGGCTTTCCGATCTATTACGTAGATGCAATCCAAGAGGCCTTCGGAGCGGAATCAACGGCACATCATCTTGTCAGATCACTGACCGCCATTCCGCAAAGGCCCGCCCCCTGCGCGCTGCCGGCTTGGACAGGCGGGCCGGGCCTGGGCTAGCGTGCGGACGGCACCCGCTTTCTGCGCGGCGCCCCATGCTATCTCAGAGGATACGATGCCCAAGACCGACATCATCGCGGCGCTGACTCCGGAAATCACCGCGATCCGCCGCGACATCCACCGCCACCCCGAGCTGATGTACGACGTTCACCGGACTGCCGGCCTCGTCGCCGACAAGCTCAAGGAATGGGGCGTCGACGAAGTCGTCACCGGCATCGGCCAGACCGGCGTGGTCGGGATCATCAAGGGCAAGGGCCAGAATTCCGGCAAGGTCATCGGCATGCGCGCCGACATGGACGCCCTGCCGATCCATGAGGAGACCAATCTCGAGCACCGCTCGACCGTGCCTGGCAAGATGCATGCCTGCGGCCATGACGGCCACACCGCCATGCTGCTCGGCGCCGCGAAGTACCTGTCCGAGACCCGCGACTTCGACGGCACCGCCGTGCTGATCTTCCAGCCTGCGGAGGAAGGCGGTGCCGGCGCCAAGGCGATGATCGACGACGGGCTGATCACCCGCTTCGGCGTGCAGGAGGTCTATGGCATGCACAACCGGCCGGGGCTCGCGCTCGGCCGCTTCGAGATCGCCAAGGGGCCGGCGATGGCCGCTGCCGACCGCATCCACATCAAGATCGAGGGCAAGGGCGGACACGCGGCAGCACCGCACAACGTCAACGACCCGATCGTCGCCTCCTGCGCCCTGGTCAGCGCCCTGCAGACGGTCGCCTCGCGCAATGCCGACCCGCTCGAATCCATCGTCGTCTCGGTCACTGCGCTCAATGCCGGCGAGGCCTTCAACGTCATTCCGCAGACGGCGGAGATCAAGGGCTCGGTGCGCACGCTGACGCCGAAGACGCGCGAACTCGCGCAGAAGCGCATCACCGAGATCGTCGAGGGCGTGATGAAGGCCTTCGGCATGAAATACGACCTCGAATACCATCTCGGTTATCCCGTGACCTTCAACCATGCCGGCCAGACCGATTTCGTGACTAGCGTCGCCAAGGAAGTCTTCGGGTCGGATGCGATCACCACCGACATCCCGCCGACCATGGGCTCGGAGGACTTCTCCTACATGCTGGAGGAGCGCCCCGGCGCCTTCATCAACATCGGCAACGGCGACTCGGCGGGGCTGCACCACCCGGCCTATGAGTTCAACGATGCGGCGATCCCCGTCGGCGTGAACTACTGGGCGAGCCTGATCGAGATCGCCATGCCGCAGCGGGCCTGACGCCTCACGATGAGCGACATCGATTGCCTGGTGATCGGGGCCGGCGTCGTCGGCCTCGCGGTGGCCCGCGCGCTGGCGCTGGCCGGCCGCGAGGTCGTCATCGCCGAGGCTGCCGACGGCATCGGCACCCAGACCTCGGCGCGCAACTCCGAGGTCATCCATGCCGGGATCTACTACCCGCCCGGCTCGCTGAAGGCCCGTGTCTGCGTCGAGGGCCGTCAACAGCTCTACCGCTACCTCGAAGAGCGCGGCCTGCCCCACAAGGCCTGCGGCAAGCTGATCGTCGCCACCTCCGAAGCCCAGAAGCCGGCGCTGGAGACGATCATGGCGCGGGCGAAAGCCTCCGGCGTCGATTCGCTGCGCTGGCTCTCGGGCGCCGAGGCCAAGGCGATGGAGCCGGAGGTGCGCTGCGAGATCGCCCTGCTCTCACCCGAGACCGGCGTGGTCGACAGCCATGCGCTGATGCTCTCGCTGCTCGGCGAGTGCGAGGCGGCCGGTGGCTCGCTTGCGCTGAACACGCCGATCGCCGGTTGGCGGCGCGAGGCGGAGGGCTTCAGCGTGGATTTCGGCGGCGCGGAGCCCGCGACCTATTCCGTGCGGACGATCGTCAATTCGGCGGGGCACGGCGCGCCGAAGCTGCTCGGCCTGCTCGCAGGCTTCCCGGCCGAGCATGTGCCGATCCAGCACTACGCCAAGGGCAACTACTTCGCGCTGACGGGGCGGCAGCCCTTCAGCCATCTGGTCTATCCGGTGCCGGAAGCGGCCGGCCTGGGCATCCACGCCACGATCGACATGGGTGGGCGCGTCAAGTTCGGCCCCGATGTCGAATGGGTCGGGAGTGACCAGGATCTGGTGGTCGACCCGCCGCGGGCGGAGAAGTTCTACGCGGCGATCCGGACCTACTGGCCGGCATTGCTGGATGGAGCGCTGGTCGCCGACTATGCCGGCATCCGGCCGAAGCTGCACGGCCCAACCGAGCCGATGCCGGATTTCCGCATCGACGGGCCGGAGGTGCATAGGGTGGCGGAGCTGGTCAACCTCTTGGGCATCGAGAGCCCGGGGCTGACCAGTTCGCTGGCGATTGCGGAAATGGTGCGGGAGAAGCTGGCGGCATAGAGCGCGTCATGCTCGGGCTTGACCCGAGCATCTCATGCCGAAAGAAACTCCAGAGCCGCATCCTGCCAGAGATTCTCGGGTCTGCGCTTCGCTCCGCCCGAGAATGACGCAGGGCGTACGCGCATGCGGCGAAGTCAGCTCCGTGCCTTCACAAACGCTTCCTTCGCCTCGCGCGCCAGCGTTGTGATGCGGCTCCAGTCGCCGGCGGCGATCGCATCGGCCGGGACGAGCCAGGAGCCGCCGACGCAGATCACCTGCGGCAAAGCGAGGTAATCACCGAGGTTCTTGAGGCCGACACCGCCGGTCGGGCAGAAGCTCATCTGCGGGAACGGGCCGGAGAGCGCCTTCAGTGCCGGCGGGCCGCCGGCCTGCTCGGCCGGGAAGAACTTGGCGGTGGTCCGGCCGGCCGCGACTGCGCGCATGCAGTCAGACGCCGTGGCGACGCCCGGCAGCCAGGGCAGACCCGCCTCGCGCAAAGCCGCATCGACGCCTTCGCTGAAGCCGGGGCTGACCACGGCCTGCGCGCCGGCATCCTTGACCTGCGTCACCTGGGCCGGAGTCACCACCGTGCCGGCCACGGCCAATGCCTTCGGCACCGACTTCGCGATGGCCGCAAGCGCCTCCATCGCGCCGGGACGGCGCAGCGTGACCTCGACGACGTCGATGCCGCCGGCGACCAGCGCATGGGCGAGATCCACAGCACGCGAGGCGTCCTCGATCACGACGACAGGGATCACGCCGCAGCTCTTCAACCGGGCAATCGCGGCAGTTTCGTCCATGGCCTCGTCTTTCAATCGATTTGAGCGGGTGAGCGGGCTCTACTCCTTCGCCCAGTAGACGTCGAGCCCCTGCTCGCGGCCGATCAGCATGTCGACCGGCAGCGGTGCCTTGCGGTTGGAGGCTTCCTTGAGGACGGCTTCCTTGGCGCCGCCGGAGACGAGCAGGCCCGCCCAGCCGGCATCGACGAGGCGCGCCGGCGAGAGCGACAGTCGTGGCGGCAGGCCGGGCGGGCGCGCGACGACGATGCCGCTATCGGGCACCGCGCTGAACGTGGTCTCGGCGCCGGGAAAGAGCGAGGCGATGTGACCATCCGCGCCCATGCCGCTGACAAGCAGGTCGAGTGGCGGATGTTCGGCAAGTCGCGCGCCAAGCAGGGCTGCCGCAGCCTCGATATCGCTGCCGTGGCCGTGAAAGGAGAGGAAATCGGCGCGTCCCTCGGCCAGCGGCGCGAACTGCCCTCGGATCATGCGCTCGTTCGAGGCCTCGTCGTCGGATGCGACGAAGCGCTCGTCGGTCGGCAGCAGCGTGACCTTGTCCCAGGCGAGATCTTTCTGCCCGAGAGCGGCGAGAAAGCGCGCCGGCGTCGTGCCGCCGGGGACTGCGAGCAGCGCCTTGCCCTTCTCGGCGACGACCTCCCGCAACCGCACCGCGACGGCCTCGCCCAGCGCCTCGGAGGCGTCGGCAAGGGTGGCGAAACGCTGCCAGGCAAGCGGGCCGGCCGCCATCAGACGAAATCCGGATCGGCCCAGGAACGGCCGTCGCGCTCGATCAGGCCGATCGCCTGCGACGGCCCCCAGGAGCCGGCGGCATAGCGATGCGGATGCGGGCTGTAATCCTGCCAGCCGGCGATGATCGGATCGACCCAGGTCCAGGCCTGCTCGACCTCGTCGCGATGCATGAACAGGGTCTGGTCGCCGCGGATCACATCCGTCAGGAGGCGCTCATAGGCATCCGGCGTGCGCTCGTCGAAGGCGGTGGAATAGCGCAGGTCGAGCTGGCGCGGCACGATCTTGAGGCGTCCGGAGCCCGGCACCTTCATCATCAGCTGGAGCTGGACGCCGTCATTGGGCTGCAGGCGGATGAAGAGGCGGTTGGCGTCGAGCCGGTCGCAGGTGCCGTTGCCGAAGATCGAGTGCGGCACCGGCTTGAAGGTGACCGCGATCTCGGAATAGCGCTGCGCCATGCGCTTTCCGGTGCGCAGATAGATCGGCACGCCGGCCCAGCGCCAGTTGTCGATCTCGCAGCGCACGGCGACGAAGGTCTCGGTGTTGCTGCCGTGGCCGAGCTCCTCGGCATAGCCGCGAACCCGCTGGCCATCTATCTGGCCGGGTCCGTACTGGCCGCGCACGGTGTAGCGCTGGACGTCAGGCCCGACGATGGGACGCAGCGCCTTCAGCACCTTGATCTTCTCGTCGCGGACGGCGCCGGCTTCCAGCATGTTCGGCGGCTCGATGGCGAAGAGAGTGAGCAGCTGCATGAGATGGTTCTGCACCATGTCGCGCATATGCCCGGCCTTGTCGTAGTAGCCGGCACGGCTTTCGAGACCGACCGTCTCGGCCACGGTGATCTGGACATGATCGATGTCGCGGCTCGACCAGGACCGCTCGAACAGCGTGTTGGCGAAGCGCAGGACGAGCAGGTTCTGCACCGTCTCCTTGCCGAGATAGTGATCGATCCGGTAGGTGCGGCTTTCGGGCAGGATACGCCCCACGGCGTCGTTGATCTGGCGCGCCGAGGCGAGATCGCGGCCGAGCGGCTTCTCGAGGATGACGCGCGAGGTCGGCGTCAGGATATCGGCCTTGGCGAGGTTCTCGCAGATCGGGATGAAGAGATCGGGCGGGGTCGAGAGATAGAAGGAGCGGACGCGCTCGCTGTCGCCCAGCGCCTTCTTCAGCGCCTTGTAGGTTTCCGGCTGGACTGCATCGAGCAGCACCATGGTGAGCCTGCGCAGGAAGGACTCGACCTGATCCTTCGGAATGCCTTCCTCATGGAGCCGCTGGGCGATCTGCTTCGGTAGCCCCTCTACATCCTCCTCCTTGCGGACGATCGCGAAGATGCGGCTTTCCTCGGGCAGAACCCCTTCGCGATTGCGCTGGCCAAGAGCCGGAAAGAGCTTGCGCAAGGCGAGATCGCCGCCGGCGCCGAAGATCACCAGATCGAAAGGCGGGACCGGCGTCCTCTCGGGAATGCTCTCGGGCCGAAGCGCATTGTCGACGATGGCGTCCATGGAACTCACAACTCCGTAAGGCGGTGCCGGTTTCGTAATGCCGGCGCAAAGCCTTGCCGCTCGACCGGCCTGTGTCGAACGTGAAGCGCATAGCGCAAGGCTGCGACCAGAGTGAGACGATTTGGCCCCGCTGCAAAGAGGCAATGGCGCTCGGCCGTTGCGCGTCCCGCTCAGCCGGTGCGGCTGAACCCCGCGCTCGCCGCCAGAAGCTGCTGCGCATAAGCCGTCTGAGGCTGGCGCGCGGCCAGCGTCTCGACGGTCATCTCCTCGACGGCGCGGCCGAACTGCATGACCAGCAGCCGCTCGCACATATGGCCGACGACCGCGAGATCATGGCTGACGAGGATATAGGTCAGTTTGCGCTCCTGCCTGAGCGCCGCGAGCAGGTTCAGCACCTCGGCCTGGATCGAGACGTCGAGCGCCGAGGTCGGCTCGTCGAGCAGCAGGATCGAGGGTTCGAGCACGAGGGCGCGAGCGATGGCGACGCGCTGGCGCTGGCCGCCCGAGAGCTGGTGCGGATAGCGGAAGCGGAAGGAAGCGGGAAGGCCGACATCGGAGAGCGCCTTGCCGATCCGCGCCTCGGCATCGCGGACACCGTGAATGGCGAGCGGCTCGGCCAGCGTGTCGTCCACCGTCTTCTTGGGATGGAGCGAGCCATAGGGGTCCTGAAAGACCATCTGGACATGGCGGTAGAAGGCCTTGTCCCGGACCTTGGGCTGCGCCGCGCCTTCGATCGCGACCGCGCCGCCCCAGTCGCGGTTGAGGCCGGAGAGCACGCGCAGCACGGTCGACTTGCCGGAGCCGGACTCGCCGACCAGGCCGTAGCTCTCGCCATGGTTCACGGTGAAGGAGAGATCCTTCACGACATGGGAATCGCCGAAGGAGACGTTGAGCTTGTCGACGGAGATCGCAGCGTTCGTCATGCCAGCCAGGCCGGGTCGCGGTTGAGGGTGGCGAGCTTCGCCCGGGGATGGCCGAGGTCCGGCAGGCATTCGAGCAGGCCGAGCGTGTAGGGATGGCGGCGGCCGCGCGCGGAAGGGTCGGCCAGCTCGGCCGCCGGCAGCGTCTCCATGACCTTGCCGCCATACATGACGATGACGCGGTCGCAGAAGGATTGCACCAGATGCAGGTCGTGGCTGATGAAGATCAGCCCCATGCCGCGCTCGGTCACGAGATCGTCGAGAATCTTGAGGATCTGGAGCTGGACGGTGACGTCGAGCGCCGAGGTCGGCTCGTCGGCGATCAGGATTTCGGGCTCGGCGATCAGCATCATCGCGATCATGACGCGCTGGCCCATGCCGCCCGAAACCTCGTGCGGGTAGAGGTCGTAGACGCGCGCGGGCTCGCGGATCTGCACCTGCTCCAGCATGGAGAGGCTGCGCTCGCGCGCCTCGCGGCCGCCGGCCTTGCGGTGGATGCGGTAGGCCTCGGCGATCTGGCTGCCGACGGTCTGCACCGGATTCAGAGAGAATTTCGGGTCCTGCATGACCATTGAGATGTGCCGGCCACGCAGCTTTCGCCGCGCACCCTTGTCCATCGTCATCAGGTCCTGGCCACGGAAGCGCATGGCGTCGGCTCTGACGACACCAGGATGCGGGATCAGGTCGAGGATGGCGCGGCCGGTCATCGACTTGCCGGAGCCGGACTCGCCGACGATGCCGAGGCGCTCGCGCCCGAGCGTGAAGGACAGTCCGCGCACGGCATGGACGATGCCGGTCGCGGTGTGGAAATCGACCTTGAGATTGTCGACTTCGAGAAGCGGCTGTTCGCTCGTCATGGCCTCGCGCGTCATGGCTTCACCTGGCATCCATGACGTCGCGCAAGCCGTCGCCGAGCAGGTTGAAGCCGAGCGCGACGACGCAGATGGCGAGGCCCGGGAAGGTCGCGACCCACCACTGGTCGAAGATCTGCTCGCGCCCGGCCGAGATCATCGCGCCCCATTCCGGCATGGGCGGCTGCGCGCCGAGGCCGAGGAAGCCGAGGCCCGCGGCGGTGAGGATGATGCCGGCCATGTCGAAGGTGGTGCGCACGATCAGCGAGGGCATGCACATCGGCACGACATGCTTCCAGATGATGCGGGCGCGCGAGGCGCCCTGCAGGCGCATCGCCTCGATGTAATCCTGGTTGCGGATCACCATGGTCTCGGCGCGGGCGACGCGGGCGTAGGGCGGCCAGGTCGTGATCGCGATGGCGATGATGGCGTTGACGATGCCCGGCCCGAGCGCCGCGACGAAGGCCAGCGCCAGCACGAGACGCGGGAAGGCCAGGAAGACGTCGGTGATGCGCATCAGCAGCCGGTCGACCCAGCCGCCGAAATAGCCGGAAACGGCGCCGATCAGCAGGCCGAAGGGCCCGACCGTGACGACGACCAGCAGCACGATGACCAGCGTGATGCGCGTGCCGTAGACGATCCGGCTGAAGATGTCGCGCCCGAGCGCGTCGGTGCCGAACCAGTTGGTCGTGGAGGGCGGCAACAGCCGCTTGTCGAGCGCCTGTGCGAGCGGGTCGAAAGGCGCGATCAGCGGCGCGAAGGCGGCGACCAGCAGCAACAGGACGATGATGGCGAGGCCTGCGACCGCCATCGGATTGCGCCGAAAGGCGAGCCATTGGCGATAGAGCTGGCCGAGCCGGGCCTGGCGGCGCGACCCGGGTGAATCGCTGATAAGCCAGGCATGCAAGTCGGCGGAGGGGGAGGTGTCGCTCATATCCGCCTCCTCAGCGCACGCGCGGATCGGCCAACCGGCCGATGATGTCGGTGAGCAGATTGACCGCGATGAAGACGACGCCGACCACCAGCGTGCCGCCGAGCACAGCGTTCATATCGGCATTGAGCAGGGCGTTGGTGAGATAGCGGCCGAGCCCCGGCCAGGCGAAGATCGTCTCGGTCAGCACCGAGCCTTCGAGCAGGTGCATGTAGGACAGCGCGATCACCGTGAAGAGCGGCACGGCGGCGTTGCGCAGGGCATGGCGCCAGATCACAGCCGTTTCAGAGACGCCCTTCACGCGGGCGGCGACGACATATTGCTGCTGCAGCTCGCTGATCATGAAGCTGCGGGTCATGCGGCTGATATAGGCGACGGAGAGCAGGCCGAGGACGAGCGCCGGCAAGATCAGATGCGAGAAGGCGTCCCAGAAGGCCTCCCATTCGCCTTCCAGTGCCGCGTCGATGAGGATGACGCCGGTGCGGGTGGTGACGATATCCTGCCAGACCACGGAGATGCGGCCGGGCCCCGCGACCCAGCCGAGCTTGGCGTAGAACAGCAACAGTGCCATCAGGCCGATCCAGAAGACCGGCACGGAGTAGCCCACGAGGCCGACGACGCGGGCCACCTGATCCTGCCAGCGCCCCTGATTGACCGCCGCGAGGATGCCGAGCGGCACCCCGATCAGCACGCCGATCACCGTCCCCAGCGTGGCGAGCTCCAGCGTCGCCGGGAAGACGCGCCTGATGTCCTCGGTGACCGGATTCGAGGTCAGCACGGAGGTGCCGAGGTTCCCGGTGAAGACCTTGCCGATATAGATGGCGAATTGCTGCCAGAGCGGCTTGTCGAGGCCGAGATCGATGCGTGCCGCCTCATAGGTCTCGGGGCGGGCATTGTCGCCGACGACGGCGAGCACCGGGTCGATCGGGATGACGCGGGCGATGAAGAAGGTGACGAGCAGCAGGCCGAACATGGTGATGGCCACGGTCGTCAGCTCGCGGGAGAGCACACGGGCCCATCGGCGCAGCGCGCCGGCGGCCGATGATTTGCGGACGGGAGTTTGCGTCACGGCCGTCATGACCCGCCTCCGTTTCTTGTGGTTGCCAGGGCGCTTCGGGCAGCGACGGGCGCGAAGCAGGAGCGGGCCGGGACAGGGCATGGCGAAGGCGCCCGCCGCGGCTTTGGCGCCGCAGCGGGTCTCCCACCCCTGACAGGACTCAGTTCTTGACGATGGTCGCGTAGAAGTTGGTGTCCGAGCTCGGTCCGATGACCCAGCCGTTCACGTTCTTGCGCTCGGCCGAGACCTCGATCTGCTGGAACATGATGACGAAGGGCGAGACCTTCTGGTGGTCGCGCTGCAGCGCCTCATAGGTGGTCGTACGCTTGGCGGCATCAGATTCCAGCACCGCGCCCTGCGTGACCTTGGTCATGTCCGGGATATCCCAGTCATTGCGCCAGGCCAGTGTCTTCGACTTCGCCTCCTCGCCATTGTCCTCGTTGATGGCGAAGGTCTCGGCATTGGTGTGCGGGTCGAGATAGTCCGGACCCCACTGGCCGATATAGATGTCATGTGTGCGGGCGCGGTACTTGGTCAGGGTCTGCTTGCCATCGCCCGGGATGATCTCGAGCTTGACGCCGGCCCGGGCCCAGGTCGCCTGGATCGCCTGGGCGATGTCGGTGATCGGCGCGACGGAGCGGGTATCCATGGTGACGGTGAAGCCGTTGGCGAGGCCGGCCTTGGCCAGGAGCTCCTTCGCCTTGGCGACGTCGAGCTTGTAGGGCTTGTCCGAGATCGCCCCGAGGAAGCCCTGCGGCAGGAAGGATTCGTGGCCCTTATAGGTACCTTCGACGATGTTCTTCTCGATCGAGCCGTAATCGACCAACAGCTTCAGCGCCTCGCGCACCTCGGGCTTGGCGAGGTTCGGGTTCTTCTGGTTAAGGCCGAGATAGAGGATGTAGCCCTTGTCGCCCTGGACGATCTTGATGGCGTCATTGCTCTTGACCGCCGCAAGCTGGTCCTTGGAGAGGTTGCGGGCGATGTCGATGTCGCCCTTCTCCAGCAACAGGCGCTGCGAGGCGGGCTCGGCGACATGGCGGACGACGACGCGCTTGCTCTTCGGCGCGCCCTTGTACCAGCTCTCATTGGCGTCGAGCGTATATTGCTCGTTCGGCCGGTAGCTGCGGACCTTGTAGGCGCCGGAGCCGGCCGAATTGAGCTTCAGCCAGCCATTGCCCCAGTCGCCATCCTTCTCGTTGGCCTTGACCAGCTTGGTGTCGACGATCGAGGCGACGCCCGAGGTCAGGCAGTTGTAGAAGAAGGTCGGAGCGAAGGGCTTGGAGACGGTGATCTGGACGGTGTTCTCGTCGAGCGCCTTGACCTTGTCGAGCACGTTCTCGGCGACGAAGCCGAACTGGCGCAGGATGAAGCCCGGCGACTTGTTCAGTGTCACGGCGCGCTGGAAGGAATAGACGACGTCGGCGGTGGTCAGCGGGTTTCCGGAGTGAAACTTGACGCCTTTGCGCAGCTTGAAGGTGTAGGTCAGGTTGTCGGGGGTGACGGTCCAGCTCTCGGCCAGTTCCGGGACGAGCGCGTTGTTGTTGGCGATATCGACGCCGATGAGCTTGTCATAGGCGTTGGCACCAACCTCGACGCCGGAGAACTCGAAGGCCTCGGCCGGGTCCAACGTGATGATGTCGTCGATCTGCTTGGCCATGACGACCGTGTCCTTCGGCGTCTGCGCGAAGGCCGCCGTCGTCGTCATCAGCGCGGTAAAGGCCGAAACGGCCATCAACTTGGCTACGTGACGCATCGAATTCCCCGTTGTTCGTATCTGCGGGCCGCCAAACAGCCCATTGCGCGCTATCTGGAACCACTCCGCCGCGACTGTCCAGCCATCGGCGGATCATGCGCACGCCATTGTGCACATCTCTTGGGCAGATACTGCCCGCACCGCCGACCCCATCTCCATAACGGCGCTTTGCGCGCGTCTGCCGGCTCGCTAACCTGTCTTCGTCGGCGGTTTCCGCCCTTGCCAGCGTCCAGGAGAGCCGAGCCTTGGCCATCATCGCCGCGCTGAACCACGTTACGCATTACCGCTATGACCGGCCGGTCACGCTGGGGCCGCAGATCATCCGCCTGCGGCCGGCACCGCATTGCCGCGCCGCGATCCAGAGCTATTCGCTGAAGGTGTCGCCCGCGCAGCATTTCGTGAACTGGCAGCAGGACCCCGCCGGCAACTGGCTGGCGCGCTTCGTCTTTCCCGAGCCGGTCAACGAGTTCCGCATCGAGGTCGACGTCGTCACCGAGCTGTCGATCATCAACCCGTTCGATTTCTTCGTCGAAACCGACGCCGAGACCTTCCCCTTCACCTACACGCAGGAACTGCGCGAAGAGCTCGCCCCCTATCTCGTCACGGAGCCGGTCGGCCCGCTGCTCGAAGCCTTCCTGGCCGAACTGCCGACGGAGCCCGTCAACACCGTCAACTTCGTCGTCGATCTCAATGCGCGGCTGCAGCGCCTGATCGCCTACGGCATCCGCATGGAGCCGGGCGTGCAGGAGCCGGAGCATACGCTGTCGATCCGCTCCGGCTCCTGCCGCGATACGAGCTGGCTCTTGGTGCAGGCGCTCAGGAATCTCGGCCTCGCCACCCGTTTCGTCTCCGGCTACCTGATCCAGATGAAGGCCGACATCGATCCGCTCGAGGGCCCGCGCGGAACGGACAAGGACTTCACCGACCTGCACGCCTGGGCGGAGGTTTATATTCCCGGTGCCGGCTGGGTCGGGCTCGATCCGACATCCGGGCTTCTCACCGGCGAAGGCCATTTGCCGCTGGCGGCCACCGCGCATTATCGCGCCGCCGCGCCTGTCAGCGGCGTGGCGAGCTATGCCGAGACCACCTTCGACTTCCACATGAGCGTCGAGCGCGTGCATGAGGTGCCGCGCATCACCCTGCCCTTCTCGGACGAATCCTGGACCGAGCTCGACCGGCTCGGCGAGCAGGTCGAGACCGATCTTCAGGCGCAGGATGTCCGCCTCACCATGGGCGGCGAGCCGACCTTCGTCTCGATCGACGACCAGACCGGCGAAGAGTGGAACATCGACGCCGTCGGACCGACCAAGCGCCAGCGGGCGGACACGCTGATCCGGCGCCTGCGCCAGCGCTTCGCGCCGGGCGGCATGCTGCATTACGGCCAGGGCAAGTGGTATCCGGGCGAGAGCCTGCCGCGCTGGGCCTTCGCCCTGTACTGGCGTCGCGATGGCGAGCCGATCTGGCGCAATGCCGATCTCATCGCCCGCGAGCCGGGCGCACAGACGGGCGGCGATCGCGAACTCGAGGCCAAAGCCACCACGCATGACGCCGAAGCCCTGGCCAAGGGCCTCTCGGACAAGCTCGGCCTCGGCGCCGACTATGTGCTGCCGGCCTATGAGGATACCGGTCACTGGTTGCTGAAGGAGGCGCAGCTTCCCGAGAATGTCGACCCGCTCGATCCGCGCCTCGCCGATCCGGAGGAGCGGGCGCGGATGGCGCAGGTCTTCCAGCTCGGCCTCGGCAATCCGCGCGGCTATGTCATCCCCGTGCAGCGCTGGCAGGCAGCGGCGAGCGACCGGCGCTGGCGCTCCGAGAAGTGGCGGCTGCGCCGCGGCAAGCTCTTCCTCGTGCCGGGCGATTCCCCGGTCGGCTACCGGTTGCCGCTCGGCTCGCTGCCGGTGGTGCCCAAGGCCGAGTATCCGCATATCCATCCGCAGGACCCGATGGAGCCGCGGCAGCCCCTCGCCCCGGCGGGATCATCCGGGCCTGCACCCGCCGCGGGCGCCGGAAGCCCGCCAGCGCCGGCCGCGCCGACGAGCTTCGCTCCGCATCCGCAGATCGTGCGCGCCGTCGAGACCGCAAACGGCTCCGCGCAGGATCGGCGCGAGCAGGAGATCGGCGGCGAGCATGTCCGCACCGCGCTCAGCCTCGAGATCCGCGACAATGTAGTGTGCGTCTTCCTGCCGCCGGTCGAGCAGTTGGAGGATTATCTCGATCTCGTCGCCTCGGTGGAGGCGGTTGCCGAGGAATTGGGCCAGCCCGTCCATATCGAAGGCTATGCACCGCCCTTCGACCCGCGCCTCAATGTCATCAAGGTCACGCCCGACCCCGGCGTGATCGAGGTCAACATCCACCCGGCGACGGACTGGCGCGACGCGGTCGCGATCACGCAGGGCGTCTATGAGGAGGCGCGGCTTTCGCGGCTCTGCGCCGAGAAGTTCATGGTCGACGGGCGCCATACCGGCACCGGCGGCGGCAACCATGTCGTGCTCGGCGGCGTGACGCCTGCCGATTCGCCCTTCCTGCGCCGGCCGGACCTCCTGAAGAGCATCGTGCTCTACTGGAACCGGCACCCCTCGCTGTCCTATCTGTTCTCGGGCCTGTTCATCGGCCCGACCAGCCAGGCTCCGCGCATCGACGAGGCCCGGCAGGACCAGCTCTACGAGCTGGAGCTCGCGATGGCGCAGGTTCCGAAGGCGGGCGAGGCGCCGATCCCGCTCTGGCTGGTGGACCGGCTCTTCCGCAATCTCCTCGTCGACGTCTCCGGCAACACGCACCGCACCGAGATCTGCATCGACAAGCTCTATTCGCCTGACGGGCCGACGGGACGGCTCGGATTGATCGAGTTCCGCGGATTCGAGATGCCGCCTGATTCACGCATGTCGCTCGCCCAGCAATTGCTGCTGCGAGCGCTGGTCGCCTGGTTCTGGCGCGAGCCGCAGGAGGGCAAGCTGGTGCGCTGGGGCACCGCCCTGCACGACCGCTTCATGCTGCCCGAGATGGTCTGGCGGGATTTCCAGGACGTACTCGCCGATCTCCAGCACGCCGGCTACGCCTTCGATCCGGTTTGGTTCGAGGCACAGGCCGAGTTCCGCTTCCCCTTCTTCGGCAAGGTCGCGCATGGCGGGGTCGAGATCGAGATCCGGCAGGCGCTCGAGCCCTGGCACGTCATGGGCGAGGAGGGCGCGATCGGCGGCACGGTGCGCTATGTCGATTCCTCGGTGGAACGTCTCCAGGTCAAGGCGAAGGGCTTCGTGCCCGGCCGCCATCTGATCACCTGCAACGGGCGGCGCCTGCCGATGACCGAGACCGGCTCGTCGGGCGAAGCGATCGCGGCCGTGCGCTTCAAGGCCTGGCAGCCGGCCTCGGGCCTGCATCCGACGATCCCCGTGCACGCGCCGCTGACCTTCGACATCGTCGACAGCTGGGTGGGCCGCTCGCTCGGTGGCTGCGTCTACCATGTCGCCCATCCGGGCGGTCGCAATTACGAGACACCGCCTGTGAATTCCTACGAAGCGGAGGCGAGACGGCTCGCACGGTTCGAGGCGATCGGTCATAGTCCCGGCGCTCTGGCGATTCCGTCGGAGGAAAGCAGCGCCGAATTCCCGCTCACGCTGGATCTGAGGCGCTAGAGCAGGCTTTTTCATTGGCGCGAGCTTTATCGTTCGGCGGTTTCCTGCCGGACGGAAAGCGCGCTAGCGGGGGTTAGACCAAGCGGATGGCTGTGCAGAGCCGCACCCGGTCGGGGGGACGCAGCAGAGCCGAGCGGCGCGCCGCGCTGCTCGCCGGCTATCGCCCCTTCCCCGGCGCCTTTGACGAGTTCGTCGATGCAGCCGGCACCGTTCGCCCGCATTGGGAGCCGTTCCTGGCGGAATGGTGCGCGCTGACGCCGGCCGAGCTCTCGCAGCGTTTCGGGCTGGCGGACCGGCATGTCCGCGACACCGGCGTCTCCTACCGCGTCCACGGCGACATCGACGCGAACGACCCGGGCTCCGGCGAGCGCTCATGGCCGCTTTCGCATGTGCCGCTCGTCATCCCCGAAGCGGAATGGCAGGTGATCGCGGCGGGCGTGACGCAGCGCGCGCAACTGCTGTCGACGCTGCTCGACGACATCTACGGACCGGGCGAGCTGATCGCGAACGGCCTGTTGCCTGCCGCCATCGTCACCGGCAGCCCCGACTACCTACGCCCGCTCCACGGTGCGCCGGGGGGCGGCGCGCTTCAGATTTACGCCGCCGATCTTGGACGCGGCCCCGACGGGCGCTGGTGGGTGCTGCAGGACCGGACGCAGGCGCCTTCGGGCGCCGGCTATGCGCTGGAGAACCGGCTGGCGCTGGCCCGCGCCTTCCCCGACATGTTCCGCAGCATGAACATCGAACGGCTGGCGGCCTTCTTCCAAGGTTTACGGGCCGGGCTCGTCGCACGCTCGAAGCGGGTCGAGCCGCGCATCTGCCTGCTCACACCCGGCCCGCTCAACGAAAGCTATTTCGAGCAGGCCTATCTCGCGCGCTATCTCGGCTTCCTGCTGGTCGAGGGCGGCGATCTGCTGATGCGCGAGGGGCGCGTGCATGTGCGCACCATCGCCGGACTGAAGCGGGCCGATGTGATCTGGCGACGGATCGACGGCGATTTTGCCGATCCGCTCGAACTCAATGCCCGCTCGGCGCTCGGCGTGGCCGGGCTGGTCGAGGCTGTCCGGCAGGGCCATGTCCATGTCGCCAACGGGCTCGGTTCCGGCGTCGTCGAGGCCCGCGCCCTGATGGGGTTCATGCCGGCCATCGCCGAGCAGCTCACCGGCGAGGAGCTGATCCTGCCGAATGTCGCGACCTGGTGGTGCGGCCAGCCGCAGGAGCGGCAGGCCGTGCTCGACCGGCTCGGTGAAATGAGCGTCGCGCCCGCCTTCCGCAGCGCCGGCGGCGGGTTCGACACGGCCCCGATTCTGGCCGGCGATCTGGCGGCGGCCGAGCGCGACGCGCTGCGCCAGCGCATCGAGGAACGCGGCATGGACTATGTCGGGCAGGAGGTGGTGCGGCTCTCGACCATGCCGGTCTTCCAGAACGGCCGGCTCGAACCCCACCCGATGACGTTGCGCGTCTTCGCCGCCGCGACGCCGGACGGCTGGAAGGTGATGCCTGGCGGCTTCTGCCGCATCTCCGACGAGCCCGATGCGCGCGCCGTCAGCATGCGCAACGGCGTGCGTTCCAGCGATGTCTGGATAACCTCGGAGGAGCCCGTCGCGCAGATCAGCCTGCTGCCGACGCCCGATCGTATCAGCATCCGCCGCTTCACCGGCACGCTGCCGAGCCGTGCCGCCGACAATCTGTTCTGGCTCGGGCGCTATCTGGAGCGCGGCGAAGCGGTCCTGCGCCTGGTGCGCGCGCTGCTCGGCAGGCTGATCGACGCGGACCCGGCGCCCGGGCGCAACGATACGGTGCGGCAGCTCGGGAGCATGCTCGTCGCCTGGGGCGCGGCGGCCGGCGGACAGGGCCAGAGGAATCCGGCCGCGCAGGCCTATGCGGCGCTCTACAGCCTCGACGACTATGGTTCCGCCGCAGCCTCGGTGCGCGAGGCGAGGCGCACGGCCTCGGTGATCCGGGAACGGCTCTCGGTCGATGCCTGGCGGCTGTTCGGCGATCTGCAGCGCCAGCTCCTTCCCGAGGAAGGGCGCAAGCCGAGCGAAGGCGAGACCTACGAGATCGCCGATCGGGCGCTGAAGACGCTCGCCGCCTTCTCCGGCCTCAGCCAGGAGAACATGGTGCGCGGTCCCGGCTGGCGCTTCCTCGACATCGGCCGGCGTCTGGAGCGCGGCGTCGCGACCTGCCGCTTCGCCCGGCAGTTCGCCGACAGCCATGCGTCGGGCGACAGCCTCGACGCCCTGCTCGACCTGACGGATTCGCAGATCACCTACCGCTCGCGCTACCTGCTCGGCGCCAGCCTGCAGCCGGTGCTCGATCTGGTGATGCTCGACCCCTATAATCCGCGCTCTGTCGCGTTCCAGGTCGAGCGGCTCGACGCCGAGATCGCCGACCTGCCGACGCTCGCCGATGACGGCATGCTGGAAGCGCCGCGCCGGCTGGTGCTGCGCCTCGCCGCCGATTGCCGCACCACCGAGGCGGGGCGCCTCGACCGGACCAGCATCCTGCTGTTCGAGCAATTGCTGATGGGTCTCTCCAGCGCCATCGCCGACCGCTATTTCCTGCAGAACAGCGGGCCCGAGGGCTCGCGCATGACGGGCATCGCGTGATCTACGATCTCCGCCACGTCACTACCTATGGCTACAGCCGGCAGGTGCCCTTCGCTCGCTGCATCATGCGGCTGCTGCCGCATGATGGCGGCGGCCAGATCGTGCGCAAGGCCGAGCTCTCGATCTCGCCCAGGCCGGCGGAGCGCAACGACGGCATCTGCTTCTTCGGCAACCGGATGACGGCTGTCACCATCACCAAGCCCCACCGGGAATTGAAGGTGGAGATGCGTGCCCGGATCGAGGTTCAGCGGCCGACACCACCGCATGCCGGCCTGACGCGCGGCTGGGAAGAGGTCGCCAGGCTGGCGCTGGCGTCTAGCAGCCTCGCTCCGGTTTCGCCGGCCCATCATCTTTATCCGAGCCGGCTCGTACCCCAGGTTCAGGCGGTGATCGCCTATGCCGATGAAAGCTTCGGCGGAAAGCGGCCGGTGCTCGAAGCCGCCTGCGAGCTGATGGCGCGGATCCGGCGCGACTTCACCTATGATCCGGAGGCGACCGAGGTCACCACGCCCATCGCCGAGGCCTTCGCCCAGCGGCACGGCGTCTGCCAGGACTTCGCCCATATCATGATCGGCGGCCTGCGGGGTCTGGGCCTGCCTGCCGCCTATGTCAGCGGCTATATCCGCACCATCCCGCCGCCCGGGGAAAAGCGGCTGGAAGGCTCCGATGCCAGCCATGCCTGGGTGATGCTCTGGTGCGGCCCGGAAACCGGCTGGATCGGACTCGACCCGACCAACGACCTGATCGTCGCGGACGACCATATCGTCACCGCCATCGGCCGGGACTATGCCGATGTGGCTCCGCTCGACGGCGTCGTGATCGGCCCCGGTTCGCAGAAGATCGGCATCGCGGTGGATGTGATCCCGGTCGGCTGAGCGCTCAGGCGGCCTTGTCCGCCGAGGCTGCCTGCGGCGTCCGGGCATGAGCCTCGCCCCAGATCTTCAACGCCATGATGACCGGCTCCAGCGTGCGCCCCTTGGCGGAAAGGCTGTATTCGACGCGCGGCGGCACCTCGGGATAGACGACCCGTACGACCAGCCCGTCCGCTTCGAGTTCGCGCAATTGCGTCGTCAGCATGCGCTGGGTCACGCCGGGAATGCGCCGCCGTATCTCGTTGAAGCGCAGCGTGCCGCCCATCATGTGATAGAGCGCGATACCCTTCCATTTGCCGCCGATCAGGCCGAGCGCCGCCTCGACCGGGCAGCCGGCTGAGCAATAAGGCTCCTGGAAACGCGGCGGCATGACGGTATCCTTTTCGACACTATAGGCTGAAATTGTGCGTTCTTGCGCCCGTCGATGGTTATGCGCATTTCGCCGCTATCGCAACACAGGAGAGACGCCATGCGCGCCGTCGGATACCGCCAATCGCAGCCCATCATCGCCGAAACCAGCCTGATCGATCTCGACTTGCCCGAGCCGGTGGCGGACGGGCGCGACCTGCTGGTCGAGGTCAAGGCGGTCTCGGTCAATCCGGTGGACACCAAAGTGCGGTTGGGCAACCAGCCGACAGAAGGACATGCGAAAGTGCTGGGCTGGGATGCGGCTGGTATCGTCAAGGCAGTAGGCCCGCAGGTAATCGATTTCAAGCCGGGCGACGCCGTGTTCTATGCCGGCGCGATCGACCGGCCGGGCTCGAATGCCGAATTCCACCTCGTCGACGAACGCATCGTCGGCCCCAAGCCGAAGACGCTGAGCTTCGCGGAGGCCGCGGCGCTGCCGCTCACCGCCATCACCGCCTGGGAAATGCTGTTCGACCGGCTCGACATCCGCAAGCCGGTGCCGGGGGCGGCCCATGCGCTCCTGATCATCGGCGGAGCCGGCGGCGTCGGCTCGGCCGCGATCCAGCTCGCACGCAAGCTCACCGACGTCACGGTCATCGCGACCGCGTCACGTCCCGAGACACAGAGCTGGGCACAGCAGCTCGGCGCGCATCATGTGATCGACCACACGAAGCCGCTGCCGGCGCAGATCGCGGCGCTCGGCATCGGGGCCCCGGCTTTCGTGTTCTCGACGACGCATACCGACGCGCATCTCGCCGGGATCGTCGAACTGCTGGCACCGCAGGGACGGCTCGGCCTGATCGACGATCCGAAGGCGCTCGACGCCAACTCGCTGAAGCGCAAGAGCCTGTCACTGCACTGGGAGCTGATGTTCACCCGCTCGCTGTTCAAGACTGCGGATATGGACGAGCAGGGCAAGCTGCTGGCAGAGGTGTCGCGCCTCGTCGATGACGGCACGGTCCGGACGACGCTCGCCGAGCATTTCGGCCCGATCAACGCCGCCAATCTCAAGCGGGCGCACGCGCTGATCGAGAGCAATCGCGCCAAGGGCAAGATCGTGCTGGAAGGTTTCTGAGAGAGCCGGCCGCGCGACCGGCCGTCACGCGATCAGGGCAGCGCAGGCACTGGCACAAGACCGGCAGGCCGCGACACAGGCGTCCATGCCGCCGACGCGCTCGCAGTCGGCGGCGCAGGCCCCGCAGACCTCCACGCATTCGCTCGCCAGATGGCGGCCATGGACCGAGTCCATCAGCAGCAGATGCGCCGTGGTGCGGCAGATTTCGGCGCAGGCCAGCATCAGCGTGAGATGCCCGCGCTCGGCATGAGCTCCGCCGACGGCGAGACAATGCGTCGTCGCCATGCTGTGGCAGTGCTTGTAGCAGTCGAGCGCGAGGTCGGCGGCGTTGCGCGTCTTCGGGTCGAGGTGGTGCATGTCGCGGCTCCGATCGGGAAGGGTTTCCCCCGATCAACCGCCGCGACAGCCCGCTGTTCCGGCGATCAGGCCAGCGTATAGGCCGTCTTGACGGTGGTGTAGAACTCCTTGGCGTAGGCGCCCTGCTCGCGCGAGCCGTAGCTGGAGCCCTTCCGGCCGCCGAACGGCACGTGGTAATCGACGCCCGCGGTCGGCAGGTTGACCATCACCATGCCCGCCTCGCTGTTGCGCTTGAAGTGCGTCGCATACTTCAACGAGGTCGTGCAGATACCGGAGGAAAGGCCGAACTCGGTGTCGTTGGCGAGGCTCAGCGCTTCCTCGTAATCCTTGACGCGGACGATGTTCGCGACAGGGCCGAAGACCTCCTCGCGCGAGATGCGCATGGCGTTGGTGGTCTCGGTGAACAGCGCCGGCTGCAGATAGAAGCCGGGGGTCTCGCGCTTCAGGAGTTCGCCGCCGAAGACCAGCTTGCCGCCCTCGTCCTTGGCGATCTGGATGTATTTCAGGTCCTGGTCGAGCTGGCTCTGGTCGACGACAGGGCCGATATGGGTGCCGCTCTTCAACGCATCATCGACGACGACGCCCTTCAGCCGCTCGATGCAGGCCTCGACGAACTTGTCGTGGATGCCAGCCTGCACGATCAGGCGCGAGGAGGCGGTGCAGCGCTGGCCGGTGGAGAAGAAGGCGCCGTTGACCGCGACTTCCACCGCCGTCTTGAGATCGGCGTCATCGAGCACGACGAGCGGGTTCTTGCCGCCCATCTCGAGCTGGACCTTCTTCATCGGGTTTCCGGCGATGCAGGCAGCGGCGACCTTGCGACCGGTCGCGACAGAGCCGGTGAAGGAGATCGCCTGCACGTCCTTGTGCTCGAGCAGCGCCTGGCCGACGACCGAGCCGCGGCCCATGACGAGGTTGAGTGCACCCTTCGGCAGGCCCGCACGCTGGATGATGTCGACCAGCGCCCAGGCCGAGCCCGGCACCAGATCGGCCGGCTTGATCACGACGCAGTTGCCCCAGGCGAGCGCCGGCGCGATCTTCCAGGCCGGGATCGCGATCGGGAAGTTCCAGGGCGTGATCATGCCGACGATGCCGACCGGCTCACGCGTGATCTCGACGCCGACGCCGGGACGCACCGAGGGCACGGCCTCGCCGCCGAGCCGCAGGCATTCGCCGGCGAAGAAGGCGAAGACCTGGCCGGCGCGGGTGGCTTCGCCGATGCCCTCGGCGAGAGTCTTGCCCTCCTCGCGCGAGAGCAGGCGGCCGAGCTCATCCTTGCGGGCGAGGATCTCGTCCGAGGCCTTCTTCAGGATCTCGTAGCGTTCCTGCGGGGTCGTGCGGCTCCAGGACGGGAAAGCTGCCTTTGCAGCGGCCACCGCATTGTTCAGGTCCTCGACCGAGCCCTGGGCATACTCGCCGACGACGTCGTTGGTGTCGGAGGGGTTGATGTTGCGCGAGGCGTTGGATGCACCGGCCCATTCGCCGGCGATGAGGTTCTTGAAGGGCGCGTTCATCTCGTTCTCCCACGAAACTGGCTCGTGGCAGGGTGTTAGCGCCTTTGAGCCGTGAAGGCCAATGCCACCCCGTCAAGCGGCCACCCGCTGGCCGCATCGCCGGGGCGGGCAAGAAGGCTGTGCGCCTACTTCTCCTTGATCGACAGCCCGTTCTTGCCGACCGAGATCTCCACGCCGTCAGGCTGCTTCTTTTCCTGGTAGAGCGAATAGCCGGTCACGGCGAGGGCGGCGACAAGGACGACGACGAGGACGACCAGCAGATTGCGCGAAGCGAGCATGAAGTTTCCTTGAAGAAGCGGCCGAGCGGCAGCGCCCTCCAAACGTCGGCCGCAGGACAATGTTCCGCGAAGGGGAACGTTGCTACGCCGCCGGCGTTCCCATTCGGCGCGGGCCGTGGAATAATCGCGCGCTGGAGGGAGCGATGGCCGAGACCGAACTGCAAGAGAGAATCTGGACGGCGCTGGCCGCGCATCCCGTCTACATGGTCTCGCTGCTGGCCGAGAACGACATCAAGACGCGGCCGATGTCGGGGCATCTCGACCGCGATCACCATCGGCTGCTCTTCATCAGCCACCGCCACACCGGCATCGTCGGGGCAGCGCTCCGCTCGCCCTCCGTCTCGATCGCGATCAGCCACGAGGACCGGAACTTCTATGCCGCGATCTCGTGCTCGGCTTCCGAGGTGCCCAGCCGGGAGACGCTGCGCCAGCTCTGGACGCCGATGGCCAGCGCCTGGTTCCCCAACGGCCCGGACGACCCCGACGCCACGCTGCTGGCGCTGACGCCGATCTCGGCCGAGATCTGGGACGGCCCTTCGAGCAGCGTGCTGGTCGCCTTCAAGCTGGCGACGGCGAAAATCCTGGGCCGTACGCCCGATCTCGGCGTCAACGCGACCATCGACATGCGCTGAACCCGACCGCGGCGCGGGTCAGGCCGGGTCGGAGGCCGCCATCTTGCGGCCGAGCCAGGCGATCGCGATGCTCGACCAGGCGATGCCGAGGCACCAGCCGCCGATGACATCTGTCGGCCAGTGAACGCCGAGATAGATCCGGCTCAGGCCGATCAGCACGATCATCACCCACGCCAAAACGATGCACAGGCGCTTGATGTCCTCGCGCCGCGAGGCGAGGCCGACGAAGCCCGCGATGCTGAGCAGCGTCACCGCCGAAAGGAAGGCGTGCCCGCTCGGGAAGCTGGCGGTGAAGGTGAGCGCCGCGTGGGTGACGACATCGGGGCGCTCGCGTCCGATCACGATCTTCAGGCCGTTGCTGGCCAGCAGGGCCGCGAGCAGGCTGACGACAAGGCCGATGGCGAGGTGGCGGAAGCCGCACAGCCAGAGCGCCAGCGTCGCCGTCGTCGCCATGAAGAACAGGCCGACGAAGCTGCCGAGCGCGGTCATGTCCCGCACGGCTTCCTGGAACCAGGCCGGGCCGATCGGCACGGCCGGATTGGCCGGATCGCGGAACAGCATGATCAACCTGGTGTCGAAGGCGAAGCTACGGTCCGACGCGATGAAGGCGGCGAGACCGAGAAACGCCAACGCCGCCGCGACCGGCACGAGGACGCGCGGCTGCCACCAGGACGACGATGCCCAGGACAAGGCGTGCGCAGGCTCAGACATGGTGGCTTTCACTCCGGAGGCTGGTCGGCCGCGCAGCAATGACGGTCAACGCCCGGGGTAGCAAGCCATAGGCCAACGGGCCGACCTTGCGCTCCACTTCACCGTCGAAGGTGATGTGCCCGCGCCGCTTGTCGCGGCGGGCGAGCGTCACGGCGTTACCGGTGAAGGAGCTCAGATTCTGCGAGGATCGCCAGCGGCCGGAGGCGACGGACAAAGCCGCCTTGCTGCGCGAATAGAGGCCACCGGCATTCAACACATGGACCTCGAAGATGCCGCCATCGAGCTTGTCGCGCCGCCACTCGGACCCGTCGAAGCGGTTGACGGTTACCAGCACCGCATCGGCCTCGACGACGTGGCTCTCCTCGCCGACGGCGATCTCGACGGTGATGGGGCGGGTGAACAGGATCGAGCGTGTTGCGGCCACACCGAAGGCGGCGGCCCGGCTGAACGGGAAGCGGCGGCGCGCATATTCGCGCTCGCGAGCCATGAGACTGAAGAAACCCATGCCCGAGATCGAATGGAAGAGCCGGTCGTTGACCCTGCCCACATCCATCGCCACGGGCTCGCCATGGCAGAGCGCCTCGACCTGCTGCTCCAGCGAGCCGAACAGGCCGAGATCGCGGCCGAGCACGTTGACGGTCCCCATCGGAAGAATGCCGACCGGGCGATCCGCCTGAATCAGAATGGGTAAAGCACCGTTGATCGTGCCATCGCCGCCAGCGAGGACCGGTATCGTCTGATCCTTCTCGATCGCCAGGGACAGCGCGCTGCCGATCTCGCGCGGCAGAACCAGCTTGACCTCTGCATGGCAGCTATGAGCGGCGAAGGCCGCCTGAAGACGCGCCGCAAAAGCATCGGCACCGGCCTCCAGGACCGCGCCGGCGCGAGCGTTGACGACAACGGTGTGACGCATGGTGCAGGCGAAGATAGGCGCCTGCCCCGCGGACACAAGGGCAGCCCTATGCCGCCGCCGGGTGGGCGTCGAACTGCGCCGGCATTGGACGCCTCAACGGCATCGGCGTTTCCTGGACCTCTTCGGTGATCACCTCGAAACGCTGCAGCGTGTGGCTGCCGAAGGAGCTGATCATCGCCACGTCTGTCGCGTCGCGGCCGCGCGCGATGACGATGCGGCCGATGCGCGGCTCGTTGTGGCGGGCGTCGAAGGTGTACCAGCGCCCGCCGAGGAAGACTTCGAACCAGGCGTTGAAGTCCATGGGCGCCGGATCGGGCGGCACGCCGATATCGCCGAGATAGCCGTTGCAGTAGCGCGCCGGGATGTTCATGCAGCGGCAGAGCGCGACGGCGAGATGGGCGAAATCCCGGCAGACGCCGATCCGCTCCTCGAACGCCTCGGCCGCCGTGCGCGTGTTGCGGGCGAAATGATAGCCGAAGCTCAGGTGATTGTGGACGAAGTCCACGATCGCTTGGACACGCTGCCAGCCCGGCTGGATCTGGCCGAACAGGGACCAGGCCTGCCCGAAGAGCTTGTCGGTTTCGCAGTAGCGGCTGCCCAGCAGATAGACGAGCACATCATCGGGCAGGCGCGAGGGCTGCACTTCGCGCGCGGCCGGGTTGACGGGGTCCACCTCGCCGGAATCATGCATGACGCCTTCCGACTCCAGGCGGATGCCGCCGGGCGGCGCGACCATGCGCCGGCAGATATTGCCGAAGGCGTCGAGATGCTGAGTGACGGTGATCGGAAGCGACTGATCGGCGAGCGCGCTCACCCGCATCTCGTCGGGCATCGTCAGATCATGACGGCGCGACGGATGAACGTCCAGCAGCGTCACCAACGGCATCTCATGAGCGCAAACCAACTCGATCCGATAGCCATAACGGATGCGCATCTCGGTCTCTCCTGATGTGAGGGACGGCTACATCGCGACAGCGTCACAGCAGCTCATCGGGTCTCGAATTCCCCCACGCAAAAGACGCGCTGGGGCGGGCTCGGGTTCCCGGGTTCAGGCGAAAAAACGCGACGCCGAGTCGGCTTCGCGGCCGATAAAAGGCGCCGTCAAAAAAGAAGATGCGGGCCTTTCGGCCCGCATCCCGCCGCCACGGCGGTTCGGCTGGGGGGATAGCAACCGCCGCGACCTGCGTCTGGCAGCCGCTACATCATCCAGTAGGGCATCGTGCCGTAATAGTCGTGGACACGCTTGCCGTAAGCCTTGTCCTCCCAGTCGGGCTCGCCCTCGCTGTCGTACATCGGGGCGGCTTCCAGCTTTTCCTTGGTGAGAGGCACGACGTAGCCGCCGCGCTGCGGGTCATAGTCGAGAACGCTCCACGGGATCGGATGGTACTTTTCGCCGAGCCCGAGAAAGCCGCCGAAAGACATGATGGCGTAGGCGACCTTGCCGGTCTGCTTGTCGAGCATCACGTCGTAGATTTCGCCGAGATGGTCGCCACCCGCATTGTAGACGTCGGTGCCTGCGACGCGGGCGCCGGCAATCAGCGGATTGGACGTCGTGGTGGACGTGGTGGACATCGTCATGTCGGTTCCTCCAAGTGGTCGGAGCGCACATCGCTGCAGCGCTGAAACTTGCCTTCTCAACGTCTCGCCGAAGCGAAAGGTTCCGGCTTTTTCGGCGAGTTTCTGTGCAATCCTCCTGCAGCGAACGTCCTGCTCTTAACTCGTACGGGCGCGGTCCCCGCGCGCGCCGGGAACCTTTGCCCGCGTGACGGGTTTGGGGTTCCGAAGTTCGATCGCCGTTTTGTGAAGAAGAGGAACAGGCAGCATGAAAAAGTTCATGGTCATCGTGGGTCTCGCCGCCGCCATCGGCGCCTGCACCCCGCGTGAACAGAATGCGGGCACTGGTGCTCTGATCGGCGCAGGCGCAGGCGCCATCATCGGCGGCGCAGCAACGGGCCGGGCGGGCGGCGCCCTGGCAGGCGCGGCCATCGGTGGCGCGAGCGGTGCGCTCATCGGCGGCGCGGCGACGCGTCAGACCTGCTACGGCCGCGACGAGTGGGGCCGGCGCTTCGCTTACGAGTGCTGAACTATTTCCCGATCGCATGAAGGGAAGGCTCGCCAATCCGGCGGGCCTTTTTTTCTTTCGAGGAGGGTCTGCTGCTGCGAGCGTCTCAGACCTGTCCATAGGGGCCGAAACGCCCGACGAAACGATGGCGGAAGCCCGGATAGAGCAGGCGCACGGCGGTGACCGGCTGCGCCTGGTTCCAGGTGCGACGCTCGACCAGCAGGCAGGGTTCGCCGACTGCGACATCCAGCAAGGCCGCCTCCTCGGACCCCGCTCCGACGGCGCTGATCGCATGCTCGGCCTGCGACCACAGGCTGTGCCGGAGCAGCCAGTCGCCCGGCGGCGTTTCAGCGAAGTCTTCCTCCGACACCCCCGGGATGCCGGCGGCGTGGATGATGCGCTCCTCCAGCACATGCGGCTTTCCGCCGGCGCGATGCAGCACGACGAGGTGAGCCACCTTGTCGGAACGCTTCAACCCGAACCGCTCCGCGACCTCGGACGAAGGACGCCCATCTTCACGCGAGAGCACGTCGTAGGCATAGGCCTGGCCGAGCTGGCTCACCTCCTCCGGGATCGAGAGGATGTCGAGCATGGCGTGGCTCGCCGGAGGGCTCGCGACGATGGTTCCGGAGCGGCGGCGGCGTACGATGAGCCCTTCGCGCGCCAGCTGCACCAAGGCGCGGTGCACGGTCATCCGCGAGGCGCCGAGCTGTTCCATCAGGGCATGTTCGGGCGGCACGCTGGTGCCGGGTGGCCATTCCCCGCTGAGCACGAGATCGCGGATAGCGCGCCGGATCTGGTCGTAGACCGGCCCGGCGCCGTCCAGTTTCACCGCGTCGAGCCGGGTCTCGGTCATCGTGCTTCCTAAGCTGCCGCGAGCAGGCGGCGCATCACGCCGGCAAAGCGCGCACGCACCGAATCGCGGGCGGTATGCCTACCCTCGGTCACCACCCTCCTGCCACCGACGACGACATCGCGCAAAGGCAGCGCGTTGGCGGCGAAGATCGCGCTGTCGAGCGCCTCCGCGCCGGACTTCCCGACGATGGCCGGGTGGTCGGTATCGAGCGTGATGAAGTCGGCACGGCAACCCGGGGCGATCGCGCCGATCGCGCGGCCGCAGGCCTGCGCGCCGCCGGCGCAGGCCGCCTGCCAGAGCGCGACACCCGTCGAGGCGCCCTCCTCGGCGTAGAGCGCGCGGCGGCGATCACGCAGGCGCTGCGAATATTCGAGCTGCCGCAATTCCGCGCCGGCATCGATCTGGATGTTGGAATCGCTGCCGACGCCAAACGCACCGCCCGCATCGCGGTAGCGGATACCGTCAAAGATGCCGTCGCCGAGGCTCGATTCGGTGATCGGGCACAGGCCGGCCACCGCACCGCTGCAAGCAATGCCGTCGCGCTCGGCATCGGTCAGATGGGTGGCGTGGATCAGGCACCAGCGGCGGTCGAGCGGGATCGTGTCGATCAGCAGTTCGACCGGGCGCTTGCCCATGATCTTCACGCTGTCGTCGACCTCGCGCATCTGCTCGGCGATGTGGATATGCACCGGCTCGCCCGGCCGGAGCGAGGAAACCCAGCCGAGATCGTCGAGCGCAACCGCGCGCAGCGAATGCGGCGCGACGCCGAGCCGCGCATCCGGCAGATCGCGCAACGCGACCGCGCTCGCCTCCAACAGGCGCTGGTAAGACTCGCGGTCGTTGACGAAGCGGCGCTGGCCGTGGACCGAAGGCGCCTCACCGAAATTGCCGAAGCGATAGAGCACCGGCAGCAGCGTGAGGCCGAGCCCGGTTTCAGCGGCGGCTGCGGCGACCGCCTGCCCCATCGCCGCGATGGTGGCGTAAGGGCGCCCATCCTTGTCGTGGTGGAGGTAGTGGAATTCGGCGAGCGCCGTGAAGCCGCCTTCGAGCATCTCGACGAAAGCCTGAGCGGCGATGGCCTGCACATCGTCGGGATCGAGCCGGTCGAGGAAGCGATACATCACCTCGCGCCAGGTCCAGAAGGAATCCTCCGGCGCGCCGCGCTGCTCGGACAGGCCCGCCATGCCGCGCTGGAAGGCGTGGCTGTGGAGGTTCGGCATGCCCGGCAGCGCGATTCCGGCGAAGCTATGCGCTGGCTCCCCCGGCGCGGCGCCCGGCTCGACGGCCGTGGTGACGCCGCCTTCGATGGTGATTTTCACATTGCTGGCAAAGCCTTGCGGCAGAAGCGCCTCGGCCAGATGCAGGGTTTTGGTCACGCCAACGCTCCATGGATCAATTGCATATGCAATTAAGCACTTGCCATTTGCATATGCAATTAGATAGCATATTCGAAATCGAAGGATAGCGGGGAGGATGCGACGTGGCGAAGGCGCCGGGCGAAACGCTGGCTTGCGACAAGCTCTGGACGAATGCACGGCTGGCGACGATGTCGCTCACGACCGGCGCACCCTACGGCGCCATCGAGGATGGCGTGATCGCAGCCAGCGACGGGCGCATCATCCATGCCGGCCCGCGCTCGGAGGCGCCGGCCTTCGTGGCGGCCGAGACGATCGATTGCGCGGGACGCTGGATCACGCCCGGGCTGATCGATTGCCACACCCATCTCGTCTATGGCGGCGACCGCGCCCATGAGTTCGAACTGCGCCTGCAGGGTGCGACCTATGAGGAGATCGCACGCGCCGGTGGCGGCATCCTCTCCACGGTCACCGCGACCCGCGATGCGAGCGAGGACGAGCTTTTCGCCTCGGCCGACCGGCGCCTTGCCGCGCTGATCGCCGAGGGCACCACCACCGTCGAGATCAAATCCGGTTACGGGCTGGAGCAGGCCGCCGAGCTGAAGCAGCTTCGTGTCGCACGCCGGATCGGCCGCGAGCGGCCGGTGACGGTGCGCACGACATTCCTCGGCGCCCACGCCGTGCCGCCAGAGTACAAAGGCCGCTCGAGCGACTACACCGCGCTCGTTGCCGGGCCGATCCTCGATGCCGTCGCGGCCGAGGGGCTGGCCGATGCGGTCGACGCCTTCTGCGAGGGCATCGCCTTCTCGCCCGACGAAACCCGCCAGGTCCTCGCCGCCGCCAAGGCCAAGGGCATCGCGATCAAGGTCCATGCCGAGCAGCTCTCCAACCTCAACGGCGCCAAGCTCGCCGCCGAGATGGGGGCGCTCTCCGCCGACCATCTCGAATATCTCGACGAGGCCGGCGTCGAAGCGATGGCCAAGGCCGGCACGGTCGCGGTCGTGTTGCCCGGCGCCTTCTATTTCCTGCGCGAGACGCAGGTGCCGCCGATCGCGCTGCTGCGGAAGCACGGCGTCGCCATCGCGCTCGCGACCGATGCCAATCCCGGCTCCTCGCCGCTGACCTCGCCGCTGCTCGTGCTGAACATGGCCTGCACCCTCTTCCGCATGACGCCGGAGGAAGCGCTGGCCGGCCTGACCCGCCACGCCGCCAAGGCGCTCGGCCTGCAGGACGAGATCGGCACGCTGGAGGCCGGCAAGCGCTGCGACCTCGCGATCTGGGACATCGAACGCCCGGCCGAGCTCGCCTACCGCATCGGTTTCAACCCGCTTCACACCCGCATCTGGAACGGACAATGACGACGCTTTCCCTGATCCCCGGCGCCGCCGGCCTCACCGACTGGCGTGCCATCCTCGACGGCGCCGTCGCTTCGCTCGCCGGAGACAGCGCCGCCTCCATCGCGTCGGGACAGAAGATCGTCGAGGAGATCGTCGCGGCCGGCACCGTGACCTATGGCGTCAACACCGGCTTCGGCAAGCTCGCCAGCGTTCGCATCGCAGATGCCGACCTCGCCACGCTCCAGCGCAACCTCATTCTCTCGCACGCAGTCGGCACCGGCCCCGCCTTGCCCGACGGCGTCGTGCGCCTGCTGCTGGCAATGAAGGCGGCGAGCCTGGCGCGCGGCGCCTCCGGCGTGCGGCCGATCGTGGTCGAAGCGCTGGTCGCCGCGCTCAAGGCCGATGCCCTGCCGGTCATCCCCGCCAAGGGCTCGGTCGGCGCCTCCGGCGACCTCGCCCCGCTCGCCCATATGACCGCAGCCCTGATGGGCGTCGGCGAGGTCAGGCTGAAGGGCGAGACGCTGCCCGCCGCCGAGGCGCTGAAGCGCGCCGGCCTGGCGCCGCTGACGCTCGGCGCCAAGGAAGGGCTCGCGCTCATCAACGGCACGCAGGTTTCGACGACACTCGCGCTGACCGGCCTTGCCGCCATCACCCGCGTCTTCGACGCGGCGCTGGTGGCCGGCGCACTTTCGGTCGATGCGCTGAAGGGCTCGGACACACCGTTCGATCCGCGCATCCAGAGCCTGCGCGGCCAGCCGGGCCAGATCAAGGTCGCCAGGATCCTGCTCGAGCTCATTGCCGGCAGCGCGATCCGCGAGAGCCACCGCCATGGCGACAGCAAGGTGCAGGATCCCTACTCGCTGCGCTGCCAGCCACAGGTGATGGGCGCGGTTCACGGCTTGCTGGGTAGCGTCGCGGCGACGCTCGGGATCGAGGCCAATGCCGTCACCGACAACCCCTTGGTGCTCGGCCCCGGCGAGATCGTCTCGGGCGGCAATTTCCACGCCGAGCCTGTCGCCTTCGCCGCCGACATGCTGGCGATGGGCGTCTGCGAGATCGGCAACCTCTCCGAGCGGCGCATGGCGCTGCTGGTCGACCCCGTCATGAGCGGGCTGCCGCCCTTCCTCGCCCGCGACGCCGGCCTCAACTCGGGCTTCATGATCGCGCAGGTCACAGCCGCGGCGCTGGCTTCCGAGAACAAGCAGAAGGCCTATCCGGCCTCGGTCGACACCATCCCGACCTCCGCCAACCAAGAAGATCATGTCTCGATGGCGACGCATGGCGCCTTCCGCCTGATCGACATGGCTCGCAATGCCGCGAGCATCATCGGCGTCGAGCTGATGGCGGCTGCCGAGGCCATCGAGCATCACCGCCCGCTCAAGACCAGCGCGCGGCTGGAGCCGGTGCTGACGCTGCTGCGCGAGAAGATCGCGCCGCTGACCGAGGATCGCTACCTTGCGCCAGACCTCGCCGCGGCAACCGAGTTCGTTCTCTCAGGAGCCGTCGGCCAGGCGGCCGGCCTCGACAGCTTCGCGGAGTTCGGGGCGTGAGTGCGGATGTCGTCGCGGTCACGCGAGGCTCCTCCCCGCTCATCCTCTCCATGCCGCATCCCGGCACGGCGCTGCCGCCGGAGGTCGCGGCGGCGCTGAACGAGCGCGGTCGGCAGGTCGAGGACACCGACTGGCATATGCGCCAGCTCTACGGTTGCGCAGATCGTTTCGCGCCCACCATCGTCGAAGCGCAGCTCTCGCGCTTCGTGATCGACCTCAACCGCGACCCCGCCGGCGTCTCGCTCTATCCGGGGCAGGCGACGACCGAGCTCGTGCCGGGCACGACCTTCGACGGCGCGCCGATCTGGCTGATGACACCGGACGCCGCCGAGATCGAGCGGCGCAAGGCTGCCTATTTCCAGCCCTATCATCAGGCGCTCGCGGCCGAGATCGAGCGGGTGAAAGCTGAGCACGGATACTGCCTGCTCTGGGACTGCCACTCGATCAAGTCGGAGATCCCGCGGCTGTTCGAGGGCACGCTGCCGACGCTGAACCTCGGCACCAATTCCGGCGAAAGCGCCGCCCATTCGGTCGAGGCCGCAGCCGTCGCCGCCATGGCGGGCCAGCCCTTCACGCAGATCGTCAACGGCCGCTTCAAGGGCGGCTGGATCACGCGCCATTACGGGCGCCCGCATAGTCGCGTGCATGCGCTGCAGATGGAAATCGCGCTCTCGGCCTATCTCACCGAAGAGGCGGCTCCCTGGACCTTCGACGCGCCGAAGGCCGCCCTGCTTCAGACCGCCTTGTCCGCCACCATCGAAGCCGCCCTCGGCGCGGCCGCTGCCCTCGAACGGAGCCGCTCATGACCCGCCTCGACAACACCCGCACCATCCGCGCCGCGACCGGCACCGACCTCACTGCCAAGAGCTGGCTGACCGAAGCGCCGCTGCGCATGCTGATGAACAATCTCGACCCCGACGTCGCCGAGAACCCGCATGAGCTCGTCGTCTATGGCGGTATCGGCCGGGCCGCGCGCAGCTGGGAGGATTTCGACCGCATCGTCGCGACGCTGCGCCAGCTCGAAGCGGACGAGACGCTGCTCGTCCAATCCGGCAAGCCGGTCGGCGTCTTCCGCACGCACAAGGATGCGCCGCGCGTGCTGATCGCCAATTCCAACCTCGTGCCGCATTGGGCGAACTGGGACCATTTCAACGAGCTCGATAAGAAGGGGCTCGCGATGTACGGCCAGATGACGGCCGGTTCCTGGATCTATATCGGCACCCAGGGCATCGTTCAGGGCACCTACGAGACCTTCGTCGAGGCCGGGCGCCAGCACTACAATGGCAGCCTCAAGGGCAAATGGGTGCTGACCGGCGGGCTCGGCGGCATGGGCGGCGCGCAGCCGCTGGCGGCGGTGATGGCCGGCGCCTCCTGCCTCGCCGTCGAGTGCAACCCCGACTCGATCGATTTTCGCCTGCGCACCCGCTACCTCGACGAAAAGGCGGAGACGCTCGACGAGGCGCTGGAGATGATCGCCCGCTGGACCAAGGCCGGCGAGGCGAAGTCCGTCGGCCTGCTCGGCAACTGCGCCGAGATCCTGCCCGAGATGGTTCGCCGCGGCATCCGGCCCGACATGGTCACCGACCAGACATCGGCCCACGACCCCGTCAACGGCTACCTGCCGAAGGGCTGGACCATGGGCGAGTGGAAGCAGCGGCGCGAGGGCAACCCGAAGGCGGTCGAGAAGGCGGCCCGCGCCTCGATGCGCGAGCATGTCGAGGCGATGATCGCCTTCCAGGACATGGGCATCCCGACCTTCGACTACGGCAACAATATCCGCCAGGTGGCCAAGGAGGAGGGGCTGGAGAACGCCTTCGCCTTCCCCGGCTTCGTGCCGGCCTATATCCGCCCGCTGTTCTGCCGTGGCGTCGGCCCCTTCCGCTGGGCCGCGCTCTCGGGTGATCCGGAGGACATCTACAAAACCGACGCCAAGGTGAAGGAGCTGACCCCCGGCAACACGCATCTGCACAACTGGCTCGACATGGCGCGCGAGCGCATCGCCTTCCAGGGCGTGCCGGCGCGCATCTGCTGGGTCGGCCTCGGCGACCGCCACCGGCTGGGCCTCGCCTTCAACGAGATGGTCCGGAACGGCGAGCTCAAGGCCCCGGTCGTGATCGGCCGCGACCACCTCGACTCCGGCTCGGTCGCCTCGCCGAACCGCGAGACGGAAGCGATGAAGGACGGTTCGGATGCCGTCTCCGACTGGCCGCTGCTGAACGCCCTGCTCAACACGGCGTCCGGCGCAACCTGGGTCTCGCTGCACCATGGCGGCGGCGTCGGCATGGGCTTCTCGCAGCATTCGGGCGTCGTCATCTGCGCGGATGGCACGGACGATGCCGCCGCCCGCCTCGGGCGTGTGCTGTGGAACGACCCCGCGACCGGCGTGATGCGCCATGCCGATGCCGGCTACGACATCGCGCTGGATTGCGCCCGCGAGAAGGGGCTGAACCTGCCGGGTATTCTGGGCTGAGCCAGCCTCACTGTCATTCCGGGGCGGCGCGTCAGCGCCGAGCCCGGAACCCAGAACCGAGACCGGTTTTCCCGTGAGCTCGGCCTACCTACCGGCTTTTTCGGGTAGGGTATCGGTTCTGGGTTCCAGGCTCATGGCTTCGCCATCCCCGGAATGACGCTGTGGTTCCGAGCGGAGAACAAGCAACATGCGCATCATCCGCGCCGCCGACTGCAAGGTCATGCCGTGGAAGAACGGCGGCGGCACCACCACAGAAATCGCGGTTTTTCCCGAGGGAGCCCCCCTCAGCGATTTCGACTGGCGCATCTCGATGGCCCATGTGGGCACAGACGGGCCGTTCTCGTCCTTTCCCGGCATCGACCGGACCCTGTCGCTGCTGACCGGCAACGGCATCCGCCTCGCCTTCCGCGATGGCGAGACCGTCGCGCTCGACAAGGGGACCGAACCCTTCTTCTTCGCTGCCGACCAAGCCGTCCATGGCGTGCTGGTCGATGGGCCGATCGACGATCTCAACGTGATGAGCCGGCGCGGGGCGTGGAGCCACAAAGTCGAGCGCCTGCCCGGCGGATCGCACGAGATCGCGAACGAGCGTGGATTGCTGGTTCTGGTCGCGCGCCGCGGCGTTTGGCAAGTGAACGGCTCGGCTTTGGCTGCCGGGGACAGCGCGGTCCTCCCGGCACCCACAACCGTCTCGTTGCGCGCCGAAAGCGGCGGCGAACTCTTCGCCATCCGCCTTTCCCGGGCATGACCTATGCCGTCATTCTCGGGCGGAGCGCGGCTCCGACCCGAGAACCTCTTGCCACAGAAGGCACTGGTTCAAGAGATGCTCGGGTCAAGCCCGAGCATGACGCCCTTCCCTCACCTCACGCCGCCTGCCGCGGCTGCGGGCCGACATAGACCGATTGCGGGCGGATCAGCTTACCGCCGGCGATCTGCTCCTTGGCATGGGCGAGCCAGCCCATCGTGCGACCGAGCGCGAAGACGCAGGTGAAGGAATCCGGCGTGAAGCCGAGCGCTTCCAGCAGCAGCGCCGTGTAGAACTCGACATTGGTCTCGAGCGTCCGGTTCGGTTTGCGCTCGCGCAGGATGGCGAGCGCCGCCTGTTCGACTGCCTCGGCGAGTGCGAGACGCCCGCTATCGGCGCCGAGCCGGCGGATCGCGCCCTTCAGCGCATCGGCGCGCGGATCGCGCACACGGTAGATGCGGTGGCCGAAGCCCATCAGCCGGTCACCGCGATCGAGCGCCGTTTCCAGCCAGGCCCGAGCATTGGCGGGCGTGCCGATCGCATCGAGCATCTCGATCACCGGGCCGGGCGCGCCGCCATGGAGCGGGCCCTTCAGCGCACTGACGCCGGCGAGCACCGCCGAAACCAACCCGGCGCGGGTCGAGGCTACGACGCGAGCGGCGAAGGTCGAGGCGTTTAGACCGTGATCGGCGACCGTGACGAGATAGGTATCGAGCGCGGCGGCCTGCTGCTTCGTCGGCGCCGTGCCCGTCAGCATGCGCAGCGTATCGGCGGCCTGCGACAGGGACGGATCGGGCGCGACTGGCAGCAGCCCCTGCCGCAAGCGCAGGGACGCGGCGGTGAAGACGGCAGGCGCAGCCAGAAGCCGCAGCACCGTGCCGGCGTCCTCGCCATCGGGAATCAGCGCAGTCATCGCCCGGATCATCTCGACCGGGCCGAGTGTAACGGGCACCGCCGCCTTGGCGACGACCGTCTCGAACAGCTCCTGCCGGGCCGAGCCCAGCGCCGCCGGCAGGTCCTTCATGGCGGGCAGGTCCGGCACGAAGCCGTCGAGCATCAGCGCAGCCATCTCCTCGAAGGAGGTGTGGCCCGCCAGCTCATCCAGGCTGTGGCCGCGCACCACCAGCCGGCCCGCTGCTCCATCAACCTCCGAGAGCACGGTGTGGGCGGCAACGACGTCTTCAAGGCCATCGGACATGGCGATCTCTCCTACAAACGATGGCTTGAGGATTGGGAGCTTCATCGCTAGAATCAATCTTGAACAATATAATCAATGTATTTCGATGACCGACTGGCTGACGGCGCAACAGGTGATGGCGCGACTCGGGCTGAAGCCGCAGACCCTCTATGCCTATGTCAGCCGCGGGCTGATCGAGGCCCGCGGCAATGCGGACGATTCGCGCCGCCGGCTCTACCGGGCCGAGGATGTGGCGCGGCTGGAGCACCGCAAGGCGCGCGGGCGCAAGCCCGCCGCGATCGCCGAGGATGCGATCGCCTTCGGGGAGCCGATCCTGGCCTCCTCCATCGCCACGATCCAGCGCGGCAAGCTCTGGTATCGCGGGCAGGATGCCGAACAGCTCGCGCAGACGGCTAAGCTGGAGGATGTCGCGAGGCTGCTGTGGGATTGCGGCTCGCAGCGCTTTCCACCGCTGTTCACGCTCGTCCCGGAGGCTCCTGCCCTGCAGCGGATCTTCGGCGTGATCGCCACGCGGGCCGCAGGCGACACCGCCATGGCGGGGCGTGCCAGAAAGGCGCTTTATCTCGAAGCGGCCTCGGTTCTCGACGCGCTGGTCGATGCCATCGCCGGACGGCCTGGACAGGGTCCCATCCATCACCGGTTGGCGCAGGCCTGGGGATGCGATGCGGCTGGCGCCGACCTGATCCGCCGGGCGCTGGTGCTGCTCGCCGACCACGAACTCAACGCCTCGACCTTCGCGGTGCGCGTCGCCGCCTCGACCCGCGCATCCCTCGCAGCCTGCGTTCTGGCCGGGCTCGCGACGCTGTCGGGACCGCTGCATGGCGGCATGACGCCGCGCGTGCTCGGGCTGATGCGGGAGATCGCGAGCGAGGGCGCCGAGCCCGCGATTTCCGCCCGCCTCGCGGCCGGCATGCCGCTGCCCGGTTTCGGCCATCCGCTCTATCCGGACGGCGACCCGCGAGCGCGAGGGTTGCTCGCCGTGTTCACGCTGCCTCCGGCCTATGAAGAGGCTCGCCGCGCCGTTACCGCACTCACCGGCGAGGAGCCCAATATCGACTTCGTGCTGACGGCGATCGCCACCGCGTTGAGGCTCTCGGCCGACGTTCCCTTCCAGATCTTCGCCGCCGCGCGCTGCACGGGCTGGATCGCCCATGCGCTGGAGCAGAACGAGACGGGGCGGCTGATCCGCCCCCGCGCCCGTTATGTCGGCCCGGAGCCGGCTTGAAGCCCATTCATTTTCTGGGCAACTACGGGGTCATCCCGGGCTTGACCCGGGATCCATTCCGGAGCGCGTCCGGCGAAGGTTCAGGCATGGATCCCGGATCTCCGCTTCGCTGCGTCCGGGATGACCCGCGTTTCAACACGAGCACCGTGGGCTCTACGCCACCCTGCCGAGCGCGCCCTCTCGCTCCGCGATATATCCGCGCGTGATCGGCAAGCCGTCGAGCTTCTTGGCCAGCTGGAACTGGAAGACGACGAGATCGTCATGCCGGAAGCTCGCCTCGCAGGCGGCGAGATAGAACTCCCACATGCGGGCAAAGCGCTCGTCATACATCGCCACCGCCTCATTGCGCCGGGCGAGGAAGTTCTCGCGCCAGGCCTTCAGCGTTTCGGCATAGTGGATGCGCAGCACCTCGACATCGGTGATTACAAGCCCTTCCTTCTCGATCGCCGCCGAAACCTCCGACATGGCGGGGATGTAGCCTCCGGGGAAAATATACTTGGCGATGAAGGGGTTGGTCGCGCCGGGCGGCGACGAGCGGCCAATGGTGTGGATCAGCGCCACGCCGTCATCGCTCAGCAATTCGCGGATCTTGCGGAAGTAGTCGCGATAATAGCCGACGCCGACATGCTCGAACATGCCGACCGAGACGATACGGTCGAAGGGCTCGGCCAGGTGGCGATAATCCTGCAGACGGAATTCCACCGGCAGGCCGGAATCCGCGCCGCGCTGCTTGGAGATGGCGAGCTGTTCTTCGGACAGAGTGATGCCAGTGACCGCGGCGCCGGTCTCGCCGGCGATCGACAAGGCCATGCCGCCCCAGCCGCAGCCGATATCGAGCACGCGCTGGCCCGGCTGCACATCGAGCTTCGCTATGATGTGGCGCTTCTTGGCGAGCTGCGCCTCGGCCAGCGCGACGCCGGGCCGCTCGAAATAGGCGCAGGAATACTGCATGTCCCTGTCGAGGAAGAGCCGGAAGAAATCGCTCTTCAGGTCGTAGTGATGCGCGACGTTGCGCTTCGCCAGCGCGGGCGTGTTGTGCTGATGGAAGCGCCGCACCGCGGTGCGCAAGCCCGTCAGCACCTTGCCCCAGCCCTGCGGGCGGGCCTTGTGCATAGCCGCGACCAGCGCATCCAGCAGATCGTAGAGCGAGCCTTGCTCGACCACGACGCGCCCGTCCATCACGGCCTCGCCCAAAGCGAGTTCGGGATTGAGCGCAAGTTTCAGTTCAGTCGGCGCATCCACGATCCGCATGCGCAATCGCGGTGCGGCGCCCTGCCCGATCGACTGCAGCGTGCCATCGGGAAAAACAACATCGATACGTGGCTCGATCGCGAGCCGAGACAACATCCTGGCAATCAGCGAATGCATTGGCCCCACCTTCGGCAGCGCCCCTTTCGCCAAAAGATGGCAAGCCTCTATGTGTTCGTAACGAGGCCTTCGTGCAAGGCAGCCCTACGCCTGCGGCATGACCGCGCAGGCGAGGTATATCAGTTCTGCATCGGCGTCAGGTCGCCGCCATGCGTTTCCCGATCCTAGCGAAGCATGCCCATCGTCCGCGGCAGCCAGAGCGTCAGCTCCGGGATGAAAGTGATGGCGATGAGGGCCGCGAAGAGCGGTATCAGCCATGGCAAGATCGCCATCGTCGTCTGCTCGACGGATAGCTTGGCCACCCGCGAGAGCACGAACAGCACCATGCCGAGCGGCGGGTGGAGCAGGCCGATCATCAGGTTCAGCGTCATGATCAGCCCGAAATGGATCGGGTCGACGCCGAGCTTGAGCGCGATCGGCAGCAGGATCGGCACGACGATTGTGATCGCCGCGATGGTGTCGAGGAAGCAGCCGATGAAGAGCAGCAGCAGGTTCACCAGGATCAGGAAGACCCATTTGTTCTGGGTCAGGCCGAGGATCGCGTCGGAGAGGATCTGCGCTGTGTTCGAGACCGTGAGCAGCCAGGCGAAGATCGAGGCGGCCGTGACGATGAAGAGCACCGAGGCGGTCGTCTCGATGGTGTCGAACGTCGCCTTGGCGAGCGAGCGCATGGTCATCGAGCGATAGCGCACGAGGCCGAGGAAGAGCGACCAGATCACGGCTGCGGCGGCGGCCTCGGTCGGCGTGAACCAGCCCAGGGTCATGCCGCCGATCAGGATCACCGGCGTCATCAGCGCCATAACCGCCGAGAAGTCGAAGTAGTAGTCGAGCGCGAGCAGGGCGGCGAGCGCGAGCCCGATCGCGACATTCTCCGAAAGCCCGGCCCAGACCAGGAGATAGGCGAGGATCGGGAAGCCCATCACGACGAGCACCTCGAGCCCGGCATTGCCGATCTGCTTCAGCGAGAACGGCGAATCCGAGCCCCAGTTGCGCAGTCGGGCGAAGATCGTGACCGTCGCCATCATGAACAGCGTCATCACCACGCCGGGGATCACGCCGCCGAGGAAGAGCGCGCCGATCGAGGTATTGGCCATCATGCCGTAGATGACGAAGGGCAGCGAAGGCGGGATGATCGGGCCCAGCGTCGCGGAAGCGGCGGTGACGCCGACCGCGACGTCCATCGGATAGCCGTGGTCCTTCATCGCCTTGATCTCGATGGTGCCGATGCCGGCCGCATCGGCGATCGCGGTGCCCGACATGCCGGAGAAGATCACCGAGCCGATGATGTTCACCTGGGCGAGGCCGCCGCGCATCCAGCCGACCAGCGCCACGGCGAAGGCGTAGATCCGGCCGGTCACGCCGGCGATGTTCATCAGGTTGCCGGCGAGGATGAAGAACGGCACCGCCAGCAACGGGAAGCTCTCGACACCGGCGATCATGCGCTGGGCCATGATGACGTCCGGCACGGTGCCGGTCGCGATGATGTAGGTGAGCGAAGCGACCGCCATCGAGATGGCGACGGGAACGCCGAAGATCATCAGGGCGAGGAAGGTTCCGACGAGGATCAGCATGGATCAGGCCTCCGATCCGTCGAAAGCGGCGGGGTTTTCGAGGACGGAGTAGCCGCGGCGCCAGTTCTGCCAGGCGACCTGCAGGGCTCGCAGCGTCATCAGCGCGAAGGCGGCGAGCACGGAATAGAAGACGATCGATTTCGGCAGATCGACCGTGGTCATCATCTCGTCCGGAATGAGGGAGGCGTATTTCCAGACCAGCCAGGTGGCATAACCGAGGAAGCCGATGCGGATGGCATCGACCGCCGTCGCCAAGGCACGGCCAACCGGTTTCGGCACGTAGCGATAGAGGAAATCGACCTGGATATGGCGCGAAGCGCGCACGCAGAGCGAGGAGCCGAGGAAGACGACGACGATCAGGGCGTAGATCGCGATCTCCTCCGTCCAGGCCAGGCTGTTGTTGAGGACGTAGCGCGTGAAGAACTGCGCCACGACGCAAGTGACCATCAACCAGAAGACGGCGAGCGTCGCCCAATCCTCAACCCCGTAGCCCGAAAGATCGGCCGGCGGAGGCGGCTCGTCGAAGACGTGAGCGATCTCCTCGATCGTCACCTGAGTATGGATTTCCGGCTGGCTGGCGCTCGTCACGGGGAACCTCTCGCACGTCAGGCGCGTCGGATCGACAAGGGTGAGAGACGGCCCGGCAGTCGCCGCCGGGCCGCGGAGCTGGGCGACAGCCGCCTTACTTGATCGCCTGGATGCGATCCCAGTCGGCCTTGCGGTAGCCGAACTGCTCGAAGGTGACGTTCTTCTGGACGTTGGCGAGGAAGTCGGCCTTGTCGATCTCGGTCACGGTCAGGCCCTTGTCCTTGAAGAGCTGGACCAGCTTCACCTCATCGGCCTGGATCTTCTTGGTCGTGCGCTCGGCCGCCTCCTGCGCAACGTCCGTGAAGATCTTGCGATCCTCAGGCGAGAGCTTGTCCCAGAGCTGCTTGGCGACGACCGTGTTGAGGTGGTCGACGATGTGGCCGGTCAGGACGATGTGCTTCTGCACCTCGTAGAACTTCTTGGCCTCGATGGTCGTCAGCGGGTTCTCCTGCGCCTCCACCGTGCCGTTCTGCAGCGCGAGATAGACCTCGGCGAAGGCGATCGGCGCGGTGTTGGCGCCGCAGGCGCGCGGCATGGCGAGATAGGCCGGCACGTCGGGCACGCGGATCTTGAGCCCCTTCATGTCGGCGCAGGCCTTGATCGGCTTGTTCGAGGTGGTGTGGCGCGTGCCGTAATAGCTGACAGCGACGATCTGGTGCCCGCTCTTCTCCTGATAGCCCTTCGCCATCTCCTTGAAGATGTCGGTCTTGGTGTAGGCGAGGAGATGCTCGGGATTGCGGAAGGTGAAGGGGTAGTAGGTCACGCCGATCGGCGGATAGGCGCGTGCCGCGAAGCTCGATCCGGAAATGATGATGTCGACGGTGCCGAGCGTCAGGCCCTGGTTGATGTCGGTCTCCTTGCCGAGCTGCGAGGCGGGATAGACCGTGATCTCGTATTTGCCGTTGGTGCGCTTCTTGAACTCGTCGGCCGCCCAGACGGACTCGGTGTGGAACGGCTCCGACGTCTCGTAGACATGGGCCCATTTCAGTTTGGTCTGCGCCTGCGCGGGCGCGCCGAGCAGGCCGAGGCCGGCGGCGAGCGCGGCCACGGTGAGATAGGTCTTCATCGGGCTTCTCCCTGTTTGCGTTTCAATCCCGTGATGCGCCCGTTCTTCTGGTTCGGGCCGGCCTTGGCGCCGGCCGGCCCGTTGCTCTTTCCTGCATCGCCGAAGCTCTGCGAAAAGCGTTCCTGTGAGTTCTGCAGATGCCGGCGCATCGCCTCGCGCGCCGCCGCCCCGTCGCCGCGCGCCAAAGCATCGCGGATCGCCCGGTGCTCGGCCACCGCGCGGCGCCACGAGTCGGGGCTTTCGAAATAGCGGGCAAGCTGCCGGAAATACGGGCTGATGCGCTGGTCGAAGAGATCGCCGACGCAACGGACCAGCACGCCGTTGCGGAGAATGCCGGCCAGCGCGACGTGGAAGGAGCGGTCGAGTGCGACGAGATTGTCGCTGCTCAGTCCCGATGCGGCCATCTGCTCCAGGACCATGTCGAGAGCCGCGATATCGGCGGGCTCGACAAGGCCCACGGCGTCCGAGCAGATCGCGCTCTCGATCAGCTCGCGCGCCTTCAGGACCTCGAACGGGCCTTCGGGAGGCCGGTCGCTCCAGAGCCGGGCGATGGCCTGAACCGGCGGATCGACGACATAGACGCCCGATCCCATCCGGATACGGACCCGGCCCTCGACCTCCAGCGCGATCAGCGCCTCGCGGACCGATGGGCGCGAGACGCCGAGCTTGTCGGCAAGCTCGCGCTCGGACGGCAACCGGCTACCGACCGGGAACTCGCCGCTCTCGATGAGATGGCGAAGCTGGTCGGCTATCTGACGATACAGGCGTGACGTCTCGACGGCCTCGATCGGCACGGACGGCTCCCCGGTTCCCTCTCGATGACCCCGGTTCGTGCCGGGGTCGTTTTGGCCATGTGGTCAGGCCAATTCAGGCGAGGGAAACAAAGGTGCGACAATCTGTCAACCGGCTTAGTGGTCGGCGGCGATGACCTCGGCCCGGATTTCCTCGACCAGCCGTTCCTTGAGGGAGACGAATTCCGGCGTGGTCTTGATCGTGTAGGGCCGCGGATGCGGCAGGTTGACCGGGATGTCGGCCTTGATCCGCCCCGGACGCGCGCTCATCACCACGACGCGGGAGCCGACGAAGATCGCCTCCTCGATGTCATGGGTCACAAAGAGGACCGTCTTCTGCTCGCGTTCCCAGATGCCGAGCAGCATCTCCTGCATCAGCGCACGCGTCTGGTTGTCGAGCGCGCCGAAGGGCTCGTCGAGCAGCAGGATCTTGGGGTCGTTGGCGAGCGCACGGGCAATCGCCGTGCGCTGCTGCATGCCGCCCGAAAGCTGCTTCGGGAAATGGTCGACGAAGCCGGAAAGCCCGACGCGCGCCGCCCAGTCGCGAGCGATCTTCAGCCGCTGCGTTTCGGAAACGCCCTTCTCGCGCAGGCCGAAGGCGATGTTCTGCTGCACGGTGAGCCAGGGAAAGAGCGTGTAGCTTTGGAAAACGAAGCCGCGATCGGCGCCGGGCCCCAAGACCGGGGCGCCGTCCAGCATGATGCGCCCCTCGCTCGCCGTCTCCAGCCCGCCGATGATGCGCAGTAAGGTCGACTTGCCGCAGCCGGAGGGGCCGAGGATGGTGATGAAATCGTTGTCCGCGACGGTGAGCGAGGTCGGCATCAGCGCGCGCGTCGGCTCGCCGCCGCGCTGGCCCGGGAAGACCTTGCCGACGTTCTCGATGACTAGCTTGCTCATGCGCGCGCCCATGGAAAGAGGCGCTGGTTGACCGCCTTGAAGAGGAAATCCGAGACCAGCCCGATCAGGCCGATCACGATGATGCCGAAGATGATCTGCCCGGTGTTCAGCAGCGCCTGGCTGTCGGTGATCATGTGGCCGATGCCCGACGAGGAGCCGATCAGCTCGGCGACGATGACATAGGTCCAAGCCCAGCCGAGCACGAGGCGGAAGATTTCGGCGATCTCGGGCGCCGCATTCGGCAACATCACGCGGCGCACCACCGAGCTGTCGGTCGCGCCCAGCGTATAGGCGGCATCTACGAGATCGCGCCGGATCGAGCCGACCGAGACCGCGATCATCAGGATGAGCTGGAAGACCGAGCCGATGAAGATGACGAGCAGCTTCTGCGTCTCGCCGATGCCGGCCCACAGGATCAGCAGCGGGATGAAGGCGGAGGCCGGCAGATAGCGCGCAAAGGAAACGAAGGGCTCCAGGAACGCCTCGATCGGCTTGTAGGCACCCATCAGGATGCCGAGAGGCAGGGCGACGATGACGGCGATGATGAAGCCGCCGAGGACGCGCCAGATCGTCATCATGATGTCGAAGCTGAAGCCGTAGCGCACCAGCAGGTTGTAGCCCTCGGCGACCATGGTCAGCGGATCGGCCAGGAAGAGGCGCTGGACGTAGCCGCCGAAGGTCGCGACCGACCAAAGCGCGACGAAGAGCACGAAGAAGGCCAGGCCATAGCCGATGCGGGCCGTGGCGGAGACGGGTTGCAAAGGTCTCATCGCGCTGTCGTTCCGGTCACGGCCATGGCCAGTTGCTTCCAGGGTTCGATCGACCAGAAGCCGGCGGCAGCGCCGGAGGTCGAGGGGAGGATATAGATTTTGGCGCCCGCCAGGTTTCCGGGCTGAACCCCGTAGGCGAGACGGCCTTCGCGAATTCCGAGCGCGGCCTGCGCGGCGCGCTTGCCGTTGAAGGCGACGATACCGGGCGTGCTGGCTGCAATCCGCGCCGTGAAGCCAGCCACGTCGAAATGGCCGCCTCGCAGCGCCGAGTCGGGGCCGGAGGTTCGCTTGGCGACATCGGTGAGGCCGATGCCGTAGCGCGGCAGGCTCCGGAACTCTTCAGGCGCCAGCTTCACCGGCATCAGCCCGGTCTGGTGAAGCACCGTCCAGAACTTGTTGCCGGGGCCGGCATAGTAGGCTCTCCGGCGGGCCGAGACGGCCCCGGCCTGCGTGCCGCAGAAGACGACGCGCAGGCCGGGTTCGAGGACGTCCGGAAGGATGTCTTCCGTCACGCGTCGGCGTTCACTTGCCGGCGACGAACTTCGTGTCGACCAGCGAGGCGAGATCAGGCTTGGCCTTGATCAGGCCGATCTCGAGCAGCAGGTCGGCGGCCTTGGTCGAGAAGGCCTGCCAGTCGCCGGAGAAGAATGCCTTGTTGCCCTCGGCATCCGACCAGCGCAGGAACGCGGCCGACTTGCCGAACTGCTCGCCGGTCTGCTTCACATCCGCGCCCATGATCTCATAGGCCTTGGCCGGGTCCTTCTTGATCATCTCCAGCGCCTCGAAATAGCTCTGGGTCAGCGCTGCCGCGGCCTTGTCGTTGACGAGGAAGGCCGGCGTGCAGCCGAAGGTGTCCATCACCATCGGGTACTCGAGCGTGGTCGCGATGATCTTGCCGGCGTCGGGCTTGTCGCGGACGGAGGAGAGATAGGGCTCATAGGTCATGGCGGCGTCGTTCTGGCCGGCGATGAAGGCCTGCGCGGCCGGGCCGGGCTCCATGTTGACGACGCTGACATCCTTCACCGACAGGCCGTTCTCCTTGAGGAACCAGGCCAGCGCGAAATAGGGCGAGGTGCCCGGCGCCGAGGCCGCCACCGTCTTGCCCTTGAGGTCCTTGATCGAGCCGACGCCGCTGCGCACGGCCATGCCGTCGGCGCCGTAGCTCTTGTCGAGCTGGAAGATCTGCTTGGTCTTGATGCCGGCCGCATCCCAGACGATCCAGGTCTCGACCGTCGTCGCGGCGCACTGGATGTCGCCCGAGGCGATGGCGAGGTGGCGATCCTTCTGCGGGATTTTCTTGATCGTCACGTCGAGGCCGTTCTTCGCGAAGATGCCGGCTTCCTTGGCGAGAACCAGCGGCGCGAAGCCGGTCCAGCCGGAGATGCCGATATTCACCTTGGTCTGCGCCTGAGCGCCGCCCGCCGCCAGGAGCGCGGCGAGGCCAAAGCCGACTGCGGCGCCCATGCGCTTGAATGCTGCCATGATCGAAACCCTTCCCCTGTTCTGCGGCGAACGCGCCACTCAGGACGCTAGACAGCGTCATTCGCGGCGGGATGCAACCTTCGTTCCAAATCAGGTTAAATGCATATGCAAATCCGTAAAGCGGCCGATCAGCGTCGCTTGGGAAAGCCATGACATTCTCTCGTTTGACAGGGCGGGAGGAATTTCCTCCCCTCTCGCCCGCTGGCGCAAGGGCGCCCTTTCGAGTCGAGGTTTCCAGTATGAACGGCGCCGACCGCCTTTGCGACACGCTCCTGATCAACGGCGTCGATACCTGCTTCGCCAATCCCGGCACGTCCGAGATGCATTTCGTCGCGGCGCTCGACCGCAAGCCGCAGATGCGCTGCGTGCTCGGCCTGTTCGAGGGCGTGGTGACCGGCGCAGCCGACGGCTATGCCCGCATGGCCGACAAGCCCGCCGCCACGCTGCTGCATTGCGGGCCGGGCATGGCGAATGCGCTGGCCAACATGCACAATGCGCGGCGCGCCCGCACGCCGATGATCAACGTCGTCGGCGACCATGCGACCTACCATCTCGTCCATGACGCGCCGCTGACCAGCGACATCGAGAGCCTGGCACATCCGATGTCGCATTTCGTCCGGCGCATCGCCACGGCGGAGGATGTCGGCCCGGCAATCGGCGAGGCCTATGTCGCCTCGCTGACGCTGCCGGGCGTCACCACCGTGATCCTGCCGGCCGACTGTGCCTGGGGCAGCGTCGAGCCGGCCGATCTCAAGCCGACGACCTTGCCGGCATTGAAGAGCGTCGATTCCGCCGCGATCCGCGCGGTCGCGGCCGGTCTGCGCAAACACGGCGCGCGCGCCGCGATCATGCTGACGGGCCTTGCCCTGCGCGAGAAGCCGATGGAGATGGCGGCCCGCATCTGCGCTTCGACGGGTGCCAAGGTCTTCAGCCAGATGTCGAACGGGCGGATCCAGCGCGGCGCCGGCCGCGTCGCCATGCCCAAGGTCTTCTATCCGATCGACAAGGCGCTCGAGCAGCTGAAGGACATCGACTATCTCGTGCTGGTCGGCGCGCAGACGCCGGTCGGCTTCTTCGCCTATCCGGGCAAGCCGGGCCGCCTGATCCATGACGGCTGCGAGGTCGCGACGCTGGCCAGCCCCGGCGACGACCTGCCGGCATCGATCACCGCGCTCGCCGAGGAGATGGGTGCGACAAAGATCGCCCCCGCCTACATCGCCCCGGCACGCAAGGAGCAGCCGGCGCTGCCGACCGGCAAGCTCGATGCCGACAAGGCCTGCGCCATCGTCTCGGCGCTGCTGCCGGAGAACTGCATCGTCTGCGACGAGTCGGTCTCCTCGGGCCGCAGCTTCTACTATGACTGCCACAGCGCGCCGCAGCACGACTACATCCAGCTCACCGGCGGCGCGATCGGCGAAGGCATCCCGCTCGCCATCGGCGCGGCCGTGGCCTGCCCGGACCGCAAGGTCATCGGCATGCAGGCCGACGGCTCGGGCATGTACACGGTGCAGGGGCTTTGGACGCAGGCGCGCGAGAACCTCGACATCGTCACCGTCGTCTTCGCCAACCGGACCTACCAGATCCTGCACGGCGAGATGCGCGCCGTCGGCGTCAACGATTTCGGCCGCAACGCCACGCTGATGCTGAACATCGACGAGCCGGCGCTGGACTGGGTCTCTATGGCCAAGGGCATGGGCGTGGAAGCAGCGCGTGCCACGACGGCCGAGGAGTTCACCAGCCTGTTCAAGGCGGCGCTGGCGAAGAAGGGGCCGTTCCTGATCGAAGCGGTGATCTGAGAAGCCGTTCGGGACAAAGCACCCTCCACCCGAGGAACACGGGTGGAGGGTGATCTTTGCGCGAGCCGTGAGGAGAAGCTTCCCTATTCATCCGGTCACCATCAATCTGTCGCGGGGCCCCTGCCAGAGTTGCCGCTGATTTCCAGAAGGAGCGACCAGCATGAATCGGGACGAGATCCTCAAGGCGCCGTCGATGCCGGTCTTCAGCCCGAGCTACCCGCATCCGCCAAACCGCTTCATCAAGCGGGAATATCTGATCATCACCTACGAGACCGACCTCGAGATCATCCGCGCCGCGCTGCCGGAGCCACTCGAACCCGCACCCGGCAACCTCGTCTTTTATGAATGGATGAAGATGCCGGATTCTTCCGGCTTCGGCGATTACGAGGAAAGCGGCACCGGCATCCGGGCGATCTACAACGGCGAGCCCTGCAATTTCTCCGTCCAGATGTATCTCGACGACGAGCCGCCCATCACCGGCGGACGCGAGATCTGGGGCTTTCCCAAGAAATACGGCGTGCCGCGCCTCGGCGTGATGAAAGATACCCTGACCGGAACGCTGCATTATGACGGCGAACGCGTGGCGATGGGCACGATGACCTACAAGCATCGGAGCCTCGAGGACCAGCTCGACAAGGTCCGCGACGGCATTGCCGGGCTGAACGTCAACCTGAAGCTGCTGCCCGATGTCGACGGCTCGCCAAAGGTGGCGCAACTCGTCGGCTATAACCTCACCGACATCACGGTCCACGGCGCCTGGGAGGGCGAGGCGCGACTGCACCTCATCCCGCATGTCAACTGCCGGGTCGCCGATTTTCCGGTGCGGAGGATCGTGAGCGCACGCCACCAGGTCGTCGACTTCACCCTGCCTTTTGGCCGGGTGCTGCACGACTACCTGGCGGAGTGACGCCGAAGCCCTATTCCTTGAACCCGCCAAGGAACGCATCGAGGCAATCGCCGATCGCCTCGATGGCGTAGCCGCCTTCCTGCACGACGAGCGTCGGCAGGCCCAGGCCCTTCACCTGCCGGCCGATCCTGCCGAAATCGCCTGCCTCAAGCTTCAGCACGCCGATCGGATCGTCCTTGTGCGCGTCGTAGCCGAGCGCGACGACCAGCACCTCGGCGCCGAAATCGCGGATCACCTTGCCGGCGCGGTCGACGGCAGCCTGCATCTCGGCCCCGCCCGCTCCATGCGCGAGCGGCAGGTTGAGGTTGAAGCCCTCGCCCGGCCCGTTGCCGCGCTCGTCCTCATAGCCGGTGAAGAAGGGATAGTAGTTCACCGGATCGGCATGGACCGAGATCGTCAGCACATCGTCGCGGCGATAGAAGATCTGCTGCGTGCCGTCGCCGTGATGGGCATCGACGTCGAGAATCGCGACCTTGCCGAATTTGGAGCGCAGGTGCTGTGCGGCGACGGCCGAGTTGTTGATGTAGCAGAAGCCCGAGGCCCGGTCGGCACGGGCATGGTGGCCTGAGGGCCGGCAGAGCGAATAGACCGCGCGCTCGCCCGACAGGACCGCATCGGCACCGGAGACCGCGGTCTCGGCCGAGCGCAGCGTGGAATGCCAGCAATGCTCGCCGACCGGCACCGAGAGATCGCCGAGATACCAGCCCATCTGTCCGACGATGCCGGTCGGGCGGCAGGGCGGGCGGACATCCTCGTCGGAACGGCCGCTCCAATAGGGGAAGGTGTTGGGCCAGGCTTCAGGACCGCGCTCGGGCAGGTCCTTCCAGCGGTCCCACAGTCCCTCGAGGAAGCGCACGAACCCCTCGTCATGGATTTTCAGGATCGGATCGACGCCATGAGCCGCCGGCTGCTCCGGCGTGATGCCATGCTTCGCCAGCGCGCCGAGGAGCCGCTCGGTCCGTTCCGGCAGGTCCTTGGGAGCGACGACCTTGCCGAAGCGCATATATTGCTGCGGATCATGAAGAGCTTGATCGGGGTGGTAGAAGGCGCGCATCAGGCGAAGCATCCTCGTCAGACAACGAGGCAACCAACGGCCTCGCGGAGCGATGCTAGCACGGCAGCGGCGCCCGTCAGCAGCATCGGCGCGGCCCGCCTCTGCGTGGACGGCGGAACGGCCCGTTCATGAGATCGGCGACAACAACGCCGCGAACTCGCACGCGAGCGCATCGATCTCGAAACGCTCCGGCCGGTACCAGTCGGTCGAGCCGTTGAGCGCGCCCAGCAGGAAATTGCGCAGGACGTCCGGCGAGCGCCCGGCCGGCAGCGTGCCGGCCTGCTGCAGTTCGGCGATCAACTCGCTCCAGACATCCTCGTAGGCGCGGCGCACGGCCCGCACGCTCGCCGGCGCCGGCGCCGCGCCGAAATTGAACACCTTGATGCTGGCGGTGGTGTAGTCGCCATGGCCGTGCAGCGCCGCGAGATGGCCGCGAATGGCCGCCTCCAGCCTTTGCCGCGGCGGCGCACCCTCCGTCGCAACGAGCGCTGCGACGACGCCCTCATGCACGAAGCGGACGCCGTCATTCACCACTGCCTCGACGATCTCCTCCTTCGAGGCGAAATGGTAATAGAGGCTCGCCTTGCGGATGCCGACGGCCTCGGCGATCTCGCGCAACGTGGTCTGGTGATAGCCGCCATTGCGCAGCAGACGCGCGGCGTGGTCGAGGATCAGGCGGCGCGAGCCACCTTCGGGTGCTGCCCGCGCGATTTGGGCTTCGCTCACAGCCGCTTCGCGACCTCTTCCAGCATGACCTCGGTCGCGCCGCCGCCAATGGACTGGACGCGGGCGTCGCGGGTCATGCGCTCGATAGCGCTTTCGCGCATGTAGCCCATGCCGCCGTGGAACTGCAGGCAGTCATACATGACTTCATTGACCAGCTCGCCGCAGTAGGCCTTGACCATCGAAACCTCGCGGGTGGCGTCGAAGCCCTGCGCATCGAGCCAGGCGGCATGGTAAACGAGCTGGCGGCCGGCCTCGACCTTGCCCGCCAGTTCCGCAAGGCGCTGGCGGATCGCCTGCTTCTCCCAGAGCGGCGCGCCGAAGGCCTTGCGCGTCTTCACATAGTCCAGTGTCAGGTCGAGGGCGGCCTGCGACTCGCCGATCGCCATGGCGCCGATTACGGTGCGCTCGTTCTGGAAATTGCTCATGATCGCGTAGAAGCCGCGCCCTTCCTGGCCAAGCAGGTTCTCGGCCGGCACGCGGCAATCGACGAAGGACAGCTCGGCCGTATCCGACGAGCGCCAGCCATGCTTGTCGAGCGCGCGAGAGACCGAGAAGCCGGGCGTGCCCTTCTCGACGAGGAAGATCGAGACCGACTGCGAGGGCCGGCCCTGCGGATCGGTCTTGGCGGCGACGCAGTAGAGATCGGCATGGACGCCGTTGGTGATGAACATCTTGGCGCCGTTGAGGACGTAGTGGTCGCCCTCGCGCCGCGCGGTGGTGCGGATGCCCTTCACGTCCGAGCCGGCATCGGGCTCGGTGACGGCGACAGCGACGATCTTCTCGCCGGCGATGATGGCGGGCAGGTACTTGTCCTTCTGGGCCTGGCTCGCGGCATTGGCGATATGGACCGAGGCCATGTCGGTGTGGACCAGCGCCGTGATGGCGACGCCCGAGAAGGTCGAGCGTCCCAGTTCCTCCGCCAGCACGACGGTCGCCATCGTGTCCATCTCGGAGCCGCCATATTCGGCGGGGTAGCGGATGCCGAAGAAGCCGAGCTCGCCCATCTTGCGCAGCACGGCGCGCGGGACGAAGCCGTCCTCCTCCCATTGCAGGGCGTGCGGCTTGATCTCGGTCTCGACGAAGCGGCGGACCTGATCGCGCAGCGCCTCGTGCTCCTCGGTGAAATAGGGCGAACGACGGGCGCCTTCGCCTGCAAGCTTCTCGACTGCCGACATCACGTCCTCCTGCTTGACCGCGGCGCCGCGATCTGACTACCTACCGGACGGTAGGTGAATGTCGCAGCGAGATCAAGACGCCCATTCTACCTTGGATCGATGGAAACCCGTCATTCCGGACAAGCCGCGACAGCGGCGCTGATCCGGAATCCATCATAGAGCACGATGCCCTTCGATGGATTCCGAGTCTCCGCTTCGCTGCGCCAGGAATGACGGCGGCTTTGGAGGAGTGCGCCCATGTCTGAGACAGCATCGCAAGCTGCAACGGCCCCTCCCCCGCTATCCGCCATGCTGGAGACATTGCGCGAGCGCCATAGCCTCGCTGCCCAAGGCGGCGGCGAGAAGCTCCGCGCCCGCCACGAGTCTCGCGGCAAGATCATGGTGCGCGAGCGCATCGATCTGCTGCTCGATCCACAGACGCCTTTCCTCGAATTGTCGCCACTGGCGGCCCACGGCCTTTATGGCAACGAAGTACCGGGCGCCGGCATCGTCATCGGGATCGGGATAGTCGCGGGGCGCGCCTGCATGCTGATCGCGAACGACGCGACGGTGAAGGGCGGCTCCTTTTTTGCGGAGACGGTCCGCAAGCATCTGCGCGCGCAAGAGATCGCCGAGGAACATCGGCTGCCCTGCCTCTATCTCGTGGATTGCGGCGGCGCATTCCTGCCCGAGCAAGACCGTGTCTTCCCCGATCGCGACCATTTCGGCGGCAGCTTCTACAACCAGTGCCGGATGTCGGCAGCGGGCATCCCGCAGATATCGATCGTCTTCGGCGGCGCGACGGCCGGGGGCGCCTATATCCCGGCGCTGTCCGACCAGGTCATCATGGTCAAGGGCACCGGCCGCATCCACCTCGGCGGCCCGCCGATCGTGAAGGCAGCGATCCATGAGATCGTCGATGGCGAGACGCTGGGCGGCGCCGAGATGCACACGCTCGTCTCCGGCGTCAGCGATCATCTCGTCGAGAGCGAGATGGAAGGCCTCGCCAAACTGCGCGAGATCGTCGGTGCGCTCAGCGAGATCGGACGCATCGCGCCGCCTCCACAGCCGGCCGCCGCGCCGAGGCTCGATCCGGCGGAGCTCGTCGACATCGTGCCGACCGATCTGCGCCGGCCCTACGACATCAGCGAGGTCATCGCCCGCATCGTCGACAACAGCGCCTTCAGCGCCTTCAAGCCCGATTACGGTGCAACGCTCGTCACCGGCTTCGCCCATATTCACGGCTACCCGGTCGGCATCCTCGCCAATAACGGCGTGCTGTTCTCCGAGTCCGCGATCAAGGGCGCGCATTTCATCGAGCTTTGCGACCAGCGCCAGATCCCGATCCTCTTCCTGCAGAACATCACCGGCTTCATGGTCGGCACCGAGGCCGAGCGTGGCGGCATCGCCAAGCACTCGGCCAAGCTGGTCTATGCCGTCTCGAATGCGCGCGTGCCGAAATACACCGTGCTGATCGGCGGATCGTATGGCGCCGGCAATTACGGCATGTGCGGTCGCGGTTTCCGGCCGCGCTTCCTGTTCTCCTGGCCGAATGCCCGCATCGCGACGATGAGCCCGGAGGTGGCGGCGACGGTGGTGACGGAGCTGCGCCGGCAGTCCCTGAAGGGCTCGGGCGACGAAGCCGCCATCGCCGAACTCGACAAGCGCACGCGCGCGCAGTTCGAGGAGCAGAGCGATCCCTATTACGCCACGGCCCGGCTCTGGGACGACGGCATCATCGAGCCCCAGCAGACGCGCGACGTGCTCGGCCTGTGCCTCGCTCTTTCGGCGGGCGAGGCCCGCGACACCGGCCCCCGGCCGGTCTACCGGATGTGATGACGATGCTCGGGAACCTCCGCCGTCATTCCGGGGCATTGCATAGCAATGAGCCCGGAACCCAGAATCGACGCCTTCACAGAACGAGGCCTATCGGCCCGTCGCTCCTTCTTGTTCCCGCATCGGTTCTGGGTTCCGGGCTCGCCGCTACGCGGCGCCCCGGAATGACGGATGCGGCTCCAGCGCGCTTCCGGCGAGGCATCTGATGTTCGACACCCTCCTCATCGCCAATCGCGGCGAGATCGCCTGCCGGATCATCCGGACCTGCCGCAAGCTCGGCATCCGCACCGTCGCGGTCTATTCGGACGCCGACAAGGATGCGCTGCATGTGCGACTCGCCGATCGGGCCGTGCGTATCGGCCCGGCGCCTGCGCGCGATTCCTATCTCCGCGCCGACCGCATCATCGAAGCGGCGCTCGCGACGGGCACGCAGGCGATCCACCCGGGCTATGGCTTCCTCTCCGAGCGTCTCGACCTGATCGCCGCCTGCGAGGCGAACGGCATCGCCTTCGTCGGCCCCTCGGCCGGCGCCATCGAAGCGATGGGCGACAAGATCCGCTCCAAGCAGATCGCGCGCGAAGCCGGCGTGCCGGGCGTTCCCGGCTATGACGGAGCCGACCAGTCGCCCGAGACGCTGAAGCGCGAGGCATTGCGCGTCGGCCTGCCGGTGATGGTCAAGGCTTCGGCCGGCGGTGGCGGCAAGGGCATCCGCAAGGTCGAGTCCGAAGCCGAGCTGGACAGCGCCATCGTTACCGCCAGCCGCGAGGCAGAGGCCGCCTTCGGCGATGGGCGCCTGCTGATCGAGAAATTCGTGACGCGGCCGCGCCATGTCGAGGTGCAGGTCGCCGGCGACAGGTACGGCAACATCGTCCATCTGTTCGAGCGCGACTGCTCGGTGCAGCGCTCGAACCAGAAGCTGCTCGAGGAGGCGCCGGCGCCGAACCTCAAGCCGGAGGCGCGCGCCGCGCTGCATGCGCACGCGCTGAAACTCTCGCGTGCCATTTCCTACGACAATCTCGGCACGGTGGAGTTTCTGGTCGATGCCGTGACGCAGGAGGTGTTCTTCCTCGAGATGAACACGCGGCTTCAGGTCGAGCATCCCGTGACGGAGGCGATCACGGGGCTCGATCTGGTCGAATGGCAGATCCGGATCGCGGCCGGCGAAACCCTGCCGCGCTGTCAGGAGGAGATCACCTGCGCCGGCCACGCCATCGAGGCGCGGCTGACGGCCGAACGGGCGGATGAAGGCTTTCGACCGGATACCGGCACGATTGCGCTCTGGCGCGAGCCGGAGGGCCTGCGCGTCGACAGCGGCGTCGAGACCGGAAGCACCGTCTCGCCCTTCTACGATTCGATGCTCGCCAAGGTCATCGCCTACGGCCCCGACCGTGACGCCGCCCGGCGGCTGCTCGCCGATGGCCTCGAGCGAATGACGGTGCTCGGCCCGGCGACGATCCGGCCCTTCCTGATCGACGCGTTGAGGGAGCCGGCTTTCGCGGATGGCGAGGCGACGACGCTCTTCATCGGGGAAACCTGGCCTGGCGGCTGGCAGCCCTCGGCCGGCGACGCCGCGGAACGGGACGCCATCGCCGCCGCGATCTGGCTTTCGACCCGGGGGCAGGTTCCGGCCGGACCGTGGGGCACGCTGACGAATTTCCGCGTCCTCGCTCCGGCGGGCAGGCTTGGCGCCTGCCATCTCGTACTGACGTCGGCGGGCGAGGCACGACCGTTGCGCGCAGAGGCGCTTGACAGCGGCTTCCGCATGACGATCGGCGAACGACAGTTCGATATCGCCGTCATCGACGACGCGGCCGGTGGAACATCGCGATCCGTGCTGCTCGACGGCCAGCGCCGGTCGATCGATGCGGTGCTCGATCGCACCGGGATTTTCCTGCGTCACGGCACCTTCGAGGGGCGCATCGACATCATGCTCGCGGTAGTGGCAGCCGCAGCCGCGCGCGATGCGCAGGGACATGGCGGAGACTCCATCCGTGCGACCATGCCCGGCACCGTCGCGGCCATCCATGTCGGCGAAGGAGACAGCGTCATCGCCGGTCAGGTCGTCGCCGTGCTCGAATCGATGAAGCTCTTCATGGAGCTGAAGAGCCCGATAGCCGGAACGGTCGCCCGCATCGCGACGAAGGCGGGAGCGACGGCGGCAGCCGGCGAACTGCTGATCGCGCTAGACCCTGCCTGATCGGCCGCCTGACGTCACCGGTCAGGGCGACATCGTCCTAGGCAGCGATCATGCTGCGCCCCTTGCCGGCGCGCTTGGCGCCGTAGAGGGCCTGATCGGCCGAGCGCTTGAGGGTCTCGACCGTCCAGCGTTCCGAATCCTGCGCCGACATGACCGCGACGCCGACGCTGGCACCGACAGATGCGAACTGGCCGAGCACCGTGAACGGCGCCTGGAGAACGGACAAGGCCCGGTCGGCCACATCCGACAGCACCGCGACATCGTCGGTTCCGCGCACGACGATCGCGAATTCGTCTCCGCCGAGGCGCGCCACGACGTCGCCCGGCCGCGTGACGCCCTGGAGCCGCGCAGCGACCTGCTTGAGCAGATCGTCACCGCCATGATGGCCATGCCGGTCGTTGACCTGCTTGAAGCCGTCGAGATCGAGCAGGAGCAGGCCGAGCGCCTGTCCCCCGGCGCAGGCTTCGTCGAGGACGCGGTCCAGCCCCCTGCGATTGGCGAGCCCGGTGAGCGGATCGTGGCTGGCCGCGAAATCCAGCTCGCGCCGCACCATCATCAGCTCCTCGAACTGGCCGATGATGTGATCGGAGCTTTCGAAGATCGAATAGAGATAGACGGCGAGCAGGATGCTGAGCGCCTGGTACAGCGCATCGCCCGAGAGCAGGAAGGCGGCGATCTGAGCCCCGATGGCGAGCGAGGAAAGCCCGGCGCAGATCCAGTAGCGCAGCGTGCGCAGGTATGAGCCGGCCGTCAGCGCCATGTTGAGGCCGAGGCTGAGCACGAAGCCGCCGGGATGGCCGAGATAGGCGGCCGTGATGGTCAAGGTCGCGATGACGCCGGTGAACGCGAAGGCCGTGTAGGCGTAGCCCTTCTCCCAGCGCCGCGCCTCTTCCAGCGTCAGCTTCTGCGCGGGGTCGCGACGCTTGAAGCCGATGATGTTGACGATGCGCGCGATCGTCGTCAGCACGCCGGCGCCGGTGAGCCACCAGAAGATCGGCTCGGCCGTCTGAACGGCCATGATGGCGGAGCCGATGATCAGGCCGGCCGCGATGCAGAGGATTTGCGGCAAGGCGGCGAAGAGACGCGAGATGATCTCGATCTCGATTTCGGCGGGCAACCGCGTCGCTCGCCTGCGGGGCCTCATCAGCAGGTGCATAGTATTATTTAATAGCTCTACGGGCCTAAGACTCCGTCAGCCCGATCCCGGGCCTTTTAACGATCCGGCGGAAAGCGGCTCAGCTTCCGTTCATCGCTCGCAGGCTAGAACGGCCGCACTCTCGTCGCCGGCCACTGGCCGCGGCGAGACAATGGAAAGGGAAGACCATGTCGCGCCACGGGCTGGTCCTCTCGGCATTCGCCGGGGCCATGCTGCTGTCGGCCATTCCGGCCGGCGCTCAGTATTACGACCCCTATCGCCCCCCGCCGCCCTACGGCTATGACCGGCCGCCACCGCCCTATGGCTACGACAGGCCGCCTCCGCCATCCTACGGTTACGGATACGACCGGCCGCGCTACAGGCCGCGTTACGGCAATATTTGCGTCACCGGCCGGGGAGAATGCCCGACGCCGCCGCTGCCCTATGGCGCAGGCTGCGGCTGCTACATCCCGGCTTCGGACAGAAGCGCGGCGTCGTCCAGTGACCGACGCGACCTGATCTCACGGCCGGCGGTGGCTTGCGCTGCCGAGATAGCAGATGCCCTCGCCGGGCTTGGCCTTGGGATTGGGGAAGATGATGAAACCGTCGCGCGGCATCGCCACGATGCTGCCGTCGGCGCGGCGGGCGATGGGCGTGCCCTTCGCGACCCGGTCGCCTGTCTTCCACGTTCCCTCGACGCGATCGCCCTCCGCCTCGCAGATGACGAGATCGTCCATATGGACGACGAGGCGCTTCTCGGCGGCCGGAGCGGCCTCGTCCGTCAGCCCGACATGCGCGAGCACGTTGCGGATCGCCTTGTAACCGACATCGACCGAGGTCGGGTCGTCATGGCGGCCGCATTCCAGCGTCACGCCATAGCCGCCGGCAAAGCGCATGAACTCGGTGGTGCCGTAGCCTTCCGTCACGGCCAGCCTGGGCAGGTTCAGGCGCTCGCGCGCCGCGATCAGGCGGACATAGATGTCGAGCCAGCCATGGATCATCAGGTCGACGCCGAGGCTGGCGGCAAAGGCTGCCTCGGCCGGGCCATGGCGGAACGGCTCGAGATCGCCGCGATTGTCCTCCGGTCCGAAGAAGACGAAGGGCACGCCCTCCCCGGTGAAGGAGTGGACGTCGAGCAGGATGTCGTGCTGGCGCAGGATGGCGGAGAGGCGATTGCCGATCCGGTCCTCGTTGTCGACCGGTTGCGGCCGCTCGCGCAGGTCGCGGTTGAGGTTGCGATCCCCCTCGCGGGTATCCTGCCGATAGGCCTTCGGATTGGCGACGGGCAGGAATGTGACCTCGCCGCGCTGAATCGAGACGCGGCCGGCACGGCAATCCTCGACGACGCGGGCGATCGCATTCGGCCCGCAGGTTTCGTTGCCATGGACGGCACCGAGCACGAGGAGCTTCGGCCCGGCCTTCAGCCCATGGAAGCGAATGGTCTCGAGCGGCGGATCGATCAGGTCTGGCGTGGTCATAGGCTCTGCTATCAGGCTTTGCGAAGCTGCGAGTGGGGGTCGAGGATGTCGCGCAGACCGTCACCCAGAAGGTTGAGGCCGAGCACGGTCATGAAGATGGCGAGACCCGGAAAAACCGAGATCCAGGGCGCTGTGGTGATCTGGTCGCGCGCATCCGAGAGCATGCTGCCCCAGCTCGGGAAAGGCGGGCGGATGCCGAGTCCCAGGAAGGACAGCGCGGCCTCCGCCAGCACGGCGCCGCCCATGCCGAGCGTGCCGATGACGATGATCGGGCCGGCGATGTTGGGCAGGATCTGCAGCAGCATGATCCGCAGGTTGCTCGAGCCGAAGGAGCGCGCCGCCTCGACATAGCCCTGCTGCTTGATCGACAGCGTCGCAGCCCGCGACAGCCGGCAGGTATAGGACCAGTTGGTCAGGCCGAGCGCGATCAGAAGGCTGGTCAGGCCCGGCTGGAGGATCGCCATGATGGCGAGCGCGAAGACCAGCGAGGGGATCGACAGCATGAGGTTGGTCAGGCCGTTGACGAAATCGTCCCACCAGCCGCCGAAATACCCCGCCGACATGCCCAACGCCACGCCGATCACCGTGTTGATCATCTGCGAGACGATGCCGACCGTCAGCGAGATGCGGGCGCCGTGGAGCACCCGGCTGTAGATGTCGCGACCCTGCGCATCCGTGCCGAACCAGAACTCGGCGCCGGGCGGAACCTCGGCATTCATCAGATTGGCATCCATGACGGGATCGGTATGCGCCAGCCAGGGCGCCAGCGTCCCGCCGACCACGACGGCGGCGAAGAGCACGCCACCGATCCAGAGATTGGCTCGGAATTTCATCTGCTGCCCAACCTCTAGGTATATTTGATGCGCGGATCGATCAGAGCGCAGAGCACGTCCACGATGATGTTCACGACGAGGAAGAAAAGCACGAGCAGCAGGATGCAGGCCTGGACAACGGGAATGTCGCGCAGCGACACGCTGTCGACCAGCAGCGAGCCGATGCCCGGCCAAGCGAAAAGCTTCTCGATCACGACGGCGCCGCCCATGATCGAGCCGAACTGCAGGCCCAGCGTCGTCAGCACGATGACCATCGCGTTGCGCGCCACATGCCAGCGCATCACCCGGACCTCGCTGTTGCCCTTGGCGCGAGCAGTGCGGACGAAGTCCGCGTTCATGACCTCGAGCACGGCAGCCCGCGTCGTGCGGGCCAGCAGCGCGAGTGGCGCCACGCCGAGCGCGACCGCAGGCAGCACGATATAGCGTGGATTGCCGTCGCCATAGCCGAAGCTCGGAAACCAGCCGAGAACCAGCGCGAAGGCATACATCAACATCAGCCCGAGCCAGAACTGCGGCAGGGACAGGCCCGACACGGCGACGAACATCGATTGCATGTCGAGCCAGCCGCCCGGTTTCAGCGCCGCCAGGAAGCCGAGCGGAATGCCGAGGGCGATGGCGAACACCATTGCGGCGACGGCCAGCTGCAGACTGGGCCAGATCCGCTCGAGCAGGGAATTGATCACCGGCTGGCGGGTGCGGAACGAGGTGCCGAGATCGAGCGTCGCAAGCTTCGCGGCGTATTTCGCAAAACGCACATGGAGGGGATCGTCGAGGCCGAATTGCTTGTTCATGCGCGCGACCTGCTCTGCATCGACGACCGAACGGCCATCGGACATCTGGGTCGAGGCGAAATCGCCGGGAATGACGCTGAACATCACGAAGACAAGCCCCGCTACCGCAAGCAGGATCGGGATGGCCTGCAGCAGACGGCGGACGACATAGGGCAGCATGATCAACTCCTGATCGCCGCCGCAAGGCGGACTCAGGTCAAGGCTCGAAAGTCTCCGTCACCCCGGGCGGACGGCGAGGCCGCACCGATCCGGGATGACGGATGTCTTCGAGCTGGCGGGAACCTCCGCGGAGGCGCTTACTTCGCCGCGGGCGAAGACGCGTCGACCCAGAGATCCTCGTAGCGCTGGAGCGCGAGCTCGGTCGCGTTCGGCTGCAGGCCGCGCAGCCAGGGCTGATAGGCCAGCACCGCCTTGTTGTAGTTGAAGAACCAGACCGGAGCCTCGTCCTGCAGCATGGCGTTGGCCTTCCTGAGCATGCCGAGCTGCTTGGCCGGATCGCTCTCGGCCGCGGCCGCGTCGATCAGCTTGTCGTATTCGGCGTTCTTGAAGGTGGTGTAGTTGCAGGAGGAACGTGGCGTGGCGGAATGGAAGCACTTCAGCCGCGTCAACGCATCCGGGCCGGAGGTGTTGGACCAGATATAGGCCTGAAAATCGCCCTTCGCGACGACGCCACCGAGCGCCGAGGTCTCGACCGGCTTGACCTTCACCTTAATGCCGACCTTGGCGAGCATCGGGATCGTCGCCTCGACGATCGGGATACCCCAGCTTTCGTTCGGCGTCGCGGTCCACTCGAACTCGAAACCGTCGGGATAGCCGGCTTCGACGAGCAGCTTCTTGGCCTTCTCGGGATCGAAAGCGTAGGGCTTGGCGTCCTTGTCGAAAGCCGGGACCGAACTCGGCAGCCAGCTTACCGCGCGATAGGCCTTGTCGCGGACGAGGCGCTTGATGATGAGTTCGCTGTCGATCGCATGGTTGATCGCCTGGCGCACCCGCTTGTCGGAGAAGGGCTTGAACTCCGGGTTCATGCCCATGTTGCGGGTGAAGACCTCGGCGACCTCCAGGATGCCCTTGGAGAGGTTCGGATCGGCCTTGTAGGCGACATACTGGGTCGAACCGAGGATCGAGACGTCGATCTCCTTGTTGCGGAAGGCAACGTCGCGTGCAGCTGCCTCGCCCATCGGCGAAATCACCAGCTTGTCGGCATAGGGCTTGCCGGGCTTGTAGTACTTCTCCCAGCGATCGAAGACCATGCGCGAACCGGGCACGTGCTCGACGAACTTGAACGGCCCCAGGCCGATCGGCTTGTTGAAGAAGTCCGGCTCCTGCGCCTCCTTGGCCGGCAGGATCGCAGTGGTCGCGCTGTAGAACAGGAAGCCCGGATCGACCTTGTCGGTCATCGTCATCTCGACGGTGGAATCGTCCACCTTCTTCAGGCCCGAGATCTCCTTGGCCTGGCCCTTCTGAACCTCCGTCGCACCCTTGATACGGGCGACGTAGAGGGCGCCCGGATAGTTCTTCGATCCGTCCATGATGCGGGTGAAGGACCAGATCACATCGTCAGCAGTGAGCTTGCGACCATTATGGAAAAAGGCCTCGCGCAGCTTGAGGGTATAGGTCAGGCCGTCGGCCGAAGCCGTGACGCTTTCTGCGACTTCCGGCATCGGCTTGCCGGCGTTCGAATCCCAGCGGAACAGCATGCCATGCAGCGCGTAGCCGTAGATCTCGTCCTGGATCTGGTTCGAGACGTGGCTGTCATTGCTGACGAAAGACGCGCCATAAGGCGCCGTGAAGCGGATCGTCCCGCCGTGGCGCGGCTCCTGGGCCTGCGCCTGCACCGTAAAGGCCGCCAGCGTCAGCGCTGTGGCGAAGGCAAGTTTCTTCAACAACACGATTATTCCTCCCGTTTTATCCGCTCCGGCTGATCCGGAGTTTTTTGCTTCCAAGTGGAACCATAGCGGCTGAGCCGCGCATGTCTTCCCCGTCCGCTCAATTTTTTGGCATGACTTCCATCAACGCTCGTAGACCACTTCGCCGCCGAGGATGGTCAGATCGCAGCGCGTATCCTTGAGGATGTCGGCCGGATCGGCTTCGAGCAGGTTCCGCGAGAACACTGCGACGTCGGCAAGGAAGCCCGGAGCGAGACGCCCCTTCACGTTCTCCTGCTTCTGCGAGAAGGCGCCGAACTCGGTGTAGGCCTGAAGGGCTTCCTCGATCGAGACGCGCTGGCCGGCATCCATCACCGTGCCCTTCCAGGTCTGGCGGGTCAGCATGGTGTGGAAGTTCGGGAAGGGATTGGGGTCGCAGACCGGCGCGTCGCTGCCGGTAGCAGGCTTCAGGCCGAGATCGAACCAGGTACGGAAAGGATAGCTCGGCAGCGCGCGCTCCGGCCCGAGCACCTTGACGTAGGCATCGCCGAAATCATGGATGAAGACCTGCTGCGGGCAGGGATAGATGCCGGCCTTGACCATGCGCTCGTGCTGGGCCGGCGTCGAGAAGCCGCAATGCTCGATGCGGTGGCGCCGGTCGGGGTCCGGATAGGCGGCAAGCGCTTTCTCATAGGCGGTGATGAGCTGCTCGATCGCAGCGTCGCCGATGGCGTGACAGGCGAGCTGGTAGCCCTTCCTGTGGGCGTCGAGCACCATGCGCTCGAGCTCGGCATCGTCCCACATCCACACGCCGGTGGTCTTGTCCTCGCCGAGATAGGGCTCCGTCATCCAGGCGGTGCGCCCGCCGGCCGAGCCGTCGAGGAAGAGCTTGACCGCGCCGACCATCAACATGTCGTCGCCGGTGCCCGAGATCAGCCCGGCGTCGTAGCATTGGGGCACGATCGAGCGGCCGTCATCGCCCAGCAATGTCAGCCAGGTGCGGACCGGCAGGCGCCCGTCGCGCTTGGCCCGATGATAAGCGCCGATCTCGCGGAAGCCGCCCTTTTGGCCGACAGCGGCATCCATGCAGCTGGTGATGCCGAGCGAGAGCAGATAGCGGCCGCCGCGCTCGATGCCGGCGATGATATCCTCCTCGGTCGCGGCGGGGACCGCAGCCTGCACCGGAGCGCGGGCATTTTCGGCAAGCAGCCCGGTGAGGCGGCCGTTCTGCTGCTCGATCAGCCCGCCCTGCGGTGTCGGGGACTTCTCGTCGATGCCGCCGAGACGGAGCGCCTCGGAGTTGCAGATCGCGATATGGCCGCAGGCCCGCACCAGCATCACCGGGTTGTTCGGGGCCGCGCGGTCGAGTTCCTCGCGATAGGGGTGGCGGCCGGTATCGAGCTTGGTCTGGTCGTAGCCGCGCGAGAGGATCCATTCGCCGGGCTTCAGCGTCGCGGCGCGGGCCGAGATGGCGCCGAGCAGCGCCTCCAGCGTCGGCGCCATCTCAGGCTTGGAATCGACCCAGCCCATGGTCATGCCGAGCGAGACGAGATGCAGATGCGAGTCGTTGAGACCCGGCGTCGCCAGCCGGCCCTTCAGATCGATCACGCGGGTCTTCGGCCCGACCAGAGGTGCGATCTCGGCATCGGGGCCGGCTGCGAGCACCCTGCCCTGCCAGATCGCCAGCGCCTCGACGACGCCATCCTCGCGCCCGCACCAGATCGGCCCGTTGCGCAGCACGATATCGGCATGAACCGCCATGGTTTCTCTCCTCATCCAGTCTTGTCGTCGCCGGCTTTTCGCAGCCCGGCGTCAGATATCATCGAGCGGGAAGATCGGCCTGCGCACCTTGCGGTAGGGCCGCTCCTTGAAATTGCGGGTCGAAAGCGCGCCGGTGTCGACCTCCAGCACCTCGTGCGCGATCGGCTCGAAGGCGGCTCGGAAATGCTGCATCGACTTGACGATCACGGTCGATTTCCGGGTCGGATCGACACCGAGCGAGGTGAACTGGGCGAGGTCGGTCGCCTGGCCGTTATGGGTGATGACGACGATCTCAACATCATCGACCCGCAGCAGCGCCGAGAGGCCGTAGTTGCGCCAGACGCCGCCTGCCATCGGGCCGTAGCAGATGAAATGTCCGTCCGTGATCGCGACGACATGGGCGTCAAGATCGAGCGGACCGCCGCCCATGCTCGGATCGACCTTGCCACCCAGCCTGAGCTTGACGCGGTTGCCGACACCGGCCGCCTGCGCGGCCAGCGCCGCTTCTGGGTCGCAGATCGCATGGAAGCCGACATTCTTCAGTCGTGCGTCGAGAACAGCGCGCAGCAGGTTGGTCGCGTCGCCATAGGCGCCGGAGCCGGGGTTATCGGAATAGTCCGAGATCACCAGCGGCTTGTAGCCGGGTTTGCCGGCATCGGCCTCGCCGGCCTTGGCTGCAGCGATGGCTTCCGCGAGCGGCGTGAAATGGATCGAGGAAAAGCGGCGCTGCTCCCAGGCGTAGTCCATCAGTTCTTCGGCGATGGCCTGCGCCTTGCCGCGATCATCGGCTGTCACTGCGATGGAAGGGCCGATGTCGTGAACATCGGCAGAAGAGAAGCCGGCCTGGACGCTGACCACGAGCGCGTCTCCCGCGGCTTCCAGCACATCGCCACGGCGCAGCAACTCCAGGAAAGGCGGCGAGGTGGTGCGCCCGCCATCGAGCGCATAGAGGATCGGGCGCCGGGCAAGCGCGACCTTCGGCCGGATCTCACCCTTCATGGCGCGCTCCAGCAGTTCCGCCGCCTGCCAGGTCCGCTCGTACTGGTCGATATGCGGATAGGTTCGGTAGGAAATCAGCGCATTGGCATTGTCAGCCATGAGCTGCGTGACCGTGGCGTGCAGGTCGAGCACCGCGACGACCGGCACATCAGGGCCGATGCGCTTGCGCAGGCGCGCCAGCAATTCGCCCTCGCCATCATCGGAGCTTTCCGTCGCCATGGCGCCGTGCAGATGCAGCAGCACGCCGTCGACACCATCGGCGGCATCGACGATGTGAGCGGCGAAGACATCGAAGGCGGCATCGGTCACGCGGCCGGAAGGGTTGGCGCCGGTCACGAGCGGATGCGTGAGGCTCCAGCCGAACTTGTCGGCTGCCTCGAAGGCAGCACCCATCGAGGTACGCGTGCCGCGGAAAGCCCCGGGAATCGCGTTGCCCAGAAAGACGCCATGCGCCCGGAAGGTGGCCTCGTCCGTGAGCTGAACACTGAAGGTGTTCGTCTCGTGCATGAACTCAGCGATCAGTACGCGCCGCGCCATTGTCCCCTCAGACTCCCCGTTCAAATTTTTTGACACTCTTGGCGAGCCGCCCGGCCATTTCTACCGATTTCCGCGCATATGCGTCCTCTGGCGGGAGCGCTTGCCGAATTGTGGTGAATATGCTCGACTTGGCGGAACCAACCCGGCGATGGCGCATTCTCCGCAGCAGAAATCTGCGAGCACCGCCATGCCGGCTTCCCAGCACGCTAAACCACGCCCGCCCTCGACGCGACTGCGGCGTGTTTCGTCGGACGAACTGACGATCCGGCGCGTCCGGCATGGCCGCTCCTTCGGCTATCGCGATGAGGACGACGCGAAGATCACGGATGAGAGCACGCTGGCCCGCATCCGCTCCCTCGCCATTCCCCCGGCCTATCAGGGTGTCCGCATCGCCGCCGATCCACGCGCGCACCTGCAGGCCGTCGGCCATGACGAAGCCGGGCGTATTCAGCATCGCTACCACCCGGAGTGGGAGAAGGTGCGCGAGCGGCGCAAACTGAAACGCCTCACCCAGCTGATCGCGGCCCTGCCGAAGCTGCGCGCCCGGATCGTAGCCGACATGAAGGCGCGCACGCTATCGCAGGAAAAAGCCCTCGCTTGCGCCGCGGCCATCATCGACCGCGGCCATCTGCGCGTCGGCAACGAGGCCTACGCCAAGGCCAATGGCAGCCACGGCACCTCGACGCTGCTCAAGCGGCATGTGACGCTGACGGGGACGCGGGTCGCGCTCCATTTCCGCGGCAAGAGCGGCAAGGACATCGCCTGCGCGATCGACGAGGCGCCGCTCGCGCGAGCGCTGGCGCGCATCGCCGCGTTGCCGGGGCGGCGGCTGCTGCAATATCGCCGCGAGGACGGCTCGGTGGCGGCGATCCATGCGACCGATATCAACGCCTATCTCAAGACCGCCTGCAGCCTCCCGATCAGCAGCAAGGACCTGCGAATGCTCGCCGCCAACGCCGCCGCGGCGGAGCTTCTGCTGGCCGGCGAAGTGATGGCGACCGAAACCGGGCGCAAGCGCCAGCTCGCCGACATCATGCGCGCGATCTCGGAGCGGCTGGTCAACACGCCTGCTGTGGTCCGCAAGAGCTATGTCCACGCCATCGTCATCGAGGCCTATGCCAGCGGCCGGCTGCAGCGCAGCTACGCGAAGGCGCGTGCCCGGCCGGGCTGTTCGCGGATCGAGCGCGCGCTCGGGCTGCTCGCGGCCTGACCTGCCGGGAACAATGCCGCGGCTCGGGGCTTGGTCGGGAAAGCCCTTCCACAGGAGAGCCGACATGGCCGAGCCCGACAGAAAGCGTGAAAACCCTGCCCTGCTCGACGATGAGCGCAAGGTCTCCAATCCGGCCGAGGCCGGCATCGACACCGATCCAGCCAGCCACCGCGTCAGCGACCGGACAAATGTCCATGATGCCGGCAGCGACGCCAACGACACGCCGGACGGGCTGACGGAATCGGAAGAGGCCGTTCGGCAGGCCGCCGAAGACATCCCGACCGGCAGCTCGCCCAGCGGACCGACCGAGTCGGTGCCGGTTTTCGATCGCGGCTCGCTTCCGCCCAAGGTCTGAGCGGCAGCGGAGGAGAATGACGTGGCCAACCTCATCGGTTCGCAAAAACCCGTCGGGACAACGCAGCGGAGATGAGTTCCATGGCGGGAGACTGGAGTTTCATCGTTTGGATCGTCGTAATCGCGATTCCGCTTGGAATCGGCTTCTCAGCCTTTTGGGCGCGCTCGCGCGGGCCCGGTGCGGCCATGCTCGACAAGCCCGGCGCCGACGATCCGCGTGACCCGATCTAAGCACTTGAGATCGCGACGTTATTAAATTTCTCGCATTTTTGGGGAACCTGCCGGGCCGATTCGACGTTCCGTCGCCGCTGAATCTTCGCGGCGGAGACGGACATGGACGAAGACAGAATCAAGCGGATCGCTCGTGCGATGTGCCGGGCAGCGCGCCTGGACCCCGACAAGCCGGCCGGCAACAAGGGGCCCTATACGATTTCGATGCGGGAACCCGGTTATGAAAGCCCGCAGCCGGCCTGGATGCTGTTCCGCCAGGAGGCGGCGCTGTTTGCCGCCCGTCACCGCGATGTCGCGGTAAGGCTCTAAGAAAACCCCAAGCGGTCGCTCGCCTGCAGGCGAAGGTGGCCATGACAAGGCCCGGTACTCCGATCAGGAGGCCGGGCCTTTTCTGTCGGCAACAGCTGCTCTCGCGTTGCCGGAACGAGAGCCTCTGCATTTTCGTGGAAAGGCTCGTCATCCCGGACGGAGCGAAGCGCAGATCCGGGATCCATGTTGAACCTCGACCGGACGCGCTCCGGCATGGATCCCGGGTCAAGCCCGGGATGACGCCTGGGTTCCGGACAAAACCAGCACGCTCTAGAGCGTCTTGAAGGTCGGATAGTAGCCGCGATAGCTCTTCTCGAGAATCGCTCCGCCGCCGCGCTCTTTCAGGATTTCTGCAACGGCGAGGCCGAGTTCCCGTGCCTGTTCAGGCGCGGCGCTGTCGCTGGCGACGACGCGTTCCGCGCCGTCGACGGAGGTGACCTGCGCGTGGAGCGTCAGGCGATCGCCTTCCCAACTCGCGCAGGCGCCGACCGGCAGGCTGCAGCCTGCCCCCAGCGCATGCATCATCTCGCGCTCGGCTTCCACCTCGGCACGCGTTTTCGGGCACTGGATCGCCTGCAGGATCTCGATCACCGCAGCATCGTCGGCGCGGGCTTCAAGTCCAAGCGCTCCCTGCCCCACGGCATAGGGAAACAGCGACGAGGCCAGAACCTCCGACGAAGCCTCGTCCAGTCCGAGGCGGCGTAGGCCGGCTTGGGCGAGAATCACGGCATCAAGAGCATCCTCGCCCCCGATCTTGGCGAGGCGCGGCCCGACATTGCCCCGAATGGGAACGACGGTGACATCGGGCCGCAGATTCAGGATCTGGGCGCGGCGCCGCAGCGAACCGGTGCCGACCCGCGCGCCCTGGCGGAGCGAGGCCATCGTCACACCGCAAAGCGCATCGCGCGGGTCCTCCCGCGGCGGCACGGAAGCGAGAACGAGCCCATCATGCAGGGTCGTCGGCAGATCCTTCAGCGAATGGACGACGAAATCGACCTCACGGCGCACGAGCTGCTGCTCGTGCTCGACGGCGAAGACGCCGACCATGCCGAATTGATGGAATTCGGAGACGCGGTCGCGATCCGCGATCGTCGCGATCTGGCAGAGGGTGAATTCCGTCTCCGGGAACTTCTCCCGGATCAGCCCCATGACGTGGTTGGTCTGGGCCATCGCCAGCGGGCTGCGGCGCGTGCCGATCCTCAGATGCATGCCTTGAAACTTTCGATCCTATCCGGCCGGGCCGGTTGCGGGGTCTATAACAGGGGGGCCGCGGGCTGACGAGAGCGACTCATGCAGGCAAGCGCTGCGCCGGCTCAGCCTGTGGCGGCTTCGCCCTGCCGCAACTGCTCGAACCCTTGCCGCAGCACTTCCATGACGCGCGGATCGCGCGATTGGGCCACGTTGAAGCGCATGAAGCCACCGGCGCTCTGCGAGACGCTGAAGACGTTGCCGGGCGCCAGAACGACCTCCTGCGCCACGGCCAGCCGGGCCAGCTCGGCGGAATCGACGCCTTCGGGCAGGCTGCACCAGAGATAGAAGCCGCCGCGCGGCATCAGCCAGGGCCGGATGCCGAGCTCCTCCAGCCGGCCCGCGATCTCGCGCCGTGCCTGCGTGAGGCGGCGGCGCACCTCCTCCATATGCTTGCGGTAACCGCCTCCAGCGAGGACGCCCGCGATCAGATCGGCCGCGACCGGGCTCGGCCCGCCGAAATTCGTGGCGAGCTGGAAATCGATGAGGCCTTCGATCCAGTCGGATCTTGCGGCAATGTAGCCGCAACGCACGGAGGCCGAGAGCGTCTTCGAGAAGCTACCGATCCGTATGACCCGATCGAGTCCATCCAACAAAGCGAGGCGCGGCGAAGGCTCCGGTTCGAAATCGGCGAAGATCTCATCCTCGACGATCGTCAGGCCATGAGCAGCTGCAGCTTGCAGGATGCGGAAGGCCGTCTGCGGCGAGAGGCTCGCGCCGGTCGGATTGTGCAGCCCGGAATTGGTGATGTAGAGACGCGGTCGCTCGGCAGCGGCCAACGCCTCGAACGCGACGGCATCGGGCCCGGACGGGGTATAGGGCACGCCGAGAACGCGGAGCTGATGCGCCCGCAAGAGGGCCTGGAAATTGAAATAGCAGGGATCGTCGACCAGGACCGTATCGCCCGGCCGCAGCAGAAAACGGCAGACCAGATCGAGAGCCTGCGTGCCCGAGCCGGTCAGCATCAACTGCTCCGGGCCGACTGCCAGCCCCTGCTCGACGAAGCGGCCGAGCAGATGGCGGCGCAAATCCGATGACCCGCGCGTGCTGCCATAATCGGACAGCAGCGCATCCGGGGCCCGTGCCAGCGCGCGAAAGCCCCGACGAAGCGCCTCCCCCGGCATCCAGTCGGCCGGCAACCAGCCACAGCCAGGCTTGAGGGCGGTGTTCTCCGCATCGAGCGACTGCCGGGAAACCCAGAACGGATCGACAGCGCGCTCGCGCGGCGATGCGGCCTGCGTCAGCGTCAAGGGCGGCAGGCCATTGCCGGTGACATAGAAACCCGAGCCATGGCGGGCACGGATCAGGCCTTCGGCCGCCAACCGGTCATAGGCCTCGACGATGGTCGATGGCGAAACCCGCATCGTTGCGGCGAAACGGCGGATCGACGGCAGCCGGTCGCCGGGAGCCAGCGACCGCGCCGCGAGCCTGTCCCGAACGGCCGCCATGACGGCCGCCGTGCGTCCGGGCCGGCTCGTCGTTTCTTCCGTTGCCACAACTGTCATGCTGTCCATAGCCATACAGTTTGCCATGATTGTATCAGATTGTCGCTATCGTCGTGGTCCGAAGCCGCCTAAGCCGTCGACGGAACAGGACTGGATGACGACGATGCAGCAGGGATGGGCCGGCAAGGGCTGGGGCAGCGGCCTTCTGGGCGTGTTGATCTTCAGCGGCTCCCTGCCGGCGACGCGCGTCGCCGTCGGCAGCTTCTCGCCACTCTTCCTCACCTCCGCCCGCGCCGTGATCGCGGCGCTGCTGGGCGGCGCCTTCCTCGTCCTGCTGCGGCAAAAGCGGCCGAGCGGCTCCGATCTCGGCCCGCTTGCCATCGTGTCGATCGGCGTCGTCCTTGGCTTTCCGCTACTGACGGCGCTGGCGCTGCAGCACATCAATGCCGCGCGCTCGATCGTGTTCATCGGCCTGCTGCCGCTGGCGACCGCACTCTTCGGCGTGCTGCGCGGCGGCGAGCGACCGAAACCGGCCTTCTGGCTGTTCTCGGTGGTCGGCGCGGCGACCGTCGCCGGCTTCGCTCTCGTCCATAGCGAGGGCGGTTCACTGACCGGTGACCTGCTGATGATCGCCGCCGTCCTGCTCTGCGGGCTCGGCTATGCCGAAGGTGCCGGGCTCTCGCGACGGCTCGGAGGCTGGCAGGTGATCTCCTGGGCATTGCTGCTGTCGCTGCCGGCGATGGGCCTGCTCGCGCTGCTATTCCTGCCGGCCTCCTGGCAAGGGATCGGGACGCCGGCCTGGCTTGGGCTCGCCTATGTCTCGGTCTTCAGCATGCTGGTGGGCTTCGTCTTCTGGTATCGCGGGCTGGCGCTCGGCGGCATCGCCGGGGTGGGGCAGCTTCAGCTCCTCCAGCCCTTCTTCGGCCTGATGCTCGCCGGCCTGCTGCTGCACGAGCCCGTCGCCTGGACGATGATCGCCGCAACGGGCGTGGTGGTGCTCTGCGTCGCCGGGGCCAAGCGTTTCGCCTGACCCAGCCAACTCATGGTCAACCGGCACAGCCTCGTACACTGGCCGGTTCCGACCGCAGTGGCACGATTCCTGATTGGCATGATTCCGGGTCGTCCACCGGGAACCACTGAACAGGCATGGTGCCAAATCTGCGGATCCTCATCGTCGATGCAAACCAGGTTCGGGCCGCCATCATCGAGGACGGCCTGCGGGACGCAGGCTACCAGCACCTCATCCGCGTCTCGGTGACCACCGGGCTGGTCGCGGCGATAGAGGCTCACGATCCCGATGTCGTCGTGATCGACCTGGAGGACCCCAGCCGCGACGCGCTGGCCGACATGTTTCTGGTGAGCAAGCACATCCGGCGGCCGATCACCATGTTCGTGGACCAGTCGGACTCCGCGTCGATCGAGGCGGCGGTGGAAGCCGGCGTGTCCGCCTATATCGTCGACGGGCTGAAGAAGGAGCGGATGCAGCCAATCCTGCAGACCTGCATCAGCCGCTTCAACGCCTTCCGCAAGCTGCGCGAGGAACTCGACGACGCCCGCTCGCAGCTGGAGGACCGCAAGACGATCGATCGCGCCAAGAGCATCGTCATGCGGCTGAAGGGCCTCTCGGAGGAAGAGGCCTACGCGCTGATGCGCCGCACCGCGATGAACGAGAAGAGAAAACTCGTCGACATCGCCCGCTCCCTCATCACCGCCGCGGAGATGCTCAAATGACGACGCTGCACCTGCGGGTCGGCTTCATGCCGCTGGTCGATTGCGCGCTGGTGGTGCTGGCGAAGGACGAGGGCTTCGCCGAGGCCGAAGGGCTCAATCTCGAACTGGTCCGCGAGGTCTCCTGGTCGAACCTCCGCGACAAGCTGAACGTGAGGCTGTTCGACGCTGCCCATATGCTCGGACCCGCCGCCATTGCCGCGACGCTGGGTATCGGCGGGGTGAAGGCTCCGATGGCGGTTCCGATCGCGCTCAACCGGGATGGCGCCGCGATCACCCTGTCGCTGCGGCGTTTCGAGGAATTGTCGCGCCTTGCCGATGGCGACCTGGCCGATACCGCCGTCTCGGCCCGGGCGCTCGCCGCCATGGTCGCGCGCCGCAAGGCCTCCGGCCTGCCTCCCCTGACATTCGCCGCGGTCTTCGGCTTCTCGATGCATATCTACCTTCTGTGCGAATGGCTGGAGAAGGGCGGGCTCAAGCTCGGCGAGGACATCCGCTTCGAGGTGGTGCCGCCGCCGCAGACCGTGGAAGCATTGGCCAGCGGCCGGGTCGATGGATTCTGCGCAGGCGCGCCCTGGAATTCGGCTGCCGTGGCCGCGGGTGTCGGCGCGATGGTGCATGCCAGCGTCGATCTACGGCGCAACTGTCACGACAAGGTCCTAGCCTGGCGTGCCGACGACGTGGAGCGACGCCCCGCGGCGGTCTCAAAGCTCGGCACAGCGCTCCTCAAGGCCAGCGATTGGGCCTGTCGGCCCGAGAATTTCGGCCGCATGGCGCATCACCTCTCGGCCCAAGACCGGCTCGCCCTCCCCGCCGCGCTGATCGAGCGCATCCTGCATGGGGAACTGATCCAGGGTGCCGATCGGCCACCGCGCCTTATCGAACTCTTCATCCGCTTCGACCGGGAGGCGCTGCGTCCCGATCCCGACGATGCCGGCTGGGTGCTCGCGGGGATGGAGCGCGCAGGCCAGATCGTCGCGCAGCCGCAGATGCAGGAGATCGCTCGAGGCGTATTCCTCCCCGCCTCTTTCGAAGGCATTCTGGCAGCCAATCGGATCATGCCCAAAGAATAGGCGACCGCGCCTCTCTTGTGCGACGCAACAAGGCGTTCGCGTGGGTCGAGCGGCGAGCCGGAAACTCGCAAGCTGTTGCAATTCAAAGTTTCACCTGAGGTCAGCCAGTTGGCACGGTCCTTGTAAGGATTGCTGCGACGCGGCCAATGCTGCCCGCGCCGCCCCTGATCCGGAAGATACAGCAACGTCGCTGTCGGAATGCGCCTGCCAAGGCGTCTTTCGCGCGGCGTTTTTCGCGTTCGGGCTGGTGCGGAACGAGTGGCTTTCCAGCAACCGAGAGGCGATCGATGACGAACACCACCGATACCGGCATCAGCCAGGCCGCCGCGAAGCAGGCCCGCCCGAGCCGCCGCCGTTTCCTGCAGCTGTCCGGCACGGCCGGGCTGCTCGCAGCGGCGAAGGCCGCCCTGCCCTCCGGCGCCTTCGCGCAGGGAGCCGGCCCCGAGGTCAAGGGCACGCGCCTCGGCTACATCGCCCTCACCGATGCCTCGCCGCTGATCATCGCGAAGGAGAAGGGCCTCTTCGCCAAATACGGCCTGCCCGACATGGACATCTCCAAGCAGGCCTCCTGGGGTGCGACGCGCGACAACATGGCGCTCGGCTTCAAGAACAACGGCATCGACGGCGGCCACATCCTGCGGCCGAAGACGCATCTCTATTCGACCGGCAAGGTGATGCAGAACGGCCAGCCCCTGCCCATGTACACGCTGCTGAACCTCAACGAGGACGGCCAGGCGATCTCGGTCTCCAACGAGTACAAGGACCTCAACGTCCAGAAGGATTCCTCGCCGCTGAAGCAGGCCTTCGAACGCAAGAAGGCTGCCGGCAAGGAACTCACCGCCGCGATGACCTTCCCGGGCGGCACCCACGACCTCTGGATCCGCTACTGGCTCGCCGCCGGCGGCATCGACCCCGACACCGACATCAAGGTCATCACCGTGCCGCCGCCGCAGATGGTGGCGAACATGAAGGTCGGCACCATGGACTGTTTCTGCGTCGGCGAGCCCTGGAACGAACAGCTCGTCAACCAGAACATCGGCTACACCGCGCTGACGACCGGCGAGCTCTGGGCCCGCCATCCCGAGAAGATCCTCGGCATGCGCGCCGACTTCGTCGATGCCAACCCCAGGGCGACGCAGGCGATCCTGATGGCCGTGATGGAGGCCCAGATGTGGGCCGACAAGATGGAGAACCGTCAGGAGCTCGCCGAGATCGTCGGCCGGCGCCAGTGGTTCAACGTCCCCACCGGCGACATCAACAAGCGCCTGCTCGGCGACATCAACTACGGCAACGGCCGCGAGGCGAAGGGCACCAATCTCTACATGAAGTTCTGGGGCGAAGGCGGCTCGACCTCCTATCCCTGGAAGAGCCTCGACACCTGGTTCGTCACCGAGAACATCCGCTGGGGCAAGTTCGAGCCGACGATCGACATCAAGGCGCTGGTCGACAAGACCAACCGCGCCGATCTCTGGCGGGAGGCCGCGAAGACGCTCGGCATCGCCGGCGCGCCGACCGCAGACTCCCGCGGCGTGGAGACCTTCTTCGACGGCGTGACATTCGATCCCGCCGCACCGCTCGAATACCTCAAGGCACTCAAGATCAAGCGGGTGGCCTGAACCATGGCCGAGCCCCTGATCATCGTCGGCAACGGTATGGCCGCGACGCGGCTGGTCGACGAGCTCAGCCAGCGCGCGCTCGGCCGCTATTCCGTCGCGGTGATCGGGGACGAGCCGCGGCTTGCCTATAACCGGGTCCTGCTCTCACCGCTGCTGGCGGGCGAGATCGGCGAGCCGGACATCGAGCTGAAACCGGCCGCATGGTGGCGGGCGCGGGGGGTGTCGACCTTCTACGGCCGGCCAGTCGAGGCGATCGATCGCGCGGCGCGGACGGTCACGCTCCAGGGCGGGCCGACGCTGCCCTATGGCAAGCTCGTGCTCGCAACCGGCTCGACACCGTTGCGACCGCCGTTCCCGGGGGGCGAACTCAAGGGCGTCGTCACCTTTCGCGACACCGCCGATGTCGGGATGATGCGGACCTATGCCGAACGCGGCGCGCGCATCGTCGTCATCGGCGGCGGACTGCTCGGGCTCGAAGCCGCCTATGGTCTGGCGCAGGCCGGAGGCGAGGTCACGCTGCTGCACCTCGTCGATCGGCTGATGGAACGCCAGCTCGACCATGAGGGCGCTGGGCTGCTCGCCGCCGCGATGGCGGCGCGGGGCATCGATGTACGCCTGCAGGCGGAGACGAAGGGCTTTGCCGGCAACGGCCATGTCGAGGCGGTCGAGCTAGCTGACGGCACGACGATCGCCGCCGATCTCGTCGTGATCGCCATCGGCGTGCGGCCGAATACCGGGCTCGCCCGCGCTGCCGGTCTCGGCACCAATCGCGGCATCCTCGTCGATGACGGCCTCGCCACCGACGACCCCGCCATCTTCGCCATCGGTGAATGCGCGGAGCATCGCGGCCTCGCCTACGGGCTGGTCGAGCCGGCCTATGAGCAGGCGCGGGCGCTCGCCTTGCGGCTTGCCGGCCGCGAGGGCGCCTATCGGGGTTCGCTGCTCTCGACCAATCTCAAGGTGTCCGGCGTTGGCGTCTTCTCCGCCGGCGAATTCGAGGGTGGCGTGGGCACCGAGACGGTGGTGCTGCGCGATCCCGCTGCCGGGGTCTATCGCAAGTTCGTGCTGCGCGATGACAGGCTCGCCGGCTGCGTGCTCGTCGGCGATACGCAGGGCGCGCTGTTCTATCTCGGCCTGATCCGCTCGGGGCAGGACATCAGCGCGATCCGCGCCGAACTGCCCTTCGGAGAAGGCTACTGCATCGGGGAAGCCGCCTGATGCGCCACGACGCCCCCCTCTCCCCAACCGCCGTACGCACGACCTGCCCCTATTGCGGGGTCGGCTGCGGCGTGCTGGCGACTCCGGATGGGCTGGGAGGCGCAGCCATCGCGGGAGACACGGATCATCCGGCCAATCGGGGGCGGCTCTGCTCCAAGGGCTCGGCCCTCGGCGAGACGCTGGGGCTCGGCAGCCGGGTGCTACATCCGCTGAAGCGCAATGCCGCCGGGGAGTACGATCGGGTCGGTTGGGACGAGGCGCTCGACGCGGTCGCCGCTGGTCTTCGGACCATCGCCGCCTCGCATGGCCCCGAGGCGATCGCCTTCTATCTCTCCGGCCAGCTCCTGACCGAGGACTATTACGTCGCCAACAAGCTGATGAAGGGCTTCATCGGCTCGCCCCATGTCGACACCAATTCGCGCCTGTGCATGGCCTCGACCGTCGCCGCGCAGCGCCGGGTCTTCGGCTCGGACACGGTGCCCGGCGCCTATGAGGATTTCGACAGCGCCGACCTGATCGTCCTCGTCGGTTCCAACACCGCCTGGTGCCATCCGATCCTGTTCCGCCGCATGCAGGACAATCGGCGGCAGCGCGGCGCACGCCTCGTCGTGCTCGATCCGCGCGTCACCGCCACGGCTGATGACTCCGACATGGTGCTGGCGTTGAAGCCCGGCTCCGACGCCGCGCTCTTCGCGGGGCTCCTTGTCCATCTCGCCGATCGCGGCCTCATCGACCGCACTTACGTCACGCGCCATGTCGCGGGCTTCGACGAGGCGCTAGCCAATGCGCAAGAAATCGCGCCCGACATCGCCGCCGTTTCCGCCGCCACCGGCCTCTCCGAGGAGCGGATCGCAGCTTTCTACGACCTCTGGGCCAGCACGCCGCATGTCGTCACCGCCTGGAGCCAGGGCGTCAACCAGTCGGCACAGGGCACCGACAAAGTCGCGGCAATCCTGCACTGCCATCTCGCCACCGGCCGGATCGGCCGCCCCGGCTGCGGCCCCTTCTCGCTGACCGGTCAGCCCAATGCGATGGGTGGGCGCGAGGTCGGTGGGCTCGCGAACATGCTGGCCGCCCATATGGGCTACGCGCCCGAGGAGATCGACCGCATCCGCCGCTTCTGGAGGGGGCCGAACATGGCCCGCCGCGAGGGGCTGAAAGCCGTCCAGATGCTGGATGCCGTCGCGGAAGGCCGCATCCGCGGGATGTGGGTGATGGCGACGAACCCCGCCGTCTCCCTGCCGCAGGCCGACAAGGTGCGCGCCGCGCTCGCCGGGCTCGACCTCTTCATCGTCTCCGAGAACGTGCTCTCGAACGACACGCTATCAGCCAGGCCGCACTACATCCTGCCGGCGGCGGCCTGGGGCGAGAAGGACGGCACCGTCACCAATTCCGAACGCCGCATCTCCCGTCAGCGTGCCTTCCTGCCGCTGCCGGGTGAGGTGAAGCCGGATTGGTGGATCGTCTGCGAGGTCGCGAAACGGCTGGGTTTCGGCGAGGCGTTCGCTTACGCAGGGCCTCACGAAATCTATGCCGAGCACGCGGCCCTCTCAGCCTTCGAAAACGACGGTACGCGCGACTTCGACATCGGCGCCCATGCCAGCCTCGATCACGCGGATTACGATGCGCTCCAGCCGGTACAATGGCCCGTGCCGGCGCATCGACCCAAAGGCACGGCAAGGCTCTTCGCTGAGGGAGGCTTCTTCGGCCCCGCACGCCGCGCGCAGATGCGCAGGCTCGCGGTACCGAAGCTCGCCTCCGAAACCAGCGAGGCCTTCCCGCTGTTGCTCAACACCGGCCGCGTCCGCGACCACTGGCACACGATGACCCGCACGGGCCTGAGCCCCCGGCTCAGTGCCCATATCGCCGAGCCCTCCGTCTCGGTCCATCCGGCCGACATCGCCCGCTTCGGGTTGAATGAGGGCGGTTTCGCGCGCATCGCCGGAGTGCAGGGCAACGCAGTGCTAAAAGTGGTCGCGGACAAGGGCGTCGCCCAGGGATCACTTTTCGCGCCGATCCATTGGTCCGGGGAAACAGCCTCCAACGCCCGGATCGGGGCATTGACGCAGCCGCTCTGCGATCCCTTCTCCGGCCAGCCCGAGATGAAGGCGACCCCGGTTTCCATGGCGCCGGTCACCTATCGCTCCGAGGGCTTCGTCCTGTCGCGCGAACCCTTTGCCCTGCCGGCCGGGAGCTGGTGGGCACGGCTTGCCGTGCAAGGCGGCGAAGGCCGGCTTTTCGCCACCGACGCCGCCATCGACACGATAATGGCGCTCATACGCGACCGTTTCGGCGCCGAGGGGCTGACCGAGCTGATCGACCGTGACGGCGGCAGCTATCGCTGCGCCGTGCTGCGCGAGGGCCGGCTCGCGGCCGCGCTTTTCCTTGCGCCCACGGGCTGCGCACCGCTCTGGGACACGGTCAAGACCGCCTTCGCCGATCCGACAGCGACCGTGGAGAGCCGGTTCGCCCTGCTCTCCGGGCGCCGCCCCGGCGGGCCTGACCCCGGACCGACCGTCTGTGCCTGCTTCGGCGTGGGCCTGAATGCGATCCGCGCTGCCTTCGAGGCCGGCGCCGCGACAGCCGAAGAGATCGGAATTCAGCTCAAAGCGGGGACCAATTGCGGGTCCTGCCTTCCCGAAATCGGCCGCATCGGCGCGCAGGCACGCGCGAGCGAAGCGGCATGACGCACGCGACGGAACAGCTCGGTCAGAGGAGAGACTGGAACATGGCTCAGCCTGCCTTGAAAAGCACGATCGCGGGCGCGACGGTGGTCGCGCTCCCGGGCAAGACGCCGGACGTGGTGGCCTTGCCGGCCGGGCGCTCACAGCCCTTCGCGGCGAAGCTTCTTCCATGGGGAAAAAGCGCCCTCGTCAACCTGCTGCCGCCCCTGATCACGGTCGCGCTGATCCTGCTGTTCTGGCAGCTCGCCGCGCACGGGCCGCAATCCTCGCTGCCGCCGCCTACGAAGATCTGGGAGGAGGCGAAGGACCTGATCACCGAGCCGTTCTACTGGGCGGGCTCGCAGGATATCGGGTTGGGCTGGCGCATCCTCGTCTCGCTGCAGCGTGTCGCCATCGGCTTCAGCCTGGCAGCCGTGGTCGGCGTGCTGCTCGGCACGCTGGTCGGTCAATCCGTCTGGGCGATGCGTGGCCTCGATCCGGTCTTCCAGGTGCTGCGCACCGTGCCGCCGCTCGCCTGGCTGCCGCTTTCGCTGGCCGCCTTCCGCGACAGCCAGCCCTCGGCGATCTTCGTGATCTTCATCACCGCGATCTGGCCGGTGATCATCAACACGGCAGTCGGCATCCGCAACATCCCGCAGGACTACCGGAACGTCGCCAAGGTTCTGCGGCTGAACCAGATCGAGTTCTTCTACAAGATCATGGTGCCCTCGGCCGCGCCCTACATCTTCACGGGCCTGAGGATCGGCGCCGGCCTGTCCTGGCTCGCCATCGTCGCCGCGGAGATGCTGACCGGCGGCGTCGGCATCGGCTTCTTCATCTGGGATGCGTGGAACTCCTCGCGCCTGTCCGACATCATCGTGGCCCTCGTCTATATCGGCGTGGTCGGCTTCCTGCTCGACCGCCTCGTCGCTCTCGTCGGCCATGTCGTCACCCGCGGCACCGCGACGAATTGAGGGCGAAACGATGAGCTATCTCAAGATCGACCATGTCGACAAACGCTTCCAGCGCGGCACCGCCACGACGGAGGTCCTGAAGGACATCAGCCTCGTCATCGACAAGGGCGAGTTCGTCTCGATCATCGGCCATTCCGGCTGCGGCAAGTCGACCTTGCTGAACATCATCGCGGGGCTCACCCCCGCGAGCACCGGCGGCATCCTGCTGGAAGGCAAGGAGGTCAATTCGCCGGGGCCGGACCGGGCCGTGGTCTTCCAGAACCATTCGCTGCTGCCCTGGCTCACCGTCTACGACAACATCGCGCTCGCCGTGAACAAGGTCTTCGGCCGCGTGAAGAACCGGGCCGAGCGGCATGACTGGATCATGCACAATCTCGATCTCGTCCAGATGGCCCATGCGAAGGACAAGCGGCCCGGCGAAATCTCCGGCGGCATGAAGCAGCGCGTCGGCATCGCACGCGGACTTTCCATGGAGCCGAAGATCCTGCTGCTCGACGAGCCCTTCGGCGCGCTGGACGCGCTGACCCGCGCGCATCTGCAGGATTCGGTGATGCAGATCCATGCCGCGCTGGGAAACACGATGATCATGATCACCCATGACGTCGACGAGGCAGTGCTGCTCTCCGACCGGATCGTGATGATGACCAACGGCCCCTCCGCCCGCATCGGCGAGGTGCTCGACGTGCGCCTCGCCCGGCCGCGCAAGCGCCTCGAGCTTGTCTCCGACCGCACCTACATCGCCGCTCGCGAGGCGGTGCTGAGGTTCCTCTACGAGCGCCACCGCTTCGTCGAAGCCGCCTGAGGAAGCCAGTCATGACCCCCGACCAGGTTTCCGAGATCAGGGCGAGCTTCTCCAAGGTCGCCCCCATTGCCGAACAGGCCGCCGCCTTGTTCTACGGCCGCCTGTTCGAGATCGCGCCCGAAGTCCGCCCGCTGTTCAAAGCGAGCGACATGAAGGAGCAGGGCCGCAAGCTCATGGGCACGCTCGCCGTCGTGGTGAAGGGGCTCGACGACCTGCCCGCCCTGATGCCGGCGGTGAATGCGCTGGCGGTCAAGCACAACGGCTATGGCGTGACCGCGGCCCATTACGCGCCGGTCGGCGCGGCGCTGCTCTGGACGCTGGAGCAGGGGCTCGGCGAGGGCTTCACCCCTGCCGTCAGGGACGCCTGGACGAATGCTTACGGCACCCTGTCCGGCGCGATGATCGCGGCTGCCGGCCAGAACACAACGGCCTGATCCGTCAGCCGGAGCACAATGATGAGTGACGATTTCACCCCCGACCAGAAGCGCTATCTCGAAGGTTTCACGAGCGGCATGCAGTCGGCCCGCACGGCGCGCGGGCTGGGGCCGCTCGGCGGTACGCCCGGCGCGGGCGGCAAGGCCGCGCCCTCGGGGCCGGATAAGGAGCATCAGGAAGCGCAGGCAAAGACCGTCGCGGCCGGCGGGAAGCTCGTCGATCAGGAGAAGTGGAAGGCGGCCGAGCATCCCTTTGATGCCTATGCCCGCTTCAAGGACCAGGCGAATGCCGGCATCTATCCGAAGCCTGAGGACAATTTCCGCTGGCGCTATCACGGCCTGTTCTATGTCGCCCCGGCGCAGAACAGCTATATGTGCCGCCTGCGCATCCCCAACGGCATCCTCAAGGCCTGGCAGTTTGCGGGCGTCGCCGATCTCGCCGAGACGCTTTGCGGCCCGTACTCCCATGTCACCACCCGCGCCAATCTGCAGGTGCGCGAGATCCCGGCCGAGAGCGCGGCTGCGCTCCTGGAAGGCCTCGCCGATCTCGGGCTGACCGCCAAGGGCTCCGGCGCCGACAACATCCGCAACGTCACGGGCTCGGCCACGGCCGGCATCGACCCGCTCGAACTGCTGGATACCCGGCCGCATGCCCGCGCCTGGCACCACCACATCCTGAACGACCGCTCGCTCTACGGGCTGCCGCGCAAGTTCAACGTCGCCTTCGACGGCGCCGGCTCGATCGCGACGCTGGAGGACACCAACGACATCGGCTTCCAGGCGATCGAGGTCGGCGAGGGCGCCGTCTTCGAGGGCCAGCCGGTCGAGCCCGGCATCTGGTATCGCCTCGCGCTCGGCGGCATCACCGGCCACAAGGACCTCGCCCGCGATACCGGCGTCATCGTCGCCCCGTCCGACGCGATCGCGGTCTCGGACGCGATCGTCCGCGTCTTCATCGCCAACGGCAACCGCACCGACCGCAACAAGTCACGTCTGAAATATGTGCTCGACGCCTGGGGCTTCGAGACCTTCCTGAAGGCGGTCGAGGAGAAGCTCGGCCGCAAGCTGGTCCGGCTCGATACGGCCTTCGTCAAGCCGCGCCCGGTCTATGATCGGCTCGGCCATATCGGCGTGCATGCGCAGGCGCAAGCCGGCCGCAACTGGATCGGCGTGGCGCTGCCGGTCGGCAAGCTCACCGTCCAGCAGATGCGTGTCATCGCCTCGATCTCGCAAGCCTGCGGCGATGGCGATATCCGCCTCACCGTCTGGCAGAACCTGCTGATCTCGGGCGTGCCGGACAGCAAGGTCGAGGACGTCATCGCCAATCTCCAGGCGATCGGCCTCTCGGCGGAGACCTCGATCCTGCGTGCCGGGCTGATTGCCTGCACCGGCGCCACGGGGTGCAAATTCGCCGGTGCCCACACCAAGGAGGATGCGCTGGCGATCGCCGCCCATTGCGAGCCGCGGATCACGCTGGATACGCCCGTCAACATCCACCTGACCGGCTGCCACAACTCCTGCGCCCAGCATTACATCGGCGATCTCGGGCTGATCGGTGCCAAGGTGCCGGTCAGCGACGAGGGCGACACGGTGCCGGGCTATCACGTCTTCGTCGGTGGCGGCTTCGGCGTCGAGGGCGGCATCGGCCGCGAATTCCGCACCGATGTGAAGGCGGAAGACGCGCCGGCGCTGGTCGAGTCGATCCTGCGTGCCTGGCAGACGCATCGTGCCGCGCCCGACGAGAGCTTCGTCGCCTTCGCCCGCCGCCACGAGATCGAGGCGCTACAGGCGCTGGTCGCGCAGACGGGAGAAGCGGCATGACCGTCCAGACTGCCAATCCGATCGTCCAGGTCCTGCCGGAGACCGCGCCCTTCAGCGAGGAACAGCGCTCCTGGCTGAATGGCTTCTTCGCCGGCCTGCTCTCGCTCGACAATGCCGGCGTCACCGCGCTGTCGCCGGCCGAGAATGCCGCCGTGATGGGCGAGGCCGATGACGGCGCGCCCTGGCACGATCCGTCGATGGAGATGGCCGAGCGCATGAAGCTGGCCGAGGGCAAGCCATTCCCACGCAAGCTCTTTGCCGCGATGGCGCAGCAGGATTGCGGCCAGTGTGGCTATGTCTGCGAGACCTATTCGGCTGCGATCGCAGACGGCAAGGAGCGGCGGCTGAACCTCTGCGCGCCCGGCGGCAAGGACACGCTGCGGATGCTGAAGACGCTGACGGAGGAGGCGGGTTCCGCGCCTGCCGCCGCTCCGGCCGAGGATGCTCCGGCGGCGCCGCTTGGCCCGCTCGGCCGCTGCCGCGAGAACCCGGCCTTCGCCACCTTCCTGTCGCGCCGCAAGCTCAATGGCGAGGGTTCCGAGAAGGAGACCTGGCATGTCGAGTTCGATCTCACCGAATGCGGGCTCGACTACATCGTCGGCGACGCCTTTGGCATCGTCGCGCAGAACGATCCGCGTCTGGCGGATGCGGTCATCGCGCTGCTCGGCGCCCGGCCAGACGCGATCATCGACGGCAAGAGCCTGCGCGACATCCTGATCGCCGACCGTGCTCTCGGCCCCGCGCCCGACGCGCTGTTCCAGCTGATCTCCTATGTCACCGGCGGAGAGACCCGCACCAAGGCCAAGCGCCTCGCGGCCGGCGAGGATCCCGATGGCGATCTCGACCGCCTCGACGTGCTCGGCACGCTGCACAAATTCTCGCAAGCCAGGCTCTCTGCGGAAGCCTTCGTCGAGGCGCTCGATCTCCTGCAGCCGCGGCTCTATTCGATCTCATCCTCGCATGTCGCGACGCCCGGCCGCATCTCGCTGACGGTGGACACGGTGCGCTACAAGATCGGCACCCGCCCGCGCTGGGGCGTGGCGTCCACCTTCCTGGGCGAGCGCGTGCGTCCCGGCGACAAGGTGCCGGTCTATGTCCAGCGGGCGCATGGCTTCGGCCTGCCGGCCAGCCCCGAGACGCCGGTCATCATGTGCGGCCCGGGCACCGGCGTCGCGCCGTTCCGCGCCTTCCTGCATGACCGCAAGGCGACGAAAGCCTCTGGCAGGAATTGGCTGTTCTTCGGCCATCAGCGCCGCGCCAGCGATTTCTTCTACGAGGAGGAGCTCAACGCAATGAAGCAGGAGGGAGTGCTGACCAACCTCACCCTTGCCTGGTCGCGCGACGGCACCGACAAGATCTACGTCCAGGATCGCATGCGCGAGCGCGGGGCGGAACTCTTCGCCTGGTTGGAACAGGGCGCGCATTTCTATGTCTGCGGCGATGCCAAGCGCATGGCCAAGGATGTCGAGCGCGCCCTGGTGGATATCGTCGCCGAGCATGGCGGGCGCTCGAGCGACGAGGCCGTCGCCTATGTCGCGTCCCTGCGGAAACTGGGGCGCTACCAGGCCGATGTCTATTAGCAGACGCCGGTTCGCGCGGATCGAAAGGACGCTGCCTCGATGATCAACCCCTGACATCGGACAGCCGATCGAGGCGCCGACGCTGCAAATGTGAAATGTCGCGCAAGATGGAATCGGGAACCAAGCGCGTTCGGTCGCGATCGCACGAGGCGCCCTTGATGATCTCGTTGCCACTGCGAGAACGATGCCAGTGCGTTCAGCACCCAACGCCCGAAGCCCTGCCCATCGTGCCCTTGGTTATCCTCCGGCGTTGCGATCTCGGCACGATCGTTGCACGATCGAGGCTCTCCTGACGACCGGATCGGATCTTGGCCCGTACGGACCTGCGCAATTCGTCCCGCTACTGGCGCGACCCTCGGGTTCCGGGCCTGAGTTGTCTCGTCGCCGACTTCACCAGCCACGACTACGCGCCCCACAGCCACGAGGCCTTCGTCGTTGCGGTGACAGAGGTCGGCGGCGCCGAGTTCAAGAGCCGGGGACGGAGCGACGAAGCCCGAACTTCGACGCTGCTCGTGTTCAACCCTGACGAGCCTCATTCCGGACGGATGGGCCGGAGCGAACGCTGGCTCTATCGCGGGCTCTATCTGACACCATCCGCGATCGAGACGCTCAATGCCGCGCTCGGGCTCGACGCGACGGCCTATTTCTGCCGCAACACCTTTCACGACGCCGATCTGATCGAGGCCTTCCTCGGATTGCACCGCGTTCTCGACGACGGCAACGATCCTTTCGAGGAGCGCGAGTTGCTGCTGCGCAGTTTCGGAACCCTGATCCGGCGCCACGCCGCAGGCGAGCCCAGTCTTTCGCTGCCGGCGCGCGATGCCAGCAAGGTGACCCATGTCCGCGATGTCATGCGCGAACGTCACATGGAGGAGCTCACCCTGGAGGAGCTCGGCGCCTCGGTCGGCCTCACTCCGTTCCAGTTGATCGCGGTGTTCAAGCGCACCACGGGCCTGACGCCGCACTCATATCTGACACAACTGCGCCTGAGGGCTGCGATCGCCGCGCTTGGCCGCGGCACGAACATCGCCGCCGCGGCCCTCGATGCCGGCTTCTACGACCAGAGCGCGCTGACGCGGCATTTCAAGCGCAGCTACGGCATCACCCCGCTGCAATGGGTGCGCGCGACCGCCGGCTGATCCCCTTTCTCAATTTTCGCCAATAGCCGCGCGGTTCAACGCGCCAATCTCGTCCTCGAGCAGATGCCCTGTCGGCACTGCGGAAAGGATGAGACGCATGTCCCGCCATTTCTGCCTCGACAATCCGGAGGTCCTGACACTCGCGACTCATGTCGTCGAGGCGGGGCCGGGCTGGGCGGTTCTCGCGGAAAGCCCGTTCTATCCGGGCGGCGGCGGGCAATTGCCCGATCGCGGCGCGCTGGCGTGGGCCGGCGGCGAGGTGGCGGTCGCCGGCTTCGAGAACGAGGGAGGCCGGTTTCGGCACCTGCTCGCCGACCCCGTCGAACTGCCGGCCGGCCCCGTGGAAGCCCGGGTCGACCCGGCTTTTCGCAAGCTGATGCGTGCGCTCCACACGGATCTGCACATCGTCAACGCGGTGGTCTTCCAGGGTTTCGACGGCGCGCTCGTCACCGGCGTCCAGATGAACGAGGACGGCACGGCGCGCATCGATTTCGACCTGCCGGATGCCGAAAACGACCGCCTGCGCGCGATTGAGGAGCCGGTCAACGCGCTCATCCGGCAAGACCTCGCCGTCCGGCAGGACTATCTCCCCGAGGCTGCGGCCTTCGCTGAACCGGGGCTGATCCGCTCGCGCTCGGTCGCCCCGCCGCCGACCGCGGACGGGCAGGTGCGCATCGTCGAGATCGTCGGGCTCGACCGTCAGGCCTGCGGCGGCACCCATCTCGCCACGACCGGCGGCTCGCCGCCGATCCGCATCCTGAAGATCGACAACAAAGGCCGCCACAACCGCCGCCTGCGGATTGGCCTCGCAGGCACTCCGTGAGGCCGGCGATGTCGATCCTCAGGCGCCTCTGGGGCCAGCCGCTGTTGCTGCTTCCCCTGCCGCCCCTGTTCTGGGCCGGCAACCTCGTGCTCGGACGGGCGCTCGCAGACTCGTTCCCGCCGGTCTCGCTCGCGGTCGGACGCTGGCTCGTCGCGCTCGCCTGCCTGGCGCCCTTCGTGCTCGGCGCGCTCAGTGCGCAGCGGCAGGCGCTCTTTCGCGCCCGCTGGCTTGTCCTGGCCTGCGGCGCCTTCGGCATCGCCGGCTACAATGCGCTCGGCTATCTCGCCTTGCAGAGCGCTCCCGCTGCCAGTGTCGCCTTCCTCAACTCGACCCTGCCGCTGATGGTGCCGCTGGCGGCTTTCGCGCTCGGGGTCGAGCGCGTCTCGGCCCGCACGCTCGCCGGCGTCGCCATCTCCTTCGCGGGTGTGGCGTGGATCGTCGCGCGCGGCGAGCCGTCGACCCTGTCGCGGCTGGGTATCAGCGGCGGCGAGCCGCTGGTTCTGGTCGCGGTCGCCAATTACGCGGTGTACTCGGTGCTGCTGCGCCGCCGCGCCCCCGATCTCGATCCGCTCGTCTTCCTGGCGGCGACGATGGTGGCGGGGCTTTTCGTGCTGCTGCCGTTCTGGATCTGGGAACTGGCGCGGGGCGCGACGATCCCGACCGCGCCCGGCCCGCTCGCCGCCGTGCTCTATATCGGCGTCTTCGCCTCGCTGCTGGCCTTCGTCATCTGGAACCGCTGCGTCGCAACGCTGGGGCCGAGCGTCACCGGGGCCTCCTTCCACCTCGTCGCCCTGTTCACCGCCGTGCTTGCCTTCCTGCTGCTGGGCGAGCCCGTGCGTCCGTTCCACTTCGTCGGCGCCGCGCTGATCCTGTGCGGCTTCGGCCTCGCGGCGACCAGCGTCCGGCCTTCCGCCTCCCGCCCCTCCGGAGCCCTCAAGTCATGACCGTCTTCTCCCATGAGTCCTTCGCCGATCACGAGCAAGTGGTGTTCGTCTCCGACGAGGCCGAACTCTACCCGCACGCCATGCGCTCGACGGGCGTGTCCATCGCCTACAATCTCGCTGTCACCGTTTTCGACGGATTCGCGCCTTTCATCACCACCTGGCTGATCGTCCAGACGGGAAGCGCCCTCGCGCCGGCCTGGTACGTGATGCTGGCAGCCGCTATCAGCCTGAGCGCCTTGATGATGGGCCGCAACTTGCTGAAGGAGAGCTTCGGCCGCTGTTCGACGATGTCGTAGCGGAAGGGCCGGCCTCCTGATCCTGCCGTAGCGCAAAGAACCTGGGTAACGCCCAGAGCGAGGATGAGCCCGATCCTTGCAGCAGGGACCGGGCTCGTTTCCCAATCGGCAAGTGTCGTTATTGCGTTTGAACGGCCTCGCCGATCTTCGACGAGCTGTCACAGCCGCAACCCGCCTTGCCCTGCGTTTTGGCGGAAGCGTCGTCGACGCAGCAGGCGTCCGCACCGTCCGGAGCCGGACCTCCGCAGCAACCGCCGGTGCTTTCAGGCGCAGCCGCGCATACGCCCGTTTCCGGCAGAACGAGCTGGACATCGTCGGCCGCCGCCATGTCGCCGGCGATCGCGGCAACGACCGACCGGACCTGCTCATAGCCGGTCAGCATCAGGAACGTCGGCGCGCGGCCATAGCTTTTGATCCCCACGGTGTAGAAGCCCGGCTCCGGGTGGGACAGCTCGCGATGCCCGTGCGGGGGCACCGAACCGCAAGAGTGCAGGTTTGGATCGATCATCGGGCCGAGCGCCTTTGCGCTCTCCAGCCACGGATCGAGCTCGATGCGCAATTCACGGGTCAATGCCAGATCGGGACGCTGCCCCGTACACACCACGATCTGGTCGACGGACCCGACCGTGCGAAGGCCATCAGGCGTCTCGCCATCGAGAACGAGTTGGCCGCTCGCCTCGCGCACCGCGGTGACTGCGAAACTGGCGACGAGCTCGATGCTGCGCCCTTCGACGAGCTGCCGCAGCCTTTGCCCCAGGTCGCCTCGCGCGGCGAGCTGATCGTTGGCGCCGCCGCCATAGACACGGGACAGGTTGTTGCTGCGAGTCAGCCAGATCGCTTTGGTGGCAGGTTCGGTGGCCGCGAGCGCGGTCAGGTCGAGCAAGACGTTTGCGGCGGAATGCCCGGCGCCGACGACGACCGTGGTGCGCCCGGCATAGCGTGCCCGGTCGCGGCCGAACACATCCGGGATGCTGTAGGCGATCCGATCGGCAAAGGTCTCCTCGCCTTCAGCAGCGATGCCACCTGCTCCGAGCGGGTTTGGTGACGTCCAGGTCCCCGAGGCGTCGATCACCGCCCTCGCGAGCTCGCGGCGGACGCGCCCTTCGGCGTCGACGATCGTCAGCTGGAAGGGGCGCAGCTCACGGTCACGGCTGACCACCTTATCGACGCCGCGCCGCCCGATGCCCTTGACGCGCGCTCCATATTCGATGACCGGCGCCAGCTCAGGCGTCTGCCAAAGCGGAGCAAGGTATTCGCCGACGAGGTCGGCGCCCGTCGGATAGACCGTTGCGTCAGGCTCCCGCCATCCTGCCTTGTCCAGCAGCGAACGCGCAGCCGGATCGACATTGTAGGCCCACGGCGAGAAGAGCCGAACATGACCCCAATCGCTGACGCTCGCGCCAGCCGCAGCGCCGGCTTCGTAGACCTTCACGGAAAGGCCGCGCGCGATGAGGTTGGCCGCAGCGGCAAGGCCGACAGGGCCGGCACCGATGACGGCCACAGGCAGTTTCATCATGACACTATATCCCGTTATTCTAGAATGATGGAATTATAAGACAAATAAAAAGCGGCTCACGCGGCCCGATCGGAGGCCGAGCAGGCTTCATCGGCGCAGCATTCGTCCGCGAGGAAGCCCAGCAAGGCGGTCATTGCAGGGTATTCGGCTCGGCAGATCAGTGTCGTGGCCTGCCGCTCCTGTGAGACCAATCCGTTGTGCACGAGGCGCTGAAGATGGTGCGAGAGGGTCGAGGCGGGAATGCCCAAACGCTCCTGCACCTGGTTGACCGGCAGGCCGCCATGACCGGCACGGACGAGGACCCGGTAGAGTTCAAGGCGGGTCGGATTGCCGAGCGCCTCAAGCTGCTTTGCTGCTTCTTCGACTTTCATGGAAGTAGACTGCGCCGCTCTTGAGAAGCCGTCAAGCCATATTTCGACAATTGTCGAATCATTCGGCGGCCTGCGCCTTTCGAACTCTGCTTCCGCGCTCGTACCAGCCTTTCGACCCGTTCACGATCCAGACCACGGTGAGCATGGCGGGGACCTCGATCAGCACGCCGACGACGGTGGCGAGCGCCGCGCCGGAGTTGAAGCCAAAGAGGCTGATCGCGGCAGCGACCGCCAGCTCAAAGAAGTTCGACGCGCCGATCAGCGCCGATGGACCGGCGACGCAGTGCTGCTCGCCGGCAACCCGGTTCAGCAGGTAGGCGAGACCGGCATTGAAATAGACCTGGATCAGGATCGGCACCGCCAGGAGCGCGATCACCATCGGCTGCGCCAGGATCTGCTCGCCCTGAAAACCGAAGAGCAAGACGAGGGTGGCGAGCAGCGCCACGAGCGAGGCCGGGCCAAGCCAACCGAGCAGGCGATCCAGCGCCGCCTGTCCGCCACCCGCCAGAACACGGCTGCGGACGACTTGTGCGACCATCACCGGGATGACGATGTAGAGGATGACGGAGAGAATGAGCGTCCCCCACGGCACCGTGATCGCCGACAGGCCGAGCAGCAGTCCGACGATCGGGGCGAAGGCGACGACCATGATCGCGTCATTGAGCGCGACCTGGCTGAGGGTGAAATGCGGCTCGCCTTTCGTCAGATTCGACCAGACGAAGACCATGGCGGTGCAAGGCGCCGCCGCCAGGATGATGAGCCCGGCAATATAGCTGTTGATCTGGTCGGCCGGCAGCCAGGGCCGGAACAGCCAGGCGATGAAGAGCCAGCCCAGCGCAGCCATCGAGAACGGCTTCACCGCCCAGTTGATGAAGAGCGTGACGCCGATCCCGCGCCAATGCCTGCCAACTTGTCCAAGTGCCGCGAAGTCGATCTTCAGCAGCATGGGAATGACCATCAACCAGATGAGCACGGCGACCGGCAGGTTGACCCTGGCGATCTCGGCCGCACCGATCGCATGAAACAAGCCGGGCATGACATGCCCGAGCGCGATGCCGACGACGATGCACAGTGCGACCCACACCGTGAGGTAGCGTTCGAAAGTAGACATGTGGCCTCAGGCGCCGTTTGCGCGGTTGCTGGCGCCTTCCAGCGCGCCGATCTGCCGAATGCGCTGTGCCAACGCCATCGCGTCGAGGCTGGCGACCGGCAGTGCGAGAAGCACATTGATGCGATTGCGCAGGTAGCGCAGCGCCGTCACGAAGGCGCGCTCGCGCTCGATCTCGGTGCCTTCGACATTCGAGGGGTCTTCGATGCCCCAGTGTGCGGTGATCGGCTGCCCCGGCCAGAAAGGGCAGGCTTCGCCGGCCGCCTGGTCGCAAACCGTGATGACCATATCCATGACCGGTGCGTCAGCCGCCGCAAACACGTCCCAGGTCTTCGAAGACAGGCCCATGGTCCCGATGCCCTCGGCCTCGAGTACCTTGAGCGCCAACGGCTTTGGACCGGGACCACCTTCGCTGCCGGCGGAAAAGGCGCGAAAGCGACCCTCGCCAAGATGATTGAGCAGAGCTTCCGCCATGATCGAGCGCGCGGAGTTGTGAGTGCAGAGAAAGAGCACGTTGTGAACGCGGTCAGGCATCGGTTGTGACCTTTGTAGGGCAGCAAGGGCTGAGTTCGGCCAGCAGTGGCGCGCAGATCTCCGCGCGGCCGCCGCAGCAATCCTTGAGGAGGAACGCGACGACGGAACGCAGACCGTCGAGGTTGGCCCGGTAGACGACGGAGCGGCTGAAGCGCTCTGAACGGATAAGCCCCGCTCGGCTGAGAATGCCGAGATGCGACGACATCGTGTTGTGCGGAACATTCAGGCGCCGGGCGACCTCGCCGGCAGGCAGGCCCTCAGGCTCGGCCGTTACCAACAGGCGAAAAACATCGAGGCGGGTGCCCTGCGCCAGGGCGGCCAGCGAAAGGATGACGTATTCATTTTCCATATGTCGAGACTTATCGACATAATGGCGACGATGCAAGACGCCTTTGCGCCAGCGCTCAGATTGGCAACCTGAACCGGGCTTACGAACGGCGGATCCGCCTCTGTTCCCCGTCGAAGGCAGCTACCGGATCGGTCGGCTGCTTGAAGTCAGCACAATGCGCCATAAGCGGCACTTGGAGCGCCGCCCAAAAGCAGACCTGCGCTGCGCGACCGGGGCAGGACGTGAGCGGGTCCATCCAAGGCATTTGAAGGACAGTGTCCGGCAATGGGCTCAGACCCAAACCGGCTTCCGAGGAGTGGTCCCGTCAGCCCCGTTTTTCCTATCGGCAGATGCCCTCGCCTTTCGCCCAGCGCACCAATGTCAGAGCCAAAGTCAAAAAAGGCTGCTCGATCGGCGGCTCGCGAAAAGACGGGCGGCAGCAGTGGCTCGGGACCGCCATCGAACTGCTACAGCGCTCACATGCGCGATGCAGACGACCAGCGCCCCATCTCCCGAAACAATGCTGACGCTGCTCCGCCGATGGTATCGGCTGCGAGCGTGCCGAGCAGCCCTGCACGGATGGGAGGTTTACCAGCGCCGACCATAATGCCCGACAACTGGTCGGTTATTGTAATATGCGGCGCGACCGATGGCGGCACGCCGATTCTGATAGGCGTAGTGCCGAACGACCGGCCGGCCATAATAGCCTCGGCCGTAGTAGCCGCGGCCATAGTAGCCGCCACCTCCATAATAGGTGGGGGCCGAGGTGTTGTAGTAGACGGCTTGCGGATAGCCGGTGACGGTTGCGGGTTGGCAGTATTCGCTGCCGCTATAGATGGTGCGGTAGGAGGTGGTGCTGTAGCCGCCATTGCCATAGTAGCCGTAGGTAGGCTGTGCTGCGTAGCCATAACCATAGGCAGGCGCTGTTGCGAGCGCCCCCGCCACGAACCCGATCCCGGCTGCGACGGCCCGGCCGCCATAGTAACCACCTCGGTATCCGCCGTAGTACCCGCCTCGGTAACCTCCGTAATAACCTACCCCGATACCACGTCGGTATTGGGCTTCGGCGTCACTCGATGTGAGGGCAAAACAACCAAGGCCGATTAAGGCGGCGACATGTATGGGAAGCAGCTTGGTCATAGCTTCACCTTTACAAAGCCCGCCACCAGATCGCTGTCGCGCGGCTGACGGACCTGATCCGCGCGGCATCTCGATGAAATCCTTAACGCCTCGTTATAGAGTGTTTACTTTGATGAGTCTTGATCTGAGTTCCTGATCGCGTGAGATTGACGAAAGGTCAGGCGACAAACGATGGCGTTGCGGGGCCACTTTATCTAGCCGGCCGCCAACCACACCAAGGCCTGCGCTTTTTCGCCAGACGGGAATTGCCGAATTTCTGCCGCTACGAAGTGCTTCGCTATATGCGGCATGATTTGAAGGAGCTCGCTGTCCGTAACTATGGCGATACGAGCGATTTTGCGGTGATGATCCTTTACGAAACGAAGGTGCGATACCAATGCGCCGAAGCTTTCCCAACCCGGGAAAGCCTTCGCGAGCAGCATCAGCCCGGTAAGTCGACCACTGGCTGCGATATACGGGTCGATCTCCTCCGATAGTCTCTCAAAATCGGATTGTCCGAGCGGTCCATGCGGCGACAGAATGGCAATTCCCTCGTCGCGTCGCAGTTCGATTTCGATCATGTGCCACCCAACTGTCGTCTCAGAAATTCTCATCCCGTCGAAGTTGCTGATCTTTTTCGTCAACGCGCGTTACCCCAAGTCAAAACGATATTGGCCGGCAGGCTGCGGGGCGAAGCGCAGCAGACCTATCCCCGCTTCACGCAGCGCCGAAACGAAACTGGGTCCCGCCTGGATTCCGGTGAGCCCCACGAAGGCCGCCAGCCCGAGCGTCGTCATGAGGCCCACCGCATCCGGGGGAATCCGCCGGGCGGCGAGCTGCTGAACCCACGCTACTTGGGAAGGCAGTCGACATTATAGGCGATGATGATTTCGCCGGGACCGCCCTTGCCGATGCTTCTCAGGTCTTCCAAGCCGCTCTTCAGTTTGGTGCCTGCTTCTTTCAAGCTTTCTTCCAGCTTTGACTTGGCCACTTTGCATCGATCTTCGCTCGAGAATTCCTGAAATACGACAGTCGGCATCAACCTCCATTCCGCCCTGTCGTTCGAAGCCGCAGGATTGACCGAGTAAGAGAAGACATACATCAGAATCCACATAGGCCTGCTCCCGCTTCAATGGGCTGACCGACTCCGCGGCCGCCGCCTGGTCAATCAATCGCTTTTCAGTATCTCACGAGCGAGGCGGCCCAGATGGTCGCCGCCGAGGTGGGCCGGCGGGAAACCGGAGCGAATGGATCGAGACGGAAGCTGAGCCGACACGGACACCTCCAAATGCCCGCAGGGCCAAGCGCACTGCCGGCGAGGATTTCTTTGGGAGGAACTGCCGCCGGCAGCGACCCAAACAAAGGGGCCATTCAGCGCGTGATCAGAGCAGCGATCAATCCGGGCGACAATTGACCTTAGGGACAGGGCGGACGCTTGGCAGCGCATCGGGCCTTCGCGATCGACGCCGTCGCGCGGCGCGCCGAACGGGCGGCGGAACTGCCGAAGCTCCCCTTGCGCAGGTGTGGAGATCGCGGTCGCCGCCGTTGGCAAACTCGGAGCGCCTGAAGGTGCCATCGCTGCGCTGCGTTTTGTCGAAGGCCGGGATTTGCGGCTGGATCCCACGCTCATGAACCAACCAGGCAAGGTTCTCTGCCGAGCCATGCGGTCGACGCAATTTACCGACGATGGGTTGGGAGGCCAATGGGCCGGCCCGGACAGCCAAGCACACGAACCGGTCATCCGACTTGATCGGATGGTTCAGCTATTTCGCACATTCTCGGAGGGGTAAATGGTGCCGCTTGAGGGATTCGAACCCCCGACCCCCTCATTACGAATGAGGTGCTCTACCAGCTGAGCTAAAGCGGCAACGGGTGGCGCTGTACCAGCAGGCGGGGGGCTTGGCAAGCCAAACTCACCGTCATGCACACCGTCTCGACGTGGCTGCGCACAGCAGCCGTCAATCCTTGCGCAGCTTCTCCGTCTCCGGCTTCTCCTGGCCGAGCGCGACGATGCCGCGGCGGATGGCGCGGGTGCGGGTGAAGTGCTTGTGCAGCGTCTCGCCGTCGCCGTAGCGTATCGCGCGGGTCAGCAGCGCCAGGTCCTCGTTGAAGCGGCCGAGCATCTCCAGCACGGCTTCCTTGTTGTGCAGGAAAACGTCGCGCCACATCGTCGGGTCAGAAGCGGCGATGCGGGTGAAATCACGGAAGCCGCCGGCCGAGAACTTGATCACCTCGGATTGCGTCACTGCCTCCAGATCCTCGGCCGTGCCGACGATGTTGTAGGCGATGAGATGCGGCAGGTGGCTGGTGACGGCGAGCACCAGATCATGATGCTGGGCGCTCATCACCTCCACGAGCGCGCCCATCCCCTCCCAAAACTGGCGCGTTCTGGCGATTGCCGCGGGGTCGGTTCCCTCGGGCGGGGTCAGGATGCACCAGCGGTTGAGGAAGAGGCTGGGGAAGCCGGCATCGGGGCCGGAATTTTCCGTGCCCGCGACAGGATGGGCCGGGACGAAGGAGACGCCTTCCGGCAGATGCGGCAGCACGGCGTCGACGACCGAGCCCTTGACCGACCCGACATCGGACAGGACCGCGCCCGGCTTCAGCTCCGGAGCGATCTCGGCCGCGATCGCTCCGCAAGCGCCGACCGGCACGGAGAGAATGATGTGATCGGCATCGCGGGCTGCCTCCGCCGCTGTGTCAGCGACGGCATGGCCAAGGCCGAGCTCGCGCGCCCGCTTGCGGACGGCCTCGTCGCGATCGGCCAGCACGATCGTGGCGGCGAGGTTCAGCTCCTTCGCCGCGCGCGCGATCGAGGAGCCGATCAGCCCGATGCCGATGATGGCGAGACGGGCGAAGACCGGTTCGGAGCGACGCGGCGCGAAGCTTTCCGCCATTTCGATCAAGCCTTGAGGAAATCGGCGAGCGCGGCGACGACGAGGCGGTTCGCCTCCTCGGAGCCGATGGTCATGCGCAGCGCGTCCGGCAGGCCATAGCCGCCGACGGCGCGCAGGATGAGGCCGCGTTGGGTCAAGAAGGCGTCGGCCTCCTTCGCGGTCTTGCCGGGCGTCTTGGTGAAATGGACCAGGACGAAATTGCCGACCGAGGGGGTGACGGTGAGGCCGAGCTTCTCCAGCTCGGCCGTCGTCCAGGCCAGCCACTTCTCGTTGTGCTCGAGCGCGGCGGCGACATGGGCCTCGTCGGCGACGGCGGCGGCTCCCGCCTCGATAGCGGCGCCGTTGACGTTGAAGGGGCCGCGGATGCGCTCGAGTGCGTCGATGATATGGGCCGGGGCATAGATCCAGCCGATGCGGAGATTGGCGAGGCCGTAGATCTTCGAGAAGGTGCGGGTCATCACGACATTCTCGCTCTCGGCCACGAGCTCGATGCCGGAGGCGTAGTCGTTGCGGCGGACATATTCGGCATAGGCAGCGTCGAGAACGAGCAGGACATGCGGCGGCAGGCCGGCCTGCAGGCGCTTGACCTCGTCGAAGGGCAGATAGGTGCCGGTCGGGTTGTTGGGGTTGGCGAGGAAGACGATCTTCGTCTTCGGTGTTATCGCCGCGAGGATGCCGTCGACATCGGCCGTGTAGTTCTTCTCGGGCACGACGACCGCCTTGCCGCCCATGGCAAGGATGGCGATGCGATAAACCAGGAAGCCGTACTGGCTGTAGATGCCCTCGTCGCCCGCGCCGAGATAGGCCTTGGTGACGAGCTCCAGCAGTTCATCCGAGCCATTGCCGCAGATGATCCGCGCGGGGTCGAGGCCGTAGCGGCCGGCGATCGCCTGCTTGAGCTTGCTCGACGTGCCGTCGGGATAGAGCTCCAGCTTGGCGGCGAGGCCCTCAAAAGCGGCAATCGCCTTCGGGCTCGGGCCGAGCGGGGTCTCATTGGAGGAAAGCTTGTGCAGCTTCACGCCGGCAGGCGCGGCCGACTTGCCGGGAACATAGGCCTCGATGTCGAGGACGCCGGTACGGGGAACGGGGCGGGAAGCGCTCGTCATGGTGATGGACCTTGCAGCGGAAAGCAGTACCGAGCCCGCTCAGCGGGCGGATTTGACGGCGAAGCGGGCGGCGTGGCTGCCAACCTCGGAGAAGTCGCTGAGACCGGCCGGCGCCAGCGCATTGCGGATCACGGCTTGATCGACCTCACCGGAGGCGGCCACCAGCAGCGAGAGATGCGAACCATCGGCGGCCGAGGCCGAGACCTCGGCCAGATGTTCGGCGAGGCCATGGCGCAATGCCTCCGACCAGCGCTCGACGCGGGCGGCGTAGAGCACGATCTCGCGCACGGCGGCATCGGTCAGCGGCTTGGCGATGCAGTAGACCGGCGTGCCGGCCGGATGGTCCGGCCGCTCGATGAAGGGCAGGCGCGCGATGATCTTCGGGCGGTCAGGCCCGATCAGGTCGCGCCACCAGATGCCGGCGCTGGCGCCCTGGTCCATGCGGAAGATACCGAGATCGCCGGCCGACTCCGCCACGGTGCGGATGACCGCACGCGCATCCTCATGCGGGACGAAGGGCACGGTGAAGCCGAAATGGAAGCGGGCGGAATCCCGCATCGCCGCATCGCCGCCGGAGACATCGGCGTGGACGGAGTAATTCGCCTGCACATAGGTGAAGGTCGCGATGATGATGCGCCAGATACTCTCGACCGTGTCGAGCGGCAGCAACCCCTTATGCCTCAAGGCGAGACGCTTCATCATGTCGGCCTCGCGGCCGGGGCGGAAGGCGGAGCCGGAGGCCTGGGTCTTCTTGACCGAAATCAGCGTCTCGATGATCTGCGAGCGCTCCATCAGCAGCGCATGCATCTCGCTGTCGATACGGTCGATCCCGGCGCGCAGGTCGGCGAGGGTCGTGGGGGCGGCTTCGGTCATGGGCAAGGACGCGCTTTCCGGCAAGGCCACGCTCCTTAGCGCCCCGGCGCGGCCTTGGCAAAGCCGGCTGCACAGTCCCGCGTTGACAGCGGCGCGCCGGCGCGGCATCGCTAGAGTTCGATTTTCCGAACGCCTGGACCGGCAAGACAAATCAGACTGTCGATGCGGACGAAATGAGCGATCTCTCCCCCAGCCTGGCCGATCCGCAAAAGGAGGCCAACGAGCCTTCGAGCCCGGTCGCTCGTTTCGGTTCAGACACGCCGCTGCTGATGGATTGCGGTGTCGTGCTCGACCAGTGGCAGATCGCCTACCAGACCTATGGCGAATTGAATGCCGACAAAACGAACGCGGTCCTGGTCTGCCACGCCCTGACCGGCGACCAGTATGTCGCGAGCCGCAATCCGATCACCGGCAAGGGCGGCTGGTGGACCGCGATGATCGGTCCGGGCAAGCCGATCGACACCGACCGTTTCTTCGTGATCTGCGCCAATGTCGTCGGCGGCTGCACCGGCACGACCGGGCCGGCCTCTACGAACCCAGAGACCGGCCAGCCCTGGGGCCTCTCCTTCCCGGTCGTCACCATTCGCGACATGGTGCGGGCGCAGGCGGCGCTGGTCGACTCCTTCGGCATCGAGACGCTGTTCTGCGTCGCCGGCGGCTCGATGGGCGGCATGCAGGTGCTGCAATGGGCGGCGAGCTATCCGAGCCGCGTGTTTTCGGCGCTGCCGCTGGCGACCGGCGCCAAGCATTCGGCCCAGAACATCGCCTTCCACGAGGTCGGCCGGCAGGCGGTGATGGCCGATCCCGACTGGCGGCAGGGGCGCTATCTCGAAGAGGGCACGCGACCCTCCAAAGGCCTCTCGGTGGCGCGGATGGGCGCGCACATCACCTATCTCTCGGAGCAGGCGCTGCACCGCAAGTTCGGCCGCAAGCTGCAGGACCGGGAGGCACCGACCTTCTCCTTCGACGCGGACTTCCAGGTGGAGAGCTATCTGCGCCATCAGGGCTTGAGCTTCGTCGAGCGCTTCGACGCCAACTCCTATCTCTACGTCACGCGGGCGATGGATTATTTCGATCTCGCCGCCGACCATGACGGCGTGCTCGCACGCGCCTTCGCCGGCATCAAGACGCGCTTCTGTGTGGCGTCCTTCACGTCGGACTGGCTGTTCCCCACTGCCGACTCGCGCGCGATCGTGCATGCGCTCAATGCGGCCGGCGCCTCGGTCTCCTTCGTCGAACTGGAAAGCGACAAGGGACACGACGCCTTCCTGCTGGAAGAGCCCAATCTTTTCGCGACGACACGCGGCTTCATCGGCGCGGCGGCACGGGCACGCGGACTGTGAGGATGCGGAAACTCCGTCATTCCGGGGCATCGCGCAGCGATGAGCCCGGAACCCAGAACCGATGCCGTTCATTCAGAGGGCGTCGGCCGGCAGGCGGCTTGATGACCGAAAACCGCGGTTCTGGGTTCCGGGCTCGCCCCGGCGGGGCGCCCCGGAATGACGGCGGCGGATCCCGCGCGCAAGAAAGCCTTTCCGGATGACTCTCCCCGACACCCAGACCAACCGAATCGACCTTAAGCTCGTCGCCGAGATGGTGCAGCCAGGCACACGCGTGCTCGATGTCGGCTGCGGCGACGGCGCGCTGCTCGCCCTGCTGGCCGAGACCCGCAACGTCGATGCGCGCGGCATCGAACTGTCGCGCGAAGGCGTGGCCGATTGCGTGACGCGCGGACTCTCGGTGATCCAGGGCGATGCCGATACCGACCTCGCCGACTACCCGGACGACAGCTTCGACTACGTCATCCTCTCCCAGACGATCCAGGCGACGCGCAATCCGCGGCTAGTGCTGGAGCAGATGCTGCGGATCGGCCGGCACGCCATCATCTCCTTCCCGAATTTCGGGCATTGGCGGATGCGCAGCCAGGTGTTCTTCCAGGGGCGGATGCCGGTGACGGACGCCCTGCCCTATACGTGGTGGGACACGCCCAACATCCATTTCTGCACGATCCGCGATTTCGTTACGCTCTGCGACGTGATCGGCGCCAAGAAGGAGCGCGCCGTGGCGCTTGATGCCGCCGGCGGCAAGGTCGGCGTCAACGCGCCCTGGTGGTTCTGGAACCTGTTCGGCGCGCAGGCGGTGTTCCTGCTGAAGCGCTCCCGTCAAGCCTGAGACGGACGCCGGAACGCGACATCGTACAGCCCGGCCGGCTGAAAGGCGAAGAAGGCCATGGGCCAATTCGCCGCGCGGGCGAAATCGGTCGCCGCTCGGTGGACGCCGTATCGGCCGAGCCACGGGTCGATATGGGCGAAGTCGTTGAAGGCCAGATAGCCGCCCGGCTTGACCTTGGGTGCCGCGGCGAGCGCATCGCGGTGGCAGCCTTCGTAGGAATGGTCGGCGTCGATGTAGATGAAATCGAAATGCCCGTCCGGAAAGGTCGCGATCACCTCGTTGGTCAAGCCCAGGTGGCGGACGACCTCGGGCCCGGCCAAGCCTCGCGGATCGAACCAGGAATCATCGATGTCGATGAGATGCAACTCAGCGGGGTTGCTGCGGGCCAGGATATCGCGGGCGAAATCGCCGCGATAAGTGCCGAGCTCGGCGATCCGCCCTCCCTTCGGCAAAAGGTCGAGGATCGCCTGACGCGAGGCACAGAAACGGCAATCGGCGAGCAGTGCGTCCGGCAACGGCCCGGAGCACGGCACATCGCCGAGGCTTCGCGCGACGCGATAGGCACGGCGCACCGGAGCCGGCAGGCGCGTACGCACCCGCATTTCCAGCCGTTTCAAGGTTTCCCGCAGCAAGAACTCTCCCCTTCGCGCTCAAAGCCGCCGCAAGGCGTTAGCAGAGAAGGGCCGCCGCCGCCAAGCTCCGGGCCGGCGGCGCTCACAGCCGCGAGCCCGACGAGCGGGATGCGCCGAAGCGTATCCGCCCCGGCGCCGTGATCCTCAGTTCAGCGCGACGCCGACGGGCCGCTTCTCCTTCACGGCCGGGACCGAGCCCAGCATCAGCGAGCCCGGACCGACGGTGACAGGGACCGTCTCGCCGTCCACTATGTCGCCAGCGAGGATCGCTTCCGCCAGCGGGTCCTGGACCGACTTCTGGATCACGCGCTTCAGCGGGCGCGCGCCATAGGCCGGGTCGTAGCCCTTCTCCGCCAGCCACTCGCGCGCTTCCTTGGAGAGCTCGAGCGTGATCTTGCGATCGGTCAGCAGCTTCGCGAGGCGCGCCATCTGGATATCGACGATCGCGCCCATGTCCTGCCGCCGCAGGCGGTGGAACAGGATGATGTCGTCGATCCGGTTCAGGAATTCCGGCCGGAAAGCATGGCGGACCACGCCCATGACCTCGTCGCGAACCGCGTCGCTGTCCTGCCCCTCGGGCTGGTTCACCAGATACTCCGAACCGAGGTTCGAGGTCATGATGATCAGCACGTTGCGGAAATCGACCGTGCGACCCTGCCCGTCGGTCAGGCGCCCGTCGTCGAGGACCTGCAACAGGACGTTGAACACGTCCGGATGCGCCTTCTCGACCTCGTCGAAGAGCACGACCTGATAGGGCCGGCGGCGCACCGCCTCGGTCAACGCCCCGCCCTCCTCATAGCCGACATAGCCGGGAGGCGCGCCGATCAGCCGGGCGACCGAGTGCTTCTCCATGTATTCGGACATGTCGATGCGCACGAGCGCCGTGTCGTCGTCGAACAGGAACGAAGCCAGCGCCTTGGTCAGCTCGGTCTTGCCGACGCCGGTGGGGCCGAGGAACATGAAGGAACCGATCGGGCGGTTAGGATCCTGCAGGCCGGCACGCGCCCTGCGGACGGCGGTCGAGACCGCTTCCACCGCCTCGCGCTGGCCGACGACGCGGGAGGCCAGAACCTCCTCCATGCGCAGCAGCTTCTCCTTCTCGCCTTCGAGCATGCGGTCGACCGGCACACCGGTCCAGCGACTGACGACCTGCGCAACATGGTCCGGCGTTACGGCCTCCTCGACCATGCCGGCATCGTCGCCCTTCGCCTCGACCTCCGCGAGCTGCTTTTCGAGCCCGGGGATCTCGCCATAGGCGAGCTCGCCGGCGCGCTGGTACTCACCCTTGCGCTGGGCCTGGGCGAGCTCGTTGCGGGCATTGTCGAGCTTCGTCTTGATCTCCGCGGCCTTGCCGAGCTTGTCCTTCTCGGCCTTCCACTTGGTGGTGATCGTGTCGGAGCGCGTCTCCAGATCGGCCAGCTCGGATTCGAGCCGCTTCAGCCGCTCTTTCGAGCCCGCGTCGCTTTCCTTCTTCAGCGCCTCCTGCTCGATCTTGAGCCGGACGATCTCGCGGTCGATCGAATCCAGCTCCTCGGGCTTGGAATCGACCTGCATGCGCAGCCGGGCCGAGGCCTCGTCGACAAGGTCGATCGCCTTGTCGGGCAGGAAGCGGTCGGTGATGTAGCGGTTCGACAGCGTCGCGGCCGAGACCAGCGCCGAGTCGGTGATGCGGACGCGATGGTGCTGCTCGTACTTCTCCTTCAGGCCGCGCAGGATCGAGATGGTGTCCTCGACCGTCGGCTCGTCGACGAAGACGGGCTGGAAGCGCCGCGCCAATGCGGCGTCCTTCTCGACGTATTTGCGGTACTCGTCGAGCGTGGTCGCGCCGACGCAATGCAGGTCGCCGCGCGCCAGCGCCGGCTTCAGCAGGTTCGACGCATCCATCGCGCCGTCGGTCTTACCGGCGCCGACGAGGGTGTGCATCTCGTCGATGAACAGGATGACGCCGCCATCCGAGGAGGAGACCTCGGTCAGCACGGCCTTCAGCCGCTCCTCGAACTCGCCGCGATATTTCGCGCCGGCGATCAGCGAGCCCATGTCGAGCGCGAGCAGTTCCTTGTCCTTCAGGCTCTCGGGCACGTCGCCATTGACGATGCGCAGCGCGAGGCCCTCGGCGATGGCGGTCTTGCCGACGCCGGGCTCGCCGATCAAGACCGGGTTGTTCTTGGTCCGGCGCGAGAGAACCTGGATGGTGCGGCGAATCTCCTCGTCGCGGCCGATGACCGGGTCGAGCTTGCCGTCGCGGGCCGCTGCGGTCAGGTCACGCGCGTATTTCTTCAGCGCATCATAGGCCTGCTCGGCCGACGCGGAATCGGCGGTACGGCCCTTACGGATCGCCTCGATTGCGGCGTTGAGCGCCTGCGGCGTGACGCCGGCCTTGGAGAGCGCTTTGCCAGCCTCGGTGTCCTTCTCGATCGCCAGAGCAAGCAGCAACCGCTCGACCGTGACGAAGCTGTCGCCGGCCTTCTCTGCCGCCTTCTCGGCGGTGTCGAAGACGCGGGCGAGGCCCGGCGTCAGGTTGAGTCCGCCCGAGCCGCCGGAAACCTTCGGCAGCTTCGCCAGCGCCTGATCAACGAGTTGAAGCGCGACACGCGACTGACCGCCGGCCCGGTCGATCAGACCCGCCGCCATGCCTTCGTTGTCGTCGAGCAGCGCCTTCAGCAAATGCTCGGGCGTGAACTGCTGGTGCCCCTCGCGCAACGCGATGGTCTGGGCCGCCTGCAGGAAGCCTTTCGCCCGGTCGGTATATTTCTCGATATTCATTCAGATCACTCCGCCCGCAGGCTGCGCCCCGTGGCGACGCGAACCTGCTGCCTTTCATCAGGATAGGGCGCCGCGATGGGCCGCCCTTCGCCCTCCAAGATAGTGTGACATTGGCGCAACGGAAGAGGGCCTCCGCACAATTGACCTGGCGCATGCGGCAGGCACAGATCGGGCATGGCCGGGACCAAGCGACAGCAGGCGATTCGTCGGGCGTTGAGGGCGCTGGCGCCCGGCATCCCGTTGTCCGACGCCGAGGCGGTGGTCACGCTGGCGGAACGGCGGCACATGAAGGGCCTGCCTCCTTCCACCGCGCTCTGGCTCGCGCTGGGCAGCCATGTCCGCCACGTCCATACCGACTACGAGCGCCTGCTGGCGGAAGGCTACGATCGCGACGCCGCCCGCTTCTTCGTCGCCGACGAGACCGATGCAGCGCTTGCCGGCTGGGGCTGCCAGCGCTCGGTCAGCGACGCAGAGGACGAGCCGGATTGATCGAAACGGATACAAGAATTGATCTGTCAGGGCCGGCCGGCGAGGCTATGGTCCGCCATCTTTTCGCTCGGACCGGACCATGCGCATCGAAACGCTCTATCGCTACCCCGTGAAGGGGCTCTCTCCGGAACGACTCCAGCGCGCCGAGCTGCCGACGGAGGGGTATTTCCCCGGCGACAGGCTGTTCGCCATCGAGAACGGAGTGTCGGGCTTCGATCCTGCCGAGCCGGTGCACCAGCCGAAGATCAAGTACCTCATGCTGATGCGCAACGAGTCGCTGGCCCGGCTGCGCAGCCGCTATGACGATGCGAGCGCCGATCTCGTCATCAGTCAGGACGGCGAGGAGGTCCTGCGTGCCGCGACGGGAAGCGAGGCCGGCCACACGGCCATCACCCGTTTCTTCGAGGGCTTCATGCCAGACGAGTTGCGCGGGGAGCCGAAGCTGCTGACGGCGCCGCCGACCTACCGCTTCACGGATTCCCGTTCGGGCTTCGTCTCGATCATCAACCTCGCCAGCGTCGCCGATCTCGAACAGCGCCTCGGTCGACCCGTCGATCCGCTGCGCTTTCGCGGCAACCTGATGGTGAGCGGGCTCGCACCCTGGGCCGAGAACGATCTCGTCGGCCGCGACCTCTCCGGCCCGGGCGGCCTGCAACTGCATGTGATCAAGCGGATCGAACGCTGCGCCGCCACCAATGTCGACCCCGAAACCGGCGCGCGCGACATGCAGATCCCGAAGGCGCTGATGAAGAATTACGGCCATGTCGATTGCGGCATCTACTGCCGCATCGTCGCCGGCGGGACGCTGCAGGAAGGCGACGTGCTGGCGCCGGCACAAGTGCCGGCCGAACTCGGCATCGCCTGAGCAAGAGCCCAACAGAAAAGGGCCCTCGCGGGCCCCTTTCCAAACGTATCGATCAGTCGTTCCGGCTTACTCGGCCGAACCATCCGTCTCGGAACCGAGTGCATCCATGACCTCGCGCGGCGAACGGCGGCGACGCGTGCGCTTGGGCGCCGCCTCCCCCGCAACGTCCGTCGCAGGTTCTGCCGGAGCAGCAACCGGCTCGGCCGGAGCAGTCTCGACCGGCGCCGCGACCCGCACAGGGTTGGTCAGGAAGGACGGCAGCGCGGCGGCGACGTCATCGCCCGCATCGCTCTCGACCTCACGCTCGCGACGCGGACGGCGCTCGCGCTGGGGACGCTCGGGGCGTCGTTCGCTCTGGATCTGCTCGGGAGCAGCCTCGGCCGGAGCGTCGCCACCGACAGGGATATCGGAACGCGGCGCATCGGGACGTGGCGCGTAACCGCCGGGAACACCACCCTGCCCCGCTTCGGCATTGCGATCGAAGCGGCGCTCGCCACGATCCTGACGATCGAAGCGACGGTCGTTATTGTTGTTGGTGTTGGTGTTGTTGCGGTCGTTGTTATTGAAGCGCTCGCGGCGGTTCGGCCGGTCGAAACGCTGGCCGCCCTGCTGCTGACCGTCGCCGGCCTCGCCTTCGACACGCTGGCTGTGGCCGTTGTAGCCATTCTGGCCGTTATGCCCGTTCGGCGCGCGGAAATCAGGCTGCGGCCCGCTGCCGGGCTGGAACGCGCCTGGCTGGAAGGACTGGCCGTCATCGTCGCCTTCCTCGTCGCCCTCTTCCGCATCCTCGTTGAAGGCGCGGTTCGGCGGGAACGAATGGCCGAACTGCTGGGCCATCTGCTCCTGCGCGGCGAGCAGGATGCGATAATAATGCTCGGCGTGCTGGAAATAGCCTTCGGCCGCGACCGTATCGCCCGAAGACTGGGCGTCACGCGCAAGCTGCAGATATTTCTCTGCGACATGCTGTGCCGTGCCCCGGACCTTTACGTCCGGACCGTTCGACTCATAGCTACGCTGCAGTGGATTTGGAGATTTGCGGTTACCGTTATTGTTGTTGCCACTATTATTGTTACGGCCGCGCATACGCCGGTTCTGACCTGGTCTCATTCGCGTCTGTCTCGCGCTCTTTGCTCAAAGCAACCGTGGTGCCGTCATGCGCGTTGCGACACACAGCGGGTTGCGACGCTGCGTCGGCTTGAGTTGACCCGAAGGGGCGATACGCCGTTTCTGGTCTTCACGCGCTCTTTTCCAAAAAAGGGGCCTTAACCCCATGAGCCGATCGGCGCCACAACGCCTTCGGGGCTCCATCCGGCTTGTCAGCTACATCGTTCCAGGAAGACGCCTGCAAACGATGCCGAGTTCGAGCAAATCCTGTACGATCGGGAACTGCCCAGAGGCTCGGCTCTGACGCCACCAGCTTCGGCTGAATGCTGCATAGCTGCTTTTGGCGGCCTCTCCAAGCGAAATCGACCAAAAGCCTGTGCATTCTCAAGCGACCGTGAAGATCAGCGCCCTTTCATGCCCACCGAGATCGCTCCTGCTGCCCAGGAATTCGAGCCCGCCTTCGCGCATCAGAGCGACGACGTCCGTGCCCTGCCCGGCCCCGATCTCGAAGACGATGATGCCGCCCGGCGCAAGCAACGCAGGCAAGGTCCGGGCGAAGATTCGATAGGGCTTCAGACCGTCACTTCCGCCGTCGAGCGCCAGAAGCGGGTCGTGCTCGCGCACCTCGACGGACAAGGTGGCGATCTCGGCCGACGGGATATAGGGCGGATTGGAAAGAATCACATCGAAGCGACCGGCCAGACCCTCCGTCCAGTCGCCTTGCCTGAACGTCGCACGCTCCGCCATGCTATTGAGGGCCGCATTGCCGGCGGCCGTAAGCGCGGCCTCCTCCGACAGATCGACGCCGAGCCCTGTCGCACGCGGCAACTCGCTCAGGAGCGCAATGAGGAGGCAGCCCGTGCCGGTGCCAAGGTCGAGAAGCGACAGGGGTTCGTGGCGGCGGTCGACCAGCTGCTTCAAAGTCGCTTCGACGATTGTTTCGCTATCGGGCCGCGGCTCCAGCGTCGCGGGCGAGAGTCGGAACGGCAGGCCCCAGAATTCGCGCTCGCCGAGAATCCGCCAGACCGGCTCGCCTGCGAGGCGCCGGCTTGCGAAGCCATCCAGCCGCGCAAGTGCCTCAACCGGCAGGTGCATGTCGGGATCGGGGTTCTCGGTGGCAAGGCTGCCTTCGACGAGAAGACGAGCGTCCAGTCCCGGCGTCGCCGAGCCGGCCCGCAGGAGACGTTGCACAAGAAGACGCCGCGCCTCCCTTACGGTCGGCACGGCGCCCTCCCCTGACCAATCGATGCCGGCGGGCGAACCGCGCGCCGGATCCGAATCGCCTATTAGCTGTTGCCCTGCATCTTCTGGTCGACGCACAGCTTCATCTTGGTGTTGATGGAAGCCTTGCTTTCGCGGGCACCCTTCATCTCCATCTGGCAAGCCTTGCGTGCCTGCGACTGGGTCATAGCACCCTGTATCGCTGCCGGCTGGCCGGAGGTCATCTTCTGAAAGGTCTTTTCCTGAGCCTGCGAGGCGCCGCTCATCGCGAGCGCCATCATGCCGGCCATCGCGACTGTCGAAATCGTCTTGATCATGGGAGGGTCCCCCCTTTGCTGGTGTCAATACGACATCAACGCCGGCAGGGCGATTTGGTTTCATCGCCACGCTTTCACGACGACCCTTCTTCCGCCAGCAGCCTTGCCTGATGCTCGGCGGTCAGCGCATCGACGACCTCGTCGAGAACAAGACCCTGCATCATCTCGTCGAGCTTGTAGAGCGTCAGGTTGATGCGATGGTCGGTGACCCGCCCCTGCGGGAAATTATAGGTCCGGATGCGTTCCGAGCGATCGCCCGAGCCGACCTGCGAGCGCCGGTCCGCCGACCGCTCGGCATCGATCCGCATGCGCTCCATGTCGAAGAGCTTCGCGCGCAGCAACTCATAGGCCCTTGCCTTGTTCTTGTGCTGCGAGCGCTCGTCCTGGACCAGCACGACGGTGTTGGTCGGGATGTGGGTCAGGCGTACCGCCGATTCCGTCTTGTTGACGTGCTGGCCGCCGGCACCGCCCGAACGCAGCGTGTCGATGCGGATATCGGCGTCGTTGAGCGTGACATCGACTTCGCTCGCGAGCGGCAGGGTCGCCACCGTCGCAGCCGAGGTATGGATGCGCCCGCTCGTTTCGGTGTCCGGCACGCGCTGGACGCGATGGACGCCGGATTCGAATTTGAGGCGGGCATAGACGCCGCGGCCGTTGATCTCGGCGATGACTTCCTTGTAACCGCCGACCGTACCTTCGCTCTCGGACAGCACATCGACGCTCCAGCCCTTCTGGGCGGCGTAGCGCTGGTACATGCGCAGCAGATCACCCGCAAAGAGCGAGGCTTCGTCCCCACCCGTGCCGGCGCGGATCTCGAGGATGACGCCGCGCTCGTCGGCGGCGTCCTTCGGCAGCAGCGCGATCAGGATTTCGCGGGCGCGCGCCTCGATTTCGACTCGGGCGGCGTCGCGCTCCTCATAGGCTAGATCGCGGAACTCGGCGTCGGTGGCGGGGTCGGCGATCAGGGACTCCGCTTCGTCGAGCGAGAGCTGAGCCTGCCGCCAGGCGGCGATCGCCGCGACGACCGGATCGAGCTCGGAGAGTTCCTTGGCGAGTTCGACGGTCCGCACGGGATCGCTCGCGTGATTGATCTCCTCGGTCGCAGCGGCATGGCGCGCCACGATGCCGTCGAGACGATCCTGGGGAAGCTGAAGGGACATGGAGAACTCTTGAAACGATGGGGAAAAGGCCGCGGAGCGAGAACAAGCGTCGCTAGACCGGGACCTTGAACTCGGCAGCGAAGGCGGCGAGATGCGGGCGCAGGCTGGTGGCGCCCTCGGGCGAAGCGAGCATCCAGTCCATGCGCTCACGCAGCTTGCCGACATCGAGCACGCGCAGCATCGCCTTGACCGGGCCGATCGACGCGGCCGACATCGAGAAGCCGCGATAGCCCAGCCCTATCAGGGCCATGGTCTCGAGCGGCTTGCCGCCCATCTCGCCGCAGACGGTCACCGGGCAGCCGGTTTCCGAAGCGGCTTCGACGATCCGCCGCAGAGCCCTCAGCGCTCCGACGCCGAGCGGATCGAAACGATCCGCGACGCGCTTGTTCTCGCGATCGGCCGCAAACAGGAACTGCATGAGGTCGTTGGTGCCGATCGACAGGAAATCGGCCTCGCGCGCGATCTCCGGCAACTCGAACAACAGCGAGGGAACCTCGACCATCACGCCGACGCGCAGGTCGCGCGGCGGGGCAACGCCCTGCTTCTCCAGCATCGCCTGCTCGCGGCGGATGATCATGCGGGCGCGGCGAAACTCGTCCGTCGTCGCCACCATCGGCAGCATGATCTTGAGATCGCGCCCGGCGCCGGCGCGCAGCATCGCGCGGAGCTGTGCGCGTAGCAGCCGCGGCTTGTCGAGGCCGATGCGGATCGCCCGCCAGCCCAGCGCCGGGTTCTCCTCCTCGACGCGCTCCATATAGGGCAGCACCTTGTCGCCGCCGATGTCGAGCGTGCGGAAGGTCACGGGCAGTTCCCCCGCCGCGTTCAGCACCGCGGCGTAGAGGGCCTGCTGCTCGGCGGTGGTCGGCATGTGCTGCGCCACCATGAACTGCAGCTCGGTGCGGAAGAGGCCGATGCCGGAGGCGGCGGTCGCCTCAATGTTCGGCATGTCGACGATCAGCCCGGCATTGATCTGCAGCGTGATCTCGATGCCATCCCTGGTGGCGGACGGCAGCTGCTTCAGCTTCTCGTACTGCTTCTGCTTGCGGGCGCGCAGCCGGGCCTTGTCCTTGTAGGCGTTCTCGACGTCCGGCTGGGGACGGATCTGCACCTCGCCGGCCTGGCCGTCGACGATGATGGCATCACCCACCTGGACGAGGGCGGTGGCGTTCACGACCTCGCCGACCGCCGGAATGCCGAGCGCCCGCGCGACGATCGCGATATGGCTGGTGGGGCCGCCCTCCTCCAGCACGAGGCCGCGCAGATGCGACCGGTCATAGTCGAGCAGCGCCGCAGGCCCCATCGAACGGGCGACGAGAATGGCATTTTCCGGCAGATTCTCGCGCGCGACACCGTTCGCTTTGCCGACGAGGGTGCGCAGCAACCGGTTGGCGAGGTCGTCGAGATCATGCAGCCGCTCCCGCAGATAGGGATCGGTCTGGCGCAGCATCTTGGCGCGGGTGTCGGATTGGACGCGCTCGACGGCGGCCTCGGCGGTCAGGCCGGTCACCACGACCTCGCGCATGCGGCGCAGCCAGCCCTGGTCGTGAGCGAACATGCGGAAGGTCTCGAGCACGTCGCGGTGCTCGCCGGTATGGGCGACGTCGCCGCGCTCCACCAGTTCGTCGATCGAGGCGCGCATCTCGCCGATCGCGGCTTCCAGGCGCCCGATCTCGGCGGCCGGATTCTCGGCGATGAGGTTGGTGATGGCGACGCGCGGCTCGTGCAGCACGGCATGGCCAAGGCCGACGCCATCCGCCAGCGCGACGCCAACGCCATGGATCGGCCGGTCGAGGCCGATGGAGGCACCGGGCGCGGCCAGGGACTTCAGCCCGCCGGCCGCGATCATTTCCGCCATCAGCATGGCGGTGGTCTGGAGGGTCTCGATCTCCTCTTCCGAGTAGATCCGCGTGGCCCGGTTCTGGATGACGAGCACGCCCATGACGGCGCCGCCGCGCAGGATCGGCACGCCGAGGAAGGAGCGATAGACCTCTTCGCCCGTCTCCGGCCGGTAGGAGAAGGAGGGATGCGCCTGCGCGTCCGAGAGCGCCAGCGGCTCCGCCTCGCTCGCGATCAGGCCGACGAGGCCCTCGCCGGCGCGCATGGTTGTGAGGTGAACGGCTTCGCGATTGAGGCCTTCGGTGGCGTAGAGCTCGAGCGAGCCGTCCTCACGCAGGACATAGACTGAGCAGACTTCCGCGACGAGATTGCCGGCGATCAGGACGACGAGCCTGTCGAGCCGCTCCTGCGGGCTGATCGATGCCGCCATGACCTCGCGGAGGCGGCGCAACAGAACGCCCGGTCCTCCGAGAGCACCTCGCATCGATCTCAGCCCTCCGCCCGCCTCCTCAGCCATCGACGATACGATGCCTGTCCAGACCTGAGTCGCCCAACCCGGTCCTGCTGCCTTCTAGCGACCAAAGACCTTATTCGGCAAGAGCCGCGAGCAGGCTGTGAAACATCACCCCAAGATTTCGACCGCTTTTGCGATGGTTGGGCAAAGGTCTCATGACTGCACCAGCGCCAGATGAGGAGCGGCGGCCGCCGTTCCTTTCCGCCGTGATGCTGCCGAGACCTTGCGCCCCTTGGCCACTTGCGGCGGCCGCTGGACAATGGCCGCGTCGCCGCGCACGCCCCGCCGCACGCCCGCCTTCGCTTTCCTGGGCTCGGCTTCCTCAATCGGCACGTTGCCGTCTCCCGCCAATACGGCCAGATAGCGCTGCGTCCACCAATCGATATCCGTGGCGGCGATCGTCGCGTAGAGCGCCTCGAAACGGCGTATGCGCTCCGATTTCGGCATAGCGAGGGCCGTGCGGATCGCTTCCGCCACCTCATGGGTGTCGTAGGGATTGACGATCAGCGCCTCGCGCATCTGATGAGCAGCGCCGGCGAAGCGCGAGAGCACGAGCACGCCCGGATCGGCTGGGTCCTGCGCCGCGATATACTCCTTCGCCACGAGATTCATGCCGTCGCGCATCGGCGTGACCAGCCCGACCTGAGCGCGGCGATAGAAACCGGCGAGCGCACTGCGCGAATAGGCCTTCTTGACGACGCGGATCGGCGTCCAGTCGAACTCGCCGAGCTGCGCGTTCAAACGGCCCGCGACCTCGTCCGAAAGTCGGTCGAGCTCGGCATATTCGGGCACGTCGCTGCGCGAAGGCGGGGCGATCTGCAACAGGCTGACCCTGCCACGATGCTCGGGATGGCTGCGCATGAAATCGCCGAAGGCTTCGAGGCGCTGCACGATGCCCTTCGAATAGTCGAGCCGGTCGACGCCGACGACGAGCTTGCGCTCGCCGAGCGATTCCCGCGTGGCGCGCAGCGGAGTCGGCGCCTGCCGCGTCGAGGCGGCGGCGAGGCGGCGAAACGATTCGACATCGATGCCGATCGGGAACGCCTGCACCGCAGTTTCGCGTGTGCCGAGCCGGACGCGCTGCCCGTCGGTGCGGCCGCCGCACAACGACACCAGCCCGCCGATCAGGTTGCGGGCATCGACCTCCGTCTGCATGCCGACCAGATCGTAGGCGGCGAGCGTGCGGATCAGCGTCGCGCTGAACGGCAAGGCCCCGATCACGTCTGCCGACGGCCAGGGGATGTGATGGAAATAGCCGATCCGATTGTTGACGCCGCGCCGGCGCAACTCGGCGGCCAGCGGGATGAGGTGATAGTCGTGGATCCAGATGATGTCATCGGGCTGGATCATGGCCGCCAGCGCCTTGCCGAAGCGGCGGTTGACGCCGAGATAACCCATGTAATCGCTGCGCCGGAAATCCGTCAGCCCGAGCCGGTAGTGCATCAGGGGCCAGAGGGCCCGGTTCGAGAAGCCGAGATAATAGCTCTGCCGCTCCGCCTCGCTGAGATCGGTCACGGCGTAGGTCACGTTGCCGCGCTGGACCTGCTTGATCTCGTTCGTCGCCGTTTCGCTGATGTTGCCGCTCCAGCCGAACCACAGCCCTCCGCGCTGCTCGAGAGCCTCGCGCAACGCCACCGCGAGCCCGCCTGCCGTTGCCTTTTCGTGACGATCAGGGATGGTGACGCGGTTCGAAACGACGATCAGGCGCATAGCGACGAATTTCTCCAGGGGGGCCGCCCGATTTTCGCCATCGGCGGCAGGAACAGAACGCCCGCAAAGGCGTAATGTTTCCGGGGTGCAGAGCTGGCCGCATGGCGAAGCGGGGGCAGCCCTGCGGTGAAATCGTGGTCGCCACTATCAGGCGATGAGTAGAGCGAGGCAACCCCAAGGACGTTTTTTCCGCGCCGTGGGCCCGCACGGCGCAGAGCGAAAGGATTGCCAGCGAAGGCAGCCGTTCTTCTGCCGTCTTCCCTGTCCAGATAGAGAACGATGACGATATTGATCGAAACGGAAACTGTTCCCGGCACCCGCGATATCGATGCGGGGGCGCAGCAGATCGCTCTGTTTTTGGACTTCGACGGAACGCTCGTCGAAATCGCGCCGTCGCCGGAGGACGTTCAGCTCGATCGGCGCGTTGCTCCGGCGCTCGAAGCCTTGCGCCAGCAGCTCGGCGGAGCGCTCGCGCTCGTCTCCGGGCGCCCCATCGCCTTCCTCGACGAGATGCTCACGCCGTATCGGTTCGACATCGCCGGCCTGCACGGGGCGCAGATAAGGCAGGGCGACGAGATCCGCTCCCAATCCGATGTCCCGGAGAATATGCGCGAGGCCGTGCGCGACCTCGTCCGGTTCGCCAACAGCCATGTCGGCATCATCGTCGAAGACAAGCGCATCTCGGCTGCGCTGCATTGGCGGCTCGCGCCGGAACTGAAGGACGAGGCGCTCGATCTGATGCGCAAGGCCGCGGCCAAGCTCGGACCGGGCGTGCGCCTGCAGGAAGGCAAGTCCGTGGCGGAGCTGGTTCCGGCCGGGGCGAGCAAGGGCAACGCCATCGCCTGGCTGATGGCGACGCCGGCTTATGCGGGGCGGCGCCCCGTCTTCATTGGCGACGACATCACCGACGAGGACGGCTTCGAGGCTGTCAACGCCATGGGCGGCCTCTCGATCCGGATCGGCGCCGACCGGGAAAGCCTCGCGGCAATCCGGCTCGCTTCGCCCACCGCCTTGCGGCATATCCTTCTCGAGGCTGCCGAGAACGGCGGCCTCACTGCCTCCAGCTTTTCCCAGGACTGATCATGACCGTAACGACTTCGGCTGCGGGGCAGCACTCCGCCTCGCTCGACCTTGGCGTGATCGGCAACTGCTCGATCGCCGCGCTCATCGACCGGCGCGCCCGCATCGTGTGGGGCTGCTTTCCGCGCTTCGACCGCGACCCGGTGTTCTGCTCGCTGATCGACAACCAGGCCGATGACGGCAACGCCGAGCCCGAGAAAGGCTTTTTCGGCATCGAACTCGTCGGCATGACCCGCTGCGAGCAGGGCTATCTCGACAACACCGCGATCCTCTCCTCGGTGCTCTCGGACGACCAGGGCAACGCCATCGAGATTCTCGACTTCGCGCCGCGCTTCGTGCGCTACGAGCGCTCCTTCCGTCCGCCGCAGCTCGTGCGCCGCGTGCGGCGGATTTCGGGCCGCCCGCGCATCCGCGTCCTGGTCAAGCCCTGCCTCGGCATCGGCGAGGAGCCGGACGAATTCACGCGCGGCTCCAACCATGTCCGCTTCGTCGGTGCCGACCAGACCATCCGGCTGACCACGAACGCACCGCTCTCCTATGTCGTGGAGAGCACGCCCTTCGCCGTCGACCAGTCCTATTCCTTCTTTATCGGCTCCGACGAGGCGCTGCGCGCCGAGATCGAGACCACGTCCCGCGAGTTCCTCGACAAGACCACCGACTACTGGCGCGATTGGGTCCGTTCGCTCTCGATCCCCTTCGAATATCAGCGCGAGGTGATCCGCGCGGCGATCACGCTCAAGCTCTGCTCCTTCGAGGAAACCGGCGCGATCGTGGCGGCGCTGACGACCTCGATCCCGGAAGCACCGGGCACGCAGCGCAACTGGGATTACCGCTATTGCTGGCTGCGCGACGCCTATTTCGTCGTGCATGCGCTGAACCGGCTCGGCACGACGCGGACGATGGAGGACTATCTCGGCTTCATCACCAACATCGTCGACACCTTCTCGGAGAGCGGCGCCGAGCATCTGCCGCCGCTCTACCCGATCACGCGCGGTGGGACGCTGCTCGAATTCGAAGCCTCGAACCTGGCGGGCTATCGCGGGCACCAGCCGGTGCGCTTCGGCAACGGCGCGGCGACGCAGATCCAGAACGACGGCTACGGCGCGGTCGTGCTGGCGGCGACGCATTCATTCTTCGACCGGCGCCTGATCCAGCCGGGCAAGGATACATTGTTCGGCCAACTCGAGCGCATGGGCGAGATCGCCATCGCCGTCTTCGACAAGCCCGATGCCGGCCCCTGGGAGCTGCGCGAGAAGGAGGCCGTGCATTCCTTCTCCAGTGTGATGTGCTGGGCCGCCTGCGACCGGCTCGCCCGCATCGCCGGCACGCTCGGGCGCGCCGACCGGAAGGAGTACTGGAAGGGAGAGGCAAGACGGCTCAAGAACATCATCGCCGAGCAGATCTGGAACGAGGAGAAGGGGCATTTCGTCTCGACCTTCGGCGGATCCGAGCTCGATGCGACGCTGCTGCTGCTGGCCGAGCTCGGCTTCGTCAAACCGGACGACGCCCGTTTCATCGCGACCGTCGAGGCGATCGGGCGCGATCTGAAGCGGGGCGACCTGATGTTGCGCTACGCCACGCAGGACGATTTCGGCTTCATGCATACCGGCTTCCTGATCTGCGCCTTCTGGTATGTCGATGCGCTGAACGCCATCGGCCGCAGCGAGGAGGCCAAGGAGCTGTTCGATCGCATCCTCAAGCGGCGCAACAGCTTCGGCCTGCTATCCGAGGATGCCGATCTCAAGACCGGCGAGCTCTGGGGCAATTTCCCGCAGACCTATTCGATGGTCGGGCTGATCAATTCGGCGATGCGCCTCAGCCGCAATTGGGAAGAGGCCTTCTGAGCCCCGGCTGGCGCAGGGATCAGCGTGGCGAACCGACGCGGAAAGCCACCGGGATCACGGCATAGACCATCACCAGCACCATCGGCGGCACGGCCAGCGCCGTGACGCCCAATGTCGGCCAGCCCTGCGTGAACGGCATGATCGCCATCAGCAGCACGTTGATCGCGGCATAGGCGCCGAGGGTGGCGACGACCAGAAAGCGCAGCCGAGCGAGAAATCGCGACAGAGAAGAAGGCGTGCCCATGAGAGTGACCTTGTCTGGAACGAAACGTATCGTTTCTATTTGATTGAATTAAACGGCCCGTTTCGTTATGTCAAGAAGCGGGCTGCACCGAAGCCCGGAATGGTGGAAAGCATGACGGAGCCGAATACGAAGCGCCGCGCCTCGATCGGCGCACGACGCAGCCCGGAGACGGAGGCCGCCGTGAAGGCGGCGGCGCGGGCCCTTCTCTCGGAGAAGGGCTATGCGGGTTTCTCGATCGAGGAGGTCGCCCGCCGCGCCGGTGCCGGCAAGCCGACGATCTATCGCTGGTGGCCGAACAAGGCCGAGCTCTTCATCGCGATCTACGGAGCGGACAAGGACGCGGCGATCCCGGTGCCGGACACGGGATCGCTTCGCGACGATCTCTTACGCTACACGAAGGACCTCTGGCGCTTCTGGCGCGAGGATACGGCGGGCCGTGTCTTCCGGGGGCTGATCGCCGAAGCCCAGACCAGCGAGACCGCCCTCGCCGCTCTGCGCTTCAAGTTCATGCCGGAGAGGTTGGCTTCACCCCGCAAGATGTTCGTCCGCGCCGCCGAGCGCGGCGCGTTCGCTGCTGAGGAGATCGACGACCGGCTCGAACTCTGGGTCGGCTTCAACTGGCTGCATGTGCTGACCGACCGGCTGAGCGAGGACGAGCCCTCGCTCCCGCGCAAGATCGCCCTGCTCTGCCGCTGAGCGCCGCTTATTCCACCCTGGCGGCAGCCCGCATCACGGCGAGTGCCAGCACCTGCGCCGCCGGCACGAGGCTCTCGACCTCGAGGAACTCGTCGGGCGTATGGGCCATGCCGCCGATCGGGCCGACGCTGCACAGCGTCGGAGTGCCCTGCGCGGCGGTGAAGCCGGAATCGGCGCAGCCGCCGGTGAACTCCGCCGTGACGCCAATGCCGAAGGCGGCGGCCGCCTCGCGATAGGTGTCATAGAGCGCGGCCGATTCCGGCGAGCGCTCGAGCGGCAGGAATTCGCCCTTGATCGAAAGGACGGCGCTGGTGCCCGCAACCTCGGGTGCCTCGACGATCGCCTTGATCTTGCCGACCATCTCGTCGCGCTGGGCGGCGGTGACATAGCGCAGGTCGATCTCGCACCAGGCGTGAGGCGCGATGGTGTTGACGGTCTGGCCGCCGCCGATCAGGCCGACATTGACGGTGACGCCCTTTTCCAGATCGGTGAGGCCCTGAAGCTTCGGGATCTTGTGGCCGAGATCAACGATGGCCGAGGCGCCCTTCTCGTAGTTCGCGCCGGAATGGGCCGGCTTGCCGGTGAATTCGGCCCGCATGAAGACGCCGCCCTTGCGACCGCTGGTCACCGACTGCTTGTGATCCCTGGCGAAATCGGTGCCCGCCGGCAGACGGCTGGGCTCGGCGTTGAAGACGCAGCGCGACTCGCGCGCCGCCGCCTCGATCACCGGCCGCGAGGATGGCGAGCCGATCTCCTCGTCGCTGGTGGTCAGCATCAGGATCGGCGCGGCAATTCCGCCGCATTCAGCGAAGGCAGCTGCGACGAAGGCCGAGATGACGATGCCGCCCTTCATGTCGGCGACGCCGGGCCCATAGGCGCGCGAGCCCTTGATGGTGAAGGGCCGGCGCGTCGGCTCGCCCTGCGGGAAGACGGTGTCGCGATGGCCGAGCAGCAGTACCGGCCGCTGGTCGTTGGCGGTGGGGTTGGGCAGGCGCGCCTTCACCGCGTCGCCGAAGCGGGTATCCGGCACGATCTCGACATCGAGCCCGTTCGCCTTGTGGAAGCGCGCGACGACCTCGCCGGCCCTGTCGACGCCGGCCTTGTCGTAGGAGCCCGAGTCGGTATCGACCATCTCGCGCAGCAGCGCGACCATCCCTTCCTTGCGGCTCGCCAGCCACTCGGTGACTTTCTGTTCCTCGGGGGTCAAAGCGCTCATCGGCTCACTCGCAGTCGTTCCGCATGGGACAATGCAGCGAGCTTACTGGCTGCGGCCACATGGGCAATGGCAGATGGCCGCGGCGATGCCATTCATGCCGCGCATGCCGCCCGCTCCGAGCAATTGCGGGCAACAAAAAGGGGCCGCGCAGAAAGCGCGGCCCCTTTTTTCGGTCGGCGTTAGCGAATTACTCCGCCGCTTCCTGCGGCGTGTTCTCGGTCACCGAGATCGCCGGACGAGCCCGGCCATCCGATCTGGCGAGCGCGCGGCGCACGCCGTTGCCGTAATCCGGGTGGACCCTGTCGAAATGCGCGAGCTGGCGCTCCTCGATTTCCTGCGGGATGCCGCCCATCGCCGCGGCGATGTTGGAGAACAGGCGCTCCTTCTGGCCGGCGTCGAACAGGTTGAACAGCGCGCGCGGCTGGCCGTAATCGTCGTTGCCGATGCGGTGGTTGTAGCGGTCGGCATCACCCGAGATCTTCAGCGGCGGCTCCTTGGCGGAGGGCTGCTCGACCGGGCCGCTGAAGGAGTTCGGCTCGTAATAGGCATTCGGATGGCCGGTGCGGATACCGCCATACGTGTTCATCTGGCCGTCGCGGTGATAGTGATGCACCGGGCATTGCGGCTGGTTGACCGGGATGTTCTCGTAATGCGTGCCGAGCCGGTGGCGATGGGCGTCGGCATAGGAGAAGACGCGGGCCTGCAGCATCTTGTCGGGGGAGAAGCCGATGCCGGGCACGATGTTCGACGGCGAAAAGGCCGCGTTCTCGATCTCGGCGAAATAGTTCTCCGGGTTGCGGTTGAGCTCCATCACGCCGATGTCGATCGGCGGATACTCCGCATGCGGCCAGACCTTGGTGAGATCGAAGGGGTTGTAGGAGGTCTTCTCGGCATCCAGCTCCGGCATGATCTGGACCTGGACCTTCCACTTCGGAAACTCGCCGCGCTCCAGCGCGTTGAACAGGTCCTCCTGGGTGGATTCACGCGTCTTGCCGATGACCTTCTCGGCTTCCTCGTTCGTCCAGTGCCTGTGGCCCTGCAGGGTCTTGAAGTGGAACTTCACCCAATAGCGCTCGCCATTGTCGTTCCAGAACGAATAGGTGTGCGAGCCGTAGCCGTTGATGTGGCGCACATCGGTCGGCAGGCCGCGATCCGACATCAGGATGGTGACCTGATGCAGGCTCTCAGGGCTCAGCGACCAGAAATCCCACATCGCGGTGGGCGAGCGCATGTTGGTCTTGGGATGGCGCTTCTGGGTGTGGATGAAGTCGGGGAACTTCACGGGATCGCGCACGAAGAAGACCGGCGTGTTGTTGCCGACGAGATCCCAGTTGCCTTCCGGCGTGTAGAACTTGATCGCGAAGCCGCGCACGTCGCGCTCGGCGTCGGCCGCACCCATCTCGCCCGCCACCGTGGAGAAGCGCAGGATCAGCGGGGTCTCGGTGCCCGGCTGCAGAGCCTTGGCCTTGGTGTATTTCGAGATGTCGCCGGTGATCTTCAGCGTGCCATGCGCGCCCCAGCCCTTGGCATGGACGGCACGCTCCGGAATGCGCTCGCGGTTCTGATGCGCCAGCTTCTCGATGAGCTGATAATCCTGGAGGAGAACCGGGCCGCGCTCGCCGGCCGTGATCGAATTCTGGTTGTCGGGAATCGGCGCGCCAGCCGTCGTCGTCATGGTGACGCCGGTCTTCGGGTTCCTCGGATCATTGGCGGACATGGCTCATTTCCCTCCTGACGAGCATTCAGCCGCCGCACAGCACGCGCGGCGGTTTGGAATTGGAGGAAGTAACAGCGCTTTGTGACGACAATGTCCAATACCGTTTACGGCGGTCCACGATAAGTTTATCAAATCTCCATGATCACACTGAAGCAGCTTCGCTATTTCGCCGCTCTCGCGCGCTACCGCCATTTCGGCCGCGCTGCGCAGGAGTGCCATGTCAGCCAGCCGGCATTGTCGCTCCAGATTCAGGAGCTCGAAGCCTTTCTCGGCTGCCAGCTCGTCGAGCGGCGGCGCGGCGCCATCGCGTTGACCGAAATGGGCACGGAGATCGCCGAGCGCGGCCGCCGAATCCTGCTGGAGACGAGCGATCTCGTCGACCATGCCCGCCATCGCCGCAGCCTGCTCGGCGGCGAGCTCGATCTCGGCGTCATTCCCTCGATCGCGCCCTACCTGCTGCCGGCGACGCTGCCCCTGCTGCAGCGGCGCTACCCGGCCCTGGACCTGAGACTCCGCGAGACACAGACGGCGACCCTGCTCGATGACCTGATAGAGGGTGGGCTCGACGTCGCCCTGCTCTCGCTACCGATCGAACGCGCCGGTATCGAAACCCTGCCGCTGTTCGACGATCCCTTCCTGCTGGCCGTGCCGGCTGAAGCCCAGCCCAACGCCGCCCCCTTCCGGCCGGATGCGCCGTTTGCCGGCGAGAACCTGCTGCTGCTCGAGGAAGGCCACTGCCTGCGCGACCAGGCGCTGAGCTTCTGCCGCACCACGCCCGGCGGCTCGCGCCGGCAATACGGCGCCTCCAGCCTCTCGACCATCATGCAGATGGTGGCCAACGGCTTCGGCACCACGCTGATGCCGGCGATGGCCCTGCCGATCGAATTCAGGCCGGACATGCCGGTCAGGCTCTTCCGCTTCGCGGCCCCGGGGCCGAGCCGCTCGATCGGCCTCGCCTGGCGCCGGACCTCGCCGCGCAAGGCCGATTTCGAAGCGCTCGGCGCGATCCTGGCGGAGGTCGGCACCACGCTCACCGGCGACCGGCTGCCAGCCGCCGAACCCGGCACGATCAAGCTGATCGCGCCTAGTCGCCCGGCTCAGACCAGACCGGCATACCAGGCTGCAACGTAGACGGCCGTGCCCGCCGCCATCGGCACGAGCGGGTTGATTTTCGAGCGATACGTCACGAACGCGGTCGCCGCCGTGATGACGAAACCGAAGAGGCCGGCATCGGCGGCGATCGTCGCGACAGCGCCGCTCGCGAGCATCAGGCCGAGCGCAATCGGCACCAGCGCCAGCGTGACGATCCGGACGATGCGGTTGTCGCTGAAGCGCTGCAGCCCGCGGCTGCTGGCGAGCGCCAGCAGCGAGGATGGGATCAACATGGCGGCCGTCGCGACCAGCAGGCCGCTCGTCCCGGCGACATGCCAGCCGACGATGCTCGCGAGCATCACGTTCGGCCCCGGCGCCGTCTGGGCGATGGCGAAGAGGCGGGCGAAGGTCGGCGCGTCCATCCAGCCGAGGATGTCGACGATCTGGCGATGGATTTCCGGCACGACGGCATTGGCGCCGCCGATCGCCATCAGCGAGATCGTGCCGAAGGTGATGACGAGCTGGCCGAAGACGCTGCGTTCCATCAGACCCGCCGCGCTCCCAATGAGGCCGCGGCGAGGCCGAGCGGCACCAGCACCAGCAAAGTCGGCAGCATCGGCAGCCGCAGCACGCCGATGGCGAGAAAGGCCGCAGCCGCCATCACCCAGGCCCAGCGCGCGAGGCCGGCCTTCGTCAGAAGGCGCAAGGCCGTGCCGAGGATGAGCCCGGCGGCGCTCGCCGCCGCGCCCGTCAACGCCACCTGCGCCAGCGGGTGATCGGAAACGGCGTCGTAGATGTTCGCGATCGCGACCAGCGAGAGCAGCGGCATCGCCATCAGGGCGAAGACGCAGGTCAGCGCCCCCATCGTCCCGCGAAAGCGGTCGCCGAGCATTACGGCGGCATTGACGGTGTTGGCGCCGGGCAGCGCCTGGCAGATGCCCATCAACTCGGCATAGCCGCGATCATCCAGCCAGTTGCGCTCGGCTACGATGATATGGCGCGCCACCGGCCCGACGCCGCCGAAGCCCATCAATCCGATCTTGAGAAAACCGGTGAACAGCGCCGACAGGGAGGGCGGAGGCGCGTCCGTCGCGGTTTCGAGGGCTGACATCGACGGTTGCTAGCGCCGCGATTCCATCGCCATGCGCAGGGCGAAACCAGCGAGCACCGTGCCCATCAGCCAGCGCTGCACCAGAGACCAGAACGGCCGGGTGCGCAGGAAGAGCGCGATGCTGCCCGCCGCCGTCGCGATCAGTGCGTTGACGCTGCCGCTGATCAGGATCTGGACGAGACCGAGCACCAGCGACTGGCCGAGCACATGGCCAGCGGCCGGGTCGATGAACTGCGGGAGAAGCGCGAGGTAGAACATCGCGATCTTCGGGTTGAGCAGGCTGGTCAGGAAGCCCATGGCGAAGAGCTTGCGCGGCCCGTCATGCGGCAGATCGCGGACATGGAAGGGCGAGCGTGCGCCCGGCCGCACCGCCTGCCAGGCGAGCCAGAGCAGATAGGCCGCGCCGCCCAGCCTGAGCGCGTCATAGGCGTAGGGGACGGCGAAAAGCAGCGCCGTGATGCCGAAGGCGGCGCAGAACATGTAGACGAAGAAACCCAGGATCACGCCGCAGAGGGAGATCAGCCCGGCGCCCCTGCCCTGCGCGATCGAGCGCGAGATCAGGTAGATCATGTTGGGGCCGGGCGTGAGCACCATGCCGAGAGCGATCAGGGCGAAGGTGACGAGTGTCGTCGTCTCAGGCATGGCGAAACGCTCCTGCGATGTCGAGCGCTTGGAGCATGGATCGGAAAGACCGACAATCGGCATCGCCGCAGGAGCGGCCATGCAGCCTTTCGATGGATTTGGGCAGCGGCCTGAAGCGCCGTGGCGGAACCGGAGAAGGTGCCAGCGGTTGTCGCCTGCAAGCGGATTGGGGGGAAACATGACGCTGTTCAGCCGGCTGCTCTACACGATCATCTCCTTCGCGCTGCTTGGCGCGTCGATCATATTGATCGGCGTCGCGGTCTGGCGGACGTCCAACGGCTTCTGGACCGGCGACGGCGCGCTCGACACCATGCTCGACGCGATCGGCCTCGTGATCATCGCGGTCGCCGTCGCCGATGTCGGCAAGTTCCTGTTCGAGGAAGAGGTGATCGCCGATCGCGAGATGCGCCAACCGGCGGAAGCGCGGGGATCGCTGACCAAGTTCATGTCGATCATGATTGTGGCGCTCTCGCTGGAATCGCTGGTGCTGATCGCCAAGACTTCGCGCGAAACCATGCGCGACCTCGTCTATCCCGGCCTCTTGGTGTTGCTCGCCGTGCTGGCGCTTGTGGGGCTGGGTCTGTTCCAGAGGCTCAGCCAGAATGCGACGGCTGCCGTGCCGCCGGATCGCGAGGAGAGCGAGGGCGAAGCCGAGAGCGTTGAATCGAGGCTCTCGACGCAAGGCCCCAAACGCGGGTCATCCCAGCCGAAGCGAAGCGCAGAGCCGGGATCCATGCCTGAGCCCATCCGATAGGCGTTCAGGCATGAATCCCGGGTCTCCCTGAGGTCGCCCGGGATGACGCGCGCCTGAAACGAAACGCCCTCACCGCGGCTCATCGACGAGGAAGAGGTCGGTATCATCCGGCTTGGCGCCGGCGGCGGTTAGCATCGCGTGGATCTGGCCGCGGTGATGGGTCTGGTGATTGAACAGATGGGCGATCGCGAAGGCGCGTGGCTTGCCCATCTCGCGGCCGGCGGCACCCGAGTACCAGATCAGCGTGCCGCGCAGCCAATCGGCCTCGATGCTCTCCGCCCAGGAGAGGATCGCCTCGTCGCGCTGGCGGCGACGCGCGCAGAACTGGGTTCAGTCCTCGAAATAGGCAGCGGAATCGCGCCCGCCAACGGCCGGCTTCTCGCTGCCCGTCAGACGGCTGAGCCAGGTCTCGTCGGCCCAGAGCAGATGATTGAAGGTGCCGTGGATCGACTTGAAGAAGGCGCCGCGGTCGAGCTTGCGCGCCTCGTCGCTCAGCCCGTCGGCCGCGGTCGTCAGGCTCCGGTTCTGCCAGGCATTGTAGCGGGCCAAGGTCTGGACAAAAGCGGGGTCGACCATGGCTGCCTCCTCGTCAGATGACGTTGGCCTCCTTCAGCGGCCTGCCCGCAACGATGCGCTCGTGGCCGAGATCGGCAAGGTCGAGCGAGCGATAGCGGCCATGCGCGATATGCTCGGCGAGGCCGCGCCCGACGGCCGGCGACTGCTGCAGGCCGTGCCCCGAGAAGCCGTTGGCGAGGTAAAGATTCGGCAGGCCGACGGCAGGGCCGACGATGGCGTTATGGTCGAGCCCGCACATGTCATAGGGGCCGGCCCAGGCGCGGCCGGGCTTGATCTGCTCGAAAGCCGGAATGCGATGAGCGAGCGATGGCCAGACCACCTCCTCGAAGAAGGCCCAGTCTATGTCCTCGGCGCCGGGATCGGTCTCGATCCATTCGACGTCCTGCTCCGGTGTCAGCGGCGAGCAACTGCCGATGAAGAGCTGGCCGTCGCTGCCGCGCTGACCCTCAGGCCGGCACCACGCGCCGGTCGCGTCGATCAGCAGCGGGCAGTTCCCCACATCGCCCCTACAGGTGAAAGTGAAGACGTAGCGCTTCATCGACTTCACGGGGATGTCGACGCCGGCGGTGGCAGCAAGCAGAGCGCCATGGGTACCGCTGGCGTTGACCACAGCGCCGCAGGCGATGCGGCTGCCATCCGCGAGTTCGACCGCGGTGACGCGCCCAGCTTCGCTGATGTAGCGGGCTACTTCGCCTTGCCGATATTCGACGCCGAGGCTGCGCGCCTTCTTGCGGAAGGCCTGGAGCAGGGCCCAGCCGTCGAACCAGCCCTCGCCGCTGACGCCGAAGGTGCCGCAGGCGAGATCATCGACATTGAGCCAGGGGAAGCGCTGCTTCAGGACAGTGGGATCGTAGAGAGCGATGTCGGCCCCCTCTGCCGCCTGCAGCTTCTGGTTGGCCGTGAGGATCGGCGCGCCGGCTTCGCTCGCGAGATAGAGATAACCGCCCTCATGCAGGTCGATCGCCGGCACGTCGCCGTCAACAGCCAGATGGCTGCCGATCCTGCGCAGGAAATCGATGCCGAAGAGCGAGATGCGGATGTTCACCGCGCTGGAAAACTGCTGGCGGATCGAGGCGGCCGAGAGCGCGGACGCCGAGAAACGGTAGGTCGGGTCCTTCTCGATCACCACGACACGGCCTGTGAAGCCGGGATCGGCTGCGAGATGATAGGCGACGGAGGAGCCGATCGCGGCACCGCCGCAGATCACGACATCGGCGCTTTCGGAGACGGGCGGCATGGCAGGCCTCGCGCGGACCGGCTCCGTGACGGAAAGCCGGGTTGGTGAATTTCGCGCATGAATGACTGAGGCTCGCGCGCTTGTCGAGAGGTGCTCTAAGTCGCCGGAGCACATTCTCCGAGCAGCCAGTCGCGGAAAGCCACCACGGTCGGCAGGTTCGCCTTCTCTTCGGGATAGACGAGATAATAGCCGTCCCTGCCCGTCACCGGCCGATCGATGGGGATGACCAGCGAGCCCGAGCGCAGTTCCTCCTCGACGAGGAAACGCGGCACGATGGCGAGCCCGAGCCCCGCCACCGCCGCCTGCGCGATCATGGCGAACTGCTCGAAGCGCGGCCCCATCAACGCCCGCTCGGGCGCCAACCCCTGCTGCTCCAGCCAGTTCGCCCAGGCGCGCGGCCGCGTCGATTGCTGGAGCAGCGGCACGCGCAGCATGTCGGCCGGGGCGACGATGCCGGCGCGCGCTATCAGGGACGGCGCGGCGACGGGCACGACCTCTTCTCCCATCAGCCGGTGCAGCCGCGCGCCGGGCCAATTCTCGGCGCCGAAATGCACGGCGGCATCGACCTGCTCGCGGGCGAAGTCGAAGGGGACGAGCCGCGTGGTGAAGTTGATGGTGATGCCGGGATGCGCCTCGGTGAAACGCGGCAGGCGCGGAATCAGCCAGCGCGTGCCGAAGGTCGGCAAGGTGGCGAGGTGGAGCACGCCGGCGGCCCCGCGGAAGGCCATGGCGGAGACGGTCGCCGCGGCGAGTCGGGACAGGCCGTCGCGGATATCGGCGGCATAGGCAGCGCCCGCGGCGGTCAGGCTGACGCGCTTCTTCACACGCTCGAACAGGCTGACGCCGAGCGTCTTTTCCAGATGGGCCACCTGACGGCTGACCGCGCCCTGCGTCAGGCTGAGTTCCTCAGCCGCGCGGGTGAAGCTGCCATGCCGGGCAGCAGCCTCGAAAGCTGCGAGCGCCGAGAGGGAGGGGACCGAGAGGCGGCCGGGAACCAGTGCATCATCCATGACAATTACTCACCAAGTGGTGAGAACATATCGGTTGCCGTCCGCCCATGAAAGAGGGCATTCTCCCGCCCCAAAGCGTGGCGACCTGGTTTCCGCGCCCTTCTGTCATGCGCCCCCAGGGCATCCGCTCGCGACCGCTGGAAGACAAAGATGGCCACATCCCTGCCGAAAGACACGCTCGCCCTGCTCAAGCGCCTCGGCGTCTCCAACTCGGCCTATGCCGATGCCGGCCTGTCTGCCCGCTCGCCGATCACCGGCGAGACCGTGACGACCCTGCGCGAGACGTCACCGGCGGAAGCGGAGGCCGCGATCGGCCGGGCGCAGTCGGCCTTCCTGGCCTGGCGCAAGGTGCCGGCGCCGCGGCGCGGCGAGTTCGTCCGCCTGCTCGGCGAGGAGCTGCGCGCCGCCAAGGCCGATCTCGGCCTGCTGGTGACGCTGGAAGCCGGCAAGGTGACCTCCGAGGGCCTCGGCGAAGTGCAGGAGATGATCGACATCTGCGACTTCGCGGTCGGCCTGTCGCGCCAGCTCTACGGCCTGACCATCGCCACCGAGCGCCCGAACCATCGCATGATGGAGACCTGGCACCCGATTGGCATCTGCGGCGTGATCTCGGCGTTCAACTTCCCGGTCGCCGTCTGGTCGTGGAACGCCGCGCTCGCCTTCGTCTGCGGCGACAGCGTCGTCTGGAAGCCTTCCGAGAAGACCCCACTGACCGCGCTCGCCGTGCAGGCCATCGTCGAGAAGACGATGAAGCGCTTCGGCCCGGAAGCGCCGATCGGCCTCTCGGAAATCCTGATCGGTGGCCGCGAGCTCGGCGACATCCTTGTCCAGGACCATCGCGTCCCGGTCGTCTCGGCCACCGGCTCGACCCGCATGGGCAAGGAAGTCGGCCAGAAGCTCGCCGCGCGTTTCGCCCGCGCCATTCTCGAGCTCGGCGGCAACAATGCCGCGATCGTCGCCCCCTCTGCCGACCTCGACATCGCGCTGCGCGGCATCGCCTTCGCCGCGATGGGCACGGCCGGCCAGCGCTGCACCACGCTGCGCCGCCTGATCGTTCATGAGAGCGTCTATGACGCGCTCGTGCCGAAGCTCGCCAAGGTCTACGGCTCGGTGAAGATCGGCGATCCCCGCGAAGCCGGCGTGTTGGTCGGCCCGCTGGTCGACGAAGCCGCCTATCACGGCATGCAGAAGGCGCTGTCCGAGGCCAAGGCCGAGGGCGGCAAGGTCCATGGCGGCGAGAAGGTCGATGTCGGCTCGGGCGGTTTCTATGTCCGTCCGGCGCTCGTCGAGATGCCCAAGCAGTGCGGCCCGGTCGAGCGCGAGACCTTCGCCCCGATCCTCTACGTCATGAAGTACCAGACCATCGAGCAGGCGATCGCGCTGCAGAACGCGGTCGGCGCCGGCCTGTCCTCCTCGATCTTCACGCTGAACATGCGCGAGGCCGAACTCTTCGTCTCCGATGAGGGCTCGGATTGCGGCATCGCCAACGTCAATATCGGCCCCTCGGGCGCCGAGATCGGCGGCGCGTTCGGCGGCGAGAAGGAAACGGGCGGCGGCCGCGAGGCCGGCTCGGACGCCTGGAAGGCCTATATGCGCCGCGCCACCAACACCGTGAACTACGGCACCACGCTGCCGCTGGCGCAGGGCGTCAGCTTCGACGTGGATGCGTGATCGATAGATAAGGAAACACCACCGTCATTCCGGGGCGCCGCGTGAGCGGCGAGCCCGGAACCCAGAACCGATGCCCTCTCCAAGAGGGTCGAACCGTTCCACTGATCTGGATTCTGTTCCGCGGCTCTGGATTCCGGGCTCTTCGCTCCGCGAAGCCCCGGAATGACGGCTCTGGAATCTGAGGGAGACGAAAACCATGGCCGGCAGCCACAAGCTCGCGCAGTTCACCTGGGACGATGCCTATCTGCTCGACGAGCAGCTGAACGAGGACGAGCGGCTGATCCGCGACACGGCCCGCGCCTATGCGCAGGAGAAGCTCGCTCCCCGCATCCACGACGCCTATCTCGACGAGAAGACCGACCGCTCGATCTTCAACGAGATGGGCGAGCTCGGCCTGCTCGGCGTCACCGTGCCGGAGGAATATGGCTGCGCTGGCGCCAACTACGTCTCCTACGGCCTCGTCGCGCGTGAGGTCGAGCGCATCGACTCCGGCTACCGCTCGATGATGTCGGTGCAGTCCTCGCTCGTGATGTATCCGATCTTCGCCTATGGCAGCGAGGAGCAGCGCAAGAAGTACCTGCCGAAACTGGGCTCCGGCGAATGGGTCGGCTGCTTCGGCCTGACCGAGCCGGATGCCGGCTCCGACCCCGGCGGCATGAAGACCCGCGCCGAGAAGGTCGCCGATGGCTACAGGCTGACCGGTTCGAAGATGTGGATCTCGAACTCGCCGATCGCCGACGTCTTCGTCGTCTGGGCGAAATCGGCCGCGCATGACAACCAGATTCGCGGCTTCATCCTCGAAAAGGGCATGAAGGGCCTCTCCGCGCCGAAGATCGGCGGCAAGCTTTCGCTGCGCGCCTCGATCACCGGCGAGGTCGTGATGGACGGCGTCATCGTTCCGGAAGAGAATCTGCTGCCGAACGTCTCGGGCCTGTCGGGTCCTTTCGGCTGCCTCAACCGCGCCCGCTACGGCATCTCCTGGGGCGTGATGGGCGCCGCCGAGGACTGCTTCCACCGTGCCCGCCAGTACGGGCTCGACCGCAAGCAGTTCAACAAGCCGCTCGCCCAGACACAGCTCTACCAGAAGAAGCTGGCGGACATGCTGACCGAGATCACGCTCGGCCTGCAGGGCAGCTTGCGCGTCGGGCGCCTGCTCGACGACGGCAAGATGGCCCCGGAGATGATCAGCCTCGTCAAGCGCAACAATTGCGGCAAGGCGCTCGACATCGCTCGCCAGGCCCGCGACATGCACGGCGGCAACGGCATCCAGATCGAGTACCATGTGATGCGCCATGCGGCGAACCTCGAGACGGTGAACACCTATGAGGGCACGCATGACGTTCATGCGCTGATCCTCGGCCGGGCGATCACCGGCCTGCAGGCGTTCTTCTGAAACCCGCCCGTCATCCCGGCCGCAGCGAAGCGAAGCGCCGGGATCCATCGTAGAGCTCGTCGCCTTACGATGGATCCCGGAACAAGCCCGGAATGACGGCGCTCAGGCTGTGTCCATGTCCCTTCCCACGCCCCCCACCCCTCCCCTCGCCGGCCTGCGCGTCCTCGAACTGGCGCGCATCCTCGCAGGTCCCTGGATCGGCCAGCTCCTGGCCGATCTCGGCGCCGATGTCGTCAAGGTCGAGGCGCCCGAGGGCGACGACACCCGCAAATGGGGCCCGCCCTTCGTCGAGGGTATTGGCGACGAGCATCTCTCCGCCGCCTATTTCCACGCCGCCAATCGCGGCAAGCGCTCGATCACGGCCGATTTCCGCACCGCGGAGGGGCAGGCGCTGGTGAAGCGGCTCGCAGCCCATGCCGATGTCGTCATCGAGAACTTCAAGGTCGGCGGCCTCAGCAAATACGGGCTCGACTCCGCCTCGCTGCGCCGGGAATTCCCGCGCCTCGTCTACTGCTCCGTCACCGGCTTCGGGCAGGACGGACCCTATGCGCCGCGCGCCGGCTACGACTTCCTGGTCCAGGGCATGGGCGGGGCGATGTCGATCACCGGCGAGCCTGCGGGCGCACCGATGAAGGCTGGCTATGCGGTCGCCGACATCTACACCGGGCTCTATGCGTCGGTCGGCATCCTCTCTGCGCTGCGCCAGCGCGACACGACCGGCGAAGGCGCGACGCTCGATCTTGCCTTGCTCGATTCGCAGGTCGCGGTTCTCGGCAACCAGGCGATGAACTACCTCGTCTCGGGCAATCCGCCGCCGAGGCTCGGCAACGCGCACCCCAACATCGTGCCCTATGACGTCTTCCCGGTCGCGGACGGCCATATCATCATCGCCACCGGCAATGACGGGCAGTGGCGCAAGCTCTGCGAGGTGCTCGGTGAGCCGGGGCTGGCCGAGCAGCCGGACTATTTCGACAACAAGTCGCGCGTGAAGAACCGCGTCGCCCTGACGGCCAGGCTGCACCTGCTCTGCCAGCGCTACGCCAAGCTCGATCTGTTGGCGGCTTTGGAAAAGGTCGGCGTTCCCGCCGGGCCGATCAACGACATCGGCGAGGTCTTCGACGACCCGCAGGTCATCGCGCGCGGCGTCAAGGTCGACCTGCCGAGCGCGGCGGCGAAGGCGGGCGCGATCCCGACCGTCGCCTCGCCGATCGTCATGAACGGCGTGCGGCAGGTGGCCGGGCGGCCGAGTCCCGGGCTAGGCGAGCACGCAGACGAAGTTTTGAACGATCCGGCCTGGGGAGGGCCGCAGCATGGCTAATCGCACTGGCGGGCAGATCCTCGTCGACCAGCTTATCCTCCATGGCGCCACAGACGCCTTCTGCGTGCCGGGCGAGAGCTATCTCGCCGTGCTCGACGCGCTGCACGACGCCTCGATGAAGGTCACCATCTGCCGGGCCGAAGGCGGCGCCTGCATGATGGCGGAAGCTGCCGGCAAGCTCACCGGCAAGCCCGGCATCTGCTTCGTCACGCGCGGCCCCGGCGCCACCAATGCCTCGCCCGGCGTCCATATCGCGGACCAGGATTCGACGCCGCTGATCCTCTTCGTCGGCCAGATCGACGGCAGCATGCGCGAGCGCGAGGCCTTTCAGGAGCTCGACTACCGCGCCGTCTTCGGCACCATGACGAAATGGGCGACCGAGATCGATGATGCCGCGCGCATCCCCGAAATCATCAGCCGCGCCTTTCATGTCGCGACCTCGGGCCGCCCCGGCCCGGTGGTGATCGCGCTGCCCGAGGACGTGCTGACCGATCTCGCGGATGTCGCCGACGCCGAGCCCTATCAGGTCACCGAGCAACACCCCTCGGCGGTCCAGATCGACGAGCTCGCCAAGCGCTTCGCCGCGGCCAAGGCGCCGATCGCCATCCTCGGCGGTTCGCGCTGGAGCCCGGAGACGATCGCGCAGTTCCAGGCTTTCGCCGAGCGTTTCGACCTGCCGGTGGCGGTCTCGTTCCGCCGGCAGATGCTGTTCCCGGCCGACCACCCGAATTTCGCCGGCGATCTCGGCATCGGCCCGAACCCGAAGCTGCTCGCCCGCATCAAGGAGAGCGATCTCGTCCTGTTGGTTGGCGGGCGCCTCTCGGAGATGCCGAGCCAGTCCTACACCCTGTTCGGCATTCCCAATCCGGGCCGGCCGCTGGTGCATGTCCATGCCGATCCGGAAGAGCTCGGCCGGGTCTATCGCCCGGCGCTTTCGATCAACGCTTCGCCGGCCGGCTTCTGTGCCGCGCTGAAAGCGATCGAGCCGCCGCAGGCGCCGGCCTGGGCTGGAGCGGCTGCGGCTGCGGCTGCGCATGAGAATTATATCGCCTGGAGCGAGCAGCCGGCGCCGGTGCCGGGCGAATTCCATCCCGGCGAGATGGTGCGCTGGCTGCGCAGCCAGCTGCCTGATGATGCCATCCTGTGCAACGGCGCCGGCAACTACGCCACCTGGGTGCACCGCTTCCACCGCTTCAACAAGTTTGCGACGCAGCTCGCGCCGACCTGCGGCTCGATGGGCTATGGTGTGCCCGCGGCGATCGGCGCCAAGCGGATCTTTCCCGAGCGCACGGTCATCGCCTTCGCCGGCGACGGCTGCTTCCTGATGAACGGCCAGGATTTCGCGACGGCCGTGCAATACGACCTGCCCGTCATCGTCGTCGTGGTCGATAACGGCATGTACGGCACGATCCGCATGCACCAGGAGCGCGAATATCCCGGCCGTGTCTCGGCGACGACGCTGAAGAACCCGGATTTCGCTGCTTACGCCAAGGCCTTCGGCGGCCATGGCGAGCGCGTCGAGACAACGGCCGAGTTCGCGCCGGCCTTCGAGCGCGCGGTGAAGAGCGGCAAGCCCGCGATCATCCACTGCCTGCTCGATCCCGAGGCGATCACTCCCGCCAAGTCGCTTTCGACGATCCGAGCCGAGGCTTTCGCTGCTCAACGCAAGGACTGAGGGCGGCCAAACCAGATCCGCCGCAGCAGTCCGTCCTTCAGGACGAACTGGTGCAGCAAAGCCGCGCCCGCATGGATGAAGGCGAGCGCGGCCATGACGTCGAAAAGCGTCGCATGCGCCTGCAGCATCGCCTGGTAGATCTTCGGGTCCGGGCCGATCGGATGGGGCACTGAGAAGGCCCCGAAGAACAGCGTTGGAATCTGGATCGGCGCCGCCGCCGTCATCAGGAAGCCGGTGACCGGCAGCGCCAGCAGGCAGAGATAGAGCGCGGCCTGCACTGCGGCGGCCGTGGCGCGCTGCCAGCGCGGCATCGGGACGGGTTCCGGCGTCGGCAGCACGAACCGAGCGGCAAGCCGCAGCAGAACGAGCCCGCCGAGGGTCAGCCCGAACGACTTGTGCCACTGATAGAGGGCGAAACGACTGAGCAGGTCGCGCGTCTCGTCGCCCATCAGGCGGGAAAGCCCGTACTGCACCCCGATGAGCCCCACGGTGGCCCAATGCAGCAGGATGAGGAGCGGATGCCAGTTGCGAGGCCGCATCGCTGCGTATCCTAGCGCGAGATCACGCCCTTGATGTCGATCTCGACCTGATCGTCGATGATGTTCACGTCGCGGCCGATCTCGAAAGCAGCGCGCGAAAAGGTTGCGGTGGCGCGGAAGGGAAGATTACCGCTGCCACGTGCCGCAGCCGGATCGCGGTCGGCAATGGCGTTCACCGTGACCGGCTGCGATGTCCCCCGGATCGTCAGTTGTCCCCGGATGGAGAGGCCGCGCTCACCGGTCCGCACGACCTCCTGCGAGACGAAGCTCGCCACCGGATAGCGGGCGACATCGAGCATGCTTTGCCCCTTGATGAAGCCGTCGACGAGATCGGTACCCGTATGCAGCGACGCCGTCTGGATCGTCATCCGGATGCGGCTGCGTTCGGGCCGGTCGAAGTCGAGCGCGATAGCGCCGTCGACACGGTCGAAGAGGCCGGTCGCGGTCTGCACGCCGAAGCGCCGCGCCACAAAGGCGACCTCGCCAGCCCCTTTCGACAATGACCAGCTTTCCTGCGCGGTGGCCATGGCGGAGAGCGGTCCGAGGAAGGCCAATGAAAGGAGCGCACGCTTCGTCATGGCATGAGATCCTTCGCTGCCGATGCGCCGGCATCTTAGGCGCGACTTCGCGGCGGAGCAGTGGCGAACACGCGGTTGTGAGTAAGGCGCGTGATCGGCGGCAAAGATTCTTAGCCGCATCGGTGAACCCGAACCGAACCTTTTGCGACCACTCGTCGTTGATACGGCGACGATGCGGAGGACAAGGCGATGGCACGGGCAAGGATGATGCGATGGGCAATGGCCGCGGCGCTCGTCGTCTCGGCTGCTCCCGGCGCGCAAGCGGCCGGCCTGTTCGACGAACTGGCGCGTGCGATCTTCGGTGGCGGGCCGCGCCTGCGGGCTTCACCGATCTATGAAATGGACGAGGCGCCGCGGATGCGTGCGCCGCGGCCGCGCGCCCCGGAAGCCGCCTCCAAGCCGAAGCCGCCGGTCGTCCAGCTCGATCCCCAGACCGACCGCCAATGGTATCTCAAGGACCCGACGCTGCGGCGTGGCGATATCGTCGTCACCGCGGGCGGCGTGCTGGTCTATCAGGGGCGTGATGCCGACGCGCTGCACGCCGCCGATTTCGTGGCGCTGGGCGGCGGCGATTCGAAGGGCTGGAAGCAGCAGTTGCAGGCTGCCGCGGCCGGCGGACGCAACATGTTCGACAATGGGCAGGCTGTCGTCCCATCGACAGGGAAGCGCACCGAGGCGACCGCCAGCGCTACGGCTTCCGCGGACTGACACCGTCGAAGGTCGAGCGTATGGCGCGGGCCAGCGCGATCGCCGCCCAGCCCTGGAAGATGAGCTCGATCGCGAAGAAGGTGCCGAGCACCCACAGGCTCGAGCCGGGCCATTGCGCCAGGATCATCCCGCCGAGCAGCAGGGACAAGGCTCCCGAAAAGGCGATCCAGCCCCAATAGGGCAGTTGCCGATTCTGGAAGGCGACGACGAGGCGCAGCACGCCGGTCGCGACCAGCGCGGCGCCAGCCAGCAGCGTCAGCGAGGCGGTGGCGACCAGCGGGTTGACGAAGGTGACTACGCCGACCGCGACATAGAGCACGCCGATCAGGATATGCAGCAGGCGGCTTTTCCAGGCCTGATGGCGGAAGGCGTCGATCAGCACGACGATGCCGCCGACGAAGATCATCGCGCCGAACCAGATCGCGCTGGCGACGCTGAGCAGCGCCACCGCGCCGAGCCCGAGCACGCCGAGAATGACGAGCGCGATGCCCGCGGCCATCAGCCAGCCCCAGTTCCGCCGGAGCGGAATGAGATGCGTGCCCAGGGAGGGCGGGCTGGAAACCTGCGACGGTGTGCTCATGTCGGCCGACTCCGTTCCGGGCGGGCCGCGATAGCGGGAACCGCTTCGTTGGACTGCTGCGCATGAGAACCCCGCGCGGCGGTTGCGTCAATGATTTGCCGCAAGCCTGGCGCGCGAGACGTCGCTCCCCTCGGAAATCGCGCTTCCGCTCCGTCGGCTTCAGCCGAGCTTTTCGGCGACGAGCCTGCGCAGGCCGCGCAGGTCCTTGACGAAGCCGCGGATGCCTTCCGCCAGCTTCTCGGTGCCCATCGCATCCTCGTTCATCGCGAAGCGGAAGGCCTTCTCGTCGAGCACGATCGGCTTGGTGTAGCTCGATACCGACTGCGGGGACGCCGCCGGCGACAGCTTGCGCGGGAGATCTCCGGTCGCAGCGGCGAGTTCGTCCAGCAGGCTGGGGCCGATGGTCAGCCGGTCGCAGCCAGCCAGCGCCTCGATCTCCCCGATATTGCGGAAGGACGCCCCCATGACCACGGTCTTGATGCCGAACGTCTTGTAGTAGGCGTAGATGCTCTTCACCGAGACGACGCCGGGATCGGTCTCGGCCGTGTAGGGGCCGCCGCCCGCCTTGACGTGCCAGTCGAGGATGCGCCCGACGAAGGGCGAGATCAGGAAGGCCTTGGCATCGGCGGCCGCAACCGCCTGCGGCAAGGCGAACAACAGGGTCAGGTTGCAGTCGATGCCTTCCGCCTGCAGCACCTTGGCCGCCTGCAGCCCTTCCCAGGTCGAGGCGATCTTGATCAGGATGCGATCCTTGCCGACGCCGCGCTCCTTGTAGGCCGCGATAATGGCGCGAGCCTTCTCAATGCTCGCCTGCGTGTCGAAGGAGAGATCGGCATCGACCTCGGTGGAGACGCGGCCGGGCACGATCTTGGTCAGCTCCGTGCCGAAGCTCACCGCAAGCCGGTCGCAGACGGCATGGACCGCCTTCTCGCCGCCCTGCTTCCTGCCCCAGCCTATCGCCTCGTCGACGAGATGGGCATGGGCCGGCGTCTCGACGGCCTTCAGGATCAGGGTCGGGTTGGTCGTGCAGTCGACGGGCTTCAACCGGCGCACGGCCTCGATGTCGCCGGTGTCGGCGACGACGGTGGTCATCTCGCGGAGCTGGTCGAGCTTGGAGGCGGTCATCGATCTATCCTCGGCAATTCTTCTTGTCGTAACGCATCCACTGTGGCGCCTGTTCATCGCGATGGCGAGAGCGGTGAAGCAATCCGGCCATGCAGCGGGCTTGCGCGCACGTCATGCCCGGGCCTGACCCGGGCATTCCTGGAAGGAGGGGTCGTCTCTTCCTGCGAGATTCTCGGGTCTGCGCTTCGCTTCGCCCGAGAATGACGAGTGGGAACGGCCCTCAGCTCTTCACCGCTCCCGAGGTGAGCCCACCGACCATGTTCTTGCGGAACATGTAGTAGATCACCGCCGGCGGGATGGCGTAGAGCAGGCCCGCCGCCATCAGCAGGTTCCAGGGCGCATCGTCAGCCGAGAGGAAGAGGCCGAGACCGACCGCGAGCGGCACCGCCCTCTCCGAAGACAGCAGCAGGAAGGCGTAGAGATACTCGTTCCAGGCGAGCAGCAGCGCATAGATGCCGATCACCACCATGGAAGGCTTCATCAGCGGCAGGTAGACCAACCGGAAGAGCTGGATCGAGGTGGCGCCATCCATCACCGCCGCCTCGTCGAGTTCCTTGGGCAGCTTGTCGGAAGCCTGCTTCAGCACCCAGATCGCATAGGGCGAGGCCAGCGCGACCATTGCCAGGATCAGCGAGGCCTGCGTGTTGAGCAGCCCGTAGGAGCCCATCGCCTTGTACATGGGGATGGCGAGGAAAGCTGCCGGGATGAGATAGGTCGCGAGCGCCAGGTTCATGATCGTGCGCCCGCCCTTCACCTTGAGCCGGGCGATGGCGAAGGCGGCGAAGGTGGCGACGAACAGCGTGATCAGCCCCGTCGCGGTCGCGATGAAGAAGCTGTTGAACATCTGCAGCCAGAAATTGTGCAGGTAGTAGTGCTGCTGCTTGAAGACGATCTGGAAGTTCTGCAGCGTCGGCTGGTCGGGCCAGAGCTTGCCGGCCAGCATCGATTCCTGGTTCGAGATCGACAGCACGAACAGGTGGTAGATCGGCAGCAGCGTCCAGACCAGGACGGGAATCGCGATCAGCAGCAGCTTGCCTTCGTCGAGAACCTTTTTCATGCGTCGGCTCCCTTCGACAGGCGCTTCACCATGACGAAGACCATGGGCAGGATCAGAGGCATGGCGACGATGATCGAGGCGATGCCGAGATCGAGGTTGTTGTTGCGCATGTAGCGGATGCCGAGCGTGGCCAGCACATGGTTTAGGTCGCCGGGCCCGCCGCCGGTGAGCAGGTAGACGCTGTTGAAATCGCCCAGCGTCCAGATCATCGAGAGCATGGTCGAGGTGACGTAGAGCGTCGCCAGCGACGGCCAGGTGATAAAGCGGAACTGCTGCCAGCGATTGGCGCCGTCGACGCTCGCGGCCTCGTAGAGATCCTGCGCGATGGCGAGCCGACCGGTGATCAGGATCAGCGTCCAGAACGGCAGCGACTTCCAGATGTGGACGAAGATCGAGCACATGAAGGCGAGCGTCGGATCGGTCAGCCAGCCCGGCCCTTCCATGATGCCGAACCACTGGAAGAGCTGCTGGTTCACCATGCCGTTCTCGGGGTTCAGCATCACCCGGAAGGACAGGATCGTCGGAATCGACGGCACCGCCCAGGGCAGGATGAACAGCACCAGCACGATGCGGATCCAGGCGCGCTGCTGCACGAAGAAGCCGGACAGCAACAGCGCGATGAGGAATTTCAGGTTCACCGCCACGAACAGGAACACGATCGTGTTGACGACGGTGCGCAGGAAGATCGGATCGGCGAAGAGGGCCTTGTAGGAATTCCAGTTGAGGCCGAGCCAGAGGCCGTAGGCCACCGGATAGACCACCATCACAGCAAAGACGAGCACATAGGGCGCCAGCATGATCGCGCCCCACATCGCGCGGTCACGCGTGAAGCCGGATTTATCCTCGCGCGGTGCCGAAAGCGGCGCTGTCATGGCGGCAGTGCTCATGGACTCTCCCTGGAATTGTCACCCGGTGAAAGATCCGCCGCGGCAAGCATTGCCGCGGCGGACAAAGGAAGCAAGCGAAACGAGCGCGGGATTCAGATCGTCGGGCCGGACAGGCGTATCCGCCCCGACGATCCATCTCTTTGTTCCGGCGTCGGATTTCCCCGAAAAGTGGGCTCCACTTTTCGGGCCGATGCCTAGCCCGCGATCTGCTTGATACGAGCGATCATCTCGTCCACGGCCTGCTCGGCCGGGACCTTGTCCTGAACCACGCGGTTCACGGCCTTGGCCCAGACGTTCTCGGCGTTCACGGTCGTGAAGTTGTAGTTGTAGACGAACTGGAACGGCACGGTGCCGTCCTTGTACTGCTTGTAGACGACCGCGCGATGCGGGTCCTTGCCGTCGGACCAGAACGGCGCCTCGATGCCCTTAAGCGTCGTCGGCACCCAGCGGCCGGCCGAACCCTCGACGAAGGGCCGCAGGTTCTCGTCCTTCATGAAGAAGGCCATGAACTCCTTGGCGCGCTTCTTGTTCTTGGCGTCGGCGAAGATCACCGCCGTCTTGACCGCGGCGAGGTTGGTCATCTTGCTGCCGTCGGCCTTGAGCGGGAACTCGGCCGTGCGGATGTTGTCCTCGTAGTTCTTCTTGGCCTGTGCCCGCTGCTCGGCCGTGAGCGAGGGATTGTTCATGTCGTCCATGTGCTTGCCGGCGATCGAGATCGTGGCGTTGTGCGTGGCGACGGTGGTGCGGTTGTGGAAGGCGACGTTGTTGTCCGGGTCGAGCCAGTTGACCGAGGACGGCGGCGTGCAGCCGCGCTGGAAGATGTTGGCGTAGGACTTAACCGCCTCGACCATCGCCTTCTTGTTCTCGGGCTGGTCGAGCACGATCTTGCCGTTCTCGTCGACGACCTTGGCGTTATAGGCGTTTGCGAAGGTCAGGAAGGAATAGAAGGTGTCGGAGGCGGCGATGCCCATCGGATGGCCGATGCCATAGATGCGCTTGCCCTTGGCGCGCATGGAGCCCTGCACCTTGTCGCACCAGAAATCCCAGTAGCCATCCCAGGTCTTCGGGATATCGGCCTCCTTGAAGCCAGCCTCCTCCAGCATGTCCTTCCAGTAGGTGATGTGCATCATCTGCTGCTCGACCGGGAAGGCGTAATACGACTTCTTGCCGGCCTTGCCGTTCATCAGGAAGGTGGTCGAGAGCGCCATCGGCTGGAACTCCGACTTCATCGGCTCGATCACGTCGGAGACGTCCTCGAGCTTGCCGTCATAGGCCCATTTGCCGGTCGTGCGGAAATCATAGGTGGTGCAGAAACCGACGTCGGGCGGCGTGCCGGCATCGACCGCGCCGACCGATTTCGTCACGCAATCCTCGGTCGCGTAGAGCGAGAGCTCGACCTTGACGCCCGTCGCCTTCTGGAACTTGTCGACGACTGCGAGCAGCGCGTCGTCCTCGCCCTTGTAGAAGCCCTTGGTGAACCAGGCGGTCAGCGTTTCCTGCGCCGCGGCAGCACCCGACCAGCCGGCGACCACCGCCGCGACCGCCGTGCCCATGGCGAAATGCCGAACCAGTTTCATGTCATACCCTCCCCGTTTAAACCGTTTTAATCCGACGTTTTTGACCGTCTTGCCGGGAGCCTAATCGAAAAGCCCCGCGTGAAACAAGCGGGGGCCCGCTTATAAATACTATTTTTTGAAGCTCCCGGAGAACGCGCCAGCAGCCGGTGTTTGGGAGCTCCGCCTTCATGGAACTGTCATGCACGGGGTCTACCGGCTGCGCCATCTCGCACAGGCGATCCAAGACGGACGGAGACACACATGCAGCGCAAATCCTTGAGCGCCTTCACCTTCGCAGCCGGCCTGGCGGCGACCGCGCTCGCCCCCTCCGCGGCCTCGGCTGCCGAAGGCAAGCTGGTCCTCTACACCAGCCAGCCGAACACCGACGCGCAGCAGACGATCGACGCCTTCAAGGCGAAATATCCGAAAGTCGATGTCTCCTTCGTCCGCGACGGCACGCCGCGCATCATGGCGAAGCTCAAGGCCGAGTTCGAGGCCGGCGCCCCCCAGGCCGACGTCCTCCTCATCGCCGATTCAGTGACGATGGAAGGCCTCAAGAAGGACGACCGGCTGCTCGCCCATGACAAGGCGGACGTCGCCGCCTATCCGGCCGGCGTGCACGACCCCAAGAAGATGTGGTTCGCGACCAAGCTGATCACCACCGGCATAGTCTACAACACCAAGGCCGGGATGAAGCCGACGAGCTGGACCGACCTGACCGAGGCTGAGGCGAAGAACCAGCTCGCCATGCCGAGCCCGCTGAACTCCGGCGCCGCGCTGATCCACACGATCACGCTGACGGGCAACCTCAAGGAGGGCTGGAGCTTCTACGAGAAGCTGAAGGAGAACGGGACGCTGGCTGCCGGCGCCAATGGCGACATCCTGCGGCAGGTCGCGACCGGCGAGAAGCTCTACGGCATGATCGTCGACTTCATGCCGATCCGCGAGAAGGCCAAGGGCGCGCCGGTCGAGTTCGTCTTCCCGAGCGAGGGCGTGTCCGCCGTCAGCGAGCCGGTCGCGATCCTGAAGAGCACCAAGAACCCAGAAGCCGCCAAGGCCTTCATCGACTTCCTGCTGTCGAAGGACGGGCAGGAACTCGCCCTGAAGCAGGGCTATGTCGCGGCTCATCCCGATGTCGCGCTCCCGGCCGGCTACCCGGCGCGCAGCGCGATCAAGCTGATGTCCTTCGACGCGGCCAAGGCGCTGGCCGACGAGGCCGCGGCGCGCAAGCGCTTCAGTTCGATCTTCGAGTGATGCCCGATTCCATGCTGGGGCCGGCGGCGAAATGACGCTGGCCATCGACCGAAGCGGGAAGGGGGAGCCCGCCATCGCGGCCCCGTTTCTTCCGCGCCTGCGGCTGCCGGAAGGCCTCGGCCTGCCGGCGCTCGTCATCGCCGTCGCGCTGCTGCTCGGCGGCCTGCCGTTCTTCCGCTTGATCGTCGCGGCCTTCGCGCCCGGCTGGCAGTTCGCGCCGGAAGCTGCCTTCGTCGAGATGGCAAGCCGCTCCGCCGTCAACGCCACCTGGCATACGCTCGAGACGGCCTGCCTCTCCGCGCTCGGCGCGCTCGTCGTCGGCGGCATCGTCGCGCTGACGCTCGGCGTCACCGATGTCCGGGGCAAGCGCCCGCTCGCCTTCGCCTTCGTGTTCTCGATGATGATCGCGCCGCAGGTGGCGGCGCTCGCCTTCCTCAGCCTACTCGCACCGAACTCGCCGATCCTGTCGCTCATCGGACTCGCGCCCGCGCCGGGCACGCCGAACCCGCTGCTGGGCCGCGGCGGCATCATCCTGGTGATGGCCCTGCACCATGCGCCGCTCGTCGCGATCACGCTCTGGACCGGCCTGCGCAGCATCCCGCAATCGCTGATCGAGGCGGCGCAGATGGAAGGCGCCTCGAACGCCACCATCACCGCCCGCATCGTCATTCCCGTGCTGCGGCCGCAGATCGTCGCCGCCGGGCTCATCGCCTTCGTCGCCGGTGTCGGCAATTTCGGCATCCCCGCCTTGCTCGGCCTGCCTGTGAACTATCTGACGCTGCCGACGCTGATCTACCGCCGGCTGTCGAGCTTCGGCCCGTCGAGCCTCGGAGAAACGGCGGCGCTTGCGGTGCTGGTCGGTGTCGTGGCGGCGCTCGGCATCATTGCGGGAACGCTCGTCGCCAGCCGCCAGCGCGGCAAGGTCGAGATCGAACGGCCGCTCGAACCGTACTGGGTGCTCGGCTCCGCGCGCCCATTCGTCGCGGGCGGGCTCTGGCTGCTGCTGGCGCTGAAGCTCGGCCTGCCGCTCATCGCCCTTCTCAGCGAGGCGCTGACGCCAGCGCTCGGCGTCGCGCTGTCCTGGCAGACACTGACCTTCGACAAATTCACCGAGGTGCTGCTGCGGCAGGCCGTGACGATGCGCGCCTTCCGCAACTCGCTGCTCTTCGCCTGCGCCGCAGCACTGATCCTGGCCTTCCTTGCGATCGCCTTCGCTTATGCCCTCGAAAGGCGGCTCGGCAAGCTGAGGCGCCCGGTCGAGCTGATGATCGAATTGCCCTATGCCTTGCCGGGCGTGGTGCTGGCCATCGCCTGCATCCTGATCTTCCTGAAGCCGCTGCCGCTGATCGGCGTCAGCATCTACGGCACGCCCTTCATCATCCTCTTCGCCTATCTCGCGCGCTTCCTGCCGCTGGCACTGAAGGCGCCCGTCGCGGCCATGGCCCAGATCGAGGCGCATCACGAGGAGGCGGCCAAGCTCGACGGCGCCAATCTCTGGCAGATGCTGCGCTTCATCGTCGCGCCGATCCTGGCGCCTGCGGCAGCGGTGTCGGCGCTGATGGTCTTCCTCGTCGCTTTCAACGAGCTCACCGTCTCGGCCCTGCTCTGGTCCTCCGGTACGGAGACGCTCGGTGTCGTGCTCTTCAGCCTGAAGGAAGCGGGTCTTGCCGGCGAGGCCGCCGCCGTCGCCATCAGCGCATCCACCATCATCCTGGTCGCGATGCTGATCCTCGATCTGCTCGGACGCCATCTGCCGCAGAACATCCTGCCCTGGCGGCTCTAGACCGCGCCACCGGGAGGCAGATCGCGGCGGTTTGGCCGTGACGAAAAATTAAGCTCGGGGACGCCCTAGATGCAGCATGGGTGCCCTTACGATGCTTCAGACCAGACAAGAACCGACAGCCGACGACCGCAGGATTCTCGTCATCGAGGACTCCCGAACCTTCTCGCTGGCGCTGCGGCAGTTCCTCCAAGCGGAGACCGGGCTGCCCGTCACGACCTGCGGCTCCCTCAAGGATCTGAGCGAGATCATCGTCGCGGCGCCCGGCGCCTATGCGATCGCCGTCGTCGACCTCAACCTGCCCGATGCGCCGCGCGGCGAGGCGCTGGACTGGACCGTCACCCACGGCATCCCGTCCGTCGTGTTCACCGCTACCTTCGATCTCGCCACGCGCGGGCGGATCATGGAGCGGGAGGTCATCGACTACGTCCTGAAGGACAATGAATTCGCGCTCAGCAATCTCGTCAACACGGTCAAGCGCGCGCTGAACAACCGCAACACCCGCATCCTCGTCGTCGACGACACACGCACGACCCGCAAGGTGCTCGCCCGCATGCTGTCGATCCAGCAATATGCGGTGGTCGAGGCCGGCTCCGGGCAGGAGGCGCTGACGATCCTGGACGCGAACCCGGACATCCAGCTCGTGGTCAGCGACTACTACATGCCCGACATGGACGGCTTCGAACTGGCGCACCGCATCCGTCGCCGCCATCCGCAGGTCCGGCTGCTCGGCATCTCGTCCTCGACGGATCGGACGACCTCGGCCGGCTTCCTGAAAGCGGGCGCGCACGACTTCGTCTCACGCCCCTTCGTGCTCGAGGAGCTGCAATGCCGCATCGCCTCGAATGTCGAGACGCTGACGCAGCTCAAGCAGCTGCAGGACCTTGCGGCGCGCGACTTCCTGACCGGGCTGTTCAATCGCCGACACTTCTTCGAGCGCGGCCGCAAGCTCGTCGAAGAAGCGCGCGAGATGGGGGTGCCGGTCTCGATCGCCATCCTCGACATCGACCATTTCAAGCGCCTGAATGACCGCTACGGCCATGATGGCGGCGACAGGGCGCTGACGGCGGTCGCGCGCAGCCTGAGCGTCTCGGCCGAGCGCGGCTTCAACCTTCTCGCCCGGGTCGGCGGCGAGGAGTTCGCCATCCTGTTCCCCGGCGCAGATCTCGCTGAAGCGACGCGGCTCTGCGACGACATCCGGGAAGCCATCGCCCGCGAAACGGTGAAGCTGGGCGAGGACACGCTGGCGCTCACGGTTTCGCTCGGCGTCGCCACGATCGGCCCGGAGGACGAGCTCGATATCTGTCTCGGCCGGGCGGATCGCGCGCTCTACGCCGCCAAGCAGAGCGGCCGGAACCGGGTCTGCGCCGACGCGGCCTGAGCCTCCGGCAAGCCGCCTCTCCGCGAGGCGACCTGCCGAAAGCGCGATCGCGTCAGGCGGCTGCGTAGCGCGGCGCCGCATTCTTCGTCTGCGACGCGGCGACCAGCGTCGCGCGCGCCTCGTCGAACGTGGCCCAGAGCGCTTCATCCCCAACGGACGGCCAGGTGATCGTCTCGCCGGCGGCAAGCCCGGCGAGCGCAGCGTCCACCATGCCTTCGGTCGTCATGATCTTCTCGGGGTCGAAACTCGCCAGGGGCACGCCGGCCAGCTCCCAGATCTCGGTCGCCGTCGCCGGCGGATGGACGCTCTGGACCTTCACGGCGGTTCCTTCCAGCTCGGACTGCAGGCCGCGGGTGAAAGCGAGGACATAGGCCTTCGTGCCGCTATAGACCGCGCTGTGCGGCAGCGAATGAAGGCTCAGGATCGAGGCGATATTGACGAGCGTGCCGCGGTTGCGCGCGACGAAGCCCGGCAGCACGGCATGGGTCAGGCGCGTCAGCGCGCCGATGTTCAAGGCGATCTGCGCGGCCGAATCCGAGGCGGGCGCCTGTGCGATCGGCGCGAAACGGGCGATACCGGCATTGTTGACCAGCAGCTCGATATCGTCGCGGGCGGCCAGATCCTTCTCGACGCGCGCGAGATCGGCCTCGTCACCGAGATCGGCGACCAGGATTTCGGCGTTGCGGCCATGGGCGGAGGCGATCCGCCCCGCCACCTCCTCCAGCCGGTCGCGCCGGCGGGCGATCAGCAGCAGATCATAGCCGCGCGCCGCCAGCCTGTCGGCATAGACGGCGCCGATACCGGAGGATGCGCCGGTGACGACGGCGAGCTTGCGATGGGAAGGCGTGCTCATGAGGGAATTCCATTTCATTGAGTACTCAACTTATTTGTTGAGCGCTCAATGAAATGGTGAGGCCCGGACCCTTTTCAATAGTGTTGTGCTCAACCATTTTAGGGGCATGAACAAGAAGCCAGATTCTGGGGCGCCGTTCGGCTGCGTGGACATACCGGAGACGTTCTTCCAGCTCGTCTGCACGAACACGGCCATGCGCCGCGCCACCCGGCGGCTCGGCCAGATTTATGACGATGCCATCGCGCCGCTCGGCCTGAAGGCGACGCAGTTCGGCCTGCTCGTCGCCATCGACGGCCTGACGGAAGACGGAAAGGGGCCGACGCTCAACGAGATCGCTGCCCGCCAGCTCATCCAGATCTCGGCCCTCACCCACGCATTGCGGCCATTGGTGCGGGACGGGCTGGTCGCACTGCACGCCGATCTGGAGGACCGCCGCAGCAAGCGGGCGGTCTTGACGCCGGCTGGCGAGGGGCGCCTGCAGCAGGCCGTCTCGCATTGGGCTCAGGCCAATGGCCGGGTCGAGGCGACGCTCGGCCCCGGCGTTGCGGAAGGGCTGCGGGCGCTTGCCGATCTGATCTCGTCCGAGAGCTTCCTCGATGCCTATCGCAGCGGCCGGCCGCTCGACCCGCCACGCCGCGGCTGAGGAAAAGCTGCGCCGCGGGCTATTCGGCCGCAGTGCGCTGCTCCTGTCTCGGCTCGCCCAGCATCAAGGCACGCGACGCCTTCGCCTCGCGCACGACGAAGTCGACGATCGCGCGCACCCGCGCCACATCCTTCAGATCGGCATGCACCAGCAGCCAGAAGGAGCGCGTGATCTGCACCGTCTCGGGCAGCACGGGCACGAGGCGCGGCTCACCCTCCGCCATGAAGTGGTGGATCACGCCGATGCCGGCGCCGGCCACCACCGCATTCATCTGCGCGATGACGCTCGAGCTCTGGACATGGGCGCGCAAGCCCTTGGCGACCTCGTCGAGATAGTCGAGTTCGGGCGTGAAGATCAGGTCGTCGATATAACCGACGATGCGATGCTCGAAGAGATCGTCGGGCTTGGTCACCGGCGGCATCGACGCGAGATAGTCCGGCGAGCCGTAGAGGCCGAGGCGATAGTCCGAGAGCTTGCGGGCGACGACCTTGCCCTCCTTGGGGGGCGCCAGCGTGATCGCGACATCGGCCTCGCGTTTCGACAGCGAGAGCAGCCGGGGCATCGCGATGAGCTGGATTTCGAGCCCGGGATAGGACCTTGCGAAGGCAGCCAGCCGCGGCGCCAGGAAGGCGGTGCCGAAACCATCGGGCGCCCCGATCCTGACCGTGCCTGACAAAGCCATGTCGGCCCCGCCGATATCGCTCTGGATCGCCAGCGCCTCGGTCTCCATGCTCTCGGCCTTGGCGAGCAGGCGCTCGCCATGCGCGGTCAGCGTATAACCCTGCGGGCGCCGCTCGAAGAGCTTGGCCTTCAGTGCCTCCTCAAGCGAGGTGATCCGGCGCGAAACGGTGGCATGATCGGCGCCAAGCCGGCGGGCCGCAGCCGTCAGGCGCCCGGATCGCGCCACAGCCAGAAAGAAACGGAGATCGTCCCAGTCGAAGCGCTCCAAGGCCTCCTCCCCATATTTGTTTTTTTGCACGACCGACGTTTAACACTCGCTATAGCCGTGCACAAACGAGAATGGTAGGGAGTCGGCAAGATCACAGCACCACCAATTCGTAGGGAGGGCGCGATGCGTCAGGTCGGACATTTCATCGGCGGCAAGCAGGTCGCCGGCACCTCGGGGCGCAGCTCCGACATCTTCCAGCCGATGGACGGCAGCGTGATCGGCAAGGTCGCCCTCGCCTCCACCGCCGAACTCGACGCCGCCGTGCAGAACGCGGCGGAAGCGCAGCCGAAATGGGCAGCCGTCAACCCGCAGCGCCGCGCCCGCGTGCTGATGAAGTTCCTCGACCTCATCGCCCAGAACAACGACGAGCTGGCCGAGCTGCTCGCCCGCGAGCATGGCAAGACCATTCCCGACGCCAAGGGCGACATCCAGCGCGGCGTCGAGGTCGTCGAATTCTCGCTCGGCGTCCCCAACCTGATGAAGGGCGAGTTCACCGACGGCGCAGGCCCCGGCATCGACATCTATTCGCTGCGCCAGCCGCTCGGCGTCGTCGCCGGCATCACGCCGTTCAACTTCCCGGCGATGATCCCGCTCTGGAAGCTCGGCCCCGCGATCGCCTGCGGCAACGCCTTCATCCTGAAGCCCTCCGAGCGCGATCCGGGCGTGCCGATGCGCCTGGCGGAACTGTTCATCGAGGCGGGCGGCCCTCCCGGCATCCTCAACGTCGTCAACGGCGACAAGGAAGCGGTCGACGCCATCCTCGACCATCCCGAGATCAAGGCCATCGGCTTCGTCGGCTCGACGCCGATCGCCGAGTACATCTACGCCCGCGGCTGCGCCAATGGTAAGCGCGTGCAGTGCTTCGGCGGCGCCAAGAACCACATGGTCATCATGCCCGACGCCGACATGGACCAGGCGGTCGACGCGCTGATCGGCGCCGGCTACGGCTCCGCCGGCGAGCGCTGCATGGCGATCTCAGTCGCGGTTCCCGTGGGCAAGGCCACGGCCGACGAGCTGGTGAAGCGCCTGATCCCGCGCGTCGAGAGCCTCAAGGTCGGCCCTTCGACCGATCTGACGGCCGATTACGGCCCCGTCGTCACCAAGGCGGCGATGGAGAAGATCAAGTCCTATGTCGACATCGGCTTGCAGGAAGGCGCGACGCTCGCCGTCGACGGACGCGGCTTCAGGATGCAGGGCTACGAGAACGGCTTCTATGTCGGCGGCTGCCTGTTCGACAACGTCACCAAGGACATGCGCATCTACAAGGAAGAGATCTTCGGGCCGGTGCTGTCGGTCGTGCGCGCCGACAGCTATGACGAGGCGCTGAAGCTCACCAACGACCACGAATACGGCAACGGCACCGCGATCTACACCCGCGACGGCGATGCCGCGCGCGATTTCGCCTCGAAGGTGCAGGTCGGCATGGTCGGCATCAACGTGCCGATCCCGGTTCCGCTCGCCTACTACACCTTCGGCGGCTGGAAGCGCTCCTCCTTCGGCGATCTCAACCAGCACGGCCCGGACTCGATCCGCTTCTATACCAAGACGAAGACGGTGACCGCGCGCTGGCCGAGCGGTATCAAGGACGGCGCCAGCTTCGTCATCCCGACGATGAACTGACGGCGCCACCGGCGGAGGAGGCCATGGAGCGATCGCTGCGCATCATCGCATCGTCGCTCGCCCTCCTCTGCGGGTCGACGCTGCCCGCGCCGGCCCAGCCGTCCGCGGCGGAAGCCTCGCCGCCGTTCGACGATGCTTCGTGCGAACCCGGGCTCATCGAGCACATGACGCTCGATGAAGCTCAGCAGCGTCACTGCCGCCAGTTGCTGCAGGGCCGGATCGAGACGATGTGGCAGCGCAGCCAGGAGCATGTCCGGCAGGTGATCGAGGACAATCGGATCAGGCGGGAGCGCGAGGCCAGCCTGCCGCCTCCGCCTTCCCTACCCGTGACGGTCGAGAGCTTCATCAGCCGCGACGACCTCGCCTATGGCGACGTGGTGGTGACGGATCGCGGACCGCGCGTCTTCGTCGGCAAGCCGGGCGAGCCGCCCGCTCCCGACGACTTCATCGCACTCGACGCGCCGCGCTCGCCCCATCGCGGCCGCACCGGACCCTATGACGGAGCCTATCCCGAGCGTCGGCAGATCGTATCGCCGAAGCCGCAACGGACGGCTCCCAGCCTTCAGGAGCGCCAGCCTTGAGCCCGTTTTCCCTGACCGAAGACCAGATCGCCATCCGCGACATGGCGCAGGATTTCGCCGCTGATGCGCTCGCCCCCCATGCAATGCGCTGGGACGAGGAGAAACATTTCCCGGTCGATGAGATGCGCGCGGCCGCGGCGCTCGGCATGGGCGGCATCTATATTCAGGAGGATGTCGGCGGCTCCGGCCTCTCGCGCCTCGACGCCGCCCTGATCTTCGAAGCGCTGTCGACCGGCTGCCCGACGGTCGCGGCCTATATCTCGATCCACAACATGTGCGCCTGGATGATCGACCGCTACGGCTCCGATGAGCAGCGGCAGCGCTTCCTGCCGAAACTGTGCACGATGGAGCACCTCGCCAGCTATTGCCTGACCGAGCCCGGCGCCGGCTCCGACGCCGCCGCGCTGAAGACCAAGGCCACGCTCGACGGCGACCATTACGTCCTCGACGGGCAGAAGCAGTTCATCTCCGGCGCCGGCGTCTCCGACATCTACGTCGTGATGGCGCGCACCGGCGAACCCGGCCCCTCGGGCATCTCGACCCTCGTCGTCGAGAAGGACACGCCCGGCCTCTCCTTCGGCGCCAACGAGAAGAAGATGGGCTGGAACGCCCAGCCGACCCGGGCGGTGATCCTGGAGAATTGCCGCGTGCCTGTGGCGAACCGGCTCGGCCCGGAAGGGATCGGCTTCAAGATCGCCATGGCCGGCCTGGACGGCGGGCGGCTCAATATCGGCGCCTGCTCGATCGGCGGCGCGCAGGGCGCACTCGACAAGGCCATCGCCTATGCCAAGGAACGCAAGGCCTTCGGCTCGGCCATCGCCGATTTCCAGGCGCTGCAGTTCAAGCTCGCCGACATGGCGACCGAGCTGGAAGCGGCCCGCACCTTGCTGTGGCGCGCGGCCTCGGCGCTCGACGCCAAGGCGCCGGACGCGACCAAGCTCTGCGCCATGGCCAAGCGCATCGCCACCGATACCGGCTTCGACGTCGCCAACGACGCCCTGCAGATCCATGGCGGCTACGGCTATCTCGCCGATTACGGCATCGAGAAGATCGTCCGCGACCTGCGCGTCCACCAGATCCTCGAAGGCACCAACGAGGTGATGCGGATGATCGTGGCGCGCGGGCTGGTCGGGCGGGCGAAAGGGAATTGACGCCGAACGGCAATCCGCGATCGCAAGACGAGAAAGCGCTTTTTTCTGATGACGGTCTCGGGCCTGCTCTTCGAGCAATCCGAGATGGCACCAAGAACGACGAGAGGAAACGCAGCATGACCAACATCGCCTTCATCGGCCTCGGCAACATGGGCGGCCCGATGGCCGGCAACCTCGTCAAGGCCGGGCACAGCGTCAAAGCTTTCGATCTCGTGCAGGCGTCTAAGGATGCCGCCGCGGAGATGGGAGTCGGGATCGCGGATTCGGCCAAGGACGCGGTCGCGGATGCCGAGGTCATCGTCACCATGCTGCCGGCCGGCAAGCATGTGCTCTCGGTCTGGGCCGATATCCTGCCGGCGGTGAAGCCCGGCACGCTGCTGATCGATTCCTCGACCATCGACGTCGAGAGCGCGCGCAAGGCGCATGCGCTCGCTGGCGACCATGGCTGCCTCTCGCTGGATGCCCCGGTCTCGGGCGGCACCGGCGGTGCCAAGGGCGCGACGCTGACCTTCATGGTCGGCGGGACGGAAGAAGCGTTCGGACAGGGCGGGCCGATCCTCGCCAAGATGGGCCGCAAGATCGTGCATTGCGGCGGCGCCGGCAACGGACAGGCCGCCAAGATCTGCAACAACATGATCCTCGGCATCTCGATGATCGGCGTCTCCGAGGCCTTCGTGCTGGCCGAGAAGCTCGGCCTGTCGCATCAGGCACTGTTCGATGTCGCCTCGACCTCGTCGGGCCAATGCTGGTCGCTGACGACCTATTGCCCGGTGCCGGGCCCGGTGCCGACCTCGCCCGCCAACAACGACTACAAGCCGGGCTTCGCCTCGGCGCTGATGCTGAAGGACCTGAAGCTGTCGCAGGAAGCGGCGCAGGCAGCCGGCGCCTCGACGCCGCTCGGTGCTGCCGCGGCACAGCTTTTCGGGCTGCACAATGCCTGGGGCGAAGGTGGCACGGATTTCTCCGGCATCATCCATCTCCTGCGCGGGCGCGGGCAGGCGTGAGACGCGCTTGCGCGGCGGGGCTGAGCGGGTCTAGACCCGAGTCATGAACGACGCTCCCGCCCGCCGCGAACGCTCCTCCCAGACCGGGTTCGCGATCAACCGGCTCGACCGGCGCGAGGATTTGCGCAGCAAGCCCGACGCGGTGACGGCGCTCCGCCACCGTTCGGACACGCGCATCGTGGCCGTGGCCGGCGAAACGCCGATTCTCAAGCGCCTCGACGGCGACGCCTTCTCGGTCTGGTTCAGCCATGGCGAGACCGAGATGCTCGGCCCTGCCGCCGAGGAAATCTTCCTCGGTATGACCGAGGACGGCACGCCACGCTTCGCCCGCCTGCTCGACAAGGCCCTGATCGAGCCCTTGAAGGAGCGGCCCGAGCTGCTGCTGACCGATCTGCGCTCGGTCGCGCTCAAGCACATCGTGCCGGAGGACGAGGTCGGGCCGCTCGGCGAGGCCAAGGCCGTGCTCGACTGGCATGCCCGCCACCATTTCTGCGCGCAATGCGGCGGGCCGACCGTGGCCGGCGCCTCGGGCTGGCGGCGCGAATGCACCGCCTGCGGCGCGATGCACTTCCCGCGCACCGATCCCGTCGTGATCATGCTGGTGACGCGCGGCGATGCCTGCCTGCTGGCCCGGCAGGCCCGCTTCGCACCGGGCATGTATTCCTGCATCGCCGGGTTCGTCGAGCCGGGCGAGACGCTCGAGGACGCCGTCCGGCGCGAAAGCTGGGAGGAGGCTGGCCTCAGGGTCGGCGCCGTCCGCTACATCGCCTCGCAGCCCTGGCCCTTCCCCTCCTCGATCATGATCGGCTGCATCGCCGAGGCGCTCGGCGACGAGATCACGCTCGACATGACCGAGCTGGAAGCCGGGCGCTGGTTCCCGCGCGAGGAAGTGCTGCAGATGCTGAACGGCGAGCACCCGGACGGTCTCGCATGCCCGCAGCACATCGCCATCGCCAATACGCTGGTGCGAGCCTGGGCGCTCGAGGGCGAGCGTATCTGACGCACCGCGCGCATTGCGCCATCCCACTGAAGACCAGCCTTTGCGGAGCCTTGAATGACGGACCCGGCCAACGCCTTCGTTCCCGGGCCCCGCGCCCGCCTTGCCGGCCGTCCCGGTGGTCCGCTGTCGGGATTAACCTTCGCGGTCAAGGATTTGTTCGACGTGGCCGGAGTGCCGACCGGCGGCGGCAACCATGACTGGGCCAAGGCGAATCCCATCCCGGAGCGCCACGCCTCGGTCGTGCAGACGCTGCTCGACGCCGGCGCCGACCTGATCGGCAAGACGATCACGGACGAGGTTTCGCTCGGCATCCTCGGCGAGAACGCCTTCGACGGCACACCGCTCAACAGCGCCGCGCCCGATCGGGTGCCGGGCGGCTCGTCCTCAGGCTCGGCCGCAGCCGTTGCCGCGGGCTTGTGCGACACCGCGCTGGGCACGGATACCGGCGGTTCCATGCGCGTGCCGTCGAGCTTCTGCGGCCTCTATGGCATCAGGCCGACGCATGGCCGGCTCGACCTGACAGGGTTGATGCCGCAGGCGCCGAGCTCGGACACGGTCGGCTGGTTCGCACGCGACGCCGAGACCTTCGCGCGGGTCGGTACTGTCTTGCTCGGCGAGAAGCCGGGGCCGCTGCCGACGAAGCTGCTCATCGCGGTCGATGCCTTCGCCTTCGCCGATCCCGAAGTCGGCGCCGCGTTGCGGCCGATGGTCGAGAAGCTCGAACGGATCGTCGGGCCGGGGCGCGAGGAGATCATGGCCCCGCAGGGCCTCTCGGTCTGGGCGCGGGCGCAGCGCAGCCTGCAGCCGGTCGAAGCCTGGCAGACCTTCAAGCCCTGGATCGAGCAGCACAATCCGCGCATGGCCTTCAGCGTCGTTGCCGGGCTGATCGCGGGCTCCCAGGTTCCGGCGAGCGAGCGCAACTGGGCGGCGCTGATGCGCGAGGAGGCAAGGGCGCGGCTTCGCCACCTGCTGCCACCCGGCACCATTCTCTGCCTGCCGACCACGCCGTTTCCCGCGCCCTTGCGCGGCCTCTCCACGCCTGTTCTGCAGCCGATGCGAGACCGCATCACCTGCCTTTGCGCCCAAGGCGGCCTGACCGGCTCGCCGCAGGTTAGCCTGCCCGGCGCGACGATCGACGGCGCGCCGGTCGGCCTCTCGATCATCGGCGGGCGCGGCACCGACGCCAGCCTGATCGCCGTCGCCCAAGCCATGGAAGCTATCGCGTGACCGACTTGACCCCGAACCTGCCCGAAATCGTCGCCGAGATCAGCGCCCTGTTCGAGCGCTACGAGCAGGCGCTGGTCGACAAGGACGTCGATGTACTCGACGCGTCCTTCTGGAACAGCCCGCACACGATCCGCTATGCGCTGGGAGAGAACGGCTACGGCTTCTCCGAAATCCATGCCCATCGCGTCGCCCGTCCGCCGGGGCCGGGTATCAAGGAGAAGCGGATTCGGCTGGAGATCCTGACGCTCGGCCGCGACCTTGCCACGGTGAACCTCGAATTCAAGGTGCGCGGGCGCGAGGTGGTCGGCCGCCAGAGCCAGACCTGGGTGCGCTTCCCCGATCAGGGCTGGAAAGTCGTCTCGGCCCATGTCTCGACGATGGAGGGGCCACGCCCCTGGTAAGGCCGGTTTCAGGCGGATTTGACGCCGGGCGCGACGAGCGAAGCGGACGCTTCGGCGACCACGCCGGCTCTTAGGCACCTTGTCTTTACCACTCCTTAACCATCAAGGGCGCCCCCTTGCATGGTCGATAGGGCTTCCGGGGGGCTCGGAAAGGACCGCGACCATGCATAACCTCGATCCTGAACAGGCTATCGTGGAGCAACTCGTCGGCCTGCCTGTCGCCGACGTCGAACGTGATCTGATTCTCGCCACGCTGCGCGAAACCGGTGGCAACCGTACTCATGCCGCCGGTCTGCTCGGCATCGCCATCCGCACGCTGCGCAACAAGATCAACAGCTATACGGCCGAGGGCTATGACGTGCCCGAAGCGCTCCAGACGTCGGGGCAGTGATGGCCATGCGCCAGACTTCCGCGGACGGGATGGCGGCCGGCCATCTCGTCGCCTCGACCACCACGGCGGCACTGCTGCGCTGCCTTCTCCACAAGCGCGTGCTGACGCCGGCGGATATCCGGGAGATCTACGAGACGGCGCTGCTCCTGCTCGAACAGCAGCAAGGCGCCACACCGGAACATGCGGCCGCCTTCATTGCCGCGCGTGCGGCGATCGAGGACGGCCTCGCCCGCTGATCGGCGGGCGCCGCCGCGGCCTGGCAACCCGTCGGCAGCGCCTTACTCGGCGGCTTCCTCGATCGTCGAGCGGAACTCGTTGGCGGGATAGACGCCCATGATCTTCATCTCCTTGGAGAAGTAGGAGAGCTCATCGAGCGCGCGCCGGAGCGCCGGATCGTCGGGATGCCCCTCGACATCGGCATAGAACATGGTCGCGGCGAAAAGGCCGTCGACCATGTAGCTTTCCAGCTTCGTCATATTGACGCCGTTGGTGGCGAAACCGCCCATCGCCTTGTAGAGGGCGGCGGGAATGTTGCGGACGCGGAACATCAGCGTCGTCACCGTCTTGCCGACGCCCTGGCGGGCATATTCCGGATATTTCGAGAGCACGACGAAGCGAGTGGTGTTGTGCTTCTCGTCCTCGATGTCCTCCATCAGGATATCGAGCCCGTAGACCTCCGCCGCGATGCGCGGGGCGATCGCCGCGCGGGTGACGTCGCCAGCTTCCGCGACCTGGCGGGCGGAGCCGGCCGTATCGGCCGCGACCTCGGCCTTGAGGCCCAGCTTGCGGATGATCTTCCGGCACTGGCCGAGCGCGTGGATATGGCTCTGCACCGTCTGGATCGTCGCCAGCGTCGCGCCCGGAACGCCCATCAGGTGAAAGCGGATCGGCAGGAAATGCTCGCCGATGATGTGCAGGCCCGAGCGCGGCAGCAGATGGTGGATGTCGGCGACGCGGCCGGCGATCGAATTGTCGATCGGGATCATGCCATAGCGCGCCTTGCCGTCGCTGACCGCGGCGAGCGCATCCTCGAAGGTGGCGCAGGGCAGGAGCTCACAGTCCGGAAACACCTGGAGAGCCGCCTGGGAAGAGAAGGCTCCGGGCTCACCCTGGTAGGATACGACGAAGGACATTGGACGCTCAGGCTCCTCAACGGGACTTCAGGATCGCGCGGGCGCGATCGAGATCGGGCGGTGTATCGACGCCACGCGGCACGTGGTCGATGACCATGACGTCGATGCGCATGCCGTCTTCGAGCGCGCGCAGCTGTTCAAGCTTCTCGCGCAGCTCGAGCGGCGACTGCGGCAGGCTGACGAAGCGGTCGAGCGCGGCGCGGCGATAGGCATAGAGACCGACATGATGGTAGAGCGGCCCCTCGCCCGCCGGCGCGGTCGCGCGCGTAAAGTAAAGCGCACGCATATGGCCGGGAGCGATCTCGCTGCCGATGAGCTTCACGACGCTCGGCGCCGTCTTCTCCTCCTCGTCGGTGATCACGCCTGCAAGCGTCGCGATATCCACAGCCGGATCGGCAAGCGGCTTCACCGCGGCGGCGATCGCAGACGGCTCCAGCGTCGGGAAATCGCCCTGGACGTTGACGATGATGTCGTAGCGCCGCTGCGGGTCCAGGATGTCGGCGGCTTCCTTGATGCGGTCCGAACCCGTCTGGTGGTCGGCGCTGGTCATCACCGCCTTGCCGCCGGCCGCCTCGATGGCGGCGGCGATCTCAGGCGTGTCGGTCGCCACCGCGACATCTCCCACGCCAGCTTCGACGGCCCGGCGCCAGACATGCACGATCATCGGCTCGCCGTTGATGTCGGCGAGCGGCTTGCCGGGCAGGCGCGTCGCCTGCATGCGGGCGGGGATCAGGATCAGCGGATTCGACATGTTTCCGGGTGGGCTCGGCTGGAGGGCCGCAGATCGCGGCGGGCGGCGTCAAAAAGTCTCAAAGCGGAGCGTGCTTATACGAGTTGCAATGAAGCGCGCAAAGCGGTTAAGCAACGGCGGAGGCTGGAGGCTTTCGAGACTTCGGCTATGCGCTATCTCGTCTCCCGGGCTTCGGCCGCGGAGGGCACCAAGGTTCGGATACGATGAATATCGAAGCCAACAAGATCGCCGGCGCGGTTCTCTCCACGCTGCTTGTCGTGATGAGCCTCAACATGGCGGCGGGCATCGTCTTCGCGCCGAAGAAGCCTGCCGTGACCGGCTTCGATCTGCCGAGCGAAGAGCCGGCCGCCGCAGGCGGTGGCGCCGCTGCGGCTGCAGCCGAGGAGCCGATCGCGGTGCGCCTCGCCAAGGCCGACCCGGCCAAGGGCGAGAAGGCCACCGGCGCCTGCAAGGCCTGCCATACCTTCGAGAAGGGGGGCGCCAACAAGGTCGGCCCGCATCTCTTCGACGTTTATGGCCGCAGCGAAGGCTCGGTCGCGGGCTTCGGCTATTCGGCCGCGATGAAGGGCCGCAACGACAAGAGCTGGGACGCCGACGCTCTCGACCACTTCCTGAAGAACCCGAAGGCCTATGTGCCCGGCACCGCGATGGCCTTCGCCGGCATCAGCAAGCCCGAGACCCGCGCCGACGTGGTCGCCTATCTCAACACTCTGGCGGACGCGCCGAAGCCGCTGCCGAAGCCCTGAGCGGCCGGGCACTGCGACCATTCGCTGCTGACAAGCCGGGCTTTTGCCCGGCTTTTTGTTTGGCCACGCCTTGCTCCCGCCTTCGGCTTGCCCGCACAATCCGATCCTTGCCCATCCTTGCCGGCCATTGCCGTATCCAGCCGCGCGGGCGAGATAGGAAGGCTGCGAATCAGACGGGAGACGCGAAACGATGGCGATGCGCATCACACGCCGCAGGTTGCTGGAAGCCGCAGGTGCCGCGACTGTCGCGGGCGCCCTGCCCGGCCTTCCCGGAGCGGCGCTGGCGCAGGATGCCGAGTCGCATGGGCTCTCGACCTTCGGCGAACTCGCACTGCCGCCGGACTTTCCGCATTTCGCCTATGTGAACCCCAAGGCCCCGAAAGGTGGCCTGCTCACCGTCCAGATCAAGCGGGCCGGCGGCAACCAGAGCTTCGACACATTCAACACGCTTAACACCTTCGTGCTCCAGGGCGATGGCGCGGCCGGCATGGATGCCTGCTTCGACAGCCTGATGGCCGGTTCCGGCGACGAGCCGGGCTCCCTCTACGGGCTGCTGGCGAAGAGTGTCGCCGTCTCGCCGGACAAGCTGACCTATCGCTTCCGCCTGCGGCCCGAGGCGCGCTTCCATGACGGCGCGCGGGTGACGGCGCGCGACGCCGCCTTCTCGATGAACATCCTCAAGGCGAAGGGCCATCCTTCCTTCCGGCTGATCCTGAACGAACTCGTCTCGTCCGAGGCCGAGAGCGACGATATCCTCGTGGTAAAACTCTCAGCCAAGCGCAGCCGCGACCTCCACCTCGTCGTCGCCGGCCTGCCGGTGTTCTCGGAAAAATACTGGTCGACGCGGGATTTCAGCGCCTCGACCCTGGAACCGCCGCTGGGCTCGGGCGCCTACAAGGTCGGGCGCTTCGAGCAGGGCCGCTTCATCGAGTTCGAGCGGGTGCCGGATTATTGGGGCAAGGATCTGCCGGTGAATATCGGCACCAACAATTTCGACCGGGTGCGCTGGGAATATTTCCGCGACCGGCAGGTGGCGTTCGAGGCGTTCAAGAGCGGCGTCATCACTTTCCAGGAAGAGTTCACCTCTCGCATCTGGGCGACGGGCTACGATTTCCCGGCGCTGCACGAGGGCAAGGTCAAGAAGGAGGCGCTGCCGAAGACCGAGCCGGTCGGTTCGCAGGGCTGGATCTACAACACCAGGCGCGAGAAATTCGCCGATCCGCGCATTCGCGAGGCTCTGGGGCTGGCCTTCGACTTCGAATGGACGCGCAAGACCATCATGTTCGGCTCCTATGAGCGCATGACGTCCTATTTCGAGAACTCTGATTCCAAGGCGGTCGGCAAGCCCTCGCCGGAGGAGCTGGCCCTGCTGGAGCCCTTCCGCGGCAAGGTGCCGGACGAGGTCTTCGGCGAGCCCTTCCTGCCGCCGGTCTCGGACGGCTCGGGCAGCGACCGCAACCTGCTGCGCAAGGCCGACGAGATGCTGCGCGCCGCCGGCTGCAAGCGCGACGGCAATGTGCTGAAGCTGCCGAACGGCCAGCCCTTCGAGATCGAGTTCCTCGATTCCAACCCGGCCCTGCAGCCGCACACGCAGCCCTTCCAGGCCAATCTCAAGCGCCTCGGCATCAACGCGACCTCGCGCCTCGTCGACCCCGCCCAGTATCAGCGTCGAATCGATGAATTCGACTTCGACATCATCAGCCGCGCGCTCAGCGGCAGCGCGATCCCCAGCGACACGCTGCGCGTCGTGTTCGGTTCGGAAGCGGCCAAGACGAGGGGGTCGCGCAATGCCGCCGGCATCTCCAGCCCCGCCATCGACGCGATGATCGAGAGGATCGGCCAGGCGCACAGCTACGCCGAGGTCGTCGTCGCCGCGAAATGCCTCGACAGACTGCTTCGCGCCGGGCGCTACTGGATTCCGATGTGGTGGAACGACGAGGAATGGCTGGCCTATTGGGACATGTACGACCGGCCGCAGACCAAGCCGAAATTCTCCTCCGGCGCTCCCGCGATCTGGTGGTACGACGCCGAGAAGGCCAAGCGGATCGGAAAGGCGTGATGGTGCGGACACTCGCCGTCATTCCGGGGCTTCGCGAAGCGAAGAGCCCGGAACCCAGAACCAATGTCACTGATCGACGGGACGCAAACGGTTTCGGCTTCTTGATGAAGGGTGTCGGTTCTGGATTCCGGGCTCAGGCCTGCGGCCTGCCCCGGAATGACGGCGGAGCCCCATGCTGAGCTATATCGCCCGGCGCCTCGCGCTCATGGTGCCGACGCTGTTCGGCATCCTGCTCGTCTCCTTCGTCATCGTGCAGTTCGCGCCGGGCGGCCCGGTCGAGCGCGTGATTTCGCAGCTCCAGAACCCAAACAGCGGCGCGTCCGACCGCGTCGGCGGCGGCCAGATGGGCGATGCCGGGGCGCAGGGCGAGGCCTCCGCCTATCGCGGCGCGCAGGGGCTCGACCCCGCCTTCATCAAGGAGCTGGAGAAGCAGTTCGGCTTCGACAAACCAGCGCATGAGCGCTTCCTGAAGATGCTCGGCGACTACGCCCGCTTCGATTTCGGCCGCAGCTATTTCCGCGATGCGCCGGTGCTGCAGCTCATCAAGGAGAAGCTGCCGGTCTCGATCACGCTCGGCCTGTGGATGACGCTGATCTCCTACGCCATCTCCATCCCGCTCGGCATCCGCAAGGCGGTGAAGGAGGGATCGCGCTTCGACACCTGGACCAGCGCCGTCGTCATCGTCGGCTACGCGATCCCAAGCTTCCTCTTCGCCATCCTGCTGATCGTGCTCTTCGCCGGCGGCTCCTTCTGGCAGATCTTTCCGCTCAGGGGCCTGACCTCGGACAACTGGTCCGAGCTCAGCCTCTTCGGCAAAGCCAAGGACTATCTCTGGCACATCACGCTGCCGGTACTGGCGATGGCGCTCGGTGCCTTCGCGACCTCGACGCTGCTGACCAAGAACTCCTTCCTCGACGAGATCCGGAAGCAGTACGTGCTGACCGCGCGGATGAAGGGGCTGTCGGAACGCGGCGTGCTCTACGGCCATGTCTTCCGCAATGCCATGCTGATCGTCATCGCCGGCTTCCCCGGCGCCTTCGTGCACGCGCTCTTCGCCGGCTCGCTGCTGATCGAGACGATCTTCTCGCTCGACGGGCTCGGGCTTCTCTCCTTCGAGGCGATCGTCAACCGCGACTATCCCGTCGTCTTCGCCAATCTCTACATCTTCTCGCTGATCGGCCTCGTCGTGCACCTGATCACCGACCTGACCTATAGCTGGGTCGATCCCCGCATCGACTTCGAAAGCCGGGAGGCGTGAGCATGAGCGACGCGCTGATCGATGCCCCGCCCGCGGCCCTGCGCAGCGACATTCCGCTCGCGCCGGCCGAGGCGAAACAGGGCTGGCTCAAGCTCTCGCCGATCAACCGGCGCCGGCTGAACAACTTCAAGGCCAACCGGCGCGGCTGGTGGTCGCTCTGGCTCTTCCTCGCCCTGTTCCTGCTCTCGCTGGTCGCGGAGTTCATCGCCAACGACCAGCCGCTGGCCGTGCGCTACAAGGGCGAATGGCTGTTCCCGGTCGCGATGAACTATCCGGAGGAGAAGTTCGGCGGCTTCCTCGCCACCACCGATTACCGCGACCCGGTGATCGCCAAGGAGATCGCCGCCAACGGCTTCGCGATCTGGCCGCCGATCCGCTACTCCTACCGCACGCATAATCTCGACCTGCCCGTCCCCGCCCCGGCCCCGCCGACCTGGATGCTCAAGGACGAGCAGTGCAAGCCGATCGCGCAGCGCACAGGTGGCTCCACCTGCCGCGACCTCGAATGGAACTGGCTCGGCACCGACGACCAGGGCCGCGACGTGGTCGCGCGATTGATCTACGGCTTCCGCATCTCGGTGCTGTTCGGGCTGATCCTGTGCGCCTTCTCCTCGGTGATCGGCATCGCCGCCGGCGCCATCCAGGGCTATTTCGGCGGCTGGACCGACCTGATCTTCCAGCGGCTGATCGAGATCTGGACCTCTATCCCCGCGCTTTACCTGCTGATCATCGTGGCCGCCATCATCACGCCGAGCTTCTTCGTGCTGCTCGGCATCCTCCTGCTGTTCTCCTGGGTGGCGCTGGTCGGCGTGGTGCGGGCCGAGTTCCTGCGGGCGCGCAACTTCGAATATGTGCGGGCGGCGCGCGCGCTCGGGCTTTCCAATCGCACGATCATGGTCCGGCATCTCCTGCCCAACGCGATGGTGGCGACGCTGACCTTCCTGCCCTTTATCCTCAACGGCTCGATCACCACGCTGACATCGCTCGACTTCCTCGGCTTCGGCCTGCCGCCGGGCTCGCCCTCGCTTGGCGAGTTGCTGGCGCAGGGCAAGGCGAACCTTCAGGCGCCCTGGCTCGGCCTCTCCGGCTTCGCCGTGATTGCATTGATGCTGTCGCTGCTGATCTTCATCGGCGAAGCGGTGCGCGACGCCTTCGACCCGCGGAAGACCTTCGCATGACCGCGCCGCTGCTTTCCGTCGAAGACCTCTCCGTCGCCTTCCGCCAGGGCGGGCGAGAGACGCTCGCGGTCGACCATGTCTCCTTCTCGATCGCCAAGGGCGAGACCTTGGCGCTGGTCGGCGAATCCGGCTCGGGCAAATCGGTCTCGGCTTTGTCGATCCTGAAGCTCCTGAATTATCCGGCGGCGCATCACCCTTCCGGCAAGGTCATGTTCAACGGGCAGGACCTGATCGCAGCCGACGAGGACGCGATGCGCAAGGTGCGCGGCAACGACATCACCATGGTGTTCCAGGAGCCGATGACCTCGCTCAACCCGCTGCACCCGATCGAGCGGCAGATCGGCGAGATCCTCGAACTGCACAAGGGCCTGCGCGGCGAGAAGGCGCGCGCCCGGACGCTGGAGCTGTTGGAACTCGTCGGCATCCGCGAAGCAGCGAGCCGGCTCGGCGCCTATCCGCACCAGCTTTCCGGCGGGCAGCGCCAGCGCGTGATGATCGCGATGGCGCTCGCCAACGAGCCGGAGTTGCTCATCGCCGACGAGCCGACGACTGCGCTCGACGTCACCGTGCAGGCGCAGATCCTGAAGCTGCTCAAGGAGCTCCAGGGCCGGTTGGGCATGGCGATGCTGTTCATCACCCACGATCTCGGCATCGTCCGGCGCATCGCCGACCGGGTCTGCGTGATGCTGAAGGGCAAAATCGTCGAGCAGGGTCCGGTCGCGGAGATCTTCGCCAACCCGCAGCACGACTATACCAAGCGCCTGCTCGCAGCCGAGCCGAAGGGGCGCCCTGAGCCGGTGCCGGCGGACGCCACGACACTGCTCGAAGCCGGGCCGGTCAAGGTCTGGTTCCCGATCAAGTCAGGCCTGATGCGCCGCGTCACCGGCCATGTGAAGGCGGTGGACGGCATCTCGGTCAAGGTCCGCGAGGGCGAGACGCTGGGCGTCGTCGGCGAGTCCGGCTCCGGCAAGACGACACTCGGCCTCGCCATCCTCAGGCTGATCTCCTCGGAGGGGCCGATCGTCTTCCTCGGCGATCGCATCGACGGGCTCTCCAGCCGCGAGGTCAGGCCGAAGCGCAAGAATCTGCAGGTCGTCTTCCAGGACCCCTACGGCTCGCTCTCGCCGCGCATGTCGGTGGCCGAGATCGTCGCGGAGGGGCTCGCGATCCAACAGCCGGACCTCACCTATCCGCGCCAGCGCGAGATCGTGGCGCAGGCGCTCATCGATGTGGGCCTGGATCCCGCGGCTATGGACCGCTACCCGCACGAGTTCTCCGGCGGACAGCGCCAGCGCATCGCGATTGCGCGGGCCATGGCGCTCAATCCCAAATTCGTCGTGCTGGACGAGCCGACCTCGGCGCTCGACATGTCCGTCCAGGCGCAGATCGTCGAATTGCTGCGCGGACTGCAGGCCAAGCGAAAACTGGGTTATCTCTTCATCAGCCACGACCTCAAGGTCGTCAGGGCGCTGTCGCACCGGGTGCTGGTGATGCAGAACGGCAAGGTCGTCGAGGAAGGTCCGGCGGAGGCGATCTTCGCCCAGCCGCGCGAGGCCTACACACAGGCGCTGCTGGCGGCCGCGCTTAATCTCGAACCGGCAGTCGCCAGCGCCGCCGCCGTGAGGGAGTAAACATGGCCCGCGCCATCCTGATCGTGCTGGATTCGGTCGGCTGTGGCGGCGCGCAGGATGCCGCCGCCTATGGCGACGAGGGCTCCGACACGCTCGGCCATATCGCCGAAGCCTGCACCGATGGCCGTGGCGATCGCGAGGGCTTGCGCAGCGGGCCACTGAAGCTGCCGAACCTCGCCCGTCTCGGCCTCGCCCATGCCAGCGAAGCCTCGACCGGCCGCCCCCTCGCCGGCATCGCGAAGCCGGCGCAGCCGCAGGGACGCTGGGGCTATGGCGTCGAGGTCAGCCAGGGCAAGGACACGCCGTCCGGCCATTGGGAGATCGCGGGCTGCCCGGTATCCTTTCCCTGGGGTTATTTCACCGAACTCGAGAATTCGTTTCCCGGAGAGTTGGTCGCCGGAATCGTCAAGGAAGGCGCCCTGCCCGGCATCCTCGGCAACAGGCATGCGTCGGGCACGGCGATCATCGGGGAACTCGGGCCCGAGCATATCCGGACAGGCAAGCCGATCTGCTACACCTCGGTCGATTCCGTGCTGCAGATCGCGGCGCATGAGGAGCATTTCGGGCTCGATCGGCTCTACGCGCTCTGCAAGACGGTGCGCGGCCTCGTCGATCCCCTGCGGATCGGGCGCGTGATCGCCCGGCCCTTCGTCGGCTCGCCTGAGGACGGCTTCACCCGCACCGGCAACCGCAAGGATTTCGCGATCCCGCCGCCGAACGAGACGCTGCTGGACCGGTTGACGGCGCAGGGCCGCAAGGTCTTCACCGTCGGCAAGATCGGAGATATCTTCGCGCATCGCGCCACCGGCGAGGAAATCAAGCCCTTCGGCAACGCGGCCATGGTCGAGGCGGCGCTCCAAGCCTGGGACGGGCTGCCCGATGGCGGCTTCTGCTTCGTCAACCTCGTCGATTTCGACACTGAGTTCGGCCATCGCCGCGACATTCCCGGCTATGCGGCGGCGCTGGAAGCCTTCGACCGCCTGCTTCCGCATATCGAGGCCGCGCTGAAGCCCGGCGACATCGCCGTCATCACCGCTGACCACGGCAACGATCCGAGCTGGCGCGGCAGCGACCATACCCGCGAGCATGTGCCGATACTCGCCTTCGGGCCCGGCATCGCGCCGGAGCCGCTGGGGCGGCGCGAGAGCTTCGCCGATATCGCGGCAAGCCTCGGCGTCTTCCTCGGCATCGGGCCGGTCGGCCCCGGGCGCCACTGGTAGGTCAGGCCGCAGCGACACGATTGCAGAAGCTGGCGACCTCGCGGCGGATATCCTGCGCCTGCTGAGCCAGCGCATTCGCAGCGCCCTGCAACTGCTGCGCGGCGCCATGGGTCTGCCGGGTCATCACCTCGAAGCCGCCGGCGACATCGGCGCTGCGCTGGGCGCCCTGGAAGGACAGCCTGACCTGATGAGCGATCTCGGCCGTGGCACGGCTCTGCTCGTCGACCGAGAGCGCAATCGCATTGGCGACGCTCTCGACCTCGCCGATCGCCTCGACGATGTCGCGGATCGCCTTCAGCGAACGATGCGAAGCCTGCTGCATCGCGCCGATCTGGTGGGAGACCTCGTCGGTCGCCTTGGCGGTCTGGGCCGAGAGCGTCTTCACCTCGCTCGCGACGACGGCAAAGCCGCGCCCCATCTCGCCGGCACGCGCCGCCTCGATCGTGGCGTTGAGGGCGAGCATGCTGGTCTGCGCCGCGATGCCACGGATGATCTCGACGACGGCGCCAACATTTTCGCTGCTATGCGTCAGGTTCTCGATCTCGGCGCTCGCGTGACGCGCCAATGAGGCCGCCGATTTCGAGCCATCGGCCGAGTGCTCCGCGTTGCGGCCGATCTCGCCGATGGAGGCGACGAGCTCGGTGCTCGCGGCCGAGAGATGATCAATGCTCTCCATGGTGGTCGCGGCCGAGGCGGAAACCAGTGCGGTCTGCCGACGCACATGGTCGGAGGTGCCGATCAGCGTGCCGGCCTCGGCCTTCATCGCCACCGCGGAATGGTCGAGCACGGCCATCGCCTGTTCCATCTGGGCATGGAAGCCGGAGACAACGCCGCGCAGCATTTCCGCCCGGCGGCCGAGTTCTTCCGCCAGGCCGCGTTCCTTTTCGCCCGCGATGCGCTCGCGCTCTGCCACGGCCTCGGCCCGCGCGAGATTGGCCTCGTTCATCGTGAACATGCGCTGCAGGATCACCGCGAACACGGCGAGGAAGGCGGTCTCGATGATGACGATCACGGCGTGCAGCAGCACCCGCAGCAGGCTGGCCCCCTGGAAGAACACCGCGGCCGGCAGCGCATATTGCAGCACGAGATGGTGCAGGGCCGTCAGCACGGCTCCCATCAGGATCGGCCGCCAGTCGCAGAACCCGGCGAGCAGCGCCAGGATCGCGAAGTAATACATATGCATGTCGGGCTGCCAGGGATGGCCGGCGAAACTGAACACCAGGATCGAGACCTGCCCGATCAGCACGGTAGCGATGACGAGCTGGGTCACCATCGCCGGGCCGCTCAAGCGATACGACGCCAGCGCGACGAGGATCGCCAGTGCCGCGACCGAGACCGGAACGACTCCCTCGGTGCCGTGCGCCCAGAAGGCGAGCGCCAGCAGCGGCACATGCAGCAGCCCGAGAACGAGCAGGGCTTGCGCGACCCGGCGGCGGACGACCGACAGGGACCAGATCATCGCGAGGCCTCCGTTCCGCCGGCGGCATCGAGACACCCGGCGAGCCCGGCCAAAGCCAAAGAGAACCATGCGCCCTTCGGCAGCGGCGGCACCTCGCTCGCCAATGCTGCGGGCGCGACCACGACGACCGAAGACAGACGCCCGCTACGCAGCACTTGGTGACCGGCGGCGAAACTGAGCGCGACCGCTTCGGAACCGGCGACCCAAGGCGGGAAGACGATCGCCACCGGCACAAGACCGTCCTGCGCGCGCGGGAGGCTCGCCAAAGCTCCGAAGCTGACGATCAGACAGATGCAGGCGACCAGGAAGCCGTCGAAAAACGACAGCTTCTCCTCGCGCACCGCGCAAGGTTCCAGACTAGGCATGGAAGGCATGGACAGGAACCAGTGGAAGGACGGCCGCTCGCCGTCACACAAGCCCAGCCCCGTAAAGTTTTACTTAAGCGGTTCAGCGGGCTTCAACAGCAATTCAACAGCCAGGCGCGAATTTACATTTCTATGCCAGGCGAAATCTGCAACTTTTAGTTGCATTACCTCACCGGGGTCGGGATGGCTGCTGAAGCATCAAGCCGCCTTCGTTGCCCCGATCCTGCTGCGCGCTTCGGCATACCGACGGCTACGCCTTCGTGATCATTGGGTATCCGCCGGCACGGCAAGACGCGTCACGTCTGCAAACGCTGCTTGATCCGCTTGATCAGCGCGTCGCGGACATCGCGATAGGCATCGAGCTTCTGCTCTCGGGAGCCCTGGAACACCGTCGGATCGACGGTCGGCCAGTATTCGACCTCGGCGGCATGGGTGCGGGTCAGGTCCAGCGCCTTGTGGTGGGCTTCCGGCGAGAGCGTGACGATCAGGTCGAAATTGAGCCCCTCCCACTCCTCCAGTTCCTCGATCGATTTCGGCTTGTGGCGGCTCAGATCGATGCCGATCTCATCGAGAACCTCGAGAGCGAAACCATCCGCCTCGCCTTTGCGGGCGCCGGCCGACTGGACGTAGATCGATTTGCCGAAGAAGTGCTTGGCCAGCGCCTCCGCCATCGGCGAGCGCACGGCATTCATCGCGCACATGAAGAGCACGCTCTGGACCTTACGCGGCAGAGGCCGTGCATTCGGCGCATTTTCTTCACGCGAACCGGCTTCCACCTCGCCTGAAAATGCTCTCCGCTCCAACCCGTCAGCCCTTCCAATGCAGGGCGTAGATCAGGGTGAAGAGGCGGCGCGCCGTGTCGAAATCGACCTCGACCTTGTTGGCCAGCCGCTCGGCCAGGATGCCGGCCGCCTCGTCGTGCAGGCCGCGCCGACCCATGTCGATCGCCTCGATCTGCGAGGGCGTCGCGGTCCGGATCGCGGCATAGTAGCTCTCGCAGATCAGCTCGTAGTCCTTGATGATGCGCCGGAACGGGCTGAGCGAGAGATGATGCGTCACCACCGGCGCGCCATCGGACTGCCTGACCTCGAAGACGAGGCGGCGCTCGACCATGGCGAGATGCGCGAGATACGGCCCACCGTCATGCTCCGGCACGACGAAGCTGTTGCGCTCGATCAGGTCGTAGATGGCGACGGCACGCTCATGCTCCTGATCCGGCGAGCCGCGGCCGAGCGAATTCTCGTCGAGCGTGACGCCGACCAGGCATTGCTTGTTGGAAATCGAGGCGTCGGACATCGCTTCTCCTGCCGCAGCGCCGTTCGTTTCCGGCGCTCAGAGATTGAGTCTGATCGTCACGGATCGGCCATGCGCCTGCAAGCCCTCGGCTTCGGCGAGTTGCGTCGCGGCGGAGGCGAGCGACCGCAGGCCTTCCGGGCCGCATTTCAACAGCGAGGTCCGCTTCATGAAGTCGCCGACGCCGAGACCGGAGGAAAAACGTGCGGAGCGCGCCGTCGGCAGGACATGGTTGGGGCCGCCGACATAGTCGCCGATCGCCTCGGGCGTATGGCCGCCGAGGAAGATCGCGCCGGCATTGCGGATGAGTCCGGCGAGACGCTCGGGCTCGGCCGTCATAATCTCTAGATGCTCAGGCGCGAGGCGATCGACCAGCGGTACGGCCGCTTCCAGATCGGCGACGAGCAGGATCGCGCCGAATTCCTGCCAGCTCTGGCCGGCGATCCTGGCACGCGGCAGCGTCGCGAGCTGGGCAGCCACGGCCTTCTCGACCTCAATTGCCAATGCCGCATCGTCCGTCATCAGGATCGACTGGGCGGATACGTCATGCTCGGCCTGAGCCAGCAGATCGGCGGCGATCCAGTCGGGATTGGCGGTGCGGTCGGCGATCACCAGCACCTCGGAGGGGCCGGCGATCATGTCGATGCCGACCTGGCCGAAGACGCGGCGCTTGGCGGCGGCGACATAGGCATTGCCGGGACCGACGATCTTGGCGACGGGCGCGATGCTGTCCGTGCCGTAGGCCAGTGCTGCCACGGCCTGCGCGCCACCGATGCGGTAGACCTCGTCGACGCCGGCCAGCCGCGCGGCGGCCAGCACGAGCGGATTGGTCTCGCCGCGCGGGGTCGGAGCGACCATGACGATGCGCGGCACGCCGGCGACCTTCGCCGGGATCGCGTTCATCAGCACCGAGGAGGGGTAACTCGCAGTGCCTCCGGGCACATAGAGGCCGACGGCCTCGATCGCGCTCCAGCGCCAGCCGGCCTCGACGCCCGCCGCATCCTTCACCCAGGAATCGGCCGGCTTCTGGCGCTCGTGATAGACGGCGATGCGCTCACGCGCCGTCTCCAGCGCCGCCAGCAATTCCGGCGAGCAGGCGGCGACGGCTGCATCGATCTCGGCCTCGCCGACGCGCAGGGTCTCCGGCGTCAGGTCGAGCGCGTCGAAGCGGCTGGTATAGGAGAGCAGCGCCGTATCGCCGTTTTCACGCACGTCTGCGATGATGCCGGCAGCGACGCGATCGACCTCCTCGGAGACCTCGCGCTTGGCGGAAAGCAGCGCCGCAAACGTCTCGGCAAAGCCTGCGTCGCTGTCGTCGAGCCTGATCGGCATGGATATCCTCGACAAATCGGAACTCTCGGTCGTCATTCCGGGCGTAGCGCAGCGAAGACCCGGAATCCATCGTAAGCGCAGCACCCTTCGATGGATCCCGGAGCGGCGCCGCTTCGCGGCTTGTCCGGGATGACGGCGCGTTTTTAGACGAAGGGTATCGAAGGTTGAAGCGGGCACCGGCCAAAAAGGCGGCGGCGCGATCTGGCTCAGGCGCCGTTGGGATGGCCGGGTGTCGCCACCGCTTCCCACACCGGCCCGAGATCCTTCATCTGGGCCTCGACGCATTCGACCGAGAGGCGGATCGCCGCGCCTTCCGAGAAATGCAGCGTTACGTCGCCGGCCGGCTCCTCGGCCTGGTCGAAGGTGACGGCGAGCAGGTTCAGCACCTTGTCGGGATCGTTCTTGTCGAGCTTGGCGCTGCGCACGGCCAGAACGCGGTCGAAATGCAGCGCCGTCAATCGGCGCCGGCGCTTGCCGTGCTGCGCGCCCTCCCAGTCGAAGCGGCGCAGGGCGAGGGCAAAACGCTTCTCGCTCGGCAGATAGACGAGATCGGCCGCCTTCAGCACGGCGTCTTGAAGATGGGCCGAAACGACCCCGAGATCGTCGGTATCGAGCGCGATGAGCTTCAGCGGAGCGGCGACGTCGTCTGACATGATTTTGTTCTGACGAGCCGCCCCGAGAAAATCAACAGGCGAGAATCAACTGCTGATGCGTTCCACCACCGCGCCGCAGCGGGTGAGCTTGGCTTCCAGCGCCTCGAAGCCGCGGTCGAGATGGTAGACGCGGTTGATGGTGGTGTCGCCCTCGGCGGCGAGACCGCCGATGACGAGCGAGACCGAAGCGCGCAGATCGGTCGCCATGACGGGCGCTCCGGTGAGCTTCGGCACGCCTTCGACATGGGCGACATCGCCGTCGAGCCGGATCTTCGCACCGAGCCGGGCGAGTTCCTGCACATGCATGAAGCGGTTCTCGAAGATGGTCTCGCGGATGCGCGAGGTGCCCTTGGCCTTCGTCATCAGCGCCATGAACTGCGCCTGGAGATCGGTCGGGAAGCCGGGGAACGGATCGGTGTCGATATCGACGGCCTCGATGCCGTGGCCATTGCGGCGCACGCGAATGCCTTCGTTGGTCGCATCGATCTCGACGCCGGCCTTGCCGAGCACATCCAGCGCCGACTGGAGCAGCTCGGGACGCGCCCCTTCCAGCACGACATCGCCGCCGGTCATCGCGACGGCCATCGCATAGGTGCCGGTCTCGATGCGATCCGGCAGGACGGCGTGATGCGCGCCGCCGAGGCGCGAGACCCCGGTCACGACGATGCGGGAGGTGCCGGCGCCGTCGATCTTGGCGCCCATCTTGACGAGGCAGGCGGCAAGGTCCGTGACCTCCGGCTCGCGCGCGGCGTTCTCGATCACTGTCGTGCCCTGCGCGAGGACCGCAGCCATCAGCGCGGTATGCGTGCCGCCCACCGTGACCTTCGGGAAGACGATCTCGCCGCCCTTCAGCCCCTTCGGTGCGCGCGCCAGCGCATAGCCGTTCTCGATGACGATCTCGGCGCCGAGCTTCTCCAGTGCCATGAGCAGGAGGTCGACCGGGCGCGTGCCGATCGCGCAACCGCCGGGCAGCGAGATCTTGGCCTCGCCCATCCGTGCCAGGATCGGCGCGATCACCCAGAAGCTCGCGCGCATGGTCGAGACCAGCTCGTAGGGCGCGCAGGTGTCGACGATCTGACGGGCCGTGAGCGAGATGGTCTGGCCGGTCTCGGCCGACTGGCCGATGCGCTTGCCGGCGACCGTGCGGTCGGCGCCGTGATTGGACAGGATGCGCGAGAGCGCGGTGACGTCCGAGAGCCGCGGCACATTTGTCAGCGTCAGCGTCTCGTCCGTCAGCAGGCTCGCGATCATCAGCGGCAAGGCGGCGTTCTTGGCGCCGGAGATCGGAATGGCGCCATTGAGGCGCTGGCCGCCGGTGATGCGGATCTTGTCCATCGTCAGGTCCTGCTCGGCCATCCCGGGACAACCCGGCGGCCCATGAAGGTAAGGGGGATCAGGACCGGGTAGGGTCGGCCTGAGCGGGCGGCGCCGGCTCCTGCGCTTTCGCCTCTTCCGAGCGGCGAGCACGAGCCTGGGCCTTGCGGCGCTTCAGGTTCTCGCGGAGCGCGGCGGCTAGGCGCGCCTGCTTCTCGTCCTCGGCTGTCTGGCGGGTCACGGCATCAGCTCGGCGTCGGTGTTTGCAACTTGGATGTTTGAACGCGGGAACGCGGCGAATTCGGGGCGATATGGTTAGCCCCTCGTCCCCTTGCGGACAAGCGCTCTCCCACCGCCGAACGCGTTTCAGGATGCGGCAAAGGATTGTGCCGTTACGGGCCATGAGAAAAACGGCCCGCGCCGCCATGGGGCGGGGTTTCTCGCGGAAGCCGGCATTCCCGACGTTTTATTTCCCGCCGCCTCAATTCCCCGAAATTTTCTGCCCCCTGCCCTGCCTCTTCCGAAGGGTCCGCCTCTTGCTCCGACCGGACCGAACCCGGCGCGGAGATCGCCGGCATGACGTTTGGGCAGGAAAAAAGCTTAACGCTATTAACCATTTCAGGGAGTTTCCGTTTACAGTTTGTTAAGCTCGTTTAGGTTGCACGACACTAGCCAGTTCGGGGGGTAGCGTGGTGTTGCAGTCCTTGAAGACCGGAGCGGAAACCGTCGCGCCGACCCTGCTCGAGAGCTGCGAGGTCATCGACGCCATCCGCTACAAGGCAGGCTTCCTGCCGGAGGTGGAGATCGCGTATGAGCCGGAGATCAAGACGCTCTGGGTCACGATCCGACCCGAGCTGAAGCCCGTCTTCACGCTTCAGCTGCTTGACAGCCTGGTGAAGATCCAGAGCGCAATCGCGGCGCTGTGGGGCGCGCCGGACCAGTATCACCGCGCTCCGGTCCGCTTCCTGGCCTTCCGCGGCACGGGCCCGTTCTTCACGCTCGGCGGCGATCTCGACTTCTATCTTGACTGCCTGGCCAAGAACGATCGTGCGTCGCTGGCCGAATATGCGCGGCTGTCGGCCGAAGGTGCGATCTGGAACTCGGGCGGCCTGAACGGGCTGGTGATCACCCTCTCGACCATCCATGCCAAGGCGATCGGCGGTGGCATCGATGCGCCGCGCTCCTGCAACGTGATGATCGCCGAGGAGCAGGCTTCGTTCGTCTACCCCGAGATCAAGTTCAACCACTTCCCGATCACGGCCGTGGCGATCCTGTCGCGGCGGATGGGGCCGCGTGCGGCGGAGCAGATGCTGCTGTCCGGCGAGGAGATGAGCGCTCAGGAATTCATGGCCGCCGGCGGCCTCGAGGCGGTGGTTCCGACCGGAACGGGCGAGGCCTGGATCCGCAAGTACTGCAGCGACGCCCTGCCGATCCACGCGGCCAAGACCGCCCTCTTCTCAGCCTTCAACCGCCGCGCCGGCGACCTGCGCGAGGAGCTCGGCCATCTCGGCCAGATCTGGACCGACTGCATGCTGCGGCTGAACCCGAGCGCGATCTCGAAGCTGCAGCGCATCGCGCAAACACAGGACCGGATGCTTGCTCGCGTTTACCAAAGACATCTAGCAGCGGTCTGAGGGGCGCCAGAAACCCCCTCATCGCAACGGAGTCACACGAAGCATTTACCTCTGCTCCCCTAGAAACCTTTGATGATGCGCTAGGTTTGAGCCTAGCGTGCGGGACCGCGCATGCGGCAAAGGCAGGAGTAGATGGCGGGCGCGCTGAAGCGATTGACGGCTGCCGGTGGGCGCGAGAAGGCCGACGATGTCGACCTGACCGGCTACACGCTGCTGGTCAGCTCGCTTTTCTCGTCACCGGCCTCGATCATCCCGGGCGGTATCGCCGGGATCCTCACGCCTTTCCTGTGCTGGCTGTCGACCGGCATGGAAGTCTTCATGGGCCTCACCCTGCTGGTGACGCTCATCGTCGTCCTGCGCCTGATGACCGTTCTGGCCTATCGCCGGCGCAACCATGCCAACGACAGCTACGTGCAGACCCGTCGCTGGGATCGCGATTACTTCCTTGGCGCCACGATCTTTAGCGCCGTGCTGGGCTACAGCTGCTATGTCGCCCTGGTGCACACCGACGATCCGGCGGCCCACATCACCTCGGTCGCCTCCACCATCGCCCTGGCGTCGGGCTATGTCGCGCGCAACGCCGGCCGGCCCAAATTCGTCGCAGTGCAGCTGATGACCTTCTGCATCCCGATGGCGATCGGGCTGATCGAGGCGCATAACCCCTATTATCGCTATATCGGCTACTTCGCCTTTCTCTACGTGGCCGCGAACATCGCGATCACCAACTCGCTGCACCGGAACCTGCTGGCGCTGAGCGATGCGACCAAGCATTCGAAGGCGCTCGCCTCGGCCCTGCACTCGCAAAACCTCACGCTCGACGCCGCCCTGAACACGATGATCGACGGGCTGGCGATGTTCGACCGCAATCTCAAGCTTGCGGTCAGCAACGCACCGCACAGCGCGCTCTACGGCCTGCCGGAGACGCTCGCCCTGCCCGGGACACCGCTGACGGCGATCGCGCGCTTCCTGGTCGAGCGGCAGGTGATCAGCTCGGACCAGCTGCGCGAGATCCGCACGGCGCTGACCACGGTCCAGAGCACCCAGCAGGCGGCGAGCCACGAGGTGGTGACGCGCAGCGGGCTCGTACTGGTCGTGACCTTCGCGCCGGCCGCCGAGGGCGGCATTCTCATGCTGACCGAGGACGCGACCGAACGGAAGGCGACCGAGGCACGCATCGAGCAGATGGCGCGCTTCGACGAGCTGACCGGGCTCGCCAACCGGTTCGAGTACAACACCCAGATCGCCGACGCCTTCGCCAGGCTAGAGCGGACGGGCGAGGCCTTCGCGCTACTTTATGTCGATCTCGACGGCTTCAAGCAGGTCAATGACAGCCTCGGCCACGATATCGGCGACCACGTGCTGATGGAAACCGCGAGCCGCCTGCGCAGCGCGATCCGCGGCAACGACATGCTGGCCCGCTTCGGCGGCGACGAGTTCCTGCTGATCCTGCCCTCGGCCGACCACGGCATCGTCACCTCCATCGGCCAGCGCATGATCAACGCCATGAACCGGGCCTTCGATGTCGAGGGCAAGACGGTCTATGTCACGGCCAGCGTCGGCATCGCCATGGCGCCGCATGACGGCACCACGCCGGCCGATCTGCTGCGCCACGCCGACACGGCACTCTACAAGGCCAAGTCGGCCGGCCGGAACACGCTGATGTTCTTCAACCCGGCAATGGCCGAGGAGATGCTGGAGCGGCACGAGATCGAGGTCGACCTGCGCAAGGCCGCGACGGACGGCACGCTCGAACTCTACTACCAGCCGATCATCGACCTGAAGACGCAGGAAGTCGTCTCGCGCGAGGCGCTGATGCGCTGGCGCCACCCGACGCGCGGCCTGGTTCCTCCCGGCGTCTTCATCCCGATCGCCGAGCAGACCGGCCTGATCGCCGCGATGGGCGACTGGGCGATCCATCAGGCCTGCAAGGACGCCGCGAGCTGGGAACCGGGCATCAGCGTCTCCGTGAACGTCTCGCCCCTGCAGTTCCGCGAGCCCCGCCGGGTCATCGAAACGGTCAAGGACGCACTGCTGACCTCGCATCTCGAATCGCGGCGGCTGATGCTCGAAGTCACGGAATCCCTGCTGATCGAGGACGACAAGCTGGCGCTTTCGGTCCTCGACGAGCTGCGGGCGCTGGGCGTGACCTTCGCGCTGGATGATTTCGGCACCGGCTATTCCTCGCTCGCCTATCTCTCGACCTACCCGTTCGCGCAGGTGAAGATCGACCAGAGCTTCGCCCGCGAGGTCCATACCAACGAGGCCTCCAAGGCCGTCATCGAGGCCGTTTGCCAGCTCGCGCGCCGGCTCCAGATGAATGTGGTGGTCGAAGGCATCGAGACCGAGCAGCAGCGCATCGCCGTCCAGCTTCTCGGCGCCCACCGCGCCCAGGGGTTCCTCTTCGGCCGGCCCGTGCCTCTCGCGACCATCAAGGGCGGAAACGGCAATCGCAGCGTCGCCTGAGCCGCGGCACGCGAGCGCTTCCTAAGATCGGGAGAGCGTCGGCCTTGATTCCGCCCGCCCGACAACGCATCAGCGATTGAGAACGAGAGCGAAGCGGGACATCCGGTGAGCGACGGAACGGCCAAAGTGGCGAAACCCGCCGCGTTGACACCCGACATCTGCGTCATCGGCGCAGGCGGCAACGGTATCGCCCTGGCGACGGCGGCGGCCGCGTTCGGCGTCTCCGTCGTGCTCGTCGAAAGGGAGGTGCTGGGCGGCAGCCCCGCCCCCCTCGCCACCAAGGCCCTGGTCGAGGCCGCAGCGTCGGCTCAAGCGGCCCGGGAGGCCGGCCGGCTCGGCCTGAAGACCACCGATGCGCAGGTGAGCCCGGCGCAGCTTCATGACCATATCCAGCGCGCGCTGGCGGCAGAGGCCGCCAACCACGCCGAGGAGCGCCTCACCGCGCTTGGGATCACCATCATCCGCGGCGAGGCCCGCTTCGTCAGCCGCAGCACGGTCAATGTGGACGGGCAGCCGATCAAGGCCCGCCGCTTCGTCATCGCGACCGGAGCGCGATCGCCCAAACCGGATTTGCCCGGTCTCGATACAGTGCCGCTCCTCCATGAAGAGGATATCTCCGGGCTGACACGCCTGCCCGAACGCCCGATCATCCTCGGCAGCGGCGCGACGGGCGCGGCGCTGGCGCAGGCCCTGCAGCGTCTCGGCAGCAAAGCCACGCTCGTCGCCCCGGAGGGGCTGCTGGCGGAGCATGACGCGGAAGCGGCGATGCTGGTTCGCCGCCGCCTGCTGCGCGAGGGGCTCGCGCTGCATGACAAGATCGATCCGATCCGGGCCGAGCGCAGCCGGACCGGCTTACGCCTCGTCCTCGCCGGCGCCGCGGGCGAAACCGTCGTCGAAGGCTCGCATCTGCTGCTGGCGGCACCACAACGGCCGGAGATCGCCGCGCTCGACCTCGACCTCGGCGGCATTCGTCACGATTCCTCCGGCGTCCTCGTCGACAAGGGCCTGCGGACGAGCAACCGCCGCGTCTATGCGCTGGGCGGTTGCGCCGGCGGGCCAGCAACGGCGGTAGCGGACCGGGCCGGGGAGGATCATGTCGGCCTCGTCCTGCGCAACATCCTGTTCCGTCAGCCGACGCGGATCGATCCGGCGAAAGATCCCCGCGTCGCCTGGTGCCAGCCGGAGATCGCTGCGATCGGCCTGTCCGAGGCCGCCGCGCGGGCCAAGGCCGGCACCATCCAGGTGCTGCGCTGGCCCTTCGCCGAGATGGGCGGCTCGCGTGCTGCCGGCGAGAGCGAAGGTTTCGTCAAGCTCGTCACCGACAAAAAGGGCCGCATCCTCGGCGTCACCATCGTCGGCGAAGGTGCCGGCGAACTGATCGCGCCGTGGTGCGTCGCCGCCAAGGCCGGGCTGACGATCGCCGACATGGCCGGGGTCGTGATGCCCGCGCTCTCCCGCTCGGACGCCTCGCGCCGCGCGGCGCTCTCTTTCCACGTCCCCTCCGCCAACAGCCCCCGCCTGCGCCGCCTGATCGGCTTTCTGCGGCGCTTCGGCTAAGATCGCCGGAATGCATCAGCCCGGCCTGCCCAGGAACAACCTGTCGATCAGCCAGCCGCGCGGCCTGACCCGCCTCGGCCTGTCGGCCAAGCTGCTGCTCGTCACCGTGCTCTTCGTCATGCTGGCGGAGGTGCTGATCTACCTGCCCTCCATCGCGAATTTCCGGCGCAACTGGCTGCATGACAGGATCGCCGCCGCGCAGGTCGCGGCGCTGGTGCTGGAAGGCGCGCCCGAGGACGGGCTGCCGGAGGGCAGCGAGAACCGGCTGCTGATGGGCGTGGGTGCCCGGTCGATCGCGGCCCGCGTCGGCGGGGCGCGGCGGCTACTCAGCCTGGATTCAATGCCGCCGCCGGAAGTGTCCCGCTCGGTCGATCTGCGCAATCTCGGCTGGATCAACGCGATCGAGGAAGCGGTCGCCGTGCTGGTTTCCCCCGCCACCATGCCGATCCGGGTGGTCGGCGAGGCGGTCGGCGGCGCCGACTTCGTCGAGATCGTCATCGACGAAGGGCCGCTGCGGCGGGCGATGCTGAAATTCTCGTGGAGCCTGCTGCTGATCTCGCTGCTGATCACCGGCCTCACGGCGCTCGCGGTGTATATCGCGCTCAATGCGCTGATCATCGGGCCGATCCGGCGTCTGGCCGCGAATGTCATGGAGTTCGAGGACGACCCCGAGAACCCGCAGCGCATCATCGAGCCCTCGCTGCGCGCCGACGAGATCGGCGAAGCCGAGCGCGCGCTCGCCCGCATGGAAGAGACGCTCGCCAGTGAGCTGCGCACCAAGAAGCACCTCGCCGAACTCGGGCTCGCCGTCTCCAAGATCAACCACGATCTGCGCAACATGCTGGCGGCGGCGCAATTGATGTCCGACCAGTTGATCGAGACGCGCGACGCCAAGATCCGCCGCTTCGCGCCGCGGCTGATCGCGACGCTCGGACGCGCCATCGACTTCTGCCAGGCCACCCTCGCCTATGGCCGCGCGGCGGAGGCCACGCCCGTCGTCCGCGAGGTCGCGCTGCGGCAGCTCGTCGCCGAACAGGCGGAGATGCTCGGCCTGCCCGGCAACGGGCGGCTGCGCTTCGAGAATCAGATTCCGGCCGAGCTGGTCGCCCCTTGCGATCCCGACCAGATGGCGCGGGTGCTGACGAACCTGATGCGCAACTCCGTCCAGGCGCTGACCCAGGCGGGAGCGGAAGCAGGCAACCAGCCGATCCTGACGGTGATGGCCGGGCCTGTGAACGGCTCGGTGGCGCTGCGCATCATCGACAACGGGCCGGGCGTGCCCGAGCGGGCGCGCGCCAATCTCTTCCAGGCCTTCCGCGGCTCGGTGACGCCGGGCGGCACCGGCCTTGGGCTTGCCGTCGCGGCCGAGCTGGTCCGGCTCCATGGCGGCACGATCGAGCTGGAGCCCTCGGTGGCCGGCGCCGTGTTCAGGGTCACGCTTCCGGCGCGGCGCAGCAACGGGCACTGACAGGTCGGGTTACTGGCTCGCCCAGATCACCCGCGCCATGAAGGCGATCTCGCCGAGGTTCAGCACGCGGTCCGGATGCTCCGGGTTGAGCGAGGCGAGCTCGACGGTCTTCGCGGTCTGGCGCCTGAGCTGCTTGGCCAGCACCTCGCCCTCCACCGTCTTGACCACGACCCGGTCGCCACGCCGCACCGTCGCGGTCGGCGAGACGATGATGGTGTCGCCGTCGCGATAGAGCGGCAGCATCGAATCGCCGGAAATCTCGAGCGCATAGGCCTTCTCGTCGGCGACGCCGGGAAAGGCGACCTCCTCCCACCCGGTGCCGACCGGGAAGCCGCCATCGTCGAAGAAGCCGCCGGAGCCGGCCTGGGCGAAGCCGATCAGCGGGATGGTCCGCGCCGGGGCCGGTTCGCGCCGGAGCACAGCGCTCATGAACTCGTCGAAGGAGGCGCCCGTCGCGGCCAGGATCTTGGAGATCGATTCGGTCGAGGGCCAGCGCTCGCGCCCGTCCGGCGCCACGCGCTTGGAGCGGTTGAAGGTCGTGGCGTCGAGGCCAGCCTTGCGCGCCAGCCCCGAGGCGGTGAAACCGTAGCGCTGAGCGAGCGTATCGATCGCCTCCCAGATCTGGTCATGTGAAAGCATCGCGCGGACCTCGCTTCGCTCTTGCCGTGGGGCGGGGATTAGGAATAGGAAATATCACCTATTACATAAGACTTCAATCCGATTCTCGCCACAATTCGGCTGCGGCTTGCGGAAACCTCCTGCCAGCGGCTAAGCCGTGCCCGACATGTCCCCGCGAGATTGCCGGTGCCGCTGATCTACAAGATATGCCCCGCCCCGCTTTGGCAGGAAGCCGAGCGAAATGGCCGCTTCGCCGGTGCTCCGGTCGATCTCGCCGACGGCTACATCCATTTCTCCACGGCCGCGCAGCTCGCGGAGACCGTGGCGAAGCACTTCGCCGGGCAGGACGGCCTGTTGCTGATCGCCATCGACGATGCGCGCCTCGGCCCGGCACTACGCTACGAGCCCTCGCGTGGCGGCGCCTTGTTCCCGCACCTCTACGCCCCGCTCGACCCGAAGACGGCTCGCTGGATCACGCCGCTGCCGCTCAACCTCGACGGGACCCACGCCATTCCGGAGGACCTCGCATGATCGGCAGCCTGTTCAACATCGCCCGGCCGCTGATCCACCGCATGGACGCGGAAACTGCGCATCGCCTGACCGTCGCCGCGCTCGCCGCGGCACCCGCGCTGAAAACGGGCTCGGACGATCCCGTACTGGCGACGGAAGCCTTCGGGCTCACCTTCCCGAACCCTGTCGGCCTCGCCGCCGGCTTCGACAAGAATGCAGAAGCGGTCGACGGTGCGCTGGGCTTGGGCTTCGGCTTCGTCGAGGTCGGCGGCGTGACGCCGCTGCCGCAACCCGGCAATCCGCGCCCGCGCGTCTTCCGATTGACCGAGGACGAGGCCGTCATCAATCGCTACGGCCTCAACAGCGAGGGGATGGAAGCCGTCGCGAAGCGGCTCGAAGCCCGGCGCGGCCGCAGCGGCCTGGTCGGCGTGAACCTCGGAGCCAACAAGGAATCTTCCGACCGTGCTGCCGACTACGCCACTCTTGCTCGCCGGCTAGCGCCGCTCGCCGATTTCCTGACGATCAACGTCTCCTCGCCGAACACGCCGGGCCTGCGCGATCTGCAGGCCGAAGCCGCGCTCGACGATCTCGTGGCGCGCACGCTCGCCGCACGCGACGAAGCTGCCGCCGGCGGCCGGCGCACGCCGGTGCTGGTCAAGATCGCGCCGGACCTGACGCTGCCCGAGCTCGACGGCATGATCGCCGTCGCCCGCAAGCGCGGCATCGAGGGCATGATCGTCTCCAACACCACGATCGCGCGCCCGGAAAGCCTGCGCAGCGCAGCCAAGGCCGAGACGGGCGGGTTGTCGGGCAAGCCGCTCTTCACCGCCTCGACGCGCATCCTGGCCGAGACCTTCCTGCGCGTCGAAGGGCAGTTCCCGCTGATCGGCGTCGGCGGCGTCGATTCGGCCGAGACCGCCTTCGCCAAGATCCGGGCCGGCGCGACGCTGGTGCAGTTCTATTCAGCGATGGTGTTCAAGGGGCCGCAGTTGGCGAAGCAGGTGAAGACCGGACTCGCCACGCAGGCGCGCCGCGCCGGGCTGACGCGGCTCACCGCCCTGATCGGGCGCGATGCCGCCGCGATCGCCCGCGGCGAAGGGCTTTGAGGATCAAGAACCACGCCGTCATTCCCGGGCAAGCCGAAGGCTTGAGCCCGGAACCCAGAATCGATGCACCCGGTCGAGAGGATGCCGACAGCGATCGCCAACACAAGTCAGGGCATCGGCTCTGGGTTCCGGGCTCATTGCTGCGCAATGCCCCAGAAAGACGGCGTGGTTCCAGCGGAAGATGACGAGTTCACTTCCGCGCCGCGAAGAGCCGCATCAGCAGCCAGAGCGGCACGACGATCAGCGCGCCGGCGATGATCCACTGCCCGACCTCGCGCACCGCGCCGAAGCCGAGCCCCGTGATCGAGCGGATGAAGCGTGCGGCCGCCTCATAGAGGCTCTGCGGCGACAGGCCTAGGAAGGCCAGGGCGGCCCCGACCAGCAGCGAGATGAAGATCAGGCGGACGAGGACGCTGAGGGGCGAGCCGCCGATAAACCGTTCCATGGAAGCGTTGGCCATCCTGTTGCGCCCCGTACATTCCGAGGCGCTTCGCGCTGTCTTAACCTGAAACAGGCTGCGCTTGAATGGCGCCTGAACGCTGTCCTTGATTTCCCGGAAACAGCACTGCCCGCATGAAACGCGGGTCATCCCGGACGCAGCGAAGCGGAGATCCGGGATCCATGCCTGAACCTCGTTTGGAAGCGCTCCGGAATGGATCCCGGGTCTCCCTGCGGTCGTCCGGGATGACCCGCCTGGTTCTCGAAGGTAGCTGACTATCTGGAAACGATCATCAGACGGTCGCCGAGGCCCCCGCCGTCGCCCATGCGGTGCCGGCGATCTTCGACGCGGCGATGACCGCCTGCGTGCGGCTGTCGACGTCGAGCTTGGTCAGGATCGCCGAGACATGGGCCTTCACCGTCGCCTCGGAAACACCGAGCTCGTAGGCGATCTGCTTGTTGAGCAGCCCTTCCGACAACATCATCAGCACGCGCACCTGCTGCGGCGTCAGCGTCGACATGCGGCGGACCATGTCGGCGATCTCGGCATCGACAGGCGCGGTCAGATCGACGCCCGGCGGGGTCCAGACCCCGCCATCGAGCACGGCGCGGATCGCCTCGCCCATCTGCGCGACATCGGCGGTCTTCGGCAGGAAGCCGAGGGCGCCGAACTCGATGCAGCGGCGAATCACCGCCGGGTCGTCATTGGCTGAGACGACGATCACCGGAATCTCGGGATGGTCGGCGCGCAAAAAGAGCAGGCCGGAGAAGCCCTGCACGCCGGGCATGGTCAGATCGAGCAGGACGAGGTCGGCGTCGCCGCCGCTCGCCAGCGCCTCGGTCAGAGCTTCGAGCGAGCCGACCTCGCTGACCTCGGCACCGCCGATCGCATGAGATACGGCCTGGCGCAGCGCGCCGCGAAACAGCGGATGGTCGTCCGCGATGACGATCCGCGTCGAAGGCTGCTTGCTCATCGCCACCACTCCCTAAGCCGGCATCGGCTCTGTCCGAAAACCGTATTCCACTTTTCGGGCCGATGCCCTTGTCCGGCCCGCGCATTTTGCCCCAGGCAGGGAACTCACCACAAGCATCGACAGCGCAAGGCTGCAACCCATTGCGGCTCAGCCATTGGTCGGCAGCATCGCTTCCAGTACCTCGATATGGTCGGCTTCGCGCGGCGGCTTGTCCCAGCGAATGCGGTTGATCCGGGGAAAGCGCATGGCAAGCCCCGACTTGTGCCGCGTCGAGCGCTGCAGTCCTTCGAAAGCGACCTCGAAAACCAAGCCGGCATGCGCCTCATGCGTAACCTCGCGCACCGGGCCGAAGCGGTTCAGCGTGTTCTTGCGGACGTATTTGTCGATCTCGATCAGCTCCTCGTCGGTGAAACCGAAATAGGCCTTGCCGACCGGCACGAGCTCTTCGCCCCCCTCCTCGCCCACGCGCCAGACGCCGAAGGTGTAGTCGGAATAGAAGGACGAGCGCTTGCCGTGGCCGCGCTGGGCATACATCAGCACGCAATCGACGAGCCAGGCGTCGCGCTTCCATTTCCACCAATAGCCCTTGGGACGGCCGGGCAGATAGGGGGAATCGCGCCGCTTGATCATGCACCCCTCGACCGCCTCGGCATCGGCGCCCGCCCCGGCGGCGGCCGGATCGGCGCGCGCCGCCGTCAGCTCATCCCAGGACGTGAAGGGGATCACCGGGGACAGGTCGAAGCGGATGCTGGCAAGACGGGACAGGAAGGCTTCTAGGCGCTTGCGCCGCTCTTCCAGCGGGAGATGGCGAATATCCTCCTCGCCGTCGACCAGGAGGTCGTAGACGCGGATATGTGCGGGGAACTCGCCCAGCATCTTCGGCGTGACGGTCTTGCGGTTCAGGCGCTGCTGCAGCGTGTTGAAGCTCTGCACGGCGCTTTCGCGCATCACCAGCAACTCGCCGTCCAGTGCGCCGTCCTGCGTCAGCTCATCGACGAGATCGGGAAAGGCGCCGGCGATATCCTCGCCGGTGCGCGAATAGAGCCGGGTCAACCGCGTGCCGTCGGCTTTGACGCCACTGACGGCCTGGACCCGGATGCCGTCCCATTTCCATTCGGCTGAGAATTCGGCCGGGTCGAGCTTGTCGAAATCGCCATCCTCGATCGGATGGGAGAGCATGACCGGACGGAACGGCGCGGGATCGCGCGCCTCCGGTCGCGCCCCCCTGCCCTCGAGCCAAGCAAAAAGCTCGGTATAGGGCGGCTCAAGCCCGTGCCAAACCTGCTCGACCTCATCGGCAGGCACTCCGCCGAGGTTCGCCGCCGCCGTCTTGGCGAGGCGGGCGGAGACGCCGATGCGTAAGCTCCCGGTGATCAGCTTGAGCAGCGCCCAGCGGCCGGTCTCGTCGAGCGCATCGAGCCAGGAGGCGACGAGGCGCGGCAGGTCGGTCTTGCCGGCCTCGCGCAGGCTCTCGACCACCTCCGGCAGATGCGGCACCGCGTTAGTGCCGTGCCGCGCAGGCCACATGAGCGCGACCGTCTCCGAGAGGTCGCCGACATAGTCATAGGACAGGGCGAACAGCACAGGATCGGTCCGCTCGGCGATCATCGCGCGGATCAGCCCGGCCTTGGCATTGCGGAAGACGAGCCCGCCGGTCATCGCCGCCAGCGCATAACCTCGATCGGGGTCGGGCGTCGTGCGCAGATAGTCGGCGATCAGCGCCAGCTTGGCGTTGCGGCGCGGCTCATAGGCGAGACGATCGAGCAGCCAGGCGAAGCGGTTCATGCTGTCGCACCCGCGCAACACTGCGCCCGTTCGGATTTGTTGCACCGCATCGTTCAGATACCGTTCATGAAGCAAACCTTAACAGCGGCATGGTAGCCAGGAGACAGATGCCGATGCGTGCCGCGATGCGGTTCCTTGCCTTGCCGGTCATCGCTGCAGCGCTTTCGGTAGGAGCCCCCGCACTGGCGGCCGGCTTCTCCTGCCGCGAGACGCCGATCATGCGCTCGAACGCCACGCTCGCGCCGCTCTCCACCAAGGTCGCGCAGGGCCAGACGCTGGCGATCCTCGCCATCGGCTCCTCCTCCACGGAAGGCGTCGGCGCCAGCGCCAAGGACAGGACCTATCCTGCCCGTTTGCAGGCGCTGCTGGCCAAGGCCTGGCCGAAATCCAAGATCGAGATCGTCAATGCCGGCATCGGCGGCGAGACCGCGCCGCAGACGCTCGCCAGGCTCAGGGCCGCGCTCGCCGAGCGCCATTACGATCTGGTGATCTGGCAGGTCGGCACGAACGACGCCGTCAAGGGCGGCGACCTCGATGCGTTCAAGTCGATGGTCAACGACGGCATCGCCCTGGTGCGCAATGCCGGCCCGGCGCTGACGATCCTCGATCCGCAGTATTTCCCCTCGGTGAAGGACCCGGAGCGCTATGCCGCCTATGTCGCCGCCGTCGGCGAGACCGCGCGGCGCGAGAACGTGCCGGTCTTCTCCCGCTACGAGACCATGACGGAGTGGCACCGCGCCGATGCCGAGGCGTTCAAGGCCGCGCTCTGGACGGACGGTTTCCACATGAGCGATGCGGGCTATGACTGCCTCGCCCGCGACATGGCGAATGCGATGGTCGGCATGGCCGCGCCGAGCCGCTCGGTCATGGCGCAGTCGCGCTGATCGGGGCTCAGACGACCGGCGCATAATTCTCGCCGTCATTCCGGGGCATCGCGCAGCGATGAGCCCGGAACCCATGAACACCACCTGCTTCCAGTTCCGTCCTGCTCGCCCTTGTGGCGAGCATCCACGTCTTGAACACCGCGCTTGCCGAAGGCAGACGTGAAGTGTCGGGACAAGCCCGACCACGACGGCAAGCGCCGTGTTCATGGGTTCCGGGCTCGGGCCTCCGGCCCGCCCCGGAATGACGCTGTGGTTCCGCTCCTAGATAGTCTGCCGACGCAAACCGATCAGACAGCCGCCGCATCGGCCGCCTCCCCTTCCGTCTCCGCCTCGCCCTCGTCGCCATAGCCGACGAGATGCAGCGGCTTTGCCTTCAGGCCCGCCGTGCCGCACCAGTGGACGAGCGCGTCCGCCTCGCCATGCGTCACCCAGATCTCGCCGGCCTGCACCTCGCGGATCGTCGCGAGCAGATCGTCCCAATCGGCATGGTCGGAAATGACGAGCGGCAGCTCGACGCCCTTCTGGCGCGCCCTGGCGCGGATTCGCATCCAGCCCGAGGCGAAGGCCGTGACGGGATCCGGAAAGCGGCGCGCCCACAGATCCTGCGTCGCGCTCGGCGGGCAGATCACGATCTCGCCGCCCAGCGCCTTGCGATCCTCGCCTGCGACCTTGCGGATCTCGCCAAGCGGAATCCCCTCGGCCTGATAGAACTCGGTGATCTTCTCGACCGCGCCATGGATGTAGAGCGGCCGCTCGTAGCCGGCCTCGCGGATCAGCGCCATGACGCGCTGCGCCTTGCCGAGCGAATAGGCGCCGACGATATGCGTCCGCTCCGGGAAGAGCCTGACGGATTCGAGCAGCTTGGCCACCTCCCCCGCCGCCGACGGATGACGGAAGACAGGCAGGCCGAAAGTCGCCTCGGTGATGAAGATATCGCAGGGCATGACCTCGAAGGGTGCGCAGGTCGGGTCGCGCTCGCGCTTGTAATCGCCGGAGGCGACGATGCGCAGGCCGCGGCTCTCGACCGCGATCTGGGCCGAGCCAAGGACATGGCCCGCCGGCGCGAACCGGAAATCGACCTCACCGATGCGGATCGTCTCGCCGGGAACGGCGACCTGCTGCGAGCCGGTGAAGGCCTCGCCATAGCGCAGCGCCATGATCGCCAGCGTCTCGCGCGTCGCCAGCACGGCGCCGTGGCCGGCGCGGGCGTGATCTGAATGGCCGTGGGTGATCAGAGCCCGCGCCACGGGCCGGACGGGGTCGATATGGATGTCGGCTGGCGGGCAATAGAGCCCCGCCGGCGTCGGCAACAGCAATTCGGAGGGGCGCCAGCGGGCGCTTTGTCTGGCCAGCGTCACACTCCTCGGTTACATCGTTCGGTATGACCGATACAGGCTCGACCACGCATTTCGCCAGCTCCGGCGACCCCGTGCTCGACCGCCGCTATGGCTGGGCCGAGGCTGCGCTGCAGGACGGGGATGCGCAAGCGGCCGTCGAGATCCTCGACCAGACCCTGTCGCAGGCCTACCATTTCACCGCCGCCTGGCATCTCTACGGGCTGGCGCAGGAGGCGCTCGGCCACAAGGAGGACGCCGCGACGGCCTGGCGGCAATGCCTCGACCTCGATCCCGCCGATCATTTCGGTGCGCGGCTCGACCTCGCCCGCATCGGCGCCCTGCCGGCCGAGCAGGCGACCTCCGAGAACTTCTCCGGCGCACTGTTCGACGCCTATGCCGACCGCTTTGACAGCCATCTCACCCAGACCCTGCACTACAACGCCCCCGAACTGCTGAAATCCGCGCTGGTCCGCTGCTGCAGCAACGCCGGCCGGCCCTTCCGGTTCGACATCGTCTACGATCTCGGCTGCGGCACCGGGCTGATGGGCGAGGCGATCCACGAGCAGAGCGGCTTCATCGCCGGCTGCGATCTCTCGCCGCACATGATCGAGCGCGCACGGGTCAAGACGGCCCCTGACGGAACGCCGCTTTACGACAAGCTTGCGGTCGCCGGGCTGACGAGCTTCCTCGCCAGCCGCCCGGATGCTTCCGCCGATCTCGTCGTGGCTGCCGACGTCTTCGTCTATCTCGGCGAACTCGCGCCCTGTTTCGCCCAGAGCGCGCGGGTGCTGGAACCGGGCGGTCTCCTCGCCTTCACGGTGCAGAGCCATGACGGCGAAGGCGTGGTCGTCGGCGGGGATCGGCGGTTCGCGCATGCGGAGGCTTGGCTGAAGCAGAGGCTGGATGAAGCGGGCCTTGCCCCCCTACTCATCGAGCCCGCCAGCACGCGGCAGGATCGCGGCGCGCCCGTGCCGGGGCTGCTGGTCGTGGCGGAGCGGCGCTGAGGATCTCGCCTCAGGGCGGGAATATGGGAGACCCGGCCGCAAAGGGGGGTTCGCGACCGGGCCAGCTCCATATGCGGCTTTGAGGAGGAGCCTGACCTCGCTCGGGATACGCCGGCGCCACGCCATTGGATGCAGCGGGGGAGCGAGATATTCGGCCGTCTGCGCCCTCGGGGATGACGGCCGCGTCATTCCCCTTTCGTTCTCCCACGCTCCGTCCTATCTCTGGAGTGCATGGCCGCTCCCTCCCCGCTCCCTCCCGCCTTCGAGGCCTGGTTTACTGGGCGCGGCTGGAGCGTGCGGCCGCATCAGCTCGCGCTGCTGGAGGAAGCCCGCGCCGGACGCTCGACGCTGCTGGTCGCGCCGACTGGTGCCGGCAAGACGCTCGCCGGTTTCCTGCCCTCGCTTGTCGAACTCAGCGAACGGACTGGCCGGCATGACGGGTTGCACACGATTTACATCTCGCCGCTGAAGGCGCTCGCCGTCGACATCGCCCGCAACCTCGAAGCGCCCGTGCGCGAGATGGGGCTGCCCATCACCATCGAAACCCGCACTGGCGACACCTCCGCCGCCAAGCGCACGCGCCAGATCCAGCGCCCGCCCGATATCCTGTTGACGACACCGGAGCAGTTGGCGCTCCTCGTCTCGCATCGCGACGCTGCGCCCTTCTTCGCCAACCTTCGCCGCATCGTGCTCGACGAACTGCACGCGCTCGTCACCTCCAAGCGCGGCGACCTGCTCTCGCTCGACCTTGCCAGGCTCAAGGCGCTGGCACCGCAGGTCTCGGCCGTCGGCCTCTCGGCGACGGTGCGCGAGCCCGCCGATCTGCAGCTTTATCTCGGCGGAGCCAAGACGCCCGCCGGGCTGGTCACCGTCGCGGGCGGCGCGAAGCCGCGCATCGGCATCCTCGACACGGAACGCCGCCTGCCTATCGCGGGGCATACGACGCTGCATGCGATGGCCGAGGTCTATGAGGCCATCCGAACGCACAAGCTCACGCTGGTCTTCGTCAACACGCGCATGCAGGCGGAATTCGCCTTCCAGGCGCTATGGAACCTCAACGACGACAACCTGCCTATCGCGCTGCATCACGGCTCGCTCGACGCCCAGCAGCGCCGCAAGGTCGAGGCCGCGATGGCGGATGGGCGCCTCAAGGCCGTGGTCTGCACCGCGACGCTCGATCTCGGCATCGACTGGGGCGATGTCGATCTCGTCGTCAATCTCGGTGCGCCCAAGGGCGCGAGCCGGATGATCCAGCGCATCGGCCGCTCCAACCACCGCATGGACGAGCCCTCCGAGGCGCTGCTCGTGCCCTCAAACCGCTTCGAGCTGCTGGAGTGCCGCGCGGCCTTGGAAGCCGTGCACGAAGCCGCGCAGGACACGCCGCCGCCGCGCCTGGGCGCGCTCGACGTGCTCGCCCAGCACGTCCTCGGCGTCGCCTGCTCGGACGGATTCGAGGCCGACGCGCTCTATGAGGAGGTTCGTACCGCCTCCCCTTATGCCGATCTCGCCCGCGCCGATTTCGACGCCGTCGTCAATTTCGTCGCGACCGGCGGCTATGCACTGAAGAGCTATGAGCGCTTCGCCAAGCTGCGGCAGGACAAGAGCGGCTTGTGGCGTGCGAGCCATGCCCGCGTCATCCAGCAATACCGCATGAATGTCGGCACCATCGTCGAGGCCGCGATGCTCAAGGTCCGGCTCGGACGCGCGCGCACGAGTCGGCCCGGCCGGTCTGCCACGATCACGCGCGGCGGGCGGATTCTCGGCGAGGTCGAGGAGTATTTCGCCGAGACCATGGTGCCGGGCGATACCTTCGTCTTCGCCGGAGAGGTCCTGCGCTTCGAGGGCATCGTCGAGAACGAGGCGGTCTGCTCGCGCGCCGCCGCCGGTACCGATCCGAAGGTTCCCTCCTATAACGGCGGCAAGTTCCCGCTCTCGACCTTCCTGGCCGCGCGCGTCCGCGCCATGCTGGCCTCGCCACATCTCTGGAACACGCTGCCGGAGGAGGTCTCGGCCTGGCTGCATGCGCAGAAGCTGAAGTCACGAGTCCCAAAGCCCGGCGAGCTTCTGATCGAGACCTTTCCACGCGGCGGACGCTTCTATCTCGTCGCCTACCCGTTCGAGGGCCGCCTCGCCCATCAGACCCTCGGCATGCTGCTGACGCGCCGGCTGGAGCGGGCCCGGATGCGGCCGCTCGGCTTCGTCTGCAACGATTACGGCATGGCCTGCTGGACGCTCGCCGATATGTCCGCGGCGATCGCACGCGGCGCTCTCAGCCTCGATGACCTGTTCGCGCAGGATATGCTTGGCGACGATCTCGAGGAGTGGATGGCGGAATCGGCGCTGATGAAGCGCACGTTCCGGGCCTGCGCCATCATCGGCGGGCTGATCGAGCGGCGCTATCCGGGCCAGGAGAAGAGCGGCAGGCAGGTGACGATCTCGACCGACCTGGTCTATGACGTGCTGCGGCGGCACGAGCCCGACCACATCCTGCTCAAGGCCGCGCGCGCCGATGCGGCGACGGGCCTGCTCGACATTCGCCGGCTCGGTGAGATGCTGACACGAATCAGCGGCCGAATCGTTCATCAGCCGCTCGACCATGTTTCGCCGCTCGGGGTCTCCGTGATGCTCGAGATCGGGCGCGAGGCGGTCTTTGGCGAGGCGGCGGACGAGATCCTGGCGGAGGCGGAAGCTATGCTGATCGAAGAGGCGATGGCGTGACGCTGGCACAGCGCATGACAGTGACGGAAGCGGCCTTCATGCTCGGCCGGCTCGCGATCGTGCCCGACATCTCCGGCGCGCTCTGGCTGCCGGAGGAGCGCGCGCTCGTCGTCGCGGACCTGCATCTCGAGAAAGGCTCCGCCTATGCGGCGCGCGGTGTGATGCTGCCGCCCTATGATTCCACGGCGACACTGGCCGCGCTCACTGCTGCGATCCTGCGCCTGCAGCCGCGCTGCGTGATCGCGCTCGGCGACAGCTTTCATGATCGGCAGGCGGAGGAGCGGCTCGCGCCACAGAGCCTGGCTTCGCTGCGCCTGCTGCAGCAAGGCCGCGACTGGCTCTGGATCACCGGCAACCACGACCCCTCGATCAGCGCCCGCGTCGGCGGCGAGAGCGCGGCGGCGATCGCGCTTTCCGGCGTGACGCTGCGCCACGAGCCCGATCCGGACGAGGACGGATATGAGATCGCCGGCCATCTGCACCCCGCCGCCAAGGTGAGGATGCGCGGCCGGGGCCTGAGACGCCGTTGCTTCGCGCTGTCGCCACGCCGTTGCGTGATGCCGGCAATGGGCGCTTATGCCGGTGGCCTCAACCTGCGGGACGCAGCCTTCCGCCCCTTGTTCCGCGAAGGCCTGAGCGCGCATCTGCTCGGCGATGGCCGACTCTTCCGGATCGATCCACGATTATTGCTGCCGGATTGAGAGAGCGGGTTGCGCCCGCCCCGCGCATGTGGCATCAGGGCGCCGCTTCGGAACGACGCCCAGCGCCCGCAACCGCCTCAGAGCGACAGCGATGCGCCCGGCCGCCGGACCTGCTGCGGTAGCTCAGTGGTAGAGCACTCCATTGGTAATGGAGAGGTCGAGAGTTCAATCCTCTCTCGCAGCACCAGCCTCTCCTATCTCGCATTCCTGTATTCGAGCGCCGCAGGGCAGGTCTTATACGGCTGTGGCGGCCGAGCCTGGGCTGCCTTTTCCCGGCGTAAAGACGATCTCCATCTTTTGCCGCCACATGGCGGGAAACGACGACGGAGCTCGCCATGCCCAAACGCATCATTTCCTCGGACCGCGTCTACAAGGGCCGGCTGCCCTTCGCACAGGCGACAGTCGCCGGCGATTTCATGTTCGTCTGCTGCATCGGCACCGACCGGGACGGCAAGCTCGCCGTCGGCGATCCGCGGCGCCAGACCCAGCAATGCATCGACAACATCAAGGCGCTGCTCGAAGAGGCCGGCGGGAACCTCGCCGATGTCGTCAAATGCACCGTCTACGTCACCGACCGCGCTTATTGGGAACCGATGAACGAGGTCTATTTCGCCAATTTCGGGGAAGCCTCACCGCATCGGGTGTCCTGCATCGTCAACGGCCTCGGCTCGCCGGACTGTATCGTCGAGATCGATGCCACCGCCTATCTCGGCGAGAAGGCCTGAAAGGCCCGGCGGCGCGCCTTCAAGGCGGATAGACACGTAGCCGGTCTTCGTTTGCGCTCAGCGGGCACCGGCCGCGCGCAACATCTGCTCGATCTTGGCATAGCCGCGGCTGCGGGCATGCCGGAGCGGGGTGACGCCGTCGCGATCGGCCAGGTTCACATCGGCTCCGGCGGCGATCAGGTCCTTGACGATCTGCTGATGCGCCGGCCCTCCGTCACTGAGGATGATCGCCTCGAGCAGCCCGGTCCAGCCGAGATTGTTGACGTGGTCGACGGCCACGCCGGCCGCGAGCAGCGTGCGCACCGTCTCGACATGGCCGCGCTCGCAGGCCGGGATCAGCGCCGTGCCGCCATAGCGATTGGTGCTCTTCAGATCGGCTCCGTGAGACAGCGTCAGCTTGAGGATGGCGAGATGGCCGCTCGCGCCGGCATAGAGGTATGGGCTGTCGTTGATGGCGTCCTTCGCGTTGACGTCCGCTCCCGCCTCGATCAACGCCCTGGCGGCGTCGATGCGGTTTTCATGTGTGGCGACGAGAAGCGCCGTGCGGCCGCGCGCGTCGCGCCCGTCGATGGCGGCGCCACCGGCGAGAAGGCGCTTGATCGCCCCGACATCGTCGCGGGCCGCAGCGGCATGGAGGCTGGTGGCGGTCATGGTCTGTCCGAAGGCCATCTGCGGGCAGAATGCCAGCAGGAAAAGAAAAGCGACGATCTGCGACGGTTTGGACAATCCTTGTCCCCCTGGATGCGCGGACGGCATCGCGATGCGAGACGACGCCACCTTCAAATAGAACGTCACCCTTCATCCCAAAATTAAATATCCGGATGCTCTCCAGTGGCTTTGCGAATGGAGCACGCTGGCCGCAAGCTCGCTCTGTCCATCAGGCGCGGCGAGCCGGGATCATAATCGCGCCGGATGCCGCGACCACCAAAGCGAGTCCGAGCCAGTCTGTCGGCGTCGGCCGCTCGCCTAGCAGCAGCACCGAGCCGAGCACGCCGATGGCCGGAACCATCAGCGTGCCCAGGCTGGCGATGCCAGCCGGCAGCCGCGCCACCACCGTGAACCACAGGAAATAGGCTAGCGCCTGTGCGCCGACGATGTGGAAGCTCAGCGCCGCCAGCACGCGCGGCGAGAGCAACTTCGGCACGGGCACGCCCTCGAAGACGAGCATGCCGACACCGGCGACGAGGCCGCCGATCAGCAATTGCCAGGCGGCGATCGTCAGGGCCGGGGCAGAGACCGGCCAGCGCTTGGTCACGATCGTGCCGAGCGCCCAGCTCACCGCCGCGAACAAGGCGAGCATCAGGCCGAAGGAGAGCTGGCCGGCGGCGATCAGCGGCAGGCCGAGGCAGAGCAGGCCGGCGATGCCCAGCGCGAGACCGGCGAGACGCCTGGCGTCGAACGCTTCGCCAAGGACGAGGCGGGCGAGCAGCGTCGCCCAGATCGGCATGGTGAAGGTCAGGATCGCGGCGCGCGATGTCGGCGCCGCGAGCTGCGCGAAGGCGAGCAGCACATTGAAGGCCGCGATCGAGAGAATGCCGGCGACAACGAGGCGCAGCCATTGTCCGCGCGGGACGGCGAGCGGCACGCCGCGCGCCAGGGCGACCGCGACGAGCACGAGGCCAGCGAAGCTCATGCCGGCAGCACGCAGAGTCCAAGGTGCGATCTCAGTGAGCGAGATGCGGACCGCGGGCCAGTTGAAGCCCCAGAGCAGCCCGAGCAGCGGGACGAGCAGCAGCGCCCGGCTCGGGCCGAGCCCCGGCCCGGTCAAGCTTCGAGGCTTTCGAGCCCGCACCATTCGGCGACGAAGAGCGCCATGGTGCCGGTGATGCGCTTCAGCGAGGCGAGGCTGACACGCTCGTCGAAGGCGTGGATGTTCTCCGAGATCGGGCCGTAGCAGAGCGCCGGGACCTTGTCGTAGAGCGCATAGACGCGGGTATCGAGATAGCCCGCCGTCATGAAGCTCTTCAGCGGCTGGCCGGTCGCGGCGGTATGGGCGCGACCAAGCACGGCCTCGGCTTCGCTGCCGGGCTCCAATACGTAGCCTTCCGCGTAGAAGCCGTTGAAGCCGACGCGTGGCGGGTTGTTGGCCAGGAACTTGTCGTTGCGGGCAAAGGCCAGCACGCAGGCCTCGATCCGCTTGGCCAGTTCCTCGGCGCTGACGCCGGGATAGAGGCCGATGCGGCAATCGAGCCGGCACCAGCACGGCACGGAGGAGGCCCAGTCGCCGCCCTCGATCTTGCCGACGTTCAGGTTGATCGGATGGGCGACATCCTCGAAATGCGGCCGGCCCACCTTCTCGCGGTTGAGCTCCTCTTCCAGCTCGCGCAGCGCAGCGATCACGCGATAGGCCGCGTCGATCGCGTTGGCGCCGGCGCCCATCTCGCGCACATGCACCGGCTTGCCGCGCACCTCGACCTGGAACCAGAGCACGCCCGTATTGGCGCGCACCAGCATCTCTTCCTCGGGTTCCGGGATCAGCACGGCATCGGCACGATAACCGCGCAGATGCGTCATCAGCGCGCCGTTGCCGGTCGATTCCTCCTCGACCACCGACTGCACATACACGGTCGCGGCCGGCTGCATGCCGATGCGCCTGAGCGCATCGAGGCAGGCGAGGTTGGCCGCGTGGCCGGCCTTCATGTCGGCGCCGCCGCGGCCATAGAGCCAATCGCCCTCGATGACGGGATCGAAGGGCGGATGCGTCCATTGATCGGCCGGGCCGGTCGGCACCACGTCGACATGGGCCTGGAGGATGAGGGAGCGGCCCTTCTCCTCGCGCGGATGGTGAATGCCGACGACGATCGGCGCATCGGAATGCGTATCCGAGAAAGGCGCGCCGCCGGGATGGGCGGCGATCGCCTCGCGGTCCATGGCGAAGCGGTCCATGGTGAAGCCGCGCTGCTTCAGAGCGCGGAAGACGAAATCCTGGACCGTGTGCTCCTGCCCGCGCACGGAGCCGAAGCGGATGAGCTCCTGCGTATAGGCAACCTGCTGGTCGAAGCCCGCCTCGACGGCGGCCAGGATCTTGTCGCGAAGGGCGGGATCGAGCGGCATGGGCAGGCTCCGGCGCAGGGTGTCGCGGCCCGGACGATCCCAGCCGCGACGATATCTCGATTAGTGCCCGAAGCGCCCGCCGCCCGGCACTGCCGCCAGCAGCTGCCGCGTATACTCGTGCTGCGGGTCGGCGAAGAGTGCGGCGGTCGGGCCGGTCTCGACGATGCGCCCGCGCTGCATCACCGCGATGCGGTCGCAGATCTGTGCCGCGACGCGCAAATCGTGGGTGACGAAGAGAATGGCGAGGCCGAGCCGGGCCTGGATATCCTTGATCAGCTTCAGGATCTGCGCCTGCACGGAGACGTCCAGCGCCGAGACCGCCTCGTCCGCGACCAGCACGTCAGGCTCGAGCGCGAGCGCCCTTGCGATGCCGACGCGCTGACGCTGGCCGCCGGAGAATTCATGAGGATAGCGATCGATCGCATTGGCGGAGAGGCCGACGAGCTCCAACAGCTCCTTCGCCCGCGCCAAGGCCTCCCGGCGCGACGTGCCATGGGCGACGGGGCCGTCCGAGATGATGCGGCCGACCGTCTGGCGCGGGTTGAGCGAGGCGAAAGGGTCCTGGAAGACCATCTGGATGCGCTTGCGCTGGCGGCGCAATTCGCGCGCGCTCAACTCGGAGAGCACGAGATCGCCGAGCGCGATACGGCCGCGATCCGGCTCGATCAGGCGCAAACAGCAGCGCCCGACGGTCGATTTGCCGGAACCGGACTCGCCGACGAGGCCGAGCGTCTCGCCGCGGACCAGCGAGAAGGAGATGTCGTCGGCCGCCTTGACCTCGCGCGCGACGCCGAAGAACGAGCGCTTGCGATAGGTCTTGCCCAGCCCTTCGACGCTGATGACCGGCGCGGTGTCCGGCAACGGCGGGAGCTGCGCCGGCGTCAGCGAGGGCACGGCGGCGAGCAGCTTCTGCGTATAGGGATGCCGCGGGGCGCCGAGCACCTGATCGGCGGTGCCCTCCTCGACCAGCACGCCCTTCTCCAGCACGGCGATGCGGTCGGCGATCTCGGCGACGACGCCCATGTCATGGGTGATGAAGAGCACGGCGGTGCCGTGGCGGTGGCGCAGATTGTCGATGAGCTTGAGGATCTGCGCCTGCGTCGTCACGTCAAGCGCCGTGGTCGGCTCGTCGGCGATCAGGAGCTTGGGCTCCAATGCGAGCGCCATCGCGATCATGACACGCTGGCGCTGGCCGCCGGATAGCTCGTGCGGATAGGCCTTGGCCAGGCGCGGCGGATCGGGCAGGCCGACCTCGGTCAGCAGATCGATGGCGCGGGCCCGGCGCGTCGCCCGGTCGTGCAGGCCGTGGGCCTCGAAGGTCTCGACGATCTGGTCGGAGATGCGCATGACCGGGTTGAGCGAGGTCATCGGCTCCTGGAAGATCATGCCGACCTCGCGGCCGCGCACATCCTGCATCGCCTGTTCGTCGAGTGCGAGGAGATCGCGACCGGCGAGCTTGATCGCTCCGGCGACGGGCTTCACCGCCTTGGGCAGCAGGCCCATCACGGCATGCGCGATCATCGACTTGCCGGAACCGGATTCGCCGACGACGCAGAGCGTCTCGCCCGGCTGGATGACGAGCGAGATGTTCTCGACCGCGTGGGCGCGATCGGCCATGGCCGGCAGCGCCAGCGTCAGCGCTTCGATGGAAAGTGCGGGAGCGGTCATTCGCGCCCCCGTGCCAGGCGCGGATTGAGCGCGTCGTTCAGCCCCTCGCCGGCGAGGTTCAGCGCCAGCACCGTCAGGAAGATCGCGAGCCCCGGAAAGAAGCTGATCCACCAGGCGTCGAGCAGGCGGGTGCGGCCGGCGCCGACCATGTAGCCCCAGCTCATCAGGTTGGGATCGCCCAGCCCGAGGAAGGAGAGCGAGGATTCGAGCAGGATCGCCGAGCCGATCATCAGCGAGCCCATGACGATGATCGGTGCGATGGTATTGGGCAGCACCTGGCTGAAGATGATGCGCGGGGTCGACTGGCCGATGGTGACGGCGGCCTGGACATATTCGCGTGATCTCAGCGAGAGCACCTCCCCTCGCACCAGCCGCGCCACCGGCGGCCAGCTCACCACGCCGATGGCGAGCACGATCGAGCCGAGCTGCGGCTGCAGGATCGCGACCAGCACGATGGCGAGCGCGAAGGAGGGAATCGTCTGGAAGAACTCGGTGAAGCGCATCAGCGCATCGTCGACGAAGCCCCCGGCATAGCCGGCGGCGGCGCCGAGCGGCACGCCGATCACCAGCGCAACCAGCGTCGAGACCACACCGATCATCAGCGACACGCGCGCGCCATGGACGAGGCCGGCGGCGAGGTTGCGGCCGAGCGTGTCGGTGCCGAGCGGGAAGCGCTCCATGGTGAAGGGCGCGAGGAAGGGCCGCGCCACCGGGCGCCATGGCGATTGCGGATAGAGCGTCGGCGCCAGGATCGCGAAGGCGACCACGGCGAGCAGGATGGCGATGCCGATGACGGCGCCGCGATTGCGGACGAAACGCTTGAGGAAGTTCATCGCGACCTGCCTCCAGAGCCTTCGTCCTGAGGAGCGCCGCAGGCGCGTCTCGAAGGATGATCCAGCGTGTTCCGGAGCCTTCTGAAGCATCCTTCGAGACGGCCCTGACGGGCCTCCTCAGGATGAGGGCTGAGGAAAACCGACATGAAGGCCATCATGCGTTCGCCTCGATGCGCGGATCGGCGATCCGGTAGACCAGATCGGTGAGGATGTTGAAGCCGACGACCATGGCCGAGGAGATGAAGAAGACGCCGAGCAGCACGGAATAGTCGCGCTGCACCAGCGCATCGAACATCAGCCGGCCGATGCCCGGCCAGGCGAAGACGGTCTCGGTCAGCACGGCGCCGCCGACGAGCTGGCCGGCCTGCAGACCGGCAAGCGTCACCACCGGCAGGATGGCGTTGCGCGCGACGTGCCGGCGCCAGACGCGGGATTGCGAGACCCCCTTGGCGCGGGCCGTCTTGACGAAGTCGGCACCGGCCACCTCCAGCATCGAGGCGCGCATCATCCGGGCATAGAGCGCGGTGAAGAACAGGCCGAGCGTCAGCGACGGCAGGATAAGGTGCTGGGCGATGTCGAGCGCCCGCGCCAGGCCGGTATAGTTCGCGCCGATGGTCTCATAGCCGACATTGGGGACGAGGCCGAGCTTCAGCGAGAAGACGATCTGGCTCATCAGGGCGATCCAGAACAAGGGCGTCGCGTAGAAGATCAGGGCCAGCGTGGTGATCAGGCTGTCGGACCATTTGCCGGCCCGGCGCGCGGCGAGCGCGCCCATAGCCGTGCCGACAACGAGCGAGACGAGGAAGGCCGCCCCCGTCAGCAGCAGCGTCGCCGGCAGGCGTTCCATGATCAGGCTCAGCACCGGCTGCTGCTGGCGATAGCTGAAGCCGAGATCAAAGGTGAGATAGCCCTTCAGATAGATCCAGAGCTGCGTCAGGAAGGGCTGGTCGAGGCCGAAGCGGGCGCGCAGCTGCTCGAGGAGCTGCGCATCGGCGGCCCCGGCCTCGCCGGCGAGCACCTGCGCCGGATCGCCCGGCGCGGCGCGGATCAGCAGAAAATTCAGCACGGCGATCGCGAAGAGCACGAGAACGCCCTTCACGAGCCGGCCGGCGAGGAATTGTGCGAGATTCATAGGGTCTGGTCTTCAGCTCTCGATCCTGCTCGCCGGTCATCCCGGGCGGAGCGAAGCGAAGACCCGGGATCCATGCCGGAATGGTTCAGGCATGGACCCCGGATCAGCGCGACTTCGTCGCTTGTCCGGGATGACGGCTCCGCTGCGAACCTTCCCCGTCACTCCTTCCAGGCGTCGCGGAAGCCGTCGTTCACGCCGATGCCGGTGGTGACGAGGTTCTTGACGTTGCAGCGATAGATGGTCGGGAAGTCCATCTCGAGCAGCCAGAGCACCGGCACATCCTCGACCAGGATCTTCTGGACCTTGGTGTAGAGCTCCTGCCGCGCCGCATCGGTCGATGCGATCGCGGCTTCCGCGAAGAGCTTGTCGACCTCGGGGTTCACATAGGCGCCCTGGTTGCCGAACGGATTGCCCTTGACGATGTTGGTCGAGATATAGTTCCGGGCGACGCCGATCGCGGGGTCGCCGAGCTGGTAAAGGAAGTTGAAGGTCAGGTCGAAATCGCCGTTCGAGGCCTTCTGGGTCCAGCCGGGAACATCGGTCGTCTCGATCGCGACGTTGATGCCGGCATCGGCGAAGTTCTGCTTGATCGCCTCGGCCCAGCGGCTCCAGGTCTCGCCATAGGGCAGCGCCAGGATCTTGAGCGGCTCGCCCTTGTAGCCGGAGGCCTTGATCAGCTCCTTCGCCTTGGCGACGTCGTAAGTGTATTTCGGGACATCGGCCGAATAGAACCTCGTCTTCGATGAGATCGGGCCGGTCGGCAGCTTGCCGAGTCCATCCCAGACCACATCCTTCCCGAAGTCGCGATCGATCGCGTACATCATGCCCTGGCGGAACTGCTTGTTGGCGAGCGGCCCGCCCTTGGCGATGTTCACGGTGAGCCAGGCATGGGGTGCAAACATCTCCCAGCCCTTGGTCGTCACGCAGCTGTTGGGCAGCTTGGCGAGGCGCTTGACGTCGTAGACATCGACCGATCCGCCGGTCAGCACATCGACCTTGCCCGTCTCGTAGGCAACCGCGCGCGCGGCTGCATCGGGAATGATCTGCCAATAGATTTCGTCGAGGCTCGGCTTGTCCTTCAGCCAGTAGTCCTCGTTCCGCACGAGGTGGATGTAGGAACCCTTCTTCCATTCCTTGAGCTTGTAGGGGCCGGTGCCGATCGGCGTGTTGTTGGCCGGGTTCGCGCGATAGTCGCTGCCGTCATAGATATGCTTCGGGATCATCGGCGCGGAGGCGACCTCCTGCGTCATGACCATCGGGCCGAAGGGCTGCTTCAGCGTGATCTTGACGGTGAAGTCGTCGACCTTCTCGATCTTGTCGACCTGGGCGTTGACGATCGGGCGCCAGCGCGGATGGACGTCGCGCAGGAACTTGTCGAGGGTGAAGACGACGTCGTCGGCGGTGAAGGGCTTGCCGTCATGCCACTTCACGCCCTCCTGGAGCTTGAAGGTGTAGACCTTGGCGTCCGCAGAGACCTCCCAGCTCTTGGCGAGCGAGGGCTGTGGATTGAGCTTCTCGTCATAGCGCAGCAGCGATTCGTAGATGTTGCCCGCGACCATGTTGGTCGGGCCGTTCTGATTGAGGCCCTGCATCAGCATCGGCGGCTCGGGCTGGACCACGACATGGACCGTGCCGCCCTTCTTCGGCGCCTGGGCCTGCGCCACGCCGAGCGCAAGGAGCGACGCCGCCAGCGCCAGCCCTAATTTCAACCCCGTCATCCTGCGCGTCATCTGCCTGTCCCCTGCCTCGTATCGAGATCGTATCGTTTGTATCGTGTCGCGTAAGCGATGCCATCGCACCCGATCATACGTCTCTTGGCAAGCTCCGCGCCAACAGAACCAGCAGGTCAGCGGATCATGCTCGCCAGGGCATCGCGCATCGAGGTGCTGGGGATACCGAACAACCCCGCATAGTGCGTCTCGAGATCGGTGATCACGAACATCACCGTCGAGATCGAGACGATGCCGATGGCCAGCATGATCGCCGCGAGGCGCTTGGGCGGGATCTGCAGGCCGAAACTCAGGAAAACCAGCATCAGCCAGAAGGTCAGGATGCTTGAGAACAGCGGCGAGACGGGGCCACGGACGTCCTCGATCACATCCCAGCGTCGCTGCTGGAGTTGCAGATAGGCCGACCGGCATTCGGCGGCGAGATTGACGTGGAGCGTATCGGCGGGCGACAGGCCGTTGATCGTGCGGCCGATGCGGTTGACCAGCGCGCTGAGCGACATGTCCTCGCCTTCACGGGCCATGGCGGCGGTGTCGGGATAGGACACCCCGGTCGGCTTCGGCTCCCGGGGCCATGTGCTGGCGATGACCGCGGCGGTGTAGCTTCGCAGGTCGAGACGGATGGGCGCGGCATCCGGGCCGTAGCTGCGCAGGCATTCGTCGAGCTGCGCGAGCTGGGCCGCATCGGCGTTGCGATCGCGATAGGCCTTGTCGAAAGCCGCCTTGACGTTGGAAAGCTGGAGGCTGAGCACCAGCGCCGCGAAGGTGACGAGAAGGCTCGTCACCAGCCGCAGGGCCTCCATGGTGCGCTCTGACAGATGCTCTTCCGGCAGCCAGCCGCGCAGCTTCACGCCGAAGAAGGCGCTTGCGCTCAGCAGGGCGCAGAAGGTGAGGGCCGCCAGCGTCTCAGCCATGGTCGCGGTCGCTCCGGACGGTGCGGGCGCCCGCACATCGGCACAGAGGGCTGCCGATGACGAACCGTGTCAATATCGAGCGCCAGCGAGATCGCCCGCCCTTGAGCGAATCCGCTCAGCGGGCCTCCTCGACATAGGTCGCGACGAAGCGGACGAGCTCGCTCTGGCGGGCCGTTCCCGTCTTGGCGAAGAGGCGCTGAAGGTGGGTGCGTGCGGTTGTCGGGGCGATGCCGAGCCGCTTGGCGGCGATGATGGTGTCGAGCCCTTCGACCATGAGCGCCAGCATGCGCTCCTCCGTCGGCGTCAGCCCGCAGGCCTCGCTGACCTCCGCCACCTTGCGCTCAATCGCGCTTTCGGGGTCGTCCACCGTCAGGACAAACAGCTCGATGCTCGCCAAATGCACGGCATCGATCGCGACCTGGCGCCCGCAGCGCAGGGCGAGCGGCAGGCGCGTCTCCCCGGCCACGGCGCCCGCCCGGCAACGCTTCATCCAGACCTGGAGACGCGCCATGAAATCCTTGTCGCAGGCCGTGAAGCGATCCGTATCGCCAAGGCCGTCGCAGGCGAGCGCCGCCGCGCCGCGATTGCCGAAACGCATGTTCAAGCCGGCATCGATGACAAAGACGGGTTTCGAGGCCGTCTCCGCGTCTTCCGGCATTTCCCGGCGCGGTGGCGGCGGCGTGTAGGGAGCCCTGCCGATGATCGAAACATGGAATGACATCGCAATACCCATCCCTGCAATCCTTGGATCGCCGCGTATCCGATGCGGGGAAAGCCCCGGAGATGCGCCTCGATTTCCATTCGTCGCGCGGAGGCGCGGAACGGTTCAAAGCCCTTGCAGATTTTGGAATGGGATTGGCTTCACGCAGGGGTAACCACGCCGGCCGGTTCAGACCTTCAGCGCGAGCCGGTAAGTGTAGGTATCGCCCCGGAACAACCCCTCGACATATTCGAGCATCTCGCTCTCGGCGCCATAGCTGCGTCGCTTGATCAGCAGGCAGGGCACCGGCTGCCGGAAACCGAAGATCGTGCATTCCTCTTCGGTCGGCGCGGCGGCTTCGATGGTCTGGTCGCAGCGCATCAGCGGATGGCCGAAACCGGCGAGCGTGGCATAGACCGAGCCCGTCAGGTCGGCCTTGGCCAACTCCGGCGCGCGCTCGAGATTGTACCAGGCGACCTCGCGCGACATCGGGATGCCGTCGCCGGAGCGCACGCGGACGAGCTTCAGGAAGCTCGCGTGAGACGTCTCCCCGAAGATCGAGGCGATGGAACGGTCGTTGACCACCGCACGCTCCAGAATCAGTGAGGACGGCACCCGGCCAAGCTCGCGCATTTCCTCGGTGAAGCCCTTCAGCCGGTCCATGCCGGAATGCAGCCGAGGCCCCGGCCCCTGCACGATCGAGCCCAGACGTCCCTGCGCACTCAACAATTTACGCTGTCGCAGCGTATTATAGGATCGTTGTACGGTGGTGCGGCTGATGCTGAGCCGTTCGGCGAGTTCGCGTTCGGCCGGAAGGGTCATGCCGGGCGGCAGGACTCCATCGCCGATCAGTCGCGCCAACTGATCCTCAAGCTGCTGATAAAGCGGCTTGGCGGTATCGCTGCGCAGTTCCAGAAGCTCCTGGAACGGCCGCTTGGGAATTGGAGGCTTAGGCGCTGTCATCGGTTGCATGATCGTGACACAACCCGCGTAGCAGTTCGTGGCTAGGAAAATCAAACCCTATGCTCGATAAGTCGATCTTCGTTCTCGGAAGCTTCGTCCTCGCCTGCTCGGCGAAGGTCGGGCGTTTTCCTCGCCCGGGCGAATCCATCACCGCCGAGCGGGTGACCATCGAGCCCGGCGGCAAGGGTATGAACCAGGCCATCATGGCGCGCCGTCTCGGTGTCGCCGTCGATGGGCTGATGGCGGTAGGCGACGATCTTGCGGCCAGCTTCGCCGTCCCGGCGCTGGAGCACGCCGACCTGCCGGAGACCATGCTCGTGCGCATCGCGGGCCAGACCGGGAGCGGCGTCGCCTTCATCGATGCAGCCGGCGAGACCAGCCTCGCCATCGCCTCCGGCGTCAATCTGGCCCTTTCGGCCGCCCATGTCCGGGAGAAGGCGCGGGCAATCGAGGGCGCGGCTCTGGTCGCAGCCCAGTTCGAGATCGCGGACGCGCCGATCCGCGAGGCCTTCGCCCTGGCGCAGCGCGCGGGCGTGCCGACCCTGCTGAACCCCTCCCCCTTCCGGACGATCCACGACGATATCCTGGGCTCGACCTCGATTCTCATCGTCAACGAGACCGAAGCCCGCGGCCTCGCGGCGATGTTCGGCTGGGATGAGGATATTGCAACACCCCCGCGCTTCATCGCTGAACTGGGCCCGGCGATCCTGGAACGCGGCCCGGGGCTCGTTGTGCTGACCCGCGGCGCGGCAGGCGCCATTGCGGTCATGGCGGATGCCGAGCCTGTTCTGCAGCCCAGCTTTCCCGTCGATGCGATCGACACGCTCGGCGCCGGCGACGCGTTTGCCGCGACGCTCGGTGTCCGCCTGGCCGAGGGCCTGCCGCTGGCCAAGGCGCTACGCGATGCCGCCGCCGCCGGCGCGCTGACGACAACACGGCACGGCGTCTTCGATGCCCTGCCTTCGTCCGACGAGATCGCCGCCGTCACCGATTTCCAGACCAGCTCGATCGCGCAGAAAAGCGCGTAAAAGTTTGGATTGTTTTTGGACTTTTCGTCACCCGCCCATACTGCTAACCTGCGCGCCGCACGATCGTGCCGGATATACGAGAGCTGGGGGCATTCATGGCGCATCCGGATGTCGACACCGTCATGACCGCGATCGACCAGTTGCTGGCCGGCGCCATGGACGAGGAGCAGATGCCGGTCGCCGCCGAGACGATGCGACGGCTTTTCAATGGCTCGAAAGCCTGCTTCGCCAGCATAGGCCCCGATCCGGAAGACTGGGCCGCCTATGCCACCCATCACGACGCAGCCTTGCAGGAACATTGCTTCGGCGAGCTGGCGTCGGAATTTGTCGAGATGGGCATGGCGCTGCGCGGCATCCCGCTCGGGGAGGTCTACCGGGATCATCAGGTCTACGGCATCGAGCCCCTGCGATGCTCGCGCGTCTGGCAGGAGTGGATGCGCCCGCAGGACATGTATGGCGGCATGGCCTGCCGCCTGGCCGAGAAAGGGCAGGCCTTCTGGTTCTTCGACGTGCAGCGCGGCCGCAACCAGGACGGCTTCGACAACGAGGACGCCGCACTGCTGCGCAAGCTCTATCCGGTGCTGCGGCGTGTCGCCGAGCTGCGTCGCCATATCGGCCGCGTCAAGGTCCAGCGCGACGAGGCGCGCGGTGCGCTCGACCGGCTCGCGCTGGGCATCGCGGTCCTCGATGCGGAACTGCGGATATCCTATGCCAATGAAGGTGCCGACGAGATCCTGGCCGAGCCCGACGGGGCGATCGGCCTGCGTCAGGGCCGCCTCTTCGCCCGGCAGCCGGGCGATCAACGCCGCCTGCGGCAGTTGATCGACGGCGCGCTGCGAAGCGCCCACGATCCGCTCGCCAACCATCACGCGAGCATGATCCTGCATGGCAGCGACGGCGGTCATTCGCTTTCGGCCTGCGTCATGCCTGCGGCTCCATCCCCTGCGCTCCCCCGATCGCATGGCCAGATCATGATCGCGCTCAGGCGCTTGGAGACGGCGACCGACATCGTCGCCTGCACCCGCCAGCTCTTCGATCTGACCGATACCGAAGCAAAATTTGCATCCGCCCTCGCAAGCGGGTCATCTCTGACGGAAGCGGCCGATATCCAGGGCGTCCGAATCTCGACCGCACGCACGCATCTGGCGCGGATCTTCCAGAAGACCAACACCCGCCAACAAAGCCAGCTCGTCTCGCTGCTGCGTAGCGCGGTCCTGCCTCTTCAGCCGCGCTGAGTTCCGTTCCAGCCGGACAAGGGCCGACGGAACGATGTCCCCCCACAGGACGGCGAAGTTCTCCGCTTCGCCCTCCACCCGACAATGAGCTTAGGCCGAGCTGGCCGGCCTCCTCATCCTCCAAATGACGGAGATATGACAACTGAGATCAGGCGCGCGCCGCCGGCTGGTGGAGTTCACCTCCCGTCATCGGCTGCGGCACCCCGGTGGTGGAAGGCAGGCTGAGCGGCAATCCCTTGACCGAGCGGATCGCGAAATAGGCGAAGATCTGCGCCTCCAGCGCATCGCCATTCCAGCCCACAGTCTCGACCGGTTCGATCGGGACACCGAGACGCTCACCGAGCCGTGTCATGAAATGCCGGTTGAGCCGCCCGCCCCCACCGACGAGCCAACGCTTCGGAGGGCGAGGTACGTGGCGCAAAGCCGCAACGAGGCTCTCGATGGTGAAGGCGGAAAGCGTGGCCGCACCGTCGGCATCGGAGAGCCCCTCGACGACCTGGGCACGACGATGGAAATCGTTGCGATCAAGCGATTTCGGCGCCGGCCGATCGAAGAAGGGATTGGCCATGAAGCCGGCGACGAGATCGTCATGGACGCGCCCGCTCCTCGCCAGCGCACCGTCCGCATCATAGGGCCGTCCGAGCCGGCGCAGCACGAAATCGTCGAGGATCGCGCTCGCCGGGCCAGTGTCGAAGGCGACGACGGTGTCGCCATCGATATAGGTGACGTTGCCGACGCCGCCGAGATTCAGCACCATCACCGGCTGCTCCAGCCTTTGCGCCAGCGCACGGTGATAAAGCGGCGCGAAGGGCGCGCCCTCGCCGCCAGCCGCGACATCGGCGTGGCGGAAGCGGTCGACGGCGGGAATTCCGAGCGCATCGGCCACCGCCTGCCCATCGATGAGCTGGCGGGTGAAGCGCCGTTCCGGGCGATGGTAGATCGTCTGGCCATGCAGGCCGATGAGATCGATCCCCGCCCAGTCGAGGCGATGATCGGCGACATAGCTGCGGATCGCGGCGAGATGATCGGCCGTGACGCCAGCTTCGAGTTCGCCCAGCGGCTCGGCCGAGGCGCGCTCGGCATCGGCGATGACGGCCTGTAGCGCCCGGCGCGTCTCATCGCGATAGGGATAGGAAGCACCAGCGCCGAAGGAGACGGCGTCGCGTCCGTCGCTCGTCACCAGCGAGACGTCGATGGCGTCCATCGAGGTGCCGCTGATCACGCCGATGGCGGTCAGCGTCTCCTGCGCGAGATCACGCTCAAGGCCGGCGCCGGGCAAGGCTATTCGCCCGGCTGGGGGCCTTCATAGCCGCCGATGATGATGAGGTCGGATTTGCCGGCGGCGCTCAGATGCTTGATCGCCTCCTGATATTCGGGCGAGGCATAGCAGGCACGCGCCGTCGCCTCGTCCTTGAATTCGATGACGACGTTGTGCTTGCGACCTTCGCCGCGGGCGAGCTTGTATTCGCCGCCGCGGACGATGAACTTCGCACCGTATTTGGCGAAGGCGACGGCGTTCAGGGAACGATAGCGACCATAGGCCTCCTCGTTCTCGACATCGACGCGCGCGATCCAGTAGCCTTTCGCCATCGGTCAGGCTCCCTCGACCGCGACGAGATCGATTTCGCCGGCGCCCTCGCGCAGCTTGCGGGCCTCGGCATATTCCGGCGAGAACAAGTAGGCTCGCGCCGAAGCGAAATCGTTGAACTCGATGACGACGTTGCGGGCGCGCCCTTCGCCTTCGCCGACGGTCATCTGGCCGCCGCGCACGATCGGCGTGCCGCCATAGATCTTCATCACCTCGGAAGATTTGGCGGCGTAGGCCGCCCATTTGGTCGCGTCGGTGACCTTGGCGCGGCCGATGACATATCCCTTGGGCATGGTGCAGTCCGTTGGCTGAATCGGGTCGGGGCGGAGCTTACGAAGCCGCGACGATCTCGTCCATGACCGCGCCCGCCGCCGCACGCGGGTCTGCCGCGCGGATGATGGGACGCCCGACGACGAGATGATCGGCGCCGACGCGGATCGCCTCGGCCGGGGTCAGGGTGCGCTTCTGGTCGCCGACGGCGCTGCCGGAGGGGCGGATGCCGGGCGTGACGATGACCATGTCGGGCCCGATGACCTCGCGCACGATCGCCGTCTCGGCGGCCGAGCAGACGATGCCGTCGATGCCGGCCGTGCGCGCCTGCTCGGCCCGCAGGCGCACGAGATCGCGCACCGCGAGCCCGTAGCCGGCATCCCGCAGGTCGCTATCGTCATATGAGGTCAGCGCGGTGACCGCGAGCAGCTTCAATTCGGCATCGCCGCGTCCCTCGACGGCGCCGCGCATGGTCTGCGGATAGGCATGGACGGTCAGGAAGGTGACGCCGAGCTTGGTCAGCGAGTCGACGCCTTCGGTCACCGTATTACCGATGTCGTGCAGCTTGAGATCGAGGAAGACGTTCTTGCCTTCGGCGACCAGCTGGCGCGCGAGATCAAGCCCGCCGGCGAAGGCAAGGCGATAGCCGATCTTGTAGAAGGTGACGCCGTCGCCAAGCGTCGAGACGAGGCGGTAGGCGTCCCAGACGGTCGGCACGTCGAGAGCGACGATCAGGCGGTCGCGGACATCGTTGATCTTCTGCATCATCAACCGGCTCCCTGAGTTTCGAGGGAAGGCGCATGATTCGAAGCGGGATGCAAGGCGTCCCGCGGCAGGCGCCGAGCCTCGCGCGCCACGCGGCACACCGCTCCGCGGGCACGAGGCGGCCCGAAGGGACAGCGGCCCGGAAGGGTGGAGATCAATCGGAACTGCGCGGGCAGTTGCGGCCAGACGTCCGGCTACGCCGCGTCACGCGGGTGCGTTGAAAACAGCCTCGAGATGATGGCCGTCCAGGTCGACGACGAAAGCCGCGTAATAATGCGGCCCGTAATGCGGTCTCAGGCCGGGCGCACCGTTATCCGTGCCCCCTTGCCCGAGCGCCGCAGCGTGAAACGCAGCGACGCTTTCCTGATCGGGTGCCGCGAAGGCCAGATGGAAACCCGGACCCGGCGGCTTCTGATCGCCGGGGCGGTGCTTCAAAGCGAGCTTGTCGCCTCCGCCATGCGAGCCGTAGCCCACAGCCTGCCCGGCCTCGCCAGGGCGAAGATCGGACCAGACCCTGACATACCCCAGCGGCGCCAGGGCCGCGTCATAGAACGCAGCAGCACGCTCGATGTCGGAAACCCCGAGAGACAGATGATGCAGCATGAACGCGCTAAGAGCTGGAGGGGATCAAGCGTATCCCGGCAGCGGCAGTGTCTCTACGAGATCACCAGCGCTCGTAGCTACGACGATAGCCATAGCCAGGGCGCGGCCCATAACCCGGACGCGGACCATAGCCCGGACGGGGACCATAACCATAGCCGGGCCGCGGACCGTAGCCACGCCCATGTCCGTATCCACCGCGACCGTACCGCTGCTGGCGCGCGGTTTCCTGCATCATCATGAGCCGGCGCTCCTTGGCGGCGGTCATGCTGTACTCGACAGGCTGCTGATCGAGACCGGCGGCCATGTTCGCGGGCAAGGCTTGGGCATCGGCGGTCGTGGGCGAGGCAATTGCAGCACCGGCGATCGCCAACGCACCGACCAAGCTCGCGAAAAACGTCTTACGATTCATCTCACATCCAATCTTCAAGGCCGCGTTGCGGCGAACCGCACCAACTTAGCCATAGCTGGATTGTTCCAACGTTACTGGCAACCCGTCCATGCCGCCCGCACCTTGTGCACTGCAGCATAAATCTCCATATTCCCCCCGCCCAAGGCACCCTCCCTCACAACTTGAAAGGAGAGATTTGATGCTGGAACGGCACGATTCCGACTGCGCTGGCGAGAAGAAGAGCGAGCATCGGGACGATCGCGAGGAACAGGCGGACGACAAGGAGTTCTCGCCTCGCGCCTATCAACAAGGCTTCTGGAGCTAGGCTCAGATGACAAGAGCGGAGGGCTGACCGGCCCTCCGCCAACGTGCCGGGCAAGAGGAGCCCGCGCTATCCCAGGCATGGCCCTCGTCCACCTGCTGGCCTGCAGGCAGAAGCTAAAGTCTCGCGACTTGTGAGCAATGACATCTATGGAAAGTGGGTGTCCGCCATGCGCAGCGAGCAACCCTACCATTCTCCTCAACCGCCTTAAGATGGGCTTAAGGTCGCGGCTCGTACGAGGTGAGTCGCCACCAAGGCGTTAACTTGCCTTGGACCGAGTAAAAACAAGGCTGATACTGATCTATTTCTTGATCGATATTTAGCCGACGCAATGCGAAGGTCTGTTATGAGCAGTCAGTATATTCAGGGAATGGTCGATAATCTGAAGGGCGGGCGCCTGTCGCGACGCTCTTTCATCCAGAGGATGGCGGCATTGGGCATCACGGCCCCGATCGCGAGCCAGATCCTGGCCTGGAACGATGTCGCGATGGCGAACGCCACGCTCGAATACAAGCCGACCAAGGCCGGCGGCGGCGGGCCGCTGAAGATGCTGCTCTGGCAGGCGCCGACGCTGCTCAACCCGCATTTCGCCTCGGGCACCAAGGACCAGATCGCCTCGCGCGTCTTCTTCGAGCCGCTGGCCGGCTGGGACAAGGAAGGCAACCTCGTGCCGCAGCTCGCCGCAGAGGTTCCCAGCAAGGCCAATGGCGGTCTCTCGGACGACGGCACCACCGTCATCTGGAAGCTGAAGCCGGGCGTGAAGTGGCATGACGGCAAGCCCTTCACCGCCGACGACGTGGTCTTCACCTGGGAATACGCCGCCGATCCGGCGACCGCCGCCTACACCTCCGGTGCCTACAAGGACATCAAGGTCGAGAAGGTCGACGATCTCACCGTCAAGGTGATCTTCGCCAAGCCGACGCCCTTCTGGGCCGATCCCTTCGTCGGCGTCGCCGGCATGATCATCCCGAAGCATCATTTCGGCGAGTACAAGGGCGCAAAGTCGCGCGAGGCTCCGGCCAACCTGAAGCCCGTCGGCACCGGCCCCTACAAGTTCGCCGACTTCAAGCCGGGCGACATCCTCACGGGTACGCGCAACGAAGACTACCACGTCAAGAACCAGCCGCATTTCGACACGTTCGAGATCAAGGGCGGCGGCGACGCAGTCTCGGCGGCGCGCGCCGTGCTGCAGACCGGCGAATACGACTATGCCTGGGATACGCTGGTCGAAGACGAGGTCCTCAAGCGCATGGAGACCGGCGGCCGCGGCAAGATCAGCGCAGCCCCTGCCGGCGACATCGAATTCATCACCCTGAACACGACCGATCCGTGGACGGAAGTCGACGGCGAGCGCTCGAGCATCAAGACCAAGCACCCGACGCTGTCCGATCCGGCCGTTCGCCAGGCGATCAACCTGCTGATCGACCGCGACTCGATCCAGAAGTTCATCTATGGCCGGGCCGGCACCGCGACGGCGAGCTTCGTCAACGAGCCCAAGCAGTTCAAGTCGCAGAAGCTGAAATACGAGTTCAGCATCGACAAGGCCAACAAGATCCTCGACGACGCCGGCTGGAAGAAGGGCGCCGACGGCATCCGCGAAAAGGACGGCAAGAAGCTCAAATACGTCTACCAGACCTCGATCAACGCCCCGCGCCAGAAGGTCCAGGCCATCATCAAGCAGGCCTGCCAGCGCGCCGGCATCGATATCGAGCTCAAGTCGGTCACCGCTTCGGTGTTCTTCTCGTCGGATGTCGCCAACCCCGACACCTACACCAAGCTCTATGTCGACATGGAGATGTACACGACGACCCAGCCCCAGCCCGATCCGGAGCGCTTCCTCAACCAGTTCGTTTCCTGGGAAGTCGCCAACAAGGAGAACAAGTGGCTGGGCCGCAACGTCTCGCGCTACACCGATCCGGCTGCCGACGAGGCCTACAAGGCCGCGCAGAAGGAGCTCGACCCGGCCAAGCGCGCTGAGCTGCTGATCAAGGTCAACGAGATCTTCTGCGAAGCCAACGTCATCCTACCGGTGCTGTCGCGGAAGAAGGTCGTCGCTGCGGCGAACACCCTCTCGCATGACCACAGCGGCTGGGACGTCGATACCTGGAATCTTGCTGCCTGGTATCGCAGCTAACTCTCGGACAGCCCTCGCGGAGAGAAATCTCCATGAGGGCTCGCCGATAAGACATTGCCCCGCCAGCGCATGCCGGCGGGGCATTTTCATGCGTGGAGACGGTACGCACTCGAACAGCGCCGCCAAACCACCTGGCGATGCGAAAAGCGCTGCTCCCGACGAGCTTCCCGGCCTATCGCCCTTTTCCCTGGCCCGCGGCAGACGGGACCGGCTGCGCGATATGTGCCGGAAACTGCACCGAGACCGCTCCGACGATCACGACGAGGCCGATAACCGCGAGCCAAAGCCAAAAATCCAGCGGTGGTTTCTTGCGAATGGGCATGTCCTAGGAAGCCCGGACCGCAGCGGGTTGTTCCCCACAAAATGAATTCCCAGCGCTGAGAATGCCCCCTCGGGCAGGGCTCGAACTTTGGCGATGGCGTGGCGGAACCTGGGCAGGTTTTTGCCGTTATCGACCAGAGACACAGGAGGCGGCGATGGGCATTCTTGAAATCAGCATGATGTTGGCGTGCGCTTCAGCGATCGGCTTTTATATCGCCGACCGGGAAGATTGACGCTCGGCCAGCACGCCGAAGCAAGGACGCACGGATGCTCGCCGCATCTCTGCGGCGCCTGCCGGTTCGTCATTCGACCGGCGTGCACTCCATCCGAACGCGTTCGCCCGGCTGGCTCGCGGTCTGGCAGTTGACCCTAGCCGGCAGAAGCGGCGACGCCGTCGGCGGCGACACCACCGGAGCGGCCGCCGCAGCCGGGATCACCACGGCAGCAGGGACGATTGCGGGCGCGGGCGTCACCGGACGAGCGCGCGATGACGCCAATTGCGGCACAGGGACGGCAGGTTTCGGCTTTGGCGGCTTCCGCAGCTCCGGGGCTGCCGCCTGCTGCTCCACAGGCTCGACCGCCGGAAGCGGGTCCTGCGCGGTGATGACCACCGGCGGAGGTTGTTCGGGGGACGAGCGCCAGGGCGTCCATGAACTCAGCCGGGTAAAGGCTTCCATGGTCGGCCGGGTGATCGTCTCAGCAGTCGGCATCGACTGCATGCAACCGGAAAGCGCAACGCCGAAAAAGCACACGGCTGCGCGGTTCGGGATCGACAGCATCTTCGCCGCTCCTGCTGTAGATTGATCGCGAGCAGGCCGATGTTGCCTGCCCCTCCCCGTGCAAGTCAACCTTTAGCCGCATTCGCGACGGGTCGAATGGCGATGGGCGTTGCCCGGGCGCAACGGCACGGCGATACCCGATGACAAGTCAACAGTGATCCGCGCAACGCACATCGGCCCTGCCGGAAAGCGAATTACGGCCGGCGCGCCAATGCTCTAGGCCTCGCACTCCGTTCCTGGAGACAGCCGACGATGTCCTGGACCGCGCTGATCGGCTTTCTGCTGCTGACCGGTATCGCTGCCTATGCCCAGACGCTGACAGGCTTCGCCTTCGGCCTGATCACCATGGGCGGCGTGGGGCTGTCCGGGCTCCTCTCCCTGCCCGATGCCGCGATGCTCGTCAGCCTGCTGACCCTGGTAAATGCGACGCAGATGCTGCTCAAGGGCTGGCGCGATGTCGCCTGGCGGGAATTCGGGCTGGTGATGGTCACGAGCCTGCCGGGCCTGTTCATCGGCTACGAGCTGCTGGGCTGGCTCGCCGACAGCCGGGCCGATCTGCTGCGGCTGGTGCTGGGCCTGGTCATCATCGTGTCGAGCCTGCAGCTGGCGCGCAGACCGGAACCGCTGCACCAGCAGTCGGCCCCGCCGAGCTTCCTGTTCTTCGGCGGCATCGCCGGGCTGATGGGCGGGCTGTTCTCGACAGCCGGTCCGCCGCTGGTCTACCACTTCTACCGCCAGCCGATGCCGCTCGTCGTGGTGCGGGAAACGCTGGTGACGGTATTCGCGCTCAACGCCCTGGTCCGCACCGGGCTGGTCGCGATCTCCGGCCAGGTTCCGTCGGCCTCGACGCTGTCAGGCCTGCTGGCCGTGCCCGTCGTGATGGGCGCGACCCATCTGGCGCGCCGCTATCCGCCGGCGATCTCGCAACTTGCGCTCAAGCGCGTGGTCTTCGCGCTGCTGTTCCTGTCCGGCGTCGCGCTCGGAGCGCCCGCCTTCATCGGGCTGATCGGCGCCTGACAAGCCCGGGCGGGTTCAGAACTGCGGCACCTGCTCAGGCTGCTGCGCAGCCAGAACCTGCTGGAAGACCTGCGCCCAGACCTCAGGCGGCTGCGCACCGGAAACGGCGAGCTTGCCGTCGACGATGAAGAAGGGCACGCCGGTGACGCCGACCTTGCGGGCGTGATCCTCCAGCCCGATCACCGTCTCGCGCAGCTCGCCATTGGCGAGTTCGTCGCGGGCGGCCTGCTCGTCGAAGCCCTGCTCGACCGCGATCTGGACCAGCGTCTCGACGTCGCCGATATCGCGCCCGTCCTGCCAATAGGCCTTGAACAGCGCCGCGGTCATCTCGCCGCCGCGCTGCACGGTCGAGGCCGCCGCGACCAGCATATGGGCCATGCGGGTGTTGACGCTCTTCGTCACCTTCGCCCAGTTGAAGGTGACGCCGCTCTCGAGCGCCGCCTCCGACAGACGGACCTCGATCTCCCTGCGCTTGCCGGGGCCGAACTTGCCTTCGAGATATTGCGTGCGGTCCATGCCCTCTTCGGGCATCTCCGGGTTGAGCTCATAGGGCAGCCAGGTGATGGCGAAGCGCTCGGTCAGGCCATGGCGGTCGAGCGCCGTCTCGAGCCGGGCCTTGCCGATGAAGCACCAGGGGCAGGCGATGTCCGAGACGATCGCGAGCGGCAGCTTGTCCTGCATATCGATATCCTTCGTATCAGGCCGGCGGATAGCGATGCTGCCCGCCATGCCGGTCTTCTGCGACCGCCTCCGCGCCGGGCGTCTCGCAGCCGGAGAGGAAGGATGGGCCGACCGGAATCTTGCCGGCGCCGCCGGGAATGTCGAGGATATAGGTCGGCTGGCACAGCCCGGAAAGATGCCCGCGCAAGCTTTTGACGAGGGCCTGCCCCTCCTCCAGCGTGAGCCGGAAATGCGAGGTGCCCGGCGCCAGATCGGGGTGATGCAGGTAATAGGGCTTGATACGGTTCTCGACGAAGGCGCGCATCAGGGCCGAGAGCGTCTCGACATCGGCATTGACGCCCTTGAGCAGCACGGACTGACTCAGCAGCACATGGCCGGCGTCGGTGAGCGTCGCTATGGCCTTGCGCGCGTCATCCGTGAATTCGCGCGGGTGGTTGGCGTGGATGGCGATGTAGCTGGCTTTGCCGGGGATGCGCAGCGCCTTGGCGTAGTCCGGCGTGATCCGGCCGGGATCGACCACGGGCACGCGAGTGTGCCAGCGCGCGACCTTGATATGCGGAATGGCTGCGAGGCGTTTCGCCACCTCGCGGATACGGCGGGCGGAGAGGATGAAGGGATCGCCGCCGGTCATGATCACCTCCCAGATCTCGGGCCGGGAGGCGAGATAGGCGAGCGCTGCGTCGAGTTTGGCACCGGTCAGCGCATCGCCGCCGGGGCCGACCATCTCGCGCCGGAAGCAGAAGCGGCAATAGACCGGGCAGGCATGAACGAGCTTGAGCAGCGCCCGGTCCGGATAGCGGTGGACCACCCCTTCGACCGGGGAATGAGCGTCGTCGCCGATTGGATCGGCCAGTTCCTGCGGCAAGGTGAGGAGCTCGGCCGCGCTCGGAATGAACTGGCGCGCGATCGGATCGGCAGCGTCGGCCGGATCGATCAGCGCGGCGATGGCGGGCGTCACCGAGACGGCATAGCGCTCCGCCACCGCCTGCAGGGCCTCGCGCCGCTCGGGCGCGGCGAGCCCGGCTTCGACGAGCGCGTCGATGCTGCGCAGCGGCTGCCCGCCGGGAGGCTGGTGAACGGTCATGCCCCTCCCCTGCCCGGTTCCGCGACCGGCGTCCAGAGCACGTCCTCGATCCGGCGAGCGTCAACGCAAAGCATCACGAGCCGGTCGAAGCCGAGCGCGATGCCCGATGCTGCCGGCATCTGCGCGAGTGCCGCGAGGAAATCGGCATCGATCGGATAGCGCTCGCCATAGATGCGCTCCTTCTCGTCCATATCGGCCTCGAACCGGTGGCGCTGCTCGGCCGGATCGGTCAATTCTCCGAAGGCATTGGCGAGCTCGACGCCGCAGGCATAGAGCTCGAAACGCTCGGCCACGCGCGGATCGCCGGGCTTCGGGCGAGCCAGCGCGGCCTCGCTGATCGGGTATTCGCAGAGGATCGTGGCACGGCCGCGGCCGAGATGCGGCTCGACGCGCTCTGAGAGGATGCGGCTGAAGATGTCCGACCAGCTGTCGTCCGGAGCGACCCGGATGCCGGCCTCGATCGCATCGGCGGCGAGCCCGCCGCGGTCAACGTCGTGATCGGCCGTGACCGTGCGCAGCAGGTCGATACCGGCATGGCGGATGAAGGCCTCCTGCAGGGTGAGGCGTTCAGGCTCGGCGAAGGGATCGGCCTCGACGCCGCGCCAGCGCAGCGTGGTAGCACCCGCAGCGCGCGCTGCTTCGGCCATGAGCGCTGCGCAGTCCCGCATCAGCACCTCGTAATCTTCGCCGGCGCGATACCACTCCAGCATGGTGAATTCGGGATGATGCAGCGCCGTACGCTCGCGGTTGCGGAAGACGCGGGCGAAATCGAAGATGCGCGTCTCGCCGGCCGCGAGCAGCTTCTTGGCGGCGAATTCCGGCGAGGTGTGCAGGTAGTAGGGATGCGCCTCGGCGGCGTTGTCGATCAGCGTCGTGGCGAAACCGTGCAGATGCGTCTCGTTGCCGGGCGAGAGCTGCAGGATCGCCGCCTCCACTTCGGTGAAGTCATCACCTTCGAACCAGCGCCTGAGCGCCGCCTTGATCCGCCCGCGCGCCAGAAGCGCCGGGCGGCGGTCAGCGTGAATGTCGGGCCGCCAGAATGGCGAGGGGGAGGAACTCATCGAATCTCGCGTGGATTGCGTCGGAAAGCTTTCGTTTCGCACGCGAATGCGGTAGGTGCGCGGCGACGAGATTTCGCATAGCGCGCGGGCGCGCCGCGCACCAGAAGGACATTCACGTGGTCAAGGTCATCGCCTCTTCCGTCCGCAAGGGCAACGTCCTCGAACTCGACGGGCATCTCTGCACCGTCATTTCGGCCGAGAGCTTCTTCCCAGGCAAGGGCACCCCGACGACGCAGATCGACATGCGCCGCATCGCCGACGGCGTGAAGATGACGCAGCGCTACAAGACGACCGAGCAGGTCGAGCGCGCCTATGTCGAGGATCGCGACTTCACCTATCTCTACCAGGATGGCGAACAATACGTCTTCATGAACCCCGAGACCTTCGACCAGATCCATGTCGACAAGGACGTCGTCGGCGACATGGCTCCGTATCTCCAGGAGAACATGAAGGTCTCGCTCTCGGTATTCGAGGACAAGGCCGTCGCGATCGAGCTGCCGCAGCGCGTGACCCTCGAAGTCGTCGAGACCGAGCCGGTGACCAAGGGCCAGACGGCCTCCTCCTCCTACAAGCCGGCGATCCTGTCGAACGGCGTACGCAGCGCCGTGCCCCCGCATGTCGGCGTCGGCACCCGCATCGTCGTGATGACGACCGACGGCTCCTATGTCGAGCGCGCGAAGGACTGACCTGTCAGCGCAGAGCGCCGCGGAAAAATCTCCTCTATAGATTCACGCAGCGGGCCCTTTCCGGGCCCGTTGTCGTTTCCGGGGATATCCATGCCGCTCACAGTCCAGGCCGCCGCCCTTTCCGGCTTCGTGCAGACGCTTCACGCGCTCGACGCCATTCTCGACAAGGCCGTCGAGCAGGCCGATACCCGCAAGATCCAGCCGGAAGTGCTGCTGAGCGCTCGGCTCGCCCCGGACATGCTGGCCTTCACCCGCCAGATCCAGCTCTGCTGCGACTTCGCCAAGAATGCCGTGGCGCGGCTCTCCGGCGGCGAGAATCCGCGCTTCCCCGACGAGGAGAAGAGCTTCCCGGAGCTGAAGGAGCGCATCGCCAAGACGCTCGCCTTCGTCGCGGCGGCCGATGGCGCCACGCTCGATGCCGGGCTTGCCCGCGAGGTCACCTTCCCGCGTGGCCCTTCGGCGACCGTGACGATGACGGGCGAGGCCTACCTGACCCGCTTCGCCATCCCGAACTTCTATTTCCACGCAACCACGGCTTACGACATCCTGCGCCAGAATGGCTTCCAGATCGGCAAACAGGATTTCCTGAAGGGCGTTTTCGACGCCTGAGCCGCTTGGCCCGATCAGCCCGGATGAGCGAGACAACCTCCATCGCGATCGAACGCGCGACTCCCCGGGATGCCGGGGAGATCGCCGCGCTCTATCTGGCCTCACGGGCCGAGGCCCTGCCCTATCTGCGCCGCTGCCATAGCGACGCCGAGGTGCGCGACTGGATCGGGACCGTGATGCTCGCCAGCGGCGAGACCTGGGTCGCGCGCGAAGCCGGTCGCATCCTCGGCTTCATGACCGTGAACGGCGAGGAACTCGATCAGCTCTACCTGCTGCCGGGGCATTTCCGCTGCGGTCTCGGCTCGCTCCTGCTCGACAAAGCCAGGGAGCGCAACCCGGCGCGGCTCTGCCTGTTCACCTTCCAGCGAAACCAGGCCGCCCGCGCCTTCTACGAGCGCCACGGCTTCCGCATCGTCGACCTCAACGACGGAGCGCGCAACGAAGAGGGCGAACCGGACATTCTCTACGAGTGGCGGCCATCCGTTTGAGCCGGGGCTTGTAATCGGCGATGCCCGCCCCCATCTCAGGGTCACGGCAATGTTGAGAGCGTTCCACCGCTCTCCATTACCGTTGAAGACGGCCATGAGCCGAACGTTTGACGCCGGATGTACGCGCACCCGTTCAGGACATGGCCGTTGGTTCATTCCGAGGCCCGTAGCGGACATCCGCTGCGGGTCTTTTCGTTTCCGCCTTGCATCTCGGCCAAGCCGGTCCCGACTATCCACCTCTTCCTTCGTCGATAGAGGTGTTCAAGACGTCATGTTCGCCACAAGGGCGCGCTAGACGTCGCGGTCTTTCACCCCTGCAGGAACGGATTGTTCTGCCGCTCCTCGCCCAGCGTGCTCGCCGGGCCATGGCCGGGCAGGAACTGGACGTCGTCGCCGAGCGGCAGGAGCTTCGTCCTGATCCCCGAAATCAGCGTCTCGTGGCTGCCATAAGGAAAATCGGTGCGGCCGACGGAGCCGGCGAAGACCGTATCGCCCGCCAGCAGGAAGCGCAGATCGTTCTGGAAGAAGGTGACATGGCCCGGCGTATGACCGGGAACATGCTGGACCGAGAAGGTCTGATCGCCAAGCGAGACTTCGTCTCCCTCCTTCAGCCAGCGCGTCGGCTTCACCGCCTTCATGTCCAGTATGTCGAAGCGCAGGCCCTGCTCCGGCAGGCCGTCGAGCAGGAACTTGTCCCCCTCATGCGGACCGATGATCGGCAGCGAGAGCGCCTCGGCCAATTCCGTGGCGCCGCCCGCATGGTCGAGATGGCCGTGCGTCAGCCAGATCGCGACCGGGGTGACGCCCAGTTCCTTCAGGGCTTCCCGCAGGCGCGGCACGTCGCCGCCGGGATCGACGATCGCCGCCTGCTTCGTCCGGGTGTCCCAGACGATGGAGCAGTTCTGCTGGAACGGCGTCACCGGCACGACGGCGATCTGGAGCGGTACTTCCGGCTTGTCGGTCATGCGGTCGCTTTCGGTTCGGGCAGGACGAAAGTGCTTACCGCCCGCCGCAGCGATTGGCGATGAGCGCGCGGTAATTCACCAGATCGCCGTCCATCTCGGAGACGTTGCGCTCCCGTTCGGCCCCGGCCTGGCAGGCGGCGAAGACCGAGCGGGACTTCTGGAGATAGGCGACATGCTCGCGATAAGCCCGGCACTGCGTCGCCTGGTCGGCGCCGGCCACGGCCGCGAGCCGGGTTTGCTGCTGGCGGAAGCCGGCCTCGTTCTGGAAGATGTCGCGCGAGCAAGTGGCCGGGCGCGGCTGTTGCGCCGGCGCGGAGCTGGCCGACAATGCCAAAAAAGCGAGGATGACCGACAGCCTCATCCGAGGTTCAGCTCCTTGAAGAAGTCGTTGCCCTTGTCGTCGATGACGATGAAGGCCGGGAAGTCCTCGACCTCGATGCGCCAGACCGCCTCCATGCCAAGCTCGGGGTATTCGAGGACCTCGACCTTGCGGATGCAGTCCTGCGCGAGGCGCGCGGCGGGTCCGCCGATCGAGCCGAGATAGAAGCCGCCATGCTTCTTGCAGGCTTCCCGAACCGCTGCTGACCGGTTGCCCTTTGCGAGCATCACCATCGAGCCGCCGAAGGACTGGAACTGGTCGACGAAGGAATCCATGCGGCCGGCTGTGGTCGGGCCGAAGGAGCCGGAGGCGAAGCCCTCCGGCGTCTTGGCCGGACCCGCGTAATAGACCGGATGGTTCTTCAGGTAGTCCGGCATGCCCTGCCCGGTCTCCAGCCGCTCGCGAATCTTGGCATGCGCCGAGTCGCGCGCGACGATGATAGTGCCCGTCAGCGAGAGACGCGTCTTGACGGGATACTGCGTGAGCGTGGCGAGAATCTCGCTCATCGGCCGGTTGAGATCGACCTTGACGACATCGCCGCCGAGCCCGGCCTCGTCGACTTCCGGCAGGTACTTCGACGGGTCGGTTTCCAAGGCCTCGAGGAAGATGCCGTCCTTCGTGATCTTGCCCTTGGCCTGGCGGTCGGCCGAGCATGAAACGCCCAATCCGATCGGCAGCGAGGCGCCGTGGCGCGGCAGGCGGATGACGCGGACATCGTGGCAGAAATACTTGCCGCCGAACTGCGCGCCGACACCGAGCGCCTGCGTCAGCTTATGGACCTCCTCCTCCATCTCGAGGTCGCGGAAGGCATGGCCTGAGGGCGACCCTTGAGTCGGCAACGCGTCGAGATATTTGGTCGAGGCGAGCTTGACGGTTTTGAGGTTCTGCTCGGCCGAGGTGCCGCCGATGACGATGGCCAAGTGGTAGGGCGGGCAGGCCGCCGTGCCGAGCGTCAGGATCTTCTCCTTCAGGAAGGCGATCATCCGCTCCTTCGTCAGGAGCGAGGGCGTCGCCTGGAAGAGGAAGGTCTTGTTGGCCGAGCCGCCGCCCTTGGCGACGAAGAGGAATTTATAGGCGTCCTCACCCTCGGCATAGATATCGATCTGCGCCGGCAGATTGGTCGCCGTGTTCTTCTCCTCGAACATCGAAAGCGGAGCGACCTGGGAATAGCGCAGGTTGCGCTTGAAATAGGCGTCGTAAACACCTTCCCCCAGCGCCTCCTCATCGTCGCCCTCGGTCCAGACCTTGCGGCCCTTCTTGCCCATGATGATCGCCGTGCCGGTGTCCTGGCACATCGGAAGGACGCCGCCGGCGGCGATGTTCGCGTTCTTGAGGAGATCGTAGGCGACGAACTTGTCGTTCGAGGTCGCCTCGGGGTCGTCGAGGATCTTCTGGAGCTGGGCGAGATGGCCCGGGCGCAGCAGATGGTTGATGTCGATGAAGGCCTGCTCGGAGAGCTGGCGGATCGCCTCGCGCGAGACGCTCAGCACCTCACGGTCGCCAATTCTTTCGACGCTGACGCCCTCGCTGCCGAGTTTGCGATAGGGCGTCGTGTCCTCGCCGAGCGGGAAAAGGTCGACATGCGTATAAGCCATGGCTGGCGGCTCCGAAACAGGGCGCGCCGCGTTACAGGCATGGAAGACGCGACGCCAATCCAGCCGGCGTCATAGCCGCTCAGCCTGTCGCCTCCAAGCAGTCTTTAATGCGTTTAAGCTTAAGCGGCCTGTGCAGCCGATTCCGCCAGAACCGCGTAGATCATGGCGGGATCGCGGATCTTGCGGACCTGCTCCAGCACCGCCTGGTTGCGCAGCACCCGAGCGACGCGGGCCAGCGCCTTGAGATGGTCGGCGCCCGCCCCTTCCGGCGCGATCAGCACGAAGATGATATCGACGGGCTGGCCGTCCAGCGCATCGAAATCGATCGGCCGCTCGGTGCGGGCGAACAGCCCGACCAGACGCTCGATGCCCGGCATGCGGCCATGCGGGATGGCGATGCCCTCGCCGATACCGGTCGAGCCGAGGCGTTCGCGCTGAAGCAACGCCTCGAAGATCTCGCGATCGGGAAGGCCCGTCAGGGTGGCGGCATGCTGGGCAAGCTCCTGGAGAGCCTGCTTCTTGCCGTTCGCCCGCAGCGGCGAAATCACCGCGGCAGGGCTCAGGAGATCGGTCAGCGTCATTCGCCCGTCCATGCATGTCCCGTGCCGGCCGAAAAGCCGTCGGCGCGGGTCAGGTTCGACGGCCGGAGCGGGTCGCCCGCCGGCCTCAGGACAACGATGCCGGTGGGTCGATCCAACCGATATTGCCGTCGCCGCGGCGGTATACGATGTTCATCCGGCCATTGCCAGCGTGGCGGAAGATGATGACGGGCGCACCGGTCAGATCAAGCTCGGCAACAGCATCGCTGACCGTCAAAACATGCAGCGATTTGGTGCTTTCAGCCACGATCACCGGGTTGTCACCGTCGGAAATCCCATCGAATTCCTCGATTTCGTCATCTGGCGCCGCGATCACATAGCTGGGGATTTCGATCCCGCCATCGCGGCCATTGGTACCCGAGCGGTCCTTCAGCCGGCGCTTGTACCGTCGCAGCCGCTTCTCGATGCGCTCAGCCATCTTGTCGAGGCTGGCATAGGCATCATGCGCGGTGGCGGAGGCTTCCAGCGTGATCCCGGAGGAGAGATGGATCACGGTGTCGGTGCGGAAGGCCGAGCCATCCTTGTCGACCGTGACGTGGCCCTGATAGCCGCCCTCGTAATATTTGCTGACGGCTGCAGCGACCCGCTCCTCGGCCTGGCCGCGCAGGGCCTCGCCGACATCGAGATTCTTGCCGGAGATTCGCAAGCTCATGGAGTGCTTCCCCTTGTTCGCCATGGCCAGTGGTCGGCCATCTCTAGGAGCTAAGAACCGGGAGTCGGGGATGTCAATGAGAGAGGGCCGTCATAGCCCTCATGCGGGAAAGCTTTGGAACAAAACCGCTCGACGCTAACCGAGCGCCATCGCGACCTTCTCCCGCCGCCGCTCCATCGAAGAAGGGATGCGCAGGGATTCGCGGTATTTCGCCACAGTGCGCCGGGCGATGTCGATTCCGCCGGCCTTCAACCGGGTGACGATGGCGTCGTCCGAGAGCACGTCGGACGGGCTCTCCTCGTCGATCATCTGCTTGATGCGGAAACGCACGGCCTCGGCGGAATGCGCCTCGCCATAGCCCGTCGCCGCGATCGCCGCCGAGAAGAAATATTTCATCTCGAAGACTCCGCGCGAGCAGGTCAGGTACTTGTTCGAGGTGACGCGCGAGACCGTCGATTCATGCATGCCGATGGCATCGGCGACGGTCTTGAGGTTGAGCGGGCGCAGATGCTCGATGCCATGGGCGAAGAAGCCGTCCTGCTGGCGCACGATCTCGCTCGCGACCTTCAGGATGGTGCGGGCGCGTTGCTCCAGCGAGCGGGTCAGCCAGTTCGCCGTCTGCAGGCACTCGGCGATGAAAGCCTTCTCCTCGTCGTTGCGGACCGCCTTCGAGACACGGGCGTGATAGGTCTGGTTGACCAGCAGGCGCGGCAGCGTGTCGGGGTTGAGATCGATCAGCCAGGAGCCGTCGGGCGCGGAGCGGATGAAGACATCCGGCACCACAGTCTCCGCCGCCGAGCCGCCGAAGCCGCGACCGGGCTTGGGATCCAGCCTGCGGATCTCGCCGACCATATCGGCGATATCCTCGTCATCGACACCGCAGACGCGCTTCAAGGCGGCGAAATCGCGCTTGGCGACGAGGTGAAGATTCGCGATCAGGGCCTGCATCGCCGGATCGAAGCGATTGCGATCCCGTAGCTGGATGGTGAGGCACTCGGCGACGTCACGCGCGGCGATACCCGAGGGATCGAAGCTCTGGACCACGCGCAGCACGGCTTCCACCCGCTCGACCCCGACACCGAGGCGCTCTGCGATATCGGCGATGGGCTCGCCGAGATACCCGCTGTCGTCGACCGCGTCGATCAGGTGGCTGCCGATGATCCGCTGCGCCGGGTCGATGACCGCGAGGTCGAGCTGCGCGCTGAGATGGTCGTGCAGCGAGATTTCCGCCGTGAGCCCGCTCTCGAAGCCCTCAGGCCCATCCTCGAAGGAGCCGCTGCGCGAACCATAGGCGCCGCCGATGACCGGCAGGCTGTCGGCGCCGGCGGAATCGCTGCGGGCAACGCTCGGCTGCTCACTCTGGAAAACATTGTCGAGGCCGGTGCCGAGCCGGCCTTCCATGCCCTCCTGCGTATGCAGGCTCTCGGCACGAGCGAAGCTCTCAGGGTCGGCGGCATGCGGGTTGTCGGGACCATCGGCCCGCGACGGCGGCTCCGCCCCGTCGTCCCGTTCCAGCAGCGGGTTCCGCTCGAGTTCGCCGTCGACGAAGTTCTGGAGTTCGAGATGCGACAGCTGCAGGAGCTTGATCGCCTGCAGCAGCTGCGGCGTCATCACCAGGGACTGGCCCTGACGTAGCTCCATGCGCGGCATCATCGCCATGCGCCAAAGGCCTTTCCCCGCCGCGCGCCATCCGGCACGCTTCTTGCTTGTGAAAAGACCCTAGCGCCAGCTTAGCGCCACGTCAAAGCCCTGCCTCGTTTGTGCGCAGAAAATTTGATGCGCCGCAACATAACAGCGCAAAGCCCGGCAGACGCCCTCGACCTCAGAGACGGAAATCCTCGCCTAGATAGACGCGGCGGACATCGGGATTGGCGATGATCTCGGCCGGCGAGCCTTCGGTCAGCACCCGGCCGGTATGGATGATATAGGCGCGATCGACGAGGCCGAGCGTCTCGCGGACATTGTGGTCGGTGATGAGCACGCCGATACCGCGGTCGGTCAGCTGGCGCACCAGCGCCTGGATGTCGCCGACGGCGATCGGATCGATACCAGCGAAGGGCTCGTCGAGCAGGATGAAGGAGGGCTTGCCCGCGAGCGCTCGGGCGATCTCGCAGCGGCGGCGCTCACCGCCCGAGAGAGCGATCGAGGGCGCCTTGCGCAGGCGGGCGATGGTGAATTCCTCGAGCAGCTGATCGAGCTGACGCTCGCGCGCCTTGCGATCAGGCTCCACCACCTCCAGCACGGAGCGGATATTGTCCTCGACCGAAAGGCCGCGGAAGATCGAGGCCTCCTGCGGCAGGTAGCCGATGCCGAGCCGCGCGCGCTGGTACATCGGCAGCGCGGTGATGTCGTCACCCTCGAGCGAGATCACCCCGAAATCGGCCGCGACCAGCCCGGTGATCATGTAGAAGATCGTCGTCTTGCCGGCACCGTTGGGGCCGAGCAGGCCGACAGCCTCGCCCTGGCGCAGATAGAGGCTGGCGTCGGACACGACGGTTCGTCCGCCATAGCTCTTGCGCAGATTGCTGACGGCGAGGATGCCGGGGCCGCCGATCGCAGCAGCCGAAGCCCCGAATCCGGCTCCACTCGCCGAGCGGCTTCGCCCGCCGAAGAGCCCGCGCAGGCGCCCGAACGCGCCGTTCGATGTCGGAGTCTCGGTGCGGGTGGGCATGGCGGCGGGGCTGGGCGCTTCGGAGACGGTCACTGCGGCACGATCAGTTGGTGAGCTTCATCAGTTGGTCGGCTTGGGCGCCGGCTTGGCGCCGGGCTTGTTCGCGTCGGCCTTGTTCGCATCGCCGGAGTTCGGCACGAAGAAGCCCTGGACGCGACCGCCCTTGTTGGTCTCGACATTGGCGACGCCGGTGACCGTGTTGTAGGTCAGCTTCTCCCCGCGGGTGATGTTCGGGCCGTCGTTCAGCGCCACATTGCCGGTCATGATCACCACGTTGTTGGCGCGGTCGAACTCGGCGTTGTCGGAGGTCGCGGCCTGGGTCTTCGAGACCACCGTCACCGGACCCTTGCAGAGAATGCGCTTGATCGAGCTGTCATTGCTCTGGCCGTTGCCCCCATTGGCGGCGGGCGCAGCAGGCGCAGGCGTCGCCGCCCGGCCTGAGGCGGCACCGCCCTGTCCGCCGGCACGCCCTTCGTAGAGCACGGTCATCACAGTGCAGCGCACCGTGGTCTCGCCCTGGACCGCGACGACATTGCCGGTGAAGACGGCCTTGTTCTCCTTGTCGAGCACGTCGAGCTTGTCGGCGTCGATCTTGATCGGCTCCTTGCTGTCGCCGCCGAGGCCGCCCAGCGGAGAGGAGGCGCTGCCGCCGCGTGGCTTGCCCTGCGCAGCCTGCGCGAAAGCCTCCTGCGGCAAAGTCAGCAGAACGAGGCCCGCTGCCAGCAGCAGGCCTGCGCCGCAGAAACCCCTGGCGAAGCGGAACGTCTGGCTTGCCGTGCTCATATCACTGTCTCTTCCCGTTGCCAGCGTCGTTGGCGGGCGCATCCCCCGCCGGGGCAACCCGATTCGCGTTCAGCAGTTCCAGCATCGGCGTGCTGCCCTCGCGTTCGGGTCCGGCGATCGTACCTGCTGGCGCGTTCTTGATGAAGACCCGAACCCGCCCCTCGAAGGCGATCAACTCGCCATTGTTCTTCACGTCAAGCGTATCGGCGTCCACAGTGGTCTGATCCATGTGGACGCTGACGGGATCCCTCGACGTCACGGTGCCGGATTTGAAGTCGACATCGGCCGTCTTCATCTGCATGTCGTGGCCACTCTCGGTGCGGATCTTCACGTCGTCGACGAGCCTGAGCTTTTCCTTCTGAGTGTCGAACAGGCCGGTCTTCGAGTTGACCGTCACCCAGCCCTCGCGCTCCATCTGGATGCGGGCGGTCAGGGTCTCCAGCTCGACCTGGGTCGGGTTGCGAATCTCCTGGAAGGCGTTCTCGGCGGTGACCTGATAAGGCCGGTTACCCTTGCGGTAGCCGGAGAGCTTCGGCGTCTCCATCCTGACCTTGCCGTTGGTGATGCCGACCGAGCTGACCGAGACATGGGCGAGCTTGCCACTGAGCGGGCTCAGAAACGGGATCACGATCAGCACAACGACCAATCCCACGACCAGAAGCGGGATCGCGCGGCGCAGGACATGGACGAACCGGGTATGGCGGCGCGCAGCACTGAAGGCCTCGCGGCGACGCAAGGCTTGCCCTGAAACCCGACCCGCCGGGTCGTTGAAGGTCATTGCCACAGTCATGCCCCGCGCAATGGCAGCCGCTCACGGCTTTTTCGTGTCGCCGGGCGAACCGCAACGCGCCCACGCGCCGCTCGCTCCAGATCGGACGGGCCGCCCCCGCGCCGCGTCGTCAAGGCAGACTGACGCAAGAAGCCTTAGAAATTGTCAAGTGTGGGCGAAGATGTCGGTCTCGCCCCAGCCGGCGAGATCGAGCTCCGCGCGATAGGGCAGGAACTGGAAACAGGCCTGCGCGAGATGGCTGCGGCCCTCGCGCGCCAGCATCGCCTCGAGCTTCTCGTGCAGGGCGTGAAGATGCAGCACGTCTGACGCGGCATAGGCGAGCTGGGCCTCGCTCAGCGTATCGGCGCCCCAATCCGAGGATTGCTGCTGCTTCGAGAGGTCGACGCCGAGCAGCTCGCGCACCAGATCCTTGAGCCCGTGGCGATCCGTATAGGTGCGGGTCAGCTTCGAGGCGATCTTCGTGCAGTAGACCGGCGTCGTCACGATGCCGAAGGCCTGCCTGAGAACCGCGACGTCGAAGCGTGCGAAATGGAAGAGCTTCAGCACGGCCGGGTCTTCGAGCAGGCGGATCAGGTTCTTCGGCCGCTCGCCGCCCTTCGGGATCTGGACCACATCGGCGGTGCCGTCGCCGCGCGAGAGCTGGACCACGCAGAGCCGGTCGCGATGCGGATTGAGGCCGAGCGTCTCGGTATCGATCGCAACGCTCGATCCGGCCTCGTAGCCGTCCGGCAGATCGCCGCGATGAAAACGGATGGTCATGCTCGAAACCTCATTCGGGCCGCGCTGGGCGCCCTTCAACTGCACTCACGGAATTCGGATGGCGGCAGGCCGCGCCGGGACGGCGCACTCTCCGCAGCTAGCGGCCCGGCAAGAGCCGTTCAAGCCTTTTCTGAGTTGGCACAACCGGTTGGCCGCGCCGTTAACCGTTTATTCACCATAAGCTTCAACGTTGCGTTAAGACATGCGACAAGGGCAGCGAGGAGCCCGACGCATGTCCCTGATCCGTCTGTTCAGCGATCTCGATGGACGCATCGGCCTGCGCGCCTTCTGGCTCGGCAGCGCGGGCGTCGCGCTCACGCTCTTCGCCCTGCAGAAGATCGTGCCACAGCTGGCGGATCGTCAGACCGCCCATACGATCCTTGTTTTCCTCAACGCCTTCGCGCTGTTCCCCTGGGCGGCGCTGGCGGCCAAGCGCGCCAACGACCGCGGCAGCACGCCGCTGTTCGGCATCCTGCTGATCTGCGCCATCGTGCTGCCGGAGCAGTTGCGTCCCCACCTGCCGTTCGGCTGGCGGCCGTCTCTGGAGGCGATCTCGACCATCGCCTGGATCGCCGCCTTCATCGATCTGGGCCTGATGCCTGCGGCGAAAGACGGGCCGGAGATCGCGACGGGCTCACCCGCGGCGGCACAGGCCGGTTCCAGCGGAGCCTGAAGCGCGCTAAAGCGGCGGCATGACGATCGCACCCGCCGCTTCGACCTCCGCCCTTTCCTTCGACCCTGCCGATCCGGTGGCACTGACGCAGGCGCTGGTGCGCTGCCCGTCGGTAACGCCCGAGGAAGGCGGAGCGCTTGCCCTGCTCGCCACCGCGCTGGCGGCGGAAGGCTACGAGGTCCATCGCCCCGTCTTCAGCGAGCCCGGCACGCCCGACGTCGAGAATCTCTACGCCCGGATCGGCAGCGAAGGCCCTGTCCTGGTCATCGCCGGCCATACCGATGTGGTGCCTGTCGGCGACGCAGCGGCATGGACGCGCGAGCCTTTCGCTGGAACGATCGAAAACGGCATCCTCTACGGCCGCGGCGCCTGCGACATGAAGGGCGGGCTCGCCGCAATGGCCGCGGCTGCGATCCGCTATCGCCGCGAGAACCCGGATGCGCCAGGCTCCATCGCCTTCCTCGTCACCGGGGACGAAGAGGGGCCGGCCGTCAACGGAACGGTGAAGCTGCTCGAATGGGCACATAAGCGCGTCGAACGTTTCGACCATTGCATTCTCGGCGAACCCACGAATCCGACGACCATGAGCGACATGATCAAGATCGGCCGTCGCGGCTCGCTGACCGGCAGGCTGACCGTCCAGGGCACTCAGGGCCATGTCGGCTACCCGCATCTCGCCGACAACCCGATCCGCGGCATGGTGCGCCTGCTGGCGGCGCTCGATGCCACACCGCTCGATACCGGCACCGCGCATTTCGACCCGAGTAATCTCGAAGTAACGACGCTCGATGTCGGCAACCCCGCGACGAACGTCATCCCGGCGCAGGCCAAGGCGGTCTTCAACATCCGCTTCAACGATGTCTGGACGCCGGAGACGCTTGCCGCCGAGATCGAGCGGCGGCTGCGCGAGGCCGCCGGCAACACGGTGCGCTACGAGATCGGCTTCCAGCCGACCAATGCCGTCGCCTTCCTGACTGAGCCCGGCCCGTTCGTCGCGATGGTCGCGGATGCGGTCGCAGCCGAGACCGGCAAGCGCCCGGCCCTGTCCACCACAGGCGGCACCTCGGATGCCCGCTTCATCAAGAGCTATTGCCCCGTGGTCGAATACGGTGTCGTCGGCAAGACCATGCACCAGATCGATGAATCCGTCGCCGTCGCGGACGTCCTCGCGCTCGAGCGGATCACGCATCGTTTACTCGCCAGCTATTTTGCAGCGCAACATAACGCTTGACGCCTCGGAACCGAGGTCCATTATCTCCGTTAGACGAAAGTCTAAGAGAGATGATGGAGGCCGTGATGAGGCTGGCCGCCGACGACATCGCGCGTTCGCTGCGCGGTTCCTGGCATCTGATGACCCGGGGCGCTGAGGCACTCTCGGAGCTCGATCTCAGCCGGGATGGATTCTGGCGCTCCTTCCTCGCCTTCGCGCTGATGCTGCCCGCGACGATCGCGATCCTCGCCGCCGCGCGCCTGATGGCCGGGCTGCCTAACAGCGCCGGGCTTTTCACCGCCCCCATTCTCGTGCTGTCGGTGATCGCCGCTCTGTGCCTTGCCATCCTTGCCGTGCCGGCACTCCTGATAGCGCTGCGCCCGGAACTCGCGCAGGCTCCGCGCTTCACCAGCTTCGTCATCGCCTGGAACTGGGCCGGCATCGTTTCGGCCAGCCTGATGGCGGTTCCGGCCGCCGTGCTCGCGCTTGGCTGGTCGACGCCCCAGCTCGCCTTGGTGCAATCCGGCTTCTTCGCCGCGATCGTGCTGAGGTTGCGCTACTGCGTGGCGCGGGCCGCCTTCGCGCCGGAAGGCCGCGCCATCGCGCTGCCGCTGGTCGCTGCCAGCGTCGTCCTGGATTACGGCGTGATCCGGCTTTTCGGCCTGTTCTGAGACCGTCTCAGTAGTCGACGCCCGCCAGATAAAGTCCGCAGGACGGCGCCAGGGCCGCGCATTGCGCACGCTCGCGTGCAGCGAGGATCTGACCCATCTTCGCCTCGGGCCAGCGGCCAGCTCCGACCATCTTCAGGCTGCCGACGATCGAGCGCACCTGATGATGCAGGTAAGAGCGGGCATCGGTGTAGACCACGATCTCGGAGCCCTCGCGCCGGACATCGAGCCGGTCGAGCGTGCGCATCGGGCTGTTGGCCTGGCATTCGGCGGCGCGAAATGTCGTGAAGTCGTGGTGGCCCAGCAGCGCCTTGGCGGCCCGGTCCATCGCCTCGTGATCGAGCCTGACCGGCACATGCCAGACGCGGTCGCGGTCGAGCGCCGGTGGCGCGCGCCGGTCGAGGATGCGGTAGATGTAATAGCGGCGCCTGGCCGATATCCGGGCGTTGAAATCGTCGGGCACCGCCTCGGCGCTGAGCACGCCGACCGGGACGCGGGATTTCAGCCGGGCATTGGTGGCGTCGCGCACCACATCGGTGCGCCATTCCCTGTCGAGATCGACATGGGCGACCTGATGCGTGGCGTGCACGCCGGCATCGGTGCGGCCAGCGCAATGCAGGCGCACGGGGTGGCCGCAGAAGGCCTCGACCGCCTCCTCGACGCTCTGCTGCACGGAGGGGCCGTTCACCTGGCGCTGCCAGCCCGAGAACGGCGTGCCGTCATATTCGATGACGAGCTTGTAGCGCGGCATCAGAGCCGGCCACCGAACGATGCGAAGCGATTATCGGACAAGGGCCTGCTCCGCTAAAGCTTGTCGCCAGCTCCGAGCCGGGCGCCGCGCAGGAACTCGGCCCCGCTCATCGGCGCCTTGCCCGCGCGCTGGACCTGCAGCAGCTTCACCGCGCCGACGGCGCAGGCGACCGTGCCCTCGTCGTCGAGCAGCGTGCCGGGCTCGGCCGCTCCGCCGGCGCGCGCCGTCCGCAGGATCCTCAGCCGCTCCGGCCCCTTGCCGAGATCGATCTCGGCGAAAGCGCCGGGGAATGGCGAGAGCCCGCGAACGCGGTCGTGCACCTGCTGCGCCGGCTGCGCCCAGCTCAGCTTGGCCTCTGCATTGGTGATCTTGGCGGCGTAGGTGACGCCCTCCTCCGGCTGGGGCGTGAACTGCAGGCCGCCGCGCCCGAGCGCGGCGAGCGCCCGCACCATCAGGTCGGCACCGAGAATGCTGAGCTGGTCGTGCAATTCACCGGCGGTGAGATCCGGCCCGATCGTCAGCGTCTCGACCATGCCGACCGGGCCGGTATCGAGCCCCGCCTCCATCTTCATCACGCAGACGCCGGTCTCGGCATCGCCGGCCATGATCGCGCGCTGCAGCGGCGCCGCGCCGCGCCAGCGCGGCAGCAGCGATGCATGCAGGTTGAGGCAGCCGAGCTCGGGCAGGTCCAGGATCGCCTGGGGCAGGATCATGCCGTAGGCGACGACGACGGCGACATCGGCCTGATGCGAGGCGATGATCTCGGCCTGTTCCGGCGTCTTCAGCGTCGCAGGCGTGAAGACCGGGATGCCGAAGCGTTCGGCCGCCCTATGAACCGGGGAAGGCTTGAGTTCGAGGCCCCTGCCCGCTTGCGCGGGAGCGCGAGTGTAGCAGGAGACGACCTCGTGCCCCTGGCCGACGATCTCGGTCAGGACCGGCACGGCGAAATCCGGCGTGCCCATGAAAATGACGCGCAAACTCATACGCTCGATTTACCTCAGCCCCGGCGCAGCGCCGGAAAGAATAGAACAGCCCTCATCCTGAGGAGCGCCGCAAGGCGCGTCTCGAAGGATGATCCAGCCGCCTCCCGAAGCATCCTTCGAGACGCCGCGTGCCGCGGCTCCTCAGGATGAGGGCTCGGGTGACGACTGCTCGTTACGCCGCCCGCTCGCGCTTGGCGGCCTTGGCGAATTTCTTGGTTACGCGCTCGCGCTTCAGCCGCGAGAGATAGTCAATGAAGAGCACGCCGTTGAGATGGTCGATCTCGTGCTGCAGGCAGGTGGCGAGCAGCCCGTCGGCCTTGATCTCCTGCACCTTGCCGTCGAGATCCATGAAGCGGACCTTCACCTGCGCCGGGCGCTCGACCTCCTCGTAATATTCGGGGATCGAGAGGCACCCTTCCTCATAGGCATTGAACTCGTCCGAGGACCAGGTGACCTCCGGATTGATGAAGACCTGTGGCTTCTTCGGCTCCGGCTCCTCGCCTTCCTTCGGCTCGCGCTTCGCCAGGTCGATCGTCACGATGCGCAGCGGTTCGCCGATCTGGATCGCGGCAAGCCCGATGCCGGGCGCGTCATACATGGTCTCGAACATATCCTCGACCAGCGCCCGGATATCGGGCGTGACGGCTGCGACCGGCTTCGAGACGAGACGGAGCTGGGCGTCGGGCAGGATGACGAGCGGGCGAATGGCCATGGGATTCCGCAGGAAAAAGGCTGAACAAGGCGGGACATAAGCATTTGTGGGCAAGCGGTCAAACTGTTCCGCTTTCGTTCGCAATACCGCCTCGAATCGGCTAGGCTCGCGTCATGAACGAGATCGCCTTCACCCTGCTCGAGCGCCCGGTGACCTGGGCCGAAGCGGCGCTCGGCTTCGCCGGCCTGAGCCTCCTGCTTCTGCTGATGGTGGTGCTGTCCGCCTGGCGTGGCGGCCAAAGCCGCGCCATCGAAGCGGCCATGGCGGCGGAGCGCGCCCGCGAGATGGACGACAAGGTCGCCGAGATGAACCGCCAGCAGGCCGAGCTCGCCGGCCGCATGCAGTCCATGGCCGAGATCCTCTCGACCCGGCAGGGCGATCTCGCGCGGCTCGTCGCCGATCGTATGGACGGGCTGAGCCACAAGGTCGGCCAGGGCCTCGAGCAGAATGTCCGACAGACCACCGAGAGCCTCGGCAAGCTGCAGGAACGGCTGGCGGTGATCGACAGCGCCCAGAAGAACCTGACCGACCTCACCTCCGAGGTCGTGACGCTGAAGGACGTACTCTCCAACAAGCAGGCGCGCGGCGCTTATGGCCAGGGGCGGATGGAGGCGATCATCCGCGACGGACTGCCCGCCGCCTTCTTCGCCTTCCAGCCGCAGCTCTCGAACGGCAAGCGGCCGGACTGCTTGGTGACGTTGCCCGGAGACGGGCGTGGGCTGGTCATTGACGCGAAATTCCCGCTGGAGAGCTTCACGCAATTGCGCGAGGCGCGCGGCGAGGATGCGAAGAAGGCCGCCGGCCAGCGCGTGCGAAGCGATGTCGGCGTGCATGTGAAGGACATCGCCGAACGCTATTTCCTGCCCGGCGAGACGCAGGATGTCGCGCTGCTCTTCGTGCCGTCCGAGTCGATCTATGCCGATCTGCACGAGTATTTCGACGATGTCGTGCAGCGGGCGCACCGGGCGCGGATCATGATCGTCTCGCCCTCGCTGCTGGCGCTGGCGATCCAGCTCATGCAGTCGCTGGTGCGCGATGCGCGCATGCGCGAGGAGGCGCAGGTCATCCAGACCGAGGTCGGCAAGCTGCTCGACGATGTGCGACGGCTGGGCGAGCGCGTCGACAAGCTCGACACGCATTTCCGCCAGGCGCAGGAGGATGTCGGCCAGATCAAGACCTCGGCCGGCAAGGTCACGACCCGCGCCGAGAGGATCGGCGCGCTCGACTTCGACGACGAGAAGAGCGAACCGAAGCTGCCCTTCGCCAAGGGGCTGGAGCTGAAGGCCGCGGCGGAGTGATCACCCGCGGCTGAGCACTGCGGAAAGCTCCGGCTTCACGTTCAGGGTCTGGAAGACGACGCAATAGCGCTCGGTGAGCTTCAGCAGCGTGTCGAGCTTCTCCTGCGGCGCATCGGTCTCGACATCGAAGGAGAGCCGGATCGCCTTGAAGCCGACAGCCGCATCCTTGGCGACGCCGAGCGTGCCGCGGAAGTCGAGATCGCCCTCGGCGTGGACGACGCCCTTCTTCAGCTCGATCTCGAGGGCGGTCGCGACCGCCTTCAGCGTCACGCCGGCGCAGGCGACCAGCGCCTCCAGCAGCATGTCGCCGGAGCAGAGCTCGGCGCCCGAGCCGCCCGTCGCAGGATGAAGGCCGGCGAGCGCGATGGCACGGCCGGTTTCGACCTTGCAGGCGATGTGCTGGTCGTCGAGCTCGCCATGCGCCTTCAGCGTGATGATGGCGGCCTCGGGATTGGTCCGGTACTCGTCCTTGAGCGGAGCCTGCAGGGCACGCAGTGCGGTGACGTCCATGGGGCTGAACCTCTTGTTCGAGCGGAAGATCGCGTTAAGGCGCTGATAGGCTCAAGACGACCTGGGTGCCAGTCCGGCTGATGCGATCCGGACAGGCTACCACCACATGCCGGCCGTCTCCGCCGTCCTTTCCTGATGCGGGACCTCGTTACGCAGCGAGCGGTCGAGCGTGCGCAGCGCCTCGCGCTTAGCCGCCTCGAACGCTGGCGAGAGCCGGTCGCGCGGGCGGGCGAGCGGGTTGTCGAGTTCGTCGAAGATGCGGCCGGGCTTGGGCTGCATGACCACGATGCGGTCGGCGAGCGTCACAGCTTCCTCGACATCATGGGTGACCATGACGACGGTCGGCCGGCTTTCCTGCCAGAGCGCCAGCAGATGGCCGTGCAGGCTCGCCCGCGTCGTGGCGTCGAGCGCCGAGAAGGGCTCGTCCATCAGCAGGAGCTTCGGCCGGGTGACGAGGGCGCGCGCGATGGCGACGCGCTGCTGCTGGCCGCCGGAGAGTTCGCGCGGCCAGCGCTTCTCGTAGCCGGCGAGGCCGACGCGGACCAGCGCATTGGTCACCAGCCCCTCCCGCTCGAAGGCGGAAAGATGCGACAGGCCGAAGCCGACATTCTCGGAGACGCTGAGCCAGGGGAAGAGCCGCGGCTCCTGGAAGATGACGCCGACATCGGCGCGCGGCTCGGCGATGACCTCGCCGTCGAGCCGGATTTCGCCGGCGCTGGGGCGGTCTAGCCCGGCGACGAGCCGGAGCAGGGTCGTCTTGCCGCAGCCGGAGCCGCCGAGCAAAGCGAGAATCTCGCCGCGCCCGACATCGAGCGTGATCGCCGACAAGGCACGGGTGCCGTCGGCATAGGTTTTCGAAAGCTGGTCGAAGCTCAGCACGGGTGAAAGCCTTCAGAGCTTGTCGCGCGCCGTATCCTGCCAAACGAGGAAGGGCCGCGTGATGGCGACGAGCAGCCCGTCCGCCAGCTTGCCGAGCACGGCGAAACTGATGATGGCTGCGATGATGGTGTCGGGGCGGCCGAGCTGCTGGCCGTCCACGAGCAGATAGCCCAGCCCCTCGCTCGCCCCCATGATCTCGGCCGCGACGACGAACATGAAGCCGAGGCCGAGCCCGGAGCGCAGCGCCGTGATCCAGCTCGGAAGGATCGCCGGCAGCAGCACGCGCCTGACCATGGCAAGGCGCGAGAGCCGGAAGACCCGGCCGACCTCGACGATCTTGCGATCGATGCCCTGGATCGCGCCGGCGACGCCGAGATAGACCGGGAAGAAGACGCCGACTGCGATCAGCGCGACCTTGGAGGCCTCGAAGATGCCGAGCCAGAGGATGAAGAGCGGCACCCAGGCGATCGAGGGGATCGCCCGCAGCGCCTGCAAGGTCGGATCGAGCAGGCTGCGGGCGACAGGCAGGGCGCCGGTGACCGCGCCGAGAACCGTCCCGGCGAGAGCCCCCAGGCCGAAGCCGGCCCCGACCCGCCAGAGCGTCGCGCCGGCATGGGTCAGGAGCTCGCCCGATGCAGCGAGGTTCCAGAGCGTGCGGCCGACGACGCTGGGAGGCGGCATCAGCCGGCCGTTCGCGATGCCCGCCGCAACCAGCCATTCCCACAGGATGGCGAGCACGACCGGCAGCCCGAAGCCTGCGATGGCGAGGCCGTAGGCGCGGCGGGGCGCGGCAGACCGCCGTTCCGCCTCATCCGTCGCGGCTTCGACCTCCAGAACGCTCATCGCCGCGCAACAACCCTCAGTTGGTCGCGACGAAGCTGCGGTCAATCAGCGAATCCACGGCCGCCTTCACATCGGTCGAGGCCGGCAGCACGCCCGCCTCGGTGAGCGCGATGCCGGCAGCGGTAATGCTGTCGATCTGCGCCTTGCCGATGGCGGAATGGGTGAGCTCGGTACGGGTCAGCTGGCGCTCGATCACCGGCTCGGAGAGCTTGGTGTACTCAACCAGGACCTTCTTCAGCTCGGCCGGGTTGGCGCGGGCATAGGCGCGCGCTTCCTCGTAGGCTGCGATCACCTTGCGCACCAGCGCCGGGTTCTCCTTGGCGAAGGCCTCGCGGACATTGAGGATGCCCCAGGTGTTGTCCTCCGCCTTGCGGTAGAACAGCTTCGCGCCGCTCTCGACCTCGGCGGCCGCCATCAGCGGGTCGAGCCCGGCCCAGGCGTCGACGTCGCCGCGCTCCAGGGCGAGCCGGCCATCGGCATGCTGGAGCAGGACGAGCTTGACGTCCTTCTCGGTCAGCTTGGCGTCGGCCAGCGCGCGGACGAGGAAGATGTGCGGATCGGTGCCGCGCGTCACGGCGACTCGCTTGCCCTTGAGATCCGAGACCTTGGTGATCTCGCTCTTGGCGCCGGTGACGAGCGCCGTCCACTCCGGCCGAGAATAGACATAGATCGACTTGATCGGATTGCCGTTGATCTTGCCGATCAACGCGGCGGCGCCGGCGGTCGAGCCGAAATCGATCGAGCCGGCGTTGAGGAATTCGAGCGCCTTGTTCGAGCCGGCGGAGAGAACCCAGCGGACCTTGATGCCTTCGGCCTCGAGCGCCTTCTCGAGGATGCCCCGCTCCTTCAGCACGAGGCTGACAGGATTGTAGGTGGCGTAGTCGATGCGGATTTCCTTCGGCGCCTGCGCGAAGGCCGGCGCGGCGAATGCTGCGGCGGCGGCGAAAGCGGCTATGGCGATACGGCGGGTGATATGGGTCATCTGGCGGTCCCTCTGGCGATGATGCGAGGGATCGGGGCGCTAAGCACCCTTCGCCCCACGCTTTAGCTGCACTTGTTTCGCGCCCGCAAGCTGGTGGCTCAAATCGGCGCGTATCCGCCTTTTAGGTCCGATCGTTCTGTTTGTCAAACAACACATTACGCGCCGTTGTTCCATTAATTCCCATTATTTTTATGTGTAATTTCTCTCTCTGGCCTTCACCCACAGCATGTTAAGAATGGCGGCAGCCGACGGAACAATGCCCAAGTGACAGCCTCCACCATCTCCCCTGCGCTTCCCCTCGCCGACATGCTGCATAATCCGGAGGCGGGTGTCGCGGGACTGTTCGAGGCCGCACGACGACTGGACAAGGCGGAGAAGCGCCAGATGCTGGTCAGCGCTCTGCGACAGCTGCTCGACGAGGGCTCCGCTTCGGCGAAGGCGATCCTTGCTGGTCCGCGCAGCGGGCTTGCCTGCGCGCACCGGCTGTCGGCGGTGATGGATGCCGTCGTCATCGGGCTGCACAAGGCCGCGACCTCCTATTTCTACCCTGCCGACAATCCCTCGCAATCGGAGCGGATCGCGGTCGTCGCGGTCGGCGGCTATGGCCGCGGCACGTTGGCGCCGGGCTCCGATGTCGACCTGCTCTTCCTGTTCCCGCACAAGCAGACGGCCTGGGGCGAGAGCGTGGTCGAGTCCATGCTCTACCCGCTCTGGGACCTGAAGCTGAAGACCGGCCATTCCGTGCGCTCGATCGACGATTGCGTGCGCGAGGCCCGCGCCGACATGACGATCCGCACCGCCCTGCTGGAAGCGCGCTTCCTGGTCGGCGACCGGGCCTTGTTCGATGAGATGACGCGCCGCTTCGATGCCGAGGTTGTGGAGGGCACCGCCGCGGCCTTCACCGAGGCGAAGCTGGCCGAGCGCGAGACGCGGGTGCAGCGGGCCGGCACCTCGCGCTATCTGGTCGAGCCCAACGTCAAGGACGGCAAGGGCGGCCTGCGCGACCTCAACACACTGTTCTGGATCGCAAAGTATGCCTATCGCGTCCATGACGTGCGCGAGCTGGTCGCGGCCGGGCTTTTCGACAAGGAAGAGCTGCAGATGTTCCAGCGCTCGGAGGAGTTCCTCTGGCGCGTGCGCTGCTGGATGCATTTCATCACCGGCCGGGCCGAGGAGCGGCTCTCCTTCGACCTGCAGAGGCAGGTCGCCGCGGCTATCGGCTATGCCGGCCGCAGCGGGCAAGCGCCGGTCGAGCGCTTCATGAAGTCCTACTTCCTGATCGCCAAGGATGTCGGCGACCTCACCGCCATCGTCTGTGCCGCGCTGGAGGCCCGCCAGCAGAAGCCGCGCGCGACGCTTTCGCGCCTGCTGGGCAGCTTCACCAAGCGCAAGCGCGAGCGCTCGCTCGGCCATCGCGATTTCAAGCTGACGAGCCAGCGCCTCAACGTCGTGGACGACAGCGCCTTCGAGCGCGATCCGGTCAACCTGCTGCGCCTCTACGAGATCGCCAGCCGCGAGGATCTCGCCATTCATCCGGATGCGAGCCGCCTCGTGACCCAGTCGCTCAGGCTGGTGACGCCGGGCCTGCGCAACGAGCCGGAGGCCAACCGGATCTTCATCGAGATCCTCACCGCCCGGCGCTCGCCGGAAGTCGTGCTCCGGCGCATGAACGAGTCGGGACTGCTCGGCCGCTTCATCCCGGATTTCGGCCGGGTCGTGGCGATGATGCAGTTCAACATGTACCACCACTATACGGTGGACGAGCATCTGATCCGGGCGATCGGCGTGCTGGCCGAGATCGATGCCGGCGTGCTCGAGGCGGAACATCCCCTCGCCAACGAGATCATGCCGAGCATCGCCAACCGGCGCGCGCTCTATGTCGCCCTGTTCCTGCACGACATCGCCAAGGGGCGGCCGGACGACCACTCGATGGCGGGCGCGCGCATCGCGCGCAAGCTCGGCCCGCGCTTCGGCTTGACCAGTGCACAGACCGAGACCGTGGCCTGGCTGGTCGAGCACCATCTCGACATGTCGACGGTGGCGCAGAGCCGCGACCTCGGCGACCCCAAGACGATCGAGAGCTTCGCCGCGACCGTGCAGACCCTGGAGCGGCTGAAGCTGCTGCTGATCCTGACCGTAGCCGACATCAAGGCGGTCGGGCCCGGCGTCTGGAACGGCTGGAAGGGCCAGCTGCTGCGCACGCTCTACTACGAGACCGAACTCGTGCTCGCCGGCGGCCACTCCGTCGTCGAGCGCAAGGCGCGCGTCAGCATGAAACAGGACGGGCTGCGCCAGCGCCTCGCCGACTGGAGCGCGGAGGAGCGCGAGGCCTATCTGGCTCGCCACTACCCGGCCTACTGGATCAAGGTCGATCCCGAGCAGCAGGAGAAGCATGCCCGTTTCCTGCGCAAGGCCGAGCTCGCCGGGCGCACCACCGCGACCATCGTCGAGACCGACCAGTTCCGCGGCGTGACCGAACTCACCGTGCTGGCGCCCGACCATCCACGCCTGCTCGCCATCGTCACCGGCGCCTGCGCGGCGGCCGGCGGCAACATCGTCGATGCCCAGATCTTCACGACGAGCGACGGGCTCGTGCTCGACACGATCTCGGTCTCGCGCGCCTTCGACCGCGACGACGACGAGTTGCGCCGGGCCGAGCGGATCGCGGCCGCGATCGAGCGGGCGCTGAAGGGCGAGATCAAGATCGCCGACCTTGTGGCGCAGCGGCGCGCGCCGCCGCCGCGCGGCCAGACCTTCCAGGTCGAGCCCGAGGTCATCATCGACAACGTGCTTTCGGCGCGCCACACGGTGCTGGAGGTTTCGGGCCTCGACCGGCCGGGCCTGCTCTACGACCTCACCACCGCGATCGGAAAGCTCAACCTCAACATCGCCTCGGCCCATATCGCGACCTTCGGCGAAAAGGCCGTCGACGTATTCTATGTCACCGACCTGACCCATGCGAAGATCGTCTCGACCGGGCGGCAGCTCACGATCCGCAAGGCGCTGCTCGAAGTGTTCAAGCTGGAGGCCGAGAAGGCCGCCCCGGCAAAGCCCAAGGTGCCAGCCCGCGCTTGATTTAAGACGCCATAAGCCCGATATCCGGCACGAACGCGGCTGTGCCCCGACATGATCGGCCTTTAGGCCCGGCCAAAAGGGCGGCCCCAGCCAGCCAGACGATGAGGAACTGGAAGAGACGATGACGCAGAAACCTGCGACGGAAGACCCCAATCTCGATGCGGCGGCCGATGCGCCCGAGCAGGCAGCGGCCACCGAGGCAGGCCCCGAGGCCCTGATCGCCAAGCTCCAGGCCGAGCGCGACGAGTTCAAGGACAAGGTCCTGCGCACGCTAGCCGAGATGGAGAACCTGCGCCGGCGTACCGAGCGCGAGATCGCCGATGCCAAGGCCTATGCGGTGACGAGCTTCGCGCGCGATATGCTCGGCTCCTCCGACAATCTGCGCCGGGCGCTGGAAAGCCTGCCCGAGGCGGCCCGCAGCAGCGCCGAGGGCCCCGTGAAGACCCTCTACGAAGGCGTCGAGCTGACGGAGCGCGAGCTCCTGAAGACGCTGGAGCGCCACGGCGTACGCCGGATCGACCCGCAGGGCGAGAAGTTCGACCCGAACCTGCATCAGGCGATGTTCGAGGCGCCCGACGCCGAGATCGCCAAGGGGCTGGTCTCCAAGGTCGTGCAGGTCGGCTACAAGATCGGCGAGCGCGTCCTGCGCCCGGCACTGGTCGGCGTCTCGGCCGGTGCGCCGAAGGCGGCCGAGCCGCCTGCCGACGACACCAAACACTAACGCCGTGTTCGAGGCCGCCGGCGTCGCAATCTTCGCTCTGACCGGTGCGATCGTCGCTGGCCGCAAAGGGATGGATCCGTTCGGCTTCATCCTGCTTGCGACGGTCACCGGGGTCGGCGGCGGCACCTTGCGGGATGTCCTGCTCGGAAACAGCGCGTTCTGGGTGAGCGACCCCATCGATGTCGCGGTTTGCGTCGTGGTCGCGCTTTGCGCCTGGACCACGGCTTACTTCCGGCCAGGCCTGCTGGAAGGCTGGGGCGGCCGCAAGGTCTTGATCTGGGCGGACGCGGCCGGGCTCTCGCTCTTCGCGGTCATCGGCACGTTCAAGGGCCTTTCAGCCGGCGCACCCGTCCTTTCCGCCGTGGCACTCGGAGCCATGACCGCAAGTTTCGGCGGCATCCTGCGCGATATCCTGGCCGGCGACCGGCCGATGGTGCTGTGGGGCGGCGACTTCTACGTCACCGCGGCGACGGCGGGGGCGGCAGTGACCGCTGTGCTGGTCGGGCTTGGCCTTCCGACGGCCATCATCATGCTCGGCGGCGTGGCAACGACTTTCGGGCTACGAGCCGGCTCCCTGCTGTGGGGATGGTCGTTCCCGAGCCTGCCCGGAAAACTATAGCCCTACGGCTTCGTCACGCGCCTGAGCGTCAGATTGATCCGCCCGCCCTCAGGCAACAGCGTCGAGGAGCCGGCGAGGATGCGGTCGATGCCGTGATAAGCCAGGCGCGCCTCGCCGCCGAAGAGCAGCACATCGCCGGAAGCGAGCTTGAGCGAGGCCGTCTTGCCGCCCCGCGCGGTGCCGCCGATGCGGAAGATCGCGGCGTCGCCGAGCGAGACCGACAACACGGGCGCATCGAACTCCTGCTCGTCACGGTCCTGATGCAGCCCCATCTTCGCGCCGCCCGCATAGAAATTGACGAGGCAGGCCTCGGGCGGATGCGGATAGCCGGAGAGCTCGTTCCAAAGATCGAGCAGCGGCGCGGGCATCAGCGGCCAGGGCTCGCCGGTTTCGGGATGCAGCGGCTGGTAGCGATAGCCTCGCTCGTCGGAGACCCAGCCGAGCGTGCCGCAATTGGTCATGCGGACGGAGAAGGGCTTGCCCGTCTTCGGCATGCGCGGCTGGAAGAACGGCGCCTTGCGCGAGACCGCGCGCAGCTCCGCCAGCAACGCAGCCTGCTCCACCGGCGCGAGCCGGCCGGGCCAGTGAAACACGCCCGGTGCGACGGCGACACGGGTCATCGTCAGAGCGTGTCGAGGCCGAGAACATCGGCCATGGAATAGAGGCCGGGCGCCCGCCCTTTGCCCCAGAGCGCGGCCTTGACCGCGCCCTGCGCGAAGAGGCTGCGATCCTCGGCGACATGGGCCAATTCCAGCCGCTCGCCGGCGCCGGCGAAGATCACCTTGTGGTCTCCGACCACGGTACCGCCGCGCAGGGCGGCAAAACCGATCGTGCCGGATTCGCGTGCGCCGGTGATGCCGTCGCGGCCGGCGACGCGGTGCTCAGCCAAATCGATCGCGCGGCCCTCGGCCGCCGCCTCGCCGAGCAGGACCGCAGTGCCCGAGGGCGCATCGACTTTCATGCGGTGGTGCATCTCGGCGATCTCGATGTCCCAATCGGTGCCCAGCGTCGCGGCGACCTTGCGCACCAGTGCCGCCAGCAGATTGACGCCGAGGCTCATATTGCCGGAACGGACGATCGGCGTGCGTTGAGCGGCCTCGGCCAGCCTCGCCAGATGGGACGGCTCCAGCCCGGTCGTGCCAACGACATGCAGGATGCCGGCTTCCGCCGCGAGATCGGCGAAGGCGACCGTCGCCGCCGGGGCGGTGAAGTCGAGAACGCCATCGGCGTTGGCGAAGGCGGCTGCAGCATCCCCCGTCACCTTCAAGCCGCGCGACGGCAGGCCGGCGAGCACCCCGGCATCCTCGCCGATGACGGCCGAACCCGGCCGCTCGACGGCAGCCGCAAGCCGGCAGCCCTCGGCCTGGTCGATCGCGCGGATCAGCATCCGGCCCATCCGCCCGGCGGCACCGACGACGACGAGACGCATGTCACTCATGGAAGGCGGGCTCCGAAACCGTTCTGCGACCACTGCAGCTGTTACTTGGCCAGTATCGCAATAGGCCGGCTTCCGCCAGCGCAACACCCGAAACCCGGACAAAGCAAAACGGCCGGGTCGCCCCGGCCGTTCTGGATCGTATCATTCTGATGCCGCTCAGGCCGCCTGCTGGATGCCCGAGAGCTTCCAGGCGGCGCCACGCTCGCGCAGGAAGGTCCAGTATTCCGTGACCTCCTGGGTCTGCGTCGCGTTGCCCTCGACGATCTTGCCGCTCTTGCGATCGTAGAGCGCGTTGATCAGGCTGAAGCGCATCGCAACGGTGGCGTAGTCGCTGTCGCCCTCCCGCCAGGCCTGCGACAGGTCGCCCTGCAGCAGCTTGACGTCGGTGACCCGGTCGACGACGCCGCGGCGGACGTTCTCCGTCAGGTCCTCGTCGAAATAGCCGAACATCTCGGTGGTCGTGCGCTGGCGCAGGCCGGCCTCGTCCTCGTTCGAGTAAGCGGTATTGATCTCGCCGAGCAGGCGCTCGAAGCTGTTGAAGTCCTCGCCGGCGAGCTCGATCGGCTGGGGCTGCGTTGCAGCAGCCGCGGCACCGCCACCTCCGAAGCCACCCATACGGGCTGCGGCCGGCTGGGGCTGCGGCGCGTCATAGCCCTGACGGGCATAGGGCGCACCGGCACCGGCGAGCTGCGGCTCGGAGCGGCGGCGGAAGAAGCGAATGGCGAGCATCACGATGCCTGCGATCAGCGCGAGCTGCAGCAGGAAGCCGAACATGCCGGCGAGCGAGGCCAGGCCACCGAAGAAGCCCGAGCCGGACAGCATGCCGAACAGGCCCGCGCCGAGCAGGCCGGCGCCGATGCCCATCATCATGTTGCGGGCGAAGGACGGGCGAGCCGCCTGCGCGGCAGCCGCGCCGGCAGCCGAGGGGCCAGCCATAGACGGCGAAGCCGGCGAGGACGGCGCGGAGCGCTGGAAAGTCTGGGCGCCACCCGGCGTCGTGCTGGTCGAGGGCGGCGCGCTATTGGTGAAACTGCCGCGGCTGCCCGAGCTGCGGCCGCCGCCCGGACGGGCCTCGGCAACGAGCGGCACGAGCAACAGGGCCCCGGTGACCAGGGCGACGGCACGTCCACGACGGGCAAGCGAAATCAGTGACATTGTTCCTCCCGGAGCCCCCCACGGGCTCTCTTCCGGCCAATATGGAGAGCGATCGCCGCGCACGCAAGCCTCTCCCCGGCTAACATTCTGAAATCTCTTACTATTTCAAATCAGTGCATAATTATTCGTCGTGATCGGGACCGCGTGGTAAACTCCCGAGGCCGTCTCGCCATGCGCAGGGGCAGGAGAGAGCCATGATCGGATCCGGACCGAGGCCTCACCGTCACAGGGTATTGAGCTGGCTGCTCGCCCTCGCCGTCCTGCTGCTCGTCACGGAAGCGGCCGCAGCCGGGGAGCCTGCCGTCGCGCTGGATCCGCCGCGCCTCGCCCAGGCACCGGAGCCGCTCTGCTTCTGCTGGAACGACGGGCGCAAGATCGCAGAGGGATCGAATTCCTGCATCCGGACGAGCCAGGGCCGCCGGCTGGCGACCTGCGGACGGGTGGTGAACATGATGTCCTGGCAGATCACCGAAACTCCCTGCCCCGAAAGCTGAAACGCGGCGGGCGCCTAGCTGTATCAAACAAAAACGCCGCCGGGATTTCCCGGCGGCGTTGCTTCTCATGGCTCTTGTGGTCCTAGCGACTTCGAGACTGACCTCGTCAGAACGCTCCCAGAACGATCGCCATCATGAACACGAAGGCCGCACCCATGATCCATCGGTCGAGACGTAGCGTGACACTCATCACACCCTCCTCCTGTCATTGACCTGTCGCGGAAGCTACCAGAACTGACGGAGGCCGCAAGGGGGCGGCACCATGGCAGCGCCACGGCGAAGGCTACATCATCCTTAAAACTTACTTAAAGCATTGATTAGACTTGGGGATAATTCTGCGACCGAATGGTCGCGGACCCCGCCTCCACCTGCCTTCGCCATGGCAGCGCCATGTTTCCCGCAGGGCTTCGCCGTGTGATCTTCACAGTGACTTCCAACCTCTTCACCGTCCCGGCTTCAGCAGCTGGTTAAGGCCGATCCGAGCGGGATTAAGACCCGGTTCACCACCTCGGCAAAGTTAATGCGGCTGTGGCGGCCGGGGCGCAGTCGGTTGAGAAACCATTCACCAAACGCTTCGCATTTGAATGGTCATGCGACGCGTGAAACTCGCCCTCATCGCACTTGGCCTCGCCGGCGCCGCCGGGCTGGCCGGCTGCGGCAAATTCCAGAAAGCCCAGCGCGCGCCGTGGCGCGACCAGGCGGAAGCGACCTGCCTCGCCTCCGGCCAGGTGCAGATATCGAGCTATGTCAGCCTGCGCGGCAAGCCGATCGACGGCCCCGGAATCTGCGGCATGCAGCAGCCGCTGAAGGTCACGGCCCTGCAGAACGGCAGCGTCAGCCTGACGAGCCCGGCCCTGCTCGCCTGCCCGGTCGTCGCGACGACGGACCAGTGGTTCGCCGAGGTCGTACAGCCTGCAGCGATGAACATCCTCGGCGCACAGGTGATCGAGATCCGGTCCGGCTCCTATTCCTGCCGCGCCATGAACAACGGCACCTATACGACGCGCACCTCGGAGCATGCCTATGGCAACGCCGTCGACGTGTTCTCCTTCCGGCTGAACGACAACCGCGTCGTCACGGTCAAGGACGGCTGGCGCGGCTCGCCCGAAGAGCAGAACTTCCTGCGCGAGATCTTCGTCGGCGCCTGCACCTATTTCGGCACGGTGCTCGGCCCCGGCGCCGATCCGATGCATTACGACCACCTCCATATCGACCTCGCCCGCCATTCGAAGGGGCGGCATATCTGCAAGCCGATCATCAAATACACGCCGAACTACAACCTGCCGCCGCCGGACCCGGCCCGGCCCTACTCCTCGGCGCAGAACGCACCAGGGCCCATGTCTCCACGCCGCGGCGAGCCGGCCGCCAACGCCTATGCCGGCGGGCCGCTGCTGCGCCAGCCGAGCGACGGACTGCGTCCGCCCGGTGCCGTGCAGGGAGGCTATCCGGTCGCGAGCAACGGGCGGGGCCAGGACAACAGCCTCGATGCGCAACAGCGCTTCCTGGAGCAATATGACGCGCGCCAGCGGCAAGGGCGCCCCGGATTCCAGCCGCAGCCTCTGCCGAGCGAGACGCGCGGGCCTCTCGCCCTGCCCGGGGCGGTCGAGCCCTCGGAGGAGGAGACCGTGTTCGGCGACGGCGGCGGATCGGGCGTCGTCGATCAGCAGGGCTCCGAGGAGGCGCTGCCGATCAGCCCGCAGCGCGACCCCTTCGCCTACAGCTCGGCACGGGTCCCGCCGCGGCGGTAAAGGGCGTCATTCTCGGGCTTGACCCGGGAATCTCAGGCCGGAAGAGCTTCAGAGCCTTCTTCCTCAGGAGATGCTCGGGTCAAGCCCGAGCATGACGGCAGGGCGCATCGTCAGGGGGAGACGAGCACCTGCCGGCATTCCGGCGGCAGGGCATCGACTGACATGGGCGGCTTGGGCTTCGGCTTCGGACCCGGCTTCGGCTTGGGTGGGTTGAAGATCGCCTGATGCTGGCGCTCGACCCAGCCGCTCAGCTCCGTCCCGCAGCCATCGCCGAAATTCGGCGGCTCCTGGCCCTGGCAGCTCGCCATGCCGGCCGGGCAGGCCAAACGGATGTGGAAGTGATAGTTGTGGCCCCAGATCGGCCTGACCTTGTCGAGCCAGCTCTTGTCGGCCCCCGCCTCGCGGCAGAGCGCCACCTTCAGCGCAGGGTTGACGAAGATGCGCTCGACGCGCGGTTCGGCCGCGACCGCCCTGATCAGGCGGGTATGGGCCGGCGTCCAGTTGCGCGGATCGACATCGCGCCAGTCGGCGCGGGCCATGTTGACCGCCGACATGTTCTCGCGCTGCTCGTGGTCGAGCCGGCCCTTCGGCATCGGCGTCAGCCAGACGTCGGCGTCGAGCCCGATCTGGTGGGACGCATGGCCGGTCAGCATCGGCCCGCCACGCGGCTGCGACATGTCGCCGACGAGCAGCCCCGGCCAGCCGTTGATGCGCGGGACGTCGCGGGCGAGCTTCTCGAGATAATCGATCAGCGCCGGATGGCCCCAGTTGCGGTTGCGGTTGAGCCGCATCACCTGCCAGCTCGGCCCGTCGACCGGCAGCGCCTCGGCCCCGGCGAGGCAACCGCGGGCATAGGAGCCGATGGCGCGTGCCTGCATGCTGGCAGGCGCCGCCTTCTGGCCGAAGAGCGAGCGGGCGGCGTCGGGCCAGGCGGCGATGTTGGCGGCCCGCGTCTTCGCCTCCTGATCCGCCGTCGATTGGGCGTGGCCGGCCGTGGGGAGCAGGGCCAGCGGCAGGAGGAAGGTGGCGATTCGCGAGATGCTGCGCATCGCAGCAGAATCGCTGCGGTGCCTCATGGTGGTCAAGCGCGATGACTGGACAAGCGCCGCGGCGAATTGCAGCCTTGGCAAAGGCGACGCAGAGCGCCCCTCAGGGAGGATATCGATGACCACCATGATCGACCGCCGCGCGCTTCTCGCGGGCACCAGCGCGCTTCTCGCAGCTCCGACGCCTGGCTTCGGCCAGCAGCCCTGGCCGCAGGGGCGGCTGATCAAGCTAGTCGTGCCGTTCACGCCGGGCGGCGCCACCGACGTGCTGGGGCGGCTCATCGCCGACAAGCTGGGGCAGACCTGGGGAACCAGCATCGTCGTCGAGAACCGGCCGGGCGCCGGCAGCAATATCGGGACGGAGGCGGTGGCCAAGGCCGAGCCCAATGGCGAGACGCTGCTGATCGTCTCGGTTGGCCTCGCGACGAACCAGTATCTCTACGCCAAGGTCAATTACGACCCGATCAAGGATTTCGCGCCGATCACCATGGTCGCGCTCGTGCCCAACCTGCTCGTCGTGAACAACCAGCTGCCGGTGAAGGATGTCGCCGAGCTCGTCGCCTATGCCAAGGCCAATCCCGGCAAGCTGACCTACGCCTCGTCAGGCGTCGGCACCTCGCTGCATCTCTCAGGCGAACTCTTCCAGAAGCTCACCGGCACCAAGATGGTCCATGTGCCCTATCGCGGCTCGGCGCAGGCGATCCAGGACCTGATCGGCGGCCGTGTCGACCTGATCTTCGACAACATCACCTCGGCCCTGCCGCAGGCGAAGGCGGGCATGATCCGAGGCCTCGGCGTGACGACGGCGAAGCGTGCGCCGACCGCGCCGGAATTCCCGCCGATCGCCGATACGGTGCCGGGCTTCGACGTGTCCTCGTGGTTCGCACTGTTTGCGCCGGCCAAGACGCCGCCCGAGATCGTCGCGAAGATCCAGGCCGATACCCGGGCGGGCGTCGCAGATCCCGCGCTCAGGGCGAAGATGGATGCGCTGGCGGCCGAGCCCGGCGGCTGGTCCTCGGACGAGCTCGGCACCTTCCTGCGCTCCGAGCTGAAGAAATGGGGCGATCTCATCAAGGAAGCCGGCATCAAGGCCGATTGATCAAACCGGCGGCGAGGGAACCCGCGGTTCCCAGACGGCGTTTCCCGCTAGACCTCGCCCGGCATGGGCGCTGACTTTGGGGAGATCGCCATGTCCACCGTTCTGATTGTCGTGCTGCTCATCCTGCTTCTTGGTGGCGGCGGATATTACGGCCACCGCAGCTATGGAACCGCCGGTTTGGGCGGCGTGCTGGGCCTCGTGCTCGTCGTCGTTCTGATCCTGTGGCTGCTCGGCGCCATCGGCGGCGCGCGCGTCGCGTAAAGCGTTCCGGACATTGCCGACACGCTGGCGGCACCAGCCAGCTTTACCTCAGTATCGGGCCGAAAAGCGGCTTCCGCGATCCGGCCCGATAGCCTTTCCGGTCAGGAGCGGTTTTCCCAAACCGCAACGGCTGAAGCCAGATCCTCGAGCGCGACGCCCACCGACTTGAACAGGGTGATGCCGCCGCCCTCGACGGGTCCGGCGATTCGGCCATGGCAGAGATCGGCGAGCGTTCCAGCCACCTTGTCGGCGCTATAGCTGCCTTCCGCGATCGCGACGGCGACATCCCCGCCCTCGTCGATCGCCTTGCTTGAATCGACGATGACGCGGGCACGGTGCAACGCCTCGGCGTCAGCTTCGCGCATCTGCATGGTGAAGCCGCCGATCAGGTCGAGATGCGCCTCGCGCTTCAGCCAGTGGCCGTGGATCAGCGGCTCGGTCGCGTTGGTGGCGCAGGAGATGATATCCGCCGTGCGGGCCTCGCCCTCGAGATCGGTCGTCACCCGCGCCTCGATACCATCCGCCGCCAGGTCCGCGACGACGGCCTCGGCCGCTTCGGGGCGACGAGCCCAGATCGCGATCTCGGTCAGCGGCCGGACCGAGCGATGCGCCTTGATGATGAAGGGCGCGAGCGCGCCGGCCCCGACCATCAGCATCCGGCTCGCTTCAGGATTGGACATGTAGCGTGAGGCGAGCGCCGAGGCGGCCGCCGTACGCCAGGTCGTCAGGCGATTGCCGTCCATGACCGCGAGTGGCCTGCCGGTTTCGCCATCCATCAGCAGATAGGCGCCCATCACGCCCGGCAGGTTACGCCGGCCATTGCCGAAGAAGACCGAGACGATCTTCGTGCCGATATAGGGATTGGCGACGTTCGGGCCGCTCCAGGCCGGCATGGTCAGCAGGATCGCCGCCGCCTCGTCCGGGCGCTCGATCTCGTACTGGCCGCGCTTTGGCGCAATGACCTCGCTGCGAAAGGCGTCGTCGAGAATGTCGATCAGGCCGGGGTAGCTCAGAGCCGCATCGATCTCGGCCACGTCGAACAGGCGCATCATTGACGTCCGCTGGTCAGGGCCGGCAGGGCAGAATCGGGAACTGCGGAACGCAGGGCCTGTGTCTCGGAGCGCAGTGCCTCGACCTCGCGGCGGCCACGACGCGCAGCCTTGCGATACTTGCCCTGTGCCAGCCAGGAGGCGAAGCCGCCGACGAGAACGCCGATGAAGATCGCCGCCAGGACCACGAGGAAGAGCGGCAGCTCGTAGGACAAACTCGGCAGGTCACGGCTGAAAGGATCGAGCGAGACCCGCACCGGAGCCCGGTTGGCGACCGAGAACAGCACGATCAGCAGCGCGACCGGAACGAGCACCAACGCCTTGAGAAAGGCTTTCATCGCAATCTCCGTGGCGGCAGGAGGAACGGCGGGCTTTCGGCTCAGGACTTGCCGTTTCAGGACTTGCCGTTGAGGCGAAGCCGCAGTTCCTTGCCCGTCTTGAAGACGGGAACGAATTTCTCCTCGACCTCGACCGCGTCGCCCGTACGGGGATTGCGGCCGATCCGGGCGGAGCGCGCCTTGCGCGAGAAAGCGCCGAAACCGCGCAGTTCCACCCTGTCACCTCGCGCAAGCGCCTTCACGACTTCGTCCAGGATGGCCGAGACGATGTTCTCGATGTCGCGCTGGTAAAGGTGGGTGTTCTGATCAGCGATCCGCTGAACGAGTTCGGATTTAATCATCGCCGGAGTATAACCATTTGTATCAACATCACTTTTCAGCCGCAGGCTGCCAGAGCGCCAAGGGCGCGTCAAGCCGCAAGCCGACCGGCTGATCCGCCGCCCGCGCGATTGTCGCGGCGAGGGCTTCCAGCCCCGCGCCACGCGCCATCGCCTCGGCGAAACTCCAGAGGCCGAAAGAGGAGGATTCGCTGCGGCGGCGCCAGTCGCGCACCTTGAGATCCTTGGCGATGCCCTTCTCGCGCTCGAGCCAACCGATCGCATCCGGCTCGCCGCCGATCTGGTCGACGAGCTTCAACGCAAGCGCCTGACGGCCGGAATGAACGCGCCCGTCCGAGACGGTCGTCACCTCGCCATCGGCAAGATGGCGGCGGTCACGCACCATCTGCTTGAACCAGGCGTAATTGTCGTCGACGACGCGCTGAAGCGCCTCGCGCGCCTCCGGCGAAGTCGGCTCGAAGCCGCTGGGCGCAGCCTTGAGCGGGCTCGACTTGATCGACTCGACCTTGACGCCGACCGTATCGAGCAGATGCGAGACGTTGGGGAACTGGAACAGCACGCCGATCGAACCGACGAGCGAGGTCTGGCGGGCGACGATGCGATCCGCGCCCATGGCGGCAATGTAGCCGCCCGAGGCCGCCAGACCATCGACCACGGCGACCATCGGCTTCTTCGCGGCGAGCTGGCGCAGCGCCGTGTGAAGCGCCTCGGAGCCGGAGGTAGTGCCGCCAGGGCTGTCGACCCTGAGCACGACGGCGGAGACGGCGCTGCTGTCCTCGACCGACTTGATCAGGTCCAGCGTGCGTCGGTCACCCGAGATGAAGCCGGCGATGGTGATGCGCGCGATATGGGCGCTCGACAGGCTCGCGGGGCTGTCGCCCTTCCAGGCAAGGCCGCCGATCACCGCTGCAACGATGACGCCGAGGACGGCGAGCACACGCCAGAGCGTCAGCTTGCGCCGCAGGCTGCGGCGATCTGCGAGCAGATCTGCGTCGGATGACATCGGGCACTCCTGGCGGCTGCGGGTCCGTGATGTAGACCCACCACGCCGGACGGGCAAGGCGAGAGCGCGGCCTTCAGGCCGCGACCGAGGCGCGCGCCCGATCGAGCGCGAGCAAGGCGAGCCCGCTGGCGACCGAGCGGAAGGCGTCGCCGATATGCACCTTGTCGGCACCGAAGCGGCGATCGAACAGCTTGCGCACCGCCGGGACATAGGAGGTGCCGCCCGTCATGAACACCGCCTCGATCCGATCCCCCGCCAGCCCGGCCTCAGCCAGCGCACGGTCGAGCGCGGCCTCGATCGCGCCGACATCCCCGGCGATCCAGCGTTCGAAGTCGGCGCGGCGGATCGGCTTCTCGATGACGACGCCCATCTGGCTGAAGCTCAGCGTCGTGGCCTCGCTCTCCGAAAGCGCCACCTTGGCGGCGGAGACGGCACGATAGAGCTCGTAGCCGAGATCGTATTCGATGACCGTCAGCAGGTCCTCGAGCTTGCCGGGCTCGACGGCCTCCCGGATCAGGGCGTTGAGCTCGGCCATGGTCTCGCGGCTCTTCATCAGCGAGAGCTTGTGCCACTGCGCGAAGGCGGCGTGGTAATGCGCGGGCACCGGCAGGAGCTTGCCGAAGGAGCGGTATTCCCCGCCCTTGCCGAGCGCGGGCGAGACCGCGTGCTCGATGATGCGGTAGTCGAAGGTATCGCCGGCGACGCCGACGCCGGCATGGGAGAGCGGGATGGCCTCCAGCCGCCCACGCTCGCCCGGCTCGAAGCGCATCACCGAGAAGTCGCTGGTGCCGCCGCCGAAGTCGGCGACCAGCATGGTCTGCGGCCGGCCGAGATCGCGGGCATACCAGTAGGCGGCGCCGAGCGGCTCATAGGCGAAGTCGACCTGCTTCATCCCCGCTTCGGCGTAGGACGCCTTCAGGCGGCCGAGCGCCAGCTCCTCGTCCGGCCGCTCGCCGGCGAAGACGACGGGACGCCCGGAGACGAGCGGCAGCATGTCATGGCCATCGAGACCCGCCACGAGATCATTCAGGAAAACGCCGATCAAATCCTCCAGCCGGAACAGCTTGCCGAACAGGCGCGTCTCCTGGAAGGCGCGGCTGGAGAGATGGGTCTTGAGCGACTGGAGGAAGCGGTGCTCGGTCGTCATGCCAAGGGCCATGTCGAGCGCGTCGGGGCCGCTGACATGGGTGACGCGCGTCTCGGGCGGGCGCCCCTCGCGCCAGAACATCAACGCCGAGCGATAGGCATCGACCGCGCCCTGCCGCGTCGCGAAGGAGCGCGTCATGACGGAGCCATCCGCACCCGCCAGCGCGACGACGCTGTTGGTGGTGCCGAAGTCGATGCCGATGGCGGCGGGTGTCATGGCAGGCTCCTTGGTGGCCAGGGATGCAACGCAGGTTCGACCCGTCATGCCGTCATCCCGGACAAGCGGAGAAGCCGCGCCGATCCGGGATCCATCGAAGGGCAAAAGCGCTCTACGATGGATCCCGGAGCTCCGCTTCGCTGCGTCCGGGATGACGAAAGAGGTTCCGGCACCGAATCCGTCTATCGAAACAAAAGCCCGCGCGGATTTCTCCGCGCGGGCTGAATTCGAAGGCCGGCCGCCGAAGCGGCCGAAGCCTCACTTCTTGTCGGTCGTCGCCTTCTTGAGCGCAGCGCCCAGGATGTCGCCGAGCGAGGCACCGGAGTCGGCGGAGCCGTACTGGGCCATAGCCTCCTTCTCCTCAGCCATTTCCAGGGCCTTGATCGAGACCTGGATCTTGCGGGCCTTCTTGTCGAAGAGCACGACGCGGGCGTCGATGCGCTCGCCGGCCGCGAAGCGCTCGGGGCGCTGCTCGGCACGGTCACGCGCCAGTTCGGCGCGCTTGATGAAGGTCATCATGTCGGTGTCGGCGATCTTCACGTCCAGACCCGACTCCTTCACCTCGACGATCTCGCAGGTGACGATCTGGCCCTTCTTGAACTCGCCGGCATCCACGAAGGGATCGCCGCCGAGCTGCTTCAGGCCGAGCGAGATACGCTCCTTCTCGACGTCCACATCGAGAACGACGGCCTGCAGGACGTCGCCCTTCTTGTATTCCTCGATGACCTGCTCGCCCGGACGGTTCCAGTCGAGATCGGAAAGGTGGATCATGCCGTCGATATCGCCTTCGAGACCCAGGAACAGGCCGAACTCGGTCTTGTTCTTGACCTCGCCCTCGACCGTCGAACCCGCCGGGTGCTGCTCCGCGAAGAGCTCCCACGGATTGCGCAGGGTCTGCTTGAGGCCGAGCGAGATGCGGCGCTTGACCGGATCGACCTCGAGGATCGCGACGTCGACTTCCTGGGAGGTCGAGACGATCTTGCCGGGGTGGACGTTCTTCTTGGTCCAGGACATCTCGGAGACGTGGATCAGGCCTTCGATGCCCGGCTCCACTTCGACGAACGCGCCGTAGTCCGTGATGTTGGTCACGCGACCCTTGAGGCGGGTGCCGACCGGGTAACGCTCGGCGATGCCATCCCACGGATCGGCCAGCAGCTGCTTGATGCCGAGCGAGATGCGGTGCGTGTCCTGGTTGATCTTGATGATCTTGACCTTGACCGTCTGACCGATGGTAACGACCTCGGACGGATGGTTGACGCGGCGCCAGGCCATGTCGGTGACGTGCAGCAGGCCGTCGATGCCGCCGAGGTCAACGAACGCACCGTATTCGGTGATGTTCTTGACGACGCCGTCGATGACCTGACCTTCTTCGAGCGAGGCGACGAGCTCGGAACGAGCCTCTGCGCGGGTCTCCTCGAGGACGGTGCGGCGCGACACGACGATGTTGCCGCGGCGGCGATCCATCTTGAGGATCTCGAAGGGCTGCGGCTGGCCCATCAGCGGGCCGACGTCGCGGATCGGACGGATGTCGACCTGGGAGCGCGGCAGGAAGGCCACGGCGCCGTCGAGGTCGACGGTGTAGCCGCCCTTGACGGTGTTGAAGATCATGCCGGTGACCTTCTCGCGGGCCTCGAAGGCCTTCTCGAGCTTGACCCAGCTCTCTTCGCGGCGAGCCTTGTCGCGCGAGATGACGGCTTCGCCGAGCGCGTTCTCGATCCGGTCGAGATAGACCTCGACCTCATCGCCGACGACGATGTCCTGCTCGCGGCCGGGGCCGGTGAATTCCTTGAGGGCGACGCGCCCTTCCGTCTTCAGGCCGACGTCGATGATCGCCATATCTTTCTCGATGGCGACGACCTTGCCCTTGATGACGGTACCTTCCATCGCCTCGTTGCGGGCGAAGGACTCTTCGAGCAGGGCGGCGAAATCCTCGCGACCCGAAGTGAAGCTTTCAACAGCTGACATGTAATCTCCTGGAAGCCGGCCGCGTATCCCGCGGATGTCCGGCATGGGCGCCGTGGTTGGTGTTGCGATCCGGATCGCTGCCGTCGGCTCCTCCTCTCGGAGGTATCCCGCCCCGAAGCATCGGGAACGGGGGCGCCATGGCCGCCGGTTCGATCCGCATCCCAGGAGCGCGCTTCCAACACGAAACGGGAGCAGGTCTCGAAGACCGCCCCCGGCGCATGATCGATCACGGCCCTTCGGACAGGGGCGATGTAATACATGGCCGTTGCGAGGGCAAGTTTTCTGCGCGGCTTCCCCAAGGTCGCCCGTCATGCCAGTCTGCCCCGCTCAAGCGCTGGCACAGGGGGAGCGTCGCATGGGCTGGGTCATTCTCGGGCTGATCGTGGCCGTCGTGATCTATCTGATCATGACCTATAACGGGCTCGTGGCTATGCGGCAGCGCGTCAACCAGGCCTTTGCCGACATCGACGTCCAGCTCAAGCAGCGGCACGACCTGATCCCGAACCTCGTCGAGACGGTGAAGGGCTATGCGACGCATGAGAAATCGACGCTCGACGCGGTGATCGCCGCCCGCAACGCCGCGCAGGGCGCGAGCGGCGTCCACGACAAGGCTGCCGCCGAGCAGCAGCTCTCGGGCGCGGTCGGCCGGCTGCTGGCGCTGGGCGAGGCCTATCCCGATCTCAAGGCGAGCGCCAATTTCCAGCAGCTCCAGGTCGATCTCGGCAATGTCGAGGACAAGCTCGCGGCCGCCCGGCGCTTCTTCAACAATGCGGTCAGCGAGTTCAACGCGGCGATCCAGGCCTTCCCGGCCGTGCTCTTCGCGCCGCAGATGGGCTTCACCCAGCGCGAGTTCTTCGATGTCGGCGAACAGACGCGCGCCCAGATCGAGGTCGCGCCCAGCGTGAAGTTCTGAGGCAGGGACCACGGCAGGGAGCGGCTGCGATGGCTCAGGCCTTCGGGCTCTATACCCATCAGCGCAATAACCGGATCAGGTCCAATCTCCTGATCGCCGGGCTCTTCCTGCTCGTCTACCTCACCGTCTGGGGCCTGCTGCTGGTCGGCTACGGCTATGGCGGCGTGCCCTATGGCCGCAGCGCCTTCGGCGAGGCGAACCGCATCTTTCGCTCGTGGTTCCCCCTCATCACCCTGGCGACGATGCTGTGGGTCTTCGTCGGCTTCCGCATGAACGTCGCGATGATCGGCGCGGTGACCGGTGCCAAGGGCGTGGCACGCGAGGACAACCCCAAGCTCTACCGGATGCTGGAAAACCTCTGCATCTCGCGCGGGCTCACCGTTCCCAAGCTCGCCATCGTCGAGAGCGATGCGCTCAACGCCTTCGCCAGCGGCGTCAACGACAAGCAGTTCACCGTCAGCGTGACGAGCGGCCTGCTCGCGCAGCTCAACGATGCCGAGGTCGAGGCAGTGCTCGCCCATGAGCTGACGCATATCCGCAACGGCGATGTGCGCCTCATGGTGATCGCGATTGTCATCGCCGGCGTCGTCTCCTTCGTCGGTGAGATGGTGTTCCGCGGCTTCGGCCGCCGCAGCATCCGCATCTCCTCCGACGATTCCAAGAAAGGCAACGGGCTCGCCATCGTCGTCGGCGTCGCCGTGATCGCGATCTCCTGGTTCCTTGCCGTGGTGATCCGGCTGTCGCTGTCGCGCTCGCGCGAGTACCTGGCCGATGCCGGGGCCGTCGAGCTGACGAAGAACCCGGATGCGATGATCTCGGCCCTGCTCAAGATCTCCGGCCGGGCCGATATCGAGGGCATTCCCTCCGGCGTGATGGATATGTGCTTCGAAAACGATCCGGACGATTTCGCCGATCTGTTCTCGACGCATCCTTCCGTGACCAAGCGCGTGCAGGCGCTGGTCGAGACGGCCGGCGGGCGCATGCCGGCGATGCCGCCGCATCCGCCGAAGCTGGCCGAGCGGCAGGACCTGCCGACGATGGTGGAGGAGACGGCCGCGCGTGGACCATGGGCGCGTCCGCCGCAGGCGCCCGGGCCCGGCTGATCAGGCCGCGAGCTTGCCCGGATCGATCTCGAACACCAGCGGATAGAAGGTGTTCCAGCGGTTCCAGCGCTGCGTTCCCGCTTCGCCGACCGCCCAGAGCTTGCCATCCGGCGCATGGCCGAGATCCTCGATCCCGCCCGGCGCAGGATAGCGCGCAAGGACCGCGCCTGTACGGGGATCGAGGCGGGAGAGAAAGGCCGGCCGATTGCCGGAGCTTTGCGAGAGCCAAATCTTCCCTTCACCATCGAAGGTCGCGCCCTGCGTCAGCAACGGCAATGGCAGGCTCGCCTGTGAATCGGAGAGGCCTATCGCAGCATCGCCGGCGGCCAGAACACGGGCGGCCGGTACGGCGTGAAGACTCGGCTCGCCCTCGCGGCGATAGGGGCCGAACCACAGGACGTCGCCGGACGCGGCGAGGAAGGACGGCCCCATCGCCTTGTCGACCCGCGCCTCCTTCAAGGGCACGCATTCGCCGTTGCGGCAGGACTCCCTGAAATCCAGTGCGAGCAGGCGCCCCGAATTGGCGACGAACAACGTCTCCCGCACCATGGCGAGGCCGCCGGGGTGGCCATAGGTCGCCGGAAGGGAGAAGCTGCCGAGCAGGCTACCGTCGGCTCGCGACAGCCGGAACAGCCGGGCCGGGCCATTGTCCTGATCGCGCTCGGTGCTGCGATAGGCGGCGATCAGGATTTCGTCGCGGTAAACGGTCAATCCCTGCGGCACATAGCCGTCGTTCAGGCCGGGCGACCAGTAGCGCCGGCCGATGGCGGCCTCATTGGGAACGGCGCTGAGTTCGCGCGCGTCATAGCCCGGCGCATCGCCAGGCAAGGTCGGGCGCGCCAGCGCGGGGGGCGCCAGGCACAAACCCGCGCCCGCCACCAACAGCCGCCGGCGGTTCCATGTCACGGCGTCAACGCCCGTCCTGTGCCCATTCGAGCGCTTCCTCCAGGCGGTCGTCGCCCCAGAACAGCTCGCCATCGCCGGCAACGAAGAAGGGCGCGCCGAAGATACCGATCGACTTGGCATATTCGATCTCGGCTCGCAGGCGACCCTTGACCTCCTCGCTGCGCGCAAGCGGCATCGTGGCGTTGGGCTCGCTTCCGGCCTCCTTCAGGGCCGCCGCCAGCACCGCCTCCTCGGCGATATTGCGGCCATCACAGAACTGGGCCCGGAACAGCGACTGCGAAAAGGCCGGCGTCCAGCCGCTGTCGCGGCCTGCCAATGCCAAGCGTGTCGCTGTCAGCGAATTCTGGGGAAAATTCTCCGGCTTGACGAAACTCAAGCCCTGACGCCGGGCCCGGCGCGCCGTATCGCGCCACATATAACGTCCCTTGCTTGGATAGATCGCGAAGGGCGAGGTATTCCACCCCTGGGCAGCGAAGATCGGCCCCAGCAGAAAGGGCCGCCAGCGCAGCTCGACGCCGGCCTCCTCGGCCAGTTTCTCGATTCTGAGGGCGCTCAGGCAGGAATAGGGCGACGCGAACTCATACCAGAAGTCCAAAACGGGACGATTCGGCATTCAGCCTCCGAACAGGTCGTCATTTCGTGTCGCGCACCGTCGAGCCTGCGCCCTCCGGAGCCCGACCGCAAGCGCCCCGAATGGGCGCATGGGAAGGTGGGGCGACGCCGTCGCCAGCGCCGACCCATCACAGGACGACGCGGGATCGATCAGAAGGTTCCGATTGCTTCGCCCCGAACCCTGCGATAGTGCGCCATTGCGTCCGAAACGCGGCCCGGGGGCCGCCAGCAGGAAATTGACAGAGATGGCTGACAGCAGCGTGAAGAAGGTCGTTCTCGCCTATTCCGGCGGACTCGACACCTCGATCATCCTCAAATGGCTGCAGACCACCTATCGATGCGAGGTCGTGACCTTCACTGCCGATCTCGGCCAGGGCGAGGAACTCGGCCCTGCCCGCGACAAGGCGCTGCTGCTCGGTATCAAGCCCGAGAACATCTATATCGAGGACCTGCGCGAGGAATTCGTGCGCGACTACGTCTTCCCGATGTTCCGCGCCAACGCCGCCTATGAGGGCGTCTACCTGCTAGGCACCTCGATCGCACGGCCGCTGATCGCCAAGAAGCTGATCGAGATCGCCGAGAAGACCGGCGCCGACGCCGTCTCCCATGGCGCCACCGGCAAGGGCAACGACCAGGTCCGCTTCGAGCTCACCGCCTATGCGCTGAAGCCCGACGTCGTCGTCATCGCGCCCTGGCGCGAATGGGATTTGCGCTCGCGCGAGCAGCTGATCGCCTTCGCCGAGCAGCACCAGATCCCGATCGCCAAGAACAAGCGCGGCGAGGCGCCCTTCTCCGTCGACGCCAACCTGCTGCACGCCTCCTCGGAAGGCCGCGTGCTGGAGGACCCGGCGGTCGAGGTGCCCGATTACGTCTATTCGCGCACGATCTCGCCGGAAGAGGCGCCGGACACCCCGACGGTCGTCACGGTCTCCTTCGAGAAGGGTGACGCGATCGCGATCGATGGCGTTAAGCTCTCGCCGGCCACGCTGCTCGCCAAGCTCAACGATCTCGGCCGCGACAACGGCATCGGCCGGCTCGACCTCGTCGAGAACCGCTTCGTCGGCATGAAGAGCCGTGGCATGTACGAGACGCCCGGCGGCACGATCCTGCATGCGGCCCATCGCGCGATCGAATCGATCACGCTCGACCGCGGCGCGGCGCATCTCAAGGACGAGATCATGCCGAAATACGCCGAGCTGATCTATAACGGCTTCTGGTTCTCGCCGGAGCGCGAGATGCTGCAGGCCCTGATCGACAAGAGCCAGGAGTTCGTCACGGGCGACGTCCGCCTCAAGCTCTACAAGGGCGGCGTCCACGTCATCGGCCGCTCGAGCGACTACTCGCTCTACGACCAGGACCTTGTGACCTTCGAGGAAGGCGCGGTCGCCTACGACCATCGCGACGCCGCGGGCTTCATCAAGCTCAACGCACTGCGCCTGCGCACGCTCGGCCAGCGCAAGAAGAAGCTGGGGCTGTAAAAGCCTTCAGGAAGCGCGCTGTCATCCCGCACGCGCTGCGGCACGTCGTGCTGCTGCGCGGATTCGGGACCGCGCGATTAGTGAGCCTGCTTCACCCGGCGAGGTCAGACCACGCCGGGTTTTCCTTTTCGATCAGAGCGATCTTCCAGGCCCGGCGCCATCTCTTCAGCACCTTCTCACGCTCGATCGCCTGCGAGGGATCATCGAAGGCCTCGACATAGACCAAGCGGTCGATGTCGTACCGGGCCGCATGCGCCTTGATCGCATGACGCCAACATAGAGCGGGCGGTCATCGCGGCTCCGGCGCGGAAAGATTGAGCTTAATCCGGTTGGCGGTCCCGTGTCTGCGCAGCGGCACTTCGCGCCGCAGCGCGCACGGGATGACATCGCCCTTTGAACCAGTGGGGCTCTGAAGCGTTCAGCACTCACCGATCAATCCGAGTGCTCGTCATGTTCCGGCTCCTGGCCCCTGCCCTGATCTCCACCGCCCTGCTGTGTGGTTCGACCTTCGCGCAGGAGGTTCCACCTAAGAGCGAGAAACCGGCGACGCCGGAAATCGCGACCTGCAAAGCGGCGGCCCTCCAGACGCTCCATGCCAAGGATCCGGAGATCAAGGACATCTATATCGACGAGGACGGCACCACCGTCGCCGTTTCGGAATCCAGGATCGAGGATATTCCGGTCACGCGCATCGTGATGGGCGAGGCTTATCTGCGGACCGACCGCTCGGACAAGCCACGCCGCTTTCTCTGCCTGCTCGGCGAGAAGAACAAGGTGCTGCTGACCTTCTTCACCGCGCGCTGAACGCGAGACACACCGGTCACGGCCCTAGGGTTCGTCGACGACCTCGGTCGCAGGGCGATCATGGCCGTCAGCCAGCTCCTGATGCCAGCGACCATCCTTGTCCTGATAGACGATGCCGTCGGTGTTGCCGGCGATCGTCTGGCGCGCCGCGGCCTTGGTGGCGGCCTTCAGCGCCGCCTCGTGCGACGAAAAGGTTTCCGACAGCACCTCGCCGACCTTGTAGGCCCAGCCGCCATCGTGCTCGACGACCTCATATCTGACCATGACCATTGCACACCCTCCTTCGACCGTTCTTTCGATCGAAAGAGAACAATGAGCCGGGGCCTCAGGTTCCGTCTATTCGCCGTTGCCGCTATCGGCAGCGCGCAGGCCTTCGAGCGCCGGCATCGAGGTGATGTGATAGCCGGCATCGACGTGATGGATGTCGCCGGTGACGCCGCCGGACAGATCCGAAAGGTAATACAGCGCCGAGCCGCCGATCTCCTCCAGCGAGACCGATTTGCGCAGCGGCGAATTGGCGCGCTGCCAGGAAAGCATGGCGCGTGCGTCGGAGATGCCGGCACCGGCCAGCGTCCGCACCGGGCCGGGCGACAGGGCGTTCACACGGATGCCGCGCGGGCCGTAATCGCCGGCGAGATAACGCACGCTCGCCTCAAGCGCCGCTTTCGCGACGCCCATGACGTTGTAGTTCGGCATGATCCGGGTCGAGCCGCCATAGGTCAGCGTGATCATGCTGCCGCCCTTGGGCATGCGCTCGGCGGCACGCCTGGCGATCTCGGTGAAGGAGAAGCAGGAAATCACCATCGTGCGCGAGAAATTCTCGCGGCTGGTATCGGCGTAGAGCCCCTTGAGCTCGTTCTTGTCGGAAAAGCCGATGGCGTGGACGATGAAATCAAGCGTGTTTCGCTCGGGATCGCCGCCCCAGGCTTCGTCGAGCGCCGCGAAGGTCGAGTCGACCGTGGCGAGATCCTCGACATCGCAGGGGATCACCAGATTCGATCCGATGCTTTCGGCCAGCGGCCGGACACGCTTGCCGAGCGCGTCGCCCTGATAGGTGAAGGCGACCTCGGCCCCGTGGGCATTCAGGGTGCGGGCGATGCCCCAGGCGATCGAATTCTGGTTGGCGACACCCATGATGAGGCCGCGCTTTTTATGCATCAGCGGGAGCATGGCAAACTCGGAAAGGGGCTTCAGGATCGGACCCGAAGGCGGGAAACGGGAAGAACGCTCTGCAACTCGATACGTCAAGCCTTGAACGGCGCTTTATGATTGCAGGCCCATTGCAGGCTCTGCTCCAGGGCTCGACGGCTAACCGGATTTCAGGATCGCCGCGGCGGCGGCCTTCGATGTAGCGACCGGCACGATCTCGAAACGGGCAAGATCGCTCCACTGCAGGACCCATTCCTGCAGCAGGGCGACGTCGTCGCATTCCATGATCTGGAAGCAGCGGCCGAGATCGGCGGCGACCCAGCTTTCGACATAGCGCAAGCCTTCCGGCGCCATCCGCCCGCGTTCCTGGAAGCGGGCGTAGACGTCCTTCACGCGGGCCTGATCGAAATGCTCGATCACCATGAAGAGCATGGCGGCCTCAGGCCTCCAGGCGCTTCATCACGATGGTGGCGTTGGTGCCGCCGAAGCCGAAGGAGTTGGAGAGGACACAGCCGAGGCCGGCATTGTCGATGCGCTTGCGCACGATCGGCATGTCGGCGAAGGCCGGGTCGAGCTCCTCGATATGGGCGCTCTCGCAGATGAAGTCGTTGTTGAGCATCAGCAGCGAATAGATCGCTTCCTGCACGCCGGTCGCGCCCAGCGAGTGGCCGGTCAGCGACTTGGTCGCCGAAATCGGCGGCGACTTGTCGCCGGCGCCGAAGACCTCGCGGATCGCCTCGATCTCCTTGGCGTCGCCGACCGGGGTCGAGGTACCGTGCGGATTGATGTAATCGACCTTGGCCTTCACGCCTTCCAGCGCCATGCGCATGCAGCGTACCGCGCCCTCGCCGGAGGGAGCGACCATGTCGTAGCCGTCCGAGGTCGCGCCATAGCCAACGATCTCGCCATAGATCTTGGCGCCGCGCGCCTTGGCGTGCTCCAGCTCCTCCAGCACGACGACGCCGGCGCCGCCGGCGATGACGAAGCCGTCGCGCGCCACGTCATAAGCACGCGAGGCGCGAGCCGGGGTCGCATTGAAGTCGGAGGACATCGCGCCCATGGCGTCGAACAGGACGGAGAGCGTCCAGTCCAGTTCCTCGCAGCCGCCGGCGAAGATCATGTCCTGCTTGCCCCACTGGATCAGCTCGTAGGCGTTGCCGATGCAGTGGTTCGAGGTCGCGCAGGCCGAGGAGATCGAATAGTTGACGCCCTTGATCTTGAACCAGGTCGCGAGCGTGGCCGAGGCGGTCGAGGACATGCCCTTGGGCACGGCAAAGGGGCCGACCTTCTTCGAGGAACCGCTCTCGCGGGCCTTGTCGTAGGCGTCGATCAGCGCGCGGGTCGAAGGGCCGCCCGAGCCCATGATGATGCCGGTGCGTTCGTTGCTGATCTCGGCGGTCTCGAGCCCGGCATCGACGATCGCCTGCTCCATCGCCACCTGGTTCCAGGCCGAGCCACCGCCGTGGAAGCGCATGGCGCGCCGGTCAAGCACCGTGGCGGGATCGAGCGTGGGCACGCCGGCAACCTGGCTGCGGAAGCCGTGCTCGGCGAATTCGGCGACGTGGGAAATACCCGATTTCGCCGAATGCAGCGAGGCCAGCACCTCCTGCGTGTTGTTGCCGATGGACGAGACGATGCCCATCCCGGTGACGACGACGCGTCTCATGCTCGCTTATCTCCAGCTACCCGCCCGCAGCGGGGCACACCCGCTGCTCCGGATCATACCGCGCAAATGGACCGCGCGCTCACAAGGCGCAAGGTCATGCGGCTGTTTTTCCTCAGGCCGCTTCCGGCTTGAACAGGCCGACCCGCATATCGCTGACCGTATAGATACGCTTGCCGTCGGCCTCGAGCCAGCCATCGGCGATGCCGAGCACAAGCTTCGACTTGAAGACGCGCTTGAAGTCGACGCCGTAGACGACCCGCTTGACGGAAGGCAGAACCTGGTCGGCGAACTTGACCTCGCCGACGCCGAGCGCCCGGCCGCGGCCGGGCAGGCCGAGCCAGCCGAGGAAGAAGCCGGTGAGCTGCCAGAGCGCATCGAGACCCAGGCAGCCCGGCATCACCGGATCGCCCTTGAAATGGCAGTCGAAGAACCAGAGGTCGGGCTTGATGTCGAATTCGGCGCGAACGAGCCCCTTGCCGTGTTCGCCACCCTCTTCCGCGATTTCGGTGATACGGTCGAACATCAGCATCGGCGGCAGCGGCAGCTGCGCATTGCCCGGCCCGAACAGTTCCCCGCGACCACAAGCGAGGATCTCCTCGTAGCTGAAAGACGACTGACGCTGCATTCCCGTTCCGCTCCCTTGCGCCAGCTGGATTCGACCGGCGTATTCTCAGCCGTGCCTAACACAGCGGGAACCGGAAACGAAAGGGCACAGGCGCGCCGACCCACATTGCAGCATCAAAAACCATGGCAGCATCAAAAAAACGCAACGACACTGCGCCAGATCAAGGAAAGGCGAGACCGGGTTCCCAATAACGGCGTCATGCTTGCGACGAGGAAGCCGAGGCCCTACATTTCTTAGGATGATTTCAATCAGCAGGCGGAGCATCGAGCGTCCGTTTCGGATGAGGGCACGCAAAACGGCATGAGCGATCTGACCTCCCAGGATCAGGCCCAGGTTTCGGCGGTGCGGCAGGGATGCCCGTTCCACGACATCCGCGAGAAGCTCCGCCGCGTCGGCCTGCGGCCGACACGCCAGCGCGTCTCGCTCGGCTGGGTGCTCTTCGCCAAGGGCCAGCGCCATATCAGCGCCGAGATGCTCTATGAGGAGGCGATGAAGGAGCGCATCCCGGTCTCGCTCGCGACGATCTACAACACGCTGCGCCAATTCACTGAAGCCGGCCTATTGCGCGAGCTGACACTCGACGGCGCCAAGGCCTATTTCGACACCGCCGATCACGACCATCACCATTTCGTCGTGGATGGCGAGAACCGGGTGATCGATATCCCCGCTCAGGAGATCGATGTCGCGAGCCTGCCGACGCCGCCCGAGGGCTATGAGATCGCGCGCGTCGATGTGGTGGTACGGCTGCGCAAGATCGAGAGCTGAAGTCGACCTTTCCGCTCGAAAGGCCAAGCACGAGCGAGGTACGATGCGTTTTCCCAATCGCGCGACGAGCCTTCGCCTGCATTTTTGTCGCTGCCGCGTTCCCGGCCTCACCTGCATCGGCGGCTTATTGCGCGACACGGGCCGGCTTGCTCTTGATCGCGGCGGGCGACCGCTGACGGCGCAGTAGCCGCCGGCAGGCCGCGTTTCAGTCGACCTTCTCGTTCGGGTAGACGCCCCAGAGCCGCTCCTGGCGGATGAAGCCGGTGATGTTGCCGACGCTGACGCGGCACCAGGCATTGACGCAGGCAGCCACGCTAGTGACGACGCCGGACTGCAGCCTCGCGACGACGTTTGCGTCCTCTGCGGCCGCGCTGCGCATCGGGAAGACCTCGTCCTTGTTCCGGGACCAGGGCGCCACGAGCGCCGTGCGGCGCCCGGAGAGCAGGCTGTGCAGCACCCAGCCCTCGGTTCCGTCGGCATCGCGCACCCGGCGCCAGGTCTCGAACTCCGCCGTGACCTCGACCGGCAAGCCGGCGCGCTGATAGACCCAGCGGGTGCGATGCTCCTTGGACGGCCCTTCGCGCAGATTGACCCGGTCCGTCTTGAGGCTGACATAGCGCGGCACCGGCAGGCCGGTGACCGACCCGGCCTGCATGTCCTGCGCGAAAGCAGCGAAGGACGAGCCCGTGAATACAATGCCGATCATGGCCAGACGGCGCATCGACGAGGCCTTCATCCACCGCTCTCCTGCTAAGCGCCCTGCCCCCCAGCGAAGGGTCAAGTTGTCTTCCGCTGCGGCGCCGCCTAGAGAACGCTCATGCCGGCCGCGCAGCCGTCGTCATTCCTGGGCCATCAGGGTTAATGGCTGGTTGAGGGCATGCGACGGATGCGGCGAATGACGGAAGGGTGACCGCCATGTCGAAGAAGAAGCCCCTGGTCGTGGTGACGCGCAAGCTGCCCGCCGTGGTGGAAACCCGGATGCGCGAATTGTTCGACGCCCGGCTCAACATCGACGACAAGCCGATGTCGCAGGCCGCGCTCGTCGAAGCGGTGAAGACCGCCGATGTGCTGGTCCCGACCGTCACCGACAAGATCGACGCGGCCATCATCGCGCAGGCCGGCGACCAGCTGCGCCTGATCGCGAATTTCGGCAACGGCGTCGACAATATCGACGTTGCCAGCGCCGTGCAGCGCGGCATCACCGTCACCAACACGCCGGGCGTGCTGACCGACGACACCGCCGACATGACGATCGCTCTGATCCTCGCGGTGGCGCGCCGGATCGCGGAAGGCGCGCGCGTCATCCCCGACGACGACTGGGCCGGCTGGTCGCCGACCTGGATGCTCGGCCGGCGCATTACCGGCAAGCGCCTCGGCATCGTCGGCATGGGGCGGATCGGCCAGGCCGTGGCGCGCCGCGCCGCTGCCTTCGGGCTGTCGATCCACTACCATAATCGCCGCCGGGTCGACGCTCGCACCGAGGAGAAGCTCGACGCGACCTATTGGGATTCGCTCGACCAGATGCTGGCGCGGATGGACATCGTCTCGGTCAACTGCCCGCATACGCCGGCGACCTACCATCTGCTCTCGGCGCGCCGTCTCAAGCTGATGAAGCCCGACGCCATCCTGGTGAACACGGCGCGCGGCGAGGTCGTCGACGAAACCGCGCTCGCCCGCATGCTGGAAGCCGGGGAGCTCGCCGGCGCCGGCCTCGACGTGTTCGAGAGCGAGCCGGCGGTCAATCCGCGCCTGCTCAAGCTCGCGCGCCAGCACAAGGTGGTGGTCCTCCCGCATATGGGTTCGGCCACGCATGAGGGCCGCGCCGACATGGGCGAGAAGGTCATCGTCAACATCAAGACCTTCATGGACGGACACAAGCCGCCGGATCGCGTGCTGCCCAGCATGCTCTGACGGGCCAACCGCTCAGGCGGCGCGCAGCTCCGCAAGCCGCGCCGCCTCGCCAGGCCATTCCCGATAGTCATCGATCACGGCCGCAGCGCCGGCCGCCAGCAGGCGCTCGCGCGTGCGGGGCTTGTCATGGGCGGTGCCGGTGAAGCCGGCCACCTGCATGCCGGCAGCCTTCGCGGCCTGCACGCCGGGCACGGAATCCTCCAGCACCAGGCAGTTCTCCGGCTCCGCACCCATCTGCGCGGCGGCGAAGAGGAAGACATCCGGCGCCGGCTTGCCGCGGGCAACCTGCGACGCCGAGAAGACATGCGGATCGAACAGGTCGATCAGTCCGGCCAGGCCCAGATTGCGCCGCAGCGGCTCGAGGCTCGTCGAGGACGCGACGCAACGGCGCCCGGCCAGTTCGCGCAGCGCCTCATGCACGCCTGGCAGAGCCCGCAACTCGCGCTCCAGCCGGGCTGCGACGCCGTCCTCGATCCGGCTTTCGAAATCGGAAGGCAGCGGTCGCCCGAGCGCGGCCTCGATCACCTTGAAGCCGTCGACGAGCGGGATGCCGATCAGGTTCGTATTGTAGTCGTCGAGCGTCCACTGCGTCAGCCCGATCTCGTGACAGAGAACGAGGCTGACCTCGCTATAGAGCGTTTCGCTATCGATCAGCGTGCCGTCGCAATCATAGATGACGAGATCGAACGGCACGCGCGCCTCCCGAGCCGAAGCGGGGTGCCTCAGCTCGCCCGGGCGGCGTCGAACTGACCGGTCTTGCGGAAACGCCAGAGATAGGACGAGACGATGGCCTCGACCGTGGTCGGGGCGAGCCCGAGGCCGGCGAAGTCCCGCCCCTCAGCGACCGCAGCCGGCGAGACGATATTGTCGCTCTCGAGCAGCGTGACCTGATCGCGGGTCAGCACCAGCTCGTCCGGGATCAGGCCGAGCGTCAACGTGTCGGCGACCTGCAGCACGCTTCCAACGATCCGCGCCAGCGGGAACGGCAGCGGTGCCAGCAGGCGCTTGCGCCCGGTCACGCGGCAGACCTCCTCCGTGACCTGGCGCAGGCTCAGAACCTCCGGCCCGCCAAGTTCGTAGACGCGCCCGCCCGTCATCGTGCCGTCAACCGCGCGCGCCGCCACCTCGGCGACATCGCCGACGAAGGCAGGCTGGAACTTGGTCGCCCCTCCGCCGACCAGCGGCAGGACCGGGAGCATCCGGGCCATCGAGGCGAAGCGGTTGAAGAAAGTATCCTCGGGCCCGAACATCACCGAGGGGCGCAGCACGATCGCATCCGGCACGGAAGCGAACGCCGCAGCCTCGCCCTCCGCCTTGCTGCGGGCGTAGGAAGAGCGCGATTCGGCATCGGCGCCCAGCGCCGAGACATGGACGAGCCGGGTGATCCCTGCGGCGGCACAGGCCTGGGCCACGGCGCGGGCGCCGTTGGCCTGCACGGCCGAGAAGCTCTGGCGGCCCTGCTCCTGCATGATGCCGACGAGATTGATGACGGCGTCGGCCCCCTGGACCGCAGCCGCCACCGAAACCGGATAGCGCAGATTGGCCTGCACAGCATGGATCTGGCCGACAGTGCCCAGCGGCTGCAGGAAGCCCGCGAGGTCCGGCCGGCGCACCGCGACGCGCACGCGGTAGCCGCGCTTGACGAGCGCCCGCACGACATGGCGGCCGACGAAGCCGGAGCCGCCGAAGACCGTCACGAGTTGCTGGGCCGGGGCTTGAGAGGCCATCGCGAAAGCTCCGTTTAGAATACTTCTGCCCTCCTAGATCATGTCTCGCCAAAGTGGAAATGCCTTTTGCGGCGAACGCGCCCCTGCTGGCGGCTTGCGGCGTTTCGCCCTAGGCCGACAGCTCCCACCCCGCACGAAGCCGCGCCATCGCTGCTTTTTCCCGCCTTCGCGCGCCGCTCCGCAGCGGTTTCCACAGCCCACCGGCAGGCGAATGCAATTCATTTCCGCAAGCCCGTTGACAGGACGACTCGCCCCCCGTAAACGAACCGCCGTTGCCCAGGTGGCGGAATTGGTAGACGCACCAGCTTCAGGTGCTGGCGCTCGCAAGGGCGTGGAGGTTCGAGTCCTCTCCTGGGCACCACTCTTTCTCGCTTCGGCGTCAAAGAGTGGTGCAGTAACAAGGGTTTGGTTGACACCCGTTTTTACAGAACGGTTTCATGTCAGCGCCCATTTGATGCCGGCTCCTTTGCCAATTAAGGCCGGCCAGAACGTCTCAGCATCAAGCTTCGCAAAACTCGCAGCGGAAGCGAGGGGGCAGCAGGTCGCGCTGCCGTTCGTGGAAGACAGCGGGCTGCACGGCGATCCCCCCGACTCTGGAAGCCAGGCCAATCACTTCGAAACCAAAGCCTGCGATGACGAGGCATCCGCGACTCCATTCCGGCAGAGTCAGGGATATCAGATACGTAGCCCCTATAGCATCCTTGCTTGTGGCGCAGGTGAACGCGCCATCACACGGGAGAGAAGACCCATGACCATCAAGCGTTCGATCCGCACACCGATCCAGAACCGCATCGTCGAAACAGGGAATCTCGTCTTCGTCGGTGGTGTCGTCGCCGACGACACCACACAGTCCATGGGCCCGCAGACCCAGAACATCCTCGGCAAGATCGAAGGCTATCTCGGCGAGGTCGGGCTCGATCGCAAGGCGATCGTCGCCGCGCAGATCTTCGTCACCGACCTCTCCCGGAAGAAGGAAATGGACGCCGCCTGGACCGGCTTCTTCGGTGACGAAATGCCGACCCGGGCGACCGTCGGCGTGGCCGATCTGGGTGGCGCCATGATCGAGGTCGTGGTCACTGCCGCGCGCTCCTGACGCGGCGCCTGTGGCGTCGATGGCGGATGAAATCAGACCGCCGGCCCATCAGGCCGCATCATGATTGCTGGTCACGAGATCCTCGACATAACGGCGGCGGTTCTCGGCCGTATTCGGCAGGCCTCGAGCCTCAAGCCAAGCCAGGAAGGGCCCTGGCCGAATCGTGACGATCTGCAAGGCTCGCCCTCTGGCGAGCCAGACGTTCATCACGGCCTCCGCGTTACTGCGCCAGTCCTCATAGCGCGGCGGCATCTCGGAGCGATCATGGGCGAGTTCCCATAGCAGCGGGAAATCCTCTGGTTCGTACCAGGGCATCGCCACGGTATAGTCTGAGACTGTAGGTTTCATGTGAAAGCCGACCATCCGCGCGCGGCGCGGGAACCGAGGGTGCAAACCTTCCGATCAGGGTCAACCAACTCACCTTCATGACACCGCTGGACATGATAAATGTCAAGCAAAGGCGGCGTTGCAAACGATTTTCGGGGCCTTCCCGCTTTCAAGGTGACACCTGTCAGAACCGCGGCGCGCGCTTCTGGAAAAAGGCCTGAATGCCCTCCCTGAAATCCGCCGTTCCGGCATTGGCCGCGAAGGCGCGTTTCTCCAGATCCAGCTGTTCGTCGAAAGTGCCTTCCATGGCTGCCTGGACGAGAGCCTTGCTCGCCTTGTTGGCGCCGAAGCTGCCCTGGCTCAGGCGCCCGGCAATAGCCAGCGCCGCCTCCGCCAGCTCGCTGTCGGGCACCACCCGGTTGACGAGGCCGAGATGCAGCGCGGTCTCTGCGTCCATCGCTTCGTTGAGCAGCACGAATTCGAGCGCGCGCCGGGGGCCGAGCAGCCGCGCCAGCGACCATGTCGTTCCGCCGTCCGGATTGGTTCCGAGCTTCGTATAGGCCGAGAGGAAGCTCGCGCCCTGCGCAGCAATGACAATGTCGCAGGCCAGCGCCAGACCGACGCCACCGCCCGCGACCGGCCCCTGGACCGCCGCTATCACCGGTTGCGGGAGGGCCTTGATCAGACGCATCAGCGCATGGAAGCGGTCTATGAGCAGGCCGGCGGTTGCAGGCGCGTTCGCGAGATCGGCGTGGAAACGGGAGAGATCGCCGCCTGCCATAAAGGAACGGCCGGCGCCGGCGAGGATGACCGCCTTGATGGTCGAATCCGCCGCGATGGGCGCGAAAGCGGCCAAGAGAGCATCCGCCAGCGCCTCGTCCAGGACATTCAGCACCCTGGGTCGGTTCATGGTCACCGTCAACACGGCGCCCTGCCTTTCGATCACGACCATCTCTTCGGAGAATTTCTGCATAGTCCCCTCACTCTCCATGCAATGCCGCCGCCCACTCTGACTTGCCGGGACCATGAACTCCAGCAGAAGGGTCTGCCTCCAACGCATCGATCAAGCCCCGATTTCTCTTGCGATCCGCGCTGGACCGGCGGATGACGGATCATCGTTCCCAGCTCACTTGACGAGGATCGCGGCGATGACGAGCCCCGCCGGCCAGGCACCCGAGGCTTCGACCGAAAACGAGGCCTTTCGCCCACATACCTCGCATTGGGGCGTGTTCTCGGCGCGGATGAAGGACGGGCAGCTCGAAGTCCGCCCGCATGTCGGCGATCCCGACCCCAACGAGATCATCCAGAACTTCCCGGCGGCCCTGCGCCATTGCGCCCGCATCGCGCAGCCGATGGTGCGGCGCGGCTGGCTCGAAGACGGGCCGGGCCCGGACGACCGCCGCGGCCGGGACGAATACGTGCCGATGTCCTGGTCGGCTGTGCTCGACAGGCTGGCCGGCGAACTGCGGCGCGTGCGCGACGATCACGGCCCCGGCGCGATCTTCGGCGGCTCCTATGGCTGGGCCAGCGCGGGCCGCTTTCACCACGCCCAGAGCCAGATCCACCGCTTCCTCAACACCTCGACCGGCGGCTATGTGCGCTCGGTCAACAGCTACTCCTCGGGCGCCTCCTCCGTCCTCGTGCCGCATATCATCGGCGACTACGAGGATCTGGTGAAACGCAACGTCTCCTGGGAGCAGATCGCCGAGCACAGCGAGATCGTGCTCGCCTTCGGCGGCATGGCGCTGAAGAACAGCATGGTCGCCGGCGGCAGCATCAGCCGCCATGTCGAGCGCGGCGCGATGGAGCGCGCGCAGGAGCGCGGCTGCGAGTTCGTGCTGGTCAGCCCGCTGCGGAGCGACCTGCCTGCCGAGGCCGGCGCCGAGTGGGTGGCGAACGTGCCGGGCAGCGACACGGCCCTCATGCTCGCGCTCGTCCACACGCTCGTCGTCAACGGGCTGCATGACCGCGCCTTCCTCGACCGCTACACGGCTGGCTGGTCGGTGTTCGAGCGCTACCTGCTCGGCGAGAGCGACGGCCAGCCCAAGGATGCGGCCTGGGCCGCGCCGATCACCGGCCTGCCGGCCGACGAGATCGTGGCGCTGGCCAGGCGCCTGCACGGCAAGCGCGCCCTGATCGTCGTGGCGCACGCCCTGCAGCGCGCCGCGCATGGCGAGCAGCCGGTCTGGATGGGCATGGTTCTCGCGGCAGCGCTCGGCCAGATCGGCCTGCCCGGCGGCGGCTATGGCTATGGGCTCGGCGCCATCGCCTATTACGGGCGGCGCTACAACTCCGTACCCATGCCGACGTTCTCGCAGGGCCTGAATCCGGTCAGCGACTACATCCCGGTGGCGCGCATTTCCGACATGCTGCTGAACCCGGGGACGACCTACCGCTACAACGGCCAGACCCGGACCTATCCCGGGATCAAGCTGGTCTACTGGGCCGGCGGCAACCCGTTCCACCACCATCAGGACCTGAACCGGCTGCGGCAGGCCTTCGCCCGGCTTGACACGCTCGTCGTTCACGAACTGGCCTGGACCGCGACGGCCCGCCACGCCGACGTCGTTCTGCCCTGCACGATGACGCTGGAGCGCGAGGATATCGGCGGCAACTCCAACGATCCGCTGCTCGTGCCGATGCATCCGGTCGTCGCGCCCTATGGCGAGGCGCGCGACGACTACGCGATCTTTGCAGGCCTCGCCGAGCGGCTCGGCACCGCCGACGCCTTCACCGAGGGGCGCGACGTCCGGCAGTGGCTCGAACATCTCTACGAGCCGACGCGCGAGGCCCTGGCGGCGAAAGGGCTGCCGGCGCCGAGCTTCGCCGAATTCTGGGCGAGCGACGGCTACGAGCTGCCGCAGCAAACCGACGATGGCGGCAAGCTGCGCGCCTTCCGCACGGACCCGGCCGCCTCGCCCTTGCCGACCCCGAGCGGCAAGCTGGAGATCTTCTCCGAGACCATCGCGGGCTTCGGGGAGACGGACTGCCTCGGGCACCCGGCCTGGCTCGGCGCGACGAACGTTCCGGACACCGCCAATCCCTATGTGCTCGTCGCGAACCAGCCCCGCACGCGCCTGCACAGTCAGTTCGATTTCGGCGGCCATAGCAGCGATGCCAAGCATCGCGGCCGCGAGGTCGCGCATATGCACCCGGAGGACGCCGCCGCGCGAGGCATCGCCGACGGCGACATCATCCGCCTCTCGAACGAGCGCGGGGCGTGCCTTGCCGCGGTCCACATCACCGACGGCATCCGCCGCGGCGTGATCCAGCTGCCGACGGGCGCCTGGTACGATCCCGTCGACCCGACCGAGGACAAGCCGCTCTGCGTCCACGGCAATCCGAACGTGCTGACCCGTGATATCGGCACCTCGGCGCTGGCGCAGGGTTGTACCGGGCAATTGACGACGGTGCAGGTCGAGCGCTTCGACGGCAATCTGCCGCCGATCCAGGCCTATGACCCGCCGGGTGCGGCCGTGTCGGAGGCCGCTGAGTAGGCGCTGACGGCATGAGGGCCATCTGGTCCGGCCCTCTGGAAGGCGGCGGCGGATCGCGCGATAGCTGCCCGCCGAACCTGCCTTCAGCCTGCCGCGCGAGACCGCATGTCCCCGTCCTATGTCGACACCTATTATCGCCGTACCCTTGCTTCGGGTGAAAGCTACCCGCCGGCTGACGGGCAGATCAAAGCGGATATCTGCATCGTCGGCGGCGGGTTGGCGGGTCTGACCGCGGCGCTGGAGCTGGCGCGGGCCGGGCGTTCCATCGTGCTCCTGGAAGCCGAACGTGTCGCCTGGGGGGCTTCGGGGCGGAATGGCGGCTTCGTCAGCGCGGGATATGCGACTTCGCTCTCCGCCATCGAGCGCCAGGCAGGCCGTCAGCAGGCGGAGGAACTCTATCGCCTGACCATCGAGGGCGTCGACATCGTCCGGCGCAACATCGAAAGGCTCGGCATCGACGACGCCGCGCCTTCGCCGGGCATCATGCGGGCCCTACGTTATGACGGGGGCGCCGCGCTTCAGGCAGAGCGCGACGCTCAAGCGAAGCGCTTCGGTCGCAAGCTGCGCTATCTCCCGCGCGAGGAAACGCGCGAATTGCTGCGCTCGCCCAAATACCACGCCGCGCTCGCGGACGACGACGCCTTCCACTTCCATCCGCTCAACTATGCCCGCGCTCTCGCCCGCGAGATCGTGCGACTCGGCGGCGCGATCCACGAAGCATCGCCGGTCCTGTCCTGCGACCTCGCCGGGCCGGTGAAGCGCCTGCGCACGGCGCAGGCGACGATCGAGGCCGAGCAGGTGCTGTTCACCACGGGCGGCTACACGGGCGGACTGTTCGCCCCGCTGAAGCACGCCTACCTGCCGATCGCCACCTATGTGCTGCTCACGGAGGCGGCGCCGGAGCTGATCAGCGAGGCCATCCGCACCGGCGCCGGAGTGGGCGACGATCGGCGCGCGGGCGACTATTACCGGCTCGTCGAAGGCGGCAACCGCATCCTCTGGGGCGGCCGGATCACGACACGCACGACAGAGCCGCGCGATGTCGCGGCACTGCTGCGCCGCGAGATGGTCACGACCTATCCGCAGCTTTCGGGGCTGAAGGTCGAGCTCGCCTGGTCGGGCCTGATGTCCTATGCGCGCCATCTGATGCCGCAGATCGGGCAGTACCGGCCGGGTGTCTGGTACTGCACGGCCTTCGGCGGCCATGGCATGAACACTACGGCGATCGGCGGGAGCGTCATTGCCGAGGCGATCCGGGGCGACAGCGACCGGTTCAAGCTGTTTGCGCCCTTCGGCCTCGCCTGGAATGGCGGCCCGTTCGGCACGGCTGCCGTCCAGCTGACCTATTGGCGCTATCAGGCGGCCGATTTCCTGCGGGAGCGCCGGCAAGCTTCGCCGCGTCTGGATTGAGATAGTCGGTCGAATCGTAACGGCGCTCTTCAACAGTCGGGAAATAACTCCGCGCTAACGATGATTTGGCAGCGCTCCGTTCGCACGCCGGTATTGCGGCCGAAACGCGCTTCACAGTGCCCCGACGATGGAATGAATCATGAAGAGCCTGACGATACGCCGCCGTATCCTGCTCAGCTTCGCCGCAGTTCTCGCGGTGATGTCCGCTATCGCGGCGCTCTGCTATGTCTGGTTTCTGCAAACTGAACGCGAGGCGCTGGCCGTCGAGACCAAGACGGTCCCCGGCCTCTACTACAGCGCCCAGTTGACCACGGCATGGGCGGAGGCCGACGGCCTCAGCCATGAATTCCATCTTTCGGACACGGCGGCGGAAAGGAGCCGCGTGAGCGATGCCATCCTGGCGAGCAGGGAACGGATGCGCTCGCTGTTGAAGTCGTATGAGCCCACCATCGACTCCGAGCAGGACCGCAAGAACCACACCGAGGCGCAGCGGCTGTTCGAGCAGTTTGTTCCGGTCGAGGACGCGATGATCGCGGCCGTAAAGCTTGCGGCCAGCAACGGGCAGACGATCGACCAGAGCGCGATGGTGAAGAACGAGATCGAGCCCCGCGCCGCGCGGCTGCGCACCGCGCTCCGGACGATGATGGACTTCAACAAGACCGAGGCCGACGAATCGACCCGCAATATCGTCCGCATCGTCCGCGCCGCCGAGTTCGGGCTGATCGTCGCATTCATCATCGCGCTCGGCCTTGCCCTGCTGTGCGGCTACCTGCTGTTCCGGGCGATCACCGTGCCGCTCGGCAAGCTGCTCGGAATGGTCGAGATGATGCGGCGCGGCGATTTCAGCGAACGGCTCGCGCTGTCTCGCCGCGACGAGTTCAGCACTGTCGCCGATGGCGTCAACGCGATGGCCGACGATCTGGCCGGGCTGATCGGCCAGATCCAGAAGTCGAGCATCCAGGTCAACACCTCGATCACGGAAGTCGCGGCGACCTCTAAGGAGCAGCAGGCGACCGCCAGCGAAATCGCCGCCACGACGACGGAGATCGGCGCTACCGCCAAGGAAATCTCGGCGACCTCGAACGAGCTGGTGCGCACGATGGACGAGGTCTCGGGCGTCGCCGAGCAGACCGCGACGCTGGCCGGCGGCGGACAGGCCGGGCTGGCGCGGATGGAAACCACGATGCAGCAGGTCATGGATGCGGCAGGCGCGATCAATGCCAAGCTGGCGATCCTCAGCGAGAAGGCCGGCAACATCAACCAGGTCGTCACGACCATCACCAAGGTCGCCGACCAGACCAACCTGCTCTCGCTCAACGCCGCGATCGAGGCGGAGAAGGCCGGACAATATGGCCGCGGCTTCGCCGTGGTGGCGACCGAAATCCGCCGCCTCGCCGATCAGACGGCGGTCTCGACCTACGACATCGAGCAGATCGTCAAGGACATCCAGTCGGCCGTCGCGGCCGGCGTGATGGGCATGGACAAGTTCTCGGAGGAGGTGCGGCGCGGCATGCAGGACGTCCAGCAGGTCGGCGGCCAGCTTTCGGAAATTATCGAGCAGGTGCAGGGCCTCGTGCCGCGCTTCGAGGTCGCCAACGAGGGCATGCAGGCGCAGGCGACCGGCGCGGGGCAGATCAGCGAAGCGCTGGGGCAGCTCAGCGAGGCCGCCCAGCAGACCGTCGAATCCCTGCAGCAATCCACCCTCGCGATCGACGAGCTGAACCAGGTTTCGGGCGGGCTGCGCAGCAGCATCTCGCGCTTCAAGCTGCGAGCGTAACGGAAACCGGAACGGGGCCGACCGATGCTGTTCCTGATGTTCCAGCTAGGGCAGGATCGCTATGTGCTCGATGCCGCGCAGGTCGAAATGGTGCTGCCGTTGCTCTCGGCAAAGCAGTTGCCGGCCGCTCCCGCCGGGGTCATCGGCGCGATCAGCTATCACGGCACGCCGGTGCCGCTGATCGACCTTTCCCTGCTGGCGCTCGGGCGCCCGGCCGCGCCGGTGCTGAGCACGCGAATCCTCCTGCTTCGCTATCCGACGGGCCCGGGAGAGCATAAGCTCCTCGGGCTGGTCGCGGAGCGGGCCATCGAGACGACCAAGCGCGACCCCGCGGATTTCGTCGCCTCCGGCGTCGAGGCTGGAACGCCTCCCTATCTCGGACCGGTCGCTGCCGACGAGACCGGGCTCATCCAATGGATCAAGCCGGAGGCTCTGCTGCCGCCGGAAATCCGCGACATCCTGTTCCGGCAACTGACGGCAGAGCCGTGATGGAGAACAGTGCAGCCACCGGCGATTTCGAGCAGATGCTGCGGGACATGATCGGCCTGAGCACCGAAACGGTCGGAGCTTCCGTCATTCGCCACGCGCTGACACGGCGCATGACCGCTTGCGGACTGCCCAGCCTCGACGCCTATCGGAGCTATCTGGCCGGGAACAAGAGCGAGCGCCAGGAGCTGATCGACACGGTCATCGTGCCGGAGACCTGGTTCTTCCGAGATCGCGAAGCCTTCGCCGCCATGGTCCGGCACGCACGCGAGACAAAGCTCACAGACCGCCCCATCAGGCTGCTGAGCCTGCCCTGCTCGACCGGGGAAGAGCCCTATTCCATGGCGATGGCGCTGTTCGATGCCGGCTTCGGGCCAACGGATTTCGCGATCGACGCCATCGACGTCAGCAGCCGCAACCTCGCCCTGGCCGGGCGCGCGATCTATGGGAAGAACTCCTTCCGCGGCAGCGATCTGTCCTTCCGCGAGCGCTATTTCGAGGCGCTGGAAGGCGGCTTCCGGCCGCACGAGATCGTGCGACGCCCGGTCCGCTTCTCGCTCGGCAACGTGCTCGACCCCACCAGGCCAATGGAGCGCGAGGCCTACGACATCATCTTCTGCCGCAACCTGCTGATCTATTTCGATCGGGAGACGCAGGCATCCGCCCTCGCAGCGCTCCGGCAGGCCTTGTCTGGCAAAGGCCTGCTTCTGGTCGGGCCGGGCGAGTCGGGCCTGCCTTCCCTGCATGGTTTCACATCGGCAAGGCTGCCACGCGCCTTCGCCTTCACGAAGGAAGCGCCCACGCCGGGCGCCACGGCCAGATCGCGTTCGGAAGCGAACGCGCCCGCAATTCGCAAGCTGCCGGCATCGACCGCCTCGAGCGCTCCCCCCAAACCGAAGCCTCGCCCCTTCGCAAGCCGAGCGACCATGGCGCCGAGCGCTCCGGCTTCGTCACCGGAAAGCGAGGCCGCGGGTCTTGCCGCCATCGAGAGCGCGGCCAATGCCGGACGCCTCGCCGAAGCCCGTGCGGCGGCCGAGCGCCATATCGCGGCCTTCGGCCCGTCGGCCGAGGTCTTCTATCTGCTCGGCCTCGCGCAGGACGCGGACGATGCCGAAGAGGATGCGGCGGGCAACTACCGCAAGGCCCTCTACCTCGCGCCGGACCACCGCCAAGCGCTGGCGCATCTGCGGTTGCTGCTGCAGCGCCGGGGAGACGAGGCGGGAGCGCGGGCCTTGGCTGACCGGCTCGACCGGCTGACGAAGAGGAGCGGAGCCTGATGTCCGCCACAGCCGACGTGAACACACCGCACGCCACAAGCAGCCTCGACAACGGGGGCCAGCCCGGTCCGGAAACCGAGACGTCGCGGCCTGGCCGCAACGGTGCTTCGCACGCGCAGATCGCCCGTCGGCTGCTGGATCGACCGCTGCCGCCGGGCTATCGCGAGGAGTGGACGCGGCTCTTCGCCCGGCCCGCGAGCGAGGAGGTGGATCACGACGCGCTCACCAGTGTCCTCATCTTCCGGCTCGGGACGGAATGGCTCGGCCTGCCGGCCGCGAGCTGCCAGGAGATCGCGGAGCCGCGCCCGATCCATTCCCTGCCTCATCGCCGCAGCGGCGCGGTGCGCGGCATCGTCAATGTCCGCGGGGAGCTGCTCGTCTGCGTTTCGCTGTCCGAGCTCCTCGGCATCGACACCGAGGCGGCACCGCGGGCCGGCGAGCGGATCACCGCCTTCCGCCGACTCGTCGTGATCGGCACCGCGGGCGGGCGCTCGGCCTTCGAGGTCGATGAAGTCCACGGGCTGCATACCTTCGACCGGCACGGCCTGGGCGCCGTTCCCGCCACGATCGGCAGGGCCGCGGCCAGCGTTGTCACGAGCGTGCTCCCGTGGAACGATCGGGCGGTGGGCTGCCTCGACGAGACCCGGCTGACCGAGCTGATCGACCGGAGCATCGCATGAGCGGCGAGGACTTCAGCGAGCTCTCCATGCTCGAGCTGTTCCGCGCCGAGCTCTCCTCGCAATCGCAGGCGCTGACGACCGGACTGCTCGCGCTGGAACGGGACCCGGTCTCGGCAGCTCATCTCGAAGCCTGCATGCGGGCCGCCCACTCGCTCAAAGGCGCGGCGCGGATCATCGACCTGACGCCGGCGGTGCGGGTCGCCCACGAGATGGAAGAGTGCCTGGTCGCGGCGCAGCGCGGAACGTTGCGCCTGAACCACGCCCATATCGACGCGCTGTTCAAGAGCATCGACCTGCTGACGGCCCTCGCTTCCGAGCACGGTCCCGACGAGGCCGAAGCCGAGCGCCGGATCGATCGTCTCGTGCATGCTCTTCAGCACGCCTCCGCCACGGGCGACGCGAACAGCCTCGTGCGCAGCGACGCCGAGGCCGCTCCCGCGCACATCGACCGGGAAGCCACGACTCCATCCCCCGGAGAGCCGACGCCATTGCCGGGCGATGGGCCGGGCAGCCGGATGGTCAGGGTCACGGCCGAGAGCCTGAACCGCCTCCTCGGGCTCGCCGGCGAGTCCCTGATGGCGTCGCGGCGCCTGCGGCCTTTCAACGACGGTCTGCTGCGGCTGCGGCGGGTGCATGCCGAGCTCGTCCGGAGCGTCGATGCCCTGCAGGCCGCGATGCCGGCCGCGACCAGCGATCCCCGCGCCTTGCTGGCGCTGGATGCCGTGCAGCTCAAGCTGCAGGAAAGCCAGGCGATCCTGGGCCAGCGGCTGGACGAGCTGGATGCCGTCGACCGGCAGGCGACAGACCTTGCCAGCCGTCTCTACGACGAGACGCTGGCAAGCCGGATGCGGCCCTTCGAGGATGGTGTCCGGCATTTTTCCCGAACCGTCCGGGATATCGGGCGCGCGCTCGGCAAGAGGTTGCGGCTCGACATCGTCGGCGGCGCGACGAGCATCGATCGCGACATCCTCGAACAGCTCGACGCGCCGCTCGGCCACCTGCTGCGCAATGCGATCGACCATGGGCTCGAAGACCCGCCGGAACGCGAAGCCGCCGGCAAGCCGGCAGAAGGGATCATCCGGATCGAGGCGCGCCATCACGCCGGGCTGCTGCAGATCATCGTCGCGGACGATGGTCGCGGCATCGATCTCGACGCCTTGCGGCAAGCCACCGTCGATCGCGGCTTCACCACGGCCGAGGCCGTACACGACCTCAGCGAGGCGGAGCTGCTCGAATTCCTCTTCCTGCCGGGCTTCTCGATGAAGTCGACGCTGAGCGATATTTCAGGGCGCGGCGTCGGGCTCGATGCCGTTCAGGCGATGGTCCGCCAGCTGCGCGGCCAGGTGGAGATCAGCTCGCAGCTGGGGAGCGGCACCCGCTTCCAGCTCCAGTTGCCGTTGACGCTCTCGGTGATCCGGGCGCTCCTCGTCGAGATCGACGGCGAGCCCTATGCCCTTCCGCTCGCGGGCATCGCGCGGGCGCTGCGTTTGCCGCGGGAGCACATCGCTTCCCTCGAAGGTCGCCCGCATTTTCGTTTCGACGACCGGCAGGTCGGGCTCATCACCGCCCATGAAATTCTCGGCCGCGGCGAGCCGCAATCCGCCGAATCCGATCTTGCCGTGGTCGTCGTCGGCCAAGGGAGCGATACCTACGCGCTGGTAGTCGACCGTTTCCTCGGCGAGCACGAACTCGTGGTGCGCCCGCTGGATGCGCGCCTTGCCAAGGTCAAGGACGTCAGCGCCGCCGCCTTGCTGGAGGACGGCTCGCCCGTACTGATCCTCGATGTCGACGATTTGGTCCGCTCGATGGAGAAACTGGTCTCGAGCGGCCCCATCAAGACGCTGGAGCACCGTCCGGTTCGCGCGGGGCAGAAGCAGCGCAAGCGCATCCTCGTCGTCGACGACTCGCTCACCGTGCGCGAGCTGGAGAGGAAGCTGCTCGACCATCGCGGCTTCGAGGTCGAGATCGCCGTCGACGGCATGGATGGCTGGAATGCTGTCCGCACCGGTTCGTTCGACCTGGTCGTGACCGATATCGACATGCCGCGCATGGACGGCATCGAGCTGGTGACGCTGATCAAGAAGGACAGCGGGCTGCGCAAGACCCCGGTGATGATCGTCTCCTACAAGGACCGCGAGGAGGATCGGCGCCGCGGGCTCGATGCCGGTGCGGATTACTATTTGACCAAGAGCAGTTTCCACGACGAGACTCTGATTCACGCCGTCGAAGACCTTATCGGCGAACCATGAGGCTGCGCGACCCGATGAGAAGCTTCTCATGAGAGTCGGTCTGGTCAACGACCTGCCAATGGCCGTCGAAGTCCTGCGCCGGATCGTCACCTCGACGGCGGAGCACACGGTCGCCTGGATCGCGAGGGACGGCAGCGAAGCCGTGGAGACCTGCCGGCACGATCGCCCCGATCTGGTCCTGATGGACCTGAACATGCCGGTGATGGACGGCATCGAGGCCACGCGGCGCATCATGACCGAGACGCCCTGCCCCATCCTGCTCGTCACGGCCAGCGTCGATGCGAATGTATCCGGCGTCTACGAAGCGATGGGCTACGGCGCCCTCGATGCCGTCGACATCCCCTCGGTCGGCACCAATGGCATCGCTTCCGGCCAGGGGGATGCGCTTCTGGCGCGCATGACCGCCATCGCCCGCCTCTCGCGCGATCTCCCGCCGGCGCGCAGGGCCCGCATGCCGGCGAGGCGCCTCGGCTCGGCACAGCTCGTCGCCATCGGCGCTTCGGCCGGCGGACCCACTGCCGTCGCGACATTGCTCGCCGGGCTGCCGCGCGGGTTTCCGGCGGCCATCATCCTGGTTCAGCATCTCGACGCGCAGTTCGTTCCGGGTTTCGCCAGCTGGCTGGAGCAGCAATGCGGGCTCGCGGTTCGCCCTGCCCTGGAAGGCGATCGACCGGTGCCGGGAAGCGTGCTGATCGCGGCGAGTGCCGATCACCTCGTGCTCAAGGCGGGGGGCGAGCTCGGCTACCGAGCCGAGCCGCGCGACTACCCGTACCGGCCCTCGGTCGACACGTTCTTCGAGAGCGTCGCTCAGCAATGGCGGGGCGAGCCTGTCGGCGTGCTCCTCACGGGCATGGGGAGGGACGGCGCGCGCGGCTTGAAACTTCTGCGCGACAAGCATCATTTGACAATCGCACAGGACCAAGCGACGAGCGCCGTCTACGGCATGCCCAAGGCAGCCGCGGCAATCGGCGCTGCCGCCGAAATTCTGCCGCTGACCGCGATCGCGCCGCGCCTTGTCGAGGCCTGCGGCCAGCCGGCCCCATAAAAAGGCTTCCCATGGCAGGCGAACCATCTCCATCCGCGCCCAATGTGCCCTCCCCGGCCGACAGCTACCTCTCGATGGTCCTGCTGGTCGACGACCAAGTGATGGTCTGCGAAGCGGTCCGGCGGGCGCTGGCCCATCATGGCGATCTGGACTTCCATTATTGCACCGATCCGCTCGAGGCGATCGAGGTCGCCCAACGCGTCAAGCCGACCGTCATCCTGCAGGATCTGGTGATGCCCGGCGTCGACGGGCTCGATCTGGTGCGGCGCTACCGCCAGCACCCCTCGCTGCACGCTGTCCCGGTGATCGTGCTCTCGACCAAGGAAGACCCGGCGATCAAGAGCGAAGCCTTTCAGGCCGGCGCTAATGACTATCTGGTCAAGCTGCCCGACAAGGTCGAGCTGATCGCCCGAATCCGCTATCACACCCGCGCCTATCTCGATCACGTCCAGCGCGACGAGGCCTATCGGGCCCTGCGCGAGAGCCAGCGCGAGTTGATGCGCGCCAATCTCGAGCTGGAACGCCTGACGCGGATCGACGGGCTGACCGGGCTCGGCAACCGCCGCTATTTCGACGAGTATCTCGCAGCCGAGTGGAAACGGGGCACGAGGACCCGCAATCCGCTGTCCGTGCTGATGATCGATGTCGACCATTTCAAGCGCTACAACGATGCTTACGGCCACCTCGCGGGCGACGATGTCCTCAAGCAGGTTGCCGGCGTGATCCAGAGCGGTGCCTGCCGCGCGACCGACCTGGCCGCCCGCTTCGGCGGCGAGGAGTTCGTGGTGATCCTGACAGACGTGTCGCAGGAAGGCGCCGTGCTTGTCGCTGAGCGCATGGTCGAGGGCGTGCGCGACCTGAACATCGCCCATGGCTCGGGGCGCGTCACGATCAGCGCCGGTGTCGCGACCGCCTGGCCGAATAGCGAAAACAACCCGGAGAGCGTCGTCAACGCCGCCGACCTCGCGCTTTTCCGCGCGAAGAATGCCGGGCGGGACCGCGCGGTCTTCGCGGACATGCCCGCCGGCTGAAGTCCGAGGCGACGAGGCGCCCGGTCTCAGATGGACCGGGTGATGCCGCCGTCGACGCGCAGATTCTGGCCGGTGATGTAGGCGGCATCCGGCGAGACCAGGAAAGCGATGGTGCCTGCGATCTCCGCGCTGGTGCCGTAGCGCCCCATCGGCACGCTCTGGCGGCGTTCCTCCTTTGCCGGCAGGCTGTCGATCCAGCCCGGCAGGACATTGTTCATGCGGATGCTGTCCGCCGCATAGGTGTCGACGAAGATCTTGGTGAAGGATGCGAGGCCCGCGCGGAACACCGCCGAGGTCGGGAACATCGCGCTCGGCTCGAAGGCCCAGGCCGTCGAAATGTTGACGATGGCGCCGGATTTCTGCTGCTGCATGATCGGCGTCACCAGCCGCACCGGGCGGATGACGTTCAGCAGATAGGTGTCCATGCCCCGGTGCCAATCCTCATCGGTGATATCGAGGATGGGCGCGCGCGGCCCGTGGCCGGCGCTGTTGACGAGGGCATCGATGCGCCCCCAGCGCTCCATCGCGAGATCGACGAGGCGGCGCAGATCATCGTTAGACTGGTTGGACCCGGTCACGCCGATCCCGCCGAGTTCACTCGCCAGCGCCTCGCCCTTGCCGGAGGACGAGAGAATGGCGACCCGGAAACCGTCCGCCGCCAGACGCCTGGCCGCGGCAGCGCCCATGCCGCTGCCGCCCGCAGTCACCAGAGCCACTTTTTCTGCCGACATGCTTGTCTCCGTCGTCGCTGCGCAGCACTATCGAGTTGCGCATTCCAAAAGGTCAGACGGCCTTCTTATCACTCCGGCCCGGGCCTGACGAACGAGTTCCGTTCGCGTCTGCCTGTAGAAAAACTATCGCATGAACGGCCAAACCCATCGCCTTCCCTCGCTCAACGGCCTGCGCGTCTTCGAAGTCGCCTCACGACATCTGAACTTCCGCCTCGCCGCCGAGGAGCTCGGCGTGACGCAGGGCGCGGTCGCCCAGCAGATTCGCCAGCTCGAAGCCGAACTCGGGCTCAAGCTGTTCGAGCGGCAGCCGCGGACCCTCGTGCCGACGGAGGCCGGGCGCAGCTACGTCGCCTCGGTCCGGCGCGCCTTCGAGCTGATCTCCGATGCGACGGAGAATCTCAGACCAGCGCCGCTGCACCTGACCATCAGCGTGACGCCGAGCTTCGCCTCCCGCTGGCTCATTCCGCGCCTGCCGGATTTCACGGCCGCGCATCCGGGGATCGAGCTGCGCATCGTTGCGACCGATCGCCTTTCCGACTTCCGAACGGATGCGGTCGATCTCGCCATCCGGCTCGGGCGGCCACCCTTCGGCTCGGGGCTGAACGCCGAACTGCTGTACGAGCAGGCGATCATCGCGGTCGGCAGCCCGCTGCTTCTCGAGAGAATCGGAGATCCTCGAGATCCCGGCCATTTCGCGCGCTACCCGCTCCTGCACGACGGCCATGATTTCTGGCCGGCCTTTCTGGAAAGGGTTTTCCCGGGCACGGCACCGAAGCCCGCCCAGAACATCCGTTTCAACCAGACCGCACTCGCGCTGGAAGCGGCCATCGCCGGGCAGGGGCTGGCCTTGACGAGCCGCTTCCTGGCCGATGACGACATCGCGCGCGGCCGCCTGGTGCCCCTCTTCGGGATCGAGCTTGTGGCCGAGGCGGGCTTCTACATCGTCTCGCCGCGCCGGCCGCGGCACCCGGAGCCTATCGCAACCGTGTGCCGATGGCTGAGCGAAGCCGCCAAGGCCCGCTGAGGCCCTGCGCAACAAACTTGCATCCCGCGCACATGATTGCAGCGCCTCTTTCGCGCCGAAAGCACTATCCATCGGCCGGAGATGCAAACGAGGCCGCGACCGATGCCAGAACTCGATCCTGATGCCCTTCAGACCGAAATGACGTCATGGCGGCGTCAATTGCATGCCCATCCCGAATTCGGTTTCGAGGAAAAAGTGACCTCCGCCTTCGTCGCCGCGAAGCTGCGCGAGTTCGGGCTCGACGAGGTGGTCGAAGGCGTGGGCGGCACCGGCGTCGTCGGCACGCTGAAGCGGGGCAACGGGAACAGGGCTGTCGCGCTGCGCGCCGATATGGACGCGCTGCGCATCACCGAGCAGGGCGACCATCCTCATCGTTCGCAGACGCCCGGCGTGATGCATGCCTGCGGCCATGACGGGCATACGGCGATGCTGCTCGGCGCGGCCAAGCTGCTGGCGACGGAGGGGGGCTTCGACGGCACGGTGCGCTTCCTGTTCCAGCCCGCCGAGGAGTGGGGCAAGGGTGCGCTGGCGATGCTGACCGATGGCCTGATCGAGCGGTTTCCCTTCGACGAGATCTACGGGCTGCACAACATGCCCGGCCTCGCCATCGGGAAGTTCCAGACACGGGTCGGCTCCTTCATGTCGGCCGAGGACAATTTCGAGATCGTACTCAAGGGGGTCGGCAGCCACGCGGCGCGGCCGCATACGGGCAACGAAGTGCTGGTCGCCGCCTGCGCGCTCGTCACTGGTCTCCAGACCATCGTCTCGCGACGGCTAAGCCCGGCGGATATCGCGGTCGTTTCCGTCACCGAGCTTCTGACCGACGGCACGCGCAACGTCCTGCCCGGAACCGCGCGCATCCTCGGCGATGCCCGCAGTTTCCGGCCCGAGGTCAGCGCCGAGATCGAGCGGCAGATGGGGATCATCGCGCAGGGTACGGCGCAGAGCTACAATCTCAGCGCCACCCTGCATTATACCCGCGAATTCGTGCCGCTGGTGAACGACGAGGCCCTCGTGCAGGAGGCTTTTGCCGCAGCCCGAACCGTGTTCGACGATGGAAACGTCGCCGTCGCGCGCGAGCCGATGACGGGTTCGGAGGATTTCGCCCGCTTCCTCGATTTTGTCCCCGGCTGCTTCGCCAATATCGGCAATGGCGATTCTGCGCCGCTGCACAACCCAGGTTTCGACTTCAACGACGATAGCCTGCGCTACGGCGCCGGCTTCCATGCCGCCATCGTGCGTCGGCGCCTGCCCGCCGCCTGAGCCACCCCCTCGCATTCTCCGCGACATCGCTTTCGGCCACCGAAGGCGATGCCCGGCGGAGCTGTGCCATCGCCCCTTCCCAACGATAAAAACCGGAGGAGAACATGCTGAAATCAATCGGAATCGCCACCCTGATCTGCTCTGCAACGCTTGCGGCCAGCCAGGCCGCGACGCTCGACACCGTGACCAAGCGCGGCGCGGTGAAATGCAGCTCGACCGCCGGAACACCCGGCTTCTCCATCCCCGACGCGAGCGGCAAATACCGGGGCCTCGACATCGATGTCTGCCGGGCCGTCGCAGCGGCGATCTTCGGCGATCCGGACAAGGTCATGATCGTGCCGCTAACCCCGGCCTCCCGCTTCACTGCGCTCCAGACCGGCGAAGTCGATATCCTGTTCAACACCACGACCTGGACGCTCGGGCGGGAGACCACGAACGGCATCATCTTTGCCGGCGTGAACTACTATGACGGCCAGGGCATCATGGTCCGCTCCGGCGTCATCCAGAACGCCAAGGAGTTGAACGGCGCGACCATCTGCACCAACCAGGGCTCCACGACGGAGCTCAACCTGACCGACTTCTTCCGGGTCAACGGCCTGAAGAACGAGATCGTCGCCTATGCGACGCAGGAGGAGGCGGCGCAGGCCTACCAGTCGGGGCGCTGCGACGCCTTCTCGTCCGACCGCTCGGTGCTCTACGCCTTCCGGTCGAAGCTGACCGAGCCCGACAAGCATGCCGTGCTGGGCGAGACACTCTCGAAGGAGCCCCTCGGCCCGGCCGTCCGGCAGGGCGACGACCCCTGGTACAACATCGTCAAATGGACGCTGCACGTCCTGCACTCCGCCGAGGAGCTCGGCCTGACCTCGAAGAACATCGACCAGACCGCATCGACGACCGCGAACCCCAACATCCTCAGGCTGGTCGGCAAGGAGGGCGAACTCGGGCCCGGCCTCGGCCTGCCCAGGCAATGGGCCTACAACATCGTCGCGAAGGTCGGCTCCTATGCCGAAATCTTCGAGCGCAATGTCGGCAAGGACAGCCCCCTGAAGATCGCGAGAGGGCTGAACGCGTCCTGGAAGGACGGTGGCCTGCACTACGCGCCGCCGATCCGATAAGACTTCGTCGAAACGCCACGGCCCGGGATGCATCCGGCCGTGGCGCTAGCTTCACCGGAGTGGTGATCGCGCTCCCTCGCCGATCTCGGCGGGGCGCAGTGCTCAGGCCCGCCTCGGCCGGCGTACGGCCCTGACGGTGCCCTTGCCGGCGCTGCCGCAGAAGAACAGGTCTCCCCCGTCCGACTCCAACCCGGAGACACCCTCTCCCGCCGGCATCACGAGACTGTCCAGCACCTCGCCGGAAACCGGGTCGATGCGCCGCAACTCGCTCTCGTCGCCCTCCCAGGTGCCGTGCCAGAATTCGCCGTCGACCCAGGTGACGCCGGTGACGAAGCGGTTGGACTCTATGGTGCGCAGCATCTTGCCGGTATCGGGATCGATCTGGTGGATCTTCCGCTCGCGATAATGCCCGACCCAGAGCGTGCCCTCCGCCCAGGTCAGACCTGAATCGCCGCCACCGGCGGGGGCCGGAATGGTCGCGACGACGCGGCCGGTCTCGGGCTCGATCTTCTGGATGCGATCCTCGGCGATCTGGAACAGATGCGTGCCGTCGAATGCGGTCCCGGCATGGGCCGGCACCTCGATCGCGCGCTCCACCTGCCCGCTTTCGGGATCGAGCGCGTTCAGCCGGTCGCCCGAGGCGAACCAGACCCGCCGGCCATCGAAGCTGACGCCGCCGACCTTCTCGACGCCGGGGAAGGGGCCGTATTCGCGGATGATGTCGGCGTTGGATGTCGTCATGGCTTCACTCCGGTGGATGCGATGCCGTCCATCTAGTCTGCCCCATCATAGGGCGGTGAGTAACAAGGCGGTCGCGAATCCCGGCGTCGGCGGCATCACCCAGCGCCGCGCCCGGCCCCGCCCATAGGACTGGATCTTGCCGCCCTCGGCCAGTGCGTCGAGCGCGCGCTGAATGTTCCGCTGGCTGCTGCCGAGCGCAACCGCCAGCGCGGAACTCGCCCAGGTCTCGCCATCGGCGAGGAGCGCGAGCACCGCCGCATGCTTCTCCTCGACCGGCCGCGCCAGCACGACCACCTCGGGAGCTGCGCGTGGCGAAAGCGCGAAGCCGCGCGGCGTCGCACTCACCCGCGCCAGCGGCTCGATGGCGGCGCGAAGCCGGCCGATCTCGACGCGCAGCCGGGCACGATGCGATTCATCCGTCAGCTTCGAGCGGAAGGCCCGCGCGATCAGGGCATCCCGCGGCGCATCGGCCGGCCATGCCTCGGCCAGCTCGCGCGCCAGCGCAAAGAGGACAGGTCGCGTCGCCAGAGATACAGCCCCGTCCGGCCCGCGCACGGCATAGCGGCAGGCATCGACGACCAGCGCCTCGGTCGATTGCAGGGCCTCGACCTCATCCAGCCGCAAGAGCCGCTCCTCGCCCCGCGCAAGCAACCGCGCCGTCGGCGCCTCCAGCATGAGCTGCGCGCCGTCGACCTCGGCCATCAGGGCGGGGATCCCGGCCCGGCGCGCGGCTCCTGATGCGGCAGCGAGCGCCGAGCGCGCGGCCGCAGCCTGAAGCCGCCTCAGCGCGATCCCGGCGCCGGCCAGCCAATGCACCGCTTGCAGCGCCGGCGGCAGTTCCTCAGGCTCGATCGTCGCGAGCGCCCGTTCCGCCGCATCGAGCTGCCCGATCAGAAGGAGACGGCGAATCTCGATATAGCGCGCATGGGCGGCGTTGATCCGGTCACCATGCGTCGACAGGACCGCGGCTGCAGCAGCAAGCCGCTTCACAGGCCAGTTCAGATCGCGCGAAGCCAGCGCGATCTCGGCTTCCGCGACGACGCAGCGCGCCTGGGCGGCGGCCTCCCTGTTGCCGAAGCCGCGGGCCGCGCGTCGCAGCAATATCTTGGCGCGCGGGAAGTCCCCGAGCTGCGCCATCGCGATGCCGCGCAGCGCCAGCGCCGGCGGATCGTCCCGCAGCGCGACCCGGTCCAGCGCGCCGAGCGGATCGCCCGAGGCGAGCGCCCGCGCCGCGGCCGTGATCAGCGAGTCCATCCGAATCCCGCCAAACTTGTCACTCCCACCCCTCTGTCACTCCGCCTTACCACCGACCGGGACGCCGCATCGAGAGCAGAACGGGCGGCGCTGATCACATCCGACGACAGGAGCGAAGCACGATGACGACACATACCATCGGAACGCGCGAGGAATGGCTCGCGGCGCGGCTCAAGCTGCTGCAGGCCGAGAAGGAGCACACGCAACGCGGCGACGAGCTGGCGCAGCTGCGGCAGGGATTGCCCTGGGTCCGGGTCGACAATGACTATCGCTTCGACACCGAAGAGGGGGAGGCCGCGCTCGCAGACCTGTTCCAGGGCCGCTCGCAGCTCCTCGTCTACCATTTCATGTTCGGCCCCGATTACGAGGCCGGCTGCCCCTCCTGCTCGGCGATCGCGGACGGGTTCAACGGCGTGACGACCCATCTCGCCAACCATGACGTGATGCTCTGGGCGGTGTCGCGCGCACCGCTCGCCAAGCTGCTCGGCTTCCGCAAGCGGATGGGCTGGAGCTTCCCCTGGGCCTCCTCGGGCGGAAGCGACTTCAACTTCGACTTCAACGTCTCCTTCACCGAGGAGCAGGAGCGCACGAAGGGGGTCGATTACAACTTCCAGCACACGCCGAAATTCGAATGGCGCTCGGGCGGCAATGCGGTCGAGCGTGCCTTCGCCACGATGGCCGGAACGGACGTCCCGACCTATCACCGCGACCGGCCGGGCATGAGCGCCTTCATCCGCGAGGGCGGCGCCATCTACCACACCTATTCGACCTATTCGCGCGGGGTCGACGGCATCTGGGGCATGTATCCCTGGCTCGACCGCGCTCCCAAGGGGCGCAACGAGGCGGAGGGCCCCTGGTGGCGCCATCATGACCGCTATGGCGCCCGGCAGGTCTCCGCGTGACGGCGATCGAGACCGGCTTCGGCAAGGGAGAGGGACGCGGCGCAGCCGCCGCGCCCCTCGCGGGAGCCGTCTTTCTCGGTGCCCTCGCCCTGCTCTTCGGGGCTGCGACCGGCATCACGATCGCCCAAAGCGACGCGATGGCCGCGATGCCCGAAGTGCCGATGGCAGGCGGCTGGTGGATGTCGGGCGTCTGGCTGCCGATGTGCGGCCAGTCATGGCCCGATGCTGCCGCTTCCTTCCTCGGGATGTGGCTGGCGATGACGATTGCGATGATGCTGCCCGCCCTGACGCCGGCGCTGTGGAAGTACCGGCAGGCGTTTGCGACGGCGGGCTGTCCGTATCCCGATTTCCTGGCGGCAGTCATGGCAGCCGGCTACCTCGCCATCTGGACCGGGCTGGGCGCGATCCTCTTCGTGCTCGGTGGCGCCTTGGCCTCGGCGGCGATCCAGGCTCCGGCGCTGGCGCGCTCGCTTCCGAGCGGGGGAGGCGTGGCCCTCATCGCCGCCGGTGCGTTTCAGCTCTCCTTAGCCAGACAGCGACTTCTAGCTGCCTGTGGGAAAGCGCCGGGGAAGATCGGGCTGCCTGCTGGCAAGGCTGCGGTCTGGGCTCAGGGCCTGCGCCTCGGTTTCCGCTGCTGCGCGTCCTGCATCGCTCCCATGACGGCTCTGATCGTCGGTGGCATCATGGACCTAAGGCTCATGGCGCTCGTCACGGCGGCGATCTCCGCGGAGCGGCTTTTGCCGAGAAGCGGCCCGGTCGGCCAGGCATTCGGTGCGGGCATCATCGTAGTTGGCGCGCTTCAACTCGCGTGCAGACTGGCCTGAACGCCGCACTGCCTCGGCTGCCGCCGATCAGTCCTCTTCATCGCGCGGACGGGCAGCATCTCCGAGTATCTCGCGCTTGCCTGCGTGATTGGCCGGCCCGACGATGCCCTCGTTCTCCATGCGCTCCATGATGGAGGCGGCGCGGTTGTAGCCGATCTGGAGGCGGCGCTGGATGTAGGAGGTCGAGGCCTTCTTGTCGCGCAAGACGACCGCCACGGCCTGCTCGTAGGGGTCGTCGCTCTCCACCGAACCCATGCCGGTCTTGTCGAAGACGGCGCCGTCCTCGTCCTCGCCGGCTTCCTCCTCCTCGGAGGTGACGGCGTCGAGATATTGCGGCCGGCCTTGCGTCTTGAGATGGGCGACGACCTTCTCGACTTCGTTGTCCGAGACGAAGGGGCCGTGCACGCGGGTGATGCGCCCGCCGCCGGCCATGTAGAGCATGTCGCCCTGGCCGAGCAGCTGCTCGGCGCCCATCTCGCCGAGGATCGTGCGCGAGTCGATCTTCGAGGTGACCTGGAAGGAGATCCGGGTCGGGAAGTTCGCCTTGATCGTGCCGGTGATCACGTCGACGGACGGACGCTGCGTCGCCAGCACGACATGGATGCCGGCGGCGCGCGCCATCTGGGCAAGGCGCTGGATCGTGCCCTCGATCTCCTTGCCGGCGACCATCATCAGATCGGCCATCTCGTCGACGATGACGACGATATAGGGCAGAGGCTCGAGGTCCATGACCTCCTCCTCGTAGATCGCCTCGCCCGAATGCTTGTCGAAGCCGGTCTGGACGGTGCGGGTGATGACCTCGCCGGCCGCCTTGGCCTCGCCGACGCGGGCGTTGAAGCCGTCGATGTTGCGCACCGCGAGCTTCGACATCTTCTTGTAGCGCTCCTCCATCTCGCGCACCGCCCATTTCAGGGCGACGACCGCCTTCTTGGGGTCGGTGACGACGGGGGTGAGCAGATGCGGGATGCCGTCATAGACGGAAAGCTCGAGCATCTTGGGATCGACCATGATCAGGCGGCACTCTTCCGGCTTCAGCCGGTAGAGGATCGACAGGATCATGGTGTTGATCGCGACGGACTTGCCCGAGCCGGTGGTGCCGGCGACGAGCAGGTGCGGCATGCGCGCCAAATCCGCGATCACCGGCTCGCCGCCGATGGTCTTGCCGAGGCAGAGCGCGAGCTTGTGCTTGGTCGCCTCGAAATCCTGGCTGGCGAGCAGCTCCCGCAGGAACACCGTCTCGCGCCTGGCATTGGGCAGTTCGATGCCGATGGCGTTCTTGCCCTGCACCACCGCGACACGCGCCGATACCGCGCTCATCGAACGCGCGATGTCGTCGGCTAGCGAAATCACGCGGGAGCTTTTGATGCCGGGAGCCGGTTCGAGCTCATAGAGGGTGACGACGGGGCCGGGGCAGGCTTGGACGATCTCGCCCCTGATATTGAAGTCTTCGAGCACGCCTTCGAGCAGGCCGGCATTCTGCTGGAGGACCTCGACCGGCAGTTCCTCATCCTGCGTCAGCGGCGGCTCGGCCAGGAATTCGATCGGCGGAAGCTGGAAGCCCTCATCCTGCACCGGCGCCGGCAGGACCTCGATGACGCGAGCCCTCGGCCGGACAGGTTTGGGCCTGACGGGCTCGGGATCGACATGAGGCCGCGTACCGCGTGCCACCGCTACGCCAGGCTTCGCCACGATCTCGCGCTCCGGCTGGACGGCAGCGACGGTCTCGACCGGGCGCTCCTTCGCGACCGGAGCGAGCCAGGTTTGGCCCGAGAGCTGGAGGCTCACCTGATAGCCCTGGCTCCAGCCGAGACCGGACCAGGCCGGAACGCCAATCGAGGTGGAAACATGCGGCGTTTCAGGCTGAAGCGGCGCATTGTCTGTCCGCCGCGCGCGAGGCTCTTCGGCAGGCAAGGCGTCCGGCGCATCCGGAACGCCCGCGCGATCCGTGGGAAGCGGGATTGTTTCGAACGAAAACTCGGCATCGTCCCGTTCGGCGGCGGGCACGCATTCCCAGAAGGCGTGATCGGAAATGAAGGCGAGCGGGGTGGTCGCCTGCTCGGGCTCGGCTGCAAGCTGCGGCCAGACGACCTCTTCCACCACCTCGAAGGCTTCTTCGATAAGGGGAGCCATCGCCTCGTCCGGGTCGGCGTCGAGGGCGGCAGGCAGATCGGCAGGGCCATGCGGAATGCCCGCCAGCGACGGCGTGCCCCAGACTTCCTTGATGAGATGGTCTGGCGTGCGCCAGAAGCGGACGCGATTCGCGCCGGCTGCCGGCTCGGCCAACGGGCTGGCAACGTCGCCGTCGCCAAGCTCGACTGAGGAGGCAGCCTTTTCGGCCTGCGCCGCCTTGCGCAACCTGTCCGGCGTGCGGGTGAAACGCACGTTCTCGGGCCACGTGAAAGAGGGCTCCGCCGGCTCTGCCGCAGGCCGGCGGGCCGACCTGTGCAGCACCAGAGCCTGCGCCGGCTCCTCGGGCTGATCGGAACGAAAACCCTCGGAAACGATGGGGTTCGCGCGGCGGTGACGATCCGTTTTATGCATGGGCTTGGGCGAACACGACAACTCGTTAACCTGTCCCGCAGGACTAGCCGGGCAGGGTTAAGGCCCCATGAATCGAGCGCTCCCGAAGTGACGCGAAACGAGCCGACGGACCTCAGTCGTCGGCGTCGTCATCCTGCAGGACGCGCCACGCCGCCCCTTCGAGATCGGCGAACTGGCCTGATCGCATGCACCAGAAGAAGGCGCCGAGTCCGGCCAGCCCCAGCCCCAGCGCCAACGGAAACAGGATCACGATGATGTTCATGCCTAAGCCTCCGAAGCCGCCGAGCGGGCGCGCAGGGCGTTGAGCGTCACCACCAGGGAAGAGCCGGACATGGCGACGGCGGCGACGAGCGGCGTCGCCAGCCCGGCAATCGCGATCGGCACCGCCACCGCATTGTAGAGCACGGCGAACCATAGGTTCTGCAGCATCAGCCCACGCGCCTTGCGTGAGATGTCGAGCGCAGCGGCAACCGGAGCGAGGCTGTCGCCGAGGAAGACGACATCGGCCGCCGCCTGCGCGAGATGGGTGGCGCTCACCGGCGAGATCGAGACATGCGCGCCCGCCAGCGCCGGCGCGTCGTTGAGGCCGTCGCCGATCATCAGGACCTTGCGGCCATTCGCCGCCATGCTGTCGAGCAGGTTGAGCTTGTCGCCCGGCAGCAGGCCAGCCTGCACATGCGTAATCCCCAGCTCGGCCGCGATCGGCGCGACCGCCTCCGGACGGTCGCCGGAGAGGATCGCGATCTCGAGCCCCGCCGCGCGCAAGGCTGCAATCGTCTCTCGGGCTTCCGGACGCAGGCTCTGCCCCAGCGCAAGCACGGTCCGGTAGGCGCCATGGCGATAGGCGATGAGGGAGGCGCCGGGGTGTTGCGTCTTGACCGAAGCGGCCTCCGCTTCGGCATTACAGAACCCGAGGCTGCCGAGCCGCTGCTCATCCTCGCCCGCGCCAGTCGAGAGGCCCTGGCCGCGCTCTTCACGGACATCGGTTTTCGCGGAAGTGACGCCGAGCGCTCGCGCCAATGCTTGCGCCAGCGGGTGATGACTGGCAGCGGCAAGCGCGCCGATCTCGGCCCGGCGCTCGGGCGGGAGCGCGTCGGGATTGAGGATGTCGGGCTCGGGCAGGGTCAGCGTTCCCGTCTTGTCGAAGACGGCGATATCGGCCTCGGCAAGGCGCTCCAGCGCGTCGCCCTCCTTCAGCATGATCTTGCGCTTGAACAGGGCGGAGGCCGCGACGACCTGCACGGCGGGTATCGCGAGGCCGAGCGCACAGGGGCAGGTGATGATCAGCACGGTGACGGCAATCATCAGGGCCTCGGGCCAAGCGAGTCCCCAGGCGAGCCAGCCGAGGAAGGTCGCCGCCGCCAGCGTGTGGACCACCGGCGCATAGAGCCGCGCAGCGCGGTCCGACAGGCGGACATAGCGCGAGCGGCTGCCGACGGCCTGGCTCATCAAGCGGTCGATCTCGTCGAGCAGCGTGCCCTGCCCGGCCGCCTCGACGCGGATGGTCAGCGCGCCCGTGAGGTTCAGCGTGCCGGCATGGACGCGCTCGCCATGGCCGATCGCGGCCGGGGTGGTCTCGCCGGTGATGAGGCTCCGGTCGAGTTCGGAACTTCCCGTCTCGACAATGCCGTCGACCGAGACCCGCTCGCCGGGGCGTAAGAGGACGCAATCGCCGGGCTCGATCGCGGCGATGGGGGTAATCGTCCAGCTTCCGTCCGGGGCGAGCCGCGTTGCGGTCTCGGCCTTGAGCGCGGCGAGATTGCCGGCGAGATCGCGGGTGCGCCGCCGCATCAGCTGGTCGAGATAGCGTCCGATCAGCAGGAAGAAGAGCAGCATCACCACGCCGTCGAAATAAGCGTGGCGGCCATGGCTCCAGGTTTCGGCGACCGACATGGCTAACGCCAGCACCACACCGATGGTGATCGGCACGTCCATATTGACCGCGCCGGCCTTCAGCGCCCGGAGCGCGCTTTCGAAGAAGGGCCTGCCGGCATAGGCGGCGGTCGGCAGGGCGATCAGGGCGGAGAGCCAGTGGAAGAAGTCGCGCGTCGTCGGGTCGATGTCGCCGCTATTGCCGGACCAGACCGCGACCGAGAGCAGCATGATGTTCATCGAGGCGAAGCCGGCGACGCCGAGCCGGCGCATCAGGCTGCGCTCCTCGGCGACGGCGCCATCCTCCTGCCGCTCCGGCACGAAAGGATAGGCCTTGAAGCCGAGCACGGCGAGCTTGTCGACGACCGCTTCAGGCCGCAGCAGCGCCTCCCGCCATTCGACCGAGACGCGCTTCAGCGCGAGATTGACGCGGGCGCCGAGGATGGCGGGCTCGCGGCTAAGCCCGCTCTCAATCGCCTGCATGCAGCCGGCACAGCGGATGCCGTCGACAGCCAGCTCCATGCTGGCGACGCCGCCATCGCGACGACGCACGAAGACGGAGAGATCCTGCCCGGCCATATCATCTCTCCGGCAAGGTGATGCGGCTGCGGGAGACGAAGACGACCTCATCTCCGCGCCGCGCCTGCAATTCGAGAATCCAGGCGCCGCTTTCGATATGGTCGAAATTCGCGTCGTATCGTCCGGGCTGGCCCTCGTTCAGCGTGACGGCGTGATCGCGCGCGGAGGTCGCTGGGTGGCGCAATCGCGCCGTCGCGGTGAAGCCGGAGAGCGGCTGGCCGAGACGGTCCGCCAGGGTCACGCCGAGCGTCGCACCCTCGCCTTGCCGGGAGAGCGTGGCCGCGGCCTTCCAGCCACGCGCGTCGCGCTCGTGCTGGCGGGCGATTTCCTCGTTGAAATGCTGGCTGGTCTCGTAGGCGCTGCGCGTCTCGACGCCCGGCATGGTGCGCAGCGCCACCGTGAGGATCGTCGCGTTGACGGAGACGATGACGCCGAAGAACAGCACCAGCATCGCCGCGACCATCCACCCGGTCAGTTCGAAGGGGCGTCGTGGGCGCGGGGCGGCAGGGGCGTCGCAGGACATCAGGAAAACTCCGCAGCAGCTCATGGTTTGGCTCCGGGCGCCATGAAATGGTCGGTCGCGCGCACGGTCTCCCCGGCGAAGAGATCCGAGGCGGTGATGGTGATGGCCTGCGACGCTTCCAGCGGCACGCCGGCCGGCACGGTGACGAGCACGCGCACCTCGCGCGAGGAATCGGGATCGACGGTGACGACCGGCCGCAGATCCGCAGTGGGCGCGATACCGACCGCATCGATGCGGATACCGGGCAGGCCGGCCACAGTCAGCGCGAAGGGGCGAACCTCCGGGCGCTTGTTGAGCAGACGGACGGCATAGGCATTGCGGATCGAGCCGTCGCTCAGCGTCACGAAGAGCGGGGCGCGCTCGTGCAGCACGGAAATGTCCGCGGTCCGGCGCGTCGCGAGCTGCCAGAGCATGGCGCCGCCGACGACGACGATCAGCGCCGCATAGATAAGCGTGCGCACCCGCAGCGGACGATAGATCGCCGGCTTTCCGGCCATGCGCCGCTTGACGTTGGTCTCGGTGTCATAGGCGATCAGGCGGGTCGGGCGGCCGATCCTGGCCATGACGGTGTCGCAGGCATCGATGCACAGGCCGCACTGAATGCAATCGACCTGCGCGCCGTCGCGGATGTCGATCCCGGTCGGGCAGACCGCGACGCATTGATGGCAATCGATGCAGTCGCCGGCGGGCGCGCCCTGCGCCCTGAGCTTCTGGGCCTGCTTGACCGAGACGCGCGGCTCGCCGCGATCGTAGCGATAGGTGACGTTCAGCGCCTCGTCGTCGGTCAGAGCGGCCTGGATCCGAGGCCAGGGGCACATGAACTTGCAGACCTGTTCGCGCATGATGCCGGCGAGCGAATAGGTGGTGAAGGTCAGGATCGCGATCCAGACATAAGCCGAGATCGGCGCCGTGAAGGTCGCGAGCTCGCGCACCAGCGTCGGCGCATCGGCGAAGTAGAGCACCCAGGCGCCACCGGTCCACCAGGCGATGACGAGCCACACCGCGTGCTTGGCGCTCTTGCGCCAGAGCTTGTCGGCACTCCATGGCGCCTCGTCGCGGCGCATGCGCTCGCGCCGGTCGCCCTCGAAGAAACGCTCCACGGCGAGGAAGAGGTCGGTCCAGACCGTCTGCGGGCAGAGATAGCCGCACCAGACCCGGCCGGCGACCGCATTCATCAGGAAGAGGACGAAGGAGGCCAGGATCAGCAGGCCGGTGAAGTAGTAGACCTCCTGCGGCCAGATCTCGATGAAGAAGAAGTAGAAGCGGCCGTTGGCGATATCTGCCAGCACCGCCTGATCAGGCAGATGTGGGCCGCGATCCCAGCGCAGGAAGGGCAGCAGGTAGTAGATGCCGAGGCACAGGAAAAGGATGAGCCATTTCGCGCGCCTGAAAGGGCCGGAGACGCTCTGCGGATAGACCTTCCGCGACGCCGCGAAGAGCGGCATGTCGTCGGGATCGGTCCCGGCGGTGCTCACGCTACTGCCCTCCCCCCAGCGAGTGGACGTAGACGGTCAGCGCCTTCAGCGTCGTCTCGTCCAGCCGCCCGCCCCAGGCCGGCATCACGCCGTTGCGGCTGTTGCCGATGGTTTCGGTCAGCGAGGCCATGTCCATGCCGTAGAGGCTGATCGCGTCGGTCAGATTCGGCGCGCCCAGTTCCTGGTTGCCCTTGCCGGCCGGGCCGTGGCAGGCGGCGCAGTTGTCGGCGAAGAGCTTGCGCCCGAGTGCCAGATCCGCCTTCGGCTCCGTCGGCAGGCCGGCGAGTTCGCGGACATGGTTGGCGACGGCGTTGATCTCCCCACGCTTCAGCAGGCCGTCGCGGCCGAAGGCCGGCATCTGGCTGACGCGCGTGTCGTCATTGCCGGCGACGCGGATGCCGTGGCGCAGCGTCTGCATGATCGTGTCGAGCGAGCCGCCCCAGAGCCAGTCGTCGTCGTTGAGGTTGGGATAGCCCTTGGCACCGGCGCCGCCGACGCCATGGCAGGCCGCGCAATTGTCGCCGAAGGCGGCCTTGCCCTGGGCCGTCGCGATCTGGAACAGCTTGGGATCGGCCTTGATCTGCGCGGGTGTGGCCTCAGTCATGCCGGCCGCCAGCGCCGCGCGCTGAGCCTTCAGCTCGTTCATCTGCACGGTGATGTCCGAGCGGGTGGCGTAGCCGATCACGCCCCTGGTCGCGTCGGTCAGGAGCGGCCAGGCCGGGTAGACGATCCAGTAGCCGAAGGACCAGATGATGGTGGCGTAGAAGATGCCGAGCCACCAGCGCGGCAGCGGCGTGTTGAGCTCGCGGATACCGTCCCATTCATGGCCGGTCGTGGCGTGGCCGGTGACGGGGTCGATCTCTTGGGCGTCGTGACGCTGGTCCATGGTCAGTCCTCGCGCAGCGGATTGAGCGCGGCCTGCTCGAAGCGGGCGCGGTTCTTCGGCCAGAAGGCGTAGAAGCAGACGCCGAGGAAGACGGCGACGAAGTAGAGAAGGCCGGCGGACTGGGCGAAGCCGGCGAGCCAGTGATAGGTCGTTTGCATGGTGGCCTCGCTCAGCGGATGTTGGCCTTGTCGTCGTAGAGCTTGAAGTCGACCAGCGTGCCGAGCGCCTGCAGATAGGCGATCAGGGCGTCGGCTTCGGTGATGCGCTGCGGGTCGCCGTCGAAATCGCGCGACTGCGCCCTGGGGTAGCGTTTCTCCAGATCGGACTGGCCGGGATGGTCCGGCGTCGCCTGCGCCTTCAGGTCGCTCTGCGCCTGCGCGATCATCTCGTCGCTATAGGGCACGCCGCCGGCGCGGTTGGCGCGCAGCTGGTCGGCGATGTCGCTATGGGACAGCTCGGTTTTGGCCAGGAAGGGATAGCCCGGCATGATCGACTGCGGCACCACCGCGCGCGGCTCGGCCAGATGCGCGCGCTGCCACTCGTCGGAATACTTGCCGCCGACGCGGGCGAGGTCCGGACCGGTACGCTTGGAGCCCCACTGGAAGGGCTTGTCGTACATGCTCTCGGCGGCCAGCGAATAATGCCCGTAGCGCTCGACCTCGTCGCGCAGCGGCCGGATCATCTGGCTGTGGCAGTTGTAGCAGCCCTCGCGGACGTAGATCGCGCGGCCGGCAAGCTCCAACGGGGTGTAGGGGCGCATGCCCTGCACGGTCTCGATCGTGTTCTTCAAATAGAAGAGCGGCGCGATCTCGACGAGGCCGCCGATCGAGATCACCAGCAACGTGCCGATGACCAGGACGATCGAGTTGGTCTCGAAAATCTTGTGCTTGGCCCAGAGCGAGCGGCGCGCGGGCTTGTGTTCGATGCTCGTCATTGCGGAAGCTTTCTCAGGCGGCCACGGCCAGCAGCGGCGCGGGGACCTCGGAGCGCGGCATGTCTGCCGCCGCCTCGGAGCGCACGGTCATCCAGAGGTTGAAGGCCATGATCAGCGCGCCGATCAGGAACAGCGCCCCGCCCATCGCGCGGATGACGTAGAAGGGGTGCATCGCGGCGACGGTCTCGATGAACGAGTACTCGAGGAAGCCGAGCGCGGTGTAGGCGCGCCACATCAGGCCCTGCAGAATGCCCGAGACCCACATCGCCGTGATGTAGAAGACGATGCCGAGCGTCGAGATCCAGAAGTGCCAGCTCACCAGCTTGAGCGAGTAGAGGCCCTTGCGGTTCCACAGCCAGGGCACGAGGCAATAGATCGCGCCGAAGGAGATGTAGGCGACCCAGCCGAGCGCCCCGGAATGGACGTGGCCGATGGTCCAGTCGGTGTAGTGCGACAGGCCGTTGACCGCCTTGATCGACATCAGCGGGCCTTCGAAGGTCGACATGCCGTAGAAGGCGAGCGAAACCACCATCATCCGCAGCACGGGATCGGTGCGCAGCCGGTCCCAGGCGCCCGACAGGGTCATGATGCCGTTGATCATGCCGCCCCAGGAGGGCATCCACAGCATGATCGAGAAGGTCATGCCCAGCGTCTGCGCCCAGTCAGGCAGCGCAGTGTAATGGAGATGGTGGGGGCCTGCCCAGATATAGATGAAGATCAGCGCCCAGAAGTGGATGATCGAGAGCCGGTAGCTGTAGATCGGCCGCTCCGCGCGCTTGGGCACGAAGTAATACATGATCGCGAGGAAGCCGGCGGTGAGGAAGAAGCCGACCGCGTTATGGCCGTACCACCACTGGAACATCGCATCCTGCACGCCCGACCAGAGGCCGTAGGATTTCGGCGACAGGATCGAGATCGGCACGGCGACGTTGTTACCGATATGCAGGACCGCGATGGTGACGATGAAGCCGAGATAGAACCAGTTCGCCACATAGATATGCGGCTCCCGACGCTTCATCACCGTGCCGAGGAAGACCAGGAGATAGGTGACCCAGACGATGGTCAGCCACAGGTCGGCGTACCATTCCGGCTCGGCGTATTCCTTGCCCTGCGTGATGCCGAGCAGGTAGCCGGTGCCGGCGATGACAATGAAGAAGTTGTAGCCGAGGACGACGAACCAGGGCGACAGGATGCCCGCCAGGCGCGCGCGGCAGGTGCGCTGGACGACATAGAAGGACGTGCCGATCAGCACGTTGCCGCCGAAGGCGAAGATCACGGCCGAGGTGTGCAGCGGGCGCAACCGGCCGAAATTGATCCAGGGCAGGTCGAAGTTCAGCACTGGAAAGGCGAGCTGGAGCGCGATGATAAGCCCGACGGTGAAGCCGGCGATGCCCCAGACCATCGCGGCCACCGTCGCGAACTTCACCGGCTCCATGTTGTAGTTCGGCTTGCCGTCGATCTCTTGCGGCGAAACCGCGGGCGAGCCGTCGAAGCAGCGGTTCGCGATCAGGATCACGGCAGCCGCGGCCGCGACGACGCCGAGCGCCGCATGGAAGGCGTAGCCGGAGCTTTCGGTCAGCGCCGAGACGACGATCAGCGGCAGCACGCAGGCCGCCGCGATCAGCATGCCGATCATTTCGCCGACAGTCGCCTGCCTGACTTGGCTTGCCGTTGCCGTCACATCCGACTCCCGCTTCGTCCGGCGCATGAGCGCGCCATGAAGAGGAGGCTTAGCGAGCGGCCGGAAGCCGGGCGTTGATTCAGGTCAAGGAAACGGGCAGGCGGTTGCGGCGAGAGCGCGCAGGCCTCAGGCCGCGACGGCGCTCATCCGCTCGGGATTCATCACGCGCACGCCGCCGGGAACGATCAGGATCGTCTTGTCCTTGGCGAGGCGGGTGAAGGTGCGGCTCACGGTCTCGATGGTGAGGCCGAGGAAGTCGGCGATGTCCTGCCGCGTCATCGGCAGCGGCACCGTGACGGAGGGCTTGCCGAGCCTTGCCCAGCGCTGCTGCATGCCGAGCAGGAAGCAGATCAGCTTCTCTTCGGCGGTGCGCCGGCCGAGCAGCATCATCTGCTCATGGGCGAGCGTCAGTTCATGCGTCGCGAACTCGTGCAGCCGCTTCAGCAGATGCGGCTTGGCGTCGACCAGCGCGGTATAGGCGCCGCGCGAGAAGGCGCAGACCGCGACCTCGCCGATCGCATCGGCCGAGAAGCCATAGGCGTCGCGCATGGCGAGCCCGAGGAAATCCCCCGGCAGGGCGAAGCCGACGACCTGGCGCCGGCCATCCGAGAGCAGCTTGTAGAGACGCACCACGCCGGCGGTGACGTTGTAGACGGAATGGGCCTCGCGCCCCTGCGTGAACAGCGTCTCGCCGGAAGAGAAATGCGTGGGATGGGCCAGGGATTCGAGCAGGGCCAACTCGTCATCCGAGAGCGAGGCGCAGACGCTCACCAGGCGGACCATGCAGTTGCGACAGCCGCCATCGCCGCGGTTCGTAGCGCTACAGGCCGAGGGGTGACAGTTCACGATCGCATCTTCCCGCTAGAGCATCGGACCGAGAAAAGTGGAAACCGCTTTTCGGAAAAAGCCCGATGCCCAAACTAAAGAGTAGATCGCAACCTCGCGTCCAAGAGGACGCATTGCGATCTATGGCGACCATAACCGAGGCGGACAGGGTCACAAAGCACGCTTGCCGTCGCAGCCGGCGAAATTGATCCAGATCAATGCGACAACACAGGCCCGCCAACCACCGTGCGCGCCTGCAATTCGGGAGAAGCCGCACGTGACGGGCGATGACATCTTCGAGGTCGCGCGCATCGCGCCGGCCGGAGCCGACGCCGTCTACGGCCTCGTGGCCATGCTGCATCCGGAGGTGACGCCCGACGACTGGGCCGCCTTCGTGCGCGACCATTCGCAGGACGGGGCGCGGCCGCGCGGCGTCTTCTCGCTGCGCGATGTGCGCGGCATGCCCCATGCCCTGTTCACCTTCCGTGTCGCGCAAACGATCAGCGGAGGAACCACGCTCGAGATTTTCGAACTGGCGATGCTGCGCCTGCCGGGAACGCATCTGGTCGACGCCTTGCTGCGCTTCGCCAACCAGCTCGCGGTCGAGCTCGACCTGCGCCGGATCGCGATCTCGCTGGAACGCTCCGCCGCCTGGCCGCAGGATCACGATGCCCTGCAGCGCTCGGGGTTCCAGGTCGATCGCGTGATGGTCCTCGGGCGGGCCCGTATGGAGCCCGCCCCCTGGAATTGACCTGTCTCAATCAGGCGTGGAGCCGGGCTTAGCGCCGCCAGCCGAGCTGTCAGACTCGTTCCAGTGCGATGGCGATGCCCTGGCCGACGCCGATGCACATGGTCGCGAGGGCAAGACGCTTGCCGGTCAGCGACAGTTCGAGCGCCGCCGTGCCGGCAATGCGGGCACCGGACATGCCGAGCGGGTGGCCGAGTGCGATCGCCCCACCGTTCGGGTTCACATACGCGCCGTCCTCGGCGATGCCGAGCTCGCGAAGCACCGCGATGCCCTGGCTCGCGAAAGCCTCGTTCAGCTCGACTACGTCGAAATCGGTCGGCTTGAGGCCAAGGCGCTCGCAGAGCTTGCGAGTGGCCGGGATCGGCCCGAGGCCCATCACGCGCGGCGCGACGCCGCCTGCAGCACCACCGAGCACGCGCGCCAGCGGGGTCAGGCCATATTTCGCCACAGCCTTCTCCGAGGCGACGATCAGCGCGGCGGCGCCGTCGTTGACGCCCGAGGCATTGCCGGCCGTGACGGTGCCGCCCTCCTTGCGGAACGGGGTCCCCAGCTTGGCGAGCTTCTCCAGCGTGGTGTCGCCGCGCGGGTGCTCGTCGATCTCGACACGGATCGCATCGCCCTTCCGCTGCGGGATCAGGACCGGCACGATCTCCCTGGCCAATCGGCCATTCTGCTGGGCAGCGACTGCCTTCTGCTGCGAGCGCACAGCGAAGGCATCCTGATCGGCGCGGCTGACCTTGCAATCGGCGGCTACGTTCTCGCCGGTCTCCGGCATGGAATCGACGCCGTATTGCTGCTTCATCAGCGGGTTGACGAAGCGCCAGCCGATGGTGGTGTCGTGGATTTCGGCGTGGCGCGAGAAGGCGCTTTCGGCCTTCGGCAGCACGAAGGGCGCGCGCGACATGCTCTCGACGCCGCCGGCGATCATCAACTCGGCCTCGCCGGCCTTGATCGCCCGGGCGGCGGCGATGACGGCATCCATGCCGGAACCGCAGAGCCTATTGATCGTGGTGCCCGGCACCTCCTTGGGCAGGCCGGCGAGCAGGAGCGACATGCGCGCGACGTTGCGGTTGTCCTCTCCCGCCTGATTGGCGCAGCCGAAGATCACATCGTCCACGGCAGCGAAATCGACGCCCGCATGACGCTCGAGCAGAGCCTTCAGCGGCACTGCCCCGAGATCGTCAGCGCGGACCGAGGACAGGGAGCCACCGAAGCGGCCGATCGGCGTGCGGACATAGCCGCAGATGAAAGCTTCGCTCATCGTCGGGATCTTCCCTCTGTAGCCGCCCTTGAGGCCCGGCTCGTCAGGTGAGGTTCTCGCTGCCCCTCCCGGCTTTGTAAAGACGACGTGGCACGGGCTCGCGGCGTCGGACCTACTTGCCCCAGCGCAGCGCCAGCGGATCGAGCTCGCGGGCGAGCTCGATCAGCCCCTCGCGCGTCTTCGGATGCAGGGGCGTCAGCGGGTGGCGCACGGCCTCGGACTTGATGACCCCGCCCTCCTTCATCACCGCCTTGGCCGAGCGCAGGCCGCATTGGCGGTTCTCGTAGTTGATGATCGGCAGGACGCGGGCATAGAGCGCCGCCGCCTGCTTGCGGTCACCGGCAGCATGCGCGGCGAGGATCGGCTTGATCAGGTCGGGGATCATCGCCGACGTCATGGTGCCGGTGGCGCCGGCATCGAGATCGGCCATCAGCGTGATCGCCTCCTCGCCGTCGAAGGGGCCGACGACGGCGTCGCCGCCCGCCTCGATCAGCGCGCGCAGCTTGTTCGCCGTGCCGGGCACCTCGATCTTGAAGTAGCGGACGAGCGGCACTTCCTTGGCCAGCCGGATCATGAAGGGCACGGTCATGGTCACGCCCGAGAGCGGCGCGTCCTGCAGGATGATCGGGATACCGCAGGCATCCGCCACCGCCTTGAAATGCTCGATCATGCCCTGCTCGTCGGCCTTGAGCAGCGCGCCGTGATAAGGCGGCATCATCATCAGCATCTTGGCGCCGGCATCCGCGGCGGCCTTGGCGCGGGCGGCGGCGATGCGCGTCGAGAAATGCGAGGTGGTCACGATCACCGGCACGCGGCCATCGATCTGCTCCAGCGAGAGCCGCATCACCTGGTCGCGCTCCTCGTCGGTCAGCAGGAACTGCTCCGAGAAGTTCGCGAGGATGCAGATGCCGTCGACGCCCTGGTCGACCATCAGGTCCATGACGCGCTTGTTGCCCTCGATATCGAGGTCGCCATTGTCGTGGAAGACGGTCGGCGCGATCGGCAGGATGCCCTTGTAGGGTTCGGTCATGGCGTCTTCTCGTATGGCGGACAGGGCGGAAAGCGAACAGCGATACGGGCGTCAGACCGTGCTGGCGGCCTTCGTTCCGCGCAGGCGACGGGCGATGCTGCCGATGACCGGCAGCACCAGCAAGGCGAGACCGATCGTCATCAGCGTCGAGACCAGAGCGTTCGACCAAAAGATCGAGAGCGAACCCTGGCTGAAGATCATCGACTGGCGGAAGGCGTCCTCGGCCTTGTCGCCGATGACCATGGCGAGCACGAGCGGCGCGGTCGGGTAATCGAGCTTCTTGAAGAGATAGCCGACGAGGCCGAAGACCAGCGCGAGCCAGATATCGAACTCCTTGCTCGCGGCGGTGAAGGCGCCGATGAAGCAGATCACCACGATGATCGGTCCGATGATCGAGAAGGGGATGCGCAGGATCGAGGCGAAGAGCGGCACTGTCGCCAGCACGATCACCACCGCGACGACATTGCCGAGATACATCGAGGCGATCAGGCCCCAGACGAAATCGGGGCGGTCGGTGAAGAGCGTCGGGCCGGGGTTGAGCCCCCAGATCATCAGGCCGCCCATCATCACCGCCGCCGTCGCCGAGCCGGGGATGCCGAGCGCCAGCATCGGCAGCATGGCGGCGGAGCCTGCGGCATGGTCGGCGGTCTCGGGCGCGATCACACCTTCGGGCTCGCCCTTGCCGAACTTGGCCGGGTTGCGCGAGGAGCGCTTGGCCATGGCGTAGCTCATGAACGAGGCTGCGGTCGGCCCGCCCGGCGTGATGCCCATCCAGATGCCGATCAAGGAGGAGCGCAGCAGAGCGAGCCAGTAGCGCGGCAGCTTGGCCGCCGTACGCAGCACGTCGCTGATGCGGACCTTGGCGGCGACGCCCTCGAAGCGCAGCCCCTCCTCCATAGTCAGCAGCAATTCGCCGATGCCGAACAGGCCGATGACCGCGATCAGGAAGCTGACGCCGGCGAGCAGCACGTCGAACTCGAACGTCAGCCGGACATTGCCCGAGACCGAGTCCATGCCGATCGTCGCAAGCGCGAAGCCGATCGCCATCGAGACGACCGTCTTGAAGGGCGAGGCGCCGCCGAGCCCGATGAAGCTCGCGAAGGTCATGAAATAGACGGCGAAGTACTCCGGCGAGGAGAAGCGCAGCGCGAATTTCGCGACCCAGCCGGATAACAGCGTGATCAGGATGACGCCGGCCATGGCGCCGAAGCCGGCAGAGAGGAAGGCGAAGGAGAGCGCTTCCGTCGCCTTGCCCTGCTTGGCCATCGGGTGGCCGTCGAAGGTCGTCGCGACCGAGGATGGCTCGCCGGGGATGTTGAACAGGATCGAGGTGGTGGAGCCGCCGAAGAGCGCGCCCCAGTAGAGCGAGGTCAGCAGGATGATCGCCGAGACCGGGTCCATCGAGAAGGTCAGCGGCAGGAGCAGCGAGACGCCGTTGGGGGCGCCGAGCCCCGGCAGCACGCCGACGAGCACGCCGAGCAGCACGCCCGCGATCATCAGCAGGATATGGTGCGTGGTGAGCGCGACCGAGAAGCCGTGCATCAGGTTGGCGACGTTGTCCATGCGCTTTTCCCTGCCGCCTCTAAAGGCCGATGAGCGGCTCGATCGGGCCCTTGAGCAGACCGATCTGGAAGAATTTTTCGAGGGCGAAATAGAAGAACGCCGCCGTCACGAAGGCGGTCGCAAGGCTCGGCAGCCAGCCATAGCCACCCTGGAAACGCATCGCGAAGACGAGATAGAGGATCGTCGCGACATACATGCCGAGCGTGGCGCTGAGCACCACGAAGCCGACGAGTGGCAGCAGGAATGACAGCACCCGCTTGCCGCGCTCGGCATCGAGGAACGCCTCTGCCAGCGCAGCCTTGCCGGCCACGCGCTGGCCCACCGTCATCGCCAGCGTGCCCAGGCTCGCCAGCGCGATCAGCGCCCCGGCATAGAAAGGAAATGCACCGGGCTGCGGGCCCGACGTATCCCAGCCGATGCCGAACTCCAGCGAGCCCTTCACGATGACGAGCCCGAAGACGAGCGTCAGGATCGCAGTCCCGATTTCGGCCCAGAAGCGGGTGATCATGGGGTGGGTTCCTCCTTGCGGGGGCCGCCGAAAAGCGCCTCGTCATTCCGGACGCAGCGAAGCGGAGATCCGGAATCCATCATGGGGCGTAGCGGCCTTCGATGGATCCCGGGTCGGCCGAGGGCCGCCCGGGATGACGTCCAGGTCGCTGCGTCTTGTCGAGTAGGCCCTTACTTCGCGACCCAGCCTTCGTTCTCGAAGACCTTCTTGTTCGCGGCCTCGTCCTTGGCGACGAAGTCGGTCAGCTCCTTGCCCTTCATGAACTTGCCGGTCTGGGCGGTACGCTGCACGAACTCCTGCCATTCCGGCGTCTTGGAGACCTTCTCCATGAGGCCGGCATAGTAGGTCACGGCGTCGGCCGGAACCTCGGCCGGCAGCCAGACGGTGCGCGGCATCTGGAAGGTCTCGAGCGGCAGGCCCGCTTCCTTGCAGGTCGGGATGTCGCCCCAGCCCTTGCCCTCGAAGACCGCGTCGCTTTTGGCGAGGCGGGCCGGCGAGAAGACGCAGAGCGGCTTCACCTGGCCGGCCTTCCACTGGCCGATATTCTCGTTGGGATTGTTGACGTTGGAGTCGATATGACCGCCGGCGAGCTGCACGGCAGCGGCGCTGCCGCCCTGGAACGGGACGTAGATCCATTTCACGCCGGAGGCGTCCTGGATCATCGAGGTCAGCGTCTGGTCGGTGTCCTTGGACTGGCTGCCGCCCATCTTGAAGCCCATGGGCTTGGCCTTGACCGCCTCGATATAGGCCTTCGCGTCGGCGTAGGGAGCATCACCCTTCACCCAGAGCAGGAACTCGTCGAGCGCCAGCGCGGCGACCGGCGTCAGGTCCGTGTATTTGTAGCCGAGCTTGGCAACGTAAGGCAGCAGATAGGCGTTGTTGGTGCCGAAGATGACGCGGTTCGGATCGCCCTTGGCGCCCTTGCCGTAGACATAGCCCTCGGCACCGGAGCCGCCGCCCTTGTTCACCACCACGATCGGCTGCTCGGTGAGCTTGTGCTTGGTGATGATCGACTGGATGACGCGGGCGAAATTGTCGGTGCCTCCACCGGCGCCGGAGGTCACGACGAACTCGATCGGCTTGGTCGGCTCCCAGGCCTGCGCCGCACCGATGCCGCCCAGCGCGAACGCGCCGGCCAGCGCGGCAGTCATGGCAATGGTCTTCATGAGGTTTCTCCCTAGGTTTTGAATTTGAAGGGCCGCTCTTGCCGGCGGCCTTGTTGAAAACGAAACCGGATCAGGCGGCGGCGCGGGCCTTCGTCTTCCCGTCCTGCGCCATCTTGATGGCCAGCGACAGCGCGGCGCGAGTGGCGCCGAGATTGGCGATGCCCTTGCCGGCGATCTCATAGGCCGTGCCATGGGCGGGCGTGCAGATCGGGAAGGGGAAGCCGCCGATCAGCGTGACGCCACGGTCGAAGCCGATCAGCTTCATCGCGATCTGGCCCTGGTCGTGATACATCGTCAGGACGGCGTCGAAATCGCCGTTCTTTGCCCTCAGGAAGACGGTGTCGGAGGGGAACGGCCCCTCCACAGTGAAGCCCTTGGCCTTGGCGGCCTTCACCGCCGGCTCGATCGTCTCGATCTCGTCACGCCCGAAATTGCCGCCGTCGCCGGCATGCGGGTTGATGCCCGCGACAGCGATGCGCGGCGGGTTAAAGCCGGCAGCGCGCAGATTGGCGTCAGCCAGCGTCAGCGCGCGCAGGATGCGCTCCTGCGTGATGTTGCTGGCAACCTCGGACAGCGGGATGTGGGAGGTGACGCGAGCGTTCCAGAGCTTGTCGAGGACATTGAATTCGCTCGCGGGGCCCTCGAAGCCGATGGCATCGCGCACGAAGCGGATCTCGTCGTCGTAGCCGGGATAGGCGAAGCGCATCGCCGCCTTGTTGAAGGGCGTGAAGAAGACCGCATCGGCCTTGCCGGAGGCGGCGAACTGGAGCGCGCGGCGGAAATTCTCTGTCGCGGCCTTGCCGCCCGCGAGCGTCGCCTTGCCACGCTGGAGATCGGCCGGATCATGGTTGCCGAGGTCGATGAAGACGGGCCTGTCGCCGAGCGGCAGCGCCTCGCCGTCCTTCACGACCTGCACCTGCGGATCGACGCCGCTGTCCTCGATGCCGAGATCGAGCAAACGCTTGTCGCCGAACACGACATAGCGCGCCGCGGACCGGAGATCGGGCTCCGCCAGGATGCGCGCCATCAGTTCCGGGCTGATGCCGGAGGGATCACCCATCGCTGCGGCGATCACCGGCAAGGCGTCATTCGTCCGCTCATTCATGGCCGCACTCCGCTGCCTTTTCATCCCTGTTGCCCTCTTCGCTACCACAAGCACCCCATCGCCTCAAGTATGCTGTATGCAGCATAACGAGATTGCTGTAGTCATTTCCGAAAGCGCGGGCCCGAACGAGCCACGCCGTCATCGGCCGCGCGGGGAGAAGCCTGATGAATTTTCACGCGCATTACGCCGGGATCGCCGAGCCGGTCGAAACCTGCCTCGTCGGCAGCGGCAGCTTCGGCCGCAGTTATCTCGCGCAATCGCGGCGGACGCGGCTGGTCAATGCGCGCATCGCGGTGGACATGACGGCTGAAGCCGCCGGGCGCGCCTTTGCCGCCGCCGGCTTTGCGCCATCGGAGATCGCCCTGTGCGAGACCGCGGCCCAGGCGCGCGCGGCCTGGGACGGCGGCAAATGCGTCGCCGCCGCCAGCCTCGACATCGTCCTCGAACTGCCGTTCCAGCTGCTTGTCGAAGCGACAGGCAGCCCGGAAGGAGCGACCCAATACAGCCTCGCCGCGATCGAGGCCGGCCGCCATGTCGCGCTGGTCTCGAAGGAGGCCGACAGCGTCGTCGGACCGGGGCTGGCGCGCCTCGCCCAACAGAAGGGCGTCGTGGTGACGCCGGTCGACGGCGACCAGCCGAGCCTGCTGATCGCGCTGGCGAGCTGGGCCGAGGTGCTCGGCCTCGAAATCATCGCGGCCGGCAAGTCTAGCGAATATGATTTCGTGCTGGACGCCGCCACGGGCAACGTCACCTGCAATGGCGTGACCCATGCCCTGCCTGCGCTGCGCGAGCACTGGCTGCCCGGTTCTCGCTCGATCGTCGCCAATGCGGCCGAGCGCGCGCGCATCCTGGGCGAGGCGTTCCCGCTGCGGGCTGTGCCCGATCTCTGCGAGATGACGCTCGTCGCCAATGCGCTCGGCTTCTCGGCCGACGCGGCCGGCTTCCACGCACCGCCGGCCCGCATTCCGGAGATCGCCGACCTCTTCGCGGAACGCAGCGAAGGCGGGCTCCTGGCCGGCACGCGCCGCATCGACGTGTTCCATCATCTGCGCCTGCCCGAGGAGGCGAGCTTCGCCGGCGGCGTCTTCATCGTCGTGCGCTGCGACAACGCCGAGACCTGGGAAATGCTGGCCGGAAAGGGCCATGTCGTCAGCCGGAGCGGCCGGACGGCGGCGCTCTACCTGCCGCGCCACCTTCTGGGTGTGGAAGTCGCCACTTCCATCCTCGATGCCGCCGGCCTCGGCCGCTCCGGCTATGGCGAGGATTATCGGCCACGGCAGGACCTCGTCGCGGTGGCGCAACGCGACCTCGCCGCCGGCACCGCGCTCGTAATGGGCGGGCACCATCACAGCATCGACGGCGTCGGGGCCGAGATCAGGCCGGCCGCGCCGCTCGCTGCCGAACGCCCTGCCCCGTTCTACCTCGTCGCCAACCGGACCCTCGTCCGAAACGTCAGGGCCGGCGACGCGATCCGCCTCGGCGATGTCGAGATACCCGGCGATTCCGGGCTGCTGGCGATGCGCCACCGGCAGGACGCGCTGTTTGCCACCGAGGCGGCCGCCGTCGTTTGACAGCACAGACGCCGCATGCCGTAACGGAGGCGCCGGAAACGATGGAACAGCGATGAGCGAGACGGCCACCGATTATCCCCGGATCACGCGACGGACCCTCCATGACGAGGTTCTGGAGCGGGTGCGCGACATGATCATCGAGGGCCAGCTCATCCCCGGCCAGCGCATCAACGAGGGGCTGGTGGGTGCGCAGCTCGGCGTGTCGCGGACGCCGTTGCGCGAGGCAATCAAGACGCTCGCCAGCGAGGGTCTGGTCGAGATCCTGCCCGCCAAGGGCGCGGTCGTGCGCAAGTTCTCAGCGCGGGATCTCGCCGACATCCTCGACGTCATCAAGAGCCTGGAACAGCTGGGCGGCCGGATCGCCTGCGCGCAGGCCAGCGACGCGACCATCGAGGCGATCCACAGGCTGCACCGGGACATGCTGGCGCTTTATGCCACGCGTGACCGGCTCGACTATTTCAAGCTGAACCAGGCGATCCACAGCGCCATCGTCGCCGCTTCCGGCAATCCGGTTCTCGCCGAGATGCACACCACCCTGCAGTCGCGCATCAAGCGGCTGCGCTTCGTCGGCAATGAGGGGCCGGAGAAATGGGCGGGCGCAGTAGCCGAGCATGAGGAGATGATCGCGGCGCTGCTCAAGCGCGACGCCGACGCCCTGTCGGAGGCGATCGGCCGGCACATGGACACCACGCTTCTGCGCGTCCGCGAGGTGCTTTGATAGCCAAGCCGGACGCTCATTCCGGCACGAGCAGGTGACCTTGCGAGGCGACGGAAACCGCGCAGCGCAATCGTTTACCCTCCCATTCTCGGGTCGCAGAACGCCTGCGGAAACGACTATTCGCCTCCTTCGACTTTCAATAAGCTGTTGACAAGGCGGCTCGGGGAATTCCGCCGATGAAGCTTCCGATGCAACGGGGCCATCTTCCGCCGCAGGCGGCGGAGAGGCGTTCAAGGAGACATCCATGAAAAAGATTTTGTTGGCGACGCTGTCGGCCTCCGCGCTGATGGCGGCGCAGCCCCTGATGGCGAAAACGCTGGTCTATTGCTCCGAGGGCAGCCCCGAGAACTTCGCGCCGAGCGTCAACACGACCGGCACCTCCTTCGACGCGAACACCCAGATCTACGACACCGTCGTCCAGTTCGAGCGCGGCGGCACCAAGGTGCAGCCCGGCCTCGCGGAGAAGTGGGACATCTCGGCCGATGGCCTGACCTACACCTTCCACCTGCGCAAAGGCGTGAAGTGGCACTCCAACCGCGCTTTCAAGCCGACACGCGACTTCAACGCCGACGACGTGATGTTCATGATCGAGCGGCAGTGGAAGGAGGATCACCCGTTCTTCAAGGTGACCAGCTCGAACCACTCCTATTTCAACGACATGGGCATGCCCAAGTTGCTGAAGTCGGTGGAGAAGGTCGATGACTACACCGTGAAGATCACGCTGAACCAGCCGGAGGCGCCGTTCCTCTCCGACCTCGCCATGCAATATGCCAGCGTGCAGTCGAAGGAATACGCCGATGCGATGCTGAAGGCGGGTACGCCCGAGAAGCTCGACCAGGACCCGGTCGGCACCGGCCCGTTCTATCTGGTGCAGTACCAGAAGGACGCGATCATCCGCTACAAGGCCTTCCCGGAATACTGGGCCGGCAAGGCGAAGATCGACGACCTCATCTTCGCGATCACGCCGGACGCCTCGGTGCGCTGGGCCAAGCTCCAGAAGGGCGAATGCCATGTCATGCCCTATCCGAACCCGGCCGACCTCGACGCGATCAAGAAGGACGCCAATGTCCAGATCCTGGAGCAGCCGGGCCTGAACATCGGCTATCTCGCCTACAACACCACCAAGAAGCCTTTCGACGACGTCAAGGTGCGCCGCGCCGTCAACAAGGCGATCAACAAGAAGGCGATCATCGACGCGGTCTACCTCTCCAGCGGCATCGCGGCGACCAACCCGATCCCGCCGTCGATGTGGTCCTACAACGAGACGATCAAGGACGATCCCTTCGATCCGGAGGCGGCCAAGAAGGAGCTGGCCGAGGCCGGCTACCCGAATGGGCTCGAGATCGACCTGTGGGCGATGCCGGTGCAGCGCCCGTACAACCCGAACGCCAAGCGCATCGCCGAGCTGATGCAGGCGGACCTCGCCAAGGTCGGCGTCAAGGCCGAGATCAAATCGTTCGAGTGGGGCGAGTACCGCAAGCGCATGCAGGCGGGCGAGCACCAGACGGGCATGCTCGGCTGGACCGGCGACAACGGCGATCCGGACAACTTCCTGCACACGCTGCTCGGCTGCGACTCGGCCAAGACCAACGGCTCGAACGTCGCCAAGTTCTGCTACAAGCCCTTCGAGGATCTGGTGACGAAGGCGAAGACGGTCACCGACCAGGCCGAGCGCGAGAAGCTCTACCAGCAGGCTCAGGTGATCTTCAAGGAGCAGTCGCCCTGGTTCACCATCGCGCATGCGGTGCAGTTGAAGCCCGTCCGCAAGGAAGTGAAGGACTTCAAGCTCTCGCCGTTCAGCCGCCACGTCTTCTACGGCGTCGACATCGGCAACTGAGCCGAAGCGCCGGTCGCGCCCCGTTCTGGCGCGGCCGATGCATGCCAAACGACGCGGCCCCTCGGGGCCGCGTTTCGGGAGGTGGAGACGATGGGGCACGACGCCCCGCGCCCGATCCGTCTCCCCGCCTATCCGAGAGAAACGCCATGTCCGTTCGTGCCCGCTCCTTCGCTCTGACGCTGGGGCTGAGTGCCCTTTTCCTGCCCGCCGTCGCGGGCGCCCAGGCGCTCGTCGTCTGCTCCGAAGCCAGTCCCGATTTCCTGAATCCGCAATTCAGCAGCCAGAACACCGCCTATGACGTGGCGGCGCAGATCTACGAGCGGCTGACGGCGACCGAGCGCGGCGGCTCGCAGATCATCCCGAGCCTCGCCGAGTCCTGGACGATCTCGGACGATGCGCTGACCTACACCTTCAAGCTGCGCAAGGGCGTGAAGTGGCACGCCAGCAAGACCTTCACGCCGACGCGCGAATTCAACGCCGACGACGTGGTCTTCTCGTTCGAGCGGATGTTCGACGCCAATAACCCCTACAACAAGGTCGGCAGCGGCAATTACCAGTTCTTCAGCGAGATCGTGAAGCCGAGCCTGAAGTCGGTCGAGAAGGTCGACGACTACACGGTGAAGCTGACGCTGAACAAGCCGAACTCGCCGCTGCTTTCGGCGCTCTCGGTCGAGCCGATGTCGATCCTCTCGGCCGAATATGCAGCCGCGATGCTGAAGGCCGGCACGCCCGAGCAGGTCGATTTCGCGCCGATCGGCACCGGCCCGTTCTCGCTGCTCGCCTATCAGAAGGATGCCGTCATCCGCTTCAAGGCGGTGCCGGACCATTGGACCAAGGCTGTCGGCAACCGCGACCGCATGGCGCTGGTCAACGACCTGATCTTCGTGATCACGCCCGATGCCGCCGTGCGCTTCGCCAAGGTCCGCTCCGGCGAGTGCCAGATCGCGCGCTACCCCAATCCCGGCGACCTGCCGGCGATGAAGACGGAAGCCGGCATCAACCTGCTGCAGGGCAGCATCGCCGATCAGAGCTTCCTCGCCTTCAACCAGCAGAAGAAGCCCTTCGGCGACAAGCGCGTGCGCGAGGCGCTGGCCTATGCCACCAACATCCCGGCGATCATCGACGCGGTCTATCAGGGCACGGGCAAGCCCACGGCGGCAGCCGTGCCACCTTCGCTGTGGTCGCACAATGACGAGCTGAAACCGCGCGCCTATGATCCCGAGAAGGCCAAGGCGCTGCTGAAGGAGGCCGGCCTCGCGGACGGCTTCGAGACGACGCTCTGGGCGATCCCCGTCGTGCGCGCCTATATGCCGAACGGCCGGCGCGCTGCCGAGCTGATCCAGGCCGACTGGGCCAAGATCGGCGTCAAGGCGACGATCCAGACCTTCGAATGGGGCGAGTACCTCAAGCGCGGCCGCGCCGGCGAGCACGAGGTCGGGATGTTCGGCTACACCTGGGACTATCCCGATCCGAGCCAGATCCTGCTTTCGGGCTGGACCTGCGAAGGCGTGAAGACCGGTGCCAACCGGGCGCGCTGGTGCAACCAGGAAGCTTCCGACGCGCTGGCAAAGGCCAACACGATCACCGACCAGGGCGAGCGCACGAAGCTCTACAAGCGCTTTCAGGAACTCTTCCACGAGGATGTCGCGGGCCTGCTCTTCGCCAATGCGCAGGCCTTCACGCCGGTGCGCAAGGAAGTGAAGGACTACAAGATCCACTTCTTCGGCGGCCAGCCCTTCTACGGCGTGTCGATCACCAAGTGACGGCTCGCCCCCGATAGTCATCGGCGCCGATGGAGCATTCATTGCTTCGTCGGCGCCGGCTTTATTCGCATTGTTTCGTTGGTGCCCCCGAGGTTTTGCAAGTCTTTCGTCGGGCATCCGAGTTCCACCCGCGCAGCACCATCGCGATCCACGGTTTTCGTCACGGCGTTCTTGATCTTTCCGGGATTCTGGTGTTTGCGCTGCGCCGGAATTCGAACTTGAATAAAACGACAAAACAGGCCGCCGCGTGGAACGCCACGCTCCGGCCGACAAGAATGGCAGAACCATGCTGCGCTTCATCTTCACACGGCTGAGCCTGGTCATCCCGACCTTCATCGGGATCACGCTTCTCGCCTTCTTCCTGGTGCGGCTCGTGCCGGGCGACCCGATCGAGACCATGGCCGGCGAGCGCGGCATCGATGCTGCCCGCCATGCACAGCTCCTCACCGAGTACGGTCTCGACCGGCCGCTTTTCGTTCAGTACGGCCGCTATATCGAGCGCGTCGTGCAGGGAGATCTCGGCAAGTCGATCGTGACGCGCGAGAACGTGCTGACCGAGTTCGGCCAGCTCTTCCCCGCCACCATCGAGCTCGCACTCTGCGCCATCATTCTCGCACTCCTCATCGGCCTGCCGGCCGGCATCATCGCGGCAGTGAAGCGGAACTCGATCTTCGACCATGGCGTGATGGGCATCTCGCTCACCGGCTATTCGATGCCTATCTTCTGGTGGGGGCTGCTGCTGATCCTGCTGTTCTCGGTTCAGCTCGGCATAACCCCGGTTTCGGGCCGCATCGCCGTGCAATACTTCATCGAGCCGGTCACCGGCTTCCTCACCATCGACAGCCTGCTGGCCGGTGACATCGACGCCTTCTGGTCGGCGCTGTCGCATCTCGTCTTGCCGGCGATCGTGCTCGGCACGGTGCCGCTCGCCGTCATCGCCCGCATGACGCGTTCGGCGATGCTGGAGGTGCTCGGCGAGGACTATATCCGCACGGCACGGGCCAAGGGCATGGCGCCGATCCGGGTCGTCGCGCTGCACGCGCTGCGCAATGCGCTGATCCCGGTCGTCACCGTCATCGGCCTGCAGGTCGGCACGCTCTTCACCGGCGCGATCCTGACCGAGACGATCTTCTCCTGGCCCGGCGTCGGCAAATGGCTGATCGAGGCGATCAGCCGGCGCGACTACCCCGTCCTGCAGGGCGGCACGCTGCTGCTCGGCATCGTCGTCATGAGCGTCAACCTCTTCGTCGATCTGCTCTACGGCCTGATCAACCCGCGCATCAGGCACGCCCGATGAACCGCCTTACGCATTTCAGCTCCCAGCGGAGCCCTCGCCCATGAGCGCCGAGACCCTCGAAGCCCCCGCCGTCGCCGCACCGAGCGGTGTCCCGCCCCATCCGGCGCGCGAATTCTGGACCTATTTCAGCGCCAATCGCGGCGCGGTGGCCGGGCTCGTCGTCATCGTCGTGGTGCTGTTCTGCGCGCTGTTCGCGCCGCTGATCGCGCCGCACGAGCCGAACCTGACCAACAACGCGGTCTTCCTGAAGCCACCGTTCTGGCAGGAAGGCGGCTCGCTCTCCTACCCGCTCGGCACGGACGCGATCGGCCGCGACATCCTCTCGCGCCTGCTCTACGGCGCGCGGCTTTCGCTGGTCATCGGCATCTTCGTGGTCGCGATCGCGATCATCGTCGGCATCGTCCTCGGCCTCATTGCGGGCTATTTCAAGGGCCTCGCCGATATCGCGATCATGCGGCTGATGGACATTCTGATGACGATGCCGAGCCTTCTGCTCGCGATCGTCATCGTCGCGATCCTCGGCCCCGGCCTGATGAACGCCATGCTCGCCGTCGCCATCGTCGTGCTGCCGCATTACGTGCGCATCACCCGCGCCGCCGTCATCACCGAGGCCAGCAAGGATTATGTCATCGCCGCCCAGGTCAGCGGCGCGCAGACGGTCCGGCTGATGTTCTCGGAGATCCTGCCGAACTGCGCCGCGCCGCTCATCGTACAGGCGACGCTCGGCGTCTCCACCGCGATCCTCGACGCTGCCGCGCTGGGCTTCCTGGGCTTAGGCGCCCAGCCGCCGACCCCGGAATGGGGCACGATGCTCGCGGATGCGCGCGAGTTCGTGCTGCGCGCCTGGTGGGTCGTCACTTTCCCGGGCCTCGCCATCCTCATCACCGTGCTCGCCTTCAACCTGCTGGGTGACGGCCTGCGCGATGCGCTCGACCCCAAGCTGAAGCGCTGATCCCATGCCCCTTCTCGAAATCGAAAACCTCAGCGTCGAATTTCCCACCTCCCAGGGAACGCTGCGCGCCGTGGACCGCATCGACCTCACCCTCGAAGAGGGCGAGGTGCTCGGCGTCGTCGGCGAATCCGGCTCCGGCAAATCAGTCACCATGCTCGCGCTGATGGGCCTCGTCGGCTATCCCGGCCGCGTTCGCGCCGACAAGCTGCGCTTCGACGGCCGCGACCTCCTGACCATGTCCGCCCGCGAGCGCCGCCAGCTCACCGGCAAGGACGTGGCGATGATCTTCCAGGAGCCGAGCACCAGCCTCAATCCCTGCTTCACCATCGGTTTCCAGCTCGCCGAGACGCTGAAGAAGCATGAAGGCATGGATGGCAAGGCCGCGAAGCGCCGTTCGATCGAGCTGCTCGAACAGGTCGGCATCCCCGCACCGGAAAGCCGCCTCAAGGCCTTCCCGCATCAGATGTCCGGCGGCATGAACCAGCGCGTGATGATCGCGATGGCGATCGCCTGCAATCCGCGCCTGCTGATCGCCGACGAGCCGACGACCGCACTCGACGTCACCATCCAGGCGCAGATCCTCGACCTGCTGATGTCGCTGCAGCGCGAGCGCGGCATGGCGCTCGTCCTCATCACCCACAATATGGGCGTCGTCGCCGAGACGGCACAGCGCATCATGGTGATGTATGCCGGGCAGATCATGGAGGAGCGCAAGGTCGACGCGCTGTTCGCCGATCCGCAGCACCCCTATTCCGCAGCGCTGCTCGCCGCCCTGCCGGAGCGCAGCGAGCATGCGAGCCGCCTCGCCACCATCCCGGGCATGGTGCCCGGCCTGAACGACCGGCCGAAAGGCTGCCTTTTCAGCCCGCGCTGCGCCTATGCGACCGACCATTCGCGCAATGTCCAGCCGGAGCTCAGGAACTGGGCGGACGGGCGCGTGCGCTGCCATTACCCGCTCGGCGATCCCAATCGCGATGCCGAGCGCGCCCGCGACGAGGCCGGCCTGACGACGGAGGCGACGCGATGAGCACCGTCATCGAAGCCCGCGAGCTGACCCAGACCTATCCGGTCAAGCAGGGGTTCTTCCGCCCGCCGGCGCAGCTTCAGGCGGTGAACAAGGTGTCCTTCTCGGTCGAGGCCGGGCGCACCCTCGCCGTCGTCGGCGAGTCCGGCTGCGGAAAATCGACGCTGGCGCGGATGGCGACGCTGATCGAGACACCGACCTCGGGCCATCTGACTCTCGACGGTCTCGACGCCATCTCGCCGCCCGCGAGCGAGCGCAGGCGGCTGCGCCGCACGGTGCAGCTCGTCTTCCAGAACCCCTACGGCTCGCTCAACCCGCGCAAGAAGATCGGCACGATCCTTGAGGAGCCGCTCAAGATCAACACCGACCTATCCAAGGCCGAGCGGACCGAGAAGGCCCGTGCGATGATGGCCAAGGTCGGCCTGCGTCCGGAGCACTATGCCCGCTATCCGCACATGTTCTCGGGCGGCCAGCGCCAGCGCATCGCGATCGCTCGTGCTCTCATCCTCTCGCCCAAATTGCTGGTGGCGGATGAGCCGGTCTCGGCGCTCGACATCTCGATCCAGGCGCAGGTTCTGAACCTGCTGGCCGATCTGCAGGACGAGCTGAAGCTCGCCTATCTCTTCATCTCGCACGACCTCAGCGTCGTCCGCCACATCGCCCACGACGTCTTGGTGATGTATCTCGGCAATGCCATCGAGCACGGCCCGAAGGAGCGCATCTACGCCCGGCCGCTGCACCCCTATACGCAGGCGTTGCTGGCCTCGACACCGCGTGTCGGCGGGGCCAAGCGAGAGCGCATCGTGTTGCGCGGCGAACTGCCCTCCCCGCTCAATCCGCCGACGGGCTGCGTGTTCTCGACCCGCTGCCCCTATGTGACCGATCGCTGCCGGGCGGAGCGCCCAGAGAAGCGCGAGATCGACGGCCGGCAGGTCGCCTGTCACTACGCCGAGGACTTCCTGGCCAAGGCGGCGTGACCGCGTTGCTTCGGCGGGCCTTGCCGAAGCGCTCGCCGGCGCGATAGCTCTCGCTGTGCCCTGCCCCCGCAAGCTGGCAGGGCAGGAGATGCGAAGCGAGGTCGAGATGTCCATTGCGTCTGAATTGACGGAGCGCTTCCTGCGCTACGTCGCGGTCGAGAGTCAGAGCGACGCGCGGGCGACCAGCCTGCCCTCCACGCCCGGCCAGCAAAACCTCGCCGCCCTTCTCGCCGAAGAGCTGCGAGCCCTCGGCCTAGCCGACATCGTCATCGACGACCACGCCACCGTCACCGCCCGCAAGCCCGGCACCCGTCCGGGCGCACCGCGCATCGGCTTCATCGCCCATCTCGACACGGTCGATGTCGGGCTCTCCCCGGTGATCCGCCCGCAGATCCTGCGCTTCGAAGGGCAGGATCTCTGCCTCAACCGCGAGCGGGACATCTGGCTGCGCGTCGCGGAGAACCCGCAGATCAAGCCCTGGGTCGGCGAAGACGTCATCGTCGGCGACGGCACCAGCGTGCTCGGGGCAGACAACAAGGCCGCGGCCGCGGCGATCATGACGCTGCTCGCCGAGCTCAGGCCCGAGGACGCGCATGGCGACATCGTCGTCGCCTTCGTGCCCGACGAGGAGATCGGCCTGCGCGGGGCCAAGGCGCTCGATCTCGCCCGCTTCGCCTGCGACTTCGCCTACACCATCGATGCCTGCGAACTCGGCGAGGTCGTCATCGAGAATTTCAACGCGGCACAGGGCGAGATCAGCTTCACCGGCGTCAGCGCCCATCCGATGTCGGCCAAAGGCGTGCTGGTCAACCCGTTGCTAATGGCGATGGATTTCATCGCCGAGTTCGACCGCGCGGAAACACCCGAGAATACCGAGGGGCGCGAAGGCTATTTCTGGTTCACCGAGATCGCCGCCGGCCAGAGCGAAGCCAGGCTCAAGGTGATGATCCGCGAATTCGACAAGGCCCGGTTCGAACAGCGCAAGCGCCGCATTGGCGAGGTCACCAAACTGATCGCGCAGCGCTATCCTAGGGGACGGGTCTCGTCCGAGGTCACCGACACCTACGGCAACATCCATGACAGCCTGGGCGAGGACCGCCGCTCGGTCGACCTGCTCTTCGCGGCGCTCGATACGCTGAAGATCGAGCCGAAGCTGATCCCGATGCGCGGCGGCACGGATGGCGCTGCCCTCTCGGCACGCGGCCTGCCGACGCCGAATTTCTTCACCGGCGGCTGCAATTTCCACTCGCGCTTCGAGTTCTTGCCTGTCCCGGCTTTCATGAAGTCCTACGAGACGGCGCGTACGATCGTTCGGCTGGCGGCGGAAAAAGCGACCGCTTCCTCTCCCTGATTCATCGGTGGCGGCGCCGAACTCACGACCAGTAAGCTTCCGCCATCATGCACAACGTGCCGCTCTGCTTGGCCGTCCAGAGCCTCAAACCGTCACCGTCTTCGGTGGCGTGCAGCGCGAAAGCGTCGTCGTCGAACAGCGGCGACAGCCCGCGGAAGCTGAAGCGCTTCGGCGGGGCACCGCGCAGTTCCGTGGCGTAGTTGCAAAGCAGGGCCGCCTGCATGGGACCATGGACGATGAGACCGGGGTAGCCCTCGACCTCCGTCACATAGCGGCGGTCGTAATGGATGCGGTGTCCGTTGAAGGTCAGCGCCGAATAGCGGAACAGCAGCGGCGCCTCCGCCCTCATCGGGCGCTGGTGCATGCCTTGCTCGGCCAGCGGAGGCGTCTTCGCCGCACCCGTACCGGTCTCGAGGCCGCGATAGACGATGTCCTGCCGCTCCTCGAGCACGAGCGCACCGTTCGCCTCGATACGATGCTCGACCGTGACGAAGCAGAGCGCCCCGGTGCGCCCTTCCTTCAACACGACATCGGCAATGCGGGAGGTCCGCCTTGCCGTGTCGCCAACCTTGAGATCGCCATGGAAGGAGAACGCACCGCCAGCCCACATCCGGCGCGGCAAAGGCACTGGCGGCAGGAAGCCGCCGCGCGCGGGGTGGCCGTCGGGGCCGAGCCCGCTGGTCGGGGCTGCCGGTTGCGCCAGGCAGAAATGGATGAGCCTCGGAACCGCCTCGCCGGTTTTCGGGGCCTCGCCGGGATAATCGAAGGTCGCGTGGTATTTTCGCGCGAGGTCCTCGCTGACGATATCGACGCCGACATCCTCCCGGCCGATCCAGCCGCGCAGATAATCGATGTCGAGGTTGGGCGCGTCGGGAGCAGTCATCAGTACGACCTCGGCATGCCCAGCACATGCTCGGCGAGATAGGACAGGATCAGGTTCGTGGATATCGGCGCGACCTGATAGAGGCGCGTCTCGCGGAATTTGCGCTCGACGTCGTATTCCTCGGCGAAGCCAAAGCCGCCATGCGTCTGGATGCAGGCATTGGCGGCCTCGAAGGAGGCATCGGCCGCCAGCATCTTGGCCATGTTGGCCTCCGCGCCCGGATTGGCGCCGGCCTCGTAGAGCCGGATCGCCTCGCGCACCATCAGTTCGGCGGCGCGCATGTTGGCGTAGGCCTTGGCGATCGGGAACTGGACGCCCTGGTTCTGGCCGATGGGCCTGCCGAAGACATGGCGTTCCCTCGCGTAATTCGAGGCCTTTTCGATGAACCATTTCGCATCGCCGACGCATTCGGCCGCGATCAGGATGCGTTCCGCGTTCATGCCGGAGAGGATGTAGCGAAAGCCTTTGCCCTCCTCCCCGACGAGGTTCTCGGCCGGCACCTTCACATTGTCGAAGAAGACCTCGGTGGTGGCGTGATTCATCATCGTGCGGATCGGCCGGATGGTGAGGCCGGCCTTCAACGCCTCGCGCATGTCCAGGATGAAGACCGACAACCCGTCGGTGCGCTTGGCGACCTGGTCGCGCGGCGTGGTGCGGGCGAGCAGCAGCATCAGGTCGGACTGCGCCGCACGGCTCGTCCAGATCTTCTGGCCGTTGACGATGTAATGATCCCCTTCGCGCCGAGCCGTGGTCCTGAGCGCAGTGGTGTCGGTGCCGCTGGTCGGCTCGGTCACGCCGAAGGCCTGCAGCCTGAGCTCGCCCGAGGCGATCCTGGGCAGGTAGCGCTGCTTCTGGTCGGCCGTGCCATGTCGCAGCACGGTGCCCATCACATACATCTGGGCATGGCAGGCGGCGCCGTTGCAGCCCTGTCGCTGGATCTCCTCCATGATCACCGCGGCGGCCGAGAGGGGCAGGCCGGCGCCACCATATTCCTCCGGGATCAGGGCGGAGAGGAAGCCGCTTTCGGTCAGTGCGGCCACGAACGCGGCCGGATAGGCCATCTCGCGGTCGAGCTTGCGCCAGTACTCCCCGGGAAAATCCGCGCAGAGCTTCGCAACGGCGTCGCGGATGTCGGAATGGTCGGGGGCATGGTCCATGACGGCCTCGAGATTGTCCGGGACCGTAGCAATAGACAAAGGCCTCGGACGCGTCCTCCCCTCTCAGCGGCTCGGCAGCCCCGCTCCTGCCAGCGGCGCGGCGACGGCATTGCTCGTCGCGTCTCCGACATCGCTGACCGTGCGCCCGACCTCCTCGATCGTATCGTTGAAGTTGCGGCGCGTATGAGGGTCGACAACGGCGAGCGGCGCCGAAATCGCGAGGCCTGCGGCCGTGCCGACAGCCGCCGCGGTGCCGGCGGTCACCTGCATCAGGCGCTCGCCCAGACCGACGCGCGAATCCGTGATCGGCTGCCCCTCGACCAGCCGGGTGCCGATCAGCTGCACCACTTCCGGGCTTTCGGCGAATTTACCGTGGTTCAGGCTGTCGCCGGAGCGCAGCTTCGTCAGGTTTACGACCGTGATACCGGCCTTGGAGAGCTCGGTCCGGTAAGGCTCGACGTCCGGGTCGATCGCGCCGAGCCGCACCGTGCTGCCCCAGACGCGCCGCGAAACGGCCAGCGCCCGATCATCCTGCGAGACGAACATCGTGAAGCGCGGCAACTTGCCCTGGATATCACCGATCTGGCTTTGGAAAACATCGACATCGACATCCGGCGCCGCGAGCATGACGTTGGCGATCTTCGGTGGGATGCGCCCGTTCCGAATCGCCATCTGGCGCAGCGCTTCCATCGTCACCCAGTTCCCCATCGAATGGGCGAGGATCGAGACCTCTCCGACCGACGGATCGCGCGCGAGATCCTGCAAAAGACTCTCCAGCGCCGTGCGCGAATAGTTGCCGCTCTCGCGGTCATAGCCATAGGCGAAGATAGAGCCGCGCGAGGGCCAGGTGAAGAGGATCGGCACGACGTCGGCGGTCGAGTCATGAACGATCTGGGCGAAGCGGTAGACCGCGTCCTCGAAGCGGTTGTTGAAGCCGTGGATGAAGACCATCACCCTGCGCTTGGGCACCTTCATCACAGCCTTGTGGAAGCGCGACACCGCCTGTGCGCGGTCGAGCTTATCGACCCTAAGCGTGACGAAGTCAGTCTCCGGATTGCCGGGCAGCTGGCTCGGCCACTGCACCTCGCCGACCTTGCGACGCGCCGCCGGCGGCAGCGACACCGTGATTTCGGCGAAGGCCGGCTTGCCGCGCTCGCCGGAGAACAGGATGCCCGCATCCTCGTCAGGCGCGCGCGTCGTCGCGACCAGCATGGTGACCTTGCTGGTGTCGGAAGCAGACGAGCTTACAGGCAGGAGCACGCCCTTCACGTCCCCCGCGCAGCCCGTCAGCACCAAGGCCGCCGCTCCGGCACAGAAAAGCCGAAGCCTGGCCTTGTGGAGAAACGCAACACGCATTCTCACCTCGTCCCCGATCACGACGCAGTGCATCCCGAGATCATCTGATCTTGCGGGAATGATACCGAACTTTGACAGCCCGTCAGGACTAGGCAGCGTTCCTGCCGGGCGGTCAAGGCACCCTCGCCTCCTTACCGGCGGGACAGTCAGTCCGCCACTCGGTGCGCCTGCGTGGTGGAGGGCAAATCCAAGGCGTCCCGGATCAGCTTTTCTGGCCGGGCAGCCGGCCGTCCCGAGCCGAGCCGTGGCCGATCGGCTCGTCCTGGACAAAGCCTCCATGCAGCGCCGGCAAGTAGCTCGATTGCACCTTCGAACAATGCGCCAAGCGCGAAGGCAAAGCCGCTCACGGAGCACGATCGCGTATCCGCAGGAAATTCATGTCGAAGTCGTGGAACCGAATGCCTTTCGCGGGGTTCTTCGGTGTTGGCTGAACGGACTGTCCCTGGGCATGGCTCCACAAAACGAACTTTCGGACAGCCGCTATCGAATCCTTGTGGATGCGATTACCGACTACGCCATCTACATGCTGGACGCTGCAGGGCTGGTCGCAAGCTGGAACCCCGGCGCCCAGCGCTTCAAGGGCTACCAGGACCACGAAATCCTCGGCGAGCATTTCTCACGCTTTTACACGGCCTCCGATATCGAGGCGGACCTTCCAAGCCGGGCCTTGGCAACGGCGAGGGCGGAGGGACGATTTGAGAGCGAAGGCTGGCGCGTGCGGAAGGACGGATCCCAGTTCTGGGCGCATGTCGTCATCGATCCGGTCATCGATCCCCAGACGCGGCAAGTGCTGGGTTATGCGAAGATCACCCGTGATCTGACCGAACGCAGAGAGCAAGAGAGAGCGCTGCGCGAAAGTGAGCAGTCATTTCGCCTCCTAGTCCAGGGCGTGACCGACTACGCCATCTTCATGCTCGACGAAAAAGGCTTCGTCACGAACTGGAACGCGGGGGCGGAGAGGATCAAAGGCTACCGGCCCGACGAAATCATTGGTCGGCATTTCTCGGTGTTCTACACGCCGGAGGATCACGACAGACGAGAGTGGGAGCGAGCTCTTGCCAAGGCCCGCGCCAACGACGGATTTCAGACCGAAGGATGGCGCGTCCGCAAGAACGGCGAACGCTTCTGGGCAAGCGTTGCGATCGATCCGATCCATAACGACTCCGGCTCGATCATGGGCTTCGCCAAAATCACCCGCGACATGACCGAACGCAAGCGTGCAGAAATCGCTTTGGATACGGCACGCGAGGCCTTGTATCAGTCCCAGAAAATGGAAGCCGTCGGCCAACTAACCGGAGGCATCGCCCATGATTTCAACAACCTCCTGAATGCAGTTGTTGGCAGCCTCGAGCTGCTTCGGAAACGACTCACAGATGACCGGCAGATGAGCTTGATCAATAACGCGATGGAAGGCGCCTCACGTGGAATCTCCCTGACACAGCGAATGCTGGCGTTTGCGCGCAAGCAGGAACTCCAGGCTATTCCGATAAGCGTATTCGATCTGATGGGTGCGATGTCGGACTTGCTCCGCCGGTCGCTCGGCCCCTCCGTAAATCTCGATTTTTCGTTGCCGGCTGACCTCGACAACATCCTCGTAGATCGAAATCAGCTTGAGCTTGCCATTCTCAATCTTACCGTCAATGCGCGCGACGCCATGCCTGAGGGCGGCAGAATCACCATCTCCGCAAAGAATATCGACGCGGAGATGAGCGGCCCCGCGGAGCTGAAACCTGGACGCTACGTCCAGATTATCGTGGTGGACGAGGGCGTCGGGATGGCCCCCGACGTTCTGGCGAAGGCGGTGGAGCCCTTTTTCACGACCAAGGGAATTGGGAAAGGCACTGGATTGGGATTGCCGATGGTTCTTGGAACTGCACAGCAGCTGGGGGGGCGGCTGGAGCTCAAGAGCGAATTGGGAAAGGGGACGACCGCGATCCTTTGGCTCCCGGCGGCGGAACCCGCAATCCCTTCGACGGTCACGGCTGAGGAGACGATAACTGTCGAAGAGCCGGGCAGTTCTCTCAGAATACTGGCCGTCGACGATGACGCGCTCATCTTGATGAATACCGTCGCGCTCCTGGAAGACCTCGGCCATACGGTGGTTGAAGCCAACTCCGGTTCCGAAGCGCTGGAAAAACTGGAGTCCGAGGAAAGCTTCGATTTGCTTATTACCGACCATGCAATGCCTAAAATGACCGGCGGCCAGCTGATCGCCGAGGTAACCAGCCGGTGGCCGGATATTCCGATTATCCTCGCAAGCGGATACGCTGAAATACCTGAAACGGTATTGGCCGGAGTGGAACGCCTCGCCAAGCCATTCTGGCAGGCCGATCTTCACAAGGCCATATGCAACGCGACCAGACTCAAGCCGGGCCCTGGCATTTATGCCGTCTCTTCCGGGGACAATGCTAGCGGACCGTGAATGTGAAGAGGCCGGCTGCGGCCCGCCTCATTCGAAGGCCGCTCGCGACCTTGGGCCTGCAGCGTTGCATCTGGAAAGGTCATTAGGCCGAACTCAGTCAGCGATTCCGTCCCGGCCTTCGATCGCCATCAGTGTCGCCGTCAGGAGTGCGATCAATCGCGCCTTGCCATCGCTCTCAGCGAACACTTCGGCTTGGGCAAGCGTGAGCGTCCGGCCGGACTTGACCACTTTGCCTCGGGCGACAATGCGTTCCCCCGCCGCCGGGGCCAGCAGGTTGATCTTGAATTCGGCGGTAAGCACGCCCCGATCCATCGGCATCATGCTCAGGGCAGCATAGCCGGCAGCACTGTCGGCTATGGCGCTCACCGCTCCCGCATGCACGAAGCCGTGCTGTTGCGAAACCTCGGGCCTGGGGATCAGCGATACCTCCACCTGTCCGGGCGAGACCTCGCCGAGCATTGCGCCGAGGCTTTGCATCAACCCCTGCCTGGCAAAGCTCTCCCGAATGCGCCGATCAATCTGGGCGACGTCAAGGCTCATGGTATATCCTCCGTCGGGCATCGTGACAGGCGCATGCGAGGTCAGCAACGCAAGGCGCTCGCGAAGCATCCGCTTCGGCCGCGAGCTCGGCTTCCACTCCAGCCAAAAGGTTGCTGCATCCTGGCTCAAGCAGTTGGTTGGGCGGTTTGTGGCGCGCGGCGACACGCATTCAGCCGAGCTGCGACTGCTCACGAAACTGGCGCGGCGTGACGCCCGTCATCCGTCGGAAGGCGCGGCTGAAATGCGCCGGATCCGTGTAGCCGGAGGAAAAGGCGACGTCGATGATCCTGCAATCGGTGTCGCGGAGAAGCCGGCTCGCATTCTCGTACCTGACCGTGTCGAGTAGGTCCGAATAGGACAGGCCGACGTGGGCGAGCTTGCGTTGAAGCGTCCGTGTGCTGACGCCCGCGATCTCGGCGACGTCGGCAAGCGCAGTTGTTCCCTCGTCGAGATAGGCCGGCAGCATCAGTTTGAGGAGCTCGACGATGTCGTAGGCGGAAGGCCCATCCTCGTTGTCGCGCGGCGGCGGAAACGAGGCGGCCGAACGGTTGGGCAGGCCGAGCAGCGTGACCGGCAGGCTGATCCATGCAGCATGCTGGCCCGACAGAAACCGCACATTCGGCCAGCAGGATCGCGTCGCCGGGCACGGCGCATAAGACGATTCGAAAGCGATCACCGTCGGCATCCAGTCCGGGCCGGCGAATTGCCTGATGATGTATACCGGGAAAATGTTCTGGATCCATTGCGCGTATTTCAGATGCAGGAGCCCTGTCCCGGCGAGCCTGCTGCAAACCCGCACATGATCCGCGCCGTGCTCGATCCACATGCTCAGAATGGTGTCCTCCCGCGACGCCCAGTGGCAGGCATGCCGGAGCGCGACGAGCAGGGTCGGGGAATGAGCGATCAGGGCGCGGGTCTTTTCCCTCATATGGGAGAAGTGCAGGCGCTGGGCCGCGAGAAAGCCGAAATCCTCGATGCCCTGCGTTCTCTGGGCGGTCTCGACAAAGCGCAGAGCCGGCAGAAGCGGAAGGTAGAGCTCGGTCTTTTCGGCCAGGGACGATGGCAGCCGTGACCTCTCCAGGAGCATCTCCGTCGGGGCGCCGATATCGTCGAGAATGCTGACGAAGGGCAGCAGGAACTGGCCGCGCGTCAAAGGGATATCAGCCATCAGACCTCGCCGCGATCACCGCGTTGACGCTTTTACAAGGCCGAATCCCGGGGAATTCGCGATCGGCGAGGATGCAGAATAGCCGCTCCCGATTGGCGCGAAATGGCAAGACGGGCAGGCAGCCCATGCACGAAATGCTCGCGACGGCAGCAATGTCGAAGGAATAGGAAATGTCGATGACCGAGAATGCGGTTCGGGCCGCGCATGTTTCGCTGATTGCGCTGCTCGCGCTCTGCGGGCAGGCCCTGGCGCAGGCGGGTGAAGCCCAGCCGAAGGTCACAGACCCGCATTTCAAGATCGCACCGGGCTATCTCAAGCAGTCCGACCTGCCGAACAGCCTGATGCTGCTCGGCCCGCCGCCCGAGACGGACTCGGCTGCGCTCGCCCGGGACGAGGAAGCGCGCAAGGCGACGCTCCCCCTGCGAAACACCAGCCGCTGGAAGCTCGCCTATACCGACGCCGATCTCGCCTTTCCGCAGGCAGCCGACAATTTCTCCTGCGCGATGGGTGTCAGGATCGACAGCAAGCAGACCCCGCGCCTCTATGCGATGATGCAGAAGATGCTGTCCGATTTTGGACTCTCCACCTATGGCGTGAAGAACAAGTACAATCGGGTTCGCCCCTTCGTGGTCCACAACGAGGCGACCTGCCGGGCGGATCAGGAGGCCATTCTGCGGGGCGACGGCTCCTATCCGTCCGGCCACACGGCCGCAGGCTGGGGTTGGGCGCTCGTCTTCGCGCAGATCAATCCCGAGCGCTCGAACGAGCTGCTCAAGCGCGGCATCGAATTCGGGCAAAGCCGCGTGATCTGCGACGCGCATTGGCAGAGCGATGTCGATGCGGGGCGGATCATGGGCGCGGCGACAGTTGCGCGGCTGCAGACCAACGCGACCTTTCTTGCCGACCTCAGAGCCGCGAAGGCGGAGGTAAAGGCCGCGAAGGCGAAGCGGGCAAACCCGGCACCCGATTGCGCGGCGGAGGCCGCGGCTCTGTCGGTGCAGTAACGGGCCCCGGACCCGGACATTCCTAGCTGGGCGGATGCGCGGACCCATTCGGTCCTGCCCGATGAACAAATCGATCCAACACGCCAATGAGGTACCGTTCGATGCGCATGACGTTGGTCTGCAGCCTGAGCTTTCTGGTTCTCGCGCCGTGCGTGGCATCCGCGCAGCCGGTTCCGGTCAATGTCGGCAATTTCAAGCGAGCCGAGTCCGATTTCTATATGGCCAAGACGGCCAGCGACGGTGCCCTCGGCAAGTTCGTCCACAACAGGGCGCCGACGCCGATCGACAAGCAGCCCGTGGTCCGGATGAACCGGGATACGCTCTATTCCCAAGCGCTCTTCGACCTAGACGCCGGCCCGGTGACCATCACCCTTCCCGATGCCGGCAAGCGCTTCGTATCGATGCAGGTCATCAGCGAAGATCATTACACCCCGATGGTGGTCTACAAGCCCGGTCGCACGACGCTCACCAAGGACAAGGTCGGCACCCGCTATGTGTTCGTCGCGGTCCGTATCCTTGTCGATCCCAACGACGCCAAGGACCTCGCGCAGGTTCACGCTTTGCAAGATGCGCTGAAGGTGGAGCAGAAGGCGGTCGGCAGGTTCGAGGCGCCGAATTGGGACCTGGCTCAACAGAAAAAGATCCGTGACGCGCTCGAAGCGCTGTCTGCAGCGTCCGGCAGCTTCACAAACGCTTTCGGCCCCAAGGGAAAGGTCGATCCGGTCATGCACCTGATCGGCACGGCCGCCGGCTGGGGCGGCAACCCCGACAAGGACGCATCCTACCGCTCGGTGACCCCGGCCAAGAACGACGGCAAGACGGTCTACAAGCTCAGGGTCAAGGACGTCCCCGTCGACGCGTTCTGGTCGATCAGCGTCTATAACGACAAGGGCTTCTTCGAAAAGAACGAATACGGCGCCTATTCGGTCAACAGCATCACCGGCAAGAAGAGCACTGACGGCGCGATCGACATCCAGTTCGGCGGCTGCGACGGCAAGATCGAGAATTGCCTGCCGATCACGCAGGGGTGGAACTACACATTCCGGCTTTACCGTCCCCGTCCCGAGTTCCTGAACGGCCAGTGGAAGCTGCCGGAGGCGCAGCCCGCATCGTAGAAGGCCGCCCGCTTGCGCCGTTCTGCCCGGGCAGTAACGCGTCGCGCCTCCTGTGCCAGAGGTCCAACACTTTTACTCCATGCTGGACAACCGGTTCGCGCGGACAGATTAGTGTCGCTGACTTCGACAAGAGACCGAGACCATGGCTGCCGATTCAAGGACCGACGAGCTCGATGCTGCTTCCGCGATGCTCCATCGTTTCTCAGTGCTGATCGAGAATGGGCTGACGACAAGGCTGTCAGGTTGGCTCTCTTCCGGTGGCGCGTGGCACGATTTCATCAAAGGTCTCGAAACCGCGGGTTATAATCCCGCGCTACTGGCTCTCGGCATTGCAGCGATTTGCCTGATTGCCATTGTTGCAACGGCAGCGGTTGCCAGCTCAATCATCAGCAGATTGAAGGCTAAGCCCTTTCTGTCCGTGGCCGCCTGGTTCGCGGCTGCCTTGCTCGTGATACTGGCGTCCTGGATTCTATTTCTGAGTCTCATCGGCGATTCAGTGCTCCGCCGCGCCTTGCTGAACTGCGTCGTCATCTCGGCCGTGGCGACGATGATATGTTTCCCATTGACCACCGGTCGCAGGTCCATCTTCCGGCGTTGGCGACGCGATCTCGCGCTCGCCATCGGCATCGCGTCCGGCGGCTTGGTGGTGCTTGCCTGTCTGCGCGTATGGAATGCGGCTGATCCGCTACGCGATCTCTTCGCAACATTCGCGGTATCCCTGCCGTTCACCAATCTGGTCGCAGCGGCATATCTTCGTCATCGCCGGCTGGTGACGAGGGCTCTGTCCTTCGGCAGCAAGGCAGGATCGCTGCGCCGGAAGCTGGCCGCAATCTGGCCGTGGCTCGTGGTGGCGGTTGTCACCTTCGCCTTCGTCTTCATCCAACTGGACTTGACGATCGGACGGCCGACGCGGGGCGGGCTGTTGCTGCTGTCGCTTCTTCTGGTTCTCGCCGGCCCTCATCTCGACGTCGCCATCGAAAGACGCAGCTGGCAGGCGGTTCGATCGCAGGGAGGCGAACTGACAGGCGCGCTGTGGCGCACTTTCCGCATCGTGATCGCCTCATCGATTCTCGCGGTATTGGCGATCCTCTGGCTCCTGCCGATTCTGGATGTCGTCGGCATTTCGCGGGGCACTGTCTTGCTGAAAGCGGCCGAGATTCTGATGCTCGTACTGGTCATTGCCTTCTGCTGGAACTGGGTGGCCATCATGGCCGCGCGCATCAGACCTCCTGCCCCGGGCGATCCGCAGGTCGCCACCGCTGTAGTCGGTACGCGGCTGACCACCGTCGGCCCACTGCTCGTGGGTCTCACCAAGGCCGCGCTTCTGACGCTGGGCGCTCTGACCGTCCTGGTCATGCTGGGCATCAATGTCTGGCCTCTGATCACCGGCCTCTCGATCTTCGGCCTGGCGATCGGCCTTGGCTCCCAGACACTGGTCAAGGATGTGGTGGCCGGCCTGTTCTTCCTCGTCGATGATGCCTTCCGTCACGGCGAATACATCGAGACCTCGGGAGCCAAGGGCACCGTCGAGCGAATCTCATTGCGATCGGTCTCCCTGCGGCATCCGCGTGGACCGGTTGCGACAATCCCCTTCGGGCAGATCGGGAAGATCCAGAACTTCAGCCGCGAATGGGTCATAGAGAAGATGCTGTTCCGGGTTGCTTTGGACACCGATGTCGAAGCCGTGCGAAAACTGTTCAAGAAGATCGGGCAGGAGGTCGAGGCGGATCCGGAACTGAACGCCGATCTCCTCGAGCCGTTCAAGAGCCAGGGCATTGCCGCCCTCGAGGAGGGCACTCTGGTGATCCGCGGCAAATACAAAGCCCGGGCTGGACGTCAATTCCAAATACGCAAGGCGATACTTTCCAAGGTGCGGATCACGCTGGCGGAGAACGGCATTAAACTGGTGCCGAAGCCGTTGCATGTACCGCAGATGGGTGGGTGAGCCTCGCTGCCCGAGCCGTGGCTACTTCGAATATGGGCACTGTCAAAAGGGCCGTGGCGCGCTGTGTTAGCGAGGGGACGCTACCGCTGGATCGATATGTATTCCGGCCTTCCGCAGCCCGTCGGCGAACCGATCCAGGGTGTCTTCGGATATCTTCCATGCTCGGAAAACCGGCCAGAATTGCTCCGCGACGTGAGGCGATTCCCGGTTGACCCTGTCGCCCGCCTTCTGCGCAAGATCGAGCTGTCCCGATTGCCCAAGGATCATCGCCGCGAAGAAATCTTCGCTCATGAACAACACGCGCGTTATTCCCTTCGTCGCGGCAAGAGCTCCTTGATCGTCCCCCGCCAGGTAGCGCTCCAGGATCACGGGAATGCTGTACCAGCTCGGATGATGCAGGCTGTTCATATCGATCGCGCGTCGTGCCAAGGCGGCACCCGCCCGCCAATCTCCGGATGCGGCTATGCGAAGGCCATAATGAGCCAACAGATCGGGATCGCCGGGGCGCGTCTTGATTGCAGCTTCGGCGAGCTGCCGGAATCCGCTGAAGTCGCCAACATCGAACATGGTGGCGGCTCGAACCATCATGGTATTGGCGTCGCCGGGCGCCAGTTCGAGAGCCCGTTCGGCTGCCTCACGCGCCCTGATGACCGCTGCCACGCCGTCGGCGCGCGGATTCAGGCCCACACGATACTCTTGAGCATAGATCTGCGACAGGCTGGCCCAAGCCTCCGCATACCCTGGTTCTGATCTGACTGTCGCCTCCAGACAGTCGCGCGCCAGTCGATGGCTCTCGGGCGTCCCGCTCATCTGGTGCTGGTAAAACCGCAGGACGCAGTCGATGGCGCTCAAGCTATTCGGCTCTTTCGCGAGGCTGGTTTTCAGGGCCGCCCGGGCGAGCACGCCGGCATTGCCAGCGATCGTGGCTGCAATTTTCTCCGCGATCTCGTCTCCGATCTCCAGAATCTGATCCGCCTGAAGCGTTCGCCGATAAGATTCACTCCAGAGAAGGGCGCCGGTCCGGGTATCGATGAGGCGGACCGACACCCTGATGTTGGCCGCGCTCTTTTGTACCGAGCCTTCAACGAACGCCGTTGTCCCGAGGGATCGGCGGAACAGGTAGGGATCCGATTGCTGGGAGAGGTTGATCGAGCTTGGGGGGGTCACCGACAGATCGGCAAATTGGAACAGGTTTTTGGCCAGCTCCTGACTGATCCCGCGCGCGAAATAATCTTGCTGGCTGTCTCCGTCCTGCACGGTGAATGGAAGCACGGCAATCGACGCGATCTTGGTATTGACGGGCAGCCCCCGCCCGCTCTGCATCACATGGGCGATCACGACCGCGATCACACAGAGGCCAGCCACGCATATCAGCCAGAGACTCGTGCGTGGAAACCGCGACCTTTCGATTATGGGCCCCGACCGGGGGATGTCGGCAACCGTCGAGTTTTCCGGGCGGCCTTTCCCGGCGAGTACCTGGTCATCGCGCCAAGTGTATTTGGGCGCATTCGCGCCTTTTGGGATCTCGACCAACAGCGGATCATTCATCCCCGCGGTCAGGTAATAATGCTCGAGATCGGCTCGCAGGCGACCAGCCTCGATGCGGACAAGGGGATCGATGCGCGTATCGAAACTCGGGTCGCGGCCATAGACGGCGACCGCGATCGAATAGCCCTTCAGGCCGCCCACGCGCCCGGCCGCTAGTTCCTCGGCAATATACTTCAGGAATTCACGCCGCCGCGGCGTGGCGCGGAACTCCGGCGAGGCCAGAATCCGCTCGATCTGCTCTCTAATATCGGCAGATCCGACAGTTCTTGCAGAGGTGGACGCTACGGCATTCGGCATTTCCCATGCCTTTCCGCCACAACTCGGAACGCGACCCTAGTCGAACAATTCGCCCCCGGCGAACTATTTCCGGGCCATTACGAGGTAGCGTCGTAAGCTATTGAATTAATTCGCATTAATACCGTAACACACCCTTACGGGCTGGCTATTTGGCTAAAGCCCGGCCATTGCTGGCTGGTTAGGAACACCCATGGGCCACGTCATCGACGAAACGGCCGGCCTGCTTCTGAAATTTCCCGACCGGGGAAGCGACCTTCGGCGCCTCTACATGGCCAGCGAGAGCTTTCGCGATCTCGTTCGCGACTTCAACGACGCCAACGCTGCCCTCGTCATCTGGACTGCTAACGGAAATGCAGACCGACAGCGTGAATACAAGGCGACCCTGAAAGAACTGGAGAATGCCATCCTCGACATGCTGCGACAGCGGCCTGCGAGAGACAAGTAAGCCGCCAAATAACGAGACCGAAACCCGCGTGCGATGCCGTGCAGATCAGCGGATCGCGACTTCAGCAACGAAGGGAATACCGCATGCGCCGTCTGCTCATCTTCATCACAGCGCTCGTCGGAACGGTCTCGGCCGCCCAGGCACAGGTCGAGCTGAATACATACGCCGATTCCAAGGGCTATATCGACGTCCAGAAACTGACATGCGCCCAGCTCGCCGGGACGTTCCAGGAGGACGCCGACTTCCTGGGGGTCTGGTACAGCGGCTGGTACAACGGCTTGGCGAAGAAGCACGCCATCAACATGCCCCGCGCCAAGAAGGGGGTCCACGAGGTGATCGTCCACTGCAAGGCGAACCCGGGGAAGACCGTCATCAAGGCGATCGATTTCGTCATCAAGCAGGAAAGGGGACGGTAGGCGGGGAAGTCTTCCCGGGCCGGTATCCGGCCCCAGCCCCATGAGCGGCGGCAAACTCACAAGCCGTGCCCGCTACCGTCCGGCGCCTCGATGCGATGCCGGCCGGCAAACCGATCTGCCGTGCCGATCCGCCATGCCTGGCTCCGAAGCATCACGCGCGGAGGTTCCGACGCATCCCAAGGGAGGAAACGAGATGTCTGACGTCATGCCAATGGGACGAATGCGGCCTCGCGGCGCAGCCCTGTGCGAGATGGTCGCGGACTGGCAGGGGCGCTCGCGCGCCGCCCTCGCCGGAGCGACCGCGCTGATGTCGCTGACCCTGTGTGCGCCGGTGCATGCGCAGGCACCGACGCCGCAGCAGCCGCAACGGCCCAACATCGTCGTCATCATGGGTGACGATATCGGCATCTGGAACATCGGCGCCTATCATCGCGGCATGATGGCGGGCCGCACGCCGAATCTCGACAAGCTCGCCGCCGAGGGCATGCTGTTCACCGACTATTACGCCGAGGCGAGCTGCACGGCCGGGCGCGCCAACTTCATCACGGGAGAACTGCCGATCCGCACCGGCATGACGACGGTCGGCCAGGCGGGAGCACCGACCGGCCTGCCTGCGGAGGCCGTGACGATTGCCACCGCACTGAAAGGAATGGGCTACGCCACAGGCCAGTTCGGCAAGAACCACCTTGGCGATAAGAACGAGTTCCTGCCAACCGTGCATGGGTTCGACGAGTTCTTTGGCTATCTCTATCACCTCGATGCGATGGAGGACCCCTGCCATCCGAACTATCCGCAAGACCTCAGGTCGCAGGTCGGTCCGCGCAATATGGTTCATTCGCTGGCAGCCGATGCCGACGACGCCACCGTCGACCCGCGCTGGGGCAAGGTCGGCAAGCAGACGATCCGTGACGCGGGTGAGCTCTGCCCGAAGCGGATGGAGACCGTCGACGACGAAATCCGCGACCTGTCCTTCAAGTTCCTCGACAAGGCCAAGGCCGACAACAAGCCGTTCTTCCTCTGGCTCAATCCGACCCGCATGCACATCGTCACGCATCTCTCGCCGAAATACGAGGCGATGCGCAATTCGAAGAACGGCTGGACCATCCACGAAGCCGGCATGGCGCAGCTCGACGACGATGTCGGCCTGGTCATGAACAAGCTCAAGGAGATGGGGGTCGACGACAACACCATCGTCGTCTTCACCACCGATAATGGCACCGAGGTCTTCACCTGGCCCGATGGCGGGCAGACGCCCTTCGCGCAGAGCAAAGGCACGATCATGGAAGGCGGCTTCCGGGCCCCGGCGATGATCCGCTGGCCGGGCCGGGTGCCGGCAGGCAAGGTCGAGAGCGGCCTGATCTCCGGGCTCGACTGGTTCCCCACCTTCCTCGCCGCAGCGGGCAATCCCAACATTGCCGAAGAGCTCAAGAAGGGTAAGCAGATCGGCGGCACCAGCTACAAGGTCTACCTGGACGGCTACAACCAGATGGACCTGATCACCGGCAAGGGCCCGTCGAACCGCGAGGAGATCTTCTACTTCGGCGAAAGCGAGCTCGGCGCCGTACGCATCGGCGACTACAAGTATCGCTTCATCGACCAGCCCGGCGGTTGGCTCGGCGACAAGACCAAGGCAGACGTGCCCTACCTGACCAACCTGCGTCTCGACCCGTTCGAGCGCACCGGTTGGCCCGAAAACGGCACGAAGTCCGGCTCGCAAAACTACTTTTCATGGTTCCAGTACGAGTTCTGGCGTTTCGTCTTCGTCCAGCAGCAAGTTGCCAAGCTGGCGATGACGGCCGTCGAGTTCCCGCCGATGCAGAAGGGCGCGAGCTTCAACCTCGACGCCGTGAAGGCGAAGATCGAGGCCGCGCGAGCCGCTATGGGCAAATGAAGAGCCCACATCACGGCGGGCTCATCGACACCTGCCCGCCGTGACCTTTCCCGCAGTCGAGACGACAATCTGGGAGGGCATCATGAAAACCACATATGTCGCAGTTGGACTTACCTTCTCGCTGGGACTGATCCTGTCGGCCTGCCAGACCCCGCAGTCCAGACAGGCCGAACTCGCGCAAATCTGCGCGAACCCGGTCAATCGAGCAACTGGCTCCTTCTACTACGGAGAGTGCCAGTCGCTCTATCCATCGACCGATCGACGACTACAGCGAAACTACAGGCTTGGAGCACCGACGGGCAATTGAACTGAAAGATTGTCTCAGGCTGCGACGGGTGCGCCATCGTCAATGGTCGACGAGTCTGCCGTTACTGATTGGACCCTACCATGTCGATCAAGCACATCGTCGTCATTGCTTCGACTGCTCTGCTGCCGTCTGTACTGCAAGCTGCCGATCTTGCCCCCGCTCCCCGCATGACGATGGTTACGGCCAGCGATTGGGCAGTTTCCGTGACAGCCTATACTTGGATGTCGGGCCTGAACGGCAAGCAGGGCTTGTTCGGCTTGCCCGACATCGATGTGAACCTGAAATTCCGGGATATCCTTCCGGCATTGGATTTCGCCGCGTCGGGTATCGTGGAAGCCAGTAACGGCACGTACGGGTTCGTCGGCGAGGCGAATTTCGTCAAGATCTCGGACAAGGACAGGGGGCCGGCGGGATTTGTCGGGCTGAAGCTTCGCTCGACCTCGTTCTTCGGCCTGGCTGCAGGCACCTATCGTGTGGCCGAGGGCGACTGGGGCAACATCGAGTTGATCGGCGGCGCGAAGTTCTTCAGCTTCTCCAACAGGGTCGTGCTGAGCGCCGCTGCGCCGCTGCCCGTTCTGATTGGTAGCGAAACCCAGTCCTGGGTCGACGCCACATTCGGTGTGAAGGCTCGCTACAACCTCAGCCCGGACTGGTTCCTGACAGGATGGGCCATGGCCGGCGCCGGTGGATCGAATTATCACTGGGATCTGCTCGGAGCGGTCGGATACCAGTTCAGCCCGACCTGGTCGGTGTCGCTGGGCTATCGCGCGATCGGCGTCGACTATAAGAGCGCCCGCTTCAGCTACGACATGGTTCAGCATGGCCCGATACTCGGTGTGACCGCGCGATTTTGATCGGTTCCGCCAAGCTGACGATATCCCCGGCAGCCTGCGCGCCAGCGCGATGGAGGCTTCTATGCTAGCCAGTTCCTTCTATCGGCTGCTTCAGCGTCTCGCATTTGGCTGCTGGGTTGCGATCGTGAGCATCACGCCGGTTTATGCCCAGAGCGATCCATTGCCTTCATGGAACGACACTGCCGCGAAGCAAGCCATCGTCGCATTTGTCGGAAAGGTGACCAGGGAGGGAACCCCGGATTTCGTGCCGGTCCCGGAGCGCATCGCAACATTCGACAACGACGGCACCCTGTGGGCGGAGCAGCCCCTCTATTTCCAGCTACTGTTCGCGTTCGACCGGGTGAAGGAACTCGCTCCTCAACATCCCGAATGGCAGAGCCAGGAGCCCTTCGCCTCGTTGCTCAAGGGTGACGTCAAGGCTGCGCTGGCGGGTGGAGAACGGGCCGCAGGCGAGATCGTCGTGGCCACGCACTCCGGCATGACGACGACCGAGTTCAGCAAGCTGGTGACAGACTGGCTCGCCACGGCGAGGCATCCCGTGACCAAGCGCCCCTACACCGAGATGGTTTATCAGCCGATGCTGGAGCTGATGATCTATCTGCGCGCGAACGGCTTCAAGACTTTCATCGTCTCCGGCGGAGGGATCGATTTCATGCGGCCATGGGCCGAGAAGGTCTATGGCATTCCGCCCGAACAGGTGGTTGGCAGCAGCGGTAAGACCCAGTTCGAAATGCGGGAGGGCAAGGCCGTGCTGATGCGGTTACCGGAAATCAGCTTCATCGACGACAAGGCGGGCAAACCCGTCGGAATCCAGCAGCATATCGGGCGGCGCCCGATCGCTGCCTTCGGCAACTCGGACGGCGATCTCCAGATGCTGCAATGGACCACCTCGGGACAGGGCCCGGGCTTCGGCCTGATCGTGCACCACACCGACCCGGTGCGGGAATGGGCCTACGATCGCACGTCGTCCATCGGGATGCTCGACAAGGCGCTGGACGTCGCCGCCGTGAACGGCTGGACAGTCGTCGACATGAAGAACGATTGGAAGACGATCTTCCCATTCGGCAGCAAGTGATCCCTGGCCGGAACCTATATCGCCTTGGCCGGGAACATGCATGATGGTCTGACTGGCCGCCGGCCAGCCAGTGTTCGCGCGCAATCATCGCGCAGAAGGCATCGCGTGAAACTCAGGATCGGCTACGCGCTCGACTACGATTTTCCGCAACCGACACCGGTCATCCTGATGCTGAACGTGCATTTCAGCCGGGTATCGGACTTGGCCGAACCCGACCATATCCGCATCCAGCCTTCGGTTCCCGTCAGTGCCTATCGGGACGGCTTCGGAAACTGGTGCACTCGGCTGCTGGCGCCACAGGGGTTGATGCGGATCACCGCCGACGCGATCATCTCCGATAGCGGCCTGCCCGAAAGCCATGACCGCAGTGCCGGCCAAGTGCCGGTCGAACGGCTGCCGGAGGAGAGTCTCGTCTTCCTGCTGGCGAGCCGCTTCTGCGACAGTGACCGCCTGCTCGACCTCGCCTGGCAGCTCTTCGGCCATACCCAGCCGGGCGCGCTACGTGTTCAGGCAATCTGCGATTTCGTCAACCAGCGCATCGCCTTCAACTACAACGATGCCAGCGTGACCCGCACAGCGTCCGACGCCTATCGTGAAGGCCGCGGCGTCTGCCGCGACTACGCTCATCTCGCGATCGCCTTCTGCCGGGCGATGAACATCCCGGCACGCTATTGCACCTGCTATCTCGGCGATGTCGGCACGCCGCCGCCTTATCCGCCAGGCGATTTCGCGGCGTCTTTCGAAGCCTATCTCGACGGCGGCTGGCAGATGTTCGATCCGCGCAACAACGTGCCGCGCATCGGCCGCGTGCTGATCGCGCGCGGGCGTGATGCGGCCGATGTCGCCATCGCCACCACATTCGGGCCGAACACGCTGACAGGGTTCAAGGTCTGGACCGACGAGGTGGTGGAAGGGGCGATGTAGCAGTTGCAACCAGACATGTCCTGACGCGCCATTTGCAGACGTTCACCCACTGCCGAGAACCGGACGTTCCCGGAAAAAGGTATATCAGCTGCCGCACAACCGGGATCGCCGGGGCGTCGAGGGCTGGCAGCCTCCTGACCGAAGCCGAGCTGCTCAGCGGAACTCTAATCCGGGCCGCCCTGAGATACCGCTCTGGCTTCTATAGCGATTGTCTCGCAGTCGGCCTCGGTGCCGTTCTGCCAGGATTGGACGAGGAAACGCGCATCCGCTCCAATGGCCATTATCGGGTGGTGCCAGAGTCCCCGACGGTAGATCAATCCTTGCGCAGCGGACAACCAAAAGGCAGCGAAGGTCGAAAAATCAGGGGTGCCGTCAGCCTTGTTTTGACTGACGACCACGATATGGCCCGCACCGCCAAGCGGAACGATGAGCTGGATCGAGTTTGGATGCCGTTCCAGCATTTCGATCGGCTGGTCCGGATGCTGCGCCTTCGCCTCGAAGATCGATGTAACCAGCCTGGTTCCTGGCAGGACATCGGAGGCTGCGTGCGCGTGGATGTCATGTCGCAGAGCCGTACCGTTGTTGACAACATGATCGGATTCGCCAGCTTCCACGATCCATCCATAGGGCTCGAACGAGGCCTTCGTCACCGGTTGAACTTGGAGAATCCGGGGGGAAGGAATCCCGAGCGTGAGCTCATCGTCTTGCATAGGTGTTCCTCAAGGGGCCGCCGGGATCGAGGCCTCCACGCATTGTAGATGCCGGTCCACCGCAGGTGGATACGGTGCCGTTTGAACCGGCCGGATGACGGCACAGGCGTTGGTGAAGCCGGCCCTGCCTGTCAAGAGATGGGATTGCGGAGGAAAGCGCCGGACGGTTTCGGATACACGTCAAGGGCTGCTCTTTGATGGTCGCGCAGAGGGCGAGGCGCCGCTCCGCTCGGAACGTCGCCCCGCCCGAACGAATGAATCGCTCTCAGTCTTCGATCTTGAAGTAATCTGCCCCAAAACGAGCAGCATCGTTATACGTCACCTTTTGCAGAACGTTCTGCGACAGGTTCCATTTTTTGAAGACCGCTGCGTAAGAACCATCGTCGACCATGCTCTGCAAAGCCTTGATCACCGCATCGCGAAGGCCCGGACTGTTCTTGTTGACGATCCACCCCTGATAACCAACCGCGTAGCGGCCGCTGGTGATGAGTTCGAGCTGGATGCCGCCCTTGGGCTGCTTCGCAGTCGAATAGGCTGAAACGCCTACATTGGCGATATAGGCATCTGCGCGCCCGCTCTTCACCGCGAGCTGGGCCTGATCGCTGGTTGGGAACTCCATGATCTCAAGCGGCTTCGAACTCCGACATTTCTGAGCCTGCAGTTCGAAGAGCTTGAGCGGGGTCGAGCCTTGGTGGGCGGCGCCGCGGTGCCCGCACATGTCGCTGAGCTTCTTGATGCCAAGCGGATTGCCCGCAACGACCACGAGACCGGCGGCCTCATAGTTCACATCGATGATATCGACGATCTTTTCGCGCTCGACGAAGTCCCCGAACGCAGACGCTCCGAGATCAAAGCGCCCAGACTGGATGCCGGGAATGATACTGGGAAACGGAGCAGCTGACACCTTGATTGGAATTCCGATGCGCGACGCTACTTCGGCCAGAAGCTCCTGCTCGACACCGATGAGGGTCTTGTTGTCCTCATCGTAGAAGTCGTAGGGCGGTTGCTGCGGATCGCTGGCGGCCATGATCGCACCTGCGTTGCGGATACGCTCGGGCAACATGTCGTAAAGGCCGGCAATGCGCTCTCCCGCAGCCGCCGAACACGTCCATGCGATAGCGGCGGCCAGGACGACCGCTTTGAGCCTTCTCGTCATTTGAACAATTCCCCTGTCAATTGTGATTGTTGATCCGGCTGAGGAAACTCTTCGTCCGATCTTTTTGCGGATTCTGCAGAACTTCCCGAGCCGGGCCTTCCTCGACGATCAATCCCCCGTCTATAAAGACCACGCGATCCGCGACTTCCCTCGCGAAGCCGATCTCATGTGTGACGATCAGCATGGTCATTCCTTCCCGTGCGAGTCGCTTCATCACAGCCAGCACCTCGCCCACCAGCTCTGGATCAAGCGCGGAGGTAGGCTCGTCGAACAGCATCAAGCTGGGTTTCATGGCGAGTGCGCGCGCGATCGCAACACGTTGCTGCTGCCCGCCGGAAAGCTCTGCCGGCATGGCATGCTCCTTCTCGCGAAGGTCGACCATAGCGAGAAGCCGTCGCGCGTTCTCGACCGCCACGTCCCTCGCTTCGCCCTTCAAGAGCATGGGACCTTGCGTGATGTTGGTCATCACATCGAGATGCGCGAACAGATTGAACCGCTGAAAAACCATCCCGATGTCCCGGCGTTGCCGGGCCAGTTCAGCGTGTTTCATCTCGTAGAGCGTGTTGCCTCGCTGGTGGTAGCCCACCAGCTTGCCGTTCACGAGAATCCGTCCGGCATCGATTTTTTCGAGATGATTGATGCAACGCAGAAAGGTCGACTTGCCGCTTCCGGAAGGCCCGATGATGCAGGCCACTTCGCCGGCTTTGAGATTGAGATCGATCCCGCTTAGCACCTCGATCGAGCCGTAGGATTTGCGGACCCCTTCGGCCTGAACCACGAATTCTTGCCCGGTCATCATGCCTGCCCTGCGCTTGCTGCGAGCTGCCTCGGAGAAAACCGCGCGGGCCGTCTGGTCGAAGCGCGGCTCAACCTGCGCTCGATCCAACCTTGTATAACCGTGGCAACGCTCGTCATCACCAAGTACCAGATAGCCGCAACGAACAGCAACTCGATCACTAGAAAGTTCTTTGCATATATATTTTGGACTCGTGTCAGCAAATCTTGGGCTGCCACGAAAGAAACCAGCGACGTCGTCTTCAGCATCGAGATCGTTTGATTTCCGATCGGTGGAATGATGACGCGCATTGCCTGAGGCAGGATGATCTTGCGAAAGGTCTGCCCAGGCGTATATCCCAAGGCCATTGCAGCTTCCGACTGCCCTTTGTCGACCGCCAGAAGCCCGCCTCGCACGATCTCGGCCATATAGGCTGCTTCATTCAGGCTGAGCGCGAGCAGGGCCGCCGTAAACGGCGACACAAGCGCATTGGTATTGATCGAATAGCCCGCGACGCCGACCGACGGAATGAACAGCTGGATATTGAACCAGAAGATCAGCTGAACGAGCAGCGGCGTGCCGCGAAAAAACCAGATGTAAATGCCCGCCGCGGTCGAGAGCATGGCGTTCCGCGACTCCTTCATCGCGGCCAAGACGATGCCGCCGGCGACCCCGATCGCCACGGCGAGGAACGTCATCAACAGCGTCAGGCGAATGCCGGAGAGGATCGAAGCGTTGAACAGATATTCCGGAATGACCGACCAATTAACGTTGTCTGTGCGCGCCACCTGCACGATCAGCCAGCCGACGACGGTGCAAAGCAGCAGCACGGCAAAGCGCTGACCCCAATAGGTTGCCGGAACGATCCTTGCAGGCTGCGTCGACGACATTAAACCTCCAAGACATCCGACCGGTCTGACCACTTGCTGAGAACCAAGCATCCGAGCAATGCTGTGTCAATCGCGGGCTTCTCAGGGAGTGCGCTCTTCGTTTGCCGTCGGAGCCGAAATGCAATCGTCACACCTTCCCGAGCGCCACATGGTGCCTCACGAGACGGTTAGAAAACTGCAGGAGATGATCGAGCGGGGGCAGGTGGAACCCGGTCAAAAGCTGCCGTCACAGCGCATCTTGTCGGAGCAGCTTGGAATCAGCCGATCGTCCCTGCGCGAGGCGATCTCGATTCTCGAGACGATCGGCCTTTTGCGAGTCGAGGTCGGGAAAGGTGTATTCGTGGTCGCCCCGGAAGCCAGGGTGCCGCACTGGCGTCACCTCGGGCTTGCTGCGCCAAAGGAAGTCTACGAATTTCGCTATAGTCTGGAAGGGTATGCTGCGGGCTTGGCGGCCACACGCATGACGTCAGCCATCATGGAGGAGCTCAAGGCGTGCCTTGCCGCGATGGTCGAGGCGGCGACGCGGCAAGACCTTGTTTCTCTGGCGTCAAACGACCGGAAATTTCATGTCATTATCGTCGAGGCCTCCGGAAATACGGTGCTTATCGGGAGCTTCATGAGCGCGCATAGGGTCATCCTCGAGGCCCAGCGCATTCCCATGAGCCGCATGGAAACGCTGGAATCTACGGCGGCCGAGCACCGGCTCATCGTCGAGGCGCTGGAAACCGGCTGCTTCGTCAAGAGTGCGCAGGCCATGATGGATCATATCGCCGCGACGGCAGAGCGCGGAGGCGTCAAGCTTACCCAGTTTCAAATCGGGGGCGTGAATGGCGGCAGTGGAACTGGTCCTGGAAGGTAACCTGATCGTTGTCCGCCTTTCGAATGTGAACTGGACCAACGTTGATCCATTCGCCTCATTGGCGAATGTTCAACTGCTATGCCTGATCGTGCATAAGGCATCTTCTTGAAGAGCGGGGTCGCATATGGGCGATGCCTTGGTCCCAGGCCCGTCGCGGCCGTTGACCGCTCGCCGAACAACGGACGTCCCTACGACGCTTTGGTCGAGGTGCGATCCAGGGTGATCCGAGCGCCTGGATCGACCGATGCCGCTCCTGCCGGAAGGGTCTTCCACAGGCAGGTCAAACCGAGAGTCGGTCGCTCGAAGCGATGACACGCTCCTTGTAGTGCTCAAGCACCGGCGCCACCCCGTGCAAAGAGACGGCGCTGTCGAGCCCGGCAGCCGCGCCTTTCGCAGCCTCCTCCGCGCGACCGGCCATCATCGCCTCGAACGCTGCAATCGCATCCCAGCCTTTACCCGAAGTCAGCGCCTCCGCCAGATCGACTGCGTCGGCGAGCGCGAGGTTCACGCCTTCGCCACTGAACGGCGACATCAGATGCGCCGCGTCGCCGATCACTGTGATCCCCCGTACCGGAGCCCAGTCCAGCCCGATCGGAAGGGCATATAGAGGCCGTACCGCGAGAAGATCGCCGTCGATGATCAGCTTGGTCAAGGCGGGGGCGAATTCCGCGAAGGCATCCAGCACATGAGCCCGGACCTCTTCGCCAGGGAGTTGCGCCCAGCGACGTGCTTCGTCCTCTTTCATCCGTAGCCCAGCGTAACCGCGGATATGACCGTCCCCGTTTCGCTGCGCGATCAGCACGCGATTGGCACCCACCGCGAACATCTTGCCGCTCCCGACGAGCCGGTCGACATGCGGGTGGCGGGCGACGTCGAACCCGAGCTCGACGAGTGTCACGCCTTCGTAAGCGGGTCGTGCATCGGTGAGCAACGGGCGAACCCGCGACCACGCCCCATCGGCACCGACCACGGCAGCGAAGCGGTGGGAGACGCCGTCGAGGACGACTTGCACGCCGCCATCGACAGACTCGACCGTTGCCACTTTCGCGCTCCACTGGATCGTGCCGGGTTCGAGCGAGTCGACGAGGATGCGACGCAATGCCGTGCGGTCGATCTCGGGTCGGTCGTCTCCCGAGCCATCGCGGTCGAACAGCAGCGTGCCATGCTGGTCATACAACCTGTCGCCTTGGTCTTCCGGGCGAGCCTCCGCTGCGAATGCGTGTTCGAGATCAGCCTGCCGCATCGCGCGCTGGCCGGTTTCGGCATGCATGTCGAGCGAGCCGCCCTGTGGCCGCGCGTCGATGTTGGCGTCGCGTTCGAAAATGACCACCTTTCGCCCGCGCCGTTGCAGCAGTCTGGCGAGCATTAGTCCGCCCGGTCCACCGCCAACGATGCCGATCGTTCCCATCATTGTCATAAGCCGTTCCTTTAGTTAGATAGGATGCTATATAACTAAACATAGGATGCTATGCAATGGCGCTCGACGACGATGGCTGGCAACCGCTCGAACACCCCGGACATTATCTGAGCCGCATCGCGCGGGGTTTGACACGCGTCGGCGATGCGCGGCTGCGCCCGCTCGGTCTCGCCACCGCGCAGTTGCCGGTGCTCTCGATGTTGCGGAACGGAGAACGATTGGCTCAGTCCGAGCTCGCCCGTCTCGCCAAGGTCGAGCAGCCGACGATGGCGCAGCTTCTCGGGCGTATGGAGCGGGATGGGCTCGTCCGCCGAGAGCCCGATCCGCGAGACCGCCGCAGCAGCCTCATTTCACTCACGGACGCCGCCATTGAAAAATTGCCGGCAGGGCGTCAAGCGCTGCGACAAGCCAATACCGAAATGACCGAAGGGCTGTCCGATGCCGAGGTCACGACCCTGGTTCGGCTGCTCCGCCGCGTGCTCGACAACGTCGAGACGATGCAGCCGAACCCCGTGAGGGATTAAGAATCGAGCCGGCATCGAGTGCATCTGGTCGCGAGCTCGGATGGGGAGAGTTTTGCGCTGATAGGCAGCGTCTCGCTTGGAGCTGACGTTGAGACGTCACCCAGCGTGCCGCGCAGGATGCTGATGCCGATCATTCTCCTGTTCGCCATTGTCGGCTCTTACGCGATCAACAACTCGCTGTTCGACGTCGGATTGATGCTCGCCTTCGGCGTGCTGGCCTTCGTGCTGGAGGAAAACGATTTCCCCGTCGCGCCGGTCATCCTCGGCGTCGTGCTCGGGCCCTTGCTGGAGGAGTATTTCATCAACTCGATGATCAAATCCGACGGCAGGCTGATCGGCCTCGTCGACCGCCCGATCGCTGCCGTCCTCGCCGCGATCACCATCGCAATCGTTGGCTGGACCATTGTCGCTTCCTTGAGAAGCGCCAAAGCCAACGAGCAACATACGGCCGGTTGAAAACGCTCTTGGGCATGGGCCAAAGCGGCAATGGGCAAATGCGCCGATCCCGGACATCGAGAAACCGCGGGATCTGACATTTCGGTCGGAGCGGCGTGGTGCCTGGTCGATAGGCGGACAGATGGACATGCTGTCGTCCACTGCATGCGTGGGCGCATTCACTCGACAGATGAAGGCTATTGATCGCAAAGCGATATGCCAGCTGGATTCATATCCGGCGCCCCTATCAGCCGGAGCACGCGGCCTGCCATGTCCGAGACAGCTTGTTCGCGCCGCGCCATCGGCCTGATCGTCCCGTCGTCCAACAGGGTCGTCGAGCGCGTGGCGGGCCAGATGCTTGCGGGCCACCCGCACATCGATTGCTGCATCGCGCGCGTGCCTTAGGGCGGGATCATCGAGACCGGTACAGCGCCCGGCTACAGGCTCGAACCGTTCGACGGCGCTGCCATGCTGCTGGCCGATGCTGGCGTCGATGTGATTTGTTGGAACGCGACGCGCGGGGCAGCGCTGGGCTTCGACGCCGATCGCGAGCTGTGCCGGCGGATCGAGGACCGGACGGGAATCCCGGCGGTCACAACGTCGCTCGCGGCGGTCGCGCTCCTGACGGCGGCGGCTGAGAAAAGGATCGGGTTCGTCACTCAGGGCGACGAGATCGAATCCCTCGATATCCTCGAGAGGTTCCGCTCACAGGGTGTGGACATCGTCGACCATAGCTGGCTCGGCATCGTCGACAATCTCGATGCCGCCTATGTCGGTAGCGACACGTTGCTGGCGAAGGCCCGGGATCTGGCCGCCCGGTCGTCGCTCGACACCGTCGTGTTCTGGAGCACCAATCTGTCGGGCTATGCCGCTCGGCTGAGCGAACCCACCGCCGGCTTCGGCATTCTCGATTCGGCCGAGATCGGCATCCGCGCCGCACTGAGCGGTGCAGGCTAGGGCATCTAGTATAACAGCCCATTTTATAGGCATATTTCTGCGCATTGCATACAACGCGGCGTACGCATTCGTCGATGCGCGCCTTTTTGAAAGCATTTCAGTTCCCTGCCCGCTGGCACGCTACGTGCTTTTAAAGCGCCATGTGCGCCGACGCCAAACCGCATCTTCGTCCGAGTCCAGCCCGAGCCGCCACGCGCCGAGACAGCGCTCGCGCTGCGGCCGAACGCGCGGTCTGCGGGGGTGCTTCCCATCATCCGGCGCGCCGCGACATCCGACTGGCAAAACGAGGGGTCTCCAACCGATGATCACACGCCGCACCGCCATCGCCGCAGGTCTTGCCGCGCCGTTCGTCGCGCGGAGCCAGGCGCAAGCCCAGGCCGTGGGCCGGGCTGAAACCCTGCTGCTGGTTCAGGAGTACGGGCCCAACAGCCTCGACATGCAGGGCATCGGCTCGTCGCAGCCAGTCAATGGCGTCGCGCTAAACTGCTATGACCGCCTGCTGCGTTTCAAACCCGTGCCGATCTCCGGCGGTGGCGGCAACACCATCTCGATGGGCGAGCTCGAGGGGGAGCTGGCCGAGAGCTGGCAGGTCGCGTCGGACGGCATGAGCTGCACCTTCAAGCTGCGCGACGTCACCTTTCATTCGGGCCGCAAGGTCACTGCGGCCGACGTAAAGTGGTCGCTCGATCGCGCCTGCACGATCGGCGGCTTCGCCACGACGCAGATGAATGCCGGCTCGCTGGAGAAGCCCGAGCAATTCGTCGTCGTCGACGAGAAGACCTTTCGCGTCGATTTCGTCCGCAAGGACAAGATGACACTGCCGAACCTCGCGGTCACGATCCCGTTCGTCTTCGACTCCGAGCTCGCGATCAAGAATGGCGGTGGCGACCCCCATGCCAAGGAATGGCTGAAGAACAACGTCGCCGGCTCCGGCGCCTACAAGGTCGAGAGCTGGAAGCCGGGCGTAGAGACGATCTATGTCCGCAATGACGACTGGAAATGCGGAAAGCTGCCGCAGCTGCGCCGCATCATCGCGCGCGACATCGCCTCGCCTTCGACCCGCAGGGCTTTGATGGAGCGCGGCGATGCGGACGTCTCATACGGTCTGCCGCCGAAGGACTTCAAGGACCTGCTCGACGCGGGCAAGGTCAACGTCGTCGGCGTGCCGATCCCCAACGGCGTCTGGGGCTGCTATCTCAACACGCAGGTCGGCCCGTTCAAGGATGTGCGCCTGCGCCAGGCCGTGGCCTGGGTGATGCCTTATGAAAAGATTCTGCAGGCCTCGCTGTTCGGCCGCGGCGTCGATATGTCGGGCGGCACCGAGCCGAAAGTCGCCTGGCCGCAGCCCTTCCCCTATAAGAGCGACGTCGCCAAGGCCAAGGCCCTCGTCGATGCCGCAGGCGGCCCCTTCTCGACGACGCTGTATTTCGACGCGGGCAATGCGACCGTCGCCGAGCCGATGGCGGTGCTGATCAAGGAAGCGCTGGCCGGCATTGGCATAACCGTCGAGATCAACAAGGTTCCAGGCGCGAACTTCCGCACCGAAATCGCCAAGAAGACCAACCCGATGGTGCTAAACCGTTTCGCTGGCTGGCTCGACTATCCCGATTACTATCTGTTCTGGACGATGCACGGCAACAACTCGATCTTCAACATCGCCGCGTACCAGAATCCGGCGCTGGACAAGCTCGTCGATGCCGCCCGCTTCGCGCCCGACAAGGCCGCCTACGACGCCAACGTCATCGACTTCATCAAGCTGGTGGAAAACGAGGTGCCGATGGTGCCGATCAACCAGCCAACTCATGACGTGGCGCTGCAGAAGTCGATCGGCGGCTACCAGTTCCAGCCCTGCCGCGAGCCGGATTTCCGCTACCTCACCAAGGGGTGAGCGGTTCTGGCCGAGGAACCTCACCGGCATTCCGGGCAAGCCGCGTAGCGGCGCCGGTCCGGAATCCATCGTAAGGCGCGACTTTCTACGATGATTTCGGGCCTCCGCTTCGCTCCGCCCGGAATGACGGCGCGTTTGGATGAAGGGAAGACGCCATGCTGCGCATGATCGGCCAGCGCTTGATGACCACGATCCCGTCGGTCGTCGGCGTGATCATCGTCACCTTCCTGCTGACGCGGGTGCTGCCGGGCGATACGGCTGCCTATTTCGCCGGCCCTGCCGCCTCGCCGCAGGCGATCATCGAGATCCGCTCCAAGCTCGGGCTCGACCAGCCGCTGCCCGTGCAGTTCGTGTCCTACGTCACCGCGCTGGTGAAGGGTAATCTCGGGACCTCGCTGACCACCGGCCAGCCGGTGACGGCCGACCTCGCCGCGCGCCTGCCAGCCTCCGCCGAACTGACGCTGGCCGGGCTGCTGCTCGCCATGGCGGTCGCCTTGCCGCTCGGCGTGCTGGCGGCTGTGAAGCAGGGTTCCTGGATCGACCATCTCTGCCGCGTCGTGGCGACCGCGGGCGTCTCGCTGCCGGTGTTCTTCACCGGGCTTCTCCTCGTCTACGTCTTCTATTTTCTGCTCGGCTGGTCACCGGCGCCGCTCGGGCGGCTCGACGTCTTCGCCTCCGAGCCGCCTCGCGTTACCGGCCTGCTCCTGATCGACACCCTGGTAGCGCGGGATTTCGAGACCTTCCGGGGGGCTTTCGCTCAGTTGATCCTGCCGGCGGTAACGCTCGCCATCTTCTCGCTGGCCCCGATTACCCGCATGACGCGGGCATCGATGCTGGCCGTGCTCGGCGCCGATTTCGTGCGCACGGCGCGCGCCAGCGGCCTGACGAACCGCAAGGTCATCGGCACTTATGCTTTCCGGAACGCCATGCTGCCGGTGGTGACGACGCTGGGCATGGTGTTCTCCTTCCTGCTCGGTGCCAACGTGCTGGTCGAAAAGGTCTTTGCCTGGCCCGGCGTCGGTTCCTACGCGGTCGAGGCGCTGATCGCGTCGGACTACGCGCCGATCCAGGGCTTCGTGCTGACAATGGCGATCCTCTACGTCGCCCTGAACCTGATGATCGACGTGCTCTACGGGGTCATCGATCCCCGCGTAAGGCTGGAGGGGTGAAGCCCGTGAACGACATCGCCAAGGTCGAGCCGGCGCCCGCCCCGACAGTCGAACCCGCCCCGGCGCTGCGCTTCGAAGCGCCGCCTTCCACCAGCTTGTGGACGCATGCGCGCCACATCGTGGCCGAGAACCCGGTCACCGGGCTCGCCTTCGGACTGTTCGCGCTGATCCTGCTGGCGGCGATCTTCGGCCCTTCGATCGTTCCCTACGACCCGCTGGCGAGCAACACCAACGCCGCCCTGCAGGCGCCGAGCCGGGCGCACTGGTTCGGCACGGACCAGCTCGGCCGCGACATCTTCAGCCGCGTGGTGGCGGCGACGCGCCTGGACTTCTCGATCGCGATCTTCTCGGTGGCGTTGGTCTTCCTGATGGGCGGACTGGCCGGCGTCATGGCCGGATTCTATGGCGGCTGGGTCGACAAGGTCGTCGGCCGCATCGCCGATACGATCATGGCCTTTCCGCTGTTCGTGCTGGCGATGGGGATCGTGGCCGCGCTCGGCAACTCGGTCGGAAACATCGTGCTGGCGACCGCGATCATCAACTTCCCGCTTTATGCCCGCGTCGCGCGCGCCGAGGCGAATGTGCGCCGCGATTCCGGCTTCGTGCAGGCGGCGCGGCTTTCGGGCAATTCCGACTGGCGGCTGCTCCTGACCCAGATCGTGCCGAACATCATGCCCATCATGGCGGTGCAGATGTCCCTGACCATGGGCTACGCGATCCTGAATGCGGCAGGTCTCTCCTTCATCGGGCTGGGCGTGCGCCCGCCGACGCCGGAATGGGGGATCATGGTGGCCGAGGGTGCGAGCTTCATCGTCTCCGGCGAGTGGTGGATTGCCTTCTTCCCGGGCCTCGCCCTGATGATCGCCGTGTTTTGCTTCAACCTGCTCGGCGATGGCGTGCGCGATCTCGTCGACCCGCAGCGGAGGAACTGACATGACCGCGGTGCCGCTGCTCGAGATAAAGAACCTCACCGTCGAGTTCGCCACCCGGCGCGGCGCGGTGCAGGCGGTCAAATCGATCGATATCAGCGTCGCCAAGGGCGAAACGGTGGCGATCGTCGGCGAGTCCGGCTCGGGCAAGTCGGTCACGTCCTATGCCGTGGTGCGGATTCTCGATCGCGCGGGCCGCGTCGCCGAAGGCAAGATCTCGTTCTCGGGCGTCGATCTCGTCGCAGCCGACGAGACCCAGATGCGCGATCTGCGCGGGCGGGAGATCTCGATGATCTTCCAGAACCCGCGCGCGGCGCTCAACCCGATCCGCAAGGTCGGAAAGCAGATCGAGGACGTGCTGTTGCAGCATGTCCAGGCGACGCGTGCGACGGCCAAGGAGAAGGCTGTCGAGGCGCTGACCAAGGTCAAGATCGCCCGCCCCGAGGAGCGCTACGACGCCTATCCGTTCGAGCTGTCGGGCGGCATGTGCCAGCGCGTCGTGATCGCGCTCGCGCTGGCCTGCCAGCCGCAGCTGTTGATCGCCGACGAGCCGACGACGGGCCTCGACGTCACCACCCAGAAGGCGGTGATGGACCTGATCGTAGAACTGACCCGAGAGCGTGGCATGTCGACGATCCTGATCACGCACGATCTCGGCCTCGCCGCCGCCTATTGCGACAAGGTCGTCGTGATGGAGAAGGGCAAGGTCGTCGAGACCGCCCTGGCCGGCGAGATCTTCCGCAACCCGCAGCACCCCTATACCCGCAAGCTGATGAAGGCGACGCCGCGGCTGGACACCAGCCTCGCGGATCTCTTGCCCGAAGCGCCGAAAACAGTGCCCGGCGAGGCCAGAACGGCCGCCGCTGCCCTGAAACCGGTGGCCAAGACCGGCCCGCTGATGCAGGTCGAGAACCTGATCAAGGAATATCCGCGGCCGGCGAGCGGCAGCCTCTTCGCCAAGCTGCTCGGCAAGGGTCCGGCTGAGCCGCCAGCGCCCTTCCGCGCCGTCGACGGCATCAGCTTCAGCGTCGCCAGGGGCGAGACGCTGGGGCTCGTTGGCGAATCCGGCTGCGGCAAATCGACGACCTCGATGATGCTCACGCGGCTGATCGACCCCAGCGGCGGCAGGATCGTCTTCGACGGCACCGATATCGGCGCGATTCCCGCCAAGCAATTCGCCGCGTCGCCGCATCGCCGGCGCATCCAGATGGTGTTCCAGGACCCGACCGACAGCCTCAATCCGCGCTTCACCGCAGAGCGGGCCATTGCCGACCCGATCATGCGGATGGGTACGATCAAGGGACGCGATGCCTTGCGCGCACGCTGCGAGGAGCTGGCGCGGCTCGTCGGCCTGCCGGTCGAGCTGATCGACCGGTTTCCCCATCAGCTCTCGGGCGGGCAGAAGGCACGTGTGGGCATTGCGCGTGCGATCGCGCTCGACCCCGATCTGGTCATTCTCGACGAGCCCACCGCTGCGCTGGACGTCTCCGTCCAGGCGGTGGTGCTGAACCTGCTGGAAGAGCTGAAGGGGCGGCTCGGCATGAGCTACCTCTTCGTCTCGCACGATCTCAACGTGGTGCGGCTGCTCTGCGACCGGGTGATCGTGATGAAGACGGGCTCGATCGTCGAGGAAGGCACAGCCGAGGAGGTGCTCGGCGATCCCAAGGCGGAGTATACGAGGGAATTGCTGACCGCGATTCCGCACCCGCCGTTATGAGCGGTTCCTGCCCGACGCCTCTGGAGACGCCTGCCGATGAAGATCAACGACCCCACGGTGCTGGCCGAGGTCGAGGCCGCCTTCGCTGAGTACGAGAAGGCGCTGACCACAAACGACGTCGCGACGTTGGACAAGCTGTTCAAGGACAGCCCGCATACGCTGCGCTACGGGGTCGCCGAAAACCTGTACGGCTACAGCGAGATCGCCGCTTTCCGCTCGGCCCGCTCGCCGGTTGGGGTGATGCGCGCGATCGAGCGCACCGTCATCACAACGTATGGCGACACCACGGCGACGGCGAACACCATGTTCCGGCGCGACAGCATGGTCGGGAAGGTCGGTCGGCAGAGCCAGACCTGGATCAAGTTCGCGGAAGGCTGGCGCGTCGTCAGCGCTCATGTCAGCGTCATCCCCGAATGAGCAGCTGGCGGCAGCACATGCTGCGTGACGGCATGACCACCATCGCTCTGGCTGCTATGCAGGCATCGGCAATTCCGCCTTCCCTCCGAACCTGATCATGCCGCCCCACCCCGCCGCCGCCTTAGCGATATCCAAGCCTGCAGCGCCACCGCGGACGCGGACCGAAGCCCTTCGCCTGCAGATCGCCGACGAGATCATATCGGGCGTGCTCGAACCGGGAACGCCTCTCGACGAGCAGGAGCTGGCGGCGCGATTCGGCGTCTCGCGCACACCTGTGCGCGAGGCGATCCGCCAGCTCGCAGCATCAGGCCTGGTCAGCGTGCGGCCGCATCGCGGCGCGGTGGTGGCCTTGCCGACACCGACGCAGCTCGACGACATGTTCGAGGCGATGGCCGAACTCGAAGCTCTCTGTGCGGGGCTCGCCGCCCGCAACATGACCGTGCCCGAACGGCGCGGCCTGGAGGGTTTGCATCAGGCGCTGCGCGCGCTGGTGCATGAGGGCGATCCCCTGCGCTATCACGAGACCAACGAGGCTTTTCACGCCGCCATATATGCGGGCACGCATAATGGCTACCTCGCCGAACTGACTTTGATGACGCGTGCGCGAGTCGCGCCGTTTCGCAGGGCGCAGTTCCGGACGACCGGTCGGCTGGGAGGCTCCTACCAGGAGCACGACTTGATCGTGCAGGCGATCCTGCGAGGCGACCAGCCCGGTGCGGCAGAGGCGATGCGCGCCCATATCGGCATCGTGCGCGATGCCTTCAGGAGTTACGCGCGAGCGCCCTGAGGCTCGATCTGGGCTGCCGCGAAAGCCCGCCAGCCGCCGAATTCGGTCACGTCGCGCGCGTCCTCCGTCGCGATCTGCTCGCAGAGGAAGCCCTTGACCCGCGTACCGTCGGCCAGCGCGAGCGTGCCGATGCCGAGTGGCGTGGGGATTCCGGCGACGAAGCGGCCGAAGCCTTCGGCAGGCAACGCCCAGACCTCGAGCGCGATGGCGGCTCCACCGTTGCGGACGCGGATCAGGCCGGGCCGGGCCGGCGGGCCGCCGGGCAAAGCGAAGAGCCTGTAGTCCTCGCTCGTGGTTGTCGCGCGCAGAAACGTAGCGCCCAATGCCGTCAGCTCGCCGTTGAGCGGCATGCCCGACAGATGGGCACCGACGACCGCGATCTCGATCGCGCCGGGCGGGGCGACGATCGGGAGCTCCGCGAGCGGTGGCATCGGCGCGTCCAGGCCGCCGAGCCTCAAGCCGGCCGCGTGATGAAAGGCGCGGCCCAGCGTGGCCAGCGCCGCGTCGCGGCCGGACGGCGCGATGAAGGTGACGCCCGCCGCCGTGCCGTCCCCGGCCAGGGTCACCGGCACGGCGAGCGCGCACATATCGAGCAGATTGACGAAATTGGTGTAGCGGCCGAGCAGCGAGTTCCTGCCGACCGGGTCGCCGGCCATCTCGGCCAGCGTCACCGGCCTCGGCGCAGTCGGCACCATCATCGCATCGATGCCTTTCAGCGAGGCACTGGCGGCGAGAGCGAGCTCGGCCAGCCTGTATTGCGCCGCGAAGGTGTCGGCCGCATCGGGCAAGGGCCTGCCGGCGATGACCTGCCTGATGACGGGCAGGATCGCTTCGGGGTCGCGTGCGAGCAGTCCGCGGACCGCAAGGAAGCGCTCGGCCACCCAGGGGCCGTCATAAAGCAGGCGGGCCGTCTCGTAGAATGGCGTCATATCGATTGGGACGATGGTCGCGCCCAGCCCCCGCGCGCGCTCGACCGCCAGCGCAAAGCTCGCGGCTGCCGCCGCATCGCCGTCGAAGTCGAGATCGGCGGGTCGCGGGATGGCAATTCTCTGGTGCGGCGGCAATGGGCCGAGCCGCCCGAGCGCTACGGGCCGGGAGAACGGGTCGGCGTCATCGACACCCGAGATCACCTCCAGCACCGCCATCGCGTCATCGACCGTCAACGCAAAAACCGAGACGCAGTCGAGCGTGCGGCACGCCGGCACGACGCCCGCTGTCGGAACCAGGCCGAGGCTCGGCTTGAGCCCGACGAGGTTCTGCAGGCCGGCCGGCACACGCCCGGAGCCGGCGGTGTCCGTGCCCAGCGCAATGGGGACGACGCCGGAAGCGACTGCACTGGCCGAGCCGGAGCTGGAGCCGCCGGGCACCAGATCCGCCCGCAGCGCGTTGCGTGGCGCGCCATAGGGCGAGCGCGTTCCGTTAAGCCCGGTGGCGAACTGGTCGAGATTCGTCTTGCCGATCACGATGGCGCCGGCGGCCCTCAAACGGGCGACGGCGGCGGCATCCTGCGCGGGCACATAGGCGAAGGCCGGGCATGCCGCGGTGGTGGGCAGCCCGACGAAGTCGATATTGTCCTTGATGGCGACCGGAACGCCCCACAGCGCACGGCCGCGCTCTCCCTCCGCCTGCAGCCGCTCCGCCTCCGCCAGCGCCTCGGACTCGGGCTTGAGTGCAATGAACATCGCCGGATCGTCCAGCGCGCGTAGCCGGGCATAGCTCCCGGCGACGGTCTGCGCGAGGGTGCGGCTTCCGTCGCGATGGGCAGAGAGGATTTCACTCAGAGTCTGCACTGGCCGGCTTCCGTTTCGGTGGCATGGGCTGATTGGCTATTTAGTGATCAATCTCAGCACGATTGCATGCAAAGATTATGCAAGGCGCTTTGCTGGGAGAGTTCTGCAAAGGAGTAGCGCGACTATCTTCGGAGTCCTGAAGGCGGGAATGGCTGGGGAACCGCGTTTTTCCTTTCCGGGGCAGCTGCGCGGCAGACGCGCCACCTGCGCCCAACGGCAGCACGCTGCCTGCAGGTATAGGCACGGGCCTTGCAAAGCCCGTTCCGTTCTCTTTGCGGGAGGAGCGCCAGATGCCAGCCGTCGAGATCGCCGCGAAGCCGGGCGCGCTGCTCGTCAAGGCAGTCGCGCCCTGCCGGCGCGTGCTGGAGGGCGCGCGCACCGCAGGCATTCTGGTGATCCACACCCGCGAGGGGCACAGGCCCGATCTCTCGGACGCGCCGCCGGCCAAGGTACAGCGCGGGCCGAAGGAAAAGCGCATTGGTGCGGAAGGGCCGATGGGCCGCATCCTGATCCGTGGTGAGGCGGGTCACGAGATCGTGCCGGCGCTGGCGCCACTGCCCGGCGAACCCGTGCTCGACAAGCCCGGCAAGGGCGCCTTCTACCAGACAGATCTCGACCTGATGCTCCGCAATCGCGGTATCGAGACACTGCTGGTCTGCGGCGTCACCACCGAGGTCTGCGTCCATACGACCGTGCGCGAGGCGAACGACCGGGGGTATCGCTGTCTCGTGCTTGGTGATGCCTGCGCCTCGTATTTCCCGGAATTCCACGAGGTTGGCCTGCGTATGATCACGGCCCAGGGCGGCATCTTCGGCTGGGTATCGACCACGGATGCCGTGCTGGAGGCGCTTGCCCCAAAGGAAAAGGCGGCGTGAACCGGATGGTCGTCCAGAGTTTCATCCCGATGATCGGCGGCTTCCGGCTTGACCGCGCGCATGCACCGGCGAGCGCGAGTGCGCCCAGAACCGCGGCCGCCGCCCCGCTTGGCAAGCTGGAGCCCGCTGAATGAGCGACACCAAGCCCGTCTTCGACGCAGCGCGCCATTGCGATGCAATGGCGTCCACGCTCGGTCTGACGATCACTGGGAATCAGCGCCCCGCTGTCCTGCAGTTCCTGGCGATCGCCGAGACCATGGCAACGATCGTCTTCGAGGCTCCGCTCGACGAGGCTGCCTTCGAGCCGGCCGGCGTGTTCCGTGCCGGGAAATCCGGCAACGGAGAGCCCGCGTGAGTTTCGACGCCTTCGCACCGGCCCACCGGATCGCCACCGATATCCGAGATGGCGCGATCAGCGCGGAGGACGTCGTGGGCGGTTTTCTCAAGCGCATCGACGAGCTCAACCCGACTATTAACGCCTTCACCGATGTCACCGCCGAGCGCGCACTCACCCAAGCGGCGGCCATCGACGCTCGTCGCGCTGCGGGCAAGGCCCTCGGGCCACTTGCGGGCGTGCCTTTCGCCGCCAAGAACCTGTTCGACATCAGCGGCTTGCCGACCCGCGCCGGCTCGAAGATCAACCGGGCGCGCGCGCCGGCCGCACGCGATGCACTGTTGATCGAGCGCCTGAGCCAGGCCGACGCGGTGCTGCTTGGCGGTCTCAACATGGGCGAATACGCTTATGACTTCACCGGCGAGAACGCCCATGACGGGCCTTGCCGCAATCCGCATGACCTCGCCCGCATGGCTGGAGGTTCGTCGTCGGGCTCGGGCGCCGCGACCGCCGCGGGATTGGCGCCCATCTCGCTCGGCTCCGACACCAACGGCTCGATCCGGGTGCCGAGTTCGTTCTGCGGGGTCTTTGGACTGAAGCCTACTTATGGCCGGCTGCCGCGTACGCGCAGTTTTCCATTCTGCGATTCGCTCGACCATCTCGGCCCCTTCGCCCGCGACGTGACAGACCTCGCGATGGCCTATGACCTGATGCAGGGCCGGGACTCGCATGATCCAGCCTGTGCGGTCCGGGCGATCGACCCGACCTTGCCGACGCTGAAGGACGGCGTCTCCGGGCTGCGTATCGCGATCGCGGGCGGCTATTTCGCGACGGATTCGATGCCGGAGGCGCAGGCTGCCGTTGCCGCGGTCGCCGAGGCGCTCGGCGCGACGCAAGTGATCGATATCGCCGGGGCGGCCATAGCGCGCGCGGCCGCCTTCCTGATCACCAATGGCGAGAGCTCCGCCTTTCACCTTCAGCGCCTGCGGCAGCACGCCGATGATTTCGACCCCGAGACCCGCGACCGCTTTCTCGCCGGGGCCCTGCAGCCGACCGCCTGGTATCTCCAGGCGCAGCGGGCGCGGCGTTGGTTTCACGACGAGATGATACGGCTTTTCGAGACCGTCGACCTGATCGTCGCACCGGCGACTCCCTGCGTCGCGCCGGAACTCGGCCAGAAGACCATGATGCTGAAGGGCGAGACCGTGCCGCTGAGGCCCAATATCGGATTGTTCACGCAGCCGATCTCCTGCGTCGGGCTGCCGGTAGCGGCGGTACCCGTCTTCGGAGGCGGCCTGCCGATCGGCGTTCAGCTCATCGCCGCTCCCTGGCGCGAGGATCTCTGCCTGCGCGCAGCCTATGCCCTTGCCGAGGCCCGCGTCGCCTCGGTCAAACCTCCGCTGGCGAGTTGCAATTGACTCGACCGCCAGGGACGATTCCACGGCGAGTGGACCTTTGCGGCGAGCGCTTTCGTCCTCACCGCCGATCGTCGAGATTACTACCGCAAAGCGGAGTTTCGCAGATGCCGCAAGCAGCTTCGTCCATTTTGGCGACCGATCATGCATGTGAAGCTTGCCTCTCGCCGCGGTGGCCTGCTTTTCGCTAGAATAGTTTCGGTTTAATCCATGCCTTAGCCGGCGGCTTTGAAGTAGATCGCGCATGCGGTCGGGGAGAAGAGGCTGACGATCGCTCCGACCGCGTCCCTCCGGCCAGGTCGTCGTCCTCCAGTGGCCATTGGGGATGCCGGCCCGGCAGCGTTCGCCGCGGGGAGCCCGACCGCGCAGGCGAGCCATGGTGGACAAGCCGGTCTCGTCGATGAAACAGCGCCTTGCTGAGTGGGAGCGCGAGAAGCAATCCCTGAACGCGAGCTATCTCCGTCGGCCGATCGTCCCGCCGTGCTGGTCATCTGAACCTTGCGGAATCCTACCGCCGGCGCGTGATCGAGCTGGAGAGCCTTCAGGAAGATCCTGACCTGCCTGCGCGACGAGGCGATCGAAGCGATCCGCGCAATGATCGAGCGCATCGTCATCACGCCGCGGGATGGATGCGGCGTTTCGCTTGAGCTCCGTGGCGATCTGGCGCGGATTCTGGCGGTGTGCTCGGCGAATGCAAAAACCCCGCCTCGGAACGAGACGGGGTTTTCGTTTTC